>JBGSUB010000043.1:0-11496 GCA_041753535.1 Lentimicrobiaceae bacterium
GTGAAACGGCAATCACCTTACCAATAACGGTATCAATCAGTTTTGCTGCTTTTACTAATGAAGCTAACCTGTTACCCAGGTTGCTTCCGGTTGAAAAATATACTTTAGCCATACAAATTGCCTTAGGGTCAAAGGTACAATTTGAGATTAAATCGTGATACAGAATAGAGCTATAAGTTTTAAACAGTTTTCGTTAGTTAATAATTAATGGGAATTAGAAATGATAAACTATTTTCTGTTAACAATTTTCTATTTCACCCATGTCAAACAATATCCATAAATTCCTGTATCCAAAAATCAATACATTTTCTGTAACTTCGTGCAAAATTAACCGTCTTACAGTTTAAATCTAAAACAGCCATAAAAATGAAACAATTTTTCAAGTTCACTTTTGCATCCATGCTGGGTTTTATCCTGGCAAGTTTATTAGTGTTTATCATCTTTTTAGGCATTATCGTTTCTGCCGTTTCAGTCGGGAAAAAGGAGACTGTTACGGTTCCCGACAAAACGATACTGATGCTTACGCTCGATCAGCCAATAAGCGACCGTTCTTCCGAAAATCCTTTTGCGCACTTCAATTTCAGCCAACCGGATATGGGTAAACAACTTGGGTTAAATGAAATTGTCAGCAACCTGAAAAAAGCTTCAGCGGATTCGAAAGTAAAAGGAATTTTCCTTGAACTTACTGATATTCCTGCTGGACAGGCTACGCTGGAAGAAATCCGCAATGCGCTGATTGATTTTAAAAAATCAGGCAAATTCATCGTTTCTTATTCTGAGGCATTCACTCAGAAATCTTACTACCTGGCATCGGTCTCAGACAAAATTTACCTCAATCCGGCCGGTGATATGGAATTTAAAGGTATGATCGGCCAGGTAATGTTTTTCAAAGGATTGCTCGAAAAAATTGATGTCGAACCCCAGGTGATCCGTCATGGAAAATTCAAAAGTGCCATAGAGCCTTTTACACTCGATAAAATGAGCGATGCAAACAAAGAGCAGACACTTACCTTTATTTCCGGAATGTGGAATCATGTGCTGGCGGGGATTTCAGATAGCCGCAAGATTCCTGTTGCCGACCTGAATGCAATGGCAAATGAATATAAGATACAATCGCCCCAGGATGCAGTAAGCTTTAAAATGGTAGATAAACTTCTATACAAGGACGAAGTGCTTGATGAACTCAAGACCAGAGTAGAAGTGAAGGATAACAAGGATCTGAAACTGATGAAATTAGGTAAATATGCCAATGCGCCTGAAGCCGATAAAAAAACTTCCGGTGATAAAATTGCTGTAATTTATGCAACCGGATCAATAGGCAGTGGCGAAGGTGATGATGAATCTATAGGTTCGGAAACCATTTCGAAAGCCATTCGCAAAGCAAGGCTTGACGACAAGGTTAAGGCAGTTGTTCTCCGTGTAAATTCACCCGGTGGAAGCGCATTGGCATCGGATGTTATATGGCGCGAAATGTTGCTTACAAAGAAAGCAAAACCGGTGGTTGTATCGATGGGAAATGTTGCTGCTTCGGGAGGATATTATATTGCCTGTGCTGCTGATAAAATTTTCGCTTATCCAAATACCATCACCGGATCTATAGGCGTTTTCGGCATAATCCCGAATATGAAAGAGATGTTTAACAAAAACCTCGGGATTACTTTCGACGATGTTAAAACAAATCCTTACGCTGATTACATTCCGGTTACCCGACCCATGAATGATGCTGAAAGAATGATCATTACAAATGATATTGAAACCATTTACAGCACATTTATCTCCCATGTTTCGGAAGGCCGTAAAATGACGGTTGCCCAGGTCGACAGCATCGGACAGGGCCGTGTATGGAGCGGTGTGGATGCAAAACGCCTTGGGCTGATTGATGAATTCGGTGGATTGAATGATGCTATCAAAGAAGCGGCTAAATTGGCCAAGCTTAAAGATTACAGAACCATTGATCTTCCTGAGCAGAAAGACACCTTCGAACAACTGATGGAAGCTTTTTCGGGGGATAATGCTTCTGTATTACTGAAAAAGGAGATGGGTGCAGCCTATCCGTATTACCAGTACCTCAGCAGGATGAGCCGTATGCAAGGTATCCAGGCACTGATGCCATATGAATTTGATATAAGATAAATACCATCATAAACCTCACTAAATGAAAATGGGCGTTTCTGTAAAAGATCCGCCCATTTCATTTTTTTTGCTTCTTTCTTCCCCTCTCTCTTCTCCCTTCTCCCCATCTCCCCTTCTCCCCATCTCCATTCTCCCCTCTCCCCTCACTCCTCACTCCTCACTCCTCACTCCACCAAATACCCATACCAGGTTCCTTCTTCATAATCACCATCCGTCGAAACCCATAAAAGCCCGTTAGCATGCGACAGCGAGAAACCGTAATCGCCCTGCTTAAGTTTTACGGATTTCTTGTATTTTCCTTTCATATCATAGATATACACGGTCTGCTGACCGGCATTCCAACTGTAAATATATTTTCTATCCACAGCTATTGCAGTTCCGCCTTCGGCTGCATTGTCAGCCGTATTTAATCCGGATAAAGTTGTTTTTAACTTCCTGTTTTTCATCGTGTAAATGTACACTTCCCCATATTCCATAAAATAAATAAGTTTTCCATCAGGACTTAAAGCTGGCGCTGACTGCTCATCACGCTCCGAGAAATCGTACACTTCGCTGTAGACTCCTTGCACCAGGTCATTGATCTTATACAATTTCTGTCCATATGTATTCACATATAATTTCTTATCTGCTTGATTATACATAACCGATCGCATATCGAGCTCAATCATATAACTGCCGATCTTAGTTCCATCAAGGGTAAATTTACTGATCTGCCCTGATTCGGATTTCCCTCCGTTGCATGTATACAGGTACTGCCCGTCAGAAGTGATATGCATATTGTGGGTTTGCGGATGTTCATTAAAAACAAGTTTTGGGGTAAGTGTCTGTGCATTGATAAATGAAACTGTTAAAGTCAAAAAGAGAATGGCACTGATCCGGTTAATATATCTCATGAATGTCGAATTTGGTTGTGAATTGATAATTACAAATTTATAAAATATAATCATCAAACTGATCCTCGGCTTTTATGAAGTGTTCATAAAACCTACAGTCCACTAATAATCAGTAACCTATTGCTTTGCGCCTTTGCGGTAAAAATAACTTACGGAGTATTGTAAAACATAACAAATGAAAAAGCCGGTCTACCCATAAGCAGCCCGGCTTTAACAATTCAAAAAGCTGGCAGAATTACTTACCGTATTCCATTGCAGCTAATCGCTTATAGTTATTATAACGCCATTTTGCGTTTTCTTCGGCTGCTTTGAAAAGTTCAACAGCTTCGGCCGGGAACGATTTCATCAAAGATGTATAACGCATTTCCGATTTCAGGAAGTCGTGGAACAAGGTGAAATCCGGTTCTTTGCTATCAAGTTGGAACGGATTCTTTCCTTCAGCTTCAAGCATCGGGTTGAAACGGTAATTAGCCCAGTAACCAGCTTTCACGGCATCGTCCTGCTGCTGTTGAGCTTTTTCCATACCTGCATGTAATCCATGGTTAATACAGGTCGAATATGCAATAATCAGTGATGGGCCAGGGTAAGCTTCTGCTTCGCGCAATGCTTTCAGGTATTGGGTTTGGTTCGAACCCATTGCAACCTGCGCAACATAAACGTAACCATAACTCATTGCCATCATACCAAGGTCTTTTTTGCGAACCTTCTTCCCTGATGCTGCAAATTTGGCAACCGCACCAACCGGGGTTGATTTTGAAGCCTGTCCACCTGTATTTGAATACACTTCGGTATCCAGTACAAGCACATTTACATCTTCGCCCGAAGCAAGTACGTGGTCGAGGCCACCATAACCGATATCATAAGCCCATCCGTCGCCGCCAAACATCCATACTGATTTCTTGATAAAGTATTGCTTTAGAGCAAGCAGTTCTTTGGTAAGGTTAGTTTGTGCTGCTTCGAGCAATGGCAGTACCGCAGTTGTAGCATCTTTCGAAAGCTGAGCATTGTGCATCCCTGCTATCCAAAGTTTACAGGCTTCTTTAAGTTCAGTTTTGTAATCGCCGTTAATTATAAGTTGCATCCGTTCGGCAATACGGTTGCGAAGTTTATCAATACCCATTGCCATACCGAATCCATATTCAGCATTGTCTTCGAAAAGTGAATTGGCCCATGCCGGTCCGCAACCATTTGCGTTTGTCGTATATGGAGTCGAAGGTGCTGATCCGCCATAAATTGACGAACATCCCGTGGCATTAGCGACCATCATACGATCGCCGAAAAGCTGTGTTACCAGCTTAACATATGGTGTTTCGCCGCAACCTGCGCAAGCTCCCGAGAACTCGAACAGTGGTTGGGCAAACTGGCTGTTTTTAACATTCTGCTCTTTGGGAGCGAGAGTATCTTTGTAAGTAACATTTTTTGCATGATAATCCCACAGCGCATCCTGTTCCATTTGAGTGGCAAGTGGTTTCATAACCAAAGCTTTGGTTTTGGCAGGACAAACATCGGCACAGTTACCGCAGCCGGTGCAATCGAGCGGGCTTATCTGGATACGGAACTGAAGTCCGTCGAAGGTTTTGGGAACTGCTTTTAAAGTTGCAGTACCTTCAGGTAAACCTTTAAGTTCGGCTTCATTCAACAGGAATGGACGTATAACAGCATGAGGACAAACGAATGCACACTGGTTACACTGAATACAGTTATCCGAAATCCATTCGGGTACATTAACAGCAATACCACGTTTTTCGTACGCAGCGGTTCCGGCAGGGAAAGTTCCGTCTTCGCGGCCTAGGAAAGCACTTACCGGTAAATCATCCCCTTTCATGCTGTTGATTGGCTCAACGATGTTCTTGATAAAATCAGGAATATTGCGTGTGTCTTTTTTAGCGGCAACTTCAATTTTCTTCCATTCAGTCGGGATACTGACTTCGGTAACAGCGGCACCTTTATCGATTGCTTCGATATTCATACGGACGATTTCTTCGCCTTTGCGACCAAAAGATTTTTTAACGGCATTCTTCATTTCGGTGAGTGCGAGTTCGTAAGGAATCACACCCGAAATTTTGAAGAATGCAGCCTGAAGAATGGTATTGGTGCGGTTACCAAGTCCAATTTCTTCGGCTATAGCCGTGGCATTAATGATAAAGAATTTAATTTCATTCTCTGCCATGTATTTTTTCATGTTATCAGGCAGGCGGTTGCGACTTTCGTCAGCATCCCATATACTATTCAAAAGGAAAGTTCCTCCTTTTTTCAGACCTTTCAGCATATCATATTTGTTCAGGTATGCCGGAACATGACAGGCAACAAAATCCGGAGTATTTACTAAGTAAGGCGAACGGATCGGGTTGTCGCCGAAACGGAGGTGCGAAGTAGTGATACCACCCGATTTCTTTGAATCGTATGCAAAATATGCCTGGGCGTATTTGTCGGTATTTTCACCAATAATTTTTATTGAATTTTTGTTGGCGCCAACAGTTCCATCTGAGCCTAAACCATAAAACTTAGCCTGGAATGTACCTTTGGTTGAAAGATCAACTTCAGGAAGTACCGGTAGCGATGTAAATGAAACGTCATCAACTATACCAACAGTGAAATGATTTTTAGGCTCATTCAGTTTCAGGTTATTGAAAACTGAAATCATCATAGCAGGTGTAGTATCTTTTGAACTGAGGCCATAACGTCCGCCGATTATGATCGGTTTGTTTTCTTTTTCGTAGAAAATATCACGAATATCAAGATACAGAGGATCGCCGGTTGCGCCGGGTTCTTTTGTTCGGTCAAGAACACAGATACGTTTAACAGTTGACGGAAGAACGTTGAAGAAATACTTTGGTGAGAACGGGCGATACAAATGAACGCTTATCAAACCCAGTTTTTCGCCTTTAGCATTGAGGTGATCAATAACTTCTTTTAAAGTTTCAGTAATTGAACCCATTGCAACAACTATGTTTTCAGCATCTTTAGCACCGTAATAGGTGAATGGATGGTACTCACGTCCGGTAGCTTTACTTATGTGCTGCATGTATTCCTCAACGATATCGGGAACTGCATCGTAGAAAAGATTAGCTGCTTCGCGGCTCTGGAAATAGATATCAGGATTCTGAGCTGTACCACGGGTTACCGGATGCTCGGGATTGAGAGCACGGTCGCGGAATTCTTTTAAAGCGTTGTAATCGAGCAACTTCGATAAATCTTCATTTGAAGGATATTCAACTTTCTGAATTTCGTGCGAAGTACGGAATCCATCAAAGAAATGCATAAATGGAACGCGTGAACGGATTGCAGCAAGGTGCGCAATACCTGCAATATCCATTATTTCCTGCACGCTTCCGGTTGCCAGCATAGCAAATCCGGTTTGACGGGTGGAATAAATGTCGCTATGGTCGCCAAAGATTGACAGAGCCTGTGCTGCAAGGCTACGGGCCGAAACATGGAAAACTGCCGGCAACAATTCACCTGCCATTTTATACATATTCGGTATCATAAGCAGTAAACCCTGCGACGCAGTGTATGTTGTTGTAAGGGCACCAGCCTGCATGGAACCATGTACGGCACCGGCAGCGCCACCCTCGCTCTGCATTTCGACAACGCGGACAGTTTCGCCAAATATATTTTTACGTCCGTAGGCTGCCCATTCATCAACATATTCGGCCATAGTTGATGAAGGTGTGATTGGATAAATTGCAGCTACTTCACTGAACATGTATGCAATATGTGCGGCAGCGTAATTACCATCACAGGTTACATATTTCTTTTTTTCACTCATATGTTTGATTATTAAATTATTGGATCAAAAATATATACTTTAAAGACTCAGCTTAAAAGCGGTGCAAAATTACTTTTTTATAAGGAAATGAGGGTTAATTATTGTAGAAAATACACCATGGAAGGCTAATTTAAAACGATTATAGATTAGAAGACGGATAATTATCAGAAAGTTAATATGGAAAATCCGGTATACGCTTACTCAAATTATTTAACGTTAAAAAATGTTCAGGTATTTCAATACCTATATCCAAAAATTTTAGTAATTTTCCGGATTCAAAAACCGGAGAACAAAATTTAAATTTCATTTATAAAACTTGTTGGAGGAAAACTTATGATTAACCTTGCCACAAATTATATGGGAATTGCACTTAAAAATCCCATTATTGCAGGTGCAAGCAGTATGTCGGCAGACCTGAATACACTTATTAAGCTGGAAAAAGCCGGAGCCGCAGCTGTTGTTTACAAAACCCTGTTCGAGGAGCAGATAAACCTCGAAAGTGCTCAATTCGACGATCAGCTTGAAGCTATGGGCGGCGTTCATGCTGAAATGACAAGCCTGTACCCGAAACTTCAACATGCTGGCCCCGAAGCTCATCTTGTGAATTTACGGAAAGCAAAAGAAACGTTAGGCATTCCTGTAATTGCCAGCCTTAATTGCCTTTATGACAATACATGGCTCGAATATGCCAGGCTGATTGAAAAGACAGGAGTTGACGGTCTTGAATTAAATTTCTATTTCGTTCCCGGCGACTTTGAGTTCGATGGCCGTTCGATGGAAGAAGCTCATCTTGACCTGGTTAAAACTATAAAATCAAAAATTTCTATTCCTGTAAGTGTTAAACTCAGTTCTTTTTATTCAAACCCACTTAACTTTATTTCGCGTCTCGATAAAGCCGGAGCAAATGCTGTGGTGATATTTAACCGTATGTTCGAGCCAGAAATTAATGTTCAGGAGATAAAACATATTGCTCCGTTTTATCTGAGCCATGAAGGTGATTACCGCCTTACACTCAGATATGCAGGATTGCTGTACGGAAATTTGAAAGCACAGGTTTGTGGCAACACGGGAATATACCAGGGCAATGATGTAATTAAAATGATACTGGCCGGAGCCGATTGTGTGCAAGTAGTCAGTACCCTTTACAAGCACAAACCTGAGCATATTGCAACCATGCTGAGTGATATGGAAGCGTGGATGGAATCGAAAAAATTCACTTCCTTATCTGATTTTAAAGGTAAACTTTCTAAAAAAGAGCTGAAAGACCCGTTTGTTTACAAACGTGGTCAATACATTGACCTGCTGCTTGGATCGGATGAACTGATTAAATAACCGAATGCGTCAAAATACCTTAAATACCCTGGCCAAAAAGCCGGGGTTTTTATTTTATACCTTGAGTAAGATAAATCACCGCACTTTCTTAGCCGACCTTCAGGAAGGGGAATATTGAAAGCCATAACGGTATGGGCTTCAGCCCCATGATTTGATGTGCGGAAATTTATCCTGTTTACAGCATAGTTAAACACAATAAAAAAGCCGGCTGGCGCCGGCTTTTTGTATTAACAGGGTGTGGGAAAGTAATTATTTGAGCTGCAATTTATCTAAAATATTTTTGGCTTCCTGCCGGTGATAATTATCAGGATTGGATGCAACAACCACAAACTGATCGATTGCTTTATCCTTTTGGTTGTTCTTAAGGTAGCAAAGCCCAAGATACCATTCTGCATGTTCGATATAAAGGTTGTCGTTGTGTTTTATTATGGTAGTGAAAGCTTTTATCGAGTTTTCGTAATTCATTGTTTCAATATTCGCGATGCCATAGTAGAACCATACAGCAATATTTGAATTATCTTTTATGAGAATACGATTAAATAATTCAGAGGCCGTATTGTAATCCTTTTGCTGAAATTTGATTACCGCTTCAACTATATTTTCATCACCACGTGTCAAATCAACTATATTCTCCGAGTTGTAATATTGGGTAAAAAGCGAATCACTTGAAATATTTCGGTTTGTTTGCAGATATAGAGTTGCGGTAACTGCGCACAATGCCAGCAGCGATGCAGCTGCATACCACCATTTCCTGCTATTCATGCTAACAACCGGAACTTCTGCCTTAATATCGCGGCCTGTATTAATTGCAGCTATTAGTTTTCGTCGCAAATCAATAATATCATCATTATAGATAGCAGAATCGATACTTTGTGCGAGCTTCAGCTCCTGGCTCAGTTCCTGGTTCGACCTGAGTTCGTTAGTAAAGGCTGCCCGCTCGGCAGGAGCCATCTCATTGGCAAGATATTGCTCAATGCTGGCCGAATGTTTAAAATTGTTTGTCATCTTTTTAAAAATTTTTGACTTCGTGGGTCGTCAGCGATACGCTTTTTTAATTCTTCCTTACACATGTATTTTCTGGTTTTGGCGTAATTTTCGGTTCTGTAACCCATTATTGAAGCAATATCGCGCAACGGAATATCTTTCGTAAAGAGCCTGAGCACCTTCTGACAATCTTCGTTTAATGACAAAAAATGTATCTGAATAATCCTGTGCATTTCAGCCTCTTCAACAGATGCTTCGTTAAGAAATGTCTGTGGAAGGTCGATATACTCTTCAACATCAGTAAGTTTGTCAAAAACCGCTTTCCGCTTATTAAGCTTCTGCAGCCATAGATTCCGGCAAACCGAATACATGTAAGTTTTAAAAGAACTGGTTAATACAAATTGGTTAATGCTAATTTTATTGTAAATGATAATTATACCATCCTGAAAAATATCCTCCGCATCTTCGCCAGATCCACCATTCTGAACAACAAGGAATCGTATCAATGGAAAAAATTCCTTGTATATGAAATTAATGATATAATCACTTCTTAATCTCAGTCCTTCCTGTATGGCTTCGTCAGAATAATGGATCATCACTTGCTATATTATCCGGATTTTAGAAAAAGGTAATACCATTCTGAGATCTTTTTTTGATTTTTTTTAAAAATAATGTTTATCTTACTGTTATTCAACATTTTATGATATTGCAAACTTATTAACAAATATAACTTTTAAGAGAAGATTTAATGAAAAACGTTGGTTTCCGCATTCAATCCATCTGCAAATATCACACAAATTTGAAACTTTTTGAAAATAATTTCTAAAATCCGTATTACCTTTTTGTAAAAAATGGATAAAGACATGTAGCACATCAAGGGAAAGTGTTTTTTGACTGTAACAAATCTTCAAAAACATTTCAGAAAAAACATAAAATCCTAAACAAATATCAGTCCATTTAATAAATAAAACTAATCCAAAAACCACACCATGAAAAAAATTATTACCTCTCTAGCACTTATATTGATAGCCATGCTATCAGTTCAAACTGTTAAAGCTTTAAATGTTGATGGCAAAGTCCTATACCAGGGCGATTCAACCAGACCAATAAATAACGTTAATGTAATGCTAAAGAATCTGGATAACGGAGGTATTCAAACCTATGTTACTGGTGGGAATGGATTTTACGAGTTTCTGAATGTTTCTAACGGCAACTATAGTCTTACATGCACAAAAACTCAAGCTGGAGGTGGAGTAACTTTTCTTGATGCGACTTTAGTTTTCTTAAACATTATTGGTTTTTACCAGTTTACACCCATCCAATTCCTTGGATCAGATGTAAACGGAAGCAATTCTATAACCTGGTCCGATTACAACCTGATTGTATCCCATATACTTTTCAATACGGCATTCCCGATTGGTCCATGGACTTTTGAAAGTCAATACTTTACCATATCCAACCTGAAAGATGGTGTACCAAAAGGCACAGGCGGTACCTGTTCAGGTGATGTTGGGGGTACATTCGTACCAACTGTTAACAATACACCAGCTTTACCTGTAGCACAGGAAGGTGCAATCAATGTTACCAGCGGCGAACCGTTCACCACAAGAATACTGACTCACAATGACCTTTCGATCAACGGTGCCGGTATCCTTATCAACTATCCTGAAGAATTAATGAATATTGAAACCATTGAATTCAAGGGAGCCAATTACCAGTATAATATTGAGAATGGTCAAATCCGTATTGTATGGGGAGATCCTAGTACTGAACCCATTAATTTTAACGAAGGCGAAACATTCATCACAATTCACGGCACAAGCACCGAAGCCTTCAAACAGGGAATGACAGCTACCCTCAGCCTTGATGGTAATACCAGCCTGATGAACACTTCAAACCAGGAAGTAAGCGGATTGAGTTTTGCTTCACCGGTATTAAAATATAACAGCCCATCACTGAAGCTCAGTAATTATCCTAATCCATTCGTAACTTCGACCAAGCTCAGTATTTATACTCCTGAAACAGGAAATGCAATAATTGAAGTGTACAGCTCATCAGGTCAACTTGTTAAAAATATCGCTGCCGGAAATATGAATGCCGGTTACAATGAGGTAAATCTTGATGCTTCGCAACTGGCAAAAGGATATTACATGTGCAAACTGCGGATACAAGCAACCGGTGGCGAAATAAGCAATACCATACGGATATTAAAAGCTGATTAATATTATCAACCAAAAACAAAATAAAAAGAGGCTGTCTCAAAAGGGCAGCCTCTTTAATTTTATGATTATCAACAATATAGTGTTTATAACATTTCATATAAATCTGATTATCAGCCGGATATATTTTGTATATTTAATTCATGAAAAGTTCAAGAATTAAATT
>JBGSUB010000044.1:0-5031 GCA_041753535.1 Lentimicrobiaceae bacterium
TCGAAAAGTGAAAGTTGTCGGGGACGGAATTCTGCTATTTCAAGTTTGGACTTTTCTGTCAGGATGAATTTTCAAAGAACGTGAAAACGTGTCAATATACTGATTGTCTGTGATTTGCCGAGCGTCTTAAGCTAGTTGCTAACGGCCGACGCTATGGCAAGTGCGGGAATAAATTGTTGCTCAACTGTCTGCCAGCACAAATGTATGTAAAGATTTCAAATGTTTCAACGAACACGCAAACCCGCATTTGCTATAGCGTTTGTTAGCAACTGGTTGTTTATCTTGGCTGGTAATTTCTCTTTGGCTGAGACATCTGGCATTTTCAGAGCCAAGAACGAAATAACAAACTACCTAACCAAAGTAACCATCCCCCTCATCACTCTTTCCTTCTTATTCAAAGTAGCTGATTTACTTCCATATTTCACCACATAAATATAAGCACCTGCCGGACAAAGACCACCGCTGCAATGCCCGTCCCAGCCAACGGAAGGATTGTGGGATTCGAAAATAAGTCCACCCCAGCGATTGTAAATATACATGCTGTAAGTCGTGAGCTGGTCGGGATTGGTAACAGGACGTAAAATATCATTCAACCTGTCACCGTCGGGTGTAAAAGCGTTTGGAAGGTACAGCGGCGCGTATGGAGTTGTAATATAAGTTGAATCCGTTGCTGAGCATTTGCCATCTTTTAAAGTAACCAAATACCAGCCTTCCGCCCCGGTGCGGATTATTTGGGTGCTGTCGCCGGTATTCCAGGCATAGGTATCAAATCCATCGCCTGCATCGAGGTCGCTTCCGGGATCGAGGTACAAGGTGTCCTGCCCGGCAAACGATGCTTTGGGAGTGGGAATAATTATTGCTTCTGCAGTTATTGTGCTGGTGCAGTAGTTGGTATCGCTCAAGGTAATAGTGTAAGTTCCCGACTGCTCCGCTTTGGTAACGGGAAAATAAACTAATTGTTTGTCACTGGTAAATCCTTCCGGGCCTGTCCAGGACCAGGTGATGGTTCCATTGCCGGTGCCGGGCTGGTAGGTGGGCTTGATAAGTAGATCATCGCCTTCGCAAACCGGTTTCGGATTGTTAAGGTTTGCTTTCGGAATACTGTACACTTTCACTTGTCCGGGTAGCAAAGTTGCGGGTATGCTGCTTCCGAGGCTGTCAATAAACCGGCATATGCCGGGGGCTGGTTCCCAACTCACATTGCTCTGGCCTGTAAGTACGGATGCAAAACTCAGTTCGGTTAAAGTAGAACCGCTGGTTAATGATACCGGATTGTTCCCATTCCACGAAATATTCACCTGTCCAAGGGCGGGGATAAGGTCCACTTTAAGCGAATCGAACAACAAAGGATCAGTATTCAGTTTATTCTGGCAGGTAACAATGGCCGGATCGTAATATAGCGTGGCACTGAACGACTGCACTGCGTTGAAATTATTGGCCAGCAAAGGAACCACAGCCACATTGCCAAGGCAGGCGCTGCCGTCGCCGGCAATGGCTTCGAGGTGTATCAACGGCAGGTTTGTAAGGGTGACTGTAAACGTGGTATCGCAGCCAAAAGCATCGGCTACCGTAAGTGAATAACTTCCTGCTGACAGGTTGCCGAACAAACCGTTATTCGGCTGGGGTGTGCCGCCGTTGATTGAATACCAGACGGTATCGCCAGCAGATGTGGCTGTGATGCTGATGCTTCCGTTGCTTTGTCCGCCGGTTTCGGGCACAACTGTGAGTGGTTGCACCACCGGGCCGGGAATATTGGAAATCACCACAGGGTTTCCGTCGTACACTTTTTTGCATCCGAGCGAATCTTTTACCCATACCTGGTAGCTGCCGGGTGCCACCTGGCTAAACAAACCGCCATTTGAAAACCAGTCGGTGCCATTGAGCGAATATTGCAGCATTTCCGTAAGCCCCGAAGTGGCGTTTATTTGTATACTTCCATCGGGCCGGGCGCAGTGAGCCGCTGAATTATCCACCGAAAGGATCAGCGTATCGCCTACATTATGAATGGTATAGGTTTTAACAGGTGTGTTACAGCCTGCCGAATCGCTTACCCACAAGGTATAATTATCCACAGGCAGGTGGTACAGGTCGGGTGTTGTTCCAAGAATGTTGCCGCTGCCGTTTTTCCAGGTCACGGTATAGGGCTGCAAGGCGTTTACCTGCAAGCCGGTAATGGCACCGGTGCTTTGGTTGCAGGTGGTGGGCGAAATGGTAAGGTTGGTTTCATCAAGGCTGGGTTGCGCAAACCACTGCAATTGAAGCGTATCGCGGTTTATGCAGCCGGTATCGTTAACCACTTCAACCCAATACCGGCCGGTGTCGGCAACGGTAATTGTTTGCCCCAGGGTGCCGTTACTCCATGTATAATTAGCAAAACTGCCGGGGTTCAACGTTACGCTTGTGCCTTGGCAAACGGTAATATCCGGACCAAGGTTTGGAGCTGGTAATCCGGCCACAGTTACAATGCGCGAGGTTTGCTCAGTGCGCCCATCCGGGTAGCGAACAAACACGTTAACTGTATAACTGCCTCCCTGTGCGAACACATGCGTTGGGCTTAGCTGGGTGGTAGTATCGTATATACCACTTCCCGGATCGCCAAAGTTCCAGTGAATGCTATCAGGAACGGGATTAAAATTAGGGGTAAAAGCAAAAGGGGAACCGGCACAGGTGCCTGTATAATCGAAACGGAGGAAGTAGGACTGGATGAACTGGGGAAGGCCGAACTTGCATTGCATCCCGTTTAGGTAAATTGCTTCAGGCACAAGATTGCAGGCGATTCCCTTGTTTTCAGGATTATTGATCACACTCAGATACGGTTTTTCCGACCTGCAACCGTAAATTTTCCCATCAGGAGCTATTTGCAACGCACCGTTTATGCCAGTTCCAATTATCTCCACGGAATTTAAAAAGGATTGTTCTGTAGGTTGGATTAGATCATATTGAACCAGTGGGTGCTGATCCTGATGCGCAAGGTCCGTAAAATATACAAATCTTGAATCTGCAGAAAATTCAACACCGTAAGGTTGGTTAAGTAAAGGCACACCATTTATAGAACTCTTGAAAATATAAAGTGGAGAAACTATACCCGTATTGTAGTCAAATTTGCATCGGTGAATTGAATCCCACCCACCACTTGAGCCACTCGGCATAGGCAGAAACAAGTTCTTTCCATCAGGCGAAACCTTCATGGCTCCCTCTATATTATAGGCTAAAGTGAGGTACTTACCAACCGGACTTAAAACCGGTGTAAGGTTTACCCCGGATTTTGTTACAAGGAATGAAGCAAACTTGTCACTATTGTATTTACGCACTATAACCCACACATCCTGCATGTTAGCATGATAAACGGCCGTTATCTGTTCCACGGCATCGCTGGCAGCCAGTAAAGGGATATTTTTTTGTAACACCACGCCATTGCCACTGCCCATATCAATGACATTATAGTGAACCCCTTTTGGATTTGGATACAGCGGTTCTGGCGACTTATCAGTAGTAAACAGGTAAAATATAGTTTTGCTTCCGGGCTTGGGGACAATCAACGCTGCCTGGGCACTGGCATCGTTACCATATAATCCATCTCCATTAGTCATGATCTGGTTCGTTTTATCCCAAATTTTTTCTCCATTCGAGTAAAACATTAAATTCCCTATGGAGTCGCTGATTGCTGCTCCTCCACCAACCGCCATCAGCGCACCAGACACTACTACCGGGGACCCGGAATTGAAATTCAAACCTGCCATCTCTCCGAAAAACCAATAGTTAGCTTGCTTTTGAGAGTAACCATTTATCGGTATAATGTAAAATAGGATGATAAATTGCAGGCTCCGGATTCCCGGTAAAAAAATCAAAAATCGAAGGATTTTATTCACAGTACATATTCACATTTAACTCTTGCCCACCATAGAGATCAGCACAGCGGATTGGAGATGTTATGGTATAACCAGAACTTATGGTAGAGCTGCAATCTGAAGTATGTCGTTCCACTACAGCTACCAACTTATAATTTGCTGCAACTTCATCCTTTTCACAGTCAAAATCTATCTGTTGATATTCTACTCCATCTATATAATGTGGTTTCTGATCTTCCTTTACCAATATATTAGTATTAGAAGGAATGTGATAAACGTACAGGTATATATGATAGTGATGGGTGGTTCCCACCGGAGAACAATAATCTGTCCAATTTACTGTCACGGGGCCAATTTGAGCCTTGGCAGTAAAGGCAACGACTAATAAAAGAACCAAAGAAAGTAAGAATTTTTGAAGTGAAGTTTTCATTTTGTTTTGGTTTTTAATGTGAAATAATAGTATATAATATTTAAAATAGCTGAATCAACTATGTTACCTAAGGCGGGTGGTCATCCTCCCGAATTTCAAATTTAAGTAATTGTGTTTGAGTGTCAGTATTTGAATACATTTTCTCAGACTTTTAACAATAGTAATAATCAAATTCATAGGTACAAATATACGATATAAAAAGGGGAAATGGGAAAAAATAAAGGATGTAAAGAAAGACGAGCTGTTAAAACACCTAAACACAATAAGATTTTCACGTCATTAAAACTTGGAAATTACAAACTTTAGATGCTTGCAATGGTATAGTACTGAGGTTCATTTGATCGATTGTGGTTAGCTTCAAACTGAATTGTCATGCGTTTGGAATGAATTAGTGAATATTTTCGATAAAATTCTCTGCTCGGATTTGCTCAACTGCATGGCGTTAAAAATCCCAGTCCGCTTTAAACTCATTTACCCTCCAATTCTATGCAAAGCGTTTTTTTCTCGCTGACGATTCCAACTATTCCGTTTTCGGTTATTCAAAAGCCAAATCAATTCAACCAGTCCAAATTCTCTAAAACACTGCTCTTGTCGCGGTTTTTACAACTAGTTGCTAACGATAAGTATATGAAAAGTAGGCGATTTGCGTGGTTCGTTCCTGTCAACCAACACGAATGTACGTGCGGGTGACAAAGCTTTCAATTATGTACGACCACCGCCTATTTTTTATATACTATGTTGTGCGTAGTGCTT
>JBGSUB010000045.1:0-167915 GCA_041753535.1 Lentimicrobiaceae bacterium
TAAATAGGATGTTTTTAGTCAAATCTCCATCAAATCTCTCAGCACCACCGAAGCACAGAAACACCCGAATACTGGCGGCATATAGGAAATGGTTCCTACATTCGATTTTTTATTCGATTCTCCTTCCTGCAAAATTACTGAACTCCTTTCGACAACTTCGGGCGAGAAAATCACTTTTATCCCTGTCCAGACCCCCATTTTATGGAGCCGTTTACGCATGTAATATGCAAGCTTACAGTTATATGAGTCATTGATGTCAGCAACTATTATATGCGATGGATCAAACTTGCCTCCTGCACCCATTGAACTTACTACGGGCAGTCCCAGCCGCACGCAGTGAAAAAGGAAGAAAACCTTTGGAGAAAGCGTGTCGATTGCATCCACAACATAATCATAGCCTTGTTCCAGGATTTCAATGGTTCGGTCGTCCTTCATATATTCGTTTATCACTATGAGCTGAAGGTCAGGATTTATATCCAGTAATCGCTGTTTCATTACTTCTGTCTTGGCAATTCCTTCAGTGCTTTTCAATGCTAAAAGCTGACGATTACGATTGCTTGTATGAACCGAATCACCATCAATTATGGTCATTTTTCCGATGCCGGCCCGGCATATCTGCTCAGCTGCCATTGCACCGACACCGCCCAGACCGGCAATAAGGACATGCTTTTCGCGTAGAAGCCTTATCTTTTCTGGGCCGATAAGCAGTTCAGTGCGGCTTAACCATTGTGGAATCGTCATTTTAAGAATAAATCAATTAGGATGCGAAGATAAGCAAGGTGCTTGAGATTTCTGGAAGGTGTCTGACATTCGCCCTTGAATAGATGCCTTTATTATGGCAAATTTGGGTAAGGGTGAAGTGTCTGCACACCTTCCGTTTCAGAATTCATTTTGTGTAATAAAACTTACCAACCCCTTTTGTATTAGTGTCTGCACACCTTCCGGAATTCGGCTTATTTAGCTAATGCACTGATTGTTGCCGCTAAAAGTGTCAGACAACCATGGGGTAAAATGGATTTTCGACGTTAAACAATTTGATTCACCCCATGGTTGTTCAGACACTTTTCAGAAAGGCTTGCACTAAAATAACTTACCCATAACCCGACATTTTTCCATAAATTTGCCTGCTTTTAAGATTAGCATAAAAGTTTCCCGATCATGATGGAAATGGTTACTGTGAGTTGGATCGTTACTCTTCTGGCAATTCTCGCACTTTTTTTTATCCCCTCTGCCCTCAAAGCTTACACAGCTGCGTTCGCAGTGCTGGTTAATGTCCTGATCACTTCATGGCTCGCTCTGCCTGCATTGGGTGGAACTACAGTAGAGTTTTCGGTTTATGCCGGATCTTTCCTGGGAGATATTCTGTTACGTATTGACGGGCTTTCGGCCTGGTTTATTATTATCATCAATTTTACTTCCTTAACCGGAGTTTTTTATGGATCGGGCTACCTGAAAGCTTATACCAACCCGGCTTCAAAACTCATTCTCCATTGGTCGCTTTTCATTTTGTTTCATTTGTCGATGGTTTGGGTATGTATGTTGCAAAATGGTTTTGCATTTCTGCTTGCATGGGAAGTAATGTCCTTAACATCAATGCTTCTGGTCGTTTTCGATCATCATAAAACCCAAACCATAAAAGCTGGAATTAACTACCTGGTTCAGATGCATATCAGTGTGGTTTTTCTTACAGTTGGTTTTCTCTGGGTTTATAGTTCGACCGGTTCATTTAGCTTCGATGCTATCCGGAGCTTTTTTCAATCGAACAACAATATATGGCTATTCCTGGTATTTTTTGCAGGATTTGGTCTGAAAGCCGGATTTATTCCGATGCACAGTTGGCTTCCTCATGCCCATCCGGCAGCACCTTCGCATATTTCTGGGGTAATGTCGGGAGTTATCGTGAAACTGGGCATTTACGGAATATTCAGGATGATTTCTTTCCTTCAATCTGATTTTATCCTGCTAGGTGAAATTATACTTTCACTTGCTGTGCTGACAGGGATATATGGAATCCTGAATGCTGCAGTTCACAGGGATTTTAAAAAGATGCTTGCATATTGTACAATCGAAAATATCGGAATTATCGGTATTGGTATCGGTATCGGAATGATTGGAATAGGAAATGGTTCTGCAATAATGTATTTCCTTGGGTTTGGCGGGGCTTTGCTGCATGTACTCAATCATTCATTATTCAAATCGCTGCTGTTTTATTCAGCCGGATCGGTATATCAGCAAACTCATACACGCGATATGGAGAAACTGGGTGGATTGATCAAATCGATGCCAAAGACTGCAGCACTTTTCCTTGTAGGTGCCGTTGCCATTGGCGGACTACCGCCTTTTAACGGTTTTGTGTCCGAATTCATTATTTACATCGGGCTTATCGAGGGGATTCAATCGAACAGTATAAGCCAGATAATACTTTTTGTGCTCTCACTGGCCGGACTGAGTGTGATCGGTGGATTATCAGTGTTAACATTTACGAAAACTTTCGGAACTATATTTTTAGGGCAAGCCCGGACCGATCTTCCTCACAAACCTCATGAGGTTTCGTTGATTATGCTCGTACCTCAATATGTTATTGTTGCTATAATGCTCAGTGTTGCCTTTCTACCACAGTTTTATATGCAACTGATTGGAACTTCGCTCACCATATTGAACCCTATTCAGAATGATCCCTTGTTACTCGCCGGATTGAGCGGGACAATATCGGACATAAGCCTGTATTCGATGCTCCTTATTGGTGTCACTGGTATGATATGGCTTATCCGTTCACAAACATTGAAAACCCGATCACAGCGCCGGGACGTAACCTGGGGATGCGGGTATGTAACGCCAAACAGCCGGCAGCAATATACCGGCAAATCGTTTTCCAAGCCTCTGGGTAAAATATTTAATTTTATGCTCATCGAGAGGAAACGTTATGATGAACTAGGGAAAGGCGAAATTTTTCCTTCTGAAAGATCGTATGTTTCTCATTACCATGATTTTTTCGAACATCACCTGATTGACCCGATTCTTTCGCGGTGGAACTATTCGGTTAATTACTTCAGCTTTATCCAGAACGGACGCATACAGTCATATGTACTGTACGGCATAGTTTTTATCCTTGCCATGTTTATTCTCACAGTCTTTAATATTGTTTCATGAACCTGATTGCTGCATTTGTCCTGATGCCTTTTGCAGGCATGCTTCTCATTCCCTTTTTAAAGGTGAAGGGAAAAGGAATTGCGGCATTTGTATTACTTTTTATAAATGCGATACTGTCGGGCTACTTTGCCGTTAACAGTTTACTAGGAATCAATTATAATTTTATTTTGCCCGGAAGTTTCGTTACCGGCGAAATTCCAATCCGGATTGATGCTTTGTCAGGGTGGTTTATTATGGTTATCAACATGGTATTTGTAACCGGTGGTTTCTACGCTCTGTTCTATATGAAAGCCTACAAAGAGCAACGTAACAACCTGACATTGCATAGTATAGCTTTGTTATTACAACATGCCGCGATATTAAGCGTTTGTGTTATCCAGAATAGCTTTGTGTTTTTGATCGCATGGGAAGTTCTGGCAATAGCTTCCTTTTTGGTAATTATTTTTGATCATGAGCATATAGCAACCATCAAAGCCGGGATCAATTACTTGATACAAGCTCATTTTTCGATCATCTTCCTGATGATCGGATTTATTTGGGTGGCCAATAAAACCGGGAGTTATGATTTTCAGGCAATTACAGCTTACTCGGCTTCGCTTCCCGGCCCGGCATCGCTGATGCTTTTTATTTTCTTTTTTATTGCTTTTGCCATAAAGGCGGGATTTGTACCATTTCACACCTGGTTACCTTATGCACATCCGGCTGCACCGTCGCATGTTTCGGGGATGATGTCGGGCGTAATCATAAAAATCGGCATTTTTGGAATACTCCGAATGCTGCTGGTTGTAAAAACTGATTTCGTCACTGTCGGATACCTTATTTTAGCAATTTCCCTGTTATCGGGAGTATATGGCGTAATGCTTGCCATTATTCAGCATAATCTGAAAAAACTACTGGCCTATCACAGCATCGAAAATATCGGAATTATCGGTATTGGAATCGGAATCGGATGTATCGGTATTGGAAACGGCAACGAAGTTTTAGCCATGCTTGGAATTGCAGGAGCACTTCTGCACACGCTGAACCACGCGCTTTTTAAGTCTCTGCTGTTTTATGCTGCCGGAAATGTTTACCAGGCAACACATACCATGGATATTGAAAAACTTGGAGGATTGGTCAGGCGTATGCCTCAGACAAGCATACTGTTTTTAATCGCTGCCATCGCCATTTCAGGGATTCCTCCGTTCAACGGATTTATCTCGGAATTTATTATTTACATCGGACTTTATAACTGGCTCTCGGATGCTACCCTGGTTTCGTTACTGGCTGCAATATTTTGTACTGCCGGACTGGCTCTGATAGGTGGATTAGCATTGTTATGTTTTACCAAAGCATTCGGGGTAGTTTTCCTTGGAACGGAACGTCAGAAGCTACCTGATTCCTGCAGGGAAGTCCCTTTTTTGCAACTTTTACCTATGTATGTGCTTGCAGCGGTTATTATCCTGATCGGAATTTTTCCAATGGCATTTATTAATCTGTTATCACAGCCGCTGAATCTATATACTGATGTATTGTATGCGCCGGTTCACTTTGCACAAGTAAACGCATTTGCAGCTTTACAACCTATCAGCCTGGCAGCCTGGATTTTTATTCTGCTCATTATCAGTTTGTTATTAATCCGAAGATTTTTATTGAGCCATCGTAAAATCGAAACCAGCCCAACCTGGGGCTGCGGGTATATTGCCCCGACTCCGAAATTGCAATATACCGCCGGATCGTTTGTTCGGACTTACAGCAAACTGTTCGCTCCCTTCCTGATAGTTGGTAAGCATGAAGATGAAATTCACGGAATATTTCCGAAAGAAGGAAAACATCACCTTACACATCCGTATGATAAAGTTGAAAAATGGTTAATTGACGGTCCGTTGAAGTCAAATAAATCTTTTATGGGACGGTTCGTTTTCCTGAACAATGGCAGACTGCAATTCTACATTCTGTACGGGATAATTTTTATACTGGCCGTGTTAAGTATCCCGTTTCTTTACGAAAGCATATATTCATTTCTCGACTTCCTAAAACATTTATAACTATGCTGAGTGTATTGTTAATTGTCATGGCTGCGATCTTTTTTACGGGTATCGTTATCCGTACAAAGAGTCTCGCGTCGGGCCGCAAAGGGCCGGGAATAATGCAGCCCATATTGGATGTGATCCGTTTGTTCCGGAAAGGTGTTGTGTACAGCGAAACCACGAGTTTTATTTTTCAGATTGCACCGACCATATATTTTGCTTCTGTAATCATGGCAATGCTGGTTGTCCCGTTTGGCCGTTCGCAAGGTGTTTTAAGCTTTAATGGTGATTTTATCTTTTTTGCCTATGTGCTTGCATTAGGGAAATTCTTCAGCATAATCGCAGCAATGGATACGGGAAGCAGTTTCGAAGGCATGGGAGCCAGCCGCGAAGCTTTGTACTCGATGTTTGCCGAGCCTGCATTTTTCATACTGATGGGATCGCTCGCCTTGTTGTCAGGGCATACTTCGTTCCAGGAAATATTTTCGGCACTTCATATTGGTTCACAAATCAGTTATGCCCTGGCTGCCCTGGCAACATTTGTACTACTCATGATCGCCATGATCGAAAGCAGCCGAATGCCGATTGACGATCCGAAAACTCACCTCGAACTGACCATGATCCATGAAGTTATGATTTTAGATAACAGTGGCTTCGATCTCGGCCTTATTTTCACAGCGGGCTACCTCAAATTTGCAATCTATGGAGCACTCATAGTGAATCTTTTCATTGGTGTAATTCCTTACGAATATGCCATTCCTGCGTTTTTCGTCATGCAATTCCTTATGGCAGTTACAATCGGACTTATCGAATCGTTTATGGCGAGGTTCAGGATGAGTCACAATCCTCAGTTTATTGTTGCGCTTACATCGGTGAGCCTTCTTATTTTTTTCGGTGTATTACTGATACTGCAAAAATTTATGTAAAATGCTTAAATACAGATTCATACAATGATACATGTACTTCTGATAACTTTTATAATAACACTTTTTTATATGGCCATCGCCAACCGGCTGATGACTTATATCAAAGTACTGGCATTGCAGGGAGTGCTGTTGTTTTTCGTAGTTTTCATACAATTAAACGAAATCAATACGCTTAACCTGGTGCTTATTTTGCTTGAAACTATTGTTTTTAAGTCTGTGGCAGTTCCAATGTTTCTTGCTTACCTGCTTAAACGGAATAATATTACCCGAGAAGCGGAGCCTTTCCTTCCGAATTTTGTATCACTTGTAATAACTACATTTATTGTTGTGATTACCATACTGATTTCCAATACTATAAAAGATACTCACCTCGATAAGATTTTCTTTGTGGTTGCACTTTCGACTTTATTTTTTGGCCTTTACCTCATCGCGACCCGAAGGAAGATCATTACGCATGTTATGGGGTATATGGTAATCGAAAATGGTGTTTTTGTGCTTTCGCTTGCAGTTGGAAACGAAATGCCTATGCTGGTGAACCTCGGTATTTTACTTGATATTTTTGCCAGTGTACTCATTCTTGGGATATTCCTGAATAAAATCGGGGATGTGTTTAAGGATGTAGATGTGGATCAGTTGAGTAATTTGAAAGATTATTAACAATAAGCAAGGATACAGATGATTGGAATATATTTGATAGGAACGCTTGTAATTGCTGTTACCTCGTTTTTTAACAGGAACAAAACATTTGGATATCTGCTGGTCGCTCTTTTCCTGGTGATGCAATGGTTGCTGACGATTCATGCTTTCATGCATAATAATGTTACCGAATGGGTCTATTTTACCTACGATTCATTAGGGATTATACTGTTGATCACATTAAGCATTGTTGCCGTTCCGGCTGCAATGCACAGTCGGATTTATATCGAAAACCATCATGAGAACGCGCAAACCCGTGCAATTTACCTTGCAGCTCTGGTATTGCTGATAGCGGCCATCAGTGCCGGTTATCTTTCGAATCACATTGCCGTTACCTGGATTTTTACAGAGATAACTACCTTGAGTGCATCGGCACTGATATATCATCATCGGAACAAACTGGCACTTGAGGGAACCTGGAAATATGTATTTATCTGCGCTATCAGTATCACATTCATTTTTATAGGAATATTATTCCTGAGCCTTTCGTTGCAGCATGCCGGGAGCGATGATCTTTCATTCAGTAACCTGCTGGCAAAAAGCGATCAGTTAAATCCGGTATGGCTCAGGATGGCCTTCCTGTTTATTTTCACGGGATTTACTGCTAAACTGGGCTTAGTGCCTATGTTTACAGCCGGGATAGATGCCAAGGACACAGCGCCTGCACCTGCCGGGGCTTTACTTGCAAGCGTGCTGATGAACCTGGGTTTCGTCGGGATTTTCCGCTTTTACATTGTGGTTGCCAATACGCCTTTGCTGCATTGGGCGCAGCTGGTAGTAGGATCGGCGGCTTTTCTGTCGTTGTTTGTGGCAACGGTGTATATGATGAAAGTGAAGAATATTAAGCGAATGCTTGCCTACTCGGGTATCGAGCATATGGGAATTGTGATGCTGGGTGTTGCTGCCGGTGGTATAGGCTACTACGCTGCAGTTCTGCATGTTATTCTTCATGCTTTTGTGAAATCAAGCCTTTTCTTTCAGTTTAACCAGCTTTACAGGGTTTTTCAGAATAAGAGCATTTATCATGTCGGGAACTACTTCAAATATAATGCTACCGGGGCTATGGTTTTGCTGCTGGGATTTATCAGTTCGACCGCCATGCCGCCTTCTGGACTTTTCGTAAGCGAATTCCTGATTTTTAAATCCATTTTCGATGCTGGTCAGATCATACTTCTGATCGCGGTTCTTTTACTTCTGACAATGATCATTTATGCATTCGGAAAGAATATTTTCAAGGTACTTTTCATTCCTGCAGTTGGCTTCGATGATTCGAATGTGGAAAGGATCAGCCCCTGGGAATCCGTTTCACAGTTCCTGCTACTGATATTGGCTGTTTACCTTGGACTGAATCCGCCTGAAGTTTTTGTTCAGTTACTCAAAGAAAGTGTTAGCTTATTGCCGGTGTAGGGAGAAATTTTGGATATGGATATGGATTTGGAATGTGGAATGTGGAATGTGGAATGTGGAATGTGGAATGTGGATGGTGGAAGTTAGAAGGTGGAAGGTGGAAGGGAAAGGGGAGAATGTAAAAGGGAGATTTGTTGATATAATTACCTAAACAAGAGAAACTTTAAAGCATTGCATTAAACCACAACAAGGAAACTCTGAAACACTTAAACACTTAAACACTTAAACACTGAAACACTGCAACACTGCAAAATTGAAACCCTGAAACTCTTCAACCCCGCACTTCGACTCCGATCAGTGCTCGGATAACCTGAAACCCTTCAAACC
Source organism: Lentimicrobiaceae bacterium (assembly GCA_041753535.1). Lineage (GTDB taxonomy): Bacteria > Bacteroidota > Bacteroidia > Bacteroidales > UBA4417 > UBA4417. The sequence goes on from JBGSUB010000045.1 coordinate 8,516, forward strand.
CGAAACCCTTCAATCAACCCAACATGCATTACCTGACAATAAAAAACAATCAACCTGTACCGGTCTCAGAAATTCCTGAGGTTCCGTATAATTCATTCCTGGTGCTGAATACAGGCATGGTTGCCGAGAATGCAGAGAGGCATTGCGTGAATTATTACGGGTATAAAGAGGGTGAAAACATCAAGCTAATCTGCTGTATTGCTGACGATGCAGAACATGTGATTTTTGTGTCGTCCTGTATTGTTGACACGGAAACTGAGCATACCTCATTTTCGGCTAAAAATCTTTGTTTCGAGAAGTTTGAACGTGAAATTCACGAAAATTTCGGCATTCGGTATTCGGATCATCCCTGGTTAAAACCTGTAAGATTTTCGCACGATCGCGCAGATTTAAATATGGATATTGCCAATTACCCCTTTTATTCCATTGATAGTGAAGAACTTCATGAAGTAGGAGTGGGGCCGATACATGCCGGGGTTATTGAGCCGGGACATTTCAGGTTTATCTGTAATGGGGAACAGATACTGCATCTCGAAATTCAATTGGGCTATCAGCACCGTGGAATTGAAAAATTATTCCTGGGAAAGCATAAACTTAATCAGTTGGCTACACTGGCCGAAAATATTGCCGGTGATACAACGGTTGGACATTCAATTGCTTTTGCCCATCTGTGGGAAAGTTTGTGCGGATTTGAATCTTCCCGTGATATTGATTTTTCGCGTACTATTGCCCTTGAACTCGAAAGGATAGCCATACATACCGGCGACCTGAGTGCAGTCTGCACCGATATCGCTTACCAGTTGGGAAGTTCGGTATTTGGCAGGCTTCGTACTCCGATCGTAAATTTCATGCAGGAATGGTGTGGAAACCGATTGTCGAAAGGCTTGATCAGGCCTGGACAAAATAAATTTGTTTTTACTAAAGTCTTGGCTGACAGGCTTAAAGAGGTGCTCGACACTTTTGAGCCTGATTTTTCTGAAATGAACAAAGAACTTTTCAGCTTGCCAAGTGCACTTTCACGATTCGAGCGCACAGGAGTGGTTTCACACGAAGATGCATCGGCAATGGGTTGTGTCGGAATGGCAGCCCGGGCTTGTGGTATAAACCGTGATATCCGGTTATCCCACCCGCATAGCCTTTACTCTGAACTCAATCACGAGCCAGTAATAAAGCACCACGGTGATGTGTATTCGCGCGTTCAGATTCGAAAGGAAGAAGTATTACAATCAATGAGATACCTGCGTTCGTTAATGGAGAACGTTCCTGAAATTTCGGAACCCAAACCGTTAAAAGCTCCAGGCGCTGATTTGTTTACAATTTCACTTGTCGAAGGATGGCGTGGTGAAATCTGCCATTGTGCTATCACCGGTCCGGAGGGTGAGCTTAAGCATTATAAGATTAAAGATCCATCCTTTCATAACTGGCTCGCTTTGGCAATGGCAGTCAGGAACAACGAAATCTCTGATTTCCCGATCTGTAACAAGAGCTTTAACCTGTCGTATTGCGGGCATGATTTGTAAGGGTTTGGAGGATTGGGATTTTGGGGTTAGGGTTTTTACATCCCACTCCAACATCAAATGTGCAATTTTTAGACTACCATTTTCTATTTACCATTAACAGTTAACTATTCTTCCCCATGTACAACAATTTTAAAATCCTTTACCATCAGGGCAAGCAATTTATTCCTGACGTTACAACGGCAAAAGTACCGGGTATCTTCAGGGGCAGACCGCTGATCAGTAAGGGAAAAGTTGATGAAAAGGAATTAATGAATATTTGCCCGGTGGATGCAATTGCCCTGAACCCGGTAAGAATCGATCTGGGAAAGTGCACCTTCTGTGGCGAGTGTGCCATCCGGTTTCCTGAAAAAATACAATTTACAACTGATTATAAAATCTCCACCAACGTTCGTGAAAGCCTTGTAGTTAAAGAAGGAGATGAGAATCCGGTTTTGGTAGATTCAGAAAAAGTGAGGAAGGAAATCCGGAACCTGTTTGGCCGTTCATTAAAGCTCAGGCAGGTTTCGGCAGGTGGTGATAATAGTTGTGAGTGGGAACTAAATGCTGCCAACAATGTGCAGTTCGATATGAGCCGCTTTGGAATTGAATTTGTTGCCTCGCCGCGCCATGCAGATGGAATTGCAATAACTGGACCAATAACTGAAAATATGGCTGAACCTCTACAGATTTGTTACGATGCCACACCCGATCCGAAAATTATTGTTTTGGTTGGAACGGATGCAATAAGTGGCGGGATTTTCGCCGGAAGCCCGGCGTTGGACCGCAGCTTTCTGGATAAATACCCTGTTGATCTCTATATCCCGGGTAACCCGGCGCATCCGTTAACGATAATAAATGGATTACTTGATCTGACAAGGAAAAGGAAATAATCATGATTATCTGCTAAACAAAGTGGTAACAAAAGTCAAGGTGTATTCTCTGAATTCTTTAAACGGTAAACCCTTACCGATCCTTTCTCAGCAACTAATTCATCAAGCATTGCCAAAATTTCGGGATTAGTGTCAATTATACGGGAATCGGAATACAGATAAGCAGCACCCTTGTCGATCATCATTTTGAGATCTTTGGCATTTAACTTATCGTGATCGATTCCCCAGCCTTTTTTGTCGATATAATAGAAAAATATGAAGTGCGATTCGTCATTTCCTGCTACACACAGAGCATCTTTTGGAACAGCATCGCGAAGTTCATTTTTGTAAGTCAGCAGATCCTTATTAAAACCTGGTGAATACGGATTCCAGCGTGTTTGCATTCTTAAAAAAGCCGTTAAAGGAAGAATCATCAATAATACTATAGCCAGGTTTTTCAAAAATCTATTTTCAAGTTTCAACAGATTGTATGCACCATAGCCTACCAGTATGAAAAGAAGAGGATAGAACGGAAACAGGTAATAATCGTGAACTTTTGCAATCATATTGATCTCAAACAGGAAATATGCCAGGATACCCAGGCTCCAGACTAAAAATACAAGGAACAAAGGATGCCTGAACGATTTATTTTTAAAAAGAAAATAAAAACCGGAAACGAAAAACATTACAGAACCGTAATTCAGCAATAACTCAGGCAGGTTCGAAACCAGGTTGTGCTGAAGATAATCCAGAATAGTGATGAACGGTACTTCGTTATCCAGCACTCCGCTCACAATTCCGTTTCCATACCATTGAGGGATTACATAAATATACCAGCATAATGGAAAAAGAATGGAAATAAAAGATTTTAATACGTTTGCTGCCAGTTCTTTGCTAAAACCTCCCTTGTAAATCTGAAGCATGAAAAATGTTAACGGAACCAGGAAGTATAGTATAAATGGAAGCTTGCATAAAGCCCCGACACTTAATAATGCTCCACTCAGAATTAACAGTGAGCTTTTCTGGTTTCTATACCATAAAAAGAAAAGGGCAATTCCCCATATGGAGCAACAAAGGGCAAAATTGTCGGGCATTGGATTAATAGTATGATAGTAAAAACTGGGAGAAAAGTTAAAAGCCCAGGCACCTGTTAAAGCAATTGTTTCATTCCGGAATATAGCTTGCAGCAATTTATAAATCCCAGCTACTGATAATAGCCCGGTTATAAACATAAAAATCCTGGCAATAATCAGGTGATTTCCTATTAGTTTATAAATTCCGGCCACCAGCCATTGCATCAGCGGGAATTCCATTCTGAATACTCCGTCTCCAACTCCCCGATCATTCTTTGCCGGGTTAAGGATGTTCATATCCTCTTCGTAGAAATTGATTATTGTTGACTGGGTCTGAGTTTGTCTCCATACATGCATTCCAATCAATTCCTTGGGAAAATGCCTGTAATGCATCGTCAGGCTTACCAATACAATCAATAGGAAAACAAATAGAGCTAGTCTGTTTTTCATTTTTTTATCTGATCTGTGGAATTTAATTTTATTTACCCAGTCCCGGATTTCCGGTATCAAGTATTGCTTTCCATTTTCCGTTTTTCTGTTTTTCCCATATGGTGGCATAGGTTCCTGCACCGGAAACTGAATCAGTGGTTTTGTCAATAATCTTGTATGTTCCATAGGTATACCCAAGGTCGCCCGAAGCAGCCATTTTTGCAAAAGTTGGTTCCCAGCTAAGTGTGAATGTGCTGTCGTTCTGGCTCATCAGTAATTCCCTGATGGTTTCACGGCCTTCGATAGGCATATGATTAGCCCTTAAAAGAACGCCTGAAGTATCGAACATGTCGAGAAATGCCGCATTCATTCCTTCCTTGACTGACATTTCCGAATAAAACCGGTCAGTGTCGGCTAATACTTTACTATTATCCATTTGCGTTTTATTTTTACAGGCATTTACTGTTAATACCAGCATCAGCGGTATAGCTATAAATCCAATGGTTTGATTTATTTTCATGATTTATGGAGTTTCAAATGAAAAGACCTGGATTAATTTCTGATAGATCCTTTAAGACAGGAAGACCCGTTTTTTTTAACCTGGCGAAAGACTGGTGTCCCGTGGTAACTAAAATACAATTGCATTGCAACTCAGCTGCTACTTCCGAATCGTGAATTGTGTCGCCGATAAGTGTAATCTGTGCGGGATTTATTCCGGCAATGGATAAATAATTCCTGGCATTGTCAATTTTACCTCCTGCGTAATGATCGCCAATGCCCCCGATATATTCGAAATACTGTGATATGCCAAGTTCTGAAACCGATTTTACCAGGGCTTCATGTTGCATAGCTGAGATAATTGCTTGTCTGAAACCTAGCTTTTTAAATAATGAAAGGGTTTCAGTTGCAAATGGGGTTAAACTGCATCCGGGTAACGCACTGAAGTATAGGTTTATGAACTCCATTGCTACTGTCTCCCAAACTTCATTTTTAAAATCAAAGCCCACTTTTTTATAATAATCAATAACGGGAAAGGTGAAAACTTCCCGGTATTTCTCAATGCTTAATTCACTCAATTTTCGTTTTTTTAGCATTTTATTGATGGATTCAAGGCATATCCCGGCATCATCAAGAAGAGTTCCATTCCAGTCCCAGATTATTGTTGTTCGCTGTGGCATAAATTCAGATTACAGTTGTATTTCACTATATGTTAATGATTTTACTGATGCTAAATTGCAGAAAAAACAGGAAATGAACAATACTTGCTGCATTTAAAAATACAATTGATTTTTTGCAATTTTATAACTTTCATTATCCTTGTATATTTTTGTTTTAGTCTTTTCACTTTTCATTTTTCACTTATCACATTTCAATGTTATCTTTGCAAACTTAATCAATACATTCTGCCATGATCCAGCGTATTCAAACGGTTTATTTGTTTTTAGCATTTATTGCCATTGCTTTGCTTTTTGCTTTCCCACTTGCTCAGTTCTTTTCCGAAACAGGAGCCTACGTGTTTTCAGTCACCGGCTTGAAAAATATGGTACCGGGTGATCCTGATGCATTCAGTCCAAGTTTGTTTCTTCCAATAATTATTATTGCAGTGGGTATTGCATTGATCACTCTGTTTGCTATTTTTCAATTTAAAAACCGATCCTTCCAGATAAAACTTACCAACATTGGGGTACTCGCATCCATTGCTTTTATAATGGGTATTTTCTTTCTTTACATCCCTATGATTGAAAAGAAAGTAAATATTGTTCCTGACTATAGTAAAGCTTTCGGGATATATCTCCCACTTGTAGCTTTGGTTTTCCTTTTAATGGCAAACCGCGCTATCAAACGCGACGATAAACTGGTAAGGTCAGCGGATAGATTGAGATAGCGGATTTTTTTGTTTCTATGTTTCGCGTTTAAGATTTTCCGGAGTACCGGGGCACTGAATATAGTCGAAGTGCGCATTCGAAATGTTTCGGGTTAAACTTATGCATCCCGTAGCCTATAACCCCTAAAACCTAACCCCTAAAACCTAACCCCTAAAACTCTACCTCTGCTTTTCAAATACCTCCAGATTCCTGATATCTTTCCCATCTACAACAAACCGCACGCAGGTAATTAGTTGGTGAAATCCTGAGTTACCAGCCGCACCCGGATTTATGTGAAGCAATTCATACTTTTTATCATACATTACCTTCAAAATGTGAGAATGCCCGCTGATAAATATCCCTGGCTTTTCTGATTCAATAAGTTGCCTTGCTTCCTTTTCGTAATGTCCCGGGTAGCCTCCGATATGTATCATCAGCACTTTCACCCCTTCGCAAAAGAAAATCTGGTTCTTTGGGAAGGATACCCTGAGTTCGGTACCATCAATATTCCCGTAAACTGCCCTGAAAGGTTTATACGTGGCAAGTTTATCCGCAGTAGCCATATTCCCGATATCGCCTGCATGCCATACTTCATCACAGTTGGCAAAAAAGTCGGTAATACGTGGATTTATGAAGCTATGAGTGTCGCTTAAAAGGCCAATGCGGAGCATGGAATGAGTTAATTATTAAATGATTTATTGTTTTTGTAGAATCAGGTTAAGAAGTGCGGGTGGTGAAGGGGAGACAGGGAGAAGGGGGAAGGCGAAGGGAGAAATGATGAAAATTGAATCGGAATGTGATTTCCAATTGAATTTAAAATGGTATTGAAACTTTGAAACCTTTGAAAACCGAAGGTATTTGACTCTTGAACTTTTTTGAACCTTAAAATCAGAAACCGTGAAAAAAAATATTGTCCTAAAACCACTTTTTCTTTTTCATATAAAAGTACATACTCAAACCCATAACTCCTAATCCTGCCAAAACCATTGGGTATCCATATTTCCAATTCAGTTCAGGCATATATTTGAAATTCATTCCATAAATACTGGAAATCAATGTCATCGGTATTATAATAGTCGATACAAGGGTTAAGGTTTTCATAATACTGTTCATACGGTTGGCATTGTTAGCCATCAGCAGGTCCATCATCGAAGCAATCATATCGCGGAAACTGTCAATCGACTGAGTTAAAAATGCCAGGTGATCAGAAACATCACCCAGGTATCGCCGTGTATATTCACTTATTACTGCCGATTCTTCGCGGGTAAGAAACCTTATTTCCTCTCTTAACGGATTTACTGTTTTGCGTAGCAGCATCAGATTCTTCTTCAAACTAAGAAATGAGTGCGATAGTTCTTCAGAAGGACTGTCAATAAGAAGTTTTTCCAAATATTCAATCTGATCTTCAGTGTGATCAAGAAGTAAGTAATAATTGTCGACTATGAAGTCGATAAGCAGGTAACAGAGGTAATCTTCCTGCCTTACCCGGCCTTTACCTTTTCCTTCCTTAAGCCTTTCGATTATTGGAGCAAAAATATGATTTGCATTTTCTTCGAATGTGATAAGTATATTTGGTCCTAAGTAAAGACTGATATGTTCCGATTCAATCCTTTGATTGGTTTCCGTCCATGTCAGATTTTTAAGTGTGACAAATAAACTTGTTTCAAGGTCATCAATCTTGGGCATATGTTCCACATTGAAAATATCCTCAAAATTCAAAGGATGCATTCCAAAATGATTAGCGAGTTTCTGAAGGCTTTCGGTTTCCTTAAATCCGCTGATAACTATCCAGTTGGTAGCAGATTTGCCTTGTAATTTGATTGCTTTATCAACAGTGATATTTTCGTGTACTTCGAAATTCTCGTCGTCATACACCAGCATGTCGATTACAGTTTCACTGATTCTCGAACCTGTATATATGGGGCTCCCCGGCGGCAGACCTGATTTTTTACTCAGGCGTCTTGTCTTTAATACCTGTTTCTTATTCATTGTACAAATATAATGAAAATCAGGCTTTGAGAATATGTGCTAAAGTAAGGGAAATTAGCTGATGATATTAACGGAAAATAGTATAGGCCAAACCAATTCCGAAAGTCTCCCTGAATTGCGCTATCTCCGTGAATTTCCCTGTGTTTTCTTTCACAATAGCTTTTTCGTCGTAAATAAACATGGTCGAAATGTTAACCGAGATATATTTGTTTACTTTCATAAGTATATTGTTTTCCCAGCTCACAATAAGTTTTTGAGGCCGGTCGCGGTAAAGGCTAAAAATATCCAGTTTCGACATCAGGTTTACATTTTTCATGATATCTTTTTTAAAAATTGCATTCACTGAACCTCCAACCTGCCATAAAGTTGAATTTTCGCCAAAAATACCATAGGCTCCTTCTTTGCGGTTAGTAAGCGCAGTGTCGTTAACAACCGTCAAACGGGCACCAACCGGTGATATAAATAACGCGAAATAATTTATCGGTTTATAGTTTAATCCTACCGAAAGCTGGAAATATCCGGGGGCCAAAAATCTCGAAATATGCACAGAATCATTCGGATAGGCAAACCCTTCGTCAAACTGCGATTTAAATTCGAAAAAACCGGTATAATCCCAGTTTTTCCAGGCATACAGTCCTCCCTTGGTCATGAAATTTATTTTATCGTCAGTTTTTCTCAATTTCTCGATACTCTGTTGTTTCGAAACTCCATATGCAACGCCCAGGTAGTTATTCCAGGATATATTCCTGCGTGCATAATCTTTATAAACGTTGAGAATAAAGTTAGCCGCATAGGAAGTTTTCTCACCACCCTTCACCCAGTTAGCTGCCAACGTTTGTGAAAAACCTAATGCTGATTCGTATTTTGATTTCCAATAAGTTGTATCGGTATCAGGTTCACGCGCAATAGCGTTAAAACTGAAAAACAGAAGAAAAATAATGCAGAAATAGATTTTCATTTAACACCGGCTTTTGTTCAGTCAAAAAAAATAAAATGTCCGAATTTCAGAGAATAGGAATTCGGATAATATTTTAGAAAGTATATTTACTTTAAAATATAATTAACAAACGATTTATTTGTCAGAATAGTATATAAGTGATTAGTTTTCTGCAATACTTTTTGGAACTGATTGCACTGCATTTCTCTGGTTTTTAGAAGTTCAACTTTACCAAAATTGAATTCGGTATAAACTTTCCTTTTTATTAAATATACTATAGAAAGAGTTAAACAAAATCAAGATGTTCCCTTCTGCGATCATAAGTTAAAATCATATGAATTTCATTCTGGCAAAGTAGAAAAGTATAATTGGTTGAACTGAAATGAAAAAACCGGCCTGTTTGGCCGGTTGTAATCGCTAAAAGAGAATTCTTGTGAATCAGTATGTATCTACTCTATGTAAATAAATCTTTTCGATAGTGAGATATCTCCTGATTCCAAACGATAATAATAAATACCGCTTTTCAATCTCTTTGAATTCAGATTTACGGAATGGTTGCCTGCTTGCTTATCCCCGTTTACAACTGTAATTATTTCGTTGCCTGTTACATCATACACTTTAAGTGTAGTGAATGATCCAGTCGGCAATGTGTAGTTTATTCGGGTTGAATTGGTAAACGGGTTAGGAAAGTTTTGTTCGAGTTTATACCCTTTCAGCAAAGCAATATCTTCAGCAATTCCTGCAGTTCCCTGGGGGACAATTTGTTCAACGGTATCAACTGACAGGGCTGACTCATTAATACCACCAACCACATACAATCCACCCTCGTAGGTTGCTGTCGCCATCCAATGCCGCTTCGAACTAAGTTCCAGGTTATCTATTCGCCAGGAATCGGTAGTAATGTCATACACGATAATGCTTTTGTAAAATGCAGTTGATCCGCCTCCGGCATTTCCTCCGACACCGTAAATCAAATCGTTAATTATTCCGAATGCGCATGCACCTACCTGGTAGGGTGAATCGGCAAGTTGTGTCCACGAATCGGTAGAGGGAGAGTATTTATAAAAAGCGGAATTGGTCCATCCTATAATATATATTTCGCCGTGAAATACTATGGAACTCATATCCCACGAGCCGGTGGCGGTATTAGGCGTTTTTTGTGTCCAGGTATCAGTTGCAATTGTATAGGCATATGCAGCTCCAACCGAATTAAACAGGTATATAACCCCGTTTACTTCTTCGGAAGTGATGCCCCAGGTTTGCGAAGTATTTGGACTTGGTGTTAGATATACCCATTCGCCGGTGCTAAGATTATATCTTCTGTTGAGCGACGGGCCGCTTGGCCAACCGCCTAACAGATAAACATTATTGCCAACAAGCGTTGTCTCCACATCCCATAAATTATAATCGGGAATGGTGTCGTGATGTATCCAGTTTGTTCCGTTATATCGGTACACCCTTGGATATACTATGGATCCGGACCAATTGTTAGAGCCGCCGAAATGATAAATGGAACCATTCCACACTTCGGCATTTCCTGCGCCCAGAGGAATGGGCAGGTCAGGTAATTGCTGGGCAGAGGATAAAGAATAAAAGCCCAGAACCAGAATAACAGTAAATGTTTTTTTCATACAGCAGCTTTTTAAATTTATAAATAATGTGGATGATCAAAAAATAATGTGGATCGATCCGATGATATTTCTGATAGTTTTACCAGAATCTTTTAACAAACGATTTTTAAAATAGTTTTACACGACCTGTGATCTAGAAGCAGAGGAATTTGGCTTCGGCCTTGTGAATGTTTGAAAAAAATATCTGCTCATGTGAATTCCGTTCTATAAAAAAAACCGGCTTATTAGCCGGTTTTGGATAAAATTGAGATTTATGATTATTTCTTTTCTTTTAACAAGTCCCTGATCTCGGTAAGGAGTGTTTCTTCAACTGATGGTGCAGGAGGAGCAGCAGGAGCAGCTTCTTCTTTTTTCTTAGCTGAATTCATTGCTTTGATCATCAGGAAAATGGCTGCTGCAATAATTACGAAATCAATAACATTCTGGATAAACATACCATAGTTTAGTGTTACGGCAGGAGTTTCCCCGACTGCTTCAACCAGTATTGCTTTATAATCTTTAAAGTCAACACCACCCAAGAGTACTCCCAACGGAGGCATAAGTACATCATTTACGAAAGAGGCAACAATCTTACCGAAAGCTAAACCGATAATTACACCGACTGCCAGGTCAACTAAACTGCCTTTCATGGCAAATTCCTTGAATTCTTTTACTAGTCCCATTTTGTTTTCGTTTTAGTTAATGTTATAATTATTTGATATTGTCTGATTTCACCGGAACAAGGGTATAGGCAAACCCGACACTGAATGTTTCCCTGAATTGGGTTCGTGGTCCATGAGTAATTCCTTCCCTGTCAGTATAGTTGATATTATCATCGTAAATTAACATGGTTGCCAGGCTTAGCGAAAGATATTTATTTACTTTCATAAGTATATTGTTTTCCCAGCCAACAATAATATTCTGAGGATTATTCCTGTAGTCGGAGAATAAATCAAGCTTCGACATCAGGTTCACATTTTTGACGATATCTTTTTTAAATACAACATTCAATGACCCCCCAACCTGCCAAAGGGTTGTGTTGTCGCCCATAACCCCGAACGCTCCAATTAAATTCCCATCCTGATCCAGCGTATTTGTGAGTGACGAATCATTAACAACAGTTAAACGTGCTCCGATTGGTGAGATAAATACTGCGAAATAATCGACCGGCTTATAGTTTAAACCAAGCGAAAACTGGAAATATCCGGGAGCCATAAAGTTTGAAATATAGTCCGGATCCGGGTAATTATACCCTTTGTCGAATTGTGACCTGAATTCAAACAATCCGGCATAATCCCAGTTCTTCCAGGCATACAAGCCTCCCTTGGAAACCAGGTTTATTTTGTCGTTTATTTTACGCCATTGCGGGTCGCTTTCCTGCATATACGAGATTCCGTAAGCTAATCCGAGATAGTTGCCCCAGGATACTTTTCCTTTCTCATAATTCATAAAAATATTAAGCATCGCATTTGCAGCAAATGCATTTTCGCCTCCGGCTGACCAATTGGTGAATGTAGTTTGTGAGATTCCCAATGAAGCTTCGTATTTCGACTTCCAGGCTGTATCTGCATCCTGTGCAAGAGTTGAGAATTGAAAACTGAAGAATGAAATCAGGAGAATAAGAGTAAATTTTCTCATTGTTTAATAGTTTGGTTAATAAATAAGATTTGCAGATCAAAAATAATTTATAATTTAAATATATGCAAATAATCAGATGATTTACTTTTCATAATGGAATGTAATATAACCAATTTGCCGAAATAATTCTTCTGATTTTCTGATATAACTCAATAATAATGACAATTATATCAATCCGAACTGGTGAATCAAAAACCTATTAATAAAAATGGTATTAATTGTTATTCAAAAAAAGGATTCACATGCAGGCTTGGGCCTTTGGATTTGCGATTTAGGACTTTATGTTTGGGATTTCCTGACCTGGGAAATATTGCCCTTTAACAGTGCAGAGGTGAACCCGTCAGATTTTTTTCAGATCGGAAACCTTTATCCAGCCTATACTTCCATTTGCAATGCGGATTTCCTGCCAGTCGGCAACTATATCCAATAATAGTACTTTTGTGCCTTCATGAAGAACAAATATATCTTTGCTGTTTTCGTCGGGTGAACTTTTAATATTAACAGTAGGGGTAAATACTATAGCTTCGTGCTGTTCATTCAGATAATGATTGCGCTGCGAAGCAGCTAAAACTCCGATACCAAAAAGGAATAAAAGTGAAAGCCCGGTCCAGAAAAAGATTTTCCTCAGCAAAACATCCGATAAAACGATATACAACGCAATCAGCAGCAGCGAAATGGTAAGAAGTAAAATATTGAGCGTTGCCAGTGTATCAATGTCCAGCAGGTAAATTATCTCTTTCCACCACCTTTTGTAAAAAAGCTCCGGTACTTTTTCGACTTTATCAATTAATTTGCTGTTTGCTACTTCAATATTGTGTTTCAGATCTTCGTTGTTTGGGGCAAGTTTAAGCGCTTTTTCATAATAATATATAGCTTCGGTATTCTCATTGTTCCTGAAATATGCATTGCCGAGATTATAATACAGTGCATATGATTCGTAACCGCCATCAATAATTTTCGAGTAAATCTTGATTGATTCTGCATACTGTTTTGTATTGTATGCCTTTGCTGCCTGCTCTGCCAATAGTGCAGGGCTTTGGCTTGAAGCCTGAAATGCTGCTAACAGTAGCATAGTGAAAAGGACTGTTATTTTTTTACATTTCATAGGGTATTGTTTTGGCGTGATTTGGATGATTTGGATGCAATTCGCTAATATTAATTATGTTGCATCAAAGTTTTTGAAATTGACTGAAGTAATCTTACTGACCAGGTTAATTATTCTTTTTATAAACTTTGACCTTTGAAATTTAACTTTTGCATTTTGACCTATTCTTACTTCAAAACCTGTTCCGTTTCCGTAATGGTTTTAATTGCAAGGTCATAGAGTTGCTGCATATTTAAAGCTTTACCAGCCGGGGCATAACGGGCAAAATTGCAATCGTTTAAGGTCGAAATAAAGCGTTCGGTCAATGAACTGTCGACCTTTCGTAATTCGAGCTGTTCCCGCGCTGTTTCAAGCGAAAGCAGCGACATCGGTATATTGAATTTCTGGCTGATATATCCCCATAATGCATATGCGATTTCTTCATGAAACGCGTCATGCTTTCCTGAATCGAGCAGCTTCTTAGCTTTTTGTAATCTCTTTACGGCAATTCTGGTGGCTTTTTTTCGCTGCATGAGTTTGGAATCACCTCTCAAACGCATATTCCGTCGGTACAACAGCACAAAGATTATAAAACCCAATACAGGTATTATAAGCAGTATCCAATATAAAGTTTTCCCATACAATTTGTTTCCGCTTGTACGAATGTACAATGGTGGCTCCATCAGGTACCTGATGTCGTTTCCCAGGTATTTTACATCGCCTTGTGCCACGTTTTCACCCGCTGCTCCTGACCCTTTGGTTACTTTTAGCTTAAATTTCTCTGAACTCAATACATGGTAATCTTTCTGTGATGGATTAAAGTACGCAAACTGTATGGGGTCGATTGTGAAATTACCCGCAGCCCTGGGAATAATCAGGTATTCGAAAGTACGGGTGCCTGAAGTGGCTCCTTTGTTGTTGAAATTGTCAATGATTTTAGGCTCGTACACCTCGAAATCAGGAGGAAAATTAATTGCCGGTTTCTCAATAAGGTTCAGGTTTCCGGTGCCGGTTACCGATACTTTTAACGTAATCCCATCATTTGTAACTACTTCGGTCCTGTCAACCTGGGCTTTCATGGTAAATTGACCTACTGCCCCTGTAAAATCAAGCGGCCGGTTGGCTGCAGGCAGAGGTTTTACGTTTACAGTAATTGGATTTGAACTTAATGTCTTTTTTACATTCTGATATTCGCTGCCCAGGAACGAATCATCCATAAAATTTTTAAAGAAAGGGTCATTGCTGAAAAAAGGATCATCAGCGAAAGGATTCCGTGCTTTCACCTTAACCTGGTATATCACATTCTGAACCAACGGATCAATAGTTAAAACTCCTGATTTCTGCGGATACAATGCTGCTTTACGAAGCTCAGCAACAATATACTTTTTACCATTCACTACTTCGGTGTACTGCGGATATTGTGTTGCATCCTTTAACAGGTCTTGCGCCCAGAAACCCGGATATGAAGGAATTTTATCAGGTTGGTCAATCTGCAGACGGTTGGTAGGTGTGTAAAGCTTGAATGTAACTACAATGAGTTCCCCCTGGTATGGATTATTTTTATCCACAACAGCCTTCAGGAAAACATCATTCCCGATATCTTCCTTTGGTTGTGCCTGTGATTTACCCTGCGACTGCGCGTTATTTGGATTTTGCTGTGTTGACCGTTGATTCTGGTTAAGTACGGTTATAGTCGAGGTATTCGACATATAACGCTTTCCCTTCACTGATATTATTGCCTGTGGAATAGTGAACGTGCCCGGTTTAATGGCCTCTAAAATAAACGTATAGGATGTGGTACTCGAATATTCAAGTTTACCGTTAATATTCATAATATTCTGACCGCTCGACATCATCGGGCCATTGAGTATGTCAAAATTGGTTATTTCAGGTCCCATAAAATTTGTCCCTTCAGCATTTATCGTAAATATGAGTTGAAAACGCTGACCTACGTACACTTGTTTTGGAGCCTGAGCAGTAAAACTGATATCCTGGGCCACCATGAGTCCGGGTATTACAAGCAGGATAAAAAGTATCAGTTTGTGTTTCATTTTGTTTTGTTCAATTCAAATTTGTAGTAAAAAGCAGTAGTATCCTGGAATGGTATTTTTTTTATGTTTTTGCATCAATCTTTTATATTTCCCTTATCAGTCAATGTTTCTCATTATGCTCCTGATTTATAAATCCTCTACTTTTCAGTCCTTACCAATCCTTCTCTGGCTGGCTTTGGTTTGATGTTTTCTGCTTGTTTTTGGTTTTGTCGAGGGTACGTTTCTCATTATTGTTCATTGCATTAAGCATGCGGTTTGCATCCTGTTTCGACATAGTAGGTTTTGGCTGTGGTTGCTGTTGCTGCTTCTGCTTCTGCTTCTGTTTTTGTTCCTCTTGCTTGTTTTGCTGCTCCTTCTTTTGCTGCTGAAGCTTTGTCATGGCATACGATAAGTTGTAACGGGTATCTTCATCCTTCGGGTTTTGCCGTAGTGCCATTTTATATGCATCAATGCTCTCCTTATATTTTTTGTTCTCTAAAAGCGAGTTTCCAAGGTTATAGTAAACGTTTTGTTTTACAACTTCTTTGTTCTCACTCTGGGCAAGTTTTAAATATTGGGCTGAAGCTTCATCGAAATTTTTTTGTTTGTAAAGTGAATTCCCCAGGTTGTAAGTTGCTTTCTGCGAATTGGGGGCTTTGGTTAAAGCCTTTCTGTAGTCAATTTCAGCATCTTTGTAATGACCGTTTTTATATGCCTGGTTACCTGAGCGAACGAGTTTCTGCGCAGGTTGGGCAAATACCACTTTCACGGTAAAAATCAGAAATATGATAAAAACATTTCTCATGGGTTCTGTGTGGATTTGTTATTAAATAATTTTATTTTACCTGCAAGCCTGCCTTTGCGGTCAGCAATCAGAACTTCACCCAAAATTAAAATAAGGGCTGCCAGGAGGAAGAACTGGAACCTGTCCTCGTAGTCAGAGAAAAATGCTTCGTTATACTCAGCCTTCTCAAGTTTATTTATCTGGTCGAAAACTTCCTGAACTCCCGATTGTGAATTGTTTGCACGGGTAAAGATTCCATTCCCGGCTTTAGCAATATCTTCCAGCATTGGTTCATTTATGCGTGTGATAACTGTTATTCCTGATGCATCTTTTTTGTATCCGATCTGAGTATTTCCGCTATATACCGGTATGGGCGCACCTTCGGGCAGTCCGATACCGATCGTGAAAACCCTGATCCCTTTTCCTGCGGCAGAACGGGCGGCTTCCATGGCATTATCTTCATGGTTTTCACCGTCGGTAATAATAACGATGGCTTTGCTCTGTTTGGTATTCCCAAATGCCGAAGCACTTGTTTCAATAGCATCACCTATTGCTGTGCCCTGAACCGGGAGCATCCCCGGGTTAATATTCGACAGGAATAACCTTGTAGCCGAATAATCAGTAGTTAACGGCATCTGTATATATGATTTGCCGGCAAAAATTACCAGGCCGACGCGGTCGTTTTCGAGTTTGCCAAGAAGGTGAATAATTGCCTGTTTTGCCCGTTCAAGCCTGTTGGGTGTTATATCCTGCGCCATCATGCTGTTCGAAACATCGAGAGCAAAAACCATATCAACCCCTTTACGTTTTATCTTCTCAAGTTTCGATCCTGTTTGCGGATCAGCCATCCCTATTACAATCAACATCCATGCAACCGACCAAATGATAAGCTTCAGTACCTGGCGTGAACCTGAATAGTCAGGTAAAAGTCGCGTTACCAGGCTCAGATCACCAAAAGCTGAAAGTGCTTTTTTATTTCTCTGCTTCGCATACACAAACAGCAGGACCAGCAGCGGAATGATCAGCAGCAGGTAAAGGAATTGCGGATGGGCCAGTCGAAACATATATATATATTTAAGGAACTAATTTTAAAACGACAAAGCGTAAAATAAACTCAAGCGTGAGTAATACAAGTGCAAGGATAACAAAGGGGAGAAATTCTTCTTTTTTACGGCTGAATTCGGTTACATCGATTTTCGATTTTTCGAGTCGGTCAATTTCCTGATAGACTTCCTGTAATTTTTGTTTATTGGTAGCCCTGAAATACTTTCCGTTGGTAAGGGCTGATATTTTCCTTAGCAGTTCTTCATCAATCTGCACTTCCATCCTCTGGTACTGCATTCCAAACTGCGTTCGGACCGGGACCAGGGCTGTACCCATAGTACCAACCCCGATTGTATAAATCCTGATACCGAACAACTCAGCAATTTCAGCTGCCGACTGGGGATCGATGGAACCCATGTTGTTGATGCCATCCGTAAGTAAAATGATAACTTTGCTTTTGGCCTTGCTTTCTTTCAGCCTGTTAACAGCTGTTGCGAGTCCATCGCCTATCGCTGTCCCATCATCAATCATTCCGAAATTAATATCCCTGTATAGGTTAATCAGCAGGGCATGATTTGAAGTAAGAGGACACTGGGTAAAACTCTCACCACTGAATACTACCAGGCCAATCCGGTCGTCGGGGCGGCTGCTGATAAATTCAACGGCAACATCTTTGGCCGCTTCCAGCCTGTTAGGCTTGAGGTCCTCGGCAAGCATGGTGCTCGAAATATCCGTTGCCAGCATTATATCGATGCCTTCAACGCTTATATCCTGCCTGTTCAAATTGGTCTGGGGCCTGGCAAGTGCAAGTATAAGCAGCCCAACGGCTAACATCCTGATGCCAAAGAGACTAAAGCGTGCATAATGCTTCCAGCCTTGCACTGATTGCCTGAATGCAGTTGTTGATGACATTTGCATGGGAACTGTGTAATGCCTGAGCTTATGCCAGTAAAAGGCTACCACTACCGGTATAAGGAGCAGTAACCATAAGTATTCCGGATCAGCAAAGTGCAGTCTTGTCATCATGCTTTTACTTCTGTATCAGTCGTTTGGGGTTTTTCTAAAGTCGTTGTAATTTCAGGTACTACAGGAATGGGTTTGGTGTTTTCAACGAATTGCCTTGCATACTGCATACTAAGTTCATTTTCAGCTTTCAAAGGACTTGCTTTAGCGAACTTTACATAATCAGCCTGTATCAATATATCTGATAATTGTAAGCGTGAATCAGTTTGTAGCCGGGATGAATCAAAAGCTGCAAGTATTTCGGAAGTTGTCATTTCCATGGCGTCAATTTTATGCTGCTGATGAAGGTATTGCCTCAGTATATCCGTCAATTCCGAATAATACTCTTTAATTTTACCATTTTGCCATAGTTTCTTGCTTTCAAGCGCATCGAGACTTTGCAGTGCAACCTGCCATGGTGGTCCAAGGGTACGCGTGATGACGGGGAATAATGGTTTGTTCATTCGCTTTCGCCAGAAATAATACCATACGAAGCCAATTATCAGGCCAATTATTGCTAAGGCACCAAGAAACGGAGCCATTTCAGCAAAAGAAAGCGGTGCCTGTATGGGTCCCCGTATATCACGGATTGCCTGGGTTGTATCCACTTCAACAGTGCGGACTTTCAGGTAAACTCCTTCCGAGAGAATTTCATGCCGGGAAGTGTCGCCCGAATATGAGTAATGAATTGTAAAAGGTGGAATAAAGTGAAATCCGGTATCGAAGGAAGTTATTAAAATGCTTTGGCTGTAATTGATAAAATCTTTCCGACTGGTGGCATTAGTATCAAGTCTTGATTTGGAGGCCACCTCCACAGCTGAAGTCAAAGTGTCGGCAACAACCGGCCAGTAAATAGATGCTGATTTCGGCAAAGTGGCGTGCAGCCTGAGTTGAACACGTTCGCCTATTCTGATTGATGAAGTATCGAGGCTCAGAACAGCTTTTTGCGGTGCAGCATGTACCTGAACGGCAGTGCTCACTGTCAGGATGAAACCGTATAAGAATAAGAGTAAGACGTGGTTTTTCATTTTCATCCTCATTGCCTCATTTCACGAAGTGTAAATAGTTTCATGAGTGGTTTCACAAAATCCTGACCGGTTACTATATTTGCTGCGTCAGTTCCTGCACGCTTGAAAATCCCGTCTATTATTTTTTCGTGATTTTTCCACCAGCGGCTGTAGTTTTCACGAACTTTTGAACTCGAAGCATCAACCCAAACTCTGCCTGATGTTTCTTTATCATAAACTTCTATCATCCCGATTGCAGGAAGTTCTGCTTCCCTTGTATCATAAACCCGTATTGCCACAAGGTCGTGTTTTCCTGAAGCAATTTTTATGGCAGGTTCAAAAGCGTGATCCATAAAGTCGGAAATGATAAATGCTGTGCAACGTTTTTTAATGGCATTGGTCAGAAAGCGAAGTGCTTCCGATAAATCTGTTCCCTGGCTTTCGGGCTTAAAATCAATGAGTTCACGGATAATCCTGAGTATATGTGATGTCCCTTTTTTCGGAGGGATAAATTTTTCGATTTTGTCGCTGAAAAATATTACACCCACTTTGTCATTATTTTGTATGGCCGAAAAAGCTAGCACGGCAGCAATTTCCGTCATCAGGTCTTCTTTAAAAGCACCTTTTGTTCCAAATTCGTTCGATCCGCTTACATCAATCAGCAGCATTACCATCAGTTCGCGCTCTTCATCAAATATTTTCAGATAGGGAGTATTGAAGCGGGCTGTTACATTCCAGTCAATATTCCTGATATCATCGCCATACTGGTATTCGCGTACTTCGCTGAAAGCCATTCCTCTTCCTTTAAAAGCACTGTGGTAGTGTCCCGAAAAAATATTCCGCGACAAGCCCCTGGTCTTGATTTCGATACGACGTACTTTTTTTAGAATCTCAGCGGGTTCCACTTTTTAAGGGTTTAATTAAGGAATGATGCGCTCACAGGTATGATTGAAAGTAATTTCAGGGTATTGATTTGTGAATTTTGATTTCTGAATTCTGATTTGAGATTTTTGATTTGTGATTTAGTTGTAAATCCCATTTCATTCAGAAATCGTAAATCGTCCATCGTAAATCATATTCAAATACACAATTCAGAAGAATCTCAGTTTATGGCACTTCAACGGAGTTAAGAATCTCGTTGATAATATCTTCTGTCGTTATATTTTCAGCCTCAGCCTCGTATGTAAGCCCGATGCGGTGACGCAATACATCATGTGCAACAGCCCTCACGTCCTCAGGAATAACATACCCGCGTCGTTTTATAAAAGCCAGCGCTTTGGCGGCCATAGCCAGGAAAATACTTGCCCTCGGCGATGCCCCGTACCTGATCAGGTCCTTGTATTTTTTCAGGTTATAATCAGCAGGGAACCTGCTGGCAAATACGATATCTGTGATATAATTTTCAATTTTTTCGTCCAGGTAAACTTCTTTCACTATCTCTCTTGCGCGCTGAATATCAGCAGGTTTAAGAATTTTACGTGTTGTAAGAATTTCATTGTTAATGTTCTGACGCAATATCAGCTTTTCTTCCTGTTTAAGGGGGTAAGTGATCACCAGTTTGAGCATAAACCTGTCAACCTGGGCTTCCGGCAGGGGATAAGTGCCTTCCTGTTCGATAGGGTTTTGGGTTGCAAGCACCAGGAACGGATCGGGCAGGGGATACGTTTTATCCCCAATGGTAACTTGCTTTTCCTGCATGGCTTCGAGTAGGGCACTCTGAACTTTTGCCGGTGAACGGTTTATTTCATCAGCAAGGATCAGGTTTGCAAAAACCGGACCTTTACGTACATTAAATTCTTCGCTGCGCTGGCTGTAAATCATGGTTCCCACCACATCGGCAGGCAGCAGGTCGGGGGTAAATTGAATCCGGCTGAAACTCAGATCAATAGAATTGGCTAATGACTTTATGGCCAGTGTTTTTGCCAGACCGGGAACTCCCTCAAGCAGAATATGTCCGTTCGAAAGTAAACCGATAATCAATCGTTCGATCATCTGTTTCTGCCCTACAATTACACGGTGCATTTCCAGGGTAAGCATATCAACAAATGCACTCTCCCGTTGTATCTTCTCGTTTATTTCACTAATGCTGCTTTCTATCATTGCTTCTGGTTAATAATTGACCTGCAAAAGTAAAAACAGGCCCTGTTCGGGCAGCTATGTTGGCTGTTAAAAAATGTTAACACGGCGCTCTTTCGAGCAAGTTTTAACAATATGCGATCCTTTTATAGCGAGCCATTGATCAACATCCCGGAAAACAAACATATCGGAAAAGAAAAAACCTCCGGAATAGGTTTCCGAAGGTTTTTTGAGTTGCACAAGTATAATCAGTTGTACTGAAGAATTTTCTGATTTGAAAACAAGTTGTTACAGGGCTGCTATTGAGTTTGTCAATAAAGTCATTGTGTACTTGTAGTTATGGATTCCTAAACTGTAATCTCTCAGGCATAACTGGAAGTTAATAATTGCGCCCATTTGTGCATTTGTAAGAGTGATTTTAGGAAGTGTAAGGTTATATGCTTTCTGCTCAGCTGACCATGAAGATGCCGGGCTTGGGCTTTGGAATACTCCGTTTGGATTATTGGTTGGTCCATCAGGATTGTTGATTGGATCATAAACGTTCAGATAACCATCATATTTGTTGGTTGTGTTTGCTGCCCAAAGATTATGTTCTGCATCCGGATTCCTGTTCAAGATATCGACTCCGCCAATAACAAGTTTTGCTGCCAGGTCATCAAGTCCTTTCTTAACATCAGCTCTTGGGGTTTTCCAGAATGGAGATGAGTTTGCATCAACACCAGTGTGGCATCCTTCGCCATTACAACCACTGAAATTTCCTTTTGCAAAGAAAGTATGTCCGCCTGCTCTGCCTGTCTGAGGAGCCATATGGCAATCCTGGCAGGAAGCAATTGCAGTATGGACTGAATTGGTATAGCCTGAGCCAAATTCAACGCCACCTTTACCTGCATATACAGCACCTGCTGTACCATAGTGGGTATGAGTCCTGTAACCTGGTTTAATTTTGTTGAGGCTGTTTGCCTGGGCTGCATCGTAGAATACGACAGCAGGGAATTGAGCCAAACTGTCATAGTTGAGTACGTTTCCATTGGTATTCGAATTGGTAAACGGACGTGGCTGGTGACATTTTACGCACAAATTGCTGCTTCCGCCATCAATTGTCAGGTTAATTTCCTTTGCGCCGCCCCACATCGTCATTGCAACAGGAGCAATAGATGTCAGAGGTGTAAAGTCTTCCTGTCCATAGGTTGTATGCAGGCTGCTGTGGCAGGTTGAGCAGGTGATTTCTCCCAGGGTTTGCGAAGCAATGGTAGCGTACCCGTTTGAGTACCTGTTGGTAGTTGTATTCAGTATGAAAGCTGACGAGATGTTGTTTGCGCAAACATACTTAAATGCATCAGAGGTATGGCAAGGAGTACATCCGGTATTACCGGCTTCATCGAATGCTGCTTCGCCATAGCTGTGTTTCGACAGTTGATATTGAGTGGCTGCCAATTCAACTACTGCAGGGTTGTGGCATTCAGTACAGGTACTTGCTCCGTCAACACCATCCACTCCATTGGTACCGTTTGTTCCATTGGTTCCGTTTGTTCCATTAGCTCCTGCAGGTCCCATCGGACCTTCTTTGGTACAAGCTGAAAAGATACTAGCTCCAATTAGCAAGAAGCCAATACCGATTACAAAGAGGTTTTTTTTCATAATTTGTTGATTTTGTTATGTTTAGGTTTGATTATTAGGGTTTCTGTTTTAAAGTAAGTGATTTGTTTAGTTGTGAATCAATTCACATGCAAAAATGTTATTATATATGATCGTTTGTTAGAAAAATGTACTGATATATTCACACGTCCGGAAGGTAATTTTCCTTGTTTGCATTGACATATGTCAATTATTGAATAAAATAACATATGAATCATAGTTAATTGTTATAGGTTAGCGTTTTGTTGGTAAATACAAATTTAGTTGAATATGTGCATATTTTGTAATCGTTAAATGTTGAAAATGTGAGGAATTTCAAAATTTATTTTAGTTCTAAATTGCACAATATATATTGTCGTGCACCGTAAGCCGGGCAATTTTTGGCAGGATTTTTAAAAATGTATTACAGGCAGTACGATTACTATAGCCAGGATTTTTTTCTATATTTTGGAATTGGTTTGGGCAATAATATTCTGAATTTTTAATCTCAGTATTGTTACAGAAATTCACCATTAATTATAATGAATAGGGCATGAGAGAAAAAAAAAGAGGCGTTCTGCGACAAGAACACCTCTTTTTAACGAATTAGGCTTTTAATACTACATGCCTTTGATGTAATATACAACAGCCCACCTGTCAGCCTCATCGAGAATTTTCTTTTCAAAATTCGGCATTTCGTCGCGGCCTATAAACGACTGAAAATAGATTTCCCCATCCGTACGGGATTTAAAAGCTTTGTCAGCAAATGAAGGAATTGCGGTTTTTAAACTGGCCGATTTTGTTCCATCTCCCAATCCTTTAGTACCATGACACGATTTGCAGTTTTTATTGTAGAGATCTTTCCCTACTGTTGCAATTGACGGATCACCTGCTTTTATATTGCTTTTCATTGTTTTGTATTTGGCGGGAATTGTCCATGGACCTCCAGCTTTCTGAGCTATAGCCATATTGGCTGTAACGTAAATGATGGCTGTAAATATAAATGCAGCCAGTCGAATTGAAGTTTTCATTTTAAATGATTTTAGTTTTAAGAATAATTAGTACAAATCTCAGTCCAAAAGTAAACAGAAATTATTGTTTGAGTGAAAAAATATATGAAAATATATAAGTAAATAAATATGATAGATATTAATATTGCTCTAACTCATTGACAAGTAGCGATTTGTGATGTAGGATTAATGGAGAGAGTTTATAGCAATTTCATAATTTTGACCAGAATTGCTAAAACAAGGGTGATAGCAGACACTATCAGGATAAAAAGTCCGAATTTGCCGACATTATCTTCCGAATCCAGAGCAATATACCCTGTTACGACTCCAATCACTGCAAAAACAATTAGAATTGTTGAGGTAACAGTATACCCCATGACAAGGCTAATTACAACTATGCCCGGCAATCCGACAAGTGCAATTAAACCTATGGTAAGACAACCCTTTGCCTGGAAGAAATCGAAAAGGACTGAAAAAAATTTAAACAGAAAATAAATAATGAGCACAATGAAAAGCACAACGGGAACTATTACCCATGGGCTTTCGAAACCTGTACGAAGAGTGTTTTCAATTGGTTCCATTTTTCTGAGTTAATGTACAATCAATTTCTGATTTCACTTTAGCGGCTGCTTGAATGAATTATTTTGTTATTTCCCTGATCATACCTCTGAACATGAACAAATGGAAGGGTAACATTGCAAACCAGTATAATCTGCCGCTTAATCCATGAGGCATAAATGTTGCAGTTTGATAGAGATAAAAACCGTCAGTCTTTTTCAGAATTCGGAATTCAAGCCAGGCTTCACCGGGGACTTTCATTTCGGCGAAGAGGAGTAAACGCATATTTTCTTTATCAGCGATCAGAACACGCCAGAAATCAAGCGAATCGCCCGGATTCAGTTCGGTTGCATTACGTCTTCCTCTTCTGAGTCCGACACCGCCTGCCATTTTATCAATCAATCCTCTTATTTTCCATATCCAGGTTGCATAGTACCATCCGGTATCACCTCCGATCGAGAAAAATTTATGCAACACTGCCTGTGGATCGCCTTTTATTTTAATTCTTCTCCTGTCGCGCAATATCCCATATAGCGGAACATCAAGGTATCGGAATAGTTGCCCTGGTTTTCTGAATGAATCTGCATCGGTCCAGCTTGATTGAACTGTATCGAGGTTAATCCGCTCCAAAGCCCTTGAACAAGCTTCTTTGTAAGTAAGCGGTGTAATATTGAGGATATCTTTTAATCGTGTATCCTTGCAAACCACTTCTACTTTCATGCTGTTAACCAGGTTTACCGCAAGGTAGTAGGAAGTTGAAGTTACAAAATACAACCAGTACGACGATATTCTGGGGCTTATAAAAGGAACTACATAAATGCTTCTTTTCAAACCTCTTACCTCAGCGTATTGAAGCAACATTTGCTTGTATGGCAAAATTTCAGCTCCTCCGATATCAAATGTTTGATCGTAAGTTACAGGATTGAGCATGCAACCGGTAAGGTATTTTATAACATTGCCAACAGCTACCGGTTGGCAAAGTGTATTTACCCACGTAGGTGCAATTATTAGCGGTAATTTTTCCATCAGGTCGCGTATTATTTCGAAGGATGCACTTCCGCTTCCAACTATGATCCCTGCTCTTAGAACCGTAAGGTGTTTGCCCGAATTCTGTAAGATGTCTTCAACATTCTTTCTTGATTGTAAATGTCTCGAAAGTTTTTCGGAGTTGGATATTCCACTCAGGTAAATAACCTGCTTACAGTTTGATATACGGATAAAATCGGCAAAATTTTTCGCTGACTGAGCTTCCTCATCCATAAATTCTTTAATGGAGTTTGACATGGAATGGATCAGAAAAAATGCCACATCGAAATCCATTGAAACAGCTTCGGGAACCGGATTCAGGAGATCTATCTCTACACCTGTGAAACCTTTCAGGGTTTGCTCTGCAGTCATGAGGCGTTCAAGGTTTCTCACCAGGCAAATGACTTCATGACCTTGCGCAAGTAGTTGCTGCAATAATCTTTTACCAATATAGCCGGTACTACCGGTAAGCAGAATTTTCATAGAAGCCGGATTAATTTACCGGAGATAAACAGGAGAGATGTGAAGTTGTTCTTTATTAATGGTTTATACACCAGAACTATTCATACAAAACCCTGTGGCATTCAGAGCAGAATGCCGTTTTCCATTTTCCGCGTATTTCGGTAGGATGAACAAACTCAAGAGACTTATCAATCGCCGATGTGGCTATCTGCCCTGTCGGACCTTGAGCAATAATTGTATGACATATGTCGCAATCTCTCGAAATTGTTTCACCTTTTGCCGTTTTATGCCTGTCGGAATGGCAACGGAAGCAACCGTCGGATTCCAGATGGCCAATATGATTCAGGTACTGGCTTGCATCTGCACGCATGTAAGGGAATGCATTCATCTTATATTCCCCCTGAATAGCAGTGATGGCTTTCCTGATTCGCAATTCATCTGTACTCATCACTTCCGGATGCTCGTCGTTGTAATAAGTTAGTATTGTTTTCTGTATTTCCATCATGGCGGTATCCTTGTCAGGGTAGGGGATTTTTAAGGCCTCCATAGCAGCCATTTTAATATATGGGATATTTTTTGGAAATAATCCGGAGATAAGTGCATTGTCAATGTAATCAGGTGCTGATTTGTAAAGATGCGAGGGCCGGTTATGGCAATCCATGCAGTCCATTCCGCGCACTTCAAGCGAATCAAGTGCTTTTTTGTCGAGCGGGTTTTCTTCATCCGTAAACACTTTCACTTCCCCGGTTTTAATATTAGTCAGCCTTACCCATGGAATACTTTCCCTGTTTGCGCTATTGGAAATGTATTCAATCCTGAAATCTTTATTTATATGCCAGTGAATGCCTTCGGTAAGTCCCATCGGGCTGAATTCAGGTCCGATTTTCATCATTAACGAAACATTCCACTCTGTATTTGCTGAATCGGTGAGGTATGAGCGCTGACTACGGAGTTTCCTTGAGTAAAATTTTTCAGGCCAGTGGCAACGTTCGCAGGTTTCGCGTGCAGGTCGCAGGTTATGTATAGGGGTTGCAATCGGACGTGGATATTTTTTAAATAGCACCGAATAAACCTGGTACAAACCTGACATTTTCGATTTTACATACCAGTCAGCACCTTCGCCTACGTGGCATTCAACGCAGGTAACCCTGGCATGTGCTGAATGCTGGTAAGTAACATACTCGGGTTCCATCACCTGGTGACAAAGTTTCCCGCAGAACTCAACCGATTCAGAATACTGGAAAGCCCTGTAACTTCCCATTGCCGACGCTACAAGAAATACCATGGTAATAATTGATATTTTAGCAATAGTAGCCCTGTCTCTTTTTTGATTCAGGTCAATCACAGGCCATGGTCCTTCGGCTTGCTGAGTTGTTTTTTTATTACGGATGTTTATAACCAGACCTAACGGAATTAAAATCAGCCCCAATACCAGGAAAGCCGGCAGAATTATGTATATGAACAGGCCAAGGTAGGTATTGCTTTGTTCGGAAAGTATAGAGAAAATAAATAGGATGAGTATCAGGATCAGGCTGTTTGCCGTTAACACAAAGCCTGTTAGGCTGATCCAGTTGTAAAATGCTCTTGGATTTTTCATAAACACGGGGATTTGAGCGTTAAGATTTATGTATTCGTAAAGATATATCTAATATTTTATATACCTCTATAAGATAAAATTGATAATTGTCAATATAATATTGATTGTTGTCTGTAGAAAATTGTTTGCCTTCTGATTAACCTTCAAAAAGGGCGGGCCGGGTGTGAAATGTTGATATTGATAAAAGCAAAAGCCACCGTTTTGAAGGGTGGCTTTCTAAGCAATTTTGTATTTGATTTCTTAAAAATCAGACTTAGCAATATTTGCAGAAATAAGTCAATAATTTGAAACCAGGTTTTCTTTCATAATAATTATCAGGCTGACTCAGTTTTTTTAACTGCTTCCTTTGAAGATTTTTTTATCATAACCAGCTGGTAGATTGCATATACATAATGCCCCCAAACGCCAGCAAGCATTATGATCAGTGTGATTATCATCCATAAAGGAGCTATGGGTGTCCAAAGTTCCCGCGTCGGACGGTCGGGGCTGATAAGGTGTTTTGGTAATCCCCATGCATTATCAGCATGGCCACTGATATTTCCGAATATTTCATTTTCCTCAACCGAGGCAACAACGGTGAGGTTACCCAGCGAATCGCCGATAATATCCAGCGGAAATTCTGCAGTACCCATACCTGTTGAATCGAGTGAAATTTCGGCTATTTTCAACATACTGAATAATTTGGGAACGGAAACAATTATATCCAGGGCTCCGATTGATGTTTCGGTTCCATCCGC
Organism: Lentimicrobiaceae bacterium; assembly: GCA_041753535.1. Lineage (GTDB taxonomy): Bacteria > Bacteroidota > Bacteroidia > Bacteroidales > UBA4417 > UBA4417. The sequence continues at coordinate 36,456 of JBGSUB010000045.1, forward strand.
ATTAAGTTGAGTTCCTTCAACTTTTACAAAGCGAACGGAATCTTCCTCGTAAAATGAAACTTTTAGTTTAGCTGGTTTCAGCCCGAACTCACCGTCTGATGATTCATATTTATCGTTTCCGGCATATACAGCTTTAAACGAAAACATTTGCTGGTCGTTCCGCACGTAATTGTTTCGGGCAGGAATTTTGATGGATGCAACTCCATACATGTCAGTTTTACCTGTCTTAATCAATACATCTCCGGCGGGTTCAACTGAATAGAACTCAACAGGTGCATTTGCCAGGTTTGTATTCCCATCATCACGTTTAACAGATACTGTACTTTTGAGTTGTATGCTGTCATCAGAAGTGTTTAAACAGGTAAATCTCAATACCGTTGAAGCCGGAGCGGTTGTATCTGCATTATCCTGAGCAACAACCTGCATGATTCCTGCAAGGATAAACATTACTGCTAACGCTGCCGGTTTTATAGTTATGATACCTTTTTTCATTGATTTTGTTTTAGTTAAATCCTGTTGAAATCACTATTTCAGGTAAATATCTCCCGATTGCTTAGGCTCTTCCTTGAGATCCGAAACCTGAACAATAGGTATTATTTTTGAAGCCAGGGTGAAAAGCAGGCAAAACATTGCAACTCCAGCTGCGGTAAGTGCCCATTCGACCCAGGTTGCTGAATAAATCACCCATTCGCTGCGATAATCCTGGATTGGCAGATATGGTGATTCGAGTGTAGGAACAACAATGAGATACCGGTTCAGCCACAATGCGATGATAACTATTACCGCCGAAATGGTTATATTCCGGATCGTACGTAAACGTCTGAATCCTACTACAATCAATGGTGCCAGTACTCCAATATAATTTGAGGCTATAAACATGAAGTAATACTCATCAAAAAGAATTTTAATCAGTTGCTCGTCATTCTTTTCCGATCCATACCATTTGGTGAGGTATTCGCTGAATGTAAAGTACCCGAAAAAAGCTGCAAGTACTAACATGATAACACCGACATTTACAAAATGCTTCAGAGTTATATGCTCTTCAAGATGATATACTTTCCTGAAAACATACATAGCAAGTATTAAAACACCCGTACCGGAATATACTGCGGCAATTACAAAATATGGTCCAAAAATTGTACTATGCCAGCCCGGTTGCAAGGTTACACTGAAGATCCAGGCCAAAACCGAGTACACAATTATGGCAATGGCAATTACCATCCCGGCCATAATGTCGGTAGCTTTTTTTAGCCTTATTTGTTGATCTTCTGTTCCTGTATAACCAAGTGCAAGTGTTTTATAAAGTTTTTTCTTCCATTGGGGAACCTTTAATTCGGTAAAATCCCTCATTTTACCAAGGTCACGTAACAGTGCCAGGTAAAGGAAGAGTATACATCCGATAATATCGGTTGATATTGCAATTACGTCCCAGGTAATTGGAGACTGAATACGTCCGAATAATACAAGATTTGGAAGGCGGTCGAGGCGGCCGATACATAGCATGATAAAAACCGGCCCGATTAAAAGTGAGATTATGGTTATGAATTCAGCCATCCTGATTATAGGCTTCCGCCAACCGGCATGAAACAGGTGTAATGCTCCTGAAATAAGTGCGCCGGCATAACTGATTCCCATGAAAAAGATGAAGTTCACTATATATACTCCCCACACGACATTATCGCGCATTCCTGTTACAATATGACCTCTTGATACCTGCCAGTACAGAGCAAAAACACCCAGAAGAAGAACAGCTACTAAAAAAGCGATCCACACTTTTCCCCAAATACCTGTGCGTTCAATCTGAGGTGCAAATTCTTTCAGCAATTTAGCTGAACTTATTGTATCGCTCATTGTGTAGCCTCCTTATCTTTCAAGTTTTTGACATAAGGTGTATTATCGTAGTTCTTCCTGATGTCCTCATCAAGTCCATCGAGTCCGCGCTCAACAGGAAACTGCCTGTCAACTGGAGGGAGGTAATAAACATTCGGTCGGGTTCCAAGGTTTTCGAGATGGCGGTAACCGGAGCGATCGCGTATCAGTTCGCTGAACTTATAGGTTTCAGTGCCATTAGTTACAACATCTTCGTCAATATCGCCAAAATAAATTACTCCCATCGGGCAGGCTGAGGCGCAATAAGGCAATTTGCCTTCACGTGCAAGGTCAGGACAGAAATCGCATTTTGATACAGTGCCTTCCACTCCGGGAACGCTTTTTTCGGGCGAATAAGGCTGATCTATTTCATAGGCATCTTCTGGTTTCCATGCAAAAATACGTGTTGAATACGGGCAACCGGTCATGCAGAATTTACAGCCGATACAGCGCTCATTATCAATAAGTACAATACCGTCGCTTCGTTTATATGTAGCTCCGACAGGGCAAACACTCACGCATTGAGGATTATCGCAATGATAACATGGCTTCGGGAACCAGTAAGGTGCAGTTTTTTCGGAATCCTGCATCAGGTATACTTTCATAAATTCCTGACCCTTGGAAAGATTATGTCCTTTCTGACATTCTTCGACACATTTACGTGCATTTTTGCATTTGGCAAGGTCTATTACCATAACAAATTTCCGTCCGGGGATGCCTTCGTGTGATTCCTTCCGTCCGACTGGTGCCAGTTGCAGGAAGTTTTTATCCACTTCCATTACTTCTCCTGAAGTGGTGAGAACTTTAATTTTCTCACCCGATTCTGCATTATGTCCAGTGGCGATCAGTGCTCCAGTGGCAACAGTTCCTGCACCTCCTAATATGCCAAGTTTGAGAAAGTTCCTCCTGGAGTTGTTATCATCTTTTTTCTTGTTTTCCATAGTAAGCCAAATTAAAGTTCAGAGATTTGATAGTACTTTTTGTTTTAAAAAGTATTTAAATTATTCTCCATTTAATGAGATTCATGAAAACCTGTAATCATGCTTCTGAAATTACTGACAAATGTTGCCCCGATGGTGCAGAAATATATGTGGATAAACATAAAGAAGGAAACGAAAAATCCGATTATTACATGGAAAAAGATATTTATTTTCAATCCGCTTCCGCCCAAAATCTTGGTGAGTATTAATTCGGGATACAATAATGCCCAGCCCGTAATTATAACAATAGGAACCAGTGCAAACATGGCTACAACATAGGTAAACTGTTGTAAAGGGTTGAATTTACTATCTTTTGTTACGGGGAACGGAGGTTTCTCGTGTTTAAAAATTCCAAATGTATAATAGGTGAATTGCTTCAGCAGTCGGTCGAATAAGCCTTTGAATGTAAGTTTGTAGTATTTCCCGTTAGGTGTTAAAAATGTTCCGAAAAGGAAAAAAACATAATTCAAAGTAAGTATTATACCGCTTAAATTATGCATGGATACAGCAATATCAAAACGGATAAAAGGATTAGCCGGATTGGTATATTGCATACTTATTCCACTGATAATAAGTAATATAATTAAGATGGCATTAATAGCATGCCATAGCCTGATCCACATTGGGTAGAGATATATTTTTCCTGACATTATTTCTTGCGTTTTATGATTCTTAATGATGCATGGATTAGGATTCCTGCTGCAACACAGCCAAACATGATGAGGCTTATTATCCCAAGATAGTAATTTCTGTTGGCACCCATTACATAGCCTTCGTTCATAATTACACCATTATAAAAACCAGCTTTGCTTCGTCCTTCCTGCACTTTGTGTTTATAAAGCGTTGCCATTAGAATGGAGTTAGTCGAATGACATTCAACACATCTGCGAACGGCTTTTTCTTTAGGTTGTACATTGTGAGCAACCAGGATAGAGTCGTTTGTGCGGGCATGGCATTCAATACAGCGTACGCTTTTAAAGTGCAACGCCTGGTTGGGTAACCATTCATGCTTTTGAATTATATTAGGATTCACCTTATCAGTGAGCATCTGGTACTTGGTAATATCGGCATGGCAATTCAGACAAATAGCGTTGTCGTATGCAACAATATCTTTGATCTTTTCTTCGGAACGGACGTTTATTTTATACGAATGTGGATTATGGCACATCCAGCAGTTGAAGTCATCGCTGTGCTTGGTAGCATGTACGCTTGAATTAAATTCTGTTTCTATTTCCTCGAATTTGAATTTTGCATACGTTTCATCTCCGCCATGGCAGTCGATGCAGGCATATTTTGATTCCATCCGCAGGCGTCCCGGGTGGGGAAAAGTGTCATAGTCTTCCGCATGGCAATCGGTGCATTTAAATGTCTTATGATTTGAATCGTAAAACTCAGTTCGATTAATAATCGTTTCGAGGTACATCCTCTTGGTAACCTCCGAGCCTGATTCAGGGTTAATATATTTGTACTTTGATTGCCCGTGACATTTCAGGCAATTCTCATTAAAGTCGATGGTTTCTTGTTTGGGTTTGTTTTGCGCTTTTAGTTCGGAAAAATTCACCAAAAGGATGAAAATTGCAAAAATAAAGCGAACCTGTACTTTCCCGGCCAGGCAGGTAAATAATGAAATCATGTTTTGGGAGTGTTGGTATAGTTACTATACATGCAGGAAAAGAAAAAGGGTGTTCATTTTAGACAGAACACCCTTTTGTAGAAAATATTATTTTTTCATGGTACGGATGTAGCCTACAACAGCCCATCTGTCAGCTTCATCAAGGATTTTCTTTTCGAAATTCGGCATTTCGTCGCGGCCTATAAATGACTGATAATAAATATCACCATCTGATTGAGCCTGAAATTTAGCAGACGAAAAATCACCGGTGCTGGTTTTCAGGTTAGCTGCTTTTGGGCCATCACCTAATCCTTTTGCTCCATGGCATGATTTGCAATGCTTGTTGTAGGTTTCTTTACCTACAGTGTTAATTGAAGCATCTCCGGCTTTAACTGTACTTTTCATCGCTTTGTACTTAGCTGGAATAGTCCATGGACCGCCTGCTTTTTGAGCCATAGCCATGTTGGCTGTTACGAACATAATTACAACACAAATAATTGTAGCAAGTTTAATTGAGTTTTTCATATTGTTTTTTTTAGTTGGTTATGAATTGATTAAGTGCAAAAAGTATTCCAAACAAGAATTAGTTGTTAGAAATTCCACAATCGTGTTATATTCAGGCCGATCAGGAATTCCCCTTTAAAGAAATCATTTTTATTCCACATGATATCTTCCTGTGGCAGGATTCCCTGGGCAGAGGCGAGGTAGAGGTGGAATGCATGAGTACTGGTTGAAATTTCGAAGCCCACACAGATATTCGCTCTGTCATAAACTACGGTTGCAGGATCCACTTTTTTATAGTCTTTCAGACTTTCAATATCCAATGGGAAATCACCGGAGATAATAAATGATCCTTGTGGAGAGAATTTATACCTGCCTGCGAAGGAAAGGGAGAACCTGTCGTGGTTGTACACTGAGTCTACGCTGTTATAATGAGTAAATCCCGGAGCGAGCTGAAGTGACAATTTATCGTTAAAACGGCGCGATACAACAACTTGAGTGAAGTATGAAAGCCTGTTGCTGAATTTATACTTTGCTTCTAATGAATCAGGAGTACCGTCCCATTTCGATTTGTCACTGCCATCAATTCCGGCGACACCGTATAGCATAACTGTAATTGGGATACTGTTCGAACGGGTTTGTTCAATAACGCGGTATTTAAGCTGTATATCTTCCATCTTATTGAATTTTGTTGCACCTACACCAACTGTCAGGTTGTCCAAAATGCTGTAATTCATTCCTATCCTGATGTTAGAAGCACCCCAGATGCCGAGGAAATCTGTATTATCATCAGTAAAATCAATAATTCCAAAGCGATGCTGTATAATCATTTCGAGTGTTTTCGACGGATATAATGTAGTGGTTGCAGCATCGAATAAAAGCCCGCTTTCAAAAGCCGGACGCACCGGGCGTTCTACCGGGGTTTCAACTATGGTGTCTTCAGTAGCTTCTTCCTGACTAAAAGCAGATGTTTGAATCAGGAATAAAGAAAGTAGTGTCAACGCACTGATTCTGAGTATCATATATATATTTTTCATATTTTTTTTAGTTTTTATATATTTATATCGACTTAATCGTTTTTAGCGCCGGCGTTTATCCAGCGTTTCATAAGAGCAAGGTCAGCTGCAGGAGTATATTGTGCCATACTTCCGTTGGGGGCACATTTTGTATAAAGCAAGCTGTTTTCTGGTTGCTTGGCTACAACATAGTCAGGAACTAGCGCGGTGTATGATTTTCCTTCCCGCAGGTCAGGAGCAATTCCTCCCTGATGACAGGACATACATTCCGTGGTGAAAAAAGGCTGAATATCCTGCGAAAAACTAATCGTGTCACTTTCGGGTGGTGGCGCGGCAGCTTCAGGAGCTGGTACAATAAAATCATATTCACAGGCTGAAAGCAGCACAAGTAACGTGCCTGTCAGAAATAATAATCCAAGTTGTCTCTTTTTCATTGTATTATGTTTAAAGTTTTACAAATGAGCTAATTAGTTTTTGTTTGACTGATAACAATATTAATGCTTTTAATGATACAAAGGAATACTTTTAAACTGAAATAGTGAGTCTTTTATATATGATTGTTTAACAATAATATTTTGATACTTATCAGTCGAAGTATTGATATATGTCATTATATTTGTACCCGATTTGAAAGATTCTAAACCAGTTGATTCAGAGTTCAACAAAGTACATTTTTATCTTTTTAACCAGCCTAAATAATCGACAAGTGAATCAATACACCATATATAGCAAAGGATGTTCATCCTGCCAGGACAAAGCCGATATTTTCAGTTGTCTTTGCCAGAATGAACTTGATCAAATTGATGACAAGCGCATTGAAGTGCATTTTAAAGCCGGCGAGCTGATCTTTAAACAGGGAACGCCCAATATGCATTTCCTTTGCCTTACTCAGGGAAAAGTAAAAACATATATTGAGGGCTATAATGATAAGAATCTGATACTTGGTATTGTAAAACCCATTGAATATATACTTGGCCCGGGTATTTATGCTGATCAGATGCATCATTTTTCGGCTATGGCGATTGAAGATTCAGTTGCCTGCCTGGTCGACCTGGTAACCTTTAAATTATTGATTCGCAATAACGCCGATTTTGCTGAAGATTTTCTTCGGAAGGTCAGTTTGCAATCGATCTATAATTATGAATTGTTTATTAGCCTGACTCAGAAACAGATGCCCGGCCGTATCGCAGATGTTTTGCTCTATCTGAAAGATAAAGTTTACACTTCAAATCCTTTCCATACTACACTTTCAAGGCAGGATCTGGCAGACATGTCGGGTATGTCGAAAGAAAGTGCAATCCGCATTTTGCGTGAGTTTAAAGATGAAGGTATTATTCAGGTAACTGGTAATGATTTTGAAATATTAAATTCTGAGCACCTGGTGAAGATTAGTCAAACCGGATAAATAAGGTACCAGTTTTGTTTTTATAAAGTTTCCTTTCACAGGGCTCATTTCTTTTCATACACCACTGGTGGAATACATTGTTATAAAAGGTTCTTATTGAGCAGTAATTTTCAAAAATATTACATTTGCATCTTTCCCTGTTTGATTTATTTTTTAACTAATGATGCGCTTAATCCTCACCCGCACGATTCTATTGGTTTCGTTTGTCAGTTTTTTTACTGATATTGCCAGTGAAATGCTGTACCCGGTGATGCCGGTTTACCTGCAATCCATAGGTTTTTCTGTTTTACTTATTGGTATTCTGGAAGGTGTGGCCGAAGCAACTGCAGGACTTAGTAAAGGATACTTCGGTAATTTTTCGGATAAATCAGGTAGCCGGGTTCCTTTTGTGCGATGGGGATATACTTTGAGTGCTATTTCCAAACCTTTAATGGCAGTTTTTACATTTCCGCTCTGGGTATTTTTTGCCCGCACACTCGACAGGCTTGGAAAAGGTATTCGAACCGGTGCCCGCGATGCTATGCTCAGCGATGAAGCAACAAAAGAGAACAAAGGTAAAGTATTCGGTTTTCACAGGGCTTTGGATACGGCTGGTGCAGCAGTGGGACCATTGGCCGCGCTGATATTTCTTTATTATTACCCAGCTCAGTATAAATGGCTGTTTATCATTGCTATTGTTCCGGGAATAATAGCAATAGCGCTCACTTTTCTTCTTAAGGACAAACATGGAAGTGTAAACAGGAAACAGTCGCCTGGTTTTTTCTCATTTCTGGCTTACTGGAAACAATCGACTAAGCAATATAAACTGCTGGTAGCTGGTTTGCTGGCTTTTACTTTGTTTAATAGTTCAGATGCGTTCCTTTTGCTTTCAATAAAAAGCAAAGGGTTTTCTGATACTTACATGATAGGAGTTTATATTTTTTATAACCTGGTATATGCATTGCTTTCGTTCCCTGTAGGTATTCTGGCTGATAAAATCGGACTTGCACGTACACTAATAGCCGGATTGGTGGTTTTTGCATTTGTATATAGTCTGATGGGTTTCGCAATTCTGCCGTGGCAGTTTATTACACTTTTCGGGATGTATGCCATTTACGCTGCAGCCAGTGAGGGAATTTCGAAAGCATTGATAAGCAATATTGCCGGGAAGGATAAAACTGCGACAGCCATTGGATTTTATACCAGTTTTGCAAGTATTTTTACCATGCTTGCCAGCAGCCTGGCCGGGCTAATATGGTTCACGCTTGGAATGAAAGCTATGTTTATTGTTTCAGGGGCAGGAGTGATGATGGTTGCAATTTACCTTTCGGTTATTCAATATAATTTCAGTAAATTAAAAAAAATCTGAAGTGTTTGATAATGAATGCTATGTATTGGTATAAAGTGTCATCCTGTTTGTGTTTTGGGATTGTTTTATGAGTTTTTAATAATTGATTGGTTGTTTCCAAGCCTCACAAAGAGTAAGTTTGTAAAATGAAAATTAATTTCCTGTTACTATTTATATTGCTGATAATAATATCTTTAGAAAATCTATCAGCTCAGATTGCGATCCCCAAAGGGTATTTCTCATCGCCACTTACCATCGGACTTTCCGTAAATGGTTCTTTTGGTGAGATTCGTCCAAATCATTTCCATTCAGGGATTGATTTCCCAGTGCAGCAAAAAGAAGGTTTACCGGTCTTCGCGGCAGCTGATGGTTTAATTTCGCGTATAAGAGTATCGCCAGTAGGCTTTGGAAACGCTTTATATATCGATCATCCGAATGGATTTACATCTGTGTATGCCCATCTTCAGAAGTACAGTGATTCAATAACAGAATATCTTAGGGTGAACCAATACCGATTGAAGAGTTTTGATGTCGATCTTTTTCCTGCTGTCAAAAAAGAATATATTTTTGTGAAGAAAGGCCAATTAATTGGCTATGCCGGTAATTCAGGTTCATCAGGTGGACCTCATCTTCACTTCGAATTGCGAAATACTGAAACAGAACGCACAATTAATCCAATACTGTTTGGTTTAGATGTTACTGATATTTATCCTCCCTTTATTGATTTTATTAAAATTTACCCGGAAAACGAAAACAGCCTTATCGATGCTTCCAATGCTGACATGCGGTTTAATGTTAAAAAAACAGGAGCAAAAGAATATCGTCTCGCAACAAAAGATACACTAAAGCTTTGGGGAAATTACAGTATCGGAGTGCAGGCTTTCGATCATCACCATAACCAGAGCAACCGGAATGGTTTTTACAGTATGAAAATGTATATGGATAAGTCGATCTTTTATTCCATCGTATGCGACAGTTTTTCATTTGCAGAAAGCCGTTATGTAAACGCGTCAATCGATTATGCTTCCAATTACGTTTCAGGTAACAGGATAGTGAAATCAAGGAAACTGCCAGGCAACCTGCTTAGTTTTTTTATGACTGATGGCACAAACGGGATACTGACTTTTTCGGATGAAAAATTGCATGAAATACTGATAACAGTTGGTGACCTGGCCGGAAACACTGTGAATCTGCGTTTTTGGATAAATGCTCAGAAACCATCCGGAATAGTGCAGGTGCCGGATATTGAGGTAGGAGATACAACTCTGGCTTTCAGGTATAATAAAATCAATAAATTTACTGCATCAGACCTGAACGTTGAATTGCCGGCAGGCTGTTTGTACGAAGATATTGTTTTCAGTTACAAAAAGGCAGCAGGAACCAACGGGATGTTTTCGGATATTCATTACTTTCACACTGCCGAAGTCCCGTTGCACAGTAAGATAAAGGTTTCGATAAAGGCAGGACGGCTTCCGCAGAATTTGCGGGGCAAGGCATTACTTATGCGTATTGACAGGAAAGGAAAGCGCAGCCCGGTAAGCGGAAATTTTGAAAATGGGTATATAACTGGTTCAACTAATATTTTCGATGGTTACGCAATTGCAATTGATACATTAGCACCGGTAATAAAACCAAGGACTGAAAACAGTAAAAGCAAAACAGCATTGAAATTCACAGTATCGGATAATTTTTCTGGAATAAGTAAATACAGGGGAGAAGTTAACGGGAAATGGGTATTGGTGGAATGGGATCCGAAAAACAAACTTATGATTTACCGTTTCGACAAGATTGCTGATCCTGGCAAGAATACATTTACACTTTACCTTGAAGATGAAAAAGGGAATGAATCTAAATATTCAACGACTTTTATCAAATAACAGAGGCTTTTTAATTCAAAGGTCAAAATTCAAAATTCAAAATTAAAAGTGAAAATGTAAGGATGAAACCAACAACTGGATAGAAACTACCTAAAGCTCAACCCTCTCCCCCCTCAACCACCGAATGACAACTCACAACTTCTCAACCTACTCAAACATCTCTATCCTCAACCACCGAATGACCACTCACAACTTCTCAAAGTACTCACCCCTCTCTCCCCTCACAACCACTGAATGACAACTCAATCCTCCCGCACCACACACTCCTCTCAGTCCTCCCTCGCCACTTAATCCTCCAAAATATCCACCATTTAAATCCAAAAAATCATGACATTTCAACTTCCTTCTTTGCCTTATGCACCTGATGCTTTAGAACCGGTAATCAGCGCACGGACAATCGAATTTCATTACGGGAAACACCACCAGGCTTATGCAACAAAACTCAACAGCCTTGTTCCCGGCACTGCGTTCGAAAACGCTACACTCGAAGAAATTATTATGAAAGCTGAAGGTGGCATTTTTAACAATGCAGCCCAGGTTTGGAACCACACTTTCTATTGGGAAGGGTTTTCTGCAAAGCGGAATACAAGTCCATCCGGCAAATTGCTGGAAATGATTAACCGCGATTTTGGCTCTTTCGAAGTATTTAAAACCAAATTTAACGAAGCTGCTGTAAACCAGTTTGGTTCAGGATGGGCCTGGCTGGTGCTGAATGCTGACGGGAAACTTTCGATTATTACCACCGGTAATGCAGCTAACCCGATGCGCGATGGATTGAAACCTTTACTTACCTGTGATGTTTGGGAACATGCCTATTATCTTGATTTCCAGAACCGTCGCCCGGATTATGTAAATGCATTCTGGCAATTGGTCGACTGGGATATTATTGCCAAAAGATAAGACTCTATATTTATAATTGCCCGATAAACAGAATAAGTTGAGTAAAAGTCAGAAGTTGGGAGTCCGAAGTCAGGAGTCCGAAGAAATTCAAATTCTGATTTGAGGTTAATGTTTTGGTGAATATTTTGACAAGCGCCTCTCACCGTTTCTTCCTCTCGCCCTTTCTGAAAGTTAAAGACACAATTATAAACAAAAGCTAAAATATCCATCATTTAAAGCTGGCTGATCTGATAGCCGGCTTTTTTTACGCTTTCAATTACCATTTCCGAGATATCGTCTGTCGCCTGAACTTCGAGAACTTTTTCCTGACTTTCGAGGTCAACATTCCATTGTTCAATAGTATTGAGACTTTCGAGCCCGGGTGTAATTGCCCTAACGCAGCCACTGCACTTCAGGCTGGTCTTGAAACGGAGAGTTTGTATTTTGTTCATTATTGATTGTTTATGATGGAATTAAAGAAGATGTCTGATTTTTAAGAAAATGAGTACTTAATTAACAATCGGAGAGCTCGCAAAGTTTACCGTCTGATTCAATTTCGATGGTCGTATGTGCAAATCCTTCATTTTTTAGTAAGTAACGTACTTCCTGTTTGATTATTTCCGTTTCGGATACAGTAATCGCTGGATTTACGCTAACGTGCAGAGATGCAATATTATAGGTTCCATCCATGGTCCAGAAATGCATATCATGAACATCAATAACGCCACTGATTTCGACAAGTTGAGTTTTTAAATGTTCGACTTCTTCCTCTGAAGGTGTTGCCTGCATAAATATCCTGAAGGTCTGCCGCATATTACCAAAAACCCTGAAAAGTATAAAAGTTGTAATGACCAGGGATAAAATCGGGTCAAGTATCGGGATATTCCAATAATTCATGATGATACTGGCAATCAAAACAGCCACCCATCCCAGGACATCTTCGAGCAGATGAAGGGATATTACTTTTTCATTCTGACTATGCCCGCCTTTAAGCCGGAACATTGCCAGCCCGTTAATAATTATTCCTGCTATTGCAAGATAGAGCATACCTTTCGCGTGGACAGTTTCAGGAGCAAATAAGCGCGGAATAGCCTGGGAAATAATAATTATTGATCCAATCAGCAAAATCACTGCACTGATTGTTGCACCAACCAGGGAGTATCTCTTATATCCATACGTATATTTTTCATCCCGCTGCCTGGCCGAAACACGCTGAAAATACCAGGCCAGGCCAAGTGCAACCGAGTCGCCCAGGTCATGAAAAGCATCGGAAAGTATGGCCATACTATTTGTCATAATTCCACCTGCAATTTCGACTAAAGCGAACAAGGCATTGAGCCAGAAAGCCATTTTCAGATTGGTTTCTGCTTTATGATCGTGATTGTGGGAATGTGGGCTCAAAAATTTGAAGGGTTTGAAGGCTTGCCTGCTGCAAGCAGGGTTTGAAGAGTTTGAAGGGTTTGAAGGCTTGCCTGCTGCAAGCAGGGTTTGAAGAGTTTGAAAGGTTTAAAGAGTTTGAAGAGTTTGAGGGGTTTGAAGACTTGCCTGCTGCAAGCAGGGTTTCTGGTTTCTGGTTAAGGACATCCGACATCCGATATCCGACATCCAATATCCGGCATGATTTTTTTCCTCCATTTCATAAAACTACCCGTTTTAAACGCAAACTGTTCAAAACCACTGTAACCGAACTCATCGCCATAGCTGCACCTGCAATCATAGGGCTAAGCATAAAGCCGGTAAAGGGGAAAAGTACTCCGGCTGCAATTGGAATGGCAATAATATTGTAGAAAAATGCCCAGAAGAAATTCTGCCGTATAATTTTTACAGTGGTTTTCGATAACCGTATGGCCTGGGCAACAGCGCGTAAATCGCCATGCATGAGGATAATTCCTGCACTGTCAATTGCGATATCGGAGCCGGAAGCCATTGCAATTCCAAGGTCAGCTTCAGCCAGTGCTGCTGAATCGTTGATGCCATCGCCCACCATGGCAACGTTGTATCCCTTTTTCTTCAGATCCGCAACAAAGTTGTTTTTTTCAGCCGGAAGTACGCCTGCAAAATAATGATTGATACCTGCTTTATCAGCCATCGCAGCAGCTGCCGATTCTTTATCGCCGGTAAGCATAAATACTTCGACGCCTTCATTTTTAAGTTTACTGACAGCTTCAAAAGCTTCGTCCCTAATAGTATCCTCAACCGAAAAAGCGGCAACAATTTCACTGTTTAAAGCAAAAAATACTGAGTTTGCTTCTTCATATCCGGCAGGAATCACAATACTGTTTCCTTCCATAAGTAATTTATTGCCGACAAGACAAGTGTTGCCTTTGTATTGGGCTCTTAAGCCTTTTCCGGGAATATCTTCAAAATTTTCGAGTGGTAACATCTCCTTATTCACATACAATTCGGCAATTGCAGATGCCAGTGGATGTGCCGACCTTTTTTCGAGGGAAAATAAAAGTTGTTTAAGGTTTTCATCCTTATTGAACCAGATGCTTTTAGTTACATCGGGTTTTCCTGTAGTCAGAGTACCGGTTTTGTCGAAAATTACAGCAGTTATTTTACAGGCAATTTCGAGGCTTTCCGGATTGCGGATCAGTATTCCCTGCGAAGCCCCACGACCGATTCCTACCATCAGAGCTGTTGGTGTAGCCAGTCCAAGCGCACAGGGGCAGGCAATGATTAAAACACTTATAGTAGTGAGGAATGCAAAAGTAATTGCCGGAGCTGGGCCAAACATCCACCATACGATAAAAGTAACCATAGCAATGACCAGAACAACAGGGACAAATACAGATGCAATTTTATCGGCAAGTTTTTGGATAGGAGGTTTACCCGATTGCGCTTCCTGAACCATGGCAATAATGCCAGCCAGTAATGTGTTCTTACCGGTTTTTGTAGAGGTTATTGTCAGGTTACCGTTTTTATTCAGGGTTCCTGAAAACACATTTGTTCCTGTTGTTTTAAAAACAGGTAGTGGTTCTCCTGAGAGCATACTCTCGTCGATATAGGAATCACCCCTTATCACTTTTCCGTCAACAGGAATTCTGTCGCCGGGTCGAACCATAACCTGGTCGCCTGGAAGTACCATTGCAAGTGGCAGTTCCATTTCGGTGCCATCGCGGGTAACCGTAAGTCTTTTTGGTTGCAGGTTCATCAGTCCGCGGATTACCGAAGAGGCCCTGCTTTTCGAACGTTCTTCAAGAAATTTCCCTGAAAGAATAAATGTAATTATTACCGTTGCCGATTCAAAATAGACATGAGGCTGAAGCCCGGCGCGAAGAAATATATCCGGAACAATAGTGTTTATCGCGCTGAAAATAAATGCAATACCTGTGCTAAGAGCAACGAGCGTATCCATATTCACCATACGGTGCCGGGCTTGTTTCCAGGCATTTTTATAAAATTCGGAACCCGAAAATGCAATCACAGGAATGGATAAGGATAGCAGTATCCAGTTTTTATAATCTAAATGAATGTGATGAAACATTGATAAAACAAATACAGGAACAGAGAAAAGCACAGCAATAAACAGTTTTCGCTTTAGCTCCTTAAAATGTTTCTGCTCAATATCGGTAAGCTTTTCGCTAAGATCTTCCTCTTCAACAATTAGTCCATAACCGACAGATTCAACTGCTTTTACGAAATCACCAGGCGATACAATTTCCGGATTATAATTCACATAAACGTTTGCACCGGCATAATTAACTGTAGCGCTGCTCACTCCGGGCAGTGAAGCGATCATGCTCTCAACGCTGCCTGCACAAGCTGCACAGGCCATTCCTGTAACAGCAAAAACTCTCTTTAAATTTTGATTATCCAACGTATCCTTTTATAAAACAACAAAGATACCCACAGTAGGTTTGATAAAACAGTTCAAATGGGAACAAATGTGATCTCTCAGATCTTGAACTGAAAGTAACTATCCAATTCATCAACCTACTTCAAGTCAAATTGCTTGCCTTCAATTAGTGAGTCTTATGAAAATTAATAATTAAAACTACTTCCTCCCAGGAATTCTCTTAAAATGGATGTCGGCGGAATTTCTCTCGGCTTTAAAAGTTTAATATAACTGAAGAAACTCATTAACCGTGTTGCCTCCGAATATTCGGTTTGGTTGGGCTGAACCTCGCGTAGAATAGGTTCGGCATAAGGTTTTAATACAGCGAGTTCGTATAAAAGCGCCGAATTGAACATTGTATCAGCCTCTTCCTGGAAAGGGAAAATATGTTTTTCTTCGCCATTACGAACGCTCTGCCAACGTGAAATGGTGTCGCGGGCTGTATATTTCCTGAAACGGTAATCGCGTACCAATCTGCGTATCAGTCTGTTATCGGTTGTGCTCACTCGGTTGTGATCATCAATATTTAAAGAGGTAAGTGCCGAAACATAGATTTTAAATTTCAGATCGGCAGGAATTGCACCGGTAAGTTGAGGATTCAAACCATGAATTCCTTCAATAATCAGCACATTGTCAGGCTGCATATGCATGATTTCACTGTTGTAGTAGCGGGTTCCGGTTTCAAACGAAAATTTTGGAATTTCTACCTTTTCGCCATTTAAAAGTTGTAGAAGATTTTGGTTAAAATAGTTAATATCCAACGCTTCCAGTGCTTCATAATCATGATTCCCATATTCATCAAGCGGAGTTTTATCTCTATCAACAAAATAATTGTCAAGCGATAAATTAAGCGGTTTCATGCCGTTTACCATGAGGTGTATCGCCAGCCTTTTTCCGAAAGTTGTCTTCCCGCTCGACGAAGGTCCGCTTATTAAAATAATTTTAACCTGATTGTTTTTTGCCTTAATGGTATCTGCTATCTGACCTATTTTCTTTTCATGCAGAGCTTCCGATATCTTTATAAGGTCTTCAGATTTGCCATTCGAACAGGCATGATTGAGATCGCTTATATTAGGAACTTCAAGAATCCTTATCCATTGCGAAAATTCCTGAAAAATTTCGAAAAGTTTATTTTGAGTAATCACATTCTCCACAAGCGAAGGATTGCTTTTTTGCGGCAACTGCAAAAGCATTCCGTTATAATAGCTGTTCAGGTCGAAAACTTTCAGGTAGCCAGTGCTGGGGACCATATATCCGTAAAATGCATTTATATGCTCATCCAGTTTGTAATAGCTCGAAAAGTTCTGCCCTTTGTGTCTTAGCAGGCTGATTTTATCAGCCAGGCCATTCGCTTCAAACTTTTTTATCACCTCTTCTGTTTCTTCTTCCATGTGTAAAAACGGAAGATCTGCAGCTACAATTTCGATCATCCTTTCCCTGACCTTCAACACATCCTCAGCTTTTAATTCCTGGTTCTGAGAATATATTTTACAATAAAATCCCTTTGAAATGGAATGGTTGATACGAAGTTTTGATTCGGGAAAAAGCTCGTCAACTGCTTTATAAAGTACAAAAGAAAGTCCCCGGAGGTACATCCGCATTCCATCAGGATGCGTGATATCGATAAATTGTACTGAAATCGGGTGAAACACTTCAAATGACAATTCTTCCAACTCATTGTTAACCATAGCTCCAAGAATCGGGTTCTTCATTTCCACCCCGAAATCCTTAATCAACTCATGCAGAGAAGTGCCCCTGCGTATCGTTTTGGTTGTACCTGAATTGATACACTTAATGGCAATGGTACTTTTCATAATGCTAAAAGTGAGGTATAAAAAGTGTTTTTACTTTGCTGCTGTTCAAACTTAAATATTCTTTAATTCGCAATTATCTGTTTCAAGTATTGTGCTGTATAGCTGACTTCGTTTTTGATAAGTTGTTCGGGTGTTCCTTCGGCAATAATATATCCACCGCGCTCGCCGCCTTCCGGACCAAGGTCAATGATATAGTCAGCAACTTTTATTACTTCGAGGTTGTGCTCAATTACGAGCACGCTGTTACCCCGGTCGACAAGTTTATTCAGCACATGCAGAAGGATATTCACATCTTCGAAGTGGAGGCCGGTTGTAGGTTCATCCAATATATACAGTGTTTTGCCTGTATCGCGCTTCGAAAGTTCGGTAGCAAGTTTTACACGTTGCGCTTCGCCTCCCGAAAGTGTGGTCGACTGCTGACCAAGCGTGATATATCCAAGCCCGACCTGGTTCAGTGTACTTATTTTTTGAAGGATGGACGGGATATTTGCAAAGAACTCAACCGCATTTTCGATGGTCATATTCAGCACATCGGTTATGGACTTGCCTTTGTAGCGAACTTCGAGTGTTTCGCGGTTATAGCGCTTACCTTCGCATACTTCGCAGGGTACATGCACATCAGGTAGGAAATTCATTTCAATTACCCTGATTCCCGCACCCTGGCAGGTTTCGCAACGGCCTCCTTTTACATTAAAGGAAAAACGACCGGGTTTATAACCACGAATTTTCGATTCAGGTAAAGCCGAAAACAGTTTACGGATTTCGTCAAAAACGCCTGTATATGTGGCAGGATTCGATCGCGGTGTCCGGCCAATTGGCGACTGGTCTATTTCGATGACTTTGTCGATAAGTTTAAGCCCGTCAATCTTTAAATAGGGAAGGGGTTTCTTTTCAGAGCGGTAGAAATACTTACTCAGGATTGGGTATAGCGTTTCGTTGATCAGGCTCGATTTGCCACTGCCCGAAACGCCTGTAATGCAGGTGAAAACCCCAAGAGGTAGTTTCAGATCGATATTTTTCAGATTATTGCCGGTGGCACCGGTGAGTGAGAGGAATTCAGTGCCAATTTTTCGCCGTTTCAGCGGTAGCTCAATCTTTTTCTTTCCCGAAAGATATTGGCAGGTGATACTTTTACAGTTTTGCAAGGAATTGGGCGAACCCTGGCCTACAACATGCCCGCCATGCGTACCTGCACCAGGCCCCATGTCAATAACGTGATCGGCAGCCAGAATCATATCCTGATCGTGTTCAACCACAATTACCGAGTTTCCTGTATCGCGCAGATCTTTGAGTGAACGGATAAGCCTGTGATTGTCCCTCTGGTGAAGGCCGATGCTGGGTTCATCAAGAATATACAACACTCCTACTAATTGCGAACCTATCTGCGTTGCGAGTCGTATGCGCTGTGATTCACCACCCGAGAGGCTTCCTGAAGTGCGGTTGAGTGAAAGATAATCAAGACCTACATTCAGCAGGAAAGTCAGGCGGCTTTGGATTTCACGTACTATTTCGTGAGCAATGAGTTTTTGACGTTCTTCAAGATGTTCTTCCAGGTTCATGAACCATTCCGAAAGGTTCACGAGGTCCATCCTTGATAGTTCGGAAATATTTTTCTCGTTGATCCTGTAAAACAAAGCTTCTTTTTTAAGCCTTGTACCATTGCATTCAGGACATTCAACAGAATTCATAAAGCCTCCGGCCCAGCGTTTTAATCCTTCCGGGTTACCGGCTTCATTCTGGTTTAGAATATGTTGTACAATTCCTTCGAAATTGAGCGAATAGGAGGATGTAACCCCCAGGTATTCGTTTTTTACCTTGATAACTTCATCAGAACCATACAAAATGGTTTCGATGGCAGCTTCAGGAATATCGGATAAAGGTGTATCGAGAGTGAAGTGATACTTATGAGCGATTGCCTCGAGTTGCCTGAAAATCCAGGTGGGTTTGTATTCGCCAACCGGGCTTATTCCGCCTTTGCGTATGGTTTTCGATTGGTCGGGAATAACTTTATCGAGGTCAATTTCGGAAATGTACCCCAATCCTTTGCAGCGATGGCAATAACCATAAGGTGAATTGTATGAAAACGTGTTTGGTTCGGGTTCATCGTAGGCTATCCCGGTTTCAGGATCCATCAACAGCCTGCTGTAGAACCTGGCATCTTTGGCATCGGTTTCCATAGCCAACAGGGCACCTTTACCTTGCCGGAGTGCAGTTTGGATAGAAGCGGTGAGGCGGGTAAGCGATTTCGCACTCACTTTAATGGTGTCGATAACTGCCTCAATATCATGAATTTTGTACCTGTCAACCTGCATGCCGAAGCTGATCTCGCTTACTTCGCCATCCACGCGGACTTTCAGAAATCCTTGCTTGCGGATCTGTTCGAAAAGCTCACGGTAATGACCTTTTCGCCCGCGAACCAAAGGCGCAAGGATATAAATAGTTTTATCAGAATAATTTTTCAGGATAAGATCAATGATCTGGCTATCTGTATAGCGAACCATTTTCTGACCCGAAACAAAGGAATACGCCTCGCCGGCACGGGCAAAGAGCAGGCGCAGAAAATCGTAAATTTCGGTTATTGTACCCACGGTTGAACGGGGATTCCGGTTCGTGGTTTTCTGTTCGATTGAAATAACAGGGCTTAAACCGGTAATTTTATCCACATCAGGCCTTTCGATATCACCCATAAACTGGCGTGCGTAAGCCGAAAATGTTTCCATATAGCGCCGCTGTCCTTCGGCATAAATGGTATCGAAAGCAAGTGAAGATTTGCCGCTGCCGCTCAAGCCTGTTATCACAACCAACTTATCGCGTGGAATTATTACATCGATATTTTTCAGGTTATGAACGCGGGCGCCGTACACTTCAAGAAATTCCTGACGTTCAGTAACGGGTTCTTCCGAAGGTTTTGGATTTGTGCTGCCCTGATTCATACGTTGTTGATAGTTGGTGCCGGGTTATTTGAGTAGTGCCTATCTTGGCAGGGAACCAGCTGTAATTGTATCGTTAAAAATCTGTTCAGCATTTTCAATTTCATCCAGCAACTTGTCAAAGTATTCAAAACCTTTTTCAGGCAATTTAAGGGAATATTTTTTCTTCGAAGGATTCACCAATTTATCCGATCGCAGCCAGGGATTAAATTCCTTTAACAAACGGTAATTGATATTCATGGTTTTCGCAAAAACCGGGAGGTTGGTTATAGTTGAGTCAATAATCAGATTATAAGTGGGAATAGGAGGGTATAAATCTTTTTTACGGATAAAATAACCATATTCTGTAGGGTGCTCATAAAGCAATTTCAATGCAATAATGCGGTAAACATAACGCATGGTTTCTTCCGGAAGGTACAAATCGTAATAGCTGCTTGCTTTCTGTCTTTCAAGTTCTTTCGAGATGCGTCCTTCGCCAACGTTGTAGGCGGCGGCAGCAAGTGTCCAGCTGCCATATTTATTGTATGAGCCACGCAGAAGTTTACAGGCAGCTTCGGTAGCTTTCTCCACATGGTATCTTTCGTCGACCTGATCAGAAATTTCGAGGCCGAAATTCTTAGCCGTTCCCGGAATAAACTGCCAGAAACCAGCGGCTCCGGCCGGAGATGAAACATTTGACAGCCCGCTTTCGATCAGAGCGAGGTATTTGAAGTCTTCAGGAATATTATGCTTTTTCAGTATCGGAACAATAATATGAAAATAGCGGTTCGATTTTTTAAGCATAAGCATAGTTGATGAATGCCAGTAAGTGTTTACCATCAACTCACGATCCAGGCCTTCGCGTACATAATACAGCCCGAGGGGAGCTTCTTCGCCGGCAAATTCAGCTTTATCGGGCAAAACGAGCGCAAATATCTTGTTGCTATGGAGAAACGCTTTCTGGTAGTCAATATCTGCGGCTGTTCTTTTCAGGTTCTTTGTGTAATAAAAGCCTTCGAAGGCAGCAAATGCCAGCAATGCAATAATAAATATGATTCTTTTACTCATTTAGTCAGTTTAAGTTTATGCCGGCTGTTATTTCAACTTCCGGAAATGGTATTCAGACAAAGGGTTCAGAATAACTTAGCCTCTTTCAATAATGGTGCCAGATTGTCTTTTTCCGACAGAAGTGGATTTTTAAGTCCCCAGTCAATATTCAGCTCAGGATCGTTCCAGCGGATACTGGCTTCGGAAGCCTTATTGTAAAATGCCGTGCATTTGTAAGTAAATATAGTATTATCCTCTAGTGTTACAAACCCATGTGCAAAGCCTTTAGGAATCCAACAGATCCATTTGTTTTCGGCAGTAAGTTCCATCGAAACCCACTTGCCGAAAGTGGGTGAGTTTTGCCTGATATCGACCGCTACATCAAGCACAGCACCCCGTATAACCCTGACAAGTTTGCTTTGGGCGAAAGGTTCGAGCTGGTAGTGAAGGCCGCGAAGAACATTCTTTTGAGAACTCGATTCATTATCCTGGATAAAAGGCCCTTTAATACCAAAATCGGCAAATTTTTCTTCATGAAAGGATTCAAAGAAATATCCGCGGTCGTCACCGAATACATCTGGTTTGATAATTATTACTTCCGGAATATCGGTTTGAATGAGTTCCATACAAGTTTACAGGTCTTTTACAAATGAATAACTTCGCCGTAAGCCATAGCAACAGCTTCCATAACGGCCTCACTCATAGTCGGATGAGGATGTATGGCTTTAATAATTTCGTGACCGGTGGTTTCCAGTTTGCGGGCAACAACAGCTTCGGCAATCAATTCGGTAACGTTATCGCCAATCATATGAGCACCAAGCCATTCACCGTATTTTGCATCGAAAATTACCTTAATAAAACCGTCTTTTGATCCGGCGGCGCTCGCTTTACCCGAGGCGGAATAAGGGAATTTGCCGACTTTAATTTCGTAGCCTGCTTCTTTAGCTGCTTTTTCAGTCATTCCAACCGAGGCAATTTCGGGTGAAGTATAGGTACAGCCGGGAATATTTCCGTAATCGATGGCTTCGACATGCATTCCTGCGATTTTTTCAACACAGGTAATTCCTTCGTGTGACGCAACGTGCGCCAGGGCCGGGCCGCTTACAATATCACCTATTGCATAATATCCATCTACATTTGTCCGGTAAAATTCATCAACCAATACTTTGCCTTTCTCATTGTTAATGCCCGTTTCTTCCAGACCAATACCTTCGAGGTTTGTGGCAATGCCTACTGCTGAAAGTACGATATCACATTCAATTACTTCCACTGCTTTTGGTGTTTTGATGCTGACTTTGCATACATCACCTTTAATCTCAACTGTTTCGACTGATGAAGATGTCATCACCTTCATACCGGCTTTTTTAAAACTACGTTCAAGTTGTTTCGAAACTTCTTCATCCTCAAGGGGAACTATATTGGGCAAAAACTCAACCAATGTTACCTGAACTCCAATACTATTATAAAAATGAGCAAATTCCGATCCAATGGCACCTGAACCGACTACCACCATGCTTTTGGGCTTTACCGGTAACGTCATGGCTTCGCGGTAACCTATAATTTTTTTGCCGTCCTGCTTCAGGTTCGGAAGCTCGCGTGAACGGGCCCCGGTGGCGATAATAATGTGAGATGCAGTATATTCAGTAACTTTTCCTTCGGCATCTGTGACTTCAACTTTCTTACCGGGTTTCAATTTCCCGTAGCCTTGAATATGATCGATTTTATTTTTTTTAAGCAGGAATTGTATGCCTTTGCTCATTCCATCAGCTACATCGCGGCTGCGTTTAACCATGGCCGGAAGGTCAGCTGATGCTGTGCCTTCGAGCGAAATACCATAATCGGCTGCATGTTTCAGGTAGTTGTAAACCTGGGCACTCTTAAGCAATGCCTTGGTAGGGATGCATCCCCAGTTGAGGCAAACGCCTCCGAGTTCTGATTTTTCGACAACTGCTGTTTTTAATCCAAGCTGTGAAGCACGTATTGCTGCTACGTAACCACCTGGACCACTGCCAATTACAATAACATCATAATTCATAAGTAGTGAATTTTAAAATGAGCGGCAAAATTACCAAATTTTAACCGGATTTTGACTGTTTTCTTTTAGGATATCTGTTTCAAAACAACAAATAATTGGTTTTTATTGTCAATGTGTTGTTAAAAATCAATAAAATCAGGAGTATTAGTCTGCGTAAAAAACAAACAGCCCGCATAGTGCAGGCCGTTTGTGTTCAAAGATGCATTTTTTTTCTTAGTCGTGAGGATTTTCTTCTGATCCGGGTTCTTCGGAGGGCATTTCGGGCATTGACTGCTCTGTGGGCTGATCAACTATTGTAAATCCTTCAGGAACTTTAAATTTGTCGGCAGGAACTTTTGCACTAAAGTCAACTTTATCGGCAATGATTTCCATCTGGCCCATAGAAACCTTGAGCGGAATATTTTTGAAATGTACCCCGGTGATCCGGTTCTGACGATTGATGCTGTCGGGAGCAATGGAATACTTAATACCTTCGATACCGGCAACGGTTTCTTTGCCTTCGTCTTTATAATCGAGTTTAACTTTGAATTTTTCGCTCAGACTCTCAATGTTCATTTGTTCAAACATCTCAGGGGTTATGGTTGATTTGTACGCGTTTTTTGTAGCCCTGTCCTGTCCGCCCGATACATTCTCCAGTTCATAATGATACATGATATTTCCATCCCTGATATCAACAGTGTGCTGGCGCATATCCATTCCCATCATATTTCCTTCAACCATAGTTTCGCGCATTTCCTGCTTCCCGTAATCATTAAAATACAGAGTCTGGGTAACTTTTACACCCATCATATCCATAGGTTTATAAGTTACGACACCGCTTTTTTCACCGTAAGGCTGATCGGCACTGCCACCTTTACCTGCACCGCCTGAGTTACAGGCCATTAAAATGGTAAGGCCGATAACCTGTACCAGGATCAAGAGTTTTTTCATTTGAATTAGTATTGGTTGGGTTTAATTTTCGGCAAAAGTACTAAAATATATTAAAACAATCGAATTTGTTTAATGTGTTATAAATCATGATTTTGCGAAAGAGTTATCTAATCAAGTTGTTTGTGGTTACCGGTTTTTACTGACTGAGAATTTTTTTGTAAGCATATATGCCATTACAACAGGAAGCACAATAGGTAAGAGAAGCACAAGGAGGAAAAACCATGTCGGAAGTTGAGTGCTTTCAACTGATCTAAGTATCAGAATCTCGATAAACAGAAACAATAAAACTACAATTACTTTCAGAATCCGGATCATTCGGGTTCCTTTTGTATAAAGTTGGGACGCATTTTCCTTGGTAACTTTAACCGGATAGTTAAACGTATGGGGATATTTATTCAGAATTGTTAGTCCGGCAAAAAGCAGAATGCTAATAATGGGAAGCAGAAAAATAGTTGATTTACTTCCCCAACTGTCGGCTTTACCTTGCAAGCTAAAGTGGGTCGGAATAGTATCCGGAAGTGAAGTATACATAATGACCGGAACAGTCCAGATTGTAATTAGCGCGAGCAGTGCGACAGTTTCAAGTGTAAAATCGGCTTTGCTGAACCTTATTTTCAGGATAGGGCGTTTTTCTGATGAAGACATTATAGAAGATTTATCCACAAATTTTCGCAAATGGTTCACAAATGAACACAAATATTTTGAAATACCTTAATGCTATTTTTAATTTGACTAACCAATCGGCAATTGCCTCGAAAATCCTTCCTGCAACGAAATAAACGTTTCGGTAAAAGATATTTCGGGGATTGATTGAATTTGCTCCACGATAACCTGTTTGAGGTGCTCGTTATTACGCGTAATTATTTTTATCAGCAGAGAGTACTTGCCCGAAATATGATGACATTCAACAATTTCGGGGATTTTCTGAATTTTATTAAATACTTCATTGTGCGTGCTGGTCGAAGTAAGGTTTACCTGTATGCCAATAAAGGCACAGGTGAGATAACCCATGCTTTTGTGATTGAATACCAGTTGTGAGCCGGAAATGATTCCTGCTTCTTTCATTTTACGTATGCGTTGGTGAACGGCCGTATGTGTCACCTTGCAATTTCGTGCTACTTCGACATATGGCATGCGTGCATCTTTCATTAATTGTTCCACAATCCGTTTGTCGAGTGCATCAAGATGAAAGTTTATTTCCATGGTTTAAATAGAATTGATTCAAAATGAATTGAAAAATGCTAATTTGATTTCAAAATTAAAATATTATTAATGATATGGATTCATAATGTTATAATTATTGTTCAATTCATAAACATCTGGTAGTTTTGCATTTGAAAAAAGTTGAGACGCGATATACCGCATGTGTACTACCAGCAAATAGAGTTTGAAGAGTTTGAAGAGTTTCTAGGTTTTAGTTAAGGGTTAAATGTTTATGAATATATTCATTCTCTGGAATCACAAATCACAAATCACAAATCGCAAACCACAAATCACTCATCGCACATCGCACATCACTCATCACATCACACATCACAAATTAAATTCGATTCTGAAAATAAGTAATTTCACATAAAAACAAGTCATATGAAACACGATCCATCACGCGCAATTTTCGAAATGAAGCAGTTCGGCGAATTCGGCGATGTTAATCCATCCATTACTGATTCAGCCACTTACACATTCTTACAGGCTAAAACCATGACAGAGACTTTTCATGGTGAGGCTGAAGGGTGTTTCCTGTATTCGAGGCATTGGAACCCAAGTAACAAATACCTGGCTGACGTTCTGGCTGCCATGGAAGGCACCGAAGAAGGATGGGTAACTGCATCGGGAATGGGTGCTATTACTTCGGCCATTCTGCAATGCTGCAATGCCGGCGACCATATTATTTCGAGCGTTACAACCTACGGCGGAACATTCGCTTTTATGCAGAATTACCTGCCGAAATTCAATATTGCCACCACTTTCGTGGATATAACTGACCTTGATGCAGTTAGAAAAGCAATTACACCTCAAACCAAAATCATCTATACTGAATCGATGACCAACCCAATGCTTCAGATTTCGGATATTCCTGCTCTGGCAGCTATTGCCAATGAGCATAATATTAAGCTGATGGTTGACAATACGTTTACACCTATGATGATTGCCCCCGCTGCTTTAGGAGCGCATATAGTGGTGTACAGTATGACTAAATTTATAAATGGGAAAAATGACTGTGTTGCCGGTGCAATATGCAGTACAAAGGAATTTATAAGTTCTTTGATTGATGTAAACTCAGGAACCGCTATGTTGCTGGGGCCGGTGCTTGATCCGCTGCGTTCGTCAAGTATTCTGAAAAACCTGCATACCCTTCATATCCGAATGCAACAGCACAGCAGAAACGCTATGTTCCTGGCTTTAAAAATGAAAGAGGCGGGTTTAAATATAAATTATCCCGGACTGCCTGATCATAAAGGTCATGAAACAATGAAACGACTGATGAACCCTGATTTCGGTTTCGGCGGAATGCTCTCAATTGATATGCTGACCAGCGAAAAAGCATCACAATTTATGGAACTTATGGAGATGCATGATGTTGGATACCTGGCAGTTAGTCTTGGATATTTTAAGACCTTATTCAGTAATTCAGGCAAAAGCACATCGAGCGAAGTTCCCGAAGAGGTACAACACGATATGGGACTTTCAGCCGGCCTGGTACGTTTCAGTGTTGGCCTCGATCATGATATTGAGCGGACGTGGAAGAGTATTGAGCATTGCCTTAAAATGATGGAGTAGAAAATAGAAAAATAGAAAATAGAAAATAGAAAATAGAAAAATAGAAAATAGAAAATAGTACCTTATGGCTCAGGGTTATAAATAGTGAGTTATATGACGTGAGAAGTGTGAGTTGGGTGGTGAGAAATCCCATGCCGAACTTCATGCTTCTCACTTTTTTTTGCTCTATTTTTCAGGCAATAAACCATTAAGATTACACAATATTGCTGTTTCTCGGATAAATCTAGTAATTTTGGTTCACAGGTTACGGGTTACCACCAACTCCTAAATCCCAAAACCTAACTCCTTATGATTAAATTGATACTTCTGGTCGGCACTGGCGGATTCCTGGGAACGGTTTCACGTTTTCTGACTTCACGTTATTTTACTGCTTTTTTCCCTTCATCTTTCCCATACGGTACTTTTGTGGTGAATGTTGTCGGTTGCTTTTTAATAGGGCTTATATATGGCATTTCTGAAAAAGGAAATTTCTTCTCTTCCGAATGGCGTTTGTTTTTAACAGTAGGATTCTGCGGCGGTTTTACAACATTCTCAGCTTTTGCTGCCGAAAATATTGCCATGTTGCGCGACACTGAATACTTTAATTTCTTTTTATATACCGGCAGCAGTGTTTTTATTGGATTACTAGCAACTTATGCAGGAATTATGCTAATCAAAATTCTTTAAGTATGAAAAGCGGTGATAATGTTAAGGTTTTGAGAGTTTATACCAGTTCGACGGATAAACTCAAACACACACCTTTATACGAAATGCTTGTGTTTGCAGCCAGACGCAATGGACTTGCCGGTGCCACTGTTCACAAAGGTGTGATGGGATTTGGAGGAAGCAGCGTGGTACATTCGGCAAAATTCTGGGAAACCAACGATAAACTTCCTGTGGTTGTGGAAATAATTGACGAAAGCCCCAAAGTTGAGGCTTTCTTTGAAGTTATAAAACCATACCTGGAAAGTGTACGTTACGGTTGCCTCGTAACCATTGAGGATGTAAATGTGATGTTGTACAAAGCCGGGAAGAAGAAATCTGTCTTTGAACTCTAACCCAGTTTTTTAAGTCAATTGTTTCCCTTTTCCAACTTCTGCCTTCCGACTTCTATCTTCCACCATCCACCATCCTGCGTCATTTCAACAACCTCTTTATTTCACCACTTTCTTATACACATAATCCGCACCCTGTTTCAGCGTAAACCCATCCACTTCACCAGAATCAGTTATAGCGAATATCATCACAATACCGGCCTGGTCGAACCTGAATTCGGTCTCCGAAACTGCATCAAGCGCGAATGAAGATTGACCGGTTGCCTGGGCTGTTAATTTACCTTTATCCTGTTTAACTGTTATACCCAGCTGTAATTGCTCCGAAGTATATTCGCCTTCGTATTTTGAAAGTTTTTCTACCGGAATAACAACTGTTTTGAAATCAGGAATTTTATAAGGTTTATCGAAATAACAACTCAGCAAGCCGATGAGTATATCGTTCATTGGGTAATTCATACCATTGGAACAGAATGCAATGGCAACTTTATCGTCGGGGAAATAGGCCAGGGAGGATAAAAATCCATCAATTCCACCGTTATGCCCGTATGCTGATCGTTCGTAGAAAGGAATTTTAAACAGCCCGAGGCCAAATCCGCCTTTGAAAGTTTTCATGCTTTCCAAGGAACTCTCACTAAGTAAACTGCCGTTGGAAAGTGCTGTGATAAAGGCTGTAAGATCAGGCGTAGAGGAAATTACAGCTCCGGCACCACCGGGAATACTCATATCTGTTTCGGGCAACTCAACCCATTTACCGTCGGAATATTCAAATGAAGAAGCTTCGTTGGCAGCATGGTTTATTTTGGATCCGTATTTCGTGTTTTTAAGTCTGATGCGCGAAGTAATGCGTGCAGAAAGATTTTCCTCGTAAGATTTACCTGTTACATCTTCAATGATAAAGCCAAGAAGAACGAAGTTTGTATTACTGTATTCACCCTTTTCGTGAGGAGCAAACGCTGGTTTCTGCTCCACGAACAATTCGAGTAATTGCTTTTTACTGCGGGATTCAGTCATCCATTTCGGATAGTCTTCACTGTTGGTGAAATTATACAAACCGCTGTGATGATTCAGTAAATCAGCGATAGTTATGGAATCGGAATTTGGGATTTTTTTGTAAAATTTCGATAACGGGGTGTTCAGACTAAGTTTTTTCTCTTCAACGAGTTGAAGGATCATAACTGTTGTAAACATTTTACTTATTGAGCCAATCCGGTAGCGTGTTTCAGGATTTGAATTTATTGGTTTACTTCCGGAATTATCAACAAACCCTATTGCTCTGCTGTATTCAAGAACCCCGTTTTTGGTTATGGTAACTGATGCCATGGCTTTGTTGTTGGCATCAAGAGCGCTTAGCAGGCTGTCGATTCTGGTTGTAAAAGTAGTTGCTTTCTGTGCAGATAATTCTGCTGAAAAAAGTAATATTGCCAGAATTAAAATGGAGTAGGATTTTAAATTCATATTATTGCCGGTTTTGTGTGAAAATTTTGGAATATCGAAAGTAAGACGCGGATTTTTGGAAAAAGTTACTTTACACCTCACCCTGACCTCTCCTCAAGGAGATGGTAGTAAACGAGCAGTATATGGAGACAATAGTTAGCAATTATTTGCTGAATATTCCTTTTAAATATAAATGATTAAAAACACCATAAGTTTGATAAGTATGATATAAAAGTACTAATATCCGGATATGTAAAATTTATCGCCCTTCTCCTTAGGAGAAGGGTAAGGGGATGAGCTGATTTACTTTAACTTATCCTTAAATACCTTCCTGAATTTCTCCAGTTTAGGAACTATTACATACGTGCAATAAGGTGCATTCCCGTTTTCGTTGAAATAATTCTGATGATAATCTTCTGCAATATAAAAAGTTGCAGCCGGACTTATTTCGGTAACAATAGGTTTATCAAATGCTTTTTCTGAATTTAGTTTAGATTTATAGGCTTCGGCAAGCTGTTTCTGATTTTCGTTATGGTAAAAAATGGCTGACCGGTATTGTGTCCCCTGGTCGGCTCCCTGGCGGTTGAGTGTAGTAGGATCATGGCTTGCCCAGAAGGCTTCTAGCAACTCATCATATGAAATTACTGCCGGATCGTAAACAATCTGGCAGGCTTCGGCATGACCAGTTAATCCGGAACTAACCTCGCGGTAAGTTGGATTTTTTATTTTTCCGCCGGTGTAGCCCGAAGTGACTGAAAAGACTCCTTTAAGTTCCTGGAAAACCGCTTCCACACACCAGAAACAGCCCGAAGCGAAAGTTGCAGTATCAGTTTTTATTCCGTTTGCGGGTAAATCCATCTGAGTATTGTTTTTAATTGTGTTGCTTTTGCATCCTGATACAAGCAGAATGGCAAAAATGATTAATACGAGTCGTTGCATGATTGAATTTATTCGTTGTATTAAAACAAAAAAACATTGTATAAGTTCAGGAAAAAATCCCTGTTTCCCTTAAAAAACAAAATGGTTCGCTCAAAAAGCTGAAGATGTGAAACCTTCAAAATGGTGAATATTTCGCATAGTTTTGAATTTGTATCTAAAAACTGATTAATTTTGCCCCAGTTCTTTTAACACCATCACTTATCAAGAAAGGCTGAGGGAAATGGACCTTTGAAGCCTTGACAACCTGTCCGGAAATTATGGACAAGGTGCCACATCCAACCGCTCATTGCGGAAAGATAAGATTGGAATCAGTTTTGCGATATCGTAACCGCTATATCTTCAAAGCTCTTCTGACTTATCGGGAGAGCTTTTTTATGCTCTTTCCGGTAGCCCTTTCAGGTAAGTGATCAATAATTGTTAATCAATAAAAATCACATACCATGAACAAAATCACTCAAATCATCCATTCCATTCCTGTTGATGAACTTACCGGTTCAATCTCAGTACCTATTTATCAAACAGCAACTTACGTTCAGGAAGCTCCCGGCGTAAACAAAGGGTATGACTATGCCCGAACCAATAATCCAACACGGGCAGCACTCGAAAAAATTGTTGCCAAACTGGAGGGAGGAGTAGCCGGATTTGCTTTTGCCACAGGCCTTGCAGCCATCGATGCTATTTTAAAAACATTGAAATCAGGTGACGAAATTGTTGCCGTTGACGATATTTATGGTGGGGCTTACAGGCTATTCACCCATGTGTATCAGAAATTTGGCATCAAAATCCATTATGTCGATACAACAGATGCTACGAATGTTAAGGCATTCCTGAATGAAAACACAAAACTGGTCTGGCTAGAATCACCAACCAACCCAACCCTGAAAATTTCAGATATTAAAACCATAGCTGAACTGGCACACAAAGTCACCGCCCTGGTGGTTATTGACAATACTTTTGCCACTCCGGTTGCCCAGAATCCTTTGGAATTAGGTGCCGATTATGTGATGCACAGTGGAACAAAATATTTAGGTGGACATTCGGATCTGCTTGCCGGACTGGTAGTTGTAAAAGATGAAAAGCTGGCTGAAGAATTAAAATTTATTCAGAATTCTTCGGGTGGTGTGCTGGGGCCACACGATTGCTGGCTGGTGATCCGAGGCATCGAAACAGTTGCTCTCCGAGTAGAACGTCAATGTGAAAATGCAGCTAAAGTGGCTGCTTTTCTTGATTCGCACCCTGATGTTGATCATGTAAATTACCCAGGACTGATATCGCACAAAAACCATGAAATTGCCAAAGTTCAGCAACATGGTCTGTATGGTGGAATGATTTCTTTTTCCTTGAAAAACGATACCGAAGCAGCAGCGCTGGCTTTTGTTACTTCAACCAAATATTTTAAACTGGCCGAGAGCCTTGGAGGTGTAAAAAGCCTGCTTTGCCATCCTTCGCAAATGACTCATAAATCCGTTCCCCGCGAAAAACGGCTTTCTTCGGGTATAAACGATTCATTAATAAGGCTTTCCTGTGGAATTGAGGGAGCTGAGGATTTGATTGATGATTTGAAACAGGCTTTTGAGAAGGTTCGTAGTTAATAAGGTCTTTGACATTTCAGGAATTTGACAATTTGACAATTTGACAATTCGACGATTCGACAATTTGATAATCTGAAGATTAGACAACGTCTTCCGACTTCCTTCTTCCGACTCCCTTCTTCCGACTCCCTACTTCCGTCTCCCATCATTTAACACAAATACAAACAAACCCAGAAAATGACATACGACAAAAAACTGATTATTGGATTATTTGGCTTCGGTGTAGTAGGTGAGGGGATATACCGGGTTTTGAAACAAACTCCTACGCTACAGGCTGAAATCAAGAAAATTTGTATCAAGCATCCCGATAAAAAGCGTAATGCTCCTGAAGAATTATTTACTACTGATTCTGATTTATTACTCAACGATCAGGAAATAAACGTAATAGTTGAACTTATTGATGATGCTGATGCAGCCTGGCATATTATTTCTACTTCACTTTCAAGCGGAAAAGCTGTTGTAAGTGCAAACAAAAAAATGATTGCAGCTCATCTTGCCGAACTGCTTCAACTACAGGCAGATAATAATACTTCTTTCCTTTATGAGGCTGCCGTTTGTGGCAGTATACCGGTTATCCGTAACCTTGAAGAGTATTATGATAACGATATGCTTAATTCGGTTACCGGTATTATAAACGGCAGCACAAACTACATTCTCACACGAATGAATGAGGATGGAATGCCGTATGATGAAGCACTGAAACTTGCCCAGCAACTCGGTTTTGCCGAAAGTGATCCGACGCTTGATGTTCAGGGAACTGATGCAGCCAATAAACTGACCATCATTCTGAACCATGCCTACGGCATAATTTCGGAGCCTGAGGATATTATGTGCAAGGGAATCACACAGTTGCATCCGGCTGACAGTGTTTATGCTAAAGAAAAGGGCTATAGCATTAAACTCGTTGCCAAAGCCCAACGCGTGAACCATACGGATGTTGTTGCATATGTTTTGCCAACTTTTGTTGGTCCGCGAAGCCAGCTTTTTAACGTCAGGTTCGAGTTTAATGGTGTAATAATTGGCACTCGTCTGGCTGATGAGCAGTTTATTTATGGAAAAGGAGCGGGACGCTATCCGACTTCTTCTGCTGTGCTAAGCGATATTGCAGCATTACGGTATGGCTATAAATACGAGTACAAGAAATCGCGTACCGGTGTTGATTACTGCATCTCGAATGACCATGTCCTGCGCATTTATGTAAGCTGCGAAAATATGAATGACATTGATCAAAGCGACTTTTTTTCTATCGATGAAACTTATAACAGCCAGAACCGCAAGTATATAACAGGTTCTATAAGTTTTGCAAAACTGCGGAATGCTTCCTGGTTGGATAATCCTGCAAATTCGGTAATTGTTTTCGAAAATGAAGGAACGGCCGAAAGTCACGATTTTGAAGAGATTGTGTAAAATGTTGCTTTATGCAGAAAATAAACAATTCGATCAAAATTACTTTCATCCCTTAGTTGTTTGGCACCCTATGACCTGCCGATAACATAATAATCAACAACTAAAAATGGTCTTTAAAAAAAAGTTAGCATAACATCATTTCGACATGTAAAATTGATGAGCTCGGTGAATCAATTTACCTGACAAAATGGAGATAAAGTTAAAAGAGCAAAATATGTATCTTTCTTATACCATAAGACCGAATAAACCAACTGAAAATAGGTCAATACCTACTCCCAATGGTTACTTTAGGTACAGATGCTTCAATAAGTTCCAAATCGGCTTGAGATAGAACCACATTATATGCTCCTAAATTCTCCTCAAGACGTTGTATTTTTCTTGTGCCAGGAATTGCTGTAATTTCATTGTTTTGACTTAATATCCAAGCTAAGGCTATTTGTGCTTTGGTTACTCCTTTATCATTAGCTAATTGGTCTATTACATCGACAAATTTGATGTTTTCTTTAATAGCTTCATCTGTAAAACGTGGATTACTTAACCTGAAATCGCCAGCTTCAAAATCGGCACGACTTTTAATGGCTCCTGTTAAAAAACCTCTGCCTAAAGGACTGTATGAAACAAAAGTGATTCCGAGTTCTTTACAAACATCAAATATTTCTTGTTCTGGTTCACGGCTCCACAAAGAGTATTCAGATTGAATAGCTGTTATTTGATGTACTTTGTGGGCTCTGCGTATTGTTTCGGCATTTGCTTCCGACAAACCAATGTATTTTACTTTCCCTTGTTTGACCAGATCAGACATTGCACCTACTATCACTTCAATCTCTATGTTAGGGTCCTGGCGATGCATATAATACAAATCAATGGCCTCTATTCCCAGGTTTAAAAGACTTTGATCACATGCCTTTTTAATATATTCTGGTTGTCCATTTAGTCCCAGCCATTCCCCATTTGGACCTCTCACTACACCAAATTTGGTTGCCAAAATAACATTATTCCATCTGCCGCGAAAGGCTTTTCCAATTAATTTTTCGTTCGCTCCACTGGCATACATATCAGCAGTATCGAAAAAATTAACTCCTAAATCAATTGCTTTATGCAAAGTGTTTATAGATTCGGATTCATCAAAAGAACCATAAAACTCCGACATTCCCATACACCCCAGACCTATTCGGTTCACACTTAGGTTGCTGCTCCCTAATATTGTTGAATTTTTCATTTCATTTTTTTTAAAAAATTTGAAGCACAAAGTCATTTTTAAATATGAACGCCACCAGATACTTCTATGCGTTGGGCATTTACCCACTTAGCATCATCACTACATAAAAATGCTACTACACTACCAATATCATCTGGCAAACCAACTCTGCCAAGTGCTGTGGTATTAGCAATCATAGCATTTAAATCTTTATTGTCTCTTACTGCACCACCTCCAAAGTCAGTTGCAATAGCACCCGGAGCAATTGTATTTACACGTATTTTTCTACTTCCGAATTCATGTGCCTGATATCTGGATAAACTTTCAATGGCAGCTTTCATAATAGCATAAGGAGCGTAATTTGAATAACTGAACCTTGTTAATCCCGAAGAAATATTAACAATACTTCCTCCATCACTTATAACAGGCAAGAGCTTTTGAGTAATAAAATATGGTGCTTTCAAATGAATATTAACCATTGAATCAAAAACTTCTTCCGATGTTTCTGCTATGCTCGTATAAGCAGCAATACCAGCATTGTTAACTAAAGCAAAAAGCTTTTCAGTTTCAAAATCGTTCGTCAGAGAAAATTTTACGCTTTCTACAAAAGAATCGAAACCTTTTGACTTAGTCACATCCAATTGAATGGCTTTTGCTTTTTTGCCCATTGCCGTAATTTCATCAACTACCTTAGCGGCTTCATTTACACTGCTATTGTAGGTGAAGATTATATCAAATCCTTTTTTTGCCAGTTGTAAGGACATATCCTTGCCCAGTCCGCGACTACCGCCTGTTACTAACGCTACTTTGTTTGAAGTATTTTCCATATTAATTCCATTTTTAAATTATAGTACAAAAGTCAGGTAATTAATAAAAAATCAACTTGTAAATAGCAATCCAGTATTTGCAAAATTCAATCAATTTCTATACTTCAAAGGAGAAAGTGTCGTCTGCTTTTTGAAAAAGTTAGAGAAATGGGCAACTTCATCAAACCCCAAAGCAAATGCAATTTCAGACACATTCCATTGCGATTGTTTAAGCAATATTTTGGCTTCTTCTGCTATTCTGCCATTAATAATTTCTGTGGTACTTTTGCCTGTAGTTTCTTTTAGTACTTTATTCAGGTGATTGATGTGTATGCCTAATACTTTTGCAAAATCAACTGGTGTTTTGAGTTGTATGCTTTGTGAATCATTTTCTATCGGAAATTGCCTTTCCAATAATTCTATGAACAATGAAGAAATTCTACTTGCTGCATTGGTAGCTAAGTCTGCGCTTTTCATAGGTTTCAATTTTTGTCCTGTGTGTATCAATTCCAATACATAATTGCGCAATAAATCATACTTAAATGCATATTCGGAAGACAGTTCTGCATCCATTTTCCTGAATATTTCTTCCATTTCAAGATATTGATCATCATTTAATTGATATACAAAATCACTATTAGGCTGATAAATGGGTAATTCATCAATGAGTAAACCTGTTTTTGATTTTGACATAAACTCTTTAGTAAATACACAGAAATATCCCGACTGCATTTTATCTTGAGGCGTATATCTGTAAGGAATCTTAGGCGTAGC
Source organism: Lentimicrobiaceae bacterium (assembly GCA_041753535.1). Lineage (GTDB taxonomy): Bacteria > Bacteroidota > Bacteroidia > Bacteroidales > UBA4417 > UBA4417. Next base: position 72,460 of record JBGSUB010000045.1, read on the forward strand.
AAACAATATTCCTTGTTTATTAATGAGTACCATTTTATCTGCATACTCTACAAGATTTTTGCCTTTAATCAAACTAATTTTGTAGTATAACCTTCGGTTGTAAGTCATTTCAGACTTTTTATTTCCGCTGAAATAAAACTTTTCCGTGTCGAATACATTAAAATGACCTAAGTCGCTATTTCCTTTACTATCTAAAAAGTAGTCAAGTTGACAACCACTATTACTAAAAATATCCTTATAAAAATCTCGAATACTTACGTTTTCCATTTTTGTAAAATTCAAACAATGACAAAGGTAGAGTTTTTTACTAAGTCTGTACACATTGTATTTTCGGTACAGCAATGCAGGTATTATCAAAAATCTATTGACTAAAAGATTATGGGAATATCAAAACTGTAAAGAGACGAAAAAACTAATATGCAAAATCGTGGGACTGATTATTATAACTGACAAACAAAGGACTACTGAAGAAGAAGGGCGAACGCATAACAGCACCTGCCCGTAAGGCGGGGTTTCGTGTTCCAAGGACGGTTTTGTGGATAATCATTCATTTGTTTTTCAAATCAAGTTTTGCAGTAAAAGGTCCGCCATTCAGGTAGCAGTATAACGTTATATAAAGTTCTTCAGGAGCTTGAACGCTTAATAATAGATGTACGGCGACAGATCATTACATAAATACTTCCTGTAACATGCAATGAAAAATTATCATTCAATGTCCCTTATTTCTATTGAAGGAGGTTGATTTGCATTTTCTGGCCGGCATCTATTCCCCGGGGAGGTGTTAAAGAAGGGGTTTTACTCGGTTTCTGGTATGGCAACAAGCCTGTTTTCCCGAACGCTTCAACTTTTAGTCAAATCTGTTTTTTCATACTCTTCCTATCTCCTCCAAAATCCTTACTTTTGCACATGCTTTCAACTATAAAGCGTGTATTTCTCCATTATGCAATTTGTTAATCCGCTATATCTATTTGGTTTACTTGCTGTTGCGATACCCATCCTGATCCACCTGTTTAATTTCAGGCGGTTCCGGAAAGTGTACTTCACCAATGTCCGCTTCCTGCAGGAACTAAAGCAGCAAACACAGAAACAGTCGCAACTGAGGCATCTTCTGATCCTGGCGATGCGCATACTTGCCATAACATCCATTGTGATGGCATTTGCACAGCCTTACATCCCATATTCCGACAGGCAAGCGAAGGTTTCGGCCCGAAACGCGGTAAGTGTTTTTGTCGATAACTCATTCAGTATGGAAGCCGTTGGCAGTAATGGTACTTTACTGGATGAATCGAAGCAAAAAGCCCGTGAAATTGTATCTGCTTATAAATCAACAGATTTATTTCAATTGCTTACCTGCGATTTCGAAGGCCGGCACCAGCGAATGGTTACCCGCGACGAATTCCTCACCATGCTTGAGGAAGTGAAAATATCGCCCTCAGTCCGCTCTCTTTCTGAAATTGCGCGGAGGCAATACGATTTATTGAAAACCGAGCCTACAGCCCGCAACGCTTCATACATTGTTTCCGACTTTCAGAAATCCTCTTTCAGCAGCATGGATTTCAGGCAGGATTCCACTGTAAAAACGTACCTGGTTCCGCTCAAATCCTCGGCGGTTGCGAATGTTTATATTGATACATGCTGGTTTTCCCAACCAACGCAGCAGCCTGGGAAAACATCCTTGCTTTCAGCTCGAGTGTGGAACAAATCCGAAACCGATCTTGAAAAAATTCCGTTGAAACTTCTGATCAACGATCAGCAGAAATCTGTTGCCAGTATTAATGTAAAGGCTGGTATGTCAACAACCGTAGAGTTGCCGTTTACTGTTTATCAGCCTGGTCCGCAGCATGGCGTTTTGCAGGTTACGGATTATCCTGTAACGTATGACGATAAATTCTTCTTTTCGTTTGATGTCCTTTCAGCAATACATGTTTTGGCAATAAACGGCGGCAGCGAAAACCGGTTTATTAATGCTTTGTTTTCACAGGATTCAAGTGTAAAACTGGAAAATATGAGCGAAAAATCGATCGATTACGGCCGCCTTTCAAAGTTTGATCTGATAATCCTTAACGAATTGCCTTCCATTTCATCCGGCCTGGCCGAAGAAGTAAAAAAGTTTACCGGCAATGGAGGTACAATCCTTGTTTTGCCTTCCTCTAACACTGATCTGACTTCGTATAACAATTTCCTGTCATCTCTTAAAGCACCTGTATATCAGGCAATTGATACCGTAAATACCAGGGTTGTAAAACTAAGTGAAGATAGTTATCTGTTCCGCGATGTTTTCGAAAAGCAGCAGGGAAAACAGGTTATGGCCGCAAATACGGACCTGCCGGCAGTAAATAAGCAATTCCCGCTCTCTTTTTCAACCGCTAATCTTACAGTTCCCCTTATGAGCATGTTAAATGGGAAAGATTTTCTTACACTTACCTCCAGCGGGATGGGCCAGGTATTACAGTTTACAGTTCCCTTCGACCCTGCATTCAGTAATTTTCCGCAGCAAGCACTTTTTGTTCCGGTGCTTTATAATATTGCTCTTATCAGCCACCCTTCACATGACCTGTATAGTGTGATCAGCGACAATAAAGCGATCCGGATCGGGACAGTAACTCCTTCCGGAGACAAAGTTTATAAAATCAAGTCGTTGCAAACTGATTTTGAAATTATTCCACAGATAAACAGTGCTGGTAATATGGTGAATGTTTTCGTCGGAAATCAAATCCCGATGGCTGGTAATTTTAACCTGGTGAATGATAAAACGATTCTTAGTTCGCTCGCATTCAACTACAACCGTGGCGAAAGTGATTTATCCTGCATTAGCCCTGAAGACCTTGAATCGTTGCTCAGCAAAGCCCGTCTTGATGCGTTCAGTGTGATGAAAACCGGGGAGAAGCCTCTCAATGAAGTTATAGCACAAATTAACAGCGGAACTCAACTCTGGCGTTATTTTATTTGGCTTACCCTGCTTCTGCTGCTGGCCGAAGTGCTGTTGATAAGATTTTTTAAAAAATGAACCGATTGATTTTATAAATTACTTACTAAGAGTAAATTTGCACGGAATTTTCAGCAATTACAGCATTAAGATTTTATAGCAGTAAAATTAATGGACGAGAACGAAGAATTGGCAGAAGGAACCTTTGAAGATGAAATCTCTGGTGAAGATATACCAGCCGAAGATTCGGATATTTTACTGCCCATAGTTGAGGAAACAGGTGATGAGGGGGATCTTCATCACACTACATTCCTGCCAGGTATGTACCAGAACTGGTTCCTCGATTATGCCTCTTATGTGATTCTCGAACGTGCTGTACCCGAGGTTCTTGATGGATTAAAACCCGTTCAGCGACGTATCCTTCACAGTATGTGGGAACTCGAGGATGGCCGCTACAACAAAGTTGCCAATGTTATCGGTAATACCATGAAATACCATCCGCACGGTGATGCTTCAATCGGCGATGCCATGGTGCAGATGGGGCAAAAGGATTTGCTTATCGAAACCCAGGGAAACTGGGGAAATATACTCACCGGCGACAGCGCTGCCGCTCCCCGGTACATCGAAGCCCGGCTTTCGAAATTTGCGCTGGATGTCGCTTTTAACCCTAAAACCACTAAGTGGAAGCTTTCTTACGACGGTCGTAACAAGGAACCTATCAACCTGCCAATGAAATTCCCGGTTCTGTTGAACATGGGAGTGGAGGGTATTGCTGTCGGGCTTGCTTCAAAGCTATTACCGCACAATTTTGTTGAGCTTATTGATGCCTCGGTTGCTGTTCTCCAAGGCGAAGATTTTACCATTGTACCTGATTTCCCGACGGGCGGACTTGCTGATGTAATAAGATATAACGACGGGCTTCGTGGCGGGAAGATACGTATTCGAGCCCGCATCAGCCAGTTGGATAAGAAAACGCTTGTTATAACTGAAATTCCATGGGGTACTACAACCGGCGACCTGATTGATACTATTATCGCCGCCAGCGAAAAAGGGAAGATCAAAATCCGCAAGATAGATGATAATACCGCGCAGAATGTTGAAATTCTGATTCATCTCATGCCTGGTGTTTCACCCGATCAAACGATTGACGCCCTCTATGCGTTTACGGATTGTGAGCGTTCTGAATCACCTAATTCTTGTGTTATTCACAAGGGGAAACCCTATTTTGTCGGGGTAAAGGAAATACTTAGGATTTCGGTTCAGCGATCAGTTGAACTTATTAAACTTGAATTGCTGATTCGTGAGCAGGAATTGATGGAATCGTTGCTTTTTGCTTCACTCGAACGTATTTTTATCGAAAACCGCATTTACCGGGATATTGAAGAATGCAAAACCTGGGAAGCCGTAATAAAAGCCATTGATAAAGGATTAGATCCGTACAAACCTGAGTTTTACAGGGTGATTACCGAGGATGATATTGTCAGGCTTACGGAAATCCGCATTAAACGTATTTCTAAATTCAATGCTTTTAAGGCTGATGAACATATTAAAAACCTGAATGAAGAACTTCTACAGGTAAGGCGCAACCTCGAAAATCTCACTGAATTCGTTATCGCTTTTTACGAAACCATACGTAAAAAATATGCAGCCGGCAGGGAACGCAAAACGGAACTCCGCAATTTCGAAAGTATCGAAGCAGCAGCTGTTGCCGCTGCAACGCAAAAATTATACGTTAACCGTGAAGAAGGATTTGCCGGTTTTAGCCTGAAAAAGGATGAATTCGTCTGCGATTGTTCTGATATTGACGATATTATCGTTTTCCGAGAGGACGGTACATTTGCCGTTACAAGGGTTGTTGAGAAAGCATTTGTAGGGAAGAACGTGATTCATATCGATGTTTTCAAGAAAAACGATACCCGCACGGTGTATCATGTTGCCTACCAGGATGGCAGGATGGGAGCGGTTTATGTGAAGCGCTTTGCCGTAGCCGGTGTGGTTCGCGATAAGGAATATGTGCTAACCAAGGGAAAACCCGGTTCGAAAATACTTTACTTTACGGCCAATCCAAATGGCGAATCCGAAACTATTAAAGTAAGTCTGAAACCAAAGCCCAGGCTTAAAAAACTGAATTTCGATTTTGACTTTTCGGAACTGGCCATCAAAGGACGTAGTTCGCAGGGCAATGTTTTGACCAAAAATGCTGTAAAAAAAATCGTTCAGGGAGAAAGAGGATTTTCTACCCTGGGTGCACGCGCTATATGGTACGACGATACTGTGATGCGGCTTAATACCGATCAGCGAGGGATGTACCTTGGTGCTTTTAAAGAAGATGACAAAATACTTACACTCACAAAATCAGGATTTTACAGGCTGATGAGTTTTGATCTATCGAATCACTTCGAAGAGGATATGGAGTTGATTGAAAAGTTCAACCCATCAAAAGCTCTCACTGTAGTTTATTACAGTGAACCTAAAAAAGCATATTTCATTAAACGGTTTGTTCCTGAACTATCGGATAAGAAAGTTTGCATGTTCCCGGAAGAGGAAGGTAACACTTTTGTAAAAGTTGTTGCTGACAAAAGGCCACAAATCAGGGTTGAATACGATAACGAAGTTATGCGCAAACCTGTTGATCCGGAAGAAATTATTCTCGATGAATTTGTTGAGGTTATGGGCGTAAAGGCTAAGGGTAAAAAGCTCAGCAATCACCCGGTTAGTATAATCACATGGCTTGATCCGATTCCGGTTGAAGACGAAGAGGAAACTGAAATGGAAGAGGAACTGGCAGGGCCGGAAGATGAAGAAAATGAAACGGAAACAGAAACAGAAACAGAAACAGAAAGTGAAACAGATGGCCTTGAAACGGAAGTAGAAATACATGCAGAAGCTATATCCATTGAAGAATCAGAAGATAAACAGGAAAAAGTTACTGAAGAGGAAATAGTTAAACCGGTCGAAATAATTAAGGTTGCAGAAAAAGGCAAAGAGAAATCAAAATCAAAAGTTAAAGCTAAAGAAACAGAAAAAGTAAAAAAAGATAATATTACTCCGTTCAACCCGCCTGATTTTCCTGATGACGATGATGATGGAGGAAAAGGAATACAAATGACATTGTTCTAAATCCCGCGAGAAGCAAACAATGCGTCTCCACGATAAATGAATTCCCTATAAACGAATCCCGAAAAAATGATTGACGATAAAATTCTTGAAATTACGAAAGACGTGCATTGGGTTGGTGTTCTCGACCGCGAACTCGTTACTTTTGATGTTGTAATGCACACGCCTTACGGCACCACATACAATTCGTATTTTATTAATGCGGATAAAAAAACACTTGTCGAAACGGTCAAGGATAAATATTTCCCGGTTTTCCTCGAAAAGCTGAAACAACTAACTGATCCGTCAGAACTTGAATACATTATTGTAAATCATACCGAGCCCGATCATTCCGGAAGTCTTAGCAAACTGCTCGAGGTAGCTCCGAATGCAACTGTGGTTGGTAGCGGCAATGCAATCCGTTACCTTAAAGATATGCTGGGACATGATTTCAAGCATATGCAGGTTCGCGATGGTGATGTTCTCGATCTTAGAAATAAAAAAGTTAAAGTTGTTGGCGCTGCAAATCTGCATTGGCCGGATAGTATTTATACATTTCTCGAAGGCGAAAATATACTGTTTACCTGCGATTCGTTCGGTGCACATTACTGCGATTCGCGAATGTTCGATGATAAAGTCGGAAACTGGGACGACGCATTCAGGTATTATTTCGATGTGATTCTGAAGCCATTCAGCAAATTTATGCTGAAAGCTATCGAACGTATCCGGCCGTTGCCTATCAGCATTGTATGTCCGGGTCACGGTCCCATACTTCGCACAAACTGGAAGAAATACGTCGACCTGAGTGAAAAATATTCGAAAGATGCGCTTTCCCTCGGTGATAAACCCATGGTTTTTATTCCGTATGTATCTGCTTATCATAACACTACAACCCTTGCCGAAGCTATAGCGAAAGGTGTAAGCCAGGTTCCCGGAGTGCATGTGGAGGTTCACGATATTGAAAATATGTCGCTTGAGCATATGGAATATTATATGGCAAACTGCACCGGCGTTATGATTGGCTCTCCAACCATCAATCAGAATATTTTAATGCCTGTTTACCAGTTATTTGCAGCTATTAATCCGTTGCGTGACAAGGGCAAACTTGCTTCCTCATTCGGTTCCTATGGCTGGAGTGGTGAAGCATCCAAAATGCTTGAATCCAATATGTCGAACCTCAAACTCAAATATTACGGCGATGGTTTGTATATAAAATTCACTCCACATGAAGAGGGAGTGAAAAAGGGCATTGCCTTTGGTAAAGCTTTTGCTGAGCAGATGTTGATTGAGTTATCTGCTGAACAATAGGCCTTTGCATATTACATTTTAACGGAAACAAATGTTCAGATTTTTCATAATAAGCATAGGTTGCTTTTTATTTCTTTTGGCAGGCTGCAGCGTCGAACGCGGACTGGCAAAGAAATACGTGAAAAATCATGCCGGAAGCGGGATTATGGTCATTCCTGTTTTTGAATTATATAAAGACAATCTTACTGTTTCTTATGATACTGCAGTCGGTTACTCTCCTGAGCAACTTGATTCAATAGCCTGGGTGCAGTCGTGTTATATTCAGGACGTTTCCGACTCTGTTTTCCTGACCCTGTTTACCAACAGCCTTGTTGATGAACTTTCTGCCTTTGGTTTCGATGTTTATGTGGATGGGAGTTCCGATATCTTCTTTTCGCTGCCCGACCCCAAGTGGATGGTTCAAATCGCTCAACTCCAACTCAATGAGGATCACCGGACAGGCTATGACCAATTGTATTCAGTTGATGATGGTGAATTCTATTATAAGCCCTTCCGGATAAACGAGGTAAACCTGTGTAGCTGGTTCGAAGTGAGCCGTGCCAATACCGGAAATAAACAGGTACTTTACTTAGAAGGTTATATTCAGGATGCTTTTAAGATGGGATTTGATTTTGATCTGATGGAAGGCAAAGTGGGGCTGTTGGGTGATCGTGATTCACTTGAAATGGATAATGTTTACAAGATGGCTGAACAATCAGGCGAAAAACATGCTGAATTGCTTTTCGATTACTTTATGAATGATTATATCCGCGAAAACCTGCCCTCCGGAATCGTAAACAGGGAATACTTTCATTATAACCGCAAGACTAAGTCGTTGATTAAGGGGCTGCCTGAAAGATTTGATGTCGTGAATTAGAGTTAATAGTTAATAGAGTATAGTGAATTGTGCATAGTGCGGAGGGAGTTACAAAGAGTGAAAACAGATAAATTAAATGATTTTCGGAAATTAATAATATAACAATATACCATGTTCAAAACAAACGAATACTTCGACGGAAATGTAAAATCCATTGCTTTCACAATGCCTGATGGCCCTGCTACCATTGGCGTAATGGCTGCCGGTGAATACAATTTCGGAACATCATCAGTTGAATATATGACTGTTACTTCGGGCGAACTGAAGGTAATGCAGCCAGGAGAAACGGAATGGAAAGCCTATCAGCCTTTCGACACATTTGTCGTAGCCAAAGGTGTTACTTTTAAGGTAAAAGCTGAATCAGATACCACCTACCTTTGCCTGTACCGTTAAATTCCTCCTCTTGAATAAGGAGTAACCGACTGATCAGCAAAGTTGCTGTCGAGGAATTTATAATATCCGGCCACGGCAATCATTGCGGCATTATCGGTAGTGAATTGAAATTCGGGGATATGAACCTTCCATCCCGCAGACTGTTGCATGTCCGAAATGGCCTTTCTCAATCCCGAATTGGCTGAAACGCCTCCTGCAATTGCAATTTCGGTAATTCCGGTCTGCCGGCTTGCCAGTTTAAGTTTAGCCATTAGCGTATTTACAATGGCCGATTGCATGGAAGCACAAAGGTCGGCCATATTATTTTGAATGAACATTGCATCCTTTTTCAGATTATCGCGCAGGAAATAAAGAAATGATGTTTTCAATCCGCTGAAACTGAAATCGAGTCCCGGTATATTGGTTTTTGCGAAAGCAAAAGCATCCGGATTTCCCTCTTTAGCATATTTGTCTATCAATGGTCCGCCCGGGTAATCGAGACCAAGAATTTTAGCTGATTTATCAAAAGCTTCGCCAGCTGCATCATCAATGGTCTGTCCGATTATTTCCATCTCACTGAAACTTCGTACAACTACAATTTGCGTATGCCCGCCCGAAACGGTAAGGCATAGAAATGGAAACTCAGGGAGATCTTTTTCTTTACCGGGTTGTACAACGAAATGCGCCAGTATGTGGGCTTTCAGATGATTTACTTCAATGAGTGGAATGTTCAGCCCCAGCGAAAAAGATTTGGCAAATGAAGTCCCTACGAGCAACGATCCCAGCAACCCGGGACCGCGTGTAAATGCTATCGCACTTAGATCGCTTTTTAGTACATTTGCATTTTTAAGTGCTTTGTCAATTACTGGTATTATATTCTGTTGATGTGCTCTCGAAGCCAGTTCAGGAACAACGCCTCCAAACTCCTTGTGAACCTGCTGGTTAGCAATTATATTGGAGAGTACAACGTTGTTCATCAGCACGGATGCGGAAGTGTCGTCGCAGGATGATTCAATACCAAGAATATATACGGGCATAAGTTAACCAAAGTTAGCCGGAAGATTAAAGTGCATAATTCTACTTCAGCCTGACGGAATCTGTTATTTTGAATTAATCTGCAAAAGTATCAAAAAACCAGTTAGCATATTAATAGGCATATTGTTGTTCCTGTTGCTTACGCCGCTGGCTGGTTTTGTAATGCTGCGTTCAGCACCGGTGCAAACCATTCTGGCCCATCGTGTTGCAGAAATTCTATCGAAAGAACTTGATACTAAAGTCGAAATAGGTAATTTCAGGTTGAACTGGTTTCTCGAAGCTGTTATTACAGATATTAAAATTCTCGACAGGCATAAGAAGGTTCTGCTCCAGGCAAAAAAAATCAGGGCCGATGTTAAATCCATCGACATCAGAAAACGCAGGTTAAATCTGAACGAAATCGCTCTCACTTTTGCCGATGTAAATCTTGTTTATTACCGGGCCGACAGCGGGCTGAACCTTGAATTTATTCTCGAACACTTTGCATCCACCACTATTGATACTACTCCGTCGAGCCCATGGATTTTATCATGCGATAACCTGAAACTTCTGGATACGCATTTTTCCATGTACGACGAGCGCTATGCAAATCCAGGGCTTGGAATCGACTTTTCGGATATGGATTTTGCGAATATTAACCTTGAAGTTAAAGATATCAGTATTCAGGGCGACAGCATTATGGCCGATATCAGGCAGTTCACCTGTAAGGAAAAGAGCGGTTTCCGGCTCGAAGATTTCTCTGCAAAAGCTGTTGTTTGTCCAAGGGGTATGACCGCTGAGAAACTGCGGATTACTACTGATAAAAGCCGCTTGTCCCTCGATCTGAAGTTTGAATACGGTTCGTGGGATGCATATAATTATTTTGTTGACAGCATCAGGATAACAGCCAAAATTGAGCCCTCGCAGCTCGATATGCACGATATTATTTCCTTCGCTCCCGATATTGACGGTATGTATGATATCATTGATTTTTCAGGAAATGTAAAAGGTACAATATCTTCATTTTCGGCTAAGCAATTCCAATTTGCTTTCGGAAATTATACCTCTTTTAGAGGAGATATCGCTATGAACGGACTTCCGGAAGTGGAAGAAACTTTTATCAAACTTAAAATAGATGAGTTTTATACACATGTGTCTGATATACAGGCTTTCACAATTCCATATTCCGGTGATACGAATACAATTCAGCTTCCTGATGAGATACAGAAGCTCGGAAATGTAAAAATCAACGGGAGGTTTACAGGCTTTTATAACGATTTTGTTTCAAAAGCAACCTTCATTACTGATGTAGGGCTGCTTACTACAGATATCCTACTCAGCAATAACAAGAAAACTCATACAAATGAATACGACGGGAAAATACTCGTTGAATCTTTCAATGCGGGTAAAGTTTTAAATGTCAAACAATTAGGTACGTTAAACATGTATGCAGTTGTTAAGGGGAAAAACTTTTCGTTCGATAAAGCTGACCTTACAATGAAAGGTGAAATAACAGACCTGCAATACGAAGGTAACACAATCGGTTTGATAAATGTGGATGGAAAGTTTAAACAAAAAAAGTTTACCGGTGGTATTTATATAAACGATGAAATACTTGGGCTCGATTTCGCTGGTTCTGTTGATTTAGCCGGCGAATTACCTGCCTTTGACTTTCAGGCTGATATCGTTCATGCAAATCTTCATAAGCTTAATCTTATCAACGGCGATTCCGTTTCAATGCTTTCGACCACTGCTGATTTGAAATTCAAGGGTAATACACTCGATAACCTGATAGGTACCCTCCGTTTCAGCAATACCAGTTTTACACAAGGAATTAAAACAATTAACCTTAAAGATTTGTCATTAATCACAACATCCCAGGGTAATGGTGACAAACGTATGCAGCTCAACAGCGACTTCGCCGATGCCGTGTTTACAGGCGGATATACATTCGACGATATGGCCGATTACCTGACCATGGTTTTTACTGATTTTCTTCCTTCCCTTGGCAATAAAGGAGAAATTCCTGCACGAATTAACAAGGGCAGTTTCGATTACACAATTCATCTGCATCACACTGATTCAATTACATACATGTTTGCTCCCTGGCTGAAGATTGATAAAAATACGGTGATATCAGGTGCATTTGATCCTGAAATCGGGTTGGTAAATGTGAATGGCAGATCGCCACTGATCAGCGCATATGGATTTTCGCTCCGGAACTGGACATTGAAAGGCAATTCTTCAAACAAAAGTCTTAACTTACAAATGAATTGCAGCCAGATCGACAGATCGGAACTGGAAAATCCGGGTCCAGTGAAAAGAATCGAACAATTTGTATTGAACGCCGTCGTGGCCGACGATAGTGTGCAATACGGAATCAATTGGGATGATCTCGATCTGACGGATCACAATAAAGCGGAGATTTCCGGAGCTTTATCATTTAAACAGAGCCCGAGACTGATTTTTAAAATTGATAAAGCCGATTTATTGATTAACGATACCTTATGGAGGTCAATTCCTGAAAATCTGCTGGTTTTCGATTCCTCATACCTCGAAGCGAAGAATTTTGGTTTTCGAAACGGTGACAGGAAGCTGGTTCTGAACGGAACTGCTACGCCTGATCCATTAAGCATACTTTCACTCAGGTTAGATGGTTTTAACCTGTCGAATGTTGATGTATTAACCAAAGAAATGGGTTTTGACCTGGATGGATATCTCGATGGTAGCCTGAATGTTTCTGATCTGTATTCGGTTCCCCGTATTACTTCTGATCTCACTATTACTCAGTTCGGGTTTAATCACGAAAGCCTTGGAGATGCGAAAATCAGGAGCGAATGGGACAATGAGCAGAGCTCTCTTGGTATTGATTTACAAGTGGTTTATGTTGGAAATGCAGGCACTCATTTCCCGATAAAAGTAAAAGGAAATATTTTCCCGGAAAAGAAACATGATAATTTCGACCTGAATATCATTGTCGATAATCTTAAAGTCCGCACTATAGAGCCATTTCTTGAAGGTGTTTTTTCCCGTATGCGTGGCTATACATCAGGTGCATTAACGCTCACTGGCGATTTTTCGGATCCTGTTCTGAAAGGAAAACTTAAACTGATGCGAACCGAGTTGCTGATTGATTACCTACGCACATCCTATTCATTTGTTGGCGATTTCAATTTCGATAAAGATAAAATGTGGTTTAAAGATATTGCATTAACCGATTCTACTTTTGGCAAAGGTGTTGTTACAGGAACTATATACCATAGAGCATTTACGGATTGGGCTCTTGATATCGATTTGAAAGCAGATAATCTTGCCGCTCTGAATACCCCTTACAACCCAATAGAAATGTATTATGGCCGGGCAAAAACTACCGGAACGATGACGCTCAAAGGCCCTATTGATGATCTCAAATTAAACGCCAATGTACGTTCCGAGAAAGGAACAGGGGTTTTTATCCCGATCAGTTTTTCGCGAAGTATTTCCGAGAATAGTTTTATTCAATATCGTAATCAGGAAGATAGTGATCTGAACAGCAACGATATTACTCCTGTTGAATCGTCAGTGCTTTCGTTGCAACTGGGCCTGGATGTTACCAGAAACGCCGATATCGGAATTATTCTGCCATATCAGATGGGAACTATTGATGTGCGCGGAAGCGGGCTGATAAATCTTGGAATCGATTCGAGGGGCGAGTACAGCATGTATGGCATGTATATTATGGATAACGGGAATTTTATGTTCAACTTCGAAAATATACTGAAGAAGAATTTCCAGATTCAACGAGGTAGTTCCATAGTTTTTAACGGAAGCCCCATGGATGCAAACATAAACCTGCAGGCTGTGTATAAGGTAAAAACGTCACTCGCCGGATTACCCGTTGATGAGCAGTACAAGAGTGCCAGGGTGAATGTGAATTGCATTATTAATCTTTCGGAGAATCTGTATAATCCTGACATCCGCTTTTCTATTGCCATGCCCGACGCCAGCGAAGAATTGCAGCGAACCATTTTTAGTCTTATAGATACCAGTAACGCCCTTGAAATGAACAAGCAGATGATTTCCCTTATGGTTCTGAACACTTTCAGTTCAACATCCGGATTATCTACTTCAGGTGCAACCCTTGGTTTTTCATCCTATGAAATTATAAGCGCGCAGTTGAGCAAAATGCTTTCAAAGATTTCGAAGGATTTCGATATCGGTGTTAACTACAGGCCTGGCGATCAGTTATCACCGCAGGAACTGGAACTTGCGTTGTCAACTCAGTTGTTCGATAACAGGGTTACCATTGATGGAGCGGTTGGAATGAATTCATACAATAATACGGCAACACCAACCAACCAGTTTATAGGTGATGTGCTTGTTGAAGCCAAAATTACCGAAGATGGAAGGTTCAGGGTAAAAGCTTTCAACCGCACAAATAGCTCATTTGATTTTATTTCAGGATATTCACCCTATACACAAGGGGTTGGGGTGCTGTTCCGAAAGGATTTTACCCGGTTCAACGAACTCTTCAAGCATAAAAAGAAGGTAAAAAAGACTGACAAGCCCGATAATACCAAAAAGTAAATAATCCACATTTCTTATTCTTCGAAACCTGCTCCAGCTGCTGTTTTGCAATGAGGTTTTTATGCTTTTACATGTATAGACTTTGGCTGTCAGTAGATTATATTTACAGATTTTAACATTCTGTTAAGTAACTATTCTATTTTGGTTCCGTCATATCAATGAAAATTGCCAAAATACATTTACCAAAAACCAAAAAATCTAAAACCATGAAGACAATAATTTTTATACTTCTGATGTCATTATTTGCAGCAAATCAAACATCATACGCAATAAAACATGATTGGATAAGCCTTGCTGACGAAATGTACGTAAATGACATTCCTTTTGATACACATGCTATATTCAACGATTCAGCCGAAAATAAAGAGCTGAAAATGAAATTACAGGACGAATCGTGTGTGGATGATATTTTATTCGACACTTTCGTGATTTTCGAAAGAAATGTAGCTCCAATTCATTCAAAATTCAAAACCTTGCCCGACGAGGAGTATATTGATGATATTCCTTTCGATACCTCTGTCGTTGCAACAAATATGAAGTTAAGCGGTATGGTGACAATGTAATGTGTTTATTTTAAGAACTTTATACCTTCTTCAAGCCTCAGAAATGAGGTTTTTTTATGACCTGGGAAAATCGAAAGTCAGATAATATCTGTTCAGTTTCAAAACAAGCTTCTCGACAAATTGCGTACCTTAGCAGTGTGAACACACAAGAGAATTTCTTAGTTTATAAATCTTCGGCCGGTTCGGGTAAAACCTATACCCTGGTGCGTGAATATATTACGCTTGCTCTGCAGTCGCCGGACTATTTCAGGCATATCCTGGCCATAACATTTACCAATAAGGCTGCCAACGAAATGAAGCAGCGCATTGTGCAGGGTCTTATACAACTATCTGATCCTGTTAAGTTTGTAAACGGTCCGGTTGTAAAATTCATGTTACCTGATTTATCGGAAGCGACGAGCCTTCCGGTTGAGGAAGTGTCCGGGCGGGCGCAGGCAGCATTGACAAGGATTTTACATGAGTACGACGATTTTGCTGTTCGTACCATCGATAGTTTTGTTTCCCGGATCATTCGCACTTTTGCTCACGACCTCCATTTACCGGTTGATTTCGAAATTGAAATGGACCGCGACCTGATGCTGGATGAGGCTGTTGATCAACTTATAAGCAAGGCAGGTATTGATCCGGATTTAACCAGAATTCTCATTGATTTCACCGAAGCAAAAGCCGAGGACGAGAAAAGCTTCCATATTGAATCGGATATAAAGAAAACGGCCAGTTTTCTCTTTTCGGAAGGGAATTATCAGTTTATCAATAAATTACATGATATTTCGCCTGCCAGGCTTTTGGTAATTGCCAAAGATATCCGGAAACTGAGGAAAGGCTTTGAAGACAGCATTATAACTATAGCACAGAAAGCGAAAAAACTGATACAGGATAATGGTATCGATAATTCAACTTTTTATCAGGGGCGAAGTGGTATCGGTGCTTATTTTACTAAACTTGCCAATGGTGATATTGCCGGTCCGAATAATTATGTAAAATCGACAATTACTGAGAATAAGTGGATCGCGGGTAAAGCAACGGTTCTGCAGATGTCGGCCATCAGCAGCATAACCGGGCTGTTAACAGATTATTATAATGAATGTTACTCACTGATCGAACAAGGACTTTCCCGGTATAAACTGCTTGGTATGATTGAGCAGAATATCTTCCAGGTAGGAGTGCTGAATGCGATGGAACTTGAAATTGACACCATCCGGCGCGAGAAAAAGATCCTGCATATTTCGGAATTCAACAAACGAATTACTGATATCATACTCAAAGAACCTGTGCCATTTATATACGAACGCACCGGTGAAAAATATTTCAATTACCTGATCGACGAATTCCAGGATACTTCAGAGCTGCAGTGGAAAAACCTGTTGCCTTTGATTGGTGATTCACTCGCTTACGGTCGGTATAACCTGGTGGTTGGCGATGGCAAACAGGCAATATACCGCTTCCGAAACGGGCAGGTAGAGCAGTTTATGATGCTCCCGGCTTTGCCCGAAAATTATGAAAAGGATGTATTTGCGGATGCTGAACAGGCATTAAAGGAAAATTTTAGCCCAAAAGTTCTGAAAAGCAATTTTCGTTCACTACCTGAGATTATCCGTTTTAACAACGATTTCTTTGGTTTCCTGTCTCAGCAGCTCACTTCCGGTTTTCAATCCATCTACACGGATCATGAACAGGAAACTACACCTGGTAAATCCGGTGGATTAGTCTCAGTGGAGTTTGTACCCTACAACTCAAAAGCTGATTTTGAGGAACTGAATATCAGGAAGGTTTTTGAGCTCGTTAATGAATTAAGTGAAGAAGGTTTTCCGAAAGCAGATATTGCCATTCTTACCCGGTCGAACAGGGAAGGAAGTATAATTGCCCGTTTACTGATGTCGCAAGGGATCAGCGTGGTTTCGGCCGAAGCATTGCTGCTGGCAGCTTCGCCAAAGGTGAATTTTTTGGTTATGGTCCTGCAGCATATTTATAACCCGGATAACCTGGTTGCCAGCGCCGGTATTCTGAACGAATTAATTCAAAGCCAGGAAGTAAACAGCTCGCTGATTGCACATTTCCCAATCCGGAAAGGGTACCATTTTTCGCTTGAACATATTCTGATTGAAAATGGAATTATATTCAATATCAATACGTTGCGTGGATTGCCATTGTACGATCTGTGTGAAGAGATTCTCCGCATCTTTGATATGAATGCAGGCAATTATGATATTTACCTGCAGTTTTTCCTTGATTTTGTCAACAAAGTATCAGGTCGCCAGGGAACACACCTGGCCGACTTACTCGAAGCCTGGGACGAAAAAAAAGGAAAACTATCTGTAGTTGTCCCCGAAGGAATTGATGCAATACGCATTATGACCATTCATAAGTCGAAAGGACTTGAATTCCCGGTTGTAATCTGGCCTATGGCAACTGAAAGACATAAAACCACTTTTGATCAGTTGTGGGTCGATTTGCCTGAGGATGTGATACCCGGATTACCAGTTGCGCTGCTTCAAACCGGTGCCGGCATGGAAGAAGTCGGTTACTCAGAGCAATACCAGAAGGAGCGGAACAGTTCGCTACTGGATATGATCAACCTGATTTATGTTGCGTTTACTCGTGCTGCAAAGCGACTTTATGTTATTACCCGTGAACCCGGGAACGGGGATTCCAATAATTTACCTAACCTGCTTAAACAATTTATTGATGCGACACCCGAAAACTGGGGTGTTGAAGGCGAACGGTTTACACGTGGAACAGATGAACATGAGGCGAAAATATCAAAAATCTTACCCGCTGGAAATATACTGTCGGAAGGCATGATTTCGGTTTCCTGGCAGGACAGGATTCGCATAGCCCGTCGTGCTCCGGCGTATTGGAGTGTAGAGCAATCAAAAAACAAGCAGGCCTGGGGAACTTTAATTCATGATACGCTGGCAGCCATCAGGACACAGGATGATATTCAGGAAAATGTCTCTGAACAGGCAAAAGCTAATTTCCTGTCAGATGAGGAAAAGACAGTTCTTCTGCAAAGAGTCTCAGCGACTATCAATCACGAATTACTCAAAAAATATTTTAGCCCGAATGTTGAACTAAAGCCCGAAGCCGGAATTCTTACTCCAGATGGCAATGTTTACCGTCCCGACAGGGTAGTGTTTTCTGAAAATGAAACTGTTATCATGGAATTTAAAACCGGACTGCCTGAACCCGAAAAGCACCGGAAACAACTCGATAATTATGGCGATCTTCTCCTGCAAATGGGTTACTCAGGTATCCGGAAGCTACTGGTATACATTGATGAAAATGTTACTGTTGAGAATCTTTAGAGACCAAATTCCAAGTCCCAAATTCCAAGTCCCAAATTTCGCATCCAACATCTAACATCCAACATCCAACATCCCACATTCTTTGTCTCCCGAAATCCTTCCCCCCGAACAATTCCTTCTCCTGGCTCTCCGCCTTCCGGTTATTGATGTGCGTTCACCCGGCGAATTTCAGCAGGGGCATATTCCCGGGGCAAACAATATTCCCTTGTTCGATAACGATGAACGCGCAAGAGTAGGAACAACCTATGTGAAAATTGGCAAAGAACCTGCCATTGAAATGGGGAAATCCATTGCCGGTGAAAAAACAGACTATTACCTCAAAGCAATCCGTAAAGTAGTTCCTGAAAAGCAAATGCTGCTGCATTGCTGGCGTGGCGGAATGCGTAGTGCTAAAATTGCTGCCTTTTTTGCAGAATACGGATACAAAGTTTTTGTTTTGGAAGGTGGCTATAAAGCTTACCGTGGTTTTATACGGAAACAGTTTTCGTCGGGCAGGCCATTGCTTTTAATCGGAGGTTATACCGGTTCCGGCAAGACCGCAATCTTGAATGAAATTGGCCGCACCGGTCACCAGGTAATTGACCTTGAAGCGCTTGCAAATCACAAAGGTTCCAGTTTCGGGCACCTGGGCCAGGATACTCAGCCAACCACCGAGCAGTTCGAGAACAATCTTTACCAGCAATGGGCTGAACTTGAGCCGTTAAAACCTCTTTGGCTTGAGCATGAAAGCATGGGCATCGGTAGTATTTACCTGCCTGATACCTTTCGCGCAGCCATGCTCAATGGGGTACTTTTCTTTATCGATGTTCCCAAAGCGGACCGTATTCAGAGACTTGTAAAGGAATATGCCTGTTTCGAAAAGTCAGAGCTTCAATCGGTGCTTGAGCATTTAAGTAATTTTATGGGTTCCTACCAATCCCGCGAAGCACTCTTAGCCCTCCAGAACGATGATTTCGGAAAAGTTGCTGATCTCACCCTTGCATACTACGACAAACTCTACGAAAATTCCCTCACGCGCCGGCCAGTCCGGAAGATTGTAAAAGTACCAATGATATCGGGAAGTATTGAGGAACATGCGAAACTGATCCTGGAACAGGATTTGGCTCAGAATGTTATTTGAAAATTGAAAATTTAATCCTCCGTGCCCCTCAGTGCCCTCCATGCCTCCGTGGTTAAAACTAGTAAAGCACACTAAATTCATTTTAATGGAAGACCTGATATACCTCGATAATAACGCCACAACTCCCATCGATCCGGAAGTTGAAGCAGCTATGCGCCCATACCTGAATACCTATTTCGGCAACCCATCCAGCCGCTACAAGTATGGAATTGATTCACGCAATGCAGTTGAACTTGCCCGTTCCCAGGTTGCTGCATTAATCGGTGCATCACCCGAAGAAATTATTTTTACCAGCGGAGGTTCCGAGTCCGACAACCACGCATTAAAAGGTGCTGCGTTTGCCCTGAAAGCTAAAGGAAACCATATCATCGTTTCTACCGTCGAGCATCCGGCAATCCTTGAAGTTTGCAACTGGTTGCAGAAACAAGGTTTTGAAATTTCCTATTTGCCTGTAGACAGCAATTGCCTGGTTAATGTTTCAAAGCTTGAAAATCTGATTACTCCACGCACTATCCTTGTATCGGTAATGCATGCCAATAACGAGATCGGCACCATTCAACCTATTGCTGAACTCGCTGCCATTGCTCATAGTCATGGAATTCTGTTTCACACAGATGCTGCTCAGTCGGCAGGTAAGATACAGATTGATGTAAATGAGTTGGGTGTGGATTTGCTTACGCTTGCAGCACATAAAATGTATGCTCCCAAAGGCATCGGGGCGCTTTATATCCGAAAAGGTGTGGTACTCGATAACCTGATTCACGGGGCAGGGCAGGAGCATAACCTGCGTGCCGGAACCGAGAACCTTCTCGAAATTGTGGGTTTTGGCAAAGCCGCCGAAATAGTAGCCCGGGACCTTCAAAAGAACAGAACCCATCTCAGCGAAATGCGCGATCTGCTTCATACTGAATTGATTGAGCGGATTCATGCCGTACATATACATACACTCTTTTCACATAGTTTACCCAATACGCTGAGTGTTGCGTTCAAAGGTATTCCTGCGGATACGTTATTATCCACTTTACCTGATTTGGCTGCTTCTGCCGGAGCTGCCTGTCACCCTGCGGGAGTAACCAGTTCGCATGTGCTTATGGCTATGGGTGTTACAACGGAATATGCCATGGGAACCATCCGCCTTTCAACCGGCAAATATTCTACTGCTGATGAAATAAAATCAGCAGCAACAATGATTGCAGAAGCTTATTTGAAAATTGCGTCTCCATCTGAATCTGCAAAACCAGGCATCGCAGGAGAAAAAATCAGGCTCACCCAGTTCACTCACGGCCTTGGTTGTGCCTGCAAAATGCAACCGGCTGATCTTGAAAATGTCCTGAAAAAACTCCCGCTGATTACAGATCCCAACGTTTTGGTTGGGAATGCATCTGGCGATGATGCTGCTGTTTATCTAATTAACAAAGAACAGGCTGTTGTTCAGACACTTGATTTTTTTACACCCATTGTCGACGATCCCTACGATTTTGGTGCAATTGCTGCTGCCAACGCCCTTAGCGATATTTATGCCATGGGAGCAAAGCCTTTGTTTGCACTTAATATTGTTGCTTTCCCGGTGCAGCGGCTTCCGCTTGAAGTGCTGGAGCAAATTCTGCTCGGTGCGTCTGATAAAGCTGCCGAAGCAGGGATAAGCATTGTCGGTGGGCACAGCATAGACGATACCGAACCCAAATTCGGAATGTGTGTAACCGGTTTGGTGCATCCTGAAAAAGCATGGAAAAATATCGGTGCCCAGCCGGGTGATGTTTTGATTCTTACCAAACCGCTTGGGACTGGAATTATTTCAACAGCAGTAAAAAGTGGACTGGCAGGTGAGGATTCTGCTTCCGAGGCCTGCAATTGGATGAAAACACTCAACCACAAAGCAGCGCTTGCTTTTTCTAAATTTCATGTTAATGCCTGTACCGATATAACTGGTTTCGGATTGGCCGGCCATTTGAGCGAAATGACTCGTGGCAGCCAGGTTGATGCTGAAATTAATTTCCATTCCCTGCCATTTATGAGTAATGTAAAAGAACTGGCCCTTGCCGGTGCTATTCCGGGAGGGACTCATAAAAACCTGAACTTTTACCAGCAATGGATTCAATGGAATGCGGTTTTAGCAGAAACTGAAAAACTGATGTTTTGCGATGCGCAGACTTCCGGCGGATTGCTGGTTGCCATTCCTGAAAGGTTTAAAGACCAGGTTTTGCAGGAGCTGAAAACACAGGGAATTGAAAATGCCGTTGTAATAGGCCGGATGATGGCAAAGGGTACAGGAATTATTCACGTTATTTAATGATACTGTTTTTAAATGCAAGGACTTAAAGCATACTTTCTTCAGTTTTCAAAACGTATTTATTACTGGTTTAAAGGATTACCGAATATTATAAAGAGAAGCGCATTTGCTATCCTGGCTCTTCTTACTCTCTTTCTTATTATCGATTTAGTTTTCCCTGTGCGAACGGACATCCGTTACTCAAAACTCATTCTGTCGGCAGATCATAAACTGCTGAATGCCGCCTTGTCAACCGACCAGCAATGGCGCATGAAAGCGGAAATCAGAGAAGTCAATCCCCTGCTTATAAAAACCCTGATTAACAAGGAGGACCGCTGGTTTCGTTTTCACCCAGGCGTAAATCCGGTTGCTTTAACAAGGGCGCTGTGGCAGAATATCAGCTCGGGCAAGCGAGTTTCAGGTGCTTCGACTATCACCATGCAGGTTATGAGGATGCTGGAGCCCCGCAGGCGGACCGTTGCAAATAAGCTTGTGGAATGTTTCAGGGCATTGCAACTTGAAATGCATCATTCCAAAAACGAAATCCTTGAACTTTACATCAACCTTTTGCCTTACGGCGGGAATATACAGGGGGTAAAAGCCGCTTCTTTCCTCTATTTCGGGCAGGAGCCACAGGCAATGAGCTTAGCACAGATTGTAACGCTGGCTATCATTCCCAACGATCCGAATCATCTCCGGCTTGGTGTTCATAACCAACGGATTGTAAAAGAACGGAATTCGTGGTTAAACAAACTAAACAGACGAGGCATTTTTGAAAAGCAGTCACTGAACGATGCACTCGCCGAGCCGCTCAATGCCAAGCGCTTCGATGCCCCGAAACAGGTTCCTCACCTGGCAAGGTTGCTTACCCGAATGTATCCTGCCTGTCCTGTGATCAACACCTTTATCAATCCCGGAATCCAGAATTTTGTTGAAAATACAATTAGCAACGAGGTAAATATGTACCGTGGAATGGGCGTTGGAAATGCTGCAGTGGTTTTGATTGATAACCGAACCCATGCTGTAATTGCTTATGTGGGCTCGGCAGGATTTATGGAAAACCAGTACCAGGGACAGGTGGATGGTGCTTCATCTCTCCGTTCACCGGGAAGTGCACTGAAACCTTTCCTGTATGCCCTGGCTATAGATCGCGGGTTGATTACGCCCAAAACCATTTTGCAGGATATTCCACAGAATTTTAACGGCTACCGCCCTTTGAATTACGACGAAACTTTCCGTGGCAGGCTTACCGCATCGCAGGCCTTGGCACTTTCACTGAATATTCCTGCGGTAGACCTGGCCAACAGGGTAGGAGTGGACCTTTTCAACGAAAAGCTAAGCCGTGGAGGACTGAAATGGATTGGTGAACGTAAAAAGACTCTCGGGCTCTCGGTTATTCTTGGGGGATGCGGGGTGACGCTTACCGAACTTACAAATCTTTATTCCTGCCTGGCTTCCGGAGGGATAAAATTCCCGCTTCGGTTTACACCAGACGAGATAAATCAAAATCCAGACACACTCTTTAGCCCACAGGCTACCTGGATGATTGGTGAAATTCTTACAGGCCTGAAACGCCCTGATCTTCCCAATAATTTTGAAAATTCAGTTAACCTTCCTCACATTGCCTGGAAAACAGGTACTTCCTACGGCCGCCGCGATGCCTGGAGTTTCGGGTATAACCCTGATTTTACAGTTGGTGTTTGGGTAGGCAATTTTGATGGTACCGGTGTACCTGAACTTTCCGGGGCCGACTTCGCTACTCCTGTTTTATTTAAAATATTTAATTATCTCGCTTTCAATCAGAAACCAGGCTGGTTCAAACGTCCTACAGGTCTCGATTTCCGGCTGGTTTGCAGCGAATCGGGATTGCCCCCCGGCGAATCGTGCACCAACCTGGTGATGGACGATTATATTCCTGCCGTATCGCCCAACCGGAAATGCGACCACCAGGTTCCGGTTTTTGTGGATGAAAATGCTGCTGTTTCCTATTGCCGTTCGTGTATGCCGCAGACAGGGTACCGTACTGAACTTTATCCGAACCTGAGCCCCGGCTTAATAGCATTTTATGAAGAAGAGCAGATCCCTTACCGTAAAATTCCGCCGCATAATCCCTTGTGCAGCAGGGTGTATCACAACGACAGTCCTGTGATCACCTCGCTGACTGACGGCAAAGAATATATCCTTTACGCCAATGCTAAGCAGCAGTTGCAACTCGCCTTTACCGCAACCTCTGACGTAACCAAAGTTTACTGGTATATCAACGATAAGTTCTTTAAAGAAGCCACCCGCGGGCAAAAACTCTTTTTTACACCTTCTGCCGGCATGATTAAAATTTCCTGTAGCGATGATAAAGGTAGGAATACGGATATTATGGTGAAAGTGAGCTTTTTGTGATTGCGGATTTACGATTTCGGATTTACGATTTCGGATTTTGGGGATTTGGACTTAAAATTTGGAATTTCAGCCTGTAGCTTTGTTTAATCCGCAATCCGCAATCCACATTCCGCAATCCGCAATTACACATCCAACATCCCACATTTCTTCCTACCTTTACATATCCTTTTTTAAAGCCATGTTACCTATCATTAAAAACCGGTTTATTTACAGCCTTCTTATACTACTTCTTAGTATAGCAGGAAAGGATGGTTATGGGCAGAAAAATAGTTCAGCGCATTGGTTTTTCAATGATAATGTTGGTTTAGACTTTTCCACGGGAGAACCAAATTCTGAAATGTTAGGCAAAGTTTGTTACAATTTTGGAGGTTCTGCTTGTTTTTCAGACAGCAGCAGCAACTTGCTTTTTTATACCGATGGAGAAACAGTCTGGAATAAAAATCATACAGTGATGTTAAATGGGGATGGGTTGCTCGGTTCAAGAGGGGCTTCGCAACCTGCCCTCATTATTGGTATGCCGGAAGTTGCGAGTAAGTTTTTTTTATTCACAATTGGAAGTGCTCAATCTCCAATCGGATTACATTATAGTATTATCGACATGACACTTGATAACGGGTTAGGAGGCATTATTATAGGAAATAAAAACATAACTCTTGTCACTTCTGCTTTTGCAAATGATATTTTAACTGGATTCCGGCATTCAAACGGTAAAGATTTTTGGGTTATAGTTCGCAAATCAAATAACGATTATTATGCTTCATATTTAGTTACTTCTAGTGGGGTTAGTACTACACCTGTGCTAAGTCCGGCGCGTTTCACCCAATCAGGTTCCACTTACAGGGGGTTGATGAAAGTTGCTCCCAATGGGAAACTTTTAATTTGCCAGTTCTATACAATTAATTCAATTGGAGGAAGTTCAGATATTGAAATATGCGATTTTGACAATGGTACAGGTAAAGTCACTAAAAAATTTATATTGAAGGAACCTGATTATCCAGCAATCGAAAGCATTGAAATATCACCTGATTCAAAACTCTTATATGCTGGCCTATTCAAAGAAAATTCGCCAGGCACTCCAGCTGTGTTGGTTGAGAACCAGATTTTCCAATATGAGCTAACTATAGCTGATTCATCACTTATACAACAATCGAGAGTAATCATAAGTTCTGGGCCAGGGATAATGTTACAATTGGCATTAGATGGGAGAATTTATTGTTTACCAACGTGTGATTATTCAAGTGCTACTCAATCTTTCTTCTTTCAACCTGATTCAGTTAGTGTTATCAATAAACCATGGATAAAGGGATCTGGATGTGACTTTCAACCTGCAGGAGTTTATCTTGGAGGTAGGTTGGCAGGTGGCAGGTTCCCCAACTTTTTTCAGGAGCAACTCTATCGCTTCGTTTGGTCCGGCGGCCTCTGCGCTGGCGTTCCCTTTAATTTTCGCCACCGTTTTATCCCTGAACCCGACAGCATCCACTGGGATTTTGGCGATCCGGGCAGCGGGGTAGCCAATACCAGCACGGTACATAACCCTACGCATGTGTTTTCGGCCGGTGGCACATACGAAGTATATACCTATGTAAAATACCCCAATGGCCGCATAGAGGAAACCAGCCGCGAGGTGGAAGTATTACCTAAACCTTACCCCAACCTGGGGCCGGATACGCTGGTGTGTGCCGGTACTGATGTTACCCTTACCCCCGGCAGCGGATTTACGGGCTATTACTGGAATGGCTCCATTATGCCCGGCAACCCGACCTACCTTGCCACCGATACCGGCACCTATATTGTCCGCGTAAAAAACGACCTGGGGTGCTACAATGCCGATACCATACAGGTGCTGCAACGCCCTGCACCAGCCTTAGACGAAACCAATCTAAACATTGCCCCCACCACCTGCGGGGGAACTACCGGAGCCATTTCCGGTTTGCAAATCAACGGACAGCCTCCATACTCCTTCCAGTGGATTGCCTCGGGAACGCCCGTCAGCGATTCGCTCGATATTTACCATCTTGGAACAGGCCTGTACGAACTGCATATTACCGATGGATTTGGATGCACCAATTTAGTAGTTTCCTATCCTATCAGCGATGCAGGAAATATTTTGATTGATACGACTTCGGTTACACCCGCGTATTGCGGGAATACCGATGGAACGCTTTCGATTACTGCTGTTTCCGGCCTTGGCGGTATGTTACAGTATTTTATTAAAACCGGCAACGATACACTTTCGCAATGGGGTAACGGAAATTTTACAGGATTAGCTGGTGGTAATTACTACGTTTGGGTAACCGATTCGAGCGGTTGCAGCTCGGTGTATGCCAGTGTATTGCAGATTGATGCGCTTACCGCACCCGAAATTATTACGGCCACTTCCACTCCCGAAACCGGCTCTGCTGCCAATGGAACTATAACCGTTAATGCTTTGGGCATTGGCCTCACCTACTCACTGAACGGCGCAACACCAATAAATACGGGCCATTTCACCGGGCTTTCGGCTGGCAGTTATTCTGTTACAGTTACAAATCCTGCCGGTTGCGATACCACGTTTACCATAACGGTTGCGCACGAAACGGGTATTGTGCTGTCGGCTATTGCCGGAAATGGCTTTGCCTGCCTGGGCAAGGAAGCCAAAGCACCGATAGTGGTAAGGAATTTCAAGGATGTAAAATCCTTCGAAACCATACTTAACTACGACAAACTTTTTGTCAATTGCATCGGCTACAGCAACCCGCATCCGCAATTAGCTGATTCACTTGAAATAACCCTTTTCCCGGCAAGCGGAAAAATACAAACCCGCTGGAAAGGAACAACCCCGCTCACACTGCCCGACAGCACGGAAATAGTGCAGCTTGTGTTTAGTTCGTTGCTGCCCGGTAATGCTTTGTTGTTGTGGGACATCAGCCCGGCGGTAAGCAATTTCTTTGGTCCGGGTGGCGATACGCTGAACGTGGATTATACCCTCGGAACAATTTTAGTCAGCAACCCGCCGCAAATCCTGCCGGCTCCCGAACAAACAGTTTGCGAAGGCGGATTACTATGGGTTTCGGCAACTGTGCAGAATGGTACCGGCCCACTGAATTACCAGTGGCAAACCCCCACCGGCCCCAGCACACAGGAAAGCATTTTCGGTATAGCTACTTTAGCTGATAACGGACTGTACGAACTGATTGTTACCGATACTGTACAATGCGCCGATACTTCATCGCAACTGCTTACAGTGGTTCCGACACCTGTCTCAGGTTTTCCCGCAAACAGCGACACCCTTTATTTCGACGAACGCATCCAGCTAGAAGCCTCAGAGGGCTATGACAGTTATTCCTGGAATACAGGTGACACCACAAACAGCATACTTGTTACCACTGAAGGCTGGTACAAAGTAAGCATTGCCACGCCCGAAGGCTGCGTAACAACCGATTCAGTATTGATGACGTATGCTTTCGTTCCGCTCACCATGCCCAATGCTTTTACTCCCGATGGCGACTTATTGAATGATGTTTTCCGGCCAGTCACTTTACCCGAAAAGATAAGTTCTTTCAGTATGTATATTTATGACCGCTGGGGAAAGCAGGTATTCTTTACCAATGATGTAAAGCAAGGCTGGGACGGCTACATAAACGGCAATCCGGCACAGATTGGTGGGTATGTATATGTAGTAAAATATGGGAATCCTTCGGGGGCGGAGAGGGAGAAGAGGGGGATGGTGATGGTGGTGAGGTGAAATTGATTTCGGATTGCCGATTTACGATTTACGATTTTGGGACTTGCGATTTGGGACTTGAGCCTTCAGCCGGGAGTTTTGTTTAATTCAAAAATCCGCAATCCGCAATCCACCATCACAATCCAACATCCCACATTCTTCACCGATTTTTTCTCACAGGACAACTGCTATTAATCAGATTTCGCAGAATTAACAATAATAGTAAAAAGCTTAGTGATATATTTGTTTCACAATAATCAGGCTTATTTTTGAATAACGAATCAATAATCTGGATTAAATACTTATAAAACAATTAATTATGAAGTCAACCATTTTATTTGCAGTGTTATTTCTGGCACAGGTTTCATTAATGGCCCAGAAAACTTTTTTCCCGCCTTCAACCCCTGTTAAGGCTGTAACCGATACCATGCATGGTGTTCTGATCACCGATGATTACCGCTGGCTCGAAAACAAAGCCGACCCGGCTACCATAAACTGGACCCGCGCCCAACATGACTATGGCATTGCCTACCTCGAGGCCACTCAAAAAAAGCATGACGGTTTACGCGAGGATGTTGCCGCATACATCGACCGCGATTACGAAAGCCCGCTGAATAAGGAAGGCAAACGTGTGTTCCAGACGGTAAAGAAAAAAGGCGACAAACAATCGAAACTTTACACCATTCTCGATGGGAAGAAAATCCTGATATGGGATCCGGTAAAACTCGATACTACAGGTAATACTTCAACTTCAGGAGTTGCATATACCTATGATGGCGAAAGAGCCGCAATAAGTGTGCAGAAAAGTGGTGCTGAAATTACCACAACCTATATTATTGAGACGCGAACAGGAAAAATATTATACCCGGCGCTGGAAAATACTTTCGGATTTCAATGGACCAAAGACCAGGAACATGCATACATAACCATCCGAAGCAAAGAAGATATTGACAAACAATTACCATTGAAAACGTATTGGATAAAAATCGGCGATACCCAGGACAAAGCGCAGGTTGTGGGTACAACCACTGATGCCAAAAACAGCTTTTACACCTACGATAACCGTTACAGTGATGTGAGTTTCTCAGGTGAAGGCGATTTTTACTCCAACAACTGCTATATGCGCAAAACTGGTACGTTTGAGAAAGGGCAACTGATATACGAAAGCAAAAAATCGAATTGTTACCCCGAAGCTATTGGCGATAAGTTATACATTTTTACCAATGATAACGCCCCGAATTACCGATTACTGGTAGCTGAAAAGAAGAATCCTGAATATAAAAACTGGAAAGAAATTATCCCGGAAGGTAAAACAGTTCTTCAAAGTTACGCCGTTACAAAGAAGAACATTATCATCCAGGATAAAATCGACATCCAAAGCAGGCTGACTTTATATGACCTTAACGGAAAACGTATTAAACAAATCGAACTTCCCGAAACCGGTAACGTTTCCGGAATGGGTTACGACAGGGAAGAGGACTCGGTGTATGTATATCTGAGCACGTTTACCTCCGAAACAAAAGTTTTTGTAGCATCACCTTCCAACTTCAAATGGCGGTTGTATTACCAGCGCGAATCGTCCATTGACATGAGCAATATTGTCGGCGAA
This sequence comes from Lentimicrobiaceae bacterium, assembly GCA_041753535.1. GTDB lineage: Bacteria > Bacteroidota > Bacteroidia > Bacteroidales > UBA4417 > UBA4417. Next base: position 101,561 of record JBGSUB010000045.1, read on the forward strand.
GTAAAATTTTATACTTCGAAGGACAACACTCGCGTGCCCGTAATTGTGGTTCATCGCAAGGATATTAAACTCGATGGCAATAATCCGGTTCTGTTAGAAGCTTATGGCGGATTTAACGCAGGAATTCAGCCGGGATATTACGGATTTTATGCTTCATTTCTCAATCGTGGAGGTATAGTTGTAGAAGCCGGAATCCGCGGAGGCGATGAGTACGGCGAAAAATGGCACGAAGACGGAATGCTCGCCAACAAACAAAATTGTTTCGACGATTTTAACAGTTGCGCCGAATGGCTTATTAAAGAAAAATACACAAATCCTTCGAAAATTGTTGCCATGGGAGGCAGTAACGGCGGATTACTGATGGGTGCAGTGGCTACACAACGTCCTGATCTCTATAAAGGTATCATTTGTATGGTTCCTTTGCTCGATATGCTTCGGTATGAAAAATTCCTGATTGCCCGTTACTGGATACCAGAATATGGTACTGCCGAAAATGAGGCTGATTTCCGCTGGCTGTTGCAATATTCGCCCTATCAGAATATCCGTAAAGGTATTAACGTGCCCACCATGCTGGTTACAGCCGGCGAAAACGACAGCCGCGTGGATCCTATTCATGCCAAGAAATTTGTGGCCGCCTTGCAGAATAACCCCGGCCAGATCAATCCGGTTATCCTGCATATGGATTACAACAGTGGCCATGGGAGCGGGCAGGCAACCTCGCAACGTATTGATAACTGGGTTTTTATCTATGAGTTTCTGATGAACCAGTTGGGGATGTAAATCCCTTTTTGTATAGCATAGAATCAAACAATAATTGATGCAAAATATCCTGAGAAAATCCTTCTGGCTGATAGTATTATATATACTATCAGCCAGTTGTGTTAAAGAAAGCAGTAAACCTGTAAAAGATGGATTAAAAAAGCTCGACTGGTTTATCGGAAGCTGGACAGGTGAAATCAAAGAAAGTATTTTTAGCGAAACCTGGAAAAAAGTAAACGATTCACTTTTCAGTGGTCAGAGCTATTTCATTAAAGGCAGCGATACACTCAGCAGAGAAACAATCTCGCTGCAGCAACAGGACACTACTGTATTTTACATACCTTTGGTCGAAGGACAGAATGATAATAAACCTGTGTACTTCAAACTGACTTTTTCAGATAGTACACATGCAGTTTTCGAAAATCCCGGGCATGATTTTCCTCAAAAAATTGCATATCAGTTTAGAAATGGCGACTCTTTAATTGCAACGATTTCTGGCTTACAAAATGGTAAAACCCAACTTGTCATTTTTCCAATGAAAAGAAAAGGGAGTAACAATACAGAAAAATAGAATGAAACTTAGATTTCTGGAAAATATAAACGAATATGACGAACATGCTATCCGTCTCAACGATTTCGATAGAGGACAAGCCAGTATGTTCAAGCAGATTCTACAAGATATTACAACTCAAGGTAAGATAATGCTTGAATTGTCTGAGTATGAATTTATTGAATCAGTAAATTGCAGGCTTACTCTCCGTGTTTCGGAAAATGATGAAGGAATTGTAACTGAAGATTTTAAACATTTTTTCTGTGACCTCACCATTAAGGGATATGCAGAAATGATAAAACTTATTGAGCCTTTTTGCCAGAAAGAAACGGATGCATTCCAATACCTGTATGATCTGGATAATCCAATAGATTTTATCTTCTCAGCAGGGAAGGAATCGGGACCTGATGACGTAGTTTAGAAAGTTGAATACAATTTGAAATATTTCGAAATGTAAAATTCAATCTGTTGTTCAAAGCACTTTTCTATTGAAAAATTTCTACTATCACTTCGTTCTGAATTTTAAATTTTGAGTCCACTCCGAAAAGTCATTTATTCAATAAAACACCGTTTAAAGACTTGTGAAACCGCAAAGAACGCAAAGAAGACGCAAAGTGCCGCAAAGGTAACTCGCAGATAACTATAACTTTGCGAAACTCTGCGAAAAAATTCTGCGGTCCTCTGCGGTTAAAATTATTTGTTATCATACTTATCGGAGTGGACTCAATTTTGAATTTTGCTTTTTGAATTATTTAGTCCTCAGTGCAAACCACTTTTTTGGAATAATAGTTATCTTCGTGTCAAACATTTTATCAGGAAAACACAAGCATTGAAATTCAGTAGTATTATTGAATCCATTTATAGCCTTTCCCTTGAAGAAAGGTTGGAAATCAAAACTCTTCTGGAACACAATATTGCTGATTCACGCAGAACTGAAATTCTTATAAATCATAAAAAGTCAGAGGATGAAAATAAAGCGGGAAAATTGGTGTTTTCGTCCGAAATTAGTGATATGAAAACTATGTTATAATAGAAGTTGCATTCAGCAGTTCGTTTAAAAAAAGTTTTCAATAAAAGGCTTAAAAATACTGAGACAGAAGCTGAGTTTTGGGAAAGATTAGAGTTATTTGTAGTTGACCCATTTGATGCTAAATTGAAAACGCATAAACTTTCCGGTAAATTAAAGGATTTGTGGAGCTTTTCAGTGGGGTATGACCTAAGGGTAGTATTCTATTTTACTAAAAATAAACCCCGTAAAGCTGTGTTTATTGACATAGGCACCCATGATGAAGTATATTAGTTCGCAAAGAGTACTCACCTATAAACTCATACGATTGATGTTAGAATAATCAGATCATAAAGCAATGCATTACGCATACAACCTGCTCCTTTGTTCTTTCAGCTTTTCATCACTGATGTACTCATCGTATTCCATTAGCTTGTCAATCATTCCGTTAGGCCCGATTTCAATAATACGGTTACAAACAGTTTGAATAAACTCATGGTCATGAGATGACATCAAGATATTGCCTTTAAATTTGATCAAAGTATTATTGAAAGCCTGAATTGATTCGAGGTCAAGGTGATTGGTAGGTGTATCCAGTAACATTACATTGGCATTGCGGGTCATCATCCTTGAAATCATGCAGCGCACTTTTTCGCCTCCCGACAATACATTTGTTTTCTTGAAAATTTCGTCACCCGCAAAAAGCATCTTTCCTAAAAAACCCCTTAGGTAAGCCTCATGTGTATCTGTTGAATATTGCGCCAGCCAATCCATAAGCGTCATATCCGATTGAAACAACTCTTCATATTCCAATGGAAGATAGGCTTTCAGGATCGTTTGTCCCCATTCGAAGGTTCCGCTGTCGGGCTGATCGTGGCCTTTAAGGATTTCGAAAAGAGCCGTCATAGCTCGTGTGTCGCGCGACAGAAAGACTATTTTGTCGTCTTTCTGCATGGTAAAGCTCAGGTTTTTAAATAAGAGGTTGCCATTCAAGCTTTTAGTAAGTCCTTTTACCTCAAGTATATTGTTTCCGGGTTCGCGTTCAGGAGTAAAAATAATGCCCGGGTACTTACGTGTCGATGGTTTTATTTCTTCAATATTCAGCTTCTCTATCATTTTCTTCCGGCTGGTAGTCTGTTTCGATTTTGAAGCGTTGGCGCTGAAGCGGGCAATAAACTCCTGAAGTTCTTTTTTGCGGTCTTCAGCTTTTTTATTTTGCGTAAGCTGCTGACGTAAAGCTAATTGGCTCGATTCGTACCAGAACGTATAGTTTCCCGGAAATTGTTGAACCCGGTTAAAATCAATATCCACAATATGCGTACATATCGAATCCAGAAAGTGCCTGTCGTGCGATACAACCAGGACGGTATGATCAAAATCAGCCAGGTAATTTTCAAGCCAGATTACTGTTTCAAGGTCAAGGTCATTGGTTGGCTCATCAAGCAAAAGGTTATCAGGTTTTCCGAAAAGAGCCTGTGCCAGAAGTACTTTCACTTTTTCTTTACCGCTCAGGTCATTCATGAGTTTGTCATGGAATTCCTCCTTTACACCAAGACCACTGAGTAAGTTAGCCGCATCACTTTCAGCATTCCAGCCGTCCATTTCAGCAAACTGTTCCTCCAGTTCCGAAGCTCTGTGCCCGTCGTGTTCGGTAAAATCGGTTTTCGAGTAAAGGGCATCCTTTTCCTTCATCACTTCCCACAATTTTGTATGGCCCATCAGAACGGTGGTAAGTACAGTGAAATCATTAAATTCGGAGTGATTTTGTTTTAATACCGAAAGTCGCTCGCCTGAACCGAAAGATACATTTCCGCGTGTACTCTGCAACTCTCCCGACAGCATTTTAATGAAAGTGGATTTACCGGCACCGTTGGCTCCTATTATTCCATAGCAGTTGCCAGGCATGAATTTCATATTTACATCCTGAAACAAAATCCGTTTTCCAAATTGTATAGCCAGGTCCGAAACTGTAATCATTTAATTTTGTGTTTATTATGAGAGTGAAAGCATATCCCTGAAAAGGGATGCAAAAGTAGTCATTTTAGAGTTATAAACTCCTGCCTGGTGCAAGATAAATATTTGAGAACATTATCCAGTTTTATTATCAAAATCCTGATAAAGTTCAATAACTTTGCTGAAACGGCAATCAGTATTAGGATTTTTGAATCTGCATTTCACAGAATAGTAACAGCAATCGTACATACACAATTATGTTAGAAAAAATTATTGATTTCAGTATCCGGAATAAGCTGATTGTGATCCTTTTCACCCTTACTTTGGCTGCGTACGGAGTTTTTGCCATACTGAAGATTCCTGTAGGAGCTGTGCCCGATATTACCAACAACCAGGTGCAGGTAATTACAACTTCAGGCAACCTTTCAACACAGGAAATTGAGCAGTTTATTACCGCCCCGGTTGAACTTGAAATGGCGAACCTGCCAGGCGTTGTCGAAATCCGTTCTATTTCAAAATTCGGATTGTCAGTGGTTACTATTGTATTTAACGACCAGATTGGAACCTATCTGCCTCGTCAACTGATAGCCGAAAAGATCAAGGCTGCTTCCGCAAATATCCCGGAAGGTTTTGGAACTCCGTCAATGGGTCCCATTACAACGGGCCTTGGAGAAATATATCAATACATCCTTGATGTTAAACCGGGTTTTGAAGGTAAGTATTCGGCCATGGAACTGCGCACCATACAGGATTGGATTGTAAAACGCCAGTTGTCGGGCATTAGCGGTGTTGTTGAGGTGAACAGTTGGGGCGGATTTCTGAAACAGTACGAAGTGGCTATCGACCCGGCAAGGATGCGCAGCATGAATGTGACCCTGATGGAAGTGTTCGGTGCACTTGAGGCTAACAACAGCATTTCGGGCGGTGCCTATATCGAGAAAACCAACCAGAGTTATTTTATTCGTGGCGACGGACAGGTTAAATCGCTTGAAGATATTGAAAATATTGTCGTTAAAAATTCAGGAGGAATCCCTGTTCTTGTTAAAGATTTGTCCGTAGTTCATTTTGGATACGCTAACCGTTTCGGAGCCATAACAGCAAACGGACAGGGAGAAAAAGTGCTGGGGCAGGTAATGATGCTGAAAAACGCCAACTCGAAACTGGTGATCAACGAGGTGAAAAAACGGGTTGCCGAAGTTCAGAAGAATCTGCCGGAAGGTGTATTTATCAACCCTATCCTTGAACGTAGTGAACTCATTTCCAGGACTTCATTCACTGTTGTTGAAAATCTTGTGTTAGGTTGTTTGATTGTTATTCTAATCGTTATTCTACTTCTCGGTAACATCCGTTCTGCCCTTGTAATTGCTTCTATGATTCCGCTGGCATTGCTTTTCACCATTTCGATGATGTATATTTTCGGAATCGATGCCAACCTGATGAGCCTCGGCGCCCTCGACTTCGGGATTATTATTGACGGAGCTGTAATTATTGTCGAGTTTATCGCGATTCGGATCACATCGGGAAAAGCAGCTTATAACAGGTTGCAGGGAGATGAACGACAGGCACTGATTGATAAAATCACATTTAAGGGAGCTTCGAGGATGATGAGTTCGGCTGTTTTCGGACAGGTAATTATCCTCATTGTCTTTATACCGATTCTTTCGCTCAGCGGTGTCGAAGGAAAAATGTTCCGGCCTATGGCGTTATCATTCAGCTTTGCAATTATAGGAGCCATGATCCTTGGTTTAACCTGGTTGCCTGTTGCGGCTTCGCTATTTTTACGCCCTGAAAAAGAACGCAGGTTTAATCCTTCGAAATGGATAATGAACTTAGCCTACCGCTCTTACACACCTGCCATGCGATGGTCGTGCAATCATAAGGGAATTGTTCTGGGTCTTGCTTTTTCGTCACTGATTTTAACCGGGTTCCTGTTTTTACGAATGGGTGGTGAATTTGTTCCTACACTTGATGAAGGGGATTTTGTGATTCAGCCTGTGCTAAAAACCGGAACATCACTTTCCAAAACCGTGGAGATGACTACCCGCATGGAGAATATCCTTATCAAGGCGTTCCCGGAAGTGGATCAGATTGTTTGCCGCATCGGGGCTGCCGAAGTTCCTACCGATCCCATGTCGATGGAAGAAATCGATATGATAATCAAACTGAAGCCTCGTGGCGAATGGGTTTCGGCTAAAAACAAGGAAGAACTGGCTGATAAATTCAAGGAGGCTTTGTCAGTAATTCCGGGGATTGAGTATGAATTTACCCAACCTATCGAAATGAGATTCAATGAGTTAATTACGGGTGTAAGGGCTGATATTGCCATTAAACTATTTGGTGAAGACCTGGACTATCTGAATAAAAAAGCCGTTGAGATTAAAAGCCTGGTTGAAGATGTTCCGGGAGCAGCCGATGTTATACTTGAAAAAACTGCCGGTCTGCCGCAGATGAGTGTAAAATATAACCGGAGCAGGATTGCCTATTACGGACTCGACTCCAAAACCCTGAACCGTTACCTCGCCATGGCATTTGGCGGCGAAACTGCAGGAGTAGTATTTGAAGGCGAAAAGCGTTTCGATCTGGTTATCAGGTTGCAAAAACAGGATCGCACGGATATCGGTAATATCCGGAATCTGCAGGTTCCTTTACCCAACGGCGAACAGATTCCACTGAATGAATTAGCCGAAATTACATACAGCGAAGGACCTGCTAAAATTTCCCGCGACAATACCCATCGCCGGGTTGTGGTAAGCGTTAATGTACGTAACCGCGACCTGCAATCGGTGGTTGAAGATATTCAGACTAAAATTGATAAAAATATCACTTTGGAGCCAGGCAATTATATTGCTTATGGCGGCCAGTTCGAAAATTTAAAAAATGCAACCAGCCGGCTTATGGTTGCAGTGCCGGTTGCCCTGTTACTCATTTTTATCTTTCTACACTTTGCTTTCAAATCCTTCAAGGACGCAGTTATGATTTTTACTGCTGTTCCACTCGCCACAGTTGGTGGAGTTCTGGCTCTTTGGTTTCGGGGAATGCCCTTCAGCGTATCGGCAGGTATAGGCTTTATAGCACTCTTCGGAATTGCTGTACTGAATGGAATTGTACTGATCGAACATTTAAAGGAATTACATCATGGTGGCTTGACCGATTTGCGCGAACTTATCCTGAAAGGCACTAAGGAACGTCTGCGGCCGGTATTGTTAACTGCTGCCGCTGCTGCTTTGGGATTTTTACCTATGGCCATTTCAACCGGGTCGGGTGCCGAGGTACAGCGGCCTTTGGCAACAGTTGTAATTGGCGGACTGATAACTTCAACCTTACTTACTATGATAGCTTTACCCTTGCTTTTTGAGATTTTTAATAATGTAAAAGGCATTCAGCTCTGGCCTTTAAGATTTATCCGGAAAACAAAACCAGTGGTAATTGGCTTGATTTTAATGACTTTTTCAACAGTAGCTTTCGGACAAACAAAACAGATCAGCCTTGAAGAAGCGATTCAAATGGCTGTTCAAAATAACAGGGAAATCAATGCGTATGCATTAAAAATAGACGAGAGTAACGCGCTTAAACGATCCGCATTTTCAATTGATAAAACATTGGTCTATTACGGAAAAGACGAGAATAACATTGCAGAGAATGGCTATCCGCTCAATGTTTTTGGTGTGGAACAGAATTTCAACTTTCCCACTTTGTATGCAGCTCAGAAAAAAGCAAACAGCATAAGCACTTCAATTGCCGAAACCGAGTTTTACAAGCAAAAGCAGTTACTCACTAAGGAAGTTTCGCAGACCTGGTACGAAATCATTTACCTGATGAATAAACAAAGGATTTATCAGAAAATTGACAGCATGTACAGTGGTTATATTGGTGTTGCTGAAAAACGTTATCAGAAAGGGGATATCAGCCGGCTTGATATGCTTAACTCAACAGCTAAGCAGCAGCAGATTAATGTGTTAATTAACGAGTTGAAATATAATCTGAAGAATGAAAATCAAAAATTGCGGTCACTTATTCAAACCGACAGCACTTTTGAAGTGCCGATGCAAAATCTGGATATGGTAAAGATTAAGGAAGTTATTCCCGACTCAACAGCAGGCATACAACTATTGAAAATGCAGACCGACTATCAGAATGCTATGATTAAAGTTGAAAGAAACCGTTTATATCCCGACATTTCGCTTGGCTATTTTAATGGTACTAACTCATACTCCGGCTCTAAGAATTACCAGGGATTCCAGTTTGGACTGGGTATTCCCTTATTTTTTAGTGAACAGAATGCTAAGATTAAGTCAGGTAAAATTGCTGTGGAGATAAACGAAAATATGAAGGCCAGTGAATTGTCGATGCTAAAAGCAAAACAAGCCTCATTGATGAATGAAATCTGGAAATACCAGGAGTCGATTGATTATTATAACACTTCAGGAAAACAGCTGAGCGAGGAAATAATCCGCACTACCGAACGCACATACATGGTGGGCGAAATTGACTTTTTTCAGTTTGTCATGAGTATCGAAAACGCATTGTCAATAACCCGCGACTACTACCAAAATGTTTCGAAATACAACTTTCTGGCACTCGAAATCAATTATTTAACCCGATAAAAATGACTGAAATGAAATTATATACCCTCGTCATAATTATTCCGTTCGCACTGATGTTCCTGTCAACAGGTTGTGGGAAATCATCAAAAACCAATGAAGACGCCAACGTTGAAACCGATCAGTTGGTAAAGATTACCATCAGTCAGTTTAAAGCGGATAGTATGGCGATCGGAACAATCAGCACTCAAACCTTTGAAGATGAAGTTCGTTGCAATGGATACATAACCGCTTCGGCAAACGGAATGGCTCAAATCAGCACCCCGATCGCAGGTATTGTTGAATCCGTTAACTGTGCGATGGGTAGTTATGTAAAAAAGGGCCAGACGTTATGCCTGATCACGGGCAATGAGCTGATGGCTATGCAACAGGAATTTACCGAAACTTCGGCCAGGCTGAAACGGTTAAAGTCTGATTACGAAAGAAGCAAATCATTGTATGATGAAAAGATTGGCGCGGAGAAAGATTTTATTGCAATTGAAAGTGAATATAAGGCTCTGAATTCCAAATATCTATCATTAAAACTAAGGTTAGAACTTCTGAGATTGAATGTTACAAAGATAGAAGCCGGCGATCTTTACGCTTCGTTTTCGGTAATTAGCCCGATAAGCGGATATATTACTAAGCAGAACCTTGTATTAGGCCAGTTTATTGAGCAGCAGAAATTACTTGTTGAAATCGTGGATATAAACCAGCTGCAAATTCAGCTTTCCGTGTTCGAAAAAGATATTGCCAAATTAAAACCGGGGCAAAAAGTGAATTTTAGCTCCCCTGGTGAAAATTCATTTGCTAATAAGGCTACCCTTGTTTCCATTGGCAAAGCCGTTAATCCTGACTCTAAAACAGTTAACTGTATTGCCGAAATAAAAAACGCTCAGCAAAACAACCTTATAAATCAATCGTATATCGAAGCTTTAATTGCTGTAAACAGCAGTGAAGCAATGGCTTTACCAAGCGAAGCACTTATCAAATCAGGAAAAGATTACTATGTATTGATTTTTGAGAAATCAGATACTGAAGCCTATTACCTCCGTAGACAAATAGTAAATATTGGCCGGACCTCGAAAGGATTTACTGAACTAACTGATGATATTGATCTTACTAAAGTGCTAGTTAAAGGAGTATATAATTTGTCAGCAGAGTGAATGATGTAAATAATTCTCATTTAATAGCTGAATATTTGCTTTTATTCATTCCTAAGTTAGCGTCCATTTCCGGTAATATTCTTCATTTATCCGAAAACGGGTTATATCGAGAAGCCACAGTCGAATTACAATTTAATAATTACAATTAATCATCAACTAAATACTATTCAAATTTAACAAAACTCCTGACTTAATGAAGAACAACACTTTCACTCTACTACTATTTTGCGCCTTTCTCCTGGCAAGTTCAGCTTTGTATTCGCAACACAAAGGAGTGTCAACCACCGATTCGCTTGATAAAAGGTACCTTAACTGGTATAACCTCAGGCCATTTGATGACAAAAATCAGGGTGCATCCGTTACACAGTCCTATATTGACCTGTTGAAAAACAAAACGCCCGGAAAGAAAATTATTGTTGCTGTAATCGATGGAGGTGTTGACATTACCCATCCTGAACTCCAGGGGAAAATCTGGATTAACGCTGACGAAGTTCCCGGAAACGGAACTGATGACGATAATAATGGCTTTATTGATGATATAAACGGTTGGAATTTTATTGGCAATTCAAAAGGGGAGAATATTTTATATGAAAATTTAGAGTACGTCAGGATTTTCAGAAAGCTAAATCCTCAATTTGAAAAAGTCATGAATGTGAGTGATGTAAAATCGTCGGAGCAAGAGTCATACAAGAAATACCTCAGATGCAAAACGAAACTCCTCGAAGAACTTGAAAAGTATACAGACCGCAAAAAGAATCTCGACGAATTTGAATTCAGATTAATAGCAAATGAAGCTGTGATAAAAGATTATTTAAATATTGATAACTTAACGCAGCAGGATATAGAATCGGTTAAAAGCACTTCTAATCAGGTAATTGAAGCAAAAGATTATTTGCTGAATCTCTACAAAAATGGATTTACCTACAAATCACTGTCTTCAATGAAAGAAAGAACCAATACCTACCTGGATTACTATCTGAATCTGAAATTTGACGCCCGAAAACTGGTTGCCGACAATCCTGATGATATTACTGATACTAAATACGGAAATAATGATGTTAACGGACCAAGAGCTTTTCACGGAACGTTCGTTTCCGGTATAATTGCGGCCAACCGGAATAATGATATTGGCATTGATGGCATTGCCGACCATGTTGAAATTATGGTTCTGCGTGTTGTTCCTGATGGAGACGAAAGAGATAAAGATGTTGCCCTTGCAATTCGTTATGCTGTTGATAACGGGGCACAAATCATCAATATGAGTTTCGGTAAATATTTCGCAACCGGGAAACGATTTGTTGACGATGCTGTGAAATACGCTGACGAACACAATGTGTTAATAGTTCATGCTGCAGGAAATGAGGCTGATAACCTTGATCAGGTAGAACATTTCCCTACTAATATTCTCGACAATGGCTATGTTGTTAAAAACTGGATAACGATAGGAGCTTCCAATGATGTTTTGGATAAAAATTTCTGTGCTGTTTTTTCAAATTATGGAAAGAAAAATGTTGACCTGTTTGCACCGGGAGTAAATATCATCTCAATTTATCCTGGTAATTCTTATGAAATGGGCGATGGCACAAGCTATTCCAGTCCTGTGGTTGCTGGGGTAGCAGCCCTGGTGTGGTCATACTTTCCTGAACTGACTTCACTCGAACTTAAGGATGTATTAATAAATTCAGCTATCAGATACCCGAAAATGAAAGTTTACTTCCCGAATATTACTTCCGAGAAGAAATCTAAAGTAAAATTTTCAGAACTTTCAGCAACTGGCGGGATTATCAGTGCATATGATGCTTTGATTTTAGCTGAGAAAATTGTTGGAAATAGGAATGCCGGCAAATAAAACAGTTTCCTCGTTTTGGAAACCTGCAATCTATAGTATCAATTAACTTTTGACTTAAACCTGAAAAGGCTGCCCATACAGGACAGCCTTTTATTTTGAATGAAAAAGTAAACTTATTCCTTCACATAACTCTCTACCGGCGCACAGGTGCAAATTAAATTCCTGTCGCCCCAGGCATCATCAATACGGGTAACGGCAGGCCAATACTTATCTTCTTTTGCGCAAGGCATTGGGAATGCAGCCGTTTCGCGGGAGTAAGGATATGCCCAGTTATCGGTTGCCACCATAGCCAGGGTATGTGGTGCGTGTTTAATCGCATTATCATGCTTATCGGTACTACCTTCTTCAATTGCGGCTATTTCCTTACGGATACTGATCATGGCATCCACAAAACGGTCGAGTTCGCTTAATGGCTCACTTTCGGTTGGTTCCACCATGAGGGTTCCCATTACCGGGAAGGCAACAGTAGGTGCGTGGAAACCGTAGTCCATGAGGCGCTTGGCAATGTCAATTACAGCCACATCGGCAGTTTTCAGGAATTGGTTGCAATCCAGGATTAGCTCGTGTGCAACACGGCCGTTTGTGCCGGTGTATAGAATTTTATAATGACCTTCGAGACGGGATTTGATATAATTTGCAGTCAAAATAGCATATTTGGTTGCTTCAGTAAGTCCGTTTCCACCAAGTAGTTTGATATATGCATAAGAAATTGGCAGAATAAGGGCGCTTCCGTAAGGAGCAGCTGCAACAGCCTGAATTGCTTTTTCACCACCTGTTTTTACTATCGGGTGACCAGGAAGGAACGGAACAAGATGTTCTGCAACGCCAATTGGTCCAACACCAGGGCCTCCTCCGCCGTGAGGAATAGCAAAGGTTTTGTGCAGGTTCAAATGACAAACATCAGCACCTATTGTTCCAGGATTTGTGAGTCCGACCTGAGCGTTCATATTAGCTCCGTCCATATAGACTTGTCCGCCGTTTTCGTGAATAATGGCAACGGTTTCAAGTATACTCTCTTCAAACACCCCGTGGGTGGAAGGATAGGTAACCATTAAAGCTGAAAGATTTTCTTTATGTTTAACAGCTTTTTCACGTAGGTCTACCATGTCAATATTACCGTTGGGATCTGTTTTTACAACCACCACTTCCATGCCGGCCATGGCTGCACTGGCAGGATTAGTGCCATGTGCGGATGCAGGAATCAGGCAGATTTTCCGGTGTCCTTCACCCCGGCTTTCATGATAGGCTTTTATTACAAGCAAACCTGCATATTCGCCCGAAGCGCCCGAGTTAGGCTGCATTGAAACTGCTTTGAACCCGGTGATCTCGCAAAGTGCTTTTTCTAATTCACGTATAAGAATGTTATATCCTTCAGTCTGATCGGCAGGTGCAAAAGGGTGAATAGCACCGAATTCAGGCCAGCTTAAAGGAATAAGCTCGGCTACTGCGTTCAGCTTCATGGTGCACGATCCAAGCGGGATCATGCTGCGGTTCAGTGCCAGGTCGCGGTTTTCGAGTTTCTTGAGGAAACGCATCATTTCGGTTTCGGAATGATAGCTGTTGAAAACCGGTTCGGTGAGGTATTCTGACTTCCTGTCCATAGCCGGAGCAAATGTGCGGATAAGACCACATTCTTCAGGATTGCATACAAATTCTATAAATTGTTTCTTAGCGGCCGATGCAAAAATATGCAACACAAGGTTTACATCATCGAGTGAGGTAGTTTCATCCAGGCTGATTCCAACTTTATCATCGCCAATGAAATTGAAGTTTACATGGCTTTCAACGGCCAGTTTGCGTAATGTGTCTATTTTAACTTCTTCGGGAAGGCTGATAAGTAATGTATCGAAGAAATTGGCATTCAGCTGTTTGTACCCATATTTCTGAACTTCGGCAGATAGCACACCTGTCAGAATATTGATATGCCTGGCAATATTCCGGATGCCTTTTGGTCCGTGATAAACGGCATACATCCCGGCCATTATGGCTAAAAGGGCCTGTGCCGTACAGATATTTGATGTTGCGCGTTCGCGCTTGATATGTTGTTCGCGGGTTTGCAGAGCCATACGCAACGCCCTGTTACCCTGGGCGTCAAGGGATACGCCAATAATGCGTCCGGGAATAAATCGTTTGTAATCTTCTTTGGTTGCAAAAAATCCTGCATGTGGTCCGCCAAAACCCATAGGTACACCAAATCGCTGGGTGGTTCCAACAACAACGTCGGCTCCCCATTCGCCGGGAGGTGTTAAAAGGGCAAGGCTCAGGAGGTCAGATGCAACGGCAACAGCGATTCCGTTTTCGTGGGCACGGTTTACTAATGCGCGGAATTCGTGTACTTCGCCAAATTGATTGGGATACTGAAGCAGGATACCATATATGTTTGGTGTTGGTTCAAAATTGTTGCATGATTTTACTTCAATTTCGATGCCAAGGTGTTTTGCACGTGTTTGAAGTACTGCAATTGTTTGAGGGTAGACATTTTCGGAAACGATAAATGTATTTGCACCAGCCTTAACAGCCTCGCGCGAACGAGCATTATGCAGCATAATCATAGCTTCGGCTGCTGAGGTTGCTTCGTCGAGCAGGGATGCATTGGCAAGAGGCATACCGGTCAGATCTGTGATCATAGTCTGATATGTAAGCAAAGCTTCGAGCCGGCCCTGCGAAATCTCAGCCTGGTAAGGCGTATAGGAAGTGTACCAGCCCGGATTTTCAAAAATATTCCTCAAAATAACTCCAGGTGTGATAGTATTGTAATATCCCATCCCGATATACGATTTGAAAACCTTGTTTTTCGAAGCCAGGCTTTTTATATGGTTAAGGTATTCATATTCATTGAGCCCTGCAGGAAGATTGAGCGGTTTTGGGAAACGAATGGATGCAGGAATAGTCTGGTCAATAAGTTGTTCGAGTGAATCAACTCCTATAGCCTTTAGCATAATCCCGGTTTCATGTTTGCTAGGACCGTTATGGCGATCGATAAAGTTATTGGTAATCATATAGTTAGATATTTATTATCGTTTTTTCTTACTCTGGCAAAGGTAATAATCTTACTGTGATTGAATAGAAAACCCGGAGGAATTTTAATTAAATCTTACAGATATTGTTGAATTATATTTCGACAAATGTATAATGCTGAAATTCAATATTATATGTCTGAGGTGATGATGATAATTAATAGTCGATTTGTGAAAGTTTATACCTAAGGTTGGTCAATTTGATTTTACATACCTATTGCCAATTAACCATACCCTATGGGGAAAAAGCTCGTTTAAAAACCTTACTTTTGCACCCCGAAGGCGGATTGATAAAACGGAACTATAACGTGAAGAGTAAGTGATGACATTAAATAAGACAGTTTTTACCGGGGCCATGGCTATTTGCGTTGCTGCCACTTTGTGGGGGCTCGATGGAGTGGTTCTGACCCCTCGTTTATATAGCCTGAATATTGGGTTGGTCGTTTTTATTTTTCATGCACTGCCGTTTCTGCTCATGAATATTTTTATGTACAGGCAATACCGGCACTTGAAATCGTTTACTTCAAACGATGTGTTGATGTTCTTCCTGTTATCCCTGTTTGGCGGTGCCATTGGAACACTCGCAATCGTTAAGGCGTTATTTCTTGTTAATTTCCAGGCATTAACAATAGTTGTGCTTCTGCAAAAGCTGCAACCTGTATTTGCCATTACACTTGCAGCATTGCTGCTGAGAGAAAAACTAAAACGTAACTTTCTGCTCTGGTCGGCATTAGCCATATCAGCGAGTTATTTCCTGACCTTCGGCTTCAACTTGCCAAACCTGGTAACAGGCAGTCAAACAGCCCTGGCTGCGGGATTTTCATTACTGGCAGCTTTTGCATTTGGCAGTTCCACTGTATTTAGTAAAAAAGTACTGCAGAAATACAGCTTTTTTACTGCAACTTTTTACAGGTATGCTTTTACGAGTTTAATTATGTTATTATTTGTACTTTCCACAGGTATGCTAAAGATTATACCTGAAATTAATGGGGTGCAATGGTCAATATTTTTACTCATAGGTGTAACCACCGGTTCAGGTGCAATATTTCTGTATTATTTCGGGCTTACGCGAATCCGTGCTATGCTGGCAACCATTTGCGAGCTTTGTTTCCCTGTTTCGGCCATTTTATTCGATTACCTGGTAAATGACAGGGTGCTGAGCCTGGTGCAATGGATCAGTGCCGCAGTACTCGTTTTTGCCATATTGAAACTCAGTCTTGAAAAAGAGCAGGCAGCAAAGGCAAATACCGGGAAAAGGATAAGGGGAGGGGAGAAGGGGAGAGGGGAGAGGGGAGAAAAGGTAAAATGAAACATGGGGCATCAATGAATGATGTTATATAGTGTGTTTTCTGTCATTTCGACAATTCGGCAATTCGGCAATTCGGCAATTTGGCAATTTGGCATCTTTTTTAAAGATGAAGTTAAGAGGCTAATATCGGGATGACAATGGAATCTTATTTCTGTAGTTATTATAAGGCAGGAAAAATGAATTCTTCAAATTGATTAACAACAGATCAAAATTATTACCTCAGAAAGTTCCATTTTCTTCATGAGTTTGCTGGAATATTTTTATCAGGTTTATAGCTATCAAAAGTCCATTATTACTTCCTATTTGTCTAATTATCAACAATATATGGAATAAGGTCTTTGCGTCCTAAAATTCTAATAATCTGTTAGATATTGCTTTGCGTCTTTGCGGTAAAATGAAAACTAACTGGGTATTGAACAATGAGATACTTTAAAATATCTTGTTTTTAGTTTTATAGCTGCATATTAGGGGTTATACTTATAATTCTATAAGATTTATTGGAATTATAGGAAATAAAAAAAGCCACAAATCAGATTTGACTTTGTGGCTTTGAATCAGTTAAGATATTTTATTAATCGGCAAAATCTTTCAGTGTATCCATCAGTTTGCGACGGGTAAAGAAAATCCGGCTTTTAACCGTACCTATCGAAATATTGAGATGATCGGCAATTTCTTTATACTTATAACCCTGGTTATGCATCTCGAAAGGCATGCGCTGGTCTGCATCAAGCTTCGAAATACTCTTTTTGATTTCTTTTTCCGAAAACCTCGAATCCGGTGACGGAAAATCAGATTTACGCGGGATATTCAGGTAAAACAAATCCTCAGTACTATCAATAATTGTATTTGCTTTTTGGTTTCGGCGATAGTTATTGATGAATGTATTCTTCATGATGGTATAGGTCCATGCCTTCAGGTTAGTGTCGGCAGCAAATTTGTCACGATTTGCAAGTGCTTTGAGATAGGTATCCTGAATCAGATCCTTAGCTTCTTCGCGGTTCGAAGTTAGCAGGTTTGCATAATATTCCAGGTTCTGATATAAACTTATTAATTTATGGTCGAATTCTATTTGTGTCATAGCTCAGAGTGTTTAAATTTTATGAGGCAAAGTTAAACAATATTATTTATAATAAATCTAAATAAAGTTAAAAATTTGTTAATTTTTTATCTTGCTTTGAAAATAGTACCCCGATAGTCTAATAATCAGTTATTTAGAGTAATTACAATTTGTACACTAATATACGATATTTTAATGAACAAAGGTAGAATTTGTCTGTTAATGATATGTTATATTTTGATTTCATGCATATAACATGCAGGAAATGAACTCAATAGCGAACCTGTTTATGGAAAGGATAAAGGAGAATTGGATCAAATATTTTGTAGAAAATCAGTAAAATTGGTTATTGATTCGAAGAAAGTTGCATTTGGAGGGAGTGATACCTTGATTTGTTGAATGCAACTGCCACCAAATAATAAGTGTTTGTCACCGTATAAATGGTTATATTCTTCGAAAAATGCGGAAATTTCTTCTTCGGGAAGATTTGAAGTAAAAGAGGTTAATAAATAATCGATTTTGTGTACTTCAAAAATATCTTTAAGGTTTACCAATGGAACGTTCTGCCCGAGATATATTACCATATGACCTGCTCTTCTGATTAAATAATGCATGTAAAGCAATGCCATTTCGTGATACTCTTTCTCGGGAAGAAAGAGAAGAAATGATTTATAGTTTTCCTTTAAAGCATTCTGCCCGTCAATTGCAAGTATAAGTTTGTGCCTGATGAGCTGCGAAATAAAATGTTCCTGTGCCGGATTTACATTTCCGATTTGCCAGAGTACCCCGATTTTTTCAAGGAATTTGTGCAATAAATTCTCGAAAGTGTAATCAAAACCGTGTTTAATAATCGATGAACTGATTATTTTGTCGAACCTTTGCTCATCCAGTTCGATCATTGACATAACCAGGTTGTCAACCTGATATTCGTTATCTATATCCTGATGGGTAAGGTCGACAACACTCTGGGAAATTTCTGCGACTGACATACTTTGAATATTGGAAATTTTGTATCCATATTTATTCAGTATTGCCACATTCATAAGATGCCTCAGATCTTCATCAGAATAATAGCGGATGTTTGTCAGCGTACGTGAAGGTTCAACTATGTTGTATCGTTTTTCCCAGATGCGTATTGTATGGGCCTTAATTCCGGTAATCTTTTCAAGATCTTTTATCGAATACTTTATCATTGGTGCCTGTTGATCATTAGGTAGTTATAAACAACCAGTATTAAATTTTGTTTAATCTTTTGCTGTAAAGTTTGAAAATTATTTGTTTTGTCTGATTTTATTCCTGTTCATGATTTAGATGGACTAATGTAATTGGTTGATTATAAGTGCTTATGACACTATTTTCATTCTTGCTTTATGCACTGAAAAAAGTCTTAATGTCAAGTATGTGCCAGATGACCACCATATGAAAACAGGATGAATAATAATCATGATATCCGGTCACTTCATTCCTATTCGAAAAATTGATAACAATCTCACCGAAATTCCGGTAAGACCCAAAACCTTGATCTCCGATTTTGTATTCGCCGTCCCGGTTGTTATCACCCGACCAGAGGCTTTGCTCGTTAAACTGGATTCTTTCCTGGCTTACTCCAACGAAGAGCATGGCACCCATGCGACCGTTTCCGATTGGCAAGGCTTCAGATGACCAGTCTTTTGCCGTCTGATGGTAGAAAATTGATGCATTTTGGCTTGTCTGACCAAAAACTGTATTGAACATTATTATCATTATAAATGTAGAAACCATTCCCGGTAAAAGTGTAATCATTCTACGAAAGTTATTTTCAAGTCTGTTTTTATATCTTCTTTATTCATTTTAATGCATTGTATATCAGTTTTTTTGATGTTTATAAAGCTGTTTTCCACTATTTGTACTTTTATACAGCCAGTGAGTTCAAAACCAGGTCGTTTTACGCTATTTCCCATAAAGTTAGTCCACACTATTTTGTTTTCGGTAAACATCAGGTTTTCAACGCTTCGTGCTGTCAGTATCGTGTAATCGTTCACATTGAATGTGTTGTTTTCGATCCGGATATTGCGATGGACAAAATAACCGGGAACTTGCTGGTGGTTTTCGGGTGCAATGGCAATCACAAAATTACCGGGTGCTGAATTGTAGCCACATTCGGTAAATGTATTATTGCGGATTGTAACATCCTGAACTGCACCTGATTCGAACCAGCTTGCGGCATCATTAGCAATAAGGATAGCATGCATTCCGGTTCTGAAAAATGTATTGTTTTCAACCAGGATTTTACGCCGGGTTGTAAGCAATACTCCTCGGGTATTGGTACGTTCGAAACGACAATTGCAGATTGTGACTTCCGGGGTCCAGGTAAGATTTTCGATGCAGAGGCCTGTAATTACATTTTTTGGCATAATGCCGTCAATTTCAAGTAACATTTCACGGTTACTCACCAGAATTGCATTTTTCAACACTGCAAAAGCAACAGGCTGAAGAGTTTGAGGATTTACAAATGCAATGCTATCGCCGGCAAAAAAGGCGTTGAACCCATAAGTCTGGTGATGCATAAAACGGACAGTCAGCTTTTTATCAACATCGATCGATGTAATTTCCAAATGAGTTCCGTGAACGTTAATTGGGTCATCGTGCGAACCGGAAGTAAAACAATTGTCGATCAATATCTTGCCTTTACAGCCCGAAAAGTGGAAGCAATCGGCAAAGCAGGAAATTACCCGTCCCGAATTTCCGCGTGGTGCAGCCTGGACCTTGCAGAAGGTAATATTTTCGGAGAATTGCGAAACAATTCCAAGTCCATGCATATAATGCATTTTAACGTTTTCGAGTTCTACATTTTTACTTAGGTTGATAAAAGCACCACAATTGTCGCGGTATGGATCACGGACAGTCAGAATATCGCCTTTGCGGAAATTTATGTTAGTAAAATCACCCTCAAATTTTATATGAAATGGACTGAGTTCAATTGCATGCGACGAAATAAATGGTTTGAATGAGCTATATTTCATTATATTATTATCTGGTTCAAATAAAATGGTATGATATGAGTTGGTTTTCCAGCCTTCGCCATAGAAACTGATTTTCCCTTCATCCATTGAATATTTTGAGTCGTGGTGGATCAATGTTTCAACTGAATTATCAGACACTGAAGAGATGGTTAGTTCCGACATGGAAGGCCGTTCATAATCAAAACTGACATTCTGAATTTTGATATTTTTACTGTTCAGAATGACAAATGAGATCATTTTACCATGTAGAACCACGAGTGTATTGTTCCCTTCGATGGTAAGATTTTCGAAATTCTCAATCAAGAAACCGATGTTTTTAACTTTCGAAAGAGTATCATCCTCGGTTGAATTTGAAATATATAGTTCACGTTTCACAGCTCCTTCCGGCCAGAGGTCGATGCGGCCAACGGGGAGAACAAGTGTTGCGTTTTTTACAGATTTGCATGCATCAAGAGCTTTGCAAATAGCAGGTGATGCATTTTCGAAGCTGTCTGGTTTTACACCGAAATCAACTGCATAAATGAATTTTTGCGCTGAAACGGTGTACTGTAGAGTAATAGACAGAAGTAAACAGAACAATACTCTTACTATTTTTTTGGGGTACACGAGTTTTTTGGGATTAATGTTAAATTTTGTTTTATCACTGGTATTCTGTTATGCTTAGCCATAAATAGCTTATTAAATTATTTTACGATTTTAACAACAACTGCTTCCTTTTTTGCCAGTTCTGCTTTTATTGTTTTTGGGATTGTGACTACAACACCACCATCCACACGTTTGCTGCTTAATTTTTGATTTGAATCCAGAAGACTGATTTTCAACTTGCCTGTGAGTTTTGTAGTTATTTTGATTTCGGCAGGCAGTTCCTGTTCGTCTTTTGCCGGCATGTAAATGGCATAAACCGCATTGTCTCCTTTTGCTGTATAGGCCACTTTCCCTTCGAGGAATGGCTCAACCGGATTGGTTTCATAAATAGCTTCCCTGTTTATTTGCAGCCAGTTGCCAAGCAGTTCAAGATTTTCATATACTCTAGGTTCGAATTCACCTTTACCGTTTGGGCCAACGCCGAGAAGCAGGTTTCCTCCTTTAGCAACAATATTTACCAGCAGTTGCACCAATTCTTTTGATGATTTATAATTGTCATTTTTAACCCATCCCCAGGCGCCACCCATGGTAATGCAACTTTCCCATGGAACCAATAAAGCTTTTTCCGGCGTTTTCTGTTCAGGCGTCAAATAATTCTCATATTCCCCTGGCACCCAACGGTCAACAACAAGCATTCCGGGTCGCTTTGCACGTGCTTTTTCGGAAATTAACTTCATATTTATATCCATGTCGTGCGGATATTTGCAAAATTCTTCAAGCTTTTCATTTATCAATGCTTTTGGCATAACCCAGCAACCATCAAGCCACAGAATATCAACCTTCCCATAATCAGAAGTTAATTCATTGAGCTGATTTTGTGTATATTCCACAAATTTATTCCACCTTTCAGGGTGTTTGGTGATGTCATAGGTCGGATTTCTGTCTTTAGGCGGATAATATGGCCACCAGAAATAAGGACTTGTCCAGTCGGGTTTTGAAAAATAAATTCCCGTTGCAAGTCCTACTTTGCGGGTCGCGTCAAGAACTTCCTTTAAAACATTGGCTTTTGGATTTGTTGAGAATGGACATGCTTTATCAGTTACTTTAAAATCAGTGTATTTGGTATCGTACAGGCAGAATCCGTCGTGATGCTTCGACGAGTAAATCATGTACTTCGCACCGGAATTTTTAAACATTTTTGCCCATTGTTCAGGATCGAAATTAACAGGATTAAATTTTGTGATGGTGTTCCTGTAGTCGTAGGCGAATTTGTAATAATCGTCGTATCCATCGCGGCTAACCCACTCTTCGGGGCACAAAGCCCACGACTCCACAATGCCTAGTTCCGAATACAATCCCATATGGATCAGTAAGCCGAATTTGTAGCCTTGCCACTTTTTCAGGTTTTCCATTACTTTTGGGTCATCAGGCCAGACATAGCCTTCATTTTCCGAAATGTTTTTTGTGAGCGCCACTGCCGCCGGATCGTCTTTTGGAAACACCGTTACATTTTTGTCATTCTGAGCTTTCACTTTTCCAGCCATAATTGCCAGGCTGAAAAACAGTAGAAAAATCACTTTACAGTTCATGATACTTTGATTTTTGTTTATTAAATCTTATACAAACAATAAATTCCCGGAACCTGAAATCAGGGTAGTGTTATTATTTGGGTTGATGCTGCTTTCAACAATTTGTCAAATACCGGAAGCCCGGAGCAGGTAATTGTCAGGTGTGTTTTACCGGATTCGCGTTTTACCTCTATATTAAATTCTTTCCCATAACCATGCACATTCCTGAGTTTCATATAATCCCATCCTTCAGGCAGCTGTGGAGTTAAGGTAAAACTATTCAGACCGGTGGGACGGATTCCAAAAAGTCCTTCGGTAAAAATACGGCAATACAGCCCGCTTTCGGCGGAAAGATGTCGTTGATTTCCTTCGGGATATGCTTCGACAGGGTAGGGGACATGGTCGCAGAGCAACCTTCGGTTTGAATAGTACTGAAGATATCCGAGCCCGCGTTTTTTATCACCGGCAGCAAAAACACCGCGAAGTGCATACAAAGTGGAGCGATCCCAGAAGGTTTTATCTCCCGATTGTGAAGCTAATCCGTCCTCAGTCCAGAGTTCAGGCGAAAACAGTGCATCAATGGTACCTTGTTTACGATCGAAAATATTCACAGTGAGCGGAATGCAAATCCAGGCGCGCAGTTTGTCATTGCCTTCATAATACCTATAGGTTTCGAAACCCATCACGTTTGCACCAAAATATTTTTCGATGTTTATTTTAAGATTGGCAGCCTGTTTTATGTAAACAGTTATCAGTTTTTTGTCTTTTCCCAGTGATTCTGCCAGGTAAGAAGCTGAAACCAAAGCATCGTAATAAAGTGAAGAAGTACAAAGATTAGCATCCCCGGATGGAAACCGACCTTCCAGTTCATCCGAATCTGATGTTACAACACCTGCAGAGTTTAACTTTCGTTTGTTGAATTCGAGGCACCATTCGATGAGCGACCAGAGTTCTTCAGCCATTTTTATATCGCCCTGCGAAAGTGCAAACCGTGCCGCCCCATATGCTATCATGGCTGCATCGCCCCGGTCACCGGCACCGTTCCATATATCTGTTCCTTCCGCTATTATGGAACTGGGAATGGGTTTGTATTCCGGGTTCATAAACCGGGCAAAATGCCGGTAAGCATTCAGTGCCGACTCAATTCCATACTCATATCCCAGGTAAGGAAAAAACGGATTGATGTATTCCGCCTGGTCGTTAGCCCAGATGGCAGCGTAATAACTCAGTCCGCCCGGCCCATGCATTGGTCCGCCTTTAGTTTGGAAAATACTCTCGGAAGCCCGGATTTTGGCAAAAGCAAAGGCATGGTTTAACGTTTCATCAGGTGTTTCGAGAATCAGATTGTTATTCAGAAAAGAAAGGAAACTCCTGCGTTTCGTAAGTTCATTTTCAACATCAATTTCATCAAAGCTCTGACCTTCCTTCATCCCGGGAAAATACAGGTTGAACTTTATGGATTCTCCAACTTTTATTACAAATGATCCATGATTTTTTGTCCGGGATTTTAAGGTATAGGCTCCCTCAACACCTTCAGCTGAATTGGTAATGACGATATTGTTAATCTCAGGAATTTCAATAGTTGCCGGTTTATTACTCTTATTTGTAAGAATATAATGTTCACAGAATGCAGGTTTATCGGTTGAAGGAAAAAGTGTCCGGGTTAGCTGAAAATCTCCGTTTAAAGTGCTTTTAATAGTAACTGTTCCATCGAGTACGAATTCAGAAACGATTTCCTTTTCAATAGATTTCCTGTTGATTGAAATTAGTTCAAGTAAATTGAAATTAAAAGTACGGGTAAGGCTGGCGTGTGTATTATTTGGAATAGTACGAAGCATGGGCCATACGATATCGCGGCTGACAAAGCTTGATTGGTCGGTGTTTACGCCATACCGAATGACAGCCGAAATAAATTTACCGCTCATTTCGATATGATCTTTATGAATATCTCCTTCTTCCACCTTCCAGGTAATACCTCCGGATTGGTTTATTATCCAACGGTTTTCCTGTGCATGAATATCGGTACAATAAACAATAATGATTGTGATCAGAAGCAAGAGGTTTCTTGTCATAGATGCGAAGGGAGTTATAGCGTGTATAAAAATAATGTATTAGCTCATTCTCATCAGGTTTTCGACAAGTATTGCAACCGCATCTGCCGCAAGAATAGCTAAGAAGCCAGCTTCATTTTTAAGTTTTGCTTTGCTGATTATTGCAGCCATGCCAATTATCAGCGATAGTATCGGCAACAATAATTCCATGCCATGCAGGTGGTTTAACCTCCAAAACCAATAAGCCAGAATAGAAACAGACATTATACAGATTATAATCCTTGGCCATACTGCCAGTCCTTTCATAAACAAACCATAGACGAAAGCAAAAACCACAAAGACTATATAAACAGATAAACCTGCTGAAAGCAAGATGTTGTGAGGAAGCAACACCAGTATTATTCCTGTTATCATTCCAACCGAAATGATTGAAGGAATTGGTTTCCTATTACGGTAGGTCCAATAAAGTGCGAAAATTGCACCGAGTCCTATAATAAGATTCAGAATCATTTCAGTATACCTGGATATGTTTTTAGCAGTAATCAGTAGGTTGGTCGTCAGAAAAAGAATTTTTATTTGACAGTCAGGTTTAATACTAAACGTAGAAATTCATCTCAGTTAAACCCACCTTGCCCGCGATATAGTTTCACCGGTTTATCCAGTTTTAATTTCAAAACGGTAACATATTTATCGACCACAGTTGCAGGAACATCAATATAGACAAGACCCGGAACATGGCTCCACGATATTTTTCCGACAATTTCATGCGAAAGCCTGGTGCCGTTTCCAACCACGGTTATTTCCTGAATTTTATTATCAAGGCCTTTTAGCATAATTTGACCGCTGGTTTGTCCGTGCAGGAAAAGATACAGAATGGTTGAATCTTTCGATAGGGTGGTCGGGCCATAATAATGTCCTTGCGGAATGCCTCCGATTGTATTAAAAATTGCTTCGCCGTTCTTTTTGTTCCATGAGCCAAGCTCTTTCAGCACATGAATCTGCTCTTCAGGAATAGTGCCATCTTCTTTCGGACCCATATCCAGCAACAGATTTCCGCCGTTTGCAACAGCATCCACAAAAATGGTAATTATTTCGTAAGGCGTTTTCCAGTTGTTGTCGTTGTGGAAACCCCAGTTATCGTTGGTAGTCATACACAGTTCCCACCAATTGAATTTGGGGCGCGAAACCGGGAAATTCTGTTCCGGAGTTTCATAATCGCCATAGCCCTGTAAGCGGCTGTTAATGATTGCTTTCGGGTTGTTCGACAGAATTATATTCCGCACTTTTTCCGATTCCCATTGTTCGGCACTGTGTTCCCAGTCACCATCGAACCACCACAGATCTGGATTAAACTGTGTGCTTATTTCCCTGATCTGTCCCTGGAAAAACTGCCTGAAACGGTTCCATCTTTCGTAATCGTTCTCAACTTTATAACGGGAACTGTCCTTGAGAAAGCCCGGGTAATCAGCATACGACCAGTCAATTAGTGAATAATAAGCACCGCATTTTATATCGCGTTTGCGCAACTCAGCGAAGAAAGGAGTAATCATATCTTTTTTTGCGGGTGTTGCTTTAACACTGCTGAGGTTATTCATTTTTGTATCGTACATGGCAACGCCGTCGTGGTGTTTGGTGGTAATAACTGCGTACCTGGCGCCGCTTTCCTTTATCAGGTCGGCCCACATGGCGGGATCGTATTTCTTCAGTGTAAATCCGTTAAGCTGTTTCATGTATTCAGCATGGCTGATCTTTTTGTTATGAAAACTCCACGATTCATCAACTCCGTCAACCGCGTAAATACCAATATGGATAAATATACCCAGTTTGGCATCGGCAAACCATTGCATTTTGTCTTTTATATCATTCGGGTTGATTTTCGATTGGGCAAATAAACCGGCTGATAACAGCCAGGTTACGCTGATTAACAAAATCTTTTTTAAGGGTTTCATGGATCTATGGTTTAGGAAATTTATTCTCATTGGGATACACTTTAGAAAAATTTTGTTAAAGATATTATTTCTAAGCAATCTGACCAAAAATGATTGAAGAAATCCAATGAATATATAAAGTTAATCAATTCAAAAAAAAAGTGATCCGAAAAGAAAGTTATAATGCCATGTGAATAGTTTTAGCACAAAAAAAGAGGCATCTGATTTAGCGCCTCTTTCTCATCAAACATAACTGTAAAGTATTATTTAGCTTGTTTCATTTTAATTGAGCAACCGATTGCTTTGGTTGCTGAAGGGTCAGGTGTGCTACCAGCCAGCAGAGCATCAATGGCATTCGAAAGAAAAGGAGTGGTAACAGCCGATGCATCCTGGTAGTTATCATCAATAGCTCCCGTATATTGAACTATCAGATCGTTACCTTTTTTCTGCAACAAATATACCTGGGGAGTGCGTTTTGCACCGTAAGCCAGGCAAACTTCCTGGGTTTCATCATACAAATAAGGAAATGTGTAGCCCTTTTCTTTAGCCCGCACTATCATTTTTTCATAAGAATCGGCAGGTGCAATTTCAGGATCGTTCGGATTGATTGCAATAACCGGGTAACCTTTCTTTTTGTACTTTTTGTCAATTTCTGTAATCCTGTCCTGGTAAGCTATGGCATAAGGACAATTGTTACAAGTAAATATTACTGTAAATCCTTTTGCATCAGGATAATCGATAAGGGAAACCAGTTTTCCATCGGTGTTTTTAAGTTTAAATCCGCTGGCTTTATCACCTACATTATATCCTTGCGAAAATGCAGATGAAAGTGAAAACATGGAGATGAAGATGATTGTTATGAGGCTTTTCATGGTAAATTTAGTTTTAGGTTAATAATTGAATCAAGTTCTTCGAAAGCAAATGTGTGGGAATATGATTCTCTGAAGTGTTTCCCATAGATTAAGGTAAACGGTATTTCGCCTGACCATTCGGGGTCAACCTTATTGATCCAACGATTCTGATTTGGGTCGTTAAGCAAAAAAACGTCGGAAGTGATATTTTTTGATTTTATAAATGGATACAGCCTGCTTGCTAGTTCTTTATGCATATCAAGGCTTACCAGCAATACTTTAAATTTTTTGTTCGCGTACTTTTCTTCCACAGCTTTTATTGCAGGCAATTCTTTAATGCAAGGGGCACACCATGTTGCCCAGAAATTTACAAGGTATACAGTATCATTACTATGATGCAGATATGGCTCAAGCTGGTCGAAATTTACAACCAGAACTGCGCCTGGGTTTTTTGTCTGCGAAAGTGCATATTGACCAATCAGAAACAATGAAAACATCAACATAATGGTTACCCGCATTGCAATTCGTTTGGATATGTGTTAGCTTCTAACAATCTCCTTAAGCCAAAGGTTTATGCAGTATTACTTAATAAGTGTTAAAAGAATTTTATTATTCAGTGTAATATATTGTAAATGATTCGGTTACTATTGGTTTGTGTTTTTGGATATGCCGTTAATTTGGTGTGTAAAATTCAAATCGCCGGGGGGCAGAAGCCGGAAGTCAGAAGTTCTCCTGAAAAAACATAAACCATTTCAGGAAGCACATTGAACATCAATTCTTATTCGTGATCATTTATTCCATTGCCAGTGTTTACTACCCTTTTGCTATCTACCCCGGTCTTCCGGCCTTTTAAAAACCATTTTAATCAAATTATTGGTAGAACCTTAATTTTCGAATAGTGTATTTTTTGTATGACGATTTCATATTATTCTTTTACTTTCGATACAATTCAGAACAATCATGATTATATTAGCGTTTAATAAACTCACTGTTTTAATTTAATCTGAAATAGTATGAAACGGATTTTTGTTCTTGCAGCATTCTCATTAGTTATTGTTTCCTTCGGTCTGATAGGGTCAACCTGCATTAACCGTAAACCTGATGTGCCAAAAGCAGCTGTTAGTAATGATGCTGCCCGGAATTACCAGACTTATTGTGCCGGATGTCATGGCGAAAACCTTGAAAAATTTGCAGCCAAATCGTGGATGGACGAAATAGATAATTCGGCAGCAATTAAAAGTATTAAGGATGGGATTGAGAATATGGGAATGCCTTCGTTTGCGAAAACATTTTCGGATAGCCAGATTGAAGCCCTTGCTGCGTATGTAAAAAAAGGAATTCCTGCTGATAAAAGTTTGTTAAAGCCTGCGGTTACTGTTGCCGGACTTATTGAAAGCGAAGTACAGCAGTTTGTTGTTGATACCGTGGTTACAGGATTGGATGTTCCTTGGGGACTTGCATTTCTGCCCAACGGCGATCTGCTGATTACGGAGCGATCCGGCAAATTATTTCGGTTTGCAAACGGGAAAATTTCCGCACCTATTGAGGGATTGCCTGATATCATGGCTGTCGGTCAGGGTGGTTTGCTTGATGTGTGCCTGCATCCCGATTACAAAAAGAATGGATGGATTTACATGTCGTACAGTGCACTTGATACTAAAATAATCAAATCTTTCGGTAATACTGCCATTATGCGGGCCAGGCTTGACGGTAACAAACTGGTTGATCAGCAAGTAATATTCAAAGGTATTCCTGATACACATAGGGAATATCATTTTGGCAGCAAACTTGCTTTTGATAAGAACGGGCACTTGTTTTTCGGTATAGGTGATCGTGGACAACAATTCGATTTTCCTCAGAAACTTGATAACACTAACGGGAAAATACATCGTATTAACGACGATGGCTCTATTCCGAAGGATAATCCTTTTGTAAACACCAAAGGTGCTTTGCCTTCCATCTACAGTTACGGGCACCGTAATTCGCAGGGAACCTGCATAAATCCGCTTACCGGTGAACTTTGGGCTACCGAACATGGCCCGCGCGGCGGCGATGAAATCAACCTTATTGAACCAGGGAAAAACTATGGCTGGCCGGTTATCTGTTATGGTATTAATTACGATGGAAGCATAATAACCGAGTTAACCGAAAAAGAAGGAATGGAGCAACCTGTTTATTACTGGAATCCCTCAATAGCACCGTCAGGAATGACTTTCCTTTCCGGTGACCGGTATAAAAACTGGAACAACAACCTGTTTGTGGGGTCGTTACGTTTTAAATACCTCGAAAGGGTTGTAGTGAACAAACATTCTGTAATTCACACCGAAAAACTCCTTCAGGGAATTGGTCGTGTCCGAAATGTGGTAGTTGGTCCGGATGGATTGATTTATGTTGCTATCGAAACTCCCGGCAAAATTGTCCGTCTTATGCCTGTTGAAGCTAAAGCTACGAAAGAGTAAAGAAGTTTCAAATTCCAAAACCCTCCCGCCAGAGGCGGGACCAAAACCCAAGTCCCAAACTCCGAATTCCTGGCGATTAAAAATGAGTATTTTGGTTCTGGCTATTGAAGGGATATTTATTATGAAATTCCTGGGGAACCAGGGTTTTGGGAGTCGGAATTTTTCTCAATCAGGTATAAAAATTCGGTTTAATCCATCATAGTGTTGAAACATGATTATATCCTTGCGGTTGTTTGTTATAGGTGTGCTGTTTCTTGTTACCGCATTAAAAGGAATTGCTCAGGAAACCGGCGAGCCATCTTTAGCTGAAAGCAAACCGGATTCAGTTATTCTTCTCGATGAAGTGAAAATAGAGGCTTACCAGATTTCTGCTGATTTTCACCATATTCCCGGTAGCATTTCGCTGTTGACTACCAAAGGAATAAATCTTTCTGATGGCACTAACCTGGCTAATACCCTCAATTCCATTCCCGGAATTACTATGCAAAGCGGCACCTATGCAACCAACCGAATCGTAATCCGTGGAATGGGCAGTCGCACTCCTTACAATACCAATCGCATCCGATCCTATCTTAATGATATTCCTCTTACTTCTTCTGATGGCGTTTCTTCGCCCGAAGATATTGATATACAAAGTATTGGTCGATTGGAGGTGATTAAAGGGCCTGCATCAGCAATTTATGGTTCGGGACTGGGAGGAAGTATTCATATGTTTACTCCTGTGAAGTCAGGAAATGAATTTGTTGCCAGCTCTGGTTATGGTAATTTTAATACCTGGAATACGCATCTTCAGGGGACAATCCACTCTAAAAATGCAGCTTTATGGACAGGACTTGGTCATTTGCAATCGGACGGATACCGTGAGAATAATCACTACAGACGAACTTCATTTCTAACAAGTGGTCATTGGAAAAATAAAGCCTGGGAAATTAATCCGCTGTTGATGGTTATTAGTGCTGATGCAGGAATCCCGAGTTCGCTGGGTAAAACACAATTCGAGACCAATCCAGAGGCTGCAGCACCCGCATGGCTCGAAGTTGGTGGTTACAAAAAGTACAGCAAAGTTCTGACCGGAATTAATGTTGTTACCAAATTTCTAAACAGGGCTGTCAACCGGTTTACCATTTTTGGCAAATGGTACGATGGCTTCGAGAAACGACCGTTCAACAATCTGACTGACAATGTGCTGTCAGCTGGAATCCGTGAAAAGGTTACAGTTTATTTCGATCATTTGGATTTAGTTTTCGGAACTGAGATTATTACCGAACAGTATAATTGGAAACTCGAAAAAGATGCTGTTAAGATTAACGAAAACCGCGAAAACCGCAACCTGATCAATATTTTTGCAATAAGCAGCTACCGGCCGTTGCGGCAATTCAATATTTCAGTTGCTGCTGCCTTAAATCACATTAGCTACCAACTGATGGATTTGTACGATGTCAATGGGGATCAGTCCGGCGAGCGAAAATTCCCTTTACTCTTTTCTCCGCGGATGGGTATAAATTATGCTCCCGATAATCAGGTGGCGTTGTATGCTTCGGCCGGACATGGTTTTTCGCAGCCCTCACCAGAGGAAACTTTGCTGCCGGCCGGCGATGTAAATCCGGATATAAAACCGGAACAAGGGTTTCAATACGAAATGGGTACCCGCCTGAACTTTTTGGACAAAGCTTTTGAACTGGATGCTGCATTTTATTTGATTGAACTCAACAATTTACTGGTAACCAAACGCCTGACTGAGGATATCTTCATCGGCACTAATGCAGGAAAAACCCGCCATTCCGGAATAGAGATTATGCTTAAAAGCCGTTTTTTTGAGAAAGCACATTTCCCCGGGAAACTGACATCTGTTTTGAGTTCAACTTTTTCGCGCAACCTGTTTACTGACTTTACTGACGATGGAAATGTTTTTGATGGCAATGAACTGCCCGGTATTCCGGAACAAAGCATTCAGTTGCAATTTGCATGGAATCCAACTCCGGTAATTGAAATGTTTGCTAACTTTCAGTATTTCAGCGACCAATATCTTAATGACTTGAATTCGTTGAGCTATCCTGCTTATTTTATAGCAGATTTTAAAGTTTCAGCGCAGTTCGCGATTGGCAGGCAAGGACATTTAAACTTATATGCAGGAGTTAACAATCTTAGCGATACCCGGTATGCTTCCATGCTGGTTGTGAATGCTATAGCCTTTGGCAACAGCGAGCCACGCTATTACTATCCGGGATTGCCCCGGAATATCTATTTTGGGTTACAGTATCGGTTTCAAAAGGAGTATAAATCTTAGTAGAATATTTTTTATAACTGTTTTTCTGATTTGTGTTTTAAATATCCAATATATCCAGAATTCTTTATGGCCGGTTTCTGAGAGGGTTTTGAAATTAAAGTGAGAAGATTGTTTCAAGATTTCATTCAGAATAAACAAATATACATATCTGCATGTTTATGTTAATTAAAAGTTATCAGGAAAGGCTATGGCCGAATATTTTCTAAAAAATAAATCCAATAGTTACCGAACCATAACTCTACTCAACTCACGAAAAAGCGTAAAACTAAACCTACCAGAATTTTAAGGTTACTGCATAGGACAAATCAATGCAGGCAATTGTTTTACCGCGAAAACTGTGTCAGACTTCATAACACGTTTTTCAAATATCATGAACTGCTGTATCAGGGCATGATTTTTTTACTGCCAGCCATTTCGTATCAACTCAACTACGTTTCAATTCTCTGAATTTCCCCATATGGATTTTGTCGTGATTTATTTGTCAAGCTATCAGGTAAGCCATTGCATTATCCTGACCACTACCATGTTTTTGTAAAATGAAAAATAAATCCAGCGAAAAATTATCGTAATCAATAGCCAAAAAACCAGATCATTAAGATATTTACCCGCATCGGCCTTTTAACATTTAGTTTATTAACACTTAAACCCGAAAATTATGAAAAGGTACTTTTTACTTTTGGTTTCATTTTGTTTACTCTTTGTACTCCCTTACATAGGCAGCAATATAAAATGGGGTGGTCCGCCACCGGGATATGGATTATTTCCGGCACAGGAAGTAGAAAACTCACCTGCTTTCAATCAAACGTATTTTAATATTGCAAGTGGTTTTGCAATACTTATCCTGGTGTTTCTGATTTTTCCACGGATATTCGGGTTTAAAAAGCCTGTGGCTGTTGTTGAAAAATCTAAAAATAAAACCCCGTTTCCAAAGTGGTTCGTCCCTTCATTGGTTGTTACTCTTGTAAGCTGGTTTTTTATGTGGGGCAGGTTTGAACTTGTTCAGCCAATCGATCACTTTACCTTCGTACCGCTATGGTGGGGATTTATTTTTGTTCTCGATAGTATAGTTTATAAACGAACCGGCGGTAAATCATTGATAGCAAGCAGGCCCACTACCATGAAACTGCTTGCTGCTGCTTCTTGTTTCAGTTGGTTTGTATTCGAATATCAGAACTTTTTTGTGCTCGAAAACTGGTACTATCCTAACAATGAGATATTTACAAATTTCGGTAATATCTCGTGGCAACTGATGTCGTATACAACTGTGCTTCCTGCAATTTTCGAGTTTTACTTTTTATTGCGCTCATTCCCTGCTTTGCGCGATCGATATGCTCATGGGCCAAAGATTGTAGTTCCATTGGCAGGTCAGTATATTCTGCTGGTGATAGGGTTTGCATTTTTGTTCCTTATGGGACTATTCCCTTACGAAATGTTCTGGATGTTGTGGGTAGGCCTTATCCCTGTATTGGTTCCTGCCATGAATATCGGGAAGTACTGGACACCTTTTACTGAAATAAGTAAAAAAGGAGATTATTCAAATGTGGTTCTGATTGCTTTTGCCACACTGCTCAATGGCTTTTTCTGGGAATTCTGGAATTTCGGAAGCGAATGGTTTCACGATTACGCACCGACCAATCCAAACTATTGGAAATACTCGGTTCCTTATGTGGACAAGTATCATTTCTTTTCAGAAATGCCAATTCTCGGTTATTTCGGCTACCTCTTATTTGGTATTGTTTGCTGGGTGTTGTGGTTAGCAGTGGCCTATCTGATTGATTTTGACGCGAAGCTGGAAATTGACGAATAGAAATTGAATTATTAAATTATACTAAAACCAAACTTATGAAAAGAACTGTTCAAAAGAATGTAATAGTGCTGATTATTGTAACAATAATTAACCTGATTATTTTATTTATCAGGAACAAAGTAACAACCGATACCACCTATAATTTCCTGTTATTCAATTTGTTTCTAGGGTTCCTTCCGTTGTTATTTGCCTTTATTTTATATCAGTTCAGTGCAAAGCTTAAAACATGGATGGTAATAGCGGGGAGTTTTATCTGGCTTTTGTTTTATCCTAACGCACCCTATATGCTCACCGATTTTATACATGTAAATGCACAAAGCACTTCGGTGATTTACGATGCTCTTATCATATTTTCAATCAGCATTTTATCCTTGTTTTATGGATTTTATTCCCTTAAAATTATTCACCTTATCTGGTATTCAAGGTATAACCGCAAGGTGGCGAATGTGGTTGTGTTGTTTTCGATTCTGCTCAGCAGTTTTGGCATTTACCTTGGACGAATACTCCGGCTCAATTCCTGGGATTTGTTTACCAAGCCGTTTAAAGTGATGGCAGATATTTTTGGACACCTGTGGCCTGTTTCCGATAACCCTTCAACCTATTATATTATCTTGCTTTTCAGTGTAATACAGGTCATTTTTCTGTGGACGGTTCACGATATGGAGAAAATGGACGATAATGCTTCGGCAGCAAAAGTGAAATCCTGAATATTTTGATTCTGTTGCCAAATAGATTGAATTATGGAAAATACCAGTTTTGCCTCTACCTATAAAACACTGGAGGTTATTTCGGACAACAGCAGGACAACAGTTGCCAAGGCTACCCGTATTTCGGATGGGCTTGCTGTTATTCTGAAATCTTCGGCCAGCCAGTGTCCCACATCTGCCGAAGAAGCATACCTGCTTAAAGAATATACCCTGCTGAAAGAAATTGAAATGGAAGGGGTTCCCTCCGTGGTCGAACTATTGACTGTTGAGCACAAACCGGTATTGGTATTACATGATTTCGGCGGAGTTACCCTCTCCGATTACCTGAAATCAAACAAGGTAAATCTCATCACATTTCTGGAACTGGCGATTGAACTCACATCTATTCTGGGCCGTATCCATGAAAAGAATATTATGCACAAGGATATTAATCCGGATAATATTCTTATAAATGTTGATACTAAAAAACTTGCCATCATTGATTTTGGCTTGGCAACCAAACTCGACCGGGAGCGCAGTTTCAACCAAAACTCAACTGTACTCGAAGGCACGTTGCAATATATGTCGCCGGAGCAAACCGGAAGAATGAACCGCTCAACGGATTACCGCACAGATCTATATTCGTTGGGGTATTGCTTTTACAAAATTCTCACGGGCACAGCCCCGATAGAGAGTACTGATCCTTCGGAGTTAGTCCATTTTCACATTGCCAAAAATATTGATTTTCAGCCTTTAGTCCGCTTGGATGTGCCTGAAGTTATTATTTCGGTTATAAGAAAACTTACAGCAAAGATTGCAGATGACCGCTATCAGAGTGCACGTGGGTTGAAATATGACCTGGAATTCTGTTATAGCTTTATACAAAAAGGGCTTACCATCCCTCATTTTAAAATTGGCCGGAAAGATATTGTGCTTAAGTTCCGGATACCCGAAATGTTGTATGGACGAGATATTGAAATAGCTCAAATGCAGGATGTTTACGAGAAGGTCCGTAACGGCGAAAGCCAGTTCGTATTATTGAACGGAGTTTCCGGCATTGGTAAAACTGCCTTGATTTATGAAGTTAACAAACCGACAAACTGGAAATCAGGTTTTTTTATTTCCGGCAAATTTGATGAATACAAAACCAACATACCCTATTATGCCATCAGCATGGCTTTTTCCGACCTGCTCAGGCAGATAGCCAGTGAACCGGTTCATAAACTGGAGTTGTACACGGCAACTCTAAAAGAAGTGTTGGGATTGAACATTTCAGTACTAATGGACCTTATTCCTGAATTGGAATCCTTACTCGAAAAGCAGGTCAGCACAGTAGAATTAAACCTGGCTGAATCTCAAAACCGGTTTTTCTTTGCCGTTAAGGATTTTATCCGTGTCTTTGCCACTCCCGATCATCCTGTAACTGTTTTTCTCGACGACCTGCAATGGTGCGATGAGTCTTCCCTCGGCCTGATAAACGAACTGGCCCTGCATAGAATTCCCGGTTTCCTGATTATTGGAGCATACCGGTCCAATGAGGTAACAGCAGGGCATTCCTTGTTGCAAATGGTTGAAAAATTAAAACTCCATCATCCAATAGTTGAACTTAGCCTTGGGGCCTTGAAGGAAGAAGATGTGAGTGAACTTATTGCAGATACCCTTTTCTCTGATGCTGTTTCAACGAATGAACTAGCTGAAGTTGTGTATAAGCATACAGCAGGTAATCCTTTTTATATGAATGAGTTTTTAAAAACAGTTTATTATAAAGGACTTATAAATATTGACTATTCAACAGGACAGTGGAAGTATGATATGAAAGCCATAACAGGTCTTAATATTTCGAATAATGTAGTGAATATTATCGGGCAACGTGTTAAAGATCTTCCTGACGATTGTCAGCCGGTTATAGAAATGGCTTCGTGTATCGGTTCACAGTTCGATCTGAAAACTCTTGCCAGCCTTATTGGACGGACTGCGGATGAGGTAACCGTTTCGTTATGGCCTGCAGTGTCAGAAGATATTATAATTCCATTGAGCGAAAAGTACCGCCTGGTTACCGGAAATACTGATTTTGGCGTAACCTATAAATTTCAGCACAATAAGATTCACCAGGCAGTTTACCAGGCACTTGATCCTGAATTCAGAACAGAAATGCATTTCAAAATCGGCCATCTTCTGCTTGACGAAACCAGGGCAGACCATGCGGAAGATTCACTAATCGAAATAGTTGGCCACTTAAATGAAGCAAAAAATCTGATCCGGGAGCAGGAAGATAAAGTACAACTGGCATCACTTAATTGCAGGGCAGGCGTTAAAGCTCAATCATCCATTGCCTACCAGGCAGCCATGAATTATTTTAAGAGTGGAATGGAATTGCTATCAGCCAACGCATGGAACGATAATTATGAATTAGCTTTTGAATTGTATTATGGTTTTGCCCTCAATGCCTACCAGGTGGGGGAGGTAGCCGCAGCTGAAGAATGCTTTGATCACTTGTTGAATCATGCCCGCACCAGGCTGGAAAATGTAAAGATTTTATCGATGCGGCTCAGGCAATATACAACCCTGGGAAAGGCCAGGCAGGCGATACAGGAAGGCATTAAAGGACTTGCAGTTCTGGGAATAAAAGTTCCTGAAAAACCCGGGCAACTCCTTGTACTCAAAGAAGTACTTGCTGCCAAATGGACTATAGGTAAAAGAAATCCTGCTGAATTACTGGATAAACCGGTAATGAGTGACCCGGAAATGAAAGCGGCAGCCCGGTTACTGACTGAGATAGGACCCGCAGCATATATTCTGGGTAATGATAATCTGTATGCTCTTTCGTCGCTGAAGCTGGTGAATCTTTCGTTAAAATTCGGAAACTGTGCCGAATCGTCGTTTGCCTATGCTACATATGGAGCGGTTTTAGGTGAAGCATTTGGCGATTATGCTGGTGCTGAGCAATTCGGGAAGCTGGCAGTAGATTTGAATTATAAGCTCGATGATATCGAATACAGGAGCAGGGCAATTGCAGCTTACGGGGTGTTAATACACCATTTCAGCCGGCATTGGAAAGAAACCGGTGAATGGTTCCGCAAAGGGATTGAGTCGGGTTATCTTTCGGGCGATTTGTTCTTCCTGGCCCATTGCGCGGTAAATATTGCCTGCTGGAATCCTACTCTCGACCTGGCAACATCCTACGAAGAGCAGAAGAAAAATCTGAAACTTATTCGCGAAACGAGGTATGAAGATGCATTTGATACAGCCTCCATTCATATCCAAACCACACAGAATTTAAGAGGACTTACTACCGGATTGTTTAGCCTCGACGATGAAACTTTCAGCGAGCAAAAGTGCCTCGAAAACATGATTTCGCGCAAATACCTCTCCGGTATCGGAATGTTTTATATTACCAGGGCGAATTTATATCTTTTTTATGAAGAATATAATAAAGCCTATGATACTATTAAGGAAGCGCAGAAATACACCAAATCGTTAGTCAGCAATATTTTCCTGATAAAACTCTGCACTGTTACTTTTTTTACCTGCCTTGCATTGTTGCCGGATGCTGATCCGGTTCAGAAAATGAAGCTTTTGCGAAGCCTGAAATCCAATCTAAGCAAGATGCGAAGATGGGCAAAATTCAATCCGGTAAATTTTGAACATCTTCATCTTTTCATGGAAGCAGAGCTTGAAAGTTATCACAATAATTTTACAAAAGCGGCATCACTTTTTGAACAGGGAATCGAATTAGCCAGGAAAAACGAATGGCTTGCCGACCAGGCTTATGGAAATGAATTGTTGGCAAAGCATTATTTAAGAAGAAATCTTAAATCAGCAGCATCAGGGTATTTTGGCCAGTCTGTGGCGCTTTACACTTCTTTGGGCGCCCTCAGGAAAAAGACATTCCTGGAAGAAAAATACGGTGAAATTATCAAGCTGAAATCCGCAACCGTTAAACTGGTTTCAGGTTCACGGCACACTTCAATAGATACTTCATCGGAAAACCCTTACGACCTTGATGTTGCAAGTATTATTAAAACTTCCCAGGCTATTTCCGGGGAAATTGTGCTGGAGTCGTTATTGAAAAAAATGATCCGTATCATTATGATGAATGCCGGGGCCGAAAAAGGAGTATTGCTGATTGAGAATGAAGAGGTGCTTTCTATTCAGGCTTCGTCGGTTGACAACCAGGTACTGACTATGCAAAACATACCACTCAATCAGAGTACAACGGTTCCGCATACCATTATTAATTATGTATCGCATCTTAAAGAATCAGTGGTACTAAGCAATGCATACTCGGAAGGAAAGTTCACAAACGACAGCTATATTCTTGAAAACAAAACGAAATCAGTTTTATGCAGCCCTGTGATTTTATTAAGCAAATTATACGGTGTTATTTATCTTGAGAACAATATTTTAACCGGGGCATTTACCGAAGACAGGTTGAAAGTACTGAACCTTTTATCGACTCAAATGGCTATTTCCCTTCAAAATGCGCTGCTATACTCAAACCTGGAGCAAAAAGTAGAACTAAGAACTGCAGAATTGACACATTCACTTAACACGCTTAAAGCTACGCAGTCGCAGCTGATCCAATCCGAAAAAATGGCCTCTTTAGGTGAGCTCACAGCCGGAATTGCCCATGAAATCCAGAATCCGCTGAACTTCGTTAATAATTTCTCGGAAGTAAATGTGGAATTGATTGCCGAAATGGAACAGGAAATGGAAAAAGGCAATTTGGCTGAAGCTAAAGCAATAGCCGACGATATCAGGATGAACGAGCAAAAAATTACCTTTCATGGCAAACGTGCCGATGGTATTGTAAAAGGTATGCTAATGCACAGCCGGAGCAGCAATGGAGTAAAAGAACCAACCAATATCAACGTGCTGACTGACGAATATCTGAGGCTGGCATATCATGGTCTTAAAGCGAAGGACAAATCTTTCAATGCAGCAATGAAAACGGATTTTGATGATACGATTGGCACTATCCTTATTATTTCGCAGGATATCGGCAGGGTTATTCTCAACCTGATCACCAATGCATTTTATTCAGTAGCTGAAAAAAAGAATTCTCTATCGGGCTCATTTGAAGTACCTTACGAACCCACAGTTTGGATAAGCACGAAGAAATCCGGTTATAAAGTCCTCATTTCTGTCCGTGACAATGGGAATGGAGTCCCGCAAAAAGTGCTGGATAAAATCTTTCAACCTTTTTTTACAACCAAACCTTCCGGGCAGGGAACAGGACTCGGGCTTTCGCTGAGTTACGATATTGTTAAAACGCATGAAGGGGAACTCACGGTTGAAACTACAGAAGGTGAAGGTGCGACATTCACAATTATTTTACCACTTTAAATAATAAAATTAGACTATGAAAATTTTGGTAGTTGATGACGAATCAGATATCAAGGTACTTTTCGAACAAAGGTTTCGGAAAGAGATAAGGGAAAAAGTTCTGGATTTTGCTTTTGCATTCTCAGGCGAAGAAGCTTTAACCTATCTTAATAATCACGAGCATGAAACTGTATTGATTTTATCAGATATCAATATGCCTGGGATGAGTGGCCTGGAATTGCTTAGGCATATTAAGCAAAAATACCACAAACCTCCGCCAATTGTAATGATGATTACAGCATATGGCGATGCTGTGAATTTTAATACAGCCCAGGAACTGGGGGCCGACGATTTTTTAACAAAGCCGGTTGACTTTGTGTTATTAAAACAAAAACTCAAATTATAATTGTATGGCAAAGATTTTAGTAGTTGATGATGAGGTAGATCTGGAAGTACTTATCAAACAAAAATTCCGACAGAAAATACGCGACTGTCAGTACGAATTTGTATTTGCCACCAACGGAAACCTGGCCCTTGAACAATTAAAGTTGCACAATGACATTGAAGTGGTCCTGAGTGATATCAACATGCCCGAAATGGATGGTTTAACCTTGCTCACCCGGATGAATGAGCAAAACAGTTTATCAAAGTCCGTTATTATTTCTGCCTATGGTGATATGGAAAATATCCGCATTGCCATGAACCGGGGTGCTTTTGATTTTATTACCAAGCCAGTCAATTTTGAAGACCTTGAAATCACCATCGAAAGAACCCTTCAGCATGTTAAACGGATTCGCGAAACCCTGCAGGCGATAAAAGAAAACAACATCCTGCGGATGTATGTCGACGAAACCGTTCTCAATTTTATGGATAGCAGGGAATTTGAATCCTCCCTGCTCGAAAATGAAACCCTGGAAGGTACCGTGGCTTTTATTGATATATGCAGCTTTACATCGATCAGTGAGAATGAAACGCCCGACAAAGTGGTAAAACTCCTGAACGAATATTTCGATATTATGGCTAAAGAAATTATTCAGCAAAAAGGAATTATCGACAAATTTATCGGAGATGCCATTATGGCTGTGTTTAAAGGGCCTTACCATCTCGACAGGACAGTTGATTGTTGCATTGCCATACGTGACGCCATAAATAAATTGCCTGCATTTGCAGGTGAAACAGGATTTAAACCCAATGTTTCGATTGGCATTAACAGTGGTGAGATGGTTTCGGGAAATATAGGATCATCTACACTTCGGCGGCTTGATTATACGGTTATAGGGGATACCGTGAACGTGGCGGCGAGGCTTCAATCGGCAGCAAAAGTCGGTCAGATTCTTATAACCTATGAAAACTTTTTGAAAATAAAAGAATCATTTGTCTGCAATGAAATTGGACCTATTACCCTGAAAAACAAAGAATTGCCACTTGTGGTATTTGAGGTTTTGAAATAGTAAAACAGAACTGATCCTATTTACAGTATCTGCTACTGATTTGTTACCACAACTTTTTTATTAAAATCTATGCTTAATTATGACTAAAAAGAACAAAACAGACATCATTAACTGGAAGCATGTATTTAATATCAAGAACTTACTCCAGATTATTATTGGTGCCGGCATGGCTGTATTTGCCATGAAAGGGTTTATGATTCCCAACCAGTTTATGGATGGTGGTGTTACCGGTATCTCCATTTTGCTGCATGAAATTTCGCATATAAACATCAGTATTTTTATCCTGGTTTTTAACCTTCCTTTTATTTACCTGGGTTATAAGCGGATCGGTAAGACCTTTGCTGTACAAACGTCGATAGCTGTATTGCTGCTGACATTGGGACTGCTTTTTATTAATATTCTGCCTGTTACTACAGATAAGCTGCTGATCGCGATTTTTGGAGGAATACTAATCGGTACCGGGGTAGGACTGGTGATACGCAGCGGAGGCGTTATTGACGGGGCCGAGGTTATTGCTGTGTTTACTAAACGCAGAACAGGCTTCTCCAACAGCGAGATCATAATGCTTTTCAATACATTCATTTTTGCAGGAGCCGCATTTCATTTTGGGCTCGAAACGGCTATGTATTCGCTGATCACCTATTATGGTGCTACCAGGGCAACGGATTATGTGGTTGATGGCATCGAACAATATACATCCATTAATATCATTTCGGCGCATCACGAGAGTGTTAAAAGTTTGCTGGTAAACGATCTGGGGAAAGGCATTACCGTGTACAAAGGAGAACGAGGTTATCTGCCAGGTAGTTACGATATCAAAACCGATTGCGAAATCATCGTTGCCATTGTTACGCGCCTCGAAATTAACCAGATACAGGAAGCCATAATTGAAATTGACCCTAAAGCATTTATGTATACGCAAAGCCTGAATGAAGCAACCGGTGGACTTTTAAAATCGAGAGGCCATGCAAAATAAACAAAATATGAAAGATTTTGTGATCGATCTTTTGAAAAATAATATTTCGGAATTTTATTATTATCATAACTACGAACATACACTTTATGTGATTGATACAGCAATGGAAATTGGCCGGTACGAAAAATGTTCTGAACAGGAGCTTGAACTTATTTCAACAGCAGCTCTCTGGCACGATACAGGTTATACCATAACGTACCGGGATCATGAGGAAGAAAGCTGCAAGCTGGTGCGGCAGTATTTACCGGAATACGGGTATTCGCCCCCTGAAATTGAAAAAATCTGTGGAATGATAATAGCAACCAAAATACCGCAACTGCCCAAAACAAAATCAGAAGAAATACTCGCCGATGCTGATCTTGAGTATATGGGAACGGCAGTATTCGAATTGATGGCTGAAAAGTTATTCAGAGAAATGCAATTTATAAATCCATCTTTAACCGAAGAGGAATGGAACAAGATACAAATTTCATTTCTTCAGAAACACCGTTATTTCACAAAATTCTGTAACGAAAACAGGGAACCTATAAAACTGACATACCTGAATAAGCTTGTGGAAAGTAATATTTAGGTTTTTCTGCAAAAGTAATAATCCTCTTTGCGTAAAATACTGATTATGAAAAAAATCATTACCCATAGGATTAGGATTATCGATGAGTCATTATATCGTAAAAGCGCATGGAGGAGAGTTGAAAGTGGAAACAAGGGAAGGAGAAGGCTCTGCTTTTATAATCCGATTACCAACCTGATTGTCCTGCATTTTTAGGTTGGCATCAAACAGTATTAAAATGAATCAAATATCGCTTTTTTATTGCCGCTTAAATCAATTGATCATTTAGTAAACCTAACCATAACTAAATCTAAACATTATGAAAAAAACAACAAAATTCAGTTTTCTTCTTGTTGCTTTTGCAGCTGCAACATTGTTAACAGCTTCATGTAAGCCAGCCGCCCAGGAACCAGCCAAACCAGATCTGGCTCAAATCCTCACCGAAATACAAGCTTTGGAAGATGCTTATGCAGCCGGGTTAAACGCCCGCGATGCCAATGCAGTTATTGCCTACTATGCTGATGATGCAGTGAGCATGGTAAATAACGCTCCTGTTGCCTCGGGTCGTGATGCCCTTTTAAAAATGACGCAGGACGAAATCGCCGGCGATACAACCAATACACCAGTGGCCTTCGAAGTGGTTGATATTTTTGCTGCCGGCGATCTGGTGGTTGAAACAGGAAAAGCAACATACACTGACCAGACAGGAAATGTGACAAAAACCGGGAAGTATATGTCGCTGTTCGAAAAACGTGATGGTAAATATGTCTGTATCAGGGATATTTACAATGACGACAAGAAATAAATTGTCTGAAAAAAGGAAAAAGTCGGTAAGGGTATATCGGTTTTGCCCCGGTATCCCCTTACTTAAATTCTAACATTAGCTTCTCAGTATTTCTTAACCAATAACTAAAACCAATACAATGGAAAATCTAGAAAAAACATCAGGTCAAAATGATGAATTGTCAGCAAATCTCAACATAATCAAAGGCGCTTATAACGCATTTGCTACCGGCAATATTCCGGCTTTTTTGGGTGCAATGGATACTGAAATAGAATGGAACGAAGCTGAGAATTTCCCCTATTCCGATGGAAATCCATACATAGGTGCAGATGCAATTGTTCAGGGTGTATTTGCCCGCATTGGTGCCGATTGGGAATACTTTACACTTTCGGATCATGTTTTTCATGTAACCCTGGATGCAATGGTTATTGTAACCGGAAGGTATAATGCGAAGCATAGAGTAACCGGAAAAGTTATAAGGGCGCAGTTTACACATATGTGGACCCTGAAAAACGGCAGGATAATCCAATACCAGCAATATGCTGATACGTTGCAGGTAACGAATG
This sequence comes from Lentimicrobiaceae bacterium, assembly GCA_041753535.1. Lineage (GTDB taxonomy): Bacteria > Bacteroidota > Bacteroidia > Bacteroidales > UBA4417 > UBA4417. The sequence continues at coordinate 145,683 of JBGSUB010000045.1, forward strand.
CAATGCAAAGTTGAGATGTATGGTGAATTTTAACAATGAGTCTGTTCTGGAAAATTCAAATTGTCCATTCCCCGCAAAGAAACTTTTCGAAGTGACTCAAATACATAAACAAAAAAATGAATCAACCAAACGTCCAATTTATTACTCTGGGTACAAAAAAACTACAATAATTCACCAGACATTATAATAGAAATTATATTGCCCGGGATCTACCTATTTAACATCAACGGCACGGGGCTTCCATTTGCCGACTCTAATGTGTAATTCAATATTGTTGAATGCTCAATAAAACGCTCAATACTCATGAAGAAACCCGATACCTACAATCCATTTAAACGAAATGCAGATGGTTCACTTCCTGCATTATCGCAAAACACGCCATTACGTTATATAACATTTTCATTCTTGTATTTTGCGCAAGGCTTGCCTGAAGGCTTATTGCGGTTTGGAATACCTGCTTGGCTAGCTATGAACGGGAAAAGTGCCATCGAAATAGGCTCTTTTGTAGCCATTGGTATCTTGCCATGGAGCTTTAAAATTCTGGCAGCCCCATTAATGGACAGGTTTACATTCCTGGCAATGGGCAGGAGGCGGCCCTGGATATTATTTGGGCAGGTTGGGCTGGCCATCAGCTTTTTATCCATGGCGTTCATTCCCGATCCACTCAATAATATGTTAATGCTCAAAATTCTCAGCTTCTTTGTCGGTTTGTTCGCCGTATTCCAGGATATTGCTGTTGACGGACTGGCCATTGACATACTTCCGGAAGATCAGCAGGCAAGGGCCAATGGCTTGATGTGGGGCTCAAAAACCATTGGAATTTCAGCATCAGTAGCTATTGGCATATCTATCATCAATACCTACAGCTTTTTTCATGCCATTGTTTTCTTTTCATTGTTCGTGTTCCTGATATTGTTAATCCCCCTCTTTTTCAGAGAAAGAGCTGGCGAAAAAAAGTTACCATGGACCAAAGGCAAAGCATCAGAAGTTGCCGCAGGCATACAGGTACAAAGCTGGAAGGAACTGTTTTTTAGCCTGGCGAAGGTGTTTATATTACCTGTCAGCCTCATCATGGGGGTTGCAGCCTTCAGTTTCTCCATTGGCAGGGGATTGATAGATGCCATGTTACCGGTTTTCACTGTACAGGAGCTGGGTTGGACTGATGGTAAATATTCGCAGACTTTTTCTGTAATAAAGCTGGTTTCAGGCATTCTGGGCATGTTTGTGGCAGGTGCGCTCATTGATATTTTTGGCAAAGCGCGGATGATGAGCATTTATCTGATTTTACTTATTTCATTGGTAGTGTCCGCATTCTTTATGAAAGATTATTGGGGCAACCCGGTTGTTTTTATCGGATTCATGGGCTTGTTTTATACCCTGATCGTGTTTACAACCATTGCTGTTTTTGCTTCCGCCATGCAACTTTGCTGGAAAAGGATATCAGCCACACAGTTCACTTTATATATGGCCATTTCCAATCTGGGTATGGCATCAGGCGCGGCATTACTGGGCCCGCTAAAATCAATTTTGGCATGGGAGTATGTGGTGCTGGCTTTTGCAGTTTTTGCAGGTTTCATGCTTATAGCCATACAGTTTCTCCACTTTGATAAGCATACCAAGCGCTTGGCCGTGCTTGAGCTGGATCACATCAGGCTTGATGAAGCAGCAGGCAACCTCAAACCGGAAGAAATAGTTGTCCCTTTTCAGCAAAAGCAGGCTAACGAATAATTTAAATGTTAATACAATTTAACCTTTGGTTCAAATCCCGGTTAATACAAGCAATTAGGAATGAATTCAGGTAACAGGAAACTAAAACTATGAAAGCAAAATCAATTAAAGGAAATTCCACTGAGGAAATTAAATCAGCTCTTGAGCTAAGCATGGCAGATGGCTACCAACCAACCCTGGCCTTTGTTTTTATTTCCATCAAACAAGATATTGAAACGGTGGGTAATCTCCTCGGCTCACATGGAATCCAAATTTTTGGAGCCACCACAGGCGGTGAGTTTATTGACGGCAATATTGGCGATGGAACCATTGCCATACTATTAGTGGATATAAATCCGGCCAGTTTTATGGTATTGCTCGAAGATTACAGCGACAAAGACCCGGAAGTATTAACCCAAATGATGGCCCGGAAAGCAAACGAACAATTTAAAAATCCATCTTTTATACTCTCTGTCAGTATTGAAATGGCTAATAGTGTGGGTAAAGGAGAACCCATTTTAAGGGCGATCGAATCGGTAACCGGAGCGGACACCATAATCTGGGGTGGTCGTGCAGGTGATGATTTTATATTTGACGAAACAGTAGTCTTCTCTAATAATAAATTATTGAAAAGGGGAATATTACTGCTTGTGTTGGATGGCGATAAAATCCTGGTGAAGGGTCAGGCAGCTTCGGGACAGAAACCAGTGGGAACTGAAAAAACCATTACAAAAATGGCGGATAACTGGATTTATGAGTTGGACAATCAACCCGCCACCGATATGGTGATGAAATATTTGGGTCTCAAACTAACAGAAGAAGAAACGATTGCCTTTAATCCAATCAACTACAACATCATGTTCAGTGTTGCCAGGGAAAAAGGTGATCCTATTATTCGGGGCGTAGGCGCATTCAATTGGAAGGAGAAGGCCGTTTTTATTCTTGCAAGTATTAAAGAAGGGGATAAAGTACGCTTCACCCTTCAACCTGATTTTGAAATTGTGGATGAGGTAACCGGCAATGCCGAAAAAATCAGGCAATCCGAAATGCCCAATGCAGATGCATTGCTCATGTTTTCCTGTATAGGCAGGCTGGGACAATTTGGGCCGCTGATAAGCGAGGAAATAGAAGGCATCAAAAATGTATTTAATGTGCCCATGGCCGGATTTTTTACCTATGGCGAATTTGGACGGACTAATAACGGGAACAACGAATTTCACAACAACACTTGTTGCTGGGTGGCTTTAAAAGAAAAATAGAAAAAGCAGGAAGTCAGGAGTAAGAAGTAAATCATTTAAATAGTTCAAAATGAAAGCAAAATCAATTAAAGGAAAATCAACCGAAGATATTAAATCAGCACTGGATCAAAGCATGGCTGATGGCTTTACACCAACCCTGGCTATTTGTTTTATTTCTAAAAGCCAGGATAGAAATGCCATTAGTAAAGTACTGGATGCCGATGGTATCTCCATTTTTGGCTGTACCACCAATGGAGAGTTTATTGACGAAGAAACAGAAAAAGGATCAGCCGCGATTCTTTTACTCGACATAAATAAAAATCATTTTCAAATCTATTTTGATGAGTACCCTGAAAAAAATTACAGGGAAATAACGAATGCTCTTGCAAGAAAAGCTAAAGAAAAATTTTCAACCCCTGCCTTTTTTATTGCCGGCAGCAATATGGAAACTGATGCAGAAGAATTGTTGTTTGGTTTTGAAGATGTAGCAGGAAAAGGAGTAAACGTATACGGGGGCATGGCAGGCGATGATTTTACATTTTCTGACCAGTTTGTTTTCACCAACGGGCGTGAAAGTTCACGGGGTTTGGTATGTATTGCTCTCGATGAAGATAAGGTGATGATTAAAGGTGTTGCTACCTGTGGCTGGAGGGCTGTAGGTACGGTAAGAACGGTTACTAAAAGCACAGGCAACCACGTATATACTGTAGATGATATTCCTGTACTGGATATTACAACAAAGTATGGCGGGCTCGAAAACGTATCACCTGACAATGAAGGTTTGTTGTTGGAAATAGCCGCCAATTTTCCATTGCAGCTTCAACGTGAAAAAGGAGATCCGGTTATGAGGCCGGGCCTGGTAATCGATTGGAGCGATCATTCTTTCTACTGCAGCGGTTCAGTGGCCCAGGGATCAAAAATACGCTTCTCCTTACCTCCCGATTTTGATGTGATGGAGAAAGTAATTAAAGGTGTTGAAAATCTGAAGGAAACACAAATGCCTGAAGCAGATGCACTGCTGGTTTTTAGTTGTGCCGGCAGAATTCTTTCGCTGGGGCCATTAATGACACAGGAAATTGTAGGTATTAAAAAGGTATGGAATGTACCTATGCTTGGTATGTTCTCCAATGCAGAGTTAGCCCGGGCCACCGGCGGAAACCTTGAAATGCATAACCTGACCACCTGTTGTGTGGCATTAAAAGAAAAATAAATGAACCAGTATTTGCAACTTGTTTTTGATTTTATTCAGCATTCTGAATCTTTTAGTGATCAGGAAAAAGAAAGTATTGTCCGGTCGCTTAAAAGCACGGATAAAGAATTAGAGATCATTACATTCAAACTCGACCGTACTGAAAAAGTAAAACGCACCACCGCCATTTTACTCGAAGAAACCATCGAAGAACTGGAGCTAAAACGAAAGGCTATAGAAGAAACCAATGCAGCATTAACAAAATCATTGGAAGAATTAAAAGCTGCACAGGCGCAACTTATCCAATCCGAAAAAATGGCTTCCCTCGGCGAACTCACCGCCGGCATTGCCCATGAAATCCAAAACCCTCTGAACTTTGTCAATAATTTTTCGGAAGTGAGCAGTGAATTGCTGGATGAAATGAGAACCGAACTGGATAGGGGAGATATCGAAGAAGCAAAAGCGATTGCAACAGATGTAATACTAAATCTCGAAAAAATACTTCACCACGGCAAACGCGCCGATGCCATCGTTAAAGGAATGCTCCAGCACAGCCGCAGCAGCAATGGAGTGAAAGAACCAACTGATATTAACGCTTTGGCTGATGAATATTTACGGCTGGCTTATCATGGATTGAGGGCCAAAGATAAATCCTTCAATGCAACTCTGAAAACCGATTTTGATGAAACCATTGGCAAAATTGATATCATTCCACAGGATATTGGCCGGGTAATTTTGAACCTGATAACCAATGCGTTCTATGCGGTAGATGAGAACAAAAAACAAAACCCTGAAGGCTACGAACCAACCGTTTCTGTAGCAACCCGCAGAATAAATAGTACAGTTGAGTTAATGGTTACTGACAACGGCCCCGGCATCCCACAAAAAGTCCTGGAAAAAATCTTCCAACCCTTCTTTACCACCAAACCCACCGGGCAGGGAACAGGGCTGGGCCTTTCTCTGGCGTATGATATTGTTAAAGCGCATGGAGGTGAACTGAGGGTAGAGACTACAGAAGGCCGGGGAAGTGTATTTATAATTGTATTGCATAATGTACTTAATTAGCCAAATGATTACAACTCTCTGTTTTCCTAATCAATATCTAGCTTTGTTGTCATTCAAAAGATTTAAATCAGGACAAGATAAAAGAGTCAGGCTAAATCGCACCTTACAATCAGAGTTGTTTCGCATCCGCTTTCTGCAATAAGAAAGTGAGTAAAATAAAATACAGTGTTAACTTATAAATTGAAGTGCAAACTATTTAAATTTTTATGAACCAATTACCCAATAAACTTTACTTATGAAAATCCATTTTCTATTCCTTGCAATTCTTATTTGTGTAAGCCAGTTTTCGGTTGCTCAAAAAAAATCTTCTGCGAAAGACACAAAGAAAATTGTTGCTGCCGAAACATACAGCAAACAACTTTATTCCGGTATGAAATGGCGCAGTATCGGCCCATACCAGGGTGGCCGATCGCTTACAGCCACCGGTGTGGTTGGTGCCCCGTTAACTTATTATATGGGTGCAACCGGTGGTGGAGTATGGAAAACAGTTGACGGCGGGAATACATGGTTTCCTGTTTCGGATTCAACTTTTCATTCGGCATCCGTGGGTGCACTGGCTGTTGCACCAAATGATCCTAATGTTATTTATGTGGGAATGGGCGAAGCTGCAATCCGCAACACCGCAATTATGGGCGATGGTATATATAAATCCATGGATGCCGGCAAAACATGGAAGCATGTGTTAACGCTTGATGCATCGGCAACAGGAAGTATGATTGTACACCCGAAAAATTCCGAAATCGCTTTTGCTGCCATAACAGGTAAAATGTTTGGCGTCAATAAAGAACGCGGCATATACCGAACCAGGGACGGAGGAAAAACCTGGCAGCAGGTTCTTTATAAAAATGACAGCACAGGTGCAATTGATATTGATTTTGATCCCAATAACCCCAACATCATCTATGCTTCGTTGTGGCAGGTGAACCGGAAACCATGGGCGCTTTCAAGTGGAGGTGCCGGAAGTGGTTTGTATAAAAGCATTGATGGAGGCGACACATGGAATTTGCTTTCACAAAATCCCGGAATGCCAAAAGGATTGTTAGGCAAAATTTGTATTGCAGTTTCAGCAACCAATCCGCAACGGGTATATGCAATGATTGAAAACAAGGAACATCCTGGTTTATACCGAAGTGATAATGCCGGAAAAACATGGGAACTGACTTCAGCCAAAAATGATCTCTCGCAGCGCCCATGGTATTTTTCCGAAATTTTCTGTGACCCGGCTAATGAAAATGTTCTCTATGTATGCAATGTTGAATTCTGGAAATCCATCGATGGAGGAATCTCGTTTTCGAAAATTGCACAGGAGCATGGCGACAATCACGACATGTGGATCAATCCCGACAACTCTGATAATTTTATTATCGCTGACGACGGAAGTGCCGCAGTAACTTTTAATGGCGGAAGAACATGGACGAGTGAAGATTTGCCAACTGCCCAGTTATATCATGTGAATCTCGACAATGATTTCCCATACCATGCATACGGTGGTCAGCAGGACTGGGGACCTGTAAGGATTGCAACCAGAACTTACGGAGGATCAATCGGACGAAATGACTGGTATTATCCGGCGGGTGGCGAAGCAGGATACATCGTTCCCGATCCTGATGATCCTGCAGTTACGTTTGGCGGTGAGTATAATGGCATTATGAGCCGTCATGATAAAAAGAACGAGCAGTACCAGAGTATTTCTGTTTATCCGCTCATCAATGATGGATGGGGTGCAAACCTTTTGAAATATCGTTTTGCATGGACCTATCCGATTTCATTTTCTCCATGGAACAACGACTTGATGTATTGCACTTCCCAATACGTGCATCGCACTAAAAATGGCGGAATGAGATGGGAAACCATATCACCCGATCTCACCCGCAATGATCCTTCGAAACAATTACAAAGTGGAGGGCTGATTACTCCCGACAATACCGGGGCTGAAGTTTTTTGCACTGTTTATGCATTTGCTGAATCACCGGTTAAACAAGGTGAGCTATGGGCAGGCAGTGATGACGGGCTTATTCACCTGAGTACCGACAATGGAAAAACATGGACTGATGTTACGCCAAAAGATTTGCCGGCATGGACAACGGTAAACATTATTGAACCTTCACATTTTGAAGCGGGTACCTGTTTTTTTGCAGCGCATCGGTATCGGCTCGATGATACACGTCCTTATATTTACCGCACTACCGATTCTGGAAAGACGTGGACAATGATTACAAGCGGTTTGCCTGTTAATGTTTATTCCCGTTGCGTTCGCGAAGATCCCAACAGAAAAAACCTGTTGTATGCAGGAACCGAAACCGGTACATATATTTCGTTTAACAACGGCGATAACTGGCAATCCATGCAGCTCAATCTCCCGGTTACACCTGTGCATGATATGCAGGTAAAGAAAGATTTAAAGGATCTTGTAATAGCCACTCACGGCCGGGGATTTTGGGTACTGGATAATTTAACTCCGTTTTACCAGATTAGTGATTCAGTTTCAAATGCTGATTTCTGGCTTTATCAACCCAATATTGCCATTCGTATGGATGGATATCAGCTGGATGCAGAAAAAGAGGAAACGATAAAAAGACAAACCGGCACCAATGCGCCAAACGGTGTCATCGTTGATTATTATCTGAAACGCAAGCCTAAGGGTGAAATCAAATTGGTCTTTTATTCAGCCAATGGAGATAGCATAATTACATTTTCTAGTAAATCAGACAAATATGGCGAACCATTGAAAAAGAAAGGTAATTTTTATGAGGACAATAAGCACAAGGAAGATATACTTCCCGCCGACAGTGGCATGAATCGTTTTGTATGGGATATCACATACCCTGATGCAAAACAGTTTGAAAAAGAATACTGGACTGCCGGTTCATTGGCAGGACCTAAGGCACTACCCGGAAATTACTCAGTGAAGCTAATGAAAGGAGATACTCTGCTGATGAAAAGAAATTTTTCAATCGTGTTGAATCCGAAGGTAAAAACATCCCAGGACGATCTGAAAGCGCAGTTTGATTTAATGATGGCAGTGAATAAGAAGCAAAACGAAATAATTAAAACTATCCTCCAAATTCGGGGAGTAAAGAGTCAGGTAAATAATTTCGTAAACAGTTTCAGCGACACAACAAAAACTATGTCACTGCGAAAAATAGCAAAACCATTGCTTGATTCATTGAAAATCATTAGCGATACGCTTATCAACCCCAGGATAATAGCAAATACAGATGTGCTTCGGTATCCGATGCAGTTGTTTGAACGTTACTGTTCATTGCAGGATTTTATCCGTATGGCTGATGCCAGGCCAACGGAGCAGTCGATTAAAGTTTTTGAAGAACTGAACACGAGATTAGCTCCTGAATTAAAGCGGGTTCAAAATGTTTTTGACAATCAGATTCCTGCATTCAATAACGCAGTGAAGCAATTGGATTTAAAGGTTGTTGATCCGGCCCGAGTTCTAAAGAAATAAAACTATACTTAGAGTGGGGAAAATCACACATTTAATAAAGGCCCAAGTCTCAAATCTCAAGAACCAAGACTTACTTTATAATCCCGATTGCCTGCCCGCTGAAGGCGGGGAATTTGGAGCTTGGACTTTGAGACTTAATCCCACCGATAATGCCCTGGCTGATGAATACCTGCGCCTTGCATACCATGGTTTGCGGGCAAAGGACAAATCGTTTAATGCCACATTAAAAACGGATTTTGATGAAAGCATAGGCAGAATTGATATCATTCCACAGGATATCGGACGGGTGATCTTGAATCTGATTACCAATGCATTTTACGCTGTTGACGAAAAAAAGAAGATGCGAACCCTTGAAGGGTTCAAAACCCTTCAAGGGTTTGAAAGCTACGAACCAGCTGTTTCTGTCATTACCAAAACGGATAACGGCAGAGTTGAAATAAAAGTTACTGACAACGGCCCCGGCATCCCACAGAAAGTCCTGGAAAAAATCTTTCAACCCTTCTTCACCAACAAACCCACCGGGCAGGGAACAGGTTTGGGTTTGAGTCTGGCTTACGATATTGTAAAAGCACATGGGGGGGAGTTGAGGGTGGAAACGAAGGAAGGAGAAGGAACAGAGTTTAGTATTCAATTACCCATAAATACAAGTAACGGATGAATGTAACCGCAGAACTAAAAAAGGAATTAGCTCAATGGCTCGATACCTATTGGTCCCTTTATTTAAAAGGTGATATAGAAACCTGGGCCACTTTTATCCGTGAGGATTATCGCAATATAGGAGGTACAAAGGAGGAGATATGGAACAGCAAGCAGGAAATTATTGACTACACCAACAGCATCAAGGACCAGATGCTTGGGACAGTGGAAATTCGCAACCGTGAAATTGAGGTGATCCCTTATGGCGAATATATGATGGTGAATGAGTTCACTGATCTCTTTGTAAAAATAGAGGGTGAATGGACTTTATATGGCCCTTTCCGCATGTCATCCCTCCTGGAGAAGACTGATGCTGGCTGGATTGCTTTGCATCAGCATGGTTCATACCCTGACATGAAAACAATGGAAGGCGAAGCTTTTTCAATTGATTCACTGAAGGCGGAAAATGCAAAGCTGCAGGAAGCGGTAAAAGCCAGGACGATTGAACTGGAAAATAAAAACCGTGAACTTGAAATTGAAACTGCACTCGAAAAAGTGCGGACTGTGGCCATGGGTATGCGTAAGCCGGACGATATGCTGGAAGTGTGCCAGGTAATTTCGCAGCAATCCGAAAGCCTGGGCATCAAAGAAATACGAAATGTGCAAACTGCCATTATTTATGAAGACAAAGGCACGTATCTCAATTATGAATATTATGCAAAGCATGACAAGCTTCTGGTTACAGAAGTTGATTATAAAAATCACGAATTGCAGAGCTTATTTGCCAATCGAATGCTGCAAGGTGCAGAAGAACTTTTTGCCGAGGCATTAACCGGGAAAGAAGTATCAGACTGGTATGAATACCAAAAAACCACCAACCAGTTTGCAGATAGTTATTTGGAGAACGCCCAATCCCTCAATTATTATTTTTACTCATTGGGTCCTGTTGCTTTGGGCATGTCAACCTATGTTCCTTTAAGCGATGAAGAAATCAGTCTCTTCAAGCGTTTCAGGAATGTGTTTGATCTGGCGTACCGAAGATTCCTCGATATTCAGAAAGCCGAAGAGCAGGCACGGGAAGCACAAATTGAACTGGCGTTGGAAAGGGTAAGGGCGGGAGCTATGGCCATGCGGCAATCTGCTGAGCTCAGTAGTTTAATTTTTGTATTGTACCAGGAACTGACAAAACTGGATGCCCGACTCGACAGGTGTTTTCTCATGATTGTTAACCATGAGAACAAAGGCATCACCTGGTGGATGGCCGGGCATGAAGGCCTTTTGGCGGAGAATGGTTTTTTTGTTCAAATGAATGAGCATCCCTCTCACCTCATGTACCTCGATTATTGCAAGCAACGGAAGAAAAAATGGACATACCTGTTTCAGGGAAAAGAAAAAAGAGACTGGGACAGTTTTGGATTCAGTAAAACAGAATTAACGAAATTACCGGAGCCCGTCAAAGCGTTTATGGCCGCTGCGAAGCAGGTGCATCTCTCTGGTTCTTCCGATCAGTTTGGTTCACTCGTAACCGGCAGTTTCGAACCCTTACCGGAAGAACAGCAGGATATCATCAGTCGTTTTACCATTGCATTCAACCAGGCTTATATCCGTTTCCTCGACCTGCAGAAAGCAGAAACACAGGCTCGCGAATCACAGATTGAAGCTGCACTGGAAAGAGTTAGGAGCCGTTCAATGGGAATGCAGAAAAGTGAGGAGCTCAAAGAAGTAATCAAACTGGTTTATCAGCAACTCCTTCTGTTAAAAATTAATCTCGACCATGCAGGTTTTGTTGTTGATTATAAACCAAAAGGTGATTGGGATTTTTGGATCGCTGATGAACAGGACATTCCCTCTAAAATAACACATCCTTATTTTGAGTCGGTTTGGGCCAGTCAATTTAATGAAGCAAAAGAAAAAGGTGCAGATTTTTTTGTCACCACTTTAAATTTTGAAGAAAAGAATAAATTTTATCAGGAACTTTTATCATATATTCCCGGGTTACCGGAAGCATCGAAGGATTTTTATTTAAGCTGTCCCGGCCTGGCAGCAACAACTGTTTTGTTTAACAATGTTTGTCTGTACATCGAGAATTTTTCGGGTATTCCATATTCCGACGAAGATAATACCACGCTGATGCGCTTTGGAAAAGTCTTCGAGCAAACCTACACCCGTTTCCTCGATCTCCAAAAAGCCGAAGCACAGGCAAGGGAAGCTCAGATTGAAGCTGCACTGGAAAGGATAAGGTCCCGCGCACTTGCTATGCATAAGAGCGCTGAAGTAGGAGATGTATCCGATTTACTCTTTTCGGAACTTGAAAAAATGGACATCAACCCTACCGGTTTTAGTATTATGGTTTTTGACCGGGAACACGATAAATACGAGCTATGGCGCGCAAAAGAAGTCGCCCACCAGGGTGTATATGAAACCCTCTCAATAAAGGCAATGTACGATAAATTGGATCAATACATCCCGGGATTTTCTGAGGAATTGGAGTCGAAATGGAATGGCGGAGCCCCATCTTTTATAGCTGAGCTTAGTGGAAAGAAGAGAATTGCTTTTTTGGAGGCAAATCGTGACATGGGCAACTATACCAAAGAACATTTTGAAAATGTATTGAGGATTTATCCCGATCCGGTTTTTTGGCAACTGATATTTTTTAAACATGGATGGTTAGGATTAATTCAAAACGAACAGCTTCCTGCGGAGGATTTATTGGTCATTCACCGTTTTGCTGATGTTTTTGAATTTGCACACACTCGTTTTCTCGATCTTCAAAAAGCAGAAGCTCATGCATTGCAAGCCGAAGAGGACTTGATCGCCATTAAAGCCGCCCGACAAAGAGCCGAAGAAGCCCTGGCTGAACTGCAGGTAACTCAAAAACAGCTCATCCAATCCGAAAAAATGGCCTCCCTCGGCGAACTCACCGCCGGTATTGCCCACGAAATCCAAAACCCGCTCAACTTCGTCAATAATTTTTCGGAAGTGAATAAAGAATTATTGGTAGAGTTGAAAGATGAAATTAAAAAGGGAAATCATGATGAAGTTAACGCAATTGCAGATGACGTAATTAGTAATGAAGAAAAAATAAATCATCACGGCAAACGTGCCGATGCAATAGTAAAAGGTATGCTGCAGCACAGCCGCAGCAGCAACGGAGTAAAAGAACCAACCGATATAAATGCCCTGGCTGATGAATACCTTCGGCTGGCCTATCATGGTTTACGTGCCAAAGACAAATCCTTCAATGCAACATTAAAAACGGATTTTGATGAAACAATTGGAAAGATTGATATCATTCCCCAGGATATTGGCCGGGTAATTTTGAACCTGATCACCAATGCGTTTTATGCAGTAGATGAGAAGATAAAGCAACTGGAGTCGAATACGTCGGGAGTTTCAAACCTGTCAGGTTTGAAACCCTACGAACCAACCGTATCAGTTTCTACTGAGTTGGTCATCCCTCCGCCAGCTGGCGGAAGACCGAGGGGGGTAAAAATCTCCATAAAAGATAACGGCCCCGGTATTCCTCAAAAAGTACTGGATAAAATCTTTCAGCCTTTCTTTACCACCAAACCCACCGGGCAGGGAACCGGACTGGGGCTTTCACTGGCTTATGATATAGTAAAAGCGCATGGCGGGGAATTGAAAGTGGAAACGAAGGAAGGAGAAGGTTCGGAATTCATCATAAGATTGCCTTATTAAACAGGAATAATTTTGCCTGAAAGAAATCGAAAAAACTAATTTAAACAGCAGTATGGCTCAATATTCCAAGATCGAACAAGATGTATTGAACATCCATAATTTATTCTGGGAGGCATTAGCACTGCGGAATATTGAACTCCGTTTTTCGCTTTGTGCTGATGATGTTACTTTTTTTGGAACAGGCCTGCATGAAAGGGCAAATAACAAAGAGGAGTATAAGAAAATTGGTTTGATTGGTGTTGAACAGTACCCAGACTCATTTCAGACAAAGTTTTTGTGGATACATTTAAAAGTTCTTGGCATTGTGTCATGGGTTGAATCAGAAATTGAGTGGGTTCAGGAAATAAATGAAGTCCTTCACAAAGAGTTGGTCAGAACAACCACAATTCTGAAGCTTGAAAATAATCAATGGAAAGTTATTCATGTACATGGATCATCTCCTGATTATAGGTTTCTCAATGGCGATTATATGTCAAGTGAAAGTACCATTAGCAAGAATAAGGAATTGGAAAGGCAGGTTTTTGAAAGAACTCAACAATTGAATGAATCTATAGAAATACTTAAATCCACCCAATCCCAGCTTATCCAATCCGAAAAAATGGCCTCTCTCGGCGAACTTACGGCAGGTATTGCCCATGAAATTCAGAATCCTCTGAATTTTGTCAATAATTTTTCAGAGGTAAATTCCGAATTGATTGAAGAATTGCAGGAAGAGCGAAAAAAAGAAGTCCGTGATTTTGATAATGAAGATGCTATTCTGAATGATATTAAAGAAAACGAACAAAAAATCAACCACCACGGCAAACGCGCCGATGCCATCGTTAAAGGCATGCTCCAGCATAGCCGCAGCAGCAGCGGAGTAAAAGAACCAACCGATATAAACGCTTTGTCCGATGAATATTTACGCCTGGCTTATCATGGCCTAAGAGCAAAAGATAAATCCTTCAATGCAACATTAAAGACTTATTTTGACGAAACCATAGGCAAAATTGATATTGTTCCCCAGGATATTGGCCGGGTAATTTTAAATCTGATAACCAATGCTTATTATGCGGTAGATGAAAAAAAGAGACAAAACCCTATAGGTTACGAACCAACCGTCTTAGTTATTACAGAGTTGGTCATCCCTCCGCCAGCTCGCGGAGGACCGAGGGGGGTAAAAATCTCCGTTAAAGACAACGGCCCCGGCATTCCTCAAAAAGTCCTTGATAAAATCTTTCAGCCCTTCTTCACTACAAAGCCCACCGGGCAGGGAACAGGTTTGGGGCTTTCGCTTGCGTATGATATTGTGAAAGCACATGGCGGGGAGTTGAAGGTGGAGACAAAAGAGGGAGAAGGTTCGGCATTTACTATCCTTTTGCCTGACTAATGCATGCTTAAATACGATCATATAAGACTTTATTTTTTATAATCCATTTTAAATCCACAGAATGACAGCTCTTGAATCAGGTTCTTCTAATACAGGTATTTAGAGAAGTGGTCTTCCTTCGCTTTCCGAAAACACTTTTGTCAGGTACATAAGTTTTGCCATTCTTTATGCTGTACAGGGTATTCCCGAAGGAATGACTTTTTTCGGGATCCCGGCATGGATGGCAATGAATGGGAAAAGTGCCTCCGCCATAAGTTCCTGTTAAAACCATTTCTTGCCTCAGTATTTCCTTACAAACCTTTAACTGTTTTTGACACTGAGTTGGCAAAGAGAAAATAGCTTCAAAATTGTTTCATCAAAATATAAAAGCTATCAATTATAAAGAAATACCATTAATTTTGAAACATTATATCTAATTAATAAGACTATGAAAAAAATCAAACTTTCAATCCTTTTGCTGATATTTTTTGCAGGTTCAGTAAATAAAGTATCATACAGCCAGATATCATCTGCCGAAGTCGATCAGCTGGTCGAAAAATCCATGGCGAAGTTTAACGTTGCAGGTGTTGCGGTTGCCATCGTAAAAGACGGTAAAATCGTTCATCAAAAAGGGTATGGCGTAAAATCTGTAAATTCGAAAAAGCCTGTAAATGAGCATACTAATTTCGAAATTGCATCCAACAGCAAGGCTTTTACAACCGCAGCGCTGGCAATTTTGGTTGAAGAAGGCAAACTGTTGTGGAACGATAAGGTAGTTAAGTATATACCTGAGTTTACCATGTATAATGAATACGTTACTGCCAATTTTAATATCCAGGATTTGCTCACACACCGAAGCGGACTTGGGCTGGGTGCCGGCGATCTTATGTTTTTTCCTGACGGGTCCGACTTTACAATGAAGGATATCTTATCAAATTTCCAATATTTTAAACCTGTTTCAGCTTTCCGTACAAAATTTGATTATGATAACCTGCTTTACCTGGTTGCAGGTGAAGTAATTGCCAGGGTAAGCGGCATGAGTTGGGAGGATTTCATCAGCAAGAGAATTCTTGAACCTCTGCAAATGGATAATACGTATAGTGCACTTTCAAGGATGAAGGATAAAAGCAACATGGCCATGCCACATTCTACAGTAACAGGAACAATAAGGGAAATTTCTCTTTATGAGGAAATGGTTAACGGGGCCGCCGGCGGAATTATTTCCAATGTAAATGATTTAAGCAACTGGATGTTAATGCATCTGAACAAAGGGAAATATGGACCTGGTTTGGAAAAACAACTTTTTACCCAGGCCAGCCAGCGCGAAATGTGGAAAATACATACCACCACCAACGTTGGGCAAAATCCCCGGTACAACTCACATTTTGCCGGCTACGGTTTAGGCTGGGGCCTTTCTGATATCAAAGGTAATTTAAGTGTTTCACACACAGGCGGCTTACCGGGAATGCTGTCAATTACTTTTTTAATTCCTGACCAAAACCTTGGCGTTGTGGTATTAACAAATACTGAAAATGGAGGTGCCGGATTATTTTCAACTGTTGCTCAAACGATAATTGAGAGCTACATGGGTATGGATAATTTCGATTGGATCGAAACTTATTATCAGCGTTATCAGGCTAACGAAGGTGCTGCCGATTCTGTTACAACACAAGTTTGGGAAACAGTTAAAACAGCTGATCATTCGCATATTAAAACCGCCGATTATACTGGTATATACGAAGATAAGTGGTTTGGGAAAATGGAAGTTTTTATAAAGGATAACCAGCTTTGGATCAAATCGTTCCGTTCGCCAAAACTCAATGGCCCGATGAGTTTTTATAAAGCAAACTCTTTTGCCATTAAATGGGAATACCAGGATATGAATGCCGATGCTTTCGCCATTTTTAGCCTGGATGAAGAAGGTAAAGCTCAGAGCATCAGGATGAAAGGCATATCTCCCAATATCGACTTCAGCTTCGATTTTCAGGATTTGGATTTAAGAAGGGTAAAGGATTAAATACCTGAGAAATATAGCGTCTGCAAAGGCGAAATAACTGCATCTGTTATTCAGCAACACCAAACCTTAGTTTTAATTCCTGTATAAAAACCACATCCTTCTTCAATTTTTCCTGTTGCTGAACGATAAAAGGTGTTTTGTCGAGTTTGCCGATTACCGCTTCCATTTCTTTTACGTCGGCATAAAGCATCTGGCGGAAAGGGTTTTCATAGTCTTTCTGCCGCGAATGACGAATTTCAGCCAACAAATGCTTGCGAAAATTCAGGTACCAATCCAGCATTTCTCCCAGGTAGGATTCGTCGAAAGACTTATCTTTATTCAATTCCTGCAATGAAGCAATGGCATGGCTTAACTTCTGACCGGCAAATGCTTTTCCTTGGCTGACATAAAATTCATGAACCTGCTGCCAGCTTATCACTTCGTACGATTCAATTTTGTTTTTTAGCTGTCTGAGTTCAGTTGAAGGGATAAATTGGCCCCCGACATTTTCGAATTGTTGCCTTTCAACCGGTGTTGACAAAAGTTTCAAAAAATCATCCTTTGTAAGCCCGGGATTCCTTCTGTAATGGTCAATTATAAGATCGAACGAATAATACCTAATATAATCAAGGTAGGTTTTGTAGGCATCGGCAGGTTTAAGAATTTTTACAGGACGGTTGCCATTTTCAAAAGTATGCTTTTCAATAGTTAAGGAAGTCGGCTTGTCTGTTTCCTTCATGAGGTAGGAGATGCCAAAACTCCGGTACTCCATATCCGAAAAATCCTTGCCTTTGTGGTTAAGTTCGCAAAAATGTTTACCCGCAAGTAGTTCAATCAGCAGGACTGAATCGAAAATTGAATTTATAGTATCCGGAGCCAGGTAGTGCGATTCGAGGAATTGTGTTTTCTCGGTGCGTTTGTCGCGGGTTTCATATTTCCAGGCATTACGCTCAAGTGCAAACAGGTTGTACATCATCCAGTAAGCCGGCATGATAACCAGTAAATTGTTTGTAACATCGTTACTTACCAGCGAAAAAGGAAAGGGAATATCGAGTTCCGATGGATAATCGGCTTTGGCAAGAATGGTGAAAGGGGCGAAGCGCGAATTATGTTTCAAACTGGTGCATAATGCCGGCCAGAAACCTCTCCCTGCCAGTATTTCCCCATCAGCACCGCGGCTGTTGTGGTTCGATCCTATGGTTGCCCCGGCGGCAATATTTGCCTGCCCTTCGATCGTTGCAGCAATGAGGAACGAATTGTTGTGGTGCTGCTCGTGGGCAGGAAATATCAGTGAATTAAGTACTTCGCAGCACGAAATGGTGGCATTGTCGCCCAGGAATGAATTGATCAGCCTGGCTCCATATTTTAACTGCGAATTGGAACCTAACATAAACCGAACAGCTTTCACCCCGTAAAAAATCCGGCAACCTTTGCCGATGATTCCATTTACCAGTTCACAGCCTTCGCCTATCTGGGTAATGGATTCGGGTGCCGAATTGATAGTGAGGTTTTTTAGTTTGTTGGCACCTTTCAGGTATGCATCCGAACCGACTTTTACATCTTTAATAATACTACAGTTTTTAATCACTGTGCGATCACCGATTGTACCGTAGTAGCCACGCTGATTGTCGAATTTTTTCTCAGTCATTTCGCGGTAACGGCGCTGCAGGTCAGCATTTTGCCTGTCGCGGCTCCAAAGCCAGGCATCGCCGGCAAGCATCCCTTCGAAAGGAATTACCGCGCGTCCTGCATTTTCGTTACATATCTCCATCCATACACGCACTTCTTCAGGCTCACCTTCGGTGAGTATTCCGTTTCCGAATTTGGCATGACTGGTGGTTGACATTTCATTTACATTGGTGATAATTACTTCGTTACCAACAATATAGTATGCCATATAATTTACATTATCAACAACCACATTATCGCCAAAATCACAATTAATAATAATACTGTTGTACAATCCAACCGGCATTCGTAAATCATTGAATTCAAGGAAAAAAGATTCCAGTTTCCCGATTCGAACCAGCCCGAAGAATTTGCAGTTTTTAACTAATTCAGGGTTAAATTCTTCCGAAACCAAGAGGTTGTTCCAGTTGTCGCTGGTATTCCGGTTTCTTACCAGCACTTCAATTTCGTGCGCATTCAGTTGCCTGTAACGGCTGCTGTCGGGATTCTGGAGGTAGCGGAGGTAATATTCGTTCTTTCCCTGTGGAATATATTCAGCCGGTATAAAGTTGCTGCCCAGTGTATTAAGTGGTTCTTTGCGGATATTGTTCATGCCTGAAAATTTGAATTATAAAATTATTGAAAAGTGCGGTTTATCGGGTGAAGTTTGTAAAATATTTTGTGAATAATTTATAAATGATAGATAATGAGTGTAATAGGAGGGAGGCTTTTTTGCCTCACCCCAGGTCCCCTTCCCTACAATGTAACGGGGAGACTGTGAGAGTGTATAAAAATCTATGTATGCGAAAGCTATTCCTTTAGCACAATCCATCCCCTCTCTTTCCTACAAATAGAGGAGACAGGAGTGAGTAAGTTCCAATCTAACTATTCGAAATATTTCCCTTTAGTACAATCCACCCCCTCTCTTTCCTTCAAAGAGAGGGGGCAGGGGGTGAGTTTTTAAAAAAAAACCTACAAATCCATTCTTCCTCTTTCAACTTAGTCCAATTAGGCTAAAAAATTTCGTGCAAGTTTCAACGCCTCATCCAATCCCTGTGGGTTTTTGCCACCTGCAGTTGCAAAACCCGCTTGTCCGCCGCCACCGCCTTGAATAGATTTAGCCAGTTCACGCACAATATTGCCTGCATTCATGCCTTTCGAGGCAATCAATTCATCAGAAACCAGAACAGAAAGCGTTGCTTTTCCGTCATTTTCTGAGCCAAGAACCAGGAACAGGTTTTCAACCTCGGCGCGCATTCCAAAAGCAATATCTTTAGCAGCAGAAGCATCAGCATTAATGCGGGTAGCAAGGAAATTCATTCCGTTTATATTCTCAACTTTTGTAACTAATTCGTCTTTTAGTTTCAGCGCTTTCTCATGGTTCATAACTTGGATGGCTTTTCGCATTTCTGAGTTCTGATCAATGAGTTGCTGAACTGCTTTTAACGGTTCTGTCGGACTTTTAACCAACTGTTTCAATCCTTCGATCATTGCTTCCTTCTCATATACATATTCTTCTGCTTTTGAAGCAGTAATGGCTTCAATACGACGTATCCCCGAAGCAATAGCACCTTCGCTCACTATCTTTACCAATCCTATCTGGCCGGTTGCATCTACATGTGTACCTCCGCAAAGTTCAACCGAGTCTCCATACTTTATCACCCGGACTTTATCACCGTATTTCTCACCGAAAAATGCCAGTGCTCCCATGCTTATTGCTTCGTCCATGCCAACCGAGCGGTATTCATCTCGTTTCGCATTTTCGCGGACAAGCCTGTTTGTCATTTTTTCGATTTCGAGTAATTCTGCATCTGTAACTTTCTGAAAATGCGAAAAGTCGAAACGAAGGTAATCAGGCCCAACAAACGATCCTTTCTGTTCAACATGCGTTCCTAATACTTTTCTAAGCGAATAATGTAAAAGGTGCGTAGCTGAGTGATTATTGGCTGTAGCCGTTCTGCGATCCGTATCAACCACAGCCATGAACGAAGTATCCGGATTTTCAGGCAGATTTTCCACAATATGCACTATCAGGTTATTCTCTTTTCGGGTATCAATTACCTGCAGATTTTCGTTTGCCGAAACTAAAATTCCGGTATCACCTGTTTGTCCACCGCTTTCTGCATAAAATGGGGTGCGGTCGAAAACAAGCTGGTAAACATCCTTCCCTTTGGCAGTAATTTTTCGGTAGCGGCTAATTTTAATATCGGCTTCAGTAGTATCATAAGCCAGGAATTCAGTGCTCTCGGAGGCTTCGAGCACATGCCAGTCGTCAGTAGAAACGGTAGCGTCGCGTCGTGAGCGGTTTTTCTGTTCTTCCAGTTTCAGGCTGAAATTCTCCATGTCCACATCCCAGCCTAATTCGCGGCTCATCAGCTGAGTTAAATCGATCGGGAAACCAAACGTATCATACATCTCAAAAGCAAATTCCCCGTTAATCACCTTCTGATCCGGGTGCGAAGTGATGTATTGATTGAATTTCACAATACCAGTCGCCAGCGTGCGCAGGAAAGAAGCCTCTTCTTCATGAATAACCCGTTCAATAAGCGTATGATTCCGCTTCAGCTCAGGGAAAAATTCACCCATCTGTGATTCAAGAACAGAAACCAGTTTGAACATCAGCGGCTCACGCATATTCAGAAATGAGTATGCATAACGCACCGCGCGGCGAAGAATACGGCGGATCACATAGCCGGCTTTTACATTCGACGGAAGTTGCCCATCAGCAATAGCGAAAGTAACTGCTCGGAGGTGATCGGCAATTACCCGCATGGCTACATCACTTTTCTGATCCTTGCCATAAGGAATCCCAGTAAGTTTTGAGATTTCAGCAAGCAGAGGCGTGAAGACATCCGTATCGTAATTGCTTTGTTTGCCTTGCAAAACCATGCAGAGCCTTTCGAAGCCCATTCCTGTGTCGACATGTTTTGCCGGAAGCGGAACCAGCGAGCCATTTGCCTGCCGGTTGTACTGTATAAATACGTTATTCCAGATTTCGATGACCTGGGGATGATCGTTATTTACAAGTTTATCGCCAGGAATCTTTGCTTTTTCAGCTTCATCACGTATATCCACATGAATTTCGGAACATGGACCGCATGGGCCGGTATCGCCCATTTCCCAGAAATTGTCTTTTTTCGATCCTCGAAGAATCCGGTCTTCAGAAATGTATTTTTTCCAGATTTCGAGTGCTTCGGTATCCTCGGCCATATTATCGAACTTGTCGCCACCAAAAATGGTTACGTACAATTTATCTTTATCAATTTTGTAGACTTCAGTTAGCAGTTCCCAGGCCCAGGCTATGGCATCTTCTTTAAAATAGTTACCGAACGACCAGTTGCCCAGCATTTCGAACATGGTATGGTGATAAGTATCATGGCCAACTTCTTCAAGATCGTTATGCTTACCCGAAACACGGAGACATTTCTGAGAATCAGCAACACGCGACCATTTGGCAGGCTCATTGCCCAAAAACCAATCTTTAAACTGGTTCATCCCGGCATTAGTGAACATAAGAGTCGGGTCGTTTTTCACCACCATGGGAGCGGAGGGAACGATATGATGCTGTTTTGAAGCAAAGAAATCAAGGAAAGTACGGCGTATTTCGGTACTGGTCATTATGAAGTATGATTTGTGAAGTTTATGAAATAAATATTGCTTGTAATGTATTTGGTTGTATATTAGTTGTTTAAAAGCCCAGTCTAAAAGGTATTACTTTAATAATGAGTGCTTTTAACAATTGTTCACATCCCAAAGGGCTGCAAATTTAAGTTAAATAATTATTTTTGCCGTTACCGGATTGAAAGTAGCTTGGGAATTAGAAAGAAATTCGACAATTCGACAATTTGACAATTCGACGATTTGACAATTAAAAAATGTTAGCTTGTTGTTCTTTAAGTAATAGGAAAACTGAACTGAGTAAGTGAACTTCTAACCCGCACTTCGACTAGGCTCAGTGCTCGGATAAACATAAACTCTTCAAACCCCGAACCCCGAAACTCTTCAAACCCGAAACTCTTCAAACTCAGAAACCCTTCAAACCCGAAACTCTTCAAACCCGAAACTCTTCAAACCCGAAACTCTTCAAACCCGAAACTCTTCAAACCCAAAACTCTTCAAACCCGAAACTCTTCAAACCCGAAACCTTTCAAACCCGAAACCCTTCAAACCCGAAACCCTTCAAACCCGAAACCCTTCAAACCCGAAACCCTTCAAACCCGAAACCCT
>JBGSUB010000046.1:0-2930 GCA_041753535.1 Lentimicrobiaceae bacterium
AAAGCAATTTGTTCAACTTGCGACTTCAGTTTATCATTCAGCTTATCTAAAAAGCGATATATGGAGTCAATATTGACCGTTACGCCTTGTTGAACTAAATCCCTAAGGGGATAGCTTTCCATTTCAATCCAAAAATAAAGAATAAATTGAAGCTTATTACATTACGGCATTATTAATTTAAAAATTTTGTCGTATGAAAAAGCGTAATGAACCAACATTGTTAAAAAAAGCCATTGAAACTGTGCCAGGATTTGAAATGGTTTACAAAAAACTAGGACAACAAGTAACCTTGCGTGGCCAAAGCCAAAGTACCCTGGATAACTATATCAAGAGTATTTCCCGTATTTCACTCCATTTCTCAAAGCTTCCGGACCAAATCTCAGATGATGAGATTAACGAATACCTTTGTGCACTTGCCCTTGACCCAAAAGCCCCATCGCGGAGCAGTTTTAAACATGCCGTTTATGGATTGCGTTACTATTTTCGTTTAATTGGCCAAAACAAAAGGGCTATAGATCTGCCTTCACTTAAAGGAGATACCAGGTTGCCTGTGATTTTTAACAGGGCCGAACTTCGTGAGCTTTTTAAGGCACCCAAATTGCTCAAACACAGGATCGTGCTCACCCTGGTTTATTCTGCCGGACTAAGAGGGCAGGAAGTGATTAACCTTAAAATCTCCGATATCGATTTCGAACGCAGGACCATCCATATCCGCCAGAGCAAGTATAAGAAAGACCGCATCCTTCCATTGTCGGATTATATGGCAAAAGGCTTGCGAAAGTACATAAATGCCGAAAACCCACATATCTGGCTCTTTAACGGAAAGGAGCCCGACGGGCGTTACAGCGTCCGTGGGCTCGCATGGATAATGCGCGAAACCATCAAAAAAACTTCCATCAAAAAGGAGGTGACCCTACACACTCTCCGACATACATATGCCACACATTTGCTAGAAGAGGGACTAAATATTGTTACCCTTAAAGATCTGCTGGGACATGCCGAAATTGCCACCACCATGGTATATCTGCATATTGCCCAATGCCCCCTAGTAAAGGCACATAGTCCACTGGACACGCTGTATGTTAAAAAAGTATGAGCCGCCCGTTATTTGAGCTTGCGCAAATTATTAAACAGTTTGCCAAACCGTTTGTACAAAGATACAAACCAAATGCATACCATCTGCGTATCCTTAATGCACTTTCCATTTGCAGGACTCTTGCTTTGGGTGGCCATGCCAGTGCCTGTGATGCATGCGGGGCTATCAGCGTATCGTATAACAGTTGCCGCAACAGGCATTGCCCAAAATGCCAATTGTCTAAACAGGCCTTTTGGGTCGATGATTTGATGCAGGCCTGCCTGCCAGTGAAGCATTATCACATTGTTTTTACCCTGCCCCACGAGCTTAATGATATTTGTTTGCTCGATAGTGCATGGTTCTACAACCTGCTCTTTGCTTCGGCGTGGGGTACCCTGCGAACTTTTGGGTACAGGAACTTTGGCAGCGAAACTGGGGCTATCTGTGTTTTACACACCTGGGGACAAAACCTTAGCCTGCACCCACACCTGCATTGTATTGTGCCTGCTGCCGGGTTTACCCTGGCCGGCAACTGGAAAATGATTGGGAGTGGTGGTAAATATTTGTATCCTGTTGAACTTCTAAGCATCGATTTCAGAAGTCATTTTATGAAAAAGCTTAAGGCCTGGCTCATAAAACAAAACCTACTGCTTAAATATCAACAGATGCTTGACAAGGCTTGGAAAAAGCCTTGGGTGGTTTTTTGCGAACCATCAATGGCCAAAGCCGAACATGTGGTCAAATACCTGGGAAATTACACCCACCGCGTGGCAATCAGCAATAGCCGAATCTTAAACATCGACGATAAATCGGTAACTTTTCTGTACAAGGACTATGCCGATAATGCCAGGCAAAAGCCTGTTAATCTGGATGGTGTTGAATTTTTGCGCAGGTTTTGTATGCATATCCTCCCAAAAAGGTTTGTCAAGATACGCCGGTTCGGAATATACAGTTCCGCATACAAGTCCATTGTCCAAAAGCAGAAACCCAAACCCGGAATTGAAAAATTGAAGAAGGAATCGCTACAGGAACGTTTGTTGAGGCTTACCGGATTTGATATTTTCTTATGCCCGGTTTGTAACCAGGGCAAATTGCACCGCTTTGAAGAAATACCAAAAGTGCGTTCCCCAACTGGGCTCTATGCATTGATTTTTGTTTGCTGATAATGCCCTTTTTTAACCTCATTTTGTATGGGGATGGTAATTTTATTGCCTAAAGTGGGCTAAATCAGCAATTATTGTCAACAAAACATTTAAAACAACAGGTTAATTTATGAAACGGTGCGGAATAAGGTGATGATTTGGGAAAAGTGCCCCAAAAAACATGGTTCAGCTTGAGGTATTTTGTCTGATATATGATCAAAACCTGCCCGATAAGTCCATAGTGAATAGCCCGGAATTTAGTTCAACCGGGAGTTCTTGTTTGGGCTTGCAGCCCACACGAACTCCTATTTATTAGCGGCTGCTTTTATTTAATCATTTTATGTTTTGCAATAAATAAATATCCTTCAAAAGTATAATATATACAAGTCAAAAAAGTTATCATACGAAAAGAACGTTCTGAATCACCTGTGTATTCATTGTCTCTTATCGTTATGATAATTATGAGTAATGAAAGAATACCCAAAACTAATTTAGTAATCCCAGTAAACCTAAAATCATTGGTCATCATAGTAGCTAAAAGAATATTAGGTAAAGCCCATGCTACTAAAATAATACCAGATAAAAGTCCACTATTCCCCCATGTATTTCCAGAAGAAGTCATTCCAATAAGCCCAATTAAAAGAATGACAGTATAAATGATTAAAAGAGTTTTTGACAATATATTACTAACAATTGGAGAGATTTTTTCAGTC
>JBGSUB010000047.1:0-39060 GCA_041753535.1 Lentimicrobiaceae bacterium
ATCAATTTCTTATAACCTATATTTTCTCCTGCGCCGTATTTCAGAATATAAACGCCTTTAGCAAGTCCCGACAAATCAGGATAGTATGAATAAATGCCGGGTTGTTTTTGAGTTTCTTCTAATTTTAACAATAAATTGCCGCTCATCGAATACAAGTATAAACTTACAGTACCTGCAGCAAATGTGTTAACCTGAATTTCAATCTGTTCCCGGAAAGGATTTGGGAAAACTTCAACCGCGATTTCTCCTTTCGGGATCTCGTTTACTGCGTTTAAGATATACGGATCGCCCCAGATTTCATTGCCTTTAATATAATACACCAGTTTATTATAAAAGCCACTGAAATCAGCAGGCTCCTCATGAAACGAGTAACTTGCACCACAACCATTCGTATAGCAGTGGTAATCATAAGTTGGCTCAAAAGCCGCTGTATAACAATCCAGACTTTCATCGAACCAATGCGTGGTACTGAAATCATAAAACATAGTGGACCTGCTATTCCAATAATTGCTGTTAGCTGTTAGCGTATAATACCCTAAACTTGAGTACGGGCCAAATATTTGCTGGTGCGGCATTACTCCCGACAGCAACGAATCAGGATTCGCATACCAAACGGTTACAGTATCGGTTTGGGTGGTATGTGTAACATGCGGATCCGGATCAAAGATCAATGTATTAATGTATTTTTTTTCCCGCTGGCGGTAATAAATGGTATCATTCCCAGCTGAGAGCCATTTTGAGAGTATTGTAATAACCTTATATTGAGGCGGTCCGGCAAGATCGGAACCGTTCTTAAAATGAAATACATCACCTATCCCGTAATCATAAACGCTTGCGATAGTTAAGGGTTCATATTCATAAAATTCAAACCGGTTTGTATCGGCCGGGAAGTTATAAAAGCTGTATAATTCAGTGATGCCATGGTTTTTGGAAAAGCGGATTTTTTTCTGGTTAAACCAGTCTGCAATTGGGGTCCCTGAATTGGAATATGCCTGTAGCGAAATAACCTTAACCGAGTCATTTGTTGTGGCAACGGGCGAAAACACCACCGATTCGAGTGTTGCCTGAAAATAGTAATCTTCATGCCGGGTAAAAACCCAGCTCTCGCCCAAACCCGCCTGTATTTTTATCGAAATCGTATCCCCTTCCCTGTTAAAAAGAAGATTTTCCCCATCCGGCCGGATAAGAACATGAGTCCCAAGCCAGCAGGGTGCTGTCATATCTAAATTACATTCTCCAAAAATATACGATGTATCCTGCATCTGCCTGTAAAAGTAAAATACTGAATCTCCCGAAGGGAAGGATGCAACAGAATCGGTTTTAACTGCCATTATATCTTCAGCCATTTGAGAGTTCCAGATAGAATACGCCGCCTTATAGTAACTGTCGTGCCTTTGATTTACTATCTGAAAATTCTGGCTTTTAGCGTTTTGAATGCAGACCAGTGATAAAACACTAATTAACAGAATAAGTGAATAACTTGTTTTCATATTATAATTTTCTAAAAGATGAATATTAAACAGGCTTTTACTCACCAAATATAAGCAAATAATGTAATAAAATTAAGGCAAGATATTTTTTTGATGTGCTGGCTTACTTCTTTGGCTACAATCTATTTGATTTTATGTATATTTTCATTTTTCTTTTGGCTTGACCCAAAAGAAACAAAAGGTCAAGGCTTAATACAAATTTTACACAGATGTACGCCTCGGTAAAGGCTCGCAAAACAAGGCTTGAGAGCTTGGGAACATCATCTTGACAGCACGTGAAGCTGGTGTTTTGCTACACACGTGCCTGCGCATTTTACCTTCGTCTACATCTGTTGTAAAATTTCTATTAGGCCGGTCCTTACACCTTCAAAATTTTACTCTTTGCCAAATCATTGTTCCAATATGTTGCCAGAGGATAAATTTTCATAGAAGGGTGCGGCATTAGAAAAATACGTTAGCGGTTCTTGACGGAGGTATGTGCTGATGGCATGTGCGTAGCAATACACAGCAACAACAAATGCTGTGCGTTGCTCTATTCTTCCATGCCTTGTATTGCGAGAAAATACCTCCGGCTTAGAACCGCAACGTATTTTTCGAAAGCCTTGATTTTTTGTTACTTTTTGATCAAGCAAAAAGTAAAAGAATAAAAATATTCATGCAAAATGGTAACATCCTATTTAGATATCTGACAATCACTATACAAGATTCTACTCACTTTTTGTTACATTTAACTTCATCAATTAAATAATCAGTAACTGTAATTATTTATCTTTCAATTTTCCCAGCACATCAAATTAATATTTAGCCACATTTTCCAGTTTGAGTACCAATGAATTTTAAGGTAAATAATACCCTTCCTTAGGAAGCAGGTGGTTCAGGTTTGCAACGCCCAGAACCACGATAGCTGTTACAATTGAAGTATGTTCCTGGTATTCGGGGATACTTTTATTGTATAAATCGCGCTCGGTATGCCAAATTTCACCATAACTGAAATTGTAGCCTTTGGTATCTTCAGTTCCGAAGGTAAGTGTGGGAACGCCTTCAACGGCAAACGGACCGCTGTCGGTTCCCCAGGCAACTTTGGGTTTTGAGCGTGATTCACCTTTTTTGAGGGTGAAAGGAAAATCAGGATTGATGCCATTCAGAGGTTTGCATATTTCTTCAAAATCATCCATCCATGCTTCGGGCACACTCAGGCTGTTGGCAACGGTTGGGCCTCCATCGCGGTTGAACATATTTGAAATTTTCGAAAGCTTGTCAGGATTTCGTTTCACCCAGCTTTTTGAACCCAGCAAACCGAATTCTTCGCCGGCCCAGAGGCAAACCAGGATGGTACGTTTGGGTTGCCCTCCGGCTTTCATAATCAGCCTCGCTGCTTCCATAGCCGGGGTTGCGCCTGAGCCATCATCCACACCGCCGGTTCCAACATCGTATGCATCGAGGTGGCCGCCCATGATTACATATTCATCAGGGTATTTGGTGCCGGGAATAATGCCGATAACATTGTAATATTTTATGGGTCCTGGCTTAAAATGGTTGCGGATATCGAATTCGAGGAAAAAATTGCGGCGTTCTTTTGCCATTTGCTCAATGATACTGTACTGATGTTCATCAAGTTTAATGTCGGGTATGGTCGGCAAGGTTTCAAAAGTCATGCTGTCGATATTTTTGCGATCGTACAGAGCCTGAATCGGAGTTTTTGCCGATTGAATAATTCCCAGGATTCCGGCATCTTTCATTTGTTTGTAAAAAAGTGCAGGCTCATCGTTCAGTTTTATCAGGGCCTTTTTGTGAATGCTGTCGCCTGATTCTTCATTTTCGGCTTCAATTTCGCGGTTTTGTTTGCGGATTTGGATATTGGCTGCAATCAGTGAATCCCTGCGATGGGTTGCCTTTTCCGAAAAATCAATCGGCCAGCCTTCATTTTTACCGGTTATTAATACCCACGCACCTTTCAGGCGGCCTTTCATACGGTTAAATTCTTCCTGGGTTTTGGGCTCCGGCAGTACATGTCCGGTCTGAGTGCCTTTGGTGCCCGAAGTGTACGAAGGCGTTGCAAAATGCAGATCCATAGCGTTTTCGCCCAGTAATTTGCCAAACCACGGTCCGCGGTTAAAGCCAACAGGCAAGGTTCCGGCTTCGTCCATCTGCACCTGCATTCCCCATTCACGGAATTTCGATGCCGCCCATTCAGCCGCATTTTCGTAAGCGTCGGAACCAATCGGACGGCCTCCAAACCGGTTACACAGCACATCGAGGTGTTGCATGGTTTGGTTATCGGTTTTGCCGATTTCGATAATTTTGTTTACAACATCTTTCTGGGCAACAGTTTCACTTGCAAAAAGTGCAAGGCTTAATGAGAGTATAAGGATTGAACGTTTTAACATCAGAGTCTCCCGCAGGGATTTGGATTGTAAATTATATTGGACAGTTTTGACTTTGCAAATGAAAAGGTTTTTTCAATTGAAAACTATTAGATATGCGAATTTGTAGAAATCAGTTGTGTGGATTTCTCAAAATAACTTCCGCATAATGAAATTGAATTCCCCATTTATAATCAAATACATTAATTAAAAACTGAACTAATGAATGTGCCTTTTATCAAATATTTCGTCCCTACGGGACTCAGGCAAAAAGGATTGCTTTATTCTCTACCAATATGCAGTCCCGCTGGGACTGTCCCGTAGGGACAATATATTGGTAGAAAGCGAATTGCGAGGAAGAATAAGTCCCGTAGGGACGATATGTAAAAATATATGTTGTGACTTGAGTTAGAGCGGATCTGTTATTTGAATAGGGAAATTATTTTGAATGTTTTATAATATCACCACAACTTAAAAAAAGAATTTCCGGATTACACCTTTAAAACTGGATAAGAATCTTACATTTATCAGCTAATAGTATTCCTCTCTAGTTATTCTGAATACTATTTAATGGTTTTAAATACTGCTATTTACAATCGTTAGCATAAGCCTGATACTATTTCTTTTAGCAATATTTTCATCAGTAAGTAACTTTTTTAACCCGTTTCCGATTAACTGTTGTATGACGAAGGACGATTTCATTATCTGCGCAAAGCAATTTACTCCAAATCTTTTACGGTTTTCGAAGCGGGTAGCAGGCAGCGTAATTGAATCGGAGGATATCGTACAGGAGTGTTTCGAAGTACTTTGGAAAAACCGGGACAAGGTGGAAATGAAGTCAGCCAAGTCGTATTTGTTCTCTGTGGCGCACAAAAAAATAATTGATACGTTCAGGTCGGATGTAAAAACGCAGGATTTCGAATCGGTATTTACGGAACTTATTGGCAAACAGGATGAAACAGATGATCAGCAACTGGTACAACTTGCCATAAATCAAATCCCAGCTATTTACAAAGAACTGCTTACCCTCCGCGACCTCGAATCGTACAGCTACAGAGAAATTGAAGAAATTACCCATTTAACCGAAGCACAGGTTAAAGTGTATTTGTTCCGGGCACGGAAGGCGATTAAGGAAAAGATTTTAGAATTGGAAATCGTATGAAAACCTTGATAAACATAGATAATTACGAAGAAATCATGTTCCGGCTGGTGGAGGATGATTTTGATACGCAAACCAGGATTGATTTGCTTCAGCAAATAGACGCTGACGAACTGTTTAAATTAGAATGGGAATCATGGCAGAAAACAAAATTTACGGATCCGCTCGAAAACTATTCAGCTGAAAGCAGTGAACTGACTGAAAAGATCATTCTGATAGCCGAGCCAAAGGTTACCGGACGGAAACGAATAATCTATTATTGGGCAGCAGCATCAATTATTCTTTTGATGGGAACCTTGTTTTTATTGACGGCTGATTATACTTCCAAACCCAAACAAGAAGTAGCTGCGACAGTTAAGAAATCGCCAATTCCTGCAGCAAGTGCACTCCAACCGGCTCAAATCCAGACTTCTCCAACTGAAGTTGCCAAAGAAAAGCCGTTCCAAAATCAAAAAAGTGAAAATACAATTGTACCTGTTGCTGCCGATTCAAATACAATTGTTCTGGTTGAAAATACAATAGCCGAAATACCACTTTTACTTGATTCAGTCGCGGTTAAGTCCAATGAACTGGCAAAAGCACCAGAGAAAAAGCTGCGCTACACCATCACCATTGAAACTTCGGATATTGGAGCTAACAATATAAGTAACAATGAAATGGCACAAAATCAGAAAGGGAAAATCAAACATGTATTTACCAATACAAAAATGTTCCTTAGCCGGAAACCAAATGGTGAACCTGACAAAATATACCTTATTGGCGATGAGAACAGCTATGTATGTATAAATATTAACTACTGATAAAATGAAAAATCTAAACAAATTCTTAGTATTGATTATTGGGCTTTCAGCTTTCACAACGGTAGCACAAAACGCAGATTCTGTTATTGTAATCTATGATAACCAGAAAACAATAATTCCGTTGCCTGCATTCGGGAGCCAAACATCAGTGAGTTATGCTGATACAAATAAGGTTGTTGAAATTGGTATTTGGCTTAGGAAACCGGGTGAAACTTCTCCTTTTTCACAATTGTATTTGAATGATGAGACTTCCGAAAAATCTAAACACAAATCAAAATGGTTTTCTCAGATTCAGGCAGGTTATTCTTTAGAATTTACAAAATCAAACGGTGAACGTATATATGAATATGATCTTGATACAATCCATTACTACAACTCTGAAAAATATTCTTTAAATAATGGCAATGGGTATAAATTAATACTTTCCGTGTATGAAAAAGAGAATCGAATAAATAAGAAATATACTTTTACTTCAGGTTTCAATTTCGGGTATGAACAATACTTTTTTAAGGCAAAGTCTTATCTAACAAAAATCGAATCGGGGGGTCAAATTATTTCCCAGGATTCTATTTTTAATATAAAGAAGATAAATTTCGATATGCTTTATCATTTTGGAATTAGTTATCATTTTAAAATTATAAAAATACCATCAAGAATTAACCTTGGTAATCGTCTGGGTTTTACAACTAATAATGTAAAAATAGGGGAGCTTTCGTTAATAGGAGGGCGATTTTATATAACATTGGTACAACCCTATTTAGGTTTGGAGATAGGGAAAATGGGAGTATTATTCTCGGCAGATTTCCATGCTCCGGATGTACAAAATCTTCCATACCCTTTGCTCCGTTACGCGCCTGAAAGTACAATTGAACTTCGTGGAAATGTAACTTTTTCATTTACGTATCGCATTTTTTAATTCTAATATCTAAAAAAGTCATAGGGATATCATTAAAAGAAAAGAAAATGAAAGCAATCAAACTACTATTGGGATTTATTGTCGGGATAACAACAGTAACATTGGCACAGGAAGCGGATTCGATAGTTGTAACTTTCGATAATCAACGTACCACAATACCGGTTCCTGCATTTGGCAAACAAACCACCATTAAAATAGCTGATTCAATACAGATGATTGAAATTAGTGTTTCGCGACGTGGAATTAATGATATTTCAAAACAGGCCCTTTATCATACTAATACTTCACAAAAGATAAAAAATAAGGCAAAATGGTTTTCGGAGGTGGAAGCAGGATATACCCTAAGTGTTCCATACCACTATACTCCTTCTAGTTCTTATTATTCATATCGTGAAGGTGGCAATTTTCAGGGCTATAAACTTGGACTTTCGGTTCGGGAAAAGACAAGAAACATCAGCAATAAAACAGCATTCGTAACCGGATTTAAACTTGGATATGAACAATCATTCAGGAATGTGGATGTTCAGGTAACAGGAGATAGCCCGATATATAGAAGCAGTTTCTTTAAGATATTGTTCCCGTTTGCCGGCAAAAGCAAAATTACTGCATTCGGGTTGCCCGCTTATGTTAGTTATGGAGCAAACTTTATTTTTGGCTATTCATTTATTACAAGAAAGAATAAGTCTAACACTGAATCTGTGTATGATAATGGGCTGTTATTTTTAGAACCATTTTTGGGAATTGAAATCAACAAAATAGGTTTGCATATTGCCAGCAGTAGGAATTTAGCCCCGGATATGAGTTTTTATAACCCGATAAAAGCGGTTAACAGTATTTCACTTGCATATAGATTATATTAACAACCAGAAATTTAAATAATAAACCTGGGTACAAATCTTTTTATATTAATCCATAGAGCGTGGTTCCGGCTTATTCTCCCGATTCGCACCTCCCATTTCACCACTCTCACCTCTTTCTCCTTAAAAAAAAACCAGCGGAAACCTCTACGAAAACCACCTCATAAAAAACTTCAGCACTTTCAGTTTACCCTGGTATGGAGCATAGCGTATCGGGATATCTAGCCAGTTGTAGCGTGTGGTTATTCCTTTTTCATCGGTAAATGTATCGAACGAATGTTTCCCGTGGTAAGCACCTACACCGCTGTATCCAACACCGCCAAAAGGAAGTTTCTGATTGACAAAATGCACCAGCGTATCATTTACGGTGCCCCCGCCGAAAGCATGGTTATGAATCAGCCGCCGGATAAATTTCTTATGATTTGAAAATATATAAAAAGCCAGCGGTTTTTCGTACGACTCGATGTAAGCATATATATCCCGCTCCGTATCGTAAGGTATAACCGGAAGGATGGGACCGAATATTTCATGTTTCATTACATAGCTACCGCGATCAGGGTTATCGAGCAGGGTCGGATCAATATACAGCTCGTTCGCATCGGTTTTCCCTCCGAAAAGCACTTTTTCGCCGGTAATGCATCGTTTTAGCCCTTCGAAATTCTGCAGGTTTATAATCCGTCCATAGTCAGGCGATTGCTGAATGTCGGTGCCATAAAGACGGATAATTTCCTTTTTGCATTGAGTGATAAAAAGTTCCTTCACACTTTTATGAACGAGAATATAGTCGGGAGCAATGCAGGTCTGGCCGCAGTTGATAAACTTACCCCAAACAATACGCCGCGCCGCCAGCGGAATATTCGCGGTTTCATCAACAATACAGGGATTTTTGCCGCCCAGTTCGAGAGTTGTGGGTGTTAAATATTCGGCAGCAGCTTTGGCCACAATTTTCCCGACTGTAATACTACCGGTGAAAAAGATATAATCCCAGCGTTCGCGCAGCAGCCTGGCGGCAACGGCCACTTCGCCCTCTACAACCGTTACATGTCCCGGATCGAAAACTGCTGCAATTATTTCGGAAACGATACGGCTGGTATGCGCCGAATGCTCCGAAGGCTTTATAACTACTGTATTTCCTGCGGCGATGGCCCCGATCAGCGGCGAAAACACGAGCTGAAACGGGTAATTCCAGGGTGTAATGATCAGAACTGTTCCGTAAGGTTCTTTGTAAACACGGCAAGTAGCCGGAAAATTAACCAGCACGGGCCGTACAGCAAAAGGTTTTGACCACGAACGCAGTTTTCGGATGGCAAGTCTTAATTCGCTTTGAACGATACCCGTTTCGGTCATTACCGTTTCGAATTCAGGCTTGCGGAAATCAGCGTACATGGCTTTCGCGATATCTTTTTCGCGTCTTTGCAATTCGGTGCGTAAACGAACCAGGCATTCTTTACGGAATGCAATGTCCCTGGTTTTATTTGATTCAAAGAATTCTTTTTGCTGGTTAACTATAGCCTGAACTTCCATTTTTTATTTCTTGACTGGTATTTTACTCATTCCTCTTTCGGAAATTGCTGTTATGGACAAAGATGGATTTACTCCCGGGTTGGCCGAAATCATAGAGCCGTCAAAAACATACATGTTTTCATACCCGAAAACCTTGTTGCTGCTGTCGATTACACCTTCCGCGATGGTTTTTCCCATACAGGCACCACCCAAAATATGAGCTGTAGAAGGAATTCCTGCAAAAACTTCGTTTACCATTATTTGCGGTTTTGCTTTAATAATTGCTGAAAACATATGGGCGATACGATGTGCCTCGGGAATAAATGGGGTTGGAGCTTTGCCTTTTTCAATACGGGTTTTCACACCAAAAATACCTCTTTTAAGTTGTAAAGTACTGTCGAGGTGCTGCATAAACAAAAGGATAGAACTGCTTTTGCCAAAATCACTGACAAAAAAAACTTTGAGCCACGTTAATGGAGCGGTAAAAGGCAACACAAAAAGTTTCAGGATTCGTAAAATCGGATTTTTCTCGCTTACCATCGGCAGCATGGTCAGTCGCCAGAAACCCGATCCTTCGCCGTAACGGACAGGTTCTATGTGGCTGTGTTCGTCCAGTTCGAGGATTGAACCGATAGCGATTCCTTTGTGCAGTTCCAGTGTTTTATCTATTGAAGTATTATAGATCAAGGCTTCGTTGTTAGTCCGGATCATGTGACCAACCCTGGAACTCAATCCAGGCAAGGTCGTTCCTTTAAGTTTCAATAATAATGGAATTGTGCCCATAACGCCGCCCGAAAATATAACTCCGCCGGCTTTTACGGTTTGTGTCCGGGAAAAATAGCTTGTGGACTTCCGGAAACTGATTTCGTATCCTTTCTCCCCGTTTTCACCAAAAGATTTAATGGATATGACTTCATTTTCAGCTATAATTTCAGCGCCAAGCTGTTGTGCCAGGTGGAGGTAATTCTTATCCAGCGTATTTTTTGCATTGTGACGGCAACCGGTCATGCAGGCGCCGCAATGTATGCAGCCTGTTCGCTCGGGACCTTTCCCGTCAAAATAAGGATCTTTTACCGTTACATCCGGTTCACCAAAGTAAACGGCTGCAGTAGTTGGACTAAAGTGTTCAGCCTTACCTATTTGCTGTGCCAGTTTCAGCATGGCGCGGTCGCTTTCGGCCAGCACCGGGTTTACAGAGGCTCCGAGCATTTTCCAGGCAGTATCGTAATGAGGCGCGAGTTCACTTTCCCAGTCTGCCAGCCCTGCCCAGGATCCCTGGTTGAAAAATGCAGATTTTGGTTTTGGGAGTGTATTGGCATAAACCAGCGACCCGCCGCCGACTCCAACACCGCTCATTGCGCTGATATGCCTTAAAAAGTTCAGTTTCTGAATTCCAAAACATTTTAAGGAAGGCATCCATAACCATTTTCTCAGGTCCCAGTTTGTCTTTGCGAAATCCTCAGCCTTAAACCACTTTCCTTTTTCGATGACAAGCACAGAATATCCTTTTTCGGCTAACCGAAGCGCAGAAACCGAGCCACCAAATCCGGAGCCGATGATTATGTAATCGTAAAATTCTTTTAGGGGCATAAAAAATGTTTCGGGTGTGAAGAGTTTGAAGGGTTTCGGGTTTGAAGAGTTTCGGGTTTGAAGAGTTTCGGGTTTGAAGGGTTTCGGGATTTGCCGTGCAGCGCTTGTTACGCTCGGTTGAAGAGTTTCAGGGTCTAAAAACATTTCAAACGCTTCAAACCTTTCAAACTCTTCAAACCCTTCAAACTCTTCAAACCCTTCAAACTCTTCAAACCCTTCAAACTCTTCAAACCCTTCAAATATCTGCCAATTTATAAAGCGTTTCCCCGGTAACCCTATAAACCGTCCAGTCGTCCAACGCTTTTGCGCCCAATCCCTTATAAAAGCAAATGGAAGGTTCATTCCAGTCGAGGCAAGCCCATTCCAGCCGTCCGCAATCACGTTCAACCGCAAGTTTTGCAAGGTATTTTAACATCGTTTTTCCAAAACCTTTTCCACGCATTTCAGGTATTATGAAAAGGTCTTCCAGGTAGATTCCGGCCTGCCCTAAAAAGGTTGAATAATTATGGAAAAACAACGCAAAACCTACAGGTTCTCCTTTAAACTCTCCAATAATCACTTCGGCCATTTTTTGCTGAAACAAGGTTTTTCGTAGTTTCTGTTCAGTGGCAACTACTTCATGGCTTAGCTTTTCGTACTCACCAAGTCCTTTGATAAACTGAAGGATTAGCTTAACATCGCTTTCTTCTGCTATCCTGATATTAAATTCCGATACCTCAATTTTGCCAGATTCAATCATTCCGTATCAATTGTTGTTTTTACTTGTTCTCAATCCTATATAAAAATCAATCCTCTTCAATCTCCTCAATCCCTTCAATCTCCTCAATCCCATCAATCCCATCAATCCTCTCAATCCAATCAATCCCATCAATCCCATCAATCTCCCGAACAAAGTTAACCGATATTCCTTCAAACCGTATCTTTGCTAAAATTTTCAACTATCCATGGATCAACTTCCTCTAAAAGCCTGGCTTCCGATTACCCGCGACGAAATGCTCGCCCATGGCTGGGATGAAGTGGATGTGGTGATTATTTCGGGCGATGCCTATGTGGATCACCCGGCGTTCGGAACGGCGGTGATTGCCAGGATGATTGAAAATGCAGGTTTTACCGTTGCCATCATACCACAACCCAACTGGAAAGATGACCTGCGCGATTTTCGCAAATTCGGAAAGCCAAAATTGTGCTTTGCCGTTGCCGCAGGAAATATGGACAGTATGGTAAATCATTATACCGCAGGCAAGCGACTCCGTTCTGATGATGCATATACCCCCGACGGGAAAGCAGGTTTCAGGCCTGATTATGCTACCGTGGTCTACACTCAGATTCTAAAGAAGATTTATCCAGATGTTCCTGTCGTAATTGGTGGCATTGAAGCCAGTATGCGACGGCTGGCCCATTACGATTATTGGTCGGATACACTGAAACCATCCATCCTGATTGATAGCGGCGCCGATCTGCTGGTTTATGGCATGGCTGAAAAAGGAATTGTTGAGGTTCTAAAAAAACTTCACGAAAACCCTGAACCAGGATGGATAACGGATGTTCCACAGACAGGATTTGTAGTGCCTGAAGCAGCCGTAAAAGAATTTGTAACCGGGAACTCCATCACACTTCCATCCTTTACGGCTTGCCTTAAAGACAAAAAAGCTTTTGGCGAATCATTCAAACATATCGAGCAGGAAAGCAACAAAGCTTCAGCAAAAAGGCTAATTCAGCATTCGGGTGACAAAGCGGTGATCATCAATCCTCCTTTCCCATTAATGACTTCGAAAGAACTGGATGCGGTTTACGCTTTGCCATACACCCGGCTTCCACATCCAAAATACAAAAAGCGCGGAACGGTTCCGGCTTACGAAATGATCCGCCATTCGGTTACCATGCACCGTGGATGCTTCGGAGGATGTGCTTTTTGTACATTGAGTGCTCACCAGGGGAAATTTATTTCGAACCGTTCGGAGAAATCTATTCTTAACGAAGTGAAAGCCATTACCGAAATGCCCGATTTCAGCGGAAATGTTTCGGACCTGGGCGGTCCATCAGCCAATATGTATAAGATGCAGGGTTTTGACCTGGATATGTGCGAGAAATGCAAACGGCCTTCGTGTATTTTCCCATCCATCTGCAATAACCTGAATACCGATCATAAACCATTGACCAGTTTATACAAGCAGGCCGCAGCACTCAAAGGCATCAAGAAGATTTATATCGGAAGTGGTATACGCTACGATATGCTGATTGGTCGCAGCGCTGAAGATGATAAACGATTCGGATTAACGGATTATACCCGTAACCTGGTAAAAAATCATGTTTCCGGTCGTCTGAAAGTGGCACCAGAACATACCAGCGATCATATTTTAAAAATAATGCGTAAACCTTCTTTTAAACTTTTTCACCAGTTTAAACAGACGTTTGATAAGTTGAATCGCGAAGAGGGATTAAAGCAGCAGATTATCCCATATTTTATTTCGAGTCACCCGGGCAGCAACCTTTCTGATATGGCTCATCTTGCTTGCGAAACCCGCGAACTAGGTTTTCAGTTGGAGCAGGTACAGGATTTTACACCTACGCCCTTAACGCTTGCAAGCGCCATTTACTATTCAGGAATCCACCCTTATACCGGCGAACAGGTTTTTACTGCCCGGAGTAAACAAGAGAAAGAAGATCAACGGAAATTTTTCTTCTGGTATAAACCCGAAAACCGGAATTGGATCAGGCAATCGCTGGCAAGGCTGGGGGAAGCTGGTTTGGCGGATAGATTGTTAGGAGGGAAGGCCCGGTAATTTTGTATGTAGAACATCAACTGAATGCCACTATTTTTTTTTAGGGCTAGGGTCTAAGATGTCTGATTGATTTCCCTTTCTATCCGGATCACCATCTCCATAACAGGTTCAAATAATGTCATTACGGATTCTGAATCATAATCAAACATATTGTCGTAATCACCCTTTTGACGCCAGTCATATAATTGGGCAAGAAGTTTTCCATATTTTATATCCATTCTTCCTGTTTTAATAAAATGAAACGCAAACAAACTTCTCATCCCTGAGTGGGATTGCGGATAGATCTCATTAACAACCAGCAGTGCATTTACAGTGTAGAACAGAGCATAATACAGACGATTTACAGCAGAATTCCAGTACCCGTTTTCTGCTAAAAGCTTTGCAGCATCTATTGTTTTATGCGCTGTTTCAATTCTGTTCTTTGCATATTCCCGTCGTTCCTGCAGTGTCATAATAAAATACCTTGTTTAGTTATATTCTGATAAAAGGGAGATATTCTATGCTTTGTATTCCAATCTGTTAACGAATATACAAATAAAGAAAGTGATTCACCTGTCCGAATTTCCAATTCATAGAGATGGTCGCGGAATAAACTTTCTTTTTTAAGATCAACCGGATAATCCGTGAGTACAAGTATATCCCAATCCGAATCTTTTCTTGCATCCCCACGAGCCCTGGAACCATATAATATAACCTGAGCATCAGGATCAACTTCTGCGATGTTACTCCTGATTAATTTGCTTATATGCACCGATGTTTTATCCATAATTACAAAAGTACGAAAAATAAGATTTTAACATGTATCATTTTTCCAGCACTGCAGGATTTGCAATCGGACATTAGAAAAGATAATATCTGCTCTTTTGATATGAAAGCTATGCGCTCATTTTCAGTATTCTGAACATCACTTTGATGACAGGTTTGAATCTTGAAACGTATCTGGTAGCAAAGAATGCTTTCTGCAGCTCAAACAAATTCCCCGATGAACACAAATTGTCCCTCCACAACTCTTACAAAGCCATTTTTCACTTTCCGATTCTAAAAACTTCTCCAATCCGAAGCTTTTTATATCCTGAAGGTTAGCGAGGAAACTGACATTGTATTTAGTGCGGTAACGTTTGTCCAATTGCTTTAATCGCCTGCACGGAAATTTATTGCATTCAAAGCAGAATTTCGATTCAGTTTCTTGAAGTAATATGCAATTCTTGATAGAACACTTTGTGCATGATTCGCGCTTGGTTGCATTATCACCCCAGCATCCGGAACAGGTATTTTTATCCCTCAGAAACGCCAGGCAGGTAGCACAATTCATCCCGCAAGGGGCAATCATTTTTGCTTTCACTTTTATATTTTATTTACCGATCAGAGCCCGGACCGTTTCGGGCGGAATCCCGCTTTTGGCGGATATCTGTTCCGGAGACAAACCCTTTGCACTCATATTCCTGACAAAAACAGGCAGCGGCTCCCCTATTTCGACCAGGTGATTATCAGGGTCAAAAAAGCGGAAAGTGCACTGCCCCCAAGGTTCCTCATGCAGAGTGTGAAGAAATTTTACACCTGCTCTCTCAAGCTTTTCAAACGCTTCCTGAATAGTATCATCTTCAAAATAAAGCTCAAACCGGTTGGACTCAATTTTGGTTTCCAACTGCTTACCTACTATATGTTCCGGATTGATTTCCCACAGTGTAAGCCCGTTACTCAAAATTATATTTTTCCCGAAATCATGTTCGACTGAGAACCCAAGGTAACGTGTATAGAATTCCTTCGAAACCTCAATATCTTCTACAAAAATGACTGTGGAATGATAAATCATAGATTCTCCCTGAACGCTAATGGATTACTCACTTTAAACACAAAACTGATGTTAACCCGATACTGACATATTGTGAAGAGCAACTATTCTCTGTGTAAAACAGTGCTGAGACATATGCATGCCGCTTTTCTATTTACCAGGTATAATCAAAACCGGACAGTGGCTGTGCTTTACAACTCCTATGCAAACACTTCCTATAAAAGCCCTGTATAGGAATCCATGGTTGTGCGCACCCAAAACAACAAGATCAGCATTAAAAACTCCTGCTTTTTCGATAATTGTTTCAATTACCGGACCACTGGTTAGCTCATAATCAACTTCAACACCTTGCTTTTGCAGATAATCTGCCATAGCTTTTAATTCTTGGTTCATCCTCGCCATTTCTTCTTTGTTATCGATTGGCATTACAGGCGTGATAATTTCATTTCCCAAATACGAAGGGATCGGAGCAACAACATGTAAAATGCGGACGTGACTTTTAAAAGCTTTTGCCAGCGAAGCAGCATAATCAATGGCCACAGATGCAAGATCCGAAAGGTCAACAGCAACTATTATTTTATCCATTGTTCTGATTTTTATATTTCTGTTTTATACTACAAATATACTGAATATTGAAGGGTAACGCAAGTTGTTTGTCCGGGAAGAATCCCTAATAGAAGATTCAATTTACCTGATTACGAGCCGGGTTGAAAACACTGCTTTTTTGCCTTTGATCTGGACAATGTAAAAACCCGGTTTCAGCATACTGACATCAATCATGGTACTTAATGTATCCGAAAGATTGTCTTTCAGAAGTTCCATTCCGGAAATATCAACAACCGAATACAGGAAATTATCCTGCATACCTCGCTGATTTACAATAGTTATGAATTCTTTAGCAGGATTAGGCCAGATTGCAAAAGGAAGCGGGATTTCCTCGTTGCCGATGCTGTTTAACAAACATATTTTGGGATAAATTGCGCTCGAAATCACAAAATCGGGTCCCCCCTGGGGTGTCCACAATGCCTGTGCCGATTCCCAGGTATCGTTATTTTGCAGTATCCAGGTAGTATTTACAGGTAATTTACCGGAAGATGTTGACCACAAACAAAGTGTATCTCCTGATTTGACAGGAAGCTGAATACCCATATGGAACGAGCCGCCCGGCTGAACCGGTGCAGCAAAATCAATAGTCGAATATCTATTATTTGTTACATCATTTACCAGGGCCGATAGTAGCATAGTGTCCGAAGCCAGCAACAATCCAGGCTTTCCTGACGAGACTTCAGTTTCCCAAATTTTAACCGGAATCTTTTCATTATTTCCTGCAGCCTGCTTTGCCTTGCTGAACTCACAAATCATTCCCGTTATGACCAGGTTTGGTTGCAAATTTTCGAAATAATCGCAAATGGCTTTATCTCCATAAGTATTATTACCTGTAACATAGCCTTTGTCAGGAATAACATAGTAGGTAAGCGGTTCAGGGAGTGGAAAACGGAGTGTATCGCAATTATTGAGACTGAGATTTACCCTGATATAATCTTTCTTCTCCAGTGCATAACCATTTATGCCATCCGAAATTGTAAGTTTTACGGTGTACAATCCTTCGGATTGGTAAATATGGGTCGGGATCTGAATGAGGCTGCTGTCGCCATCGCCAAATGTCCATTTCCACGAGATCGGATTGCCGGTTGACTGATCAGTAAACTGCACGGTAAGCGGAGCACTTCCCTGGGTTATATCAGCAGTAAATTTCGCTTCCAGACTTTTTTGGGAAATAGTTTGTAATTGCCTTGTAACCGGCTTTAACTGATCATGCCGCGAATGTTGCGCATAACCGTAAAGAATAGCTGCTGACAGCAGAAGTGTAAATAAGCTTTTCATAGAACCGGAATTAGGAAACAAAGGTATTGTTCCGGTATCAGAAATCAAATTTCATGCCGGTTTTAAAGCCGAGGGTAAGTTCATCGGTTGCCTGACCGCTGACAGTAAGCACGGGTTTAAAATACCAGCGGCTGGTCGGGGTGAACGAAAGGCTGAGCCTGTTAAACAGTTTATAGCTAAAATCAATTCCTGTAACGAAATTAACATTTACATCATTATAAACCGGTTGGTTGGTATTCACACTAGTAATTTTAGCATTATATTGGTTCTGTATTTTCTTTTCTGTCGAAGCAATTATATCCGGATCGTTGAGTTTCACTCCAAATCCTGCACCCGCATTAAACCATGAAGAAAACTTTCCGAAACTAAACAGCTTCCTTCCTATACCCAGGTTATATGTAAAATACTGGTGTTTTTCAGTTCCCTGGTACTCCGAATTAAGGGCCTCAACAGCATAACCAACAGTATCAACATGCCCGCCGGGTCCCGTAGCGGTTACGGGTATATTGACATCGTAATTCATTTCAAAAACCAATTGTTCTTCATTATAAGCCATGCCCAGACTGGTATTGAACCTTACTTTTTCCTTGTTGTAGCTGGCCGTAACATCTACATTATGGAAAAGTGAATTATCGGTACCGTTATAAATATTTTCCGGCAGGTAATTCATAGTGAGTGCGAAATTATTCTTTTCACTGCCTGAAACAGGCTCTACAGGTGAATAATATTTAACCGGTGGAGAAACCAGCTGGTTATCCTGTTTTTTAAGTAAAATAGAAGTTTCAGATGCCCCGGCTGAATTTCCATTTCCCACACCTGTGAATGATTCAACATCTATAAAAGTAATTCCGGCGAGCAGTTCCGTTGTATTTTCGTCAGGTAATGGCATATCCATTTCCAGGTATGTTTCATTATCCGGAAAAGAAAAATCAAATTGTAATACAGTAGGTGAAACTTTCGGAATTACAGGATTGTAGGCAATTGTACTATTTTCATCAGAAGCGTTTTGTGCATTACCATTTGCCTGTTTCTGAATGTTATCCTGCACCTTTTCTGATCCTGAACCGCTTGCTGCAGATGGCGGTACTCCATGCTGAACTTGTTCGGCAACTTCTGGGCGAATGGGAGTATTAAAGTAACTGTCGGCAAAGCGTGAAACCGTTAAAAACAGCAATAAACCAGCAGCAGCCGATAAAGTTAAACGAACACCGGTTTTAATGTAAGCGGTTCGGTTGAGCCGGAAAAGTATGCTGTTCCATGTTGCCGGATCGGGCGAATGCACCGGAAGCGTCCCAAGTTTTTCCTGCAGGGCTGTGTCTGCGTCCAAAGCATCCAGTTTAGCGGAAAGGCGCTGCCATGACCCCGGATCGGGAGCATGAGAAGGCAGTTGTTCGCTAAGCCTGTTTTTGATTGGGTTTTTGTTTTCGTTCATGTTTAATCCATCAATGCTGAAATCCGGTTTCTGAGCATTTTCTTTGCATGATGCAACTGCGATTTTGAAGTCCCCGCAGAAATACCAAGCATGTTGGCAGTTTCTTCGTGGGTATATCCTTCAACTTCTGTAAGCAGGAAAACGGTTCTGTATCCATCCGGCAGCGAAAGAATCACTTTTTCAAGGTACTCACTATCCAGCGTGTCAGGAATCAAAATCATTTCATCACTTTTTACTTCATCCATATCGGCAAAAGCCAGGTTACGGTTTTTTGAAAGTAGCCTGAGCGAAGTGCGTACAACAATGGTTTTGATCCATGCGCCCAGGGTCGAGTCGAAACGGTACTGACCTATATCGCGGAATACCTGTATAAAGGCATCCTGCAGGGCATCGTGGGCATCGTCGCGGTTGCTTACAATGCGGTAAGCAATGGTGAACATGGCATCGCAATACTTCTGGTAGAGGTCACGCTGGGCAAT
This sequence comes from Lentimicrobiaceae bacterium, assembly GCA_041753535.1. Taxonomy (GTDB): domain Bacteria; phylum Bacteroidota; class Bacteroidia; order Bacteroidales; family UBA4417; genus UBA4417. Next base: position 19,049 of record JBGSUB010000047.1, read on the forward strand.
ACGATCGTTGCGGGTGCAACCATGCACAAGTTCCCGCTCAACATCGCTTTTGCCGGTGATCAGTCGTACAACGTTCCTCAAAACAGTATTGGATTAGCCTTTCACAAAAGTAGTACTTAATTCATTGTTTTTAACCACTTTTGCTTTACTGCTTCGCTTTCTTCAGCTTTCTGATGATAAAGGGAAGAGGATTGGTGAAATGGTTGCATTGCTATGACATTTATATTAATGGATAATTGCAAAAGAATAACCACGGAGGCATGGAGGGCACTGAGAAACACGGAGCTTGAACTAACAGAAATACAACATTACAAGGAACTCCATATCAGTCCGGATTAACTTACAAGGAACTCCGTAAACCTCTGTGATCTCAGTGCCTCCGTGGTAAAAAAACATTGCTCTAAAACAAACTGTATGTCAAAGCCGCATTTACCTGCTGATTCCATATGGTTGAGGTTTCTTTTTCGGGAGCACCTTCGATTACATCATACAAATATTTTATATTATCGAAGCGGAATTCACCATTGAAAGTAAGGCTCAGGCGGAGTTTTTCCGACAGGTAGTAATATGCATTAAATTGCGGGCCGGTATAGGTATAAAATCTATTCTGAAGGTCTTCTTTTTTATCTTTCGAGTCTCCATCCATTTCTTTATCCCATCCACTGAGCAGCCACCATTTAAACGTGAGCCAGGTGCGGGAATTCGGGTAGTAACCAAAGCCATAGTCGGCAGCAAGTTTTACAGTCGGCAGAGTCCATAAATAGTATTTCGTTTCATCCGCTATGTCCGGTTCTTTTTCAGTTTTAACCCCGCTTTGCATTCCGACTCCGACTTTAACCGATGAAGAATTTTGCCATGTAAGACTTTTAGGCTTTTCAGAGTTGAATCCTGCCACTAAATAGAAACCGCCATTAGCCTGGTTTAATTTATATTCATTTGGTTCATTGTCCGGAACAATATTTTCATTAACCGTGTTATTATATAGATAGCCATAATTTGCTTCCAGACCGGTAAACAGCCGTTTCCCACTGTTTCTGACAGGATTATTGGCAAAATCCCAGTTATCATTCAGCGAAGTGAAATAGGCTGCATCGGTGGTGCCGGATATGCCGTTTTTTTGCAGAAAAGCATCGATTGCCGTTATTTCAGCTATCTTGCGTAACCTGTTATCAAAGAAGCGTTTGTATTTTAATAGAGTTATTTCCCTGGCAAGAGCAAGTACATTCTCATCAGAAGCAATTTTATTTGCACGATTAAGTTTTTGAAGATCTTCAAGAATATACATCGCAAGTCTTGCATCCTGAACCTGTTCTATACGTCCTGTTCCGACAAGGAATGCTCCTGTTAAATTCAAATTCAGGTTTTTCTGGTTGGATTCTTGTTCGAAGTCGATTATGCCCGAGTTCAATGCTTTATTGTGACTAGAAAGTCCGTTATATAATGCTGATAAGGTACCATTCACTTCAAAATACTGCTTTTTTTCATTATACAGCCTTTTTAAACCCAGGATATAAAAATTTTCGCCATGGCTGAAAGAACCAGATTTATAGTCCGAATCATTATATTCCCGTTTTATAGTAAAGGATGATGAACCAATTCCTGCATCGAGCGAAATATGCTTTTCAGACTGAATTTTGGGAGAATTTTTATAGAAAGAATACACTGCGCCAGCTCCTGAATTAAGTGAAAAGGCACTCGTGTTACTCCTGGAATCCGCCTCACTATTTGATTGGTTGTTGAATGTAAATCCGCTGTTCAATCCAAAATTCAGATCCAGCGTCTGGTAGAGATAATCCGGATTTTTGTAATCCGACAATCTAAAAGTTGAGGTTTGGGCGGTTGATGTTTGTGATGTAAACAGGGCAAAAGTAACCAGCGCACAGGTAAGCGGAATCAGGAATTTCATAGTCGAAAGAATTAAAAGTTAATATATGGTTAGTGATTGGGAATCAATGGGTAATTTCAATACTCAAAAGCTAATCTCAGTCAAAGGTCAAATATGCGACAATAACGTTGCACTTCACATTTTATTTTAACAGATTTTATGATTCTTTCACCGATTAGAAAAACAGTTTCATATATTTCATCAGTCTTTTAGACTTTGGTACTGAATAAAATTCCATCTTTGTTAAATCTTTATGTAAATTCAGAATTTATCCTGATTTAATCCTTTACTGAAATTAACCCAAAACCTAAAATCATATGAGAAAAACCTCACTCTCCTTGTTCAATGGCATAATGACAACGTTGCTTGCAGCTGTCATACTTTTTTCAGGCTCCGATGCCATAGCACAAAAATCAAAGGCTAAAAAAGAGTCTGCTAAACAGGAAGTAAAATCGGATACCTTAAAATCATCCACTTTTAGTGGATTAAAATGGCGTTCCATTGGTCCGGCATTTACATCGGGCCGCATTGCCGATTTTGCGATAAATCCCAACAACCACAGCGAATGGTTCGTGGCAGTAGCTTCGGGCCATGTATGGAAAACCAACAACAACGGAACCACTTTTGAGCCGGTCTTCGACGGGCAGAAATCGTATTCGATCGGTGTAGTCGTAATTGATCCTAATAATACCAACGTGGTTTGGGTTGGAACAGGTGAAAATAACCACCAACGTGCTCTAGGTTACGGCGATGGCGTTTATAAAAGTATCGACGGAGGAAAATCCTGGAAAAGCATGGGGTTGAAGGAATCGAGGCACATCGGCAGTATTGTTATCTGCCCTAAAAACAGTGATGTTGTTTATGTGGCTGCCGAAGGTTCTGTATGGGGTCCGGGTGGTGATCGCGGACTTTACAAAAGTATTGATGGCGGCAAGAACTGGAAGAAAGTACTTGAAATCAGTGAAAATACGGGTGTTAATAATATTATAATGGATCCGCGCGATCCGAATGTAATGTATGCCAGTAGCGAACAACGCCGCAGGCATGTGTTTACCAAAATCGGCGGTGGTCCCGAAACTGCAATTTACAAATCAACCGATGGTGGTGAGACATGGGATAAGCTGAAAAGCGGGCTACCTGGTGCAGATATGGGAGGAATCGGACTGGCAATATCGCCTGTGAATCCTGATTATATTTATGCCATTATCGAAGCTGCTGAAGATGCCGGCGGGTTTTACCGAAGCACCAACCGTGGTGCTACCTGGCAGAAAATGAGCGATCATACTGCCCAGGGCCAGTATTACAACGAAATTTATTGCGATCCAAAAGATGTGGATAAAGTTTATTCGGCCGAAACAGTATCGCAGGTTACCGAAGACGGAGGTAAAACCTGGCGTTCGGTTGGTAACAACAAGCGCCATGTCGATGACCATGCTTTCTGGATTGATCCGAATGATACTAAGCATTTGCTTATCGGCGGTGATGGCGGTATTTATGAATCCTTCGATGGAGGCAAGGAATACGTTTTCAAGTCAAACCTGCCTGTAACCCAGTTCTATCGTGTACAAGTTGATAATTCAGTACCTTTCTACTATGTATACGGAGGCACACAGGACAACAACAGCATGGGCGGCCCATCCCGTAATATCAGCGGATCAGGAGTTGTAAGCGACGAATGGTTCCCGACTAACGGAGGCGATGGCTTCTGGTCGCAGATTGACCCGGTTGACCCGAATATCGTTTATGCCGAATCGCAATATGGCGGTATGGTGCGCTTCGACCGCAAAAGCCAGGAAGCAATCGATATCAGGCCCGAACCCCGTAAAGATGAACTTACCTACCGCTGGAACTGGAATACACCGCTTATTTTGAGCCCGCATTCGCATACACGCCTGTATTGTGCAGCAAATAAAGTTTTCCGCAGCGACGATCGCGGGAATACATGGCAGGTTATAAGCGAAGATCTTACTGCGCAAATCGATCGCAATACCTGGCCAGTGATGGGCAAATACTGGAGTTATGATGCTGTGGTTAAAGATATTTCCACTTCACTTTATGGAACCATTGTTTCGATGGACGAATCACCGGTAAAAGCAGATCTGCTTTATATCGGTACCGACGATGGAATTATTCAGGTTACTGAAGATGCAGGTAAAACCTGGAATAAAACCGAAAAGTTCCCTGGCGTGCCCGAAAACACGTATGTAAGTGACCTGATGGCTTCGCGTTTCGACGAAAATGTAGTATTTGCTTCTTTTGATAATATTCTGCGCGACGATTTCAAACCTTACATTTTTAAAAGTACGGATAAAGGCCGAACCTGGATTTCAATAGCCGGCAATCTTCCTAAAAATGAAACCGTTCATAGTATTCAGCAGGATTTCATAAACCCTGATCTGCTTTTTGTCGGTACTGAATTCAGTTTCTATTTCAGTAACGACGGCGGGAAAATATGGGTTCAGCTTAAAAACGGGATGCCCTCCATTCCGGTTCGCGATATTGCCGTACAGAAAAGGGAGAGTGACCTTGCATTAGCAACTTTCGGCCGGGGATTTTACATTATGGACGACTATTCACCATTGCGCACGGTAAACAAAGACCTGCTGGAAAAAGATGCTCATATTTTCCCCATAAAAGATGCCCTGATGTACATTCAGTCTGATACAAAATACGGGCAGGGCTCAACCTATTTCGTTGCTAAGAATCCTGATTTTGGTGCAGTCTTCACGTATTATCTGAAAGAATCGCCAAAAACTTACAAGGATATGCGTAAGGACCGTGAGGCAAAACTTTTCGAAAAAGGGGAAAAGATTCCGCAACCTACTGACAAAGAACTTCGGACCGAACGCGAAGAAGTACCTGCCTATCTTACATTTACCATTACCGATGAAACCGGAAACGAAATCTGCCGGATTAATAAAGCGCCTTCAACCGGCATTAACCGAATTAACTGGGATTTACGTTATCAAGACCTCAGTCCTGTTGATGGAAAAGAGAAATACGATCCTTTTGCCGCAGCGCGAAGCGGAATTCCGGTAATGCCCGGAAAATACAAGGTAAGCCTTTCGATGACTGTTCGTGATACTGTTAAACAACTTGCCGGACCTGTTGAATTTAATGCAGTTGCCTTAAATAATGCAACTTTACCGGCTACTGATAAAGCCGCACTGGCTGATTTTCAGAAAAAAGTTGCTGAGCTTACCCGCGTTATGCGTGGTACCGATCAATATGCTGAAGATTTGCTGAAACGTTCCTATGCACTGCAAATCGCATTGAACCCTGTACCAGGTAATAATGCAGAATTGCGTTCCCGTATCAGCAAAGTTTCGAAACAACTGGAAGATATTATGCTGAAATTTAACAACAACAGCAATCGTCCGAGTGATGAGGAAAATCCACCGGCTCCGGTAACTTTGTATAACCGTCTGTGGAAAATGGCATGGTCGCATTGGGGATCAACCGGTGCTCCGACTCAAACGCAGCTGGATGCATATAATATCCTGATGGCTGAGTTTCCACCTGTATATGATCAGATTAAGCGTATTGGTGAAACCGACCTCGTGGAACTAGAAAAGGAAGTTGAAAAACTGGGTGCACCGGCAACACCGGGCAGGTTGCCGGTTTGGAAGAAATAGAATTTTGGAGTGTCTGCACAGCCGCAGGCTGTCTGCACACTCCAGAATTTCTTGCTATACTTCATACAGGAAAAATTTCCACATTGTTGAGATTCCAATTCCCAAATTCCAAGTCTCAAAACCCAAGTTCTGCAATTGAATACTTATAGAATCTAAAATTCAGGGCTTATAAATCACAACTATCTATCCCATAAACGGTATAAATGTAAAAAGCACCTCATTGCCGGGGTGCTTTTTTCTTTACCGGAAAGTTTTGGGAATGATAGTCTTCCCATCCAATATGTTTGTAATAATGCTATAGCTTATAAAACGCCGAAATCGCTTTTACAACAGTTTCTATTTCCTGTTCACTAAGATCGTAAAAAAACGGGAGCCTTAACAGGCAATCGGCATATCGAACTGCCTCTTTGAGTGGTTGTCCGTTGTATTTATCTTTATAATATGGACTCAGATGCAGGGGCAGGTAATGAAATACTGCCTGAATTTCCCGCTTATTCAGATGTTTTATTAATTTATTTCGCTGAGAAATCTCGTCAGTAACAATATAAAACAAATGCCCGTTGTGAGATGCATATTCAGGGATCACGGGTAATTTCAGGTAACCTGACTCCTGCAGAGGCTTCAGCATTTCGTAATACATGTTGAAAATTTCTTTCCTCTTATACTGAATATCATCCAGCATATCAAGTTGTCCGAGTAAATAAGCAGCTGCAAGGTCCGAAGGCAGGAAGGATGAACCAATATCCACCCAGCCATATTTATCCACTTCGCCCCTGTAGAAAGCAGCCCGGTTGGTACCTTTTTCCCAGATGATTTCAGCGCGTGGAGCAAGACTTATATCATTAACAACAAGCATTCCGCCTTCACCGCAACTGATGTTTTTAGTTTCGTGAAAGGAAAATGTCGCCATATGGCCGATGCTTCCAAGCGGCTTGTTTCTGTAATAGGAATCTATTGAATGTGCAGCATCTTCAATGACAACAAGATTATACCGCCCGGCTAGTTGCATTACATCGTCCATATGGCAAGCTATTCCGGCATAATGAACCACAACAATAGCTTTGGTTCGCTTTGTAATCAGGCTCTCAATTTGCGCTGTGTCGATATTGGGATTGTCAGGATTGCTGTCAGCAAAAACGATTCGCGCTCCGCGAAGTACAAATGCATTAGCTGTTGAAACAAACGTGAAAGATGGCATGATTACCTCATCACCAGGCTCAATCCAGGCCAGCAGAGCGGTCATTTCCAACGCATCGGTGCATGAGGTAGTGAGCAGGACTTTTCCGAAACCATAACGCTGCATGAAAAAATCGTGACATTTCTGTGTAAACTGCCCATTACCCGAAATCTTTCCAGATGTGCCTGCAGCAGCTACATGGTAGGCTTCACGGCCGGTAAAATGAGGTTTGTTGAACGGGATTTTCATAGGTAGTTGGTACTGGTCTGAATGCTGCTAAAGCTCAATACGTATAAGGCTGTTAACGGTGTGCTATATTTTTATACTTTTGAAAACTCAAACAGTTACCGTTTTACCGGTCCAAAAATAAGCAATTACCCTTAAGAATTTGAAATCCGGTCCATTTTAACTTTTTTACATGTCATCAATTCCAGATAAACAGAAATTGGCAGATCTTCCGATGTTTTTCATTTTAGGAAGACCGCGATCAGGAACCACGCTACTGAGAACCTTGTTCGATGCTCATCCCAATGTAGCCACGCCGGTGGAATGCGCCTTTATCATCAACATGAATCAGAAATACGGCAAATTAAAACATTGGACTCGGGAAGATCTTTTGTCGTTTCATGAAGATGTGCAAAAGCACATTAAATTCGATACCTGGAATATTGATATTGAAAAATTGAAAACCGACCTTCTTTCCTTCGAAGGTGAAACTACGTTTCAAACAATCTGTAAATTAGTTCATTACGATTATATTTCCCTGTTTCCAAAAGAAGAAATCAAATGGATAGGTGACAAAAACCCGGTTTATGCCACCTACACTCCGCTACTGCTCGAACTTTTCCCGGAAGCAAAGTTCCTTCACCTCGTGCGCGACCCACGCGACAATATAATATCATTGAAAAATGTAGATTTTGAAGGGCCATTCACAGCCTTGCTGGCTTATCGGTGGCAACATTCGGCCCGGAAGCTTTATTATATCAAGAAAAAACATGCCGACCAGTTTTATACCATCCGTTACGAAGACCTGGTAAGGGAACCTCAGAAATATTACAGGGAAATGTGCGATTTCCTGTCTCTGCCATATTATGATCATGTTTTTGAGTTTTATAAGAAACAGGATGAGGCAATGAAGAAATTCAACACGGATAAAATTATGAAATACCATAAAAGCCTGTTTTCACCTATAAATACAGGTAAAGTTAACCTGTGGAAAACACAACTCCCCGACCGCGATATAAGAATTACTGAATTTGTTGCCGGCCGATGGACTAAAATATACGGGTACGAACGAAAATACAAATGGCCCGGCTTTACTGCTATACTTTTCTCTTTACCCTGGTTAATTTACGGCAGTTCACTTTATTTAGTGCGCGATATTATCGACCGTTTGCCTTTCGATTTAAAAATAAAAATTAAGAACCGGGGTCCTGTGCTCGCGCGTACCTTTGTGAAATTAAGGAACCCTGATTCCTGATCCAGCATTTAACCAATGGCCCGGCGAAGTTTTTTAAAAGATATTAGTGGTGTTTTCGCCAGCAATATACTGGCAATTGTCAGCGCATTACTTATAGATATTGTTCTTTCGCGGCAGCTCGGGCCTGAAGGCCGGGGACTATATGCTGCGATCCTGGTTGTTCCGCTTATTGTTACCAGTTTTGTGATGCTGGGTATCAGGCGTTCGGCTGTTTATCATCTTGGTAAAAAGTTGTATGATGCTGACCGAACCGTTTCAGGAGTGATAAGCTTGCTAATAATAACAAGTATTTTTGCAGTTGTAATAAGCGGAGTGGCTTATTTACTGATGCTTCCGGAAGGTTTTACCCTGCCAATGGCAATCCTCGCATTGCTGACTGTTCCGGTAAAACTAATTCTGGTATATTCAGGTGGTATTTTCATTGGCAACGAAGATTTTAAGCGGTCGAACCTGCAGGTGTGGCTTCCCCTATTTATCGATTTGTTGGGAATTACACTTTTTGTTGTATTGCTGAAATGGTCTGTAAACGGAGCTCTGCTTGCCTTGTTCCTGGCGAATCTGACTGTTTCTGTAATGTCGCTGCGATATTTATCAGCCAACTATAAGATCCGGATTTCACTGGATGTGGAAGTAATTTCCAGTCTGGCTAAAATCGGTGTTGTGTATGCTATTGCCGTAGTTATTATGCAACTTAATTATAGGGTTGATATTTTATTATTGCAGGAACTTTCGGCAATGAAAGAAGTCGGATATTATTCCCTGGGCGTGGCCATAAGCGACAAACTCTGGCAGCTGCCTTCAGCAATAGGCTTGGTTGTTATGAGTCGCAGTGCCAATGTGGAAGACACTTCACAGCTCGATCGTGATGTTGCAAAACTGGTCAGGGTTTCGTTCCTCATCGTTTTGTTGGCTGCCATACTGCTGTGGCTGGTAATTCCTTTTCTCTTGCCTTTGCTCTTTGGCGAGAAATTCATTCCCAGCATCAGCGTTGTTCAACTGATGCTTCCGGGAATAATCATGTTCGTTATCGTAAGGATTTTAAGCGGCAGGTTTGCCGGGGCTGGACATCCTAAATTGCTGATCAGCTTATTTGTGCCAACACTCTTGGTAAACATTATACTGAACCTTTTTTGGATACCTGAGTACGGTAGCTTAGGTGCTGCAATGGCCACCAATGTAAGCTATTCGCTGGGTGCAATCGGCATTCTGATCCTTTTTTCGGTGAAGATGAAGATTCCTTTTCAAGAATTGATACTTTATAGAAGAAGTGATTTCGATTTCGTAACAAAAATAGCAACCCGTTTCCGAAAAAGATGAAAGAAGGCTTCTCTATCAAAAAAGTGAAAAACATACCCATGTTTTTCATCCTGGGCCGGCCGCGAACAGGTTCTACACTTTTGCGCACCTTATTCGACGCTCATCCACAGGTGATAATTCCCCAGGAGTGGCCGATGCTTTTGTTGCTGCATTTTCAGTTTGAAAATGTGAAATATTGGGATAAAAAGAAACTGGAAGAATTTTACCAGGCCTTGTTTCAACCTTTACGGATTCCATTCTGGTCAATCCGCAACTGGCCCGGGATTGATCCGGTGCTTTTACACAAGAATATTTTACTCTGCGAAGGGGAACAAACTCTTGAAACTCTGCTTAAAGTTGTATATTTTCATTACAATTCTTTTTTTGAGAAAACTGAGATTGTACTTATCGGCGATAAAAATCCCGCGATTTCAAATCATCCTGAATTGTTGGCTACCTTGTTTCCAAATGCGAAATTTATTCACCTTGTGCGCGATTACCGTGATAACCTTGTTTCGCTGCTAGAAGTAGATTTCGAAATGCCCAATATTACGTTGCTGACTTACCGTTGGAAATACTCTTTCCGGATTATCGAAAAAGCGGCGGCCAGGTTTCCTGGGCGTTTTTATACACTTAAATACGAAGACCTGGTGCAGCAGCCGGAATACCAGTTCGGACGCTTGTGTGATTTCCTTGGAATTCCGGAAGACCCTTCCATTTTCAGTTTCCATGAAAGAAAAAGTGAACTTGAAAACTCTTTTCCTCCCGAGATTTTACAGCGATATTTCAGCAGCCTGATGCAACCTATTGACGATCGCAAAATTGGCGTGTATAAACAAAAACTTACGTCTAAACAAACCCGTATTGCTGACCTTGTTGTAGGCAAAACAGCTGAAAAAGCAGGTTACCTGAGAGTTTCAGAAAGTTTTACATCATTTGAATACCTATGGGTGACACCGGCAATAATTTATACAAAGGGACTTTATGTAATTGGGAAATTGGTCAGGATTCTGCCTTTTAAATGGATGCTGTGGCTGGTGAATAAACCTTCGGTTGTTGTTAGAATTTATACCTGGCTTGTGGGTTCTAGAACCAGAATCTGATCAGCTGTGTCTGAACACGCGCAGCGTGTCTGCACACAGTTGATCCTTAAAATATGGTATCCAGGTTTTCTTCCGTTAATTCAATCAAAATCCCGGTCTCAAAATCAACTCCTGACAACCCAAGTGTGTTTTTACCTTTAATAACATCGCATAGTTCACTTTCTCTCCATCCGCAATAGTCTTTATATGAAGAATACTCCCATTCATGCATATTCTTCACTAATCCAGCCTTTACCTGGTTTTGATGAATATACCAGAAAGCAGTTATAGCGCAATCAACAGTTTCGAGAAGTTTCGCCTTAGTCTTTTGCTGGAATAAACTTCCGGTGCGATTTTCTCTATGGTTAATTTTCTTTGCAAAACTACTTTGTAAAAGCTGAAATCCATTGGTTATTGAAGGCATCTCATTCCCACCCCAGACAATACGTTCAAGACTTTTATCAGAGATTTCTATAACAAAATGAAAACATGTTGGCATGAGACACCATGCCAGAATCTGACAGCGTGGTTCAATGTGCTTGTGACATAACTCAATAAAATATTCATAATCCAGGCTAAGGAGGAATATGGGTTGTTTGTTATTGCCTCTGTTGTATATATGATAAAGACCAGGTTCGTAGATTTTCATGGAGGTAGATATAAATATTATCCTTTCACACCTTGATGTGTTCAGACACCCTGCGGGTGTTCAGACACATCAATGCGCAGACACATTAAACCCTTACCTGAAATACATCCTACTTCCTTTTACACCCCTGCGGTGCAGATATATCTGGTTCTCCAGGAAATAATTCTCAATAATTTGTGCTATCCCCGATTCATAATCTGCCGGCTCTAAAAGCAGGTATCCTTCTCCTGACTCTTCATCTATAAAGGCTCGTGCGGCTTTCTGTATCTTTTTCCCCCGCGTCTCAAAAAGTTCCTTAGTGAGGTAATATTGTTGGTTTTCAACATTTTCCTGACCTTCACAAATCAGGTAGCCAAGGTTGTTTACATATTCAATTGCTTTAGGATTATCACGAAGTACTTTAATAAACGACATATTCCAGTTCAGGTAATAAAATCCTACATCAAGCAGACAGAGCGATGCCAGAACCGGAACTATAGTGTTAATATACGACTCATCCCAGAGAAACAATCCGGATTCGGATGTGCGGGCTTTCCAGTCCATGTTTTTATCGTTCAGCAGACCGATTTTAGCACCTTTATATTCAATCAGGTAGTAGAAATTTTCGAAGTTATTAATACTATCGAACCATTTTTGCTGCATTTCGGAAGTGATCTCTTCGCGGAATTCCATAAACCGACGTACCTCCTCCGAATTGCGCTTTTCACGCACAAATTCAATATCTTCCTGCCTCAGCCGGGATAAAGTAATGCCGTATTTACAGATTTTCATTTTAAGATTTTTTTAATCGAATAAGGTGGTTTTTTATTCTGAACCTGGTAAATCCGGGTAAGGTATTCGCCTATCAATCCAAGGCAAAGCATAATTATGCTCGTTGAAAACAGTATGGCTACAATCAGCGAAGTATATCCAAGCGGAACATCGTGTGTGATTTTATTAATTATAAAGCGTATGCCACTGATAAAACTCAGCACCGACAATATAAAGCCTCCGTACGTCATGATGCGCAAAGGAACAGCCGTATAATAAATTACAATGTTGGCCGATAGTTTGAACAGTTTCCAGGTTGAATATCCCGAGCGGTGAACCGAACGTTTTTCGTGCCTGACTTCCGTAAAGGCAATATTGCTGGTGTACCAGAGGAGCAATTCGTCGATATACATAAAGTGCTGCTGGTGTTTTAGAATATTGGCAACCAGTCCTGCGGTGATAAGCCTGAACGAAGATCCTTCTCCAGGCGAATGGAGAAGTATCCTGGATGATTTTTTAATAAAATAACTTCCCAGGTTACGAACCACCGAGTGTTTTTTCTTGCCGAAATAGCCATACACTAGGTCGGCATCTTTTTCGTGGTAAACCTGGATAAGCTTGATTATCTCTTCAGGCGGAATCTGTAAATCATCATCTATGGTAATAATCAGCTCGCCCTGTGCATGTTCCAACCCACAGAAAACTGCATTATGCTGGCCGAAATTCTTTGCAAGTTTAATGGCGACAATATTTTCAGGATACTTTTTTTTCAACTGAGTAAGCACTTCCCAGCTTTTATCATGGCTGAAGTCATCAACAAATATCATTTCGAAACTGTACCCGGATTTCATGAAAACAGCTGCTGTGCGCTCGTATAACCCAGGCAGGGTTTGTTCGCTGTTAAAAACCGGCACTATGATGCTGTATTCAGGGGCCATTTCGGGGAAAATATTTATTGATAAGTTTGAGAACTTGTATTCTTGTAATTAAATCTGCTATTTGCCGATGATAAACATTAAACGCAAAATTAAAAATGATCAAGTTAAACCGAATCTTTACGCTAACTCCCTTATAATTCAGTGTTATTCACTCTTCATTATTCATCATTCATTATTCATTATTCACCGTCATTACGAGCAAAGCGAAGCAACATTGTCATTGCGAGCAAAGCGAAGCAACACTTTACCCTATCCTCCACCCAGCACCACATTACTACCCGTAACCCATTTGGATGCATCCGAAAGCAGGTACAGAATGGCATTACTCACATCCGATGGTTCGCCGAAGCCCAGGGGCATCATCTTTTCAAATTTTTCGAGTACTTCGTTGCTGATGGTTTTCCCGGCATCATCAACCATGGGTGTGCGCACAAATGACGGAGAAACGCAATTCGACCGGATTCCCTTTGCGGCCAGTTCGATGGATAAAACCCTCGAGTATGCTTCAATTGCAGCCTTGCTGCTTCCATACAGCGCACCACCGTAATAGGGGTATTTTGTTGTTATTGATGAAAGGAATACGAGTGATGCTTTAGCGGCAATTTTTTTCTTTTTCAGCAGAGAAGAAGTAAGTAAAACAGGAGCCATATAATTAATCCGCATCATTTCGAAAATATCGTTTGCTCCTATAAATTTTGCAGGAAGATGACCTGTAACTCCTGCACAATGTACAACTCCGTTGAGAACAGGAAGATTTTCAGTAAACGCTCCAAATAAATCAAAATCAAGCAGATCAGCCGTTAATTGAATGTGCCCCTCACCATGCAAAGCATGAAAGGTTTCAGTCAGTCTTTCTACATTACGGCCGGTGATAATAAGGATGGCACCTCCTTTACTCAGGTCAATGGCAGTTTGTTTCCCGATTCCGGATGAAGCTCCGGTAATCAGTATGGTTTTTCCTTTAAGTGAAAATTGTTCAGGCATTGAAAGAAGGAGTTACGAGTTACGAGTTGTGATTTACGATTTGTGATTTACGATTTGTGATTTCAAAAAATCATAGGAATGCAGATACCAATAATCGTAAATCGTACCTCGTAAATCGTAAATTGTCAGTAATCAATCACTTCGGGGCATACAACCTTGTCCATTTCAAGGGCGACACTGCCCCATGAAAGTCCTACGCCAAAGCCACATGTTAGTAATTGAACTTTACGGCTTGTAATCTGCTCACGCAACTGGTGAACAATCGTTAAAGGAATTGAAGCCGAACTGGTATTCCCGAATTTCTGAATGGAATAAGGAGTTTTATCTTTTTCGATCTTCATCATTTTGCGGATGGTCTCATTCATCAGCAGGTTGGCCTGGTGCATCACGAAATAGTCGAAATCGGCTGTAGTTTTGGATATTTCCTGCATCAGTTTTTTTGCATTCGGAACCACTTCGCGTAAAGCGAAATTAAACACATCAATCCCGTTAAGCGCAATCTGGAAACGGGTGCGGTAGATGCCTTGTCCGTATTTTTTGTAATCGAAAGATTTTTTACTGATAAAATTACGCAGTCCCCCGTCAGGGATGATAATAGCCTCGTATCCCGAACCGTCCGACTCCAGGTTGAAATGAATCGGGGCTGCATTCTCATCAAGTTCAAAGGCTGTTGCTGTTGCGGCATCACCAAATAACGGGTAGGTACTTTTATCGCGGTACGAAGCAGTTAATGTCGAAATATCGCCCACGCACAACAATGCTTTCTTAATCCGTGTAGCCGACATCATGCTGACAATAGCTGAAATGCCATACACCCAGCCCGAACAGCCCAGCCCTATATCGTAAGCCACGCAGCTGTGCGGCAGGCCGAGTTTGTCCTGGATTATTCCTGCGGTTGAAGGAATAATGAAATCGCGCGACTGGCTGATAAAAATCAGCAATTCAATTTCGTTTTTGTTCCATCCAAGGTCGGCAATTAGCTTTTCGGACGCAGCAATACAAAGGTCCGAAGTTGTAGTTCCCTTCTCGGCAACACGGCGTTTCTCCACACCCACGGTTTTCACGATCATTTCGCGGTCCTTCAGCGATACCCATTTGTAGTCGAGGTTCGAAACTTCCTTACGGGGCGCTGCTGCCGCAATGCCTGCCAGACGAACACCGGGAATGGAGAAAATTGCCATTACATCCTGCTTTTTACAATTTCGAAAATATCATTTACGGTTTTCGATTTCTGAATATCCTCAGCATTAATCGAAACATTGTATTCAGTTTTAATCAGGGCAATCAGTATCAACGCATTTATCGAATTCCATTCGAAGGCTTCACGGAAATTACTTTCCGGTTTCAGTTTACCAGGTTCAAGGTCTTCAAATTCGGCTTCTATTTTTTGGATAAAATCTGCAATCATTAGCTATAGTATTAAAATGTAGTACTTGTATGTTTACGTGCAAATTTAGATAAAATTATCCGTATCTGCGGTTTAAAGCAGTTTGTTTTACGTATTAAAATGATGTTTGTTAAAGTTGAAGAAATTACTGGGGAATAAAGTCGCTTTTGCAGAAAGAAAACAGCTTCCGCCAATTCTTTCAACATCTTATGCGATCAGATCAGAAAAAGAAAATGGCGTGAAACTATCGCCTGATAGTAAATTTTGTAACAGCTTCCTGTTTTTGATTTTGAATCTTTAGGAAATAGCTGCCATCAGTGAGCATACTGAGATTCAGTTCAGGAAAGTGAATTTCTGATGATGTTTTATATACCTCTTTCCCGCTTACGTCAAAAATACTGATGGTTGATCCCGAACTAAAATATTCCGGATTTTTAATTTTAAACCTTCCGTTGTTAGGATTCGGAAAAACATAAATTTCCGTTGTTGTCTTGTCAAGTGCTTTTACCGAAGTATATAGATTACCTAAACCAGTATCGCATTTACGAACACTGTACAATACGGATGAATTTTTATCCAAAATCGCGTCAGTGTAATATACAAATGCGCTGTCGCTGAATACAACCGGCTCAGGATCAGTGCGTATTCCTATGGTACTGTCGCTCACCCTCCGCATAAGCGGATTATCGGGATCAGCTGAAGCAATCCATATCTGGGCTGGTAACCCATCCTTGCCTGAACTTGATTGAGCCGCCATAAATGAAATGTATGATTGACCTCCGCATGTGAATGGTTCGGGGGATGTAATGTATACAAACGGTTCAGGTAAAGGGCTGTTAAACTGATTATACAATACCCAGAAATCCGGAGCAATTTCCTGAAATATCTTAAGCGTTTTAAACCCGTTGGCCCGGTACATAAACAAACGCTTATTGGTGGCCGGATCATTCCACATAAAAGGGGCTCCGATGGTATCCTGCGAAATAAGGGTTAAAAATGGCAAACTGCTGGCCGTTTCAATAAATCCGGAATTACGCGTCTTGCTGGTTGCACAGCATATCTGCTGGTTATCGCGGGCAAAAAATCCTAGTGTAACTTCCGGATAGTAATATGATGCACATAAATTGGTATTACTTACCCAATGTATACCTTCACTATCAGAGGTTTCGTATAGAAAACGTGCAGTACTGTCAAAATAATTGGAAGTTGCCATCGTATAGATCACATTAGGAAACTGCAGCAACGTAGTACTATGCCAGCCACCGAGTATCATGGTGGCAACAGCCGGATACCTTATTCCCCAGAGCCCTTTTACCATAATGATCTGGGTACCCTGACTGCTTAACATCCATTCGGGTCCATTTACGCTTTCACCTCCCATTGAGGCTAAATTACCGGTCACATATGTTCCTTTGCCGTTCGATGGTTTATATAAATGTGTAACCGGATCCAATCCACTGATCCAAAGATCATTGTTATCCGATTTCCAGCATACCATGTTAAGTTCGGTATTGTATTCAGGATCAAAAATGCTTGCCTGCGGATGAACGGCCAGAACGTCTTTTACAACAAACTGCCCGGATGTGTTCAAAAAAGCAGATAATGAAAAGATGGATACCAGTAAGTATTTTATCATGCAATCAGATGAGATTGGAATAAATGAGGTTATTGCTGCCAAAAATAGTTAAAAAGATCATTGCCATGATGTGCGATCCAAAATATTGATTTATAATTAAATAAACTATATATATCAACCAAATTTCGTTTCAATGTAAAAATACCTTTTGTTGAGTTTAAACTCTCGGAATAACCTAAATATCCGATAAAATAAATTCGCCAAAATGCTTAAGGACTATATCCATTCAGTTATAACAGAAAGACACAAATTGTTAAAATGTATTATGTTTCTTGATACCTTTGAATGCAAAGTTCCAAAATCTTAGCCTGTAACATAAATACATGGATAAACAAAAAAAGAAACTTCTCTTAATAAACCCCGCAAACCAGCTCCGCAAAGGACTTCGGATGCGAAACCTGTCAACTTATCCGCCTTTAAACCTGGCTATAATTGCAGGCTTAACACCGGATACCTGGGAAGTAAAGATACTTGATGAAAATTTTGATTTATTCAGGTATGAAGAAGCAGACCTGGTTGGATTTACCTCTTTTACATCCACTTGTTCCCGGGCTTACGAACTGGCTGCCGTTTTCAGGGAAAAAGGCATTAAAACGGTAATGGGCGGAATTCATGCTTCCATGCTGCCTGATGAGGCTCTGCAATACATGGATTCGGTTGTGGTAGGCGAAGCGGAAAGTATCTGGCATAATGTAATTCAAGATCTTGAAAATGGTACCCTAAAAAAAACTTACACAGGCGAACTTGTTGAACTTGGAGGCAAACCTATGCCGCGCCACGACCTGCTTAATAAAGAATACTCCTTTTCTGCTATTCAGACCACGCGAGGGTGCCCCATGCAATGCGACTTTTGCTCAGTATCAACATTTAATGGTTGTCAGTACCGTTTACGTCCCATTCACGAAGTGCTCGATGAATTGGAGCATATGCCAACGAAACTGGTCTTTTTTTGTGATGATAACATAATTGGTTACGGCAAAATAGGGCAGCAACGCGCTATTGAACTTTTCAAAGGAATTGTGGAAAGAGGAATAAAAATGGAATGGGCCGGACAGGTATCCCTTAATTTTGCTGATAATGAAGAGGTCCTGAAATGGGCAGCCCTCAGTGGTTGCCGCATCGTGCTTATTGGAATTGAATCGGAAAAAACCGAGCAGCTAAAGGAAGCTGGTAAAAAACTCAACCTGCATATGGGCATTGATGCTTACGCTAAAGTTTTTAAAAAAATACATAAATACGGTATTAATGTACTGGGAGCTTTTATTTTTGGCCTCGACAGCGACAATAAACAATCACTTTACGACCGGGCAGAATATATTCTTAATTCGAGTGTCGACGCATGGCAGACTACCATTCTCACACCATTACCCGGTACCGGACATTATAAAAGGTTAAAAGCCGAAAACCGGATTGTTTACACCGATTATCCAACTGACTGGAATCGATACGATTTTTCGGAACCGGTTATTGTTCCTAAAAATATGTCAACTGAAGAACTTGATCAAACTATGAAAGATATCTGGCTGAAACTATATAACCGAAAAACGGTCAGGAAACAGTTTCGTCGCTCCTTATGGAACATGAAAAGCCTGAAAAAAGCCATGTGGGGCTATGTTTCAAATTACAACTATTATTGTCTCACGTTCGAAAAGGAAATTCTCTCCGGCGATCCGCGCTATTCGCATTGGATTATTTCGGAGAAAGCGGCAAAAAAAACATAAATGAGAATCATAACATTTCGAAGCCTGACTTTTTTATCTTTGAAAAAAAATATATCAAGACTACTTCCCCGGATTTTGGCATGAAACAAAGGTTAATTTACCTCGATAATATAAAAGTTTTCCTGATCGCATACGTGATAACCGGGCATATTGCAGCCAGTTATGGGGCTATTGGTGGCGGGCGATGGAGTTATCTTGAACAGGGAACCGATTTTCTCACCAAAGCGGTCTTGTCACTTTTTGTGCTTGTTGCTTATTCATTCCTGATGGGGATGTTTATTTTTATTGCCGGGTACTTTACCTATCCGTCATTACAAAAGAAGGGCTTTAAGAAGTTTGTGACAGACAGGGTTATAAGGCTTTTCATACCGCTTGTTTTATATTATTTTATCGTTGGGCCAATTGCCCGTTTTATTACCAAACTAGCAAAAGGTGAAGACCTTACATTTATTCAGTTTATTAGCGATTCTTACAAATCCGGAGTTTACGGTCACCTGGGTGTAATGTGGTTTATAGTTCTGATTTTGTGCTTTTCGGTAGCTTATGCGCTCTATTACAAGTTGTTTCCTGAGGGCTGGTATAAACCGAAAAATGATGCCTTCCCTCCTGCTTTTAGTATTTTGGTTTTTGTGTTAATAGTTGGTGCCGCCAGTTATCTGATGCGATTAATTTTCCCGATGGGTGGCGATTTTGTCGGAAGCCGGCCATTAGGTTCCATGGTATTTTTCGCAACTTCCTTTTTCCTGGGAACTACCGTAGCAAGGTATCAGTGGCTCGAAAAAATTACATGGAAAAACACGAAGCCCTGGCTTATTTCGGCAGTGGTTGTGATGGTGATTCCGGTACTATTATTATTGATTTTCAAAAAGAATTTAAATTTCCGTTTGATTGCACAGCCCGGCTCAATAGCATCCTTAATTTATGCTTATTGGGAGGTTATAAAAACCCTGGGCACAGGTATGATTGCCATCTTGGTATTCAACAAATGGGTTAATACTCCCGGGAAAGTGGCAGATGCATTGGGACGAAGTGTACTGCTGGCATATTTTCTGCACCCTCTTATTTGTGCTTTGTTCTTTTATATTTTTTCCGGAACGGGACTGCATCCGTTACTGAAATTTACGGTTGTTGCACCAGTTGCCCTGGTTTCCACATTTGGGTTTGCATGGTTACTTTTACAAATCCCTGTAGTCAGAAAGATTATGTAGGGAGCGGATATTTTTGTAGACAATGCGGAACCTGAGAATTACACCTGACTTGAACACCTTCCACAATTTATATTTCTAACTATCAGTAAATCTGGTTTATAGCTGTTGAAAAATTATTGTTTTGGGTTACCCAGAGCGGATTTTGGCCAAAATCACCATTTTTCTATCCCGGAATTCGGCTGCA
>JBGSUB010000048.1:0-58681 GCA_041753535.1 Lentimicrobiaceae bacterium
ATGCGATGGCTGATGGAATATTTGAACTTCTTAAACATTCAAGAACAGGCCCTGATTCGTTTAAATCCCGAATTGGGCCAGATTACAATACTTTTCAGCTATCTTTATTCCCTGACTAAATTTTTGAGGAAACTCCAGATACTTCACAAAATTAACCGATAAGTCTTTCGATGAAGCCATTATTCACGTAACATCAATTCTGAAAGAACACGGTTTCGGGATCATAACTGAAATTGATGTAAAAGACACATTGAAGAAAAAGATTGATGTTGATTTCAGACCTTACCGGATTCTTGGGGCCTGCAATCCGTCGTTTGCTCATAAAGCATTACAAACAGAGGATAAAGCAGGAATCATGATGCCTTGTAATGTGATAGTTCAGCAACATAATGATGGGAAAGTTGAAATTACTATTGTTAACCCCGATGCTGCAGCCGGAGCGATTAACAACAAAGCACTTGAAGATTTTGCATGCGAAGTAACCAAGGAACTCCGCATGGTTTTCAGGAAGGTATAAAGCTGCAAAATATTTACTTCGGAATAATTCTTTGCACTCATCCTTTAAATTGCATTGTAGTGCATTCTATTTTCATCACACAGGCAATTCAATCCCAGGCTATTCGTGTCAAAATGAGTTTCTGCTATTTTATTTCATTATTATTTTTTAGTTAATCCTTGAATTAACAGCTATGTGTATTTTCCTGAAACAGCTATTACTATTGACCTACAAACAATTGTGCAAAATAAAATCAACTTTTATTTTTATTTAGTCTAAATAAATGTTCATTTATCGCTTATCTTTACAGTATTATAAATCCAAAAACCAAAAAACTATGAAAAAAACATTTACGCTTTTATGTATTGCACTTTTATTAGTTAGCAGTTCATTTGCACAAACAAGTGCTGAAAAACCTGTTATGGTGACCGAAACCATGTACCTGATGCCAAAGCGGGGAATGGAAAACAAATTTGAAGCCGCTGTTAAAGCGCACAATACCAAATTTCATCCCGACGGACCATACAAAGCCGGTTTGCGAAAAGTTGAATACGGTGAAAAGGCAGGATGGTATGTATGGGTTTTCGGGCCGTCTGCATATTCAGCACTTGATACCCGTCCTACAACCGAAGGTGGCCATGATGTGGATTGGTCAACCACAATTGATCCTCTGGTAGAAACTTATGGCACAACCAACCTTTGGGAGATTGATGAAGACCTCTCCTTTGGAATGGATAAGATGAAAACGGCAAAATACTACGAAGCATGGAATGTTTATCTGAAACGGGGTGAGTATTACCGGTTTAAAGCTATTTCCGAGAAGTTAAAAAAAGCATACGAATCATTAGGAACAAGCTCATTTATAATTTACCATAATATAATTCATTCCATGAATGGCCCAGATGTAGCTATAATCTGGAGTTTCAATTCGTACGACGAATGGTCAAAGGATCCGGGATCAAAAGCCGCTTACGAAAAACTTTTCGGAGCCGGCAGCTGGCAAAATATGCTTGACGAATGGATGGCAGTGAGTGAGGATTACGACGTTGAAATCAGAAGTTTTTTAAGGTAAAACGTAAAACATGAATAAAAGAAGCCGGAAAGTTTAACATGCTTTCCGGCTCTTTTTTTTTAAAATGAGTTACTATTTCTTCACAAACCTGCTGCTTAGGAGTCGTCCGTTATTCTCTATTAAGATGGTATATATTCCCTGTTTAAGATAAGAAACTGAAATTGTCATTTCTGATTGTTTTCCCGATAATACAAAAGAATTCAGTTGTCTGCCGGTCATATCAATTATCCTGCATTGCCTGTCTTTTTTCGATGCTGAAATCTGCAAAGTCAGGAGCTCTCCTGCCGGATTAGGAAAAAGTATCGGGTTTGCATTTTCTACAGAAAGTTCAATAAGTGAGGAAGTAGCAAGTTGCTGCAGCATGGTAGTGTACCTCTTGGTTAGAAAAGGTTTAATTCCATATGGTGTGTGTTCATCAATTGTAGTTGTAAAACCATTATGAAAATCCTCCACCGTATAGCCATAATCCAGAGTTCGGAAGGTATCGGCAAGAGCAGCATCATTGATGAGTATTTTCAGGGAATCAATGTGCGAAAATATAGTGTTGACATTAATAATCTCCCGGGCAATTGTATCAAGATATTTTTTGTACTTTTCATAAAATGCAGGCACTGATAATATTTTTGATGCAAGCGGTCGGGGCTCGCTATGCGAATACCAATCCAGGCAATTGCGTGTTGCCCAGTCGCGGTTGACCCAATCCACACCAAAAGTGTTATCGGTATCGTACGAAATAAATTCAAATTTATCAGTATCATCTCGGTGATATAGGAAGAAGTTGTTTTTGTTATACATATAGTCGTCCCAGTTGCCGGAAGCAACATCAATGGCAAAAGCTTTCAGAAAACTGTCAACATTGATTTTATTTTCGATCAAGCCCGCAAAAGCAGCATCAACCGGAAGGTTGAGAGTTGATATGAGTTCTACCAAATCGGTATAATCATCTTCTGCTTCATTGGTTTGCAGATCGTAAGCGCGCCCCCCTGTTGAAGAACCGCTCTGTATATTTTTATACGTTTGCTGGGTGGTTCCATGATACACCAGGTCGGCCGGATAAGTGCATTTATAAAGATTACCGTCATTCTCCTGGTAAACTCTTTGCAGCCAATCTTTATCAAATTCTTCGAGATTTGTATACAAACCGTAGTAAACCTGGTTGATAAATAGTCTTACAAAACTGGTCCTCCGCTCAGCCATTCCCGCTTTTTTCCATGAATCATAGAATAGTTTCTCACGTATCATGGTTGGGTCATTATGCTGCCCGTTGAGGTTTATCTTCTTAACTCCCTGGTATTTTCGTCCCGAAGCATATGTATTAAAGCTAATTTTGAAGGATTTCTTCTGCGAATAGCGCGATGTATTTCCTCTTAAACGGAAACCAACATTCTGAAGTGTATCGCGATCAAGGCCATCGTCAAAAACAAACATAGCTTGAAAATAGTAATCCGATAGCACATCAGTCATTATCACTTCCAGAGAATCCGGATGTATTTCGATATAAACTGACGATACGCGGGTATCATCAAAGAGGGTTGTTTGCGAAAACAGACCGTTAAAAGAAAATGATACAAGAATGACAAAAAACAGTAGTGATTTCATGGAATTGTTTATTTAGGAGGCATAATCCGGAAGCTCGATTCTACATTTTACCTGATCGATTCCGGCAATAGTTATTACTTTTTGCTTGCTATTTTTGTAACAGCGGGTGTAATAACTTCCTGCAAAAGTACACATCGTCAGCCTTAATAAACTGAATACTTTTTTTATTCTTCAAGCAGCGTGTATAATAACCGGCAACAAACATTTTAATTCTAATATTGTTAATAGAGTTACTTGTTGCACAATATTTTACAGGCAGGGATACATACTATTCTTTTCAGCAGGGAAAAAGCCTTTTCCTCTTTTTACAACTTGGTTCTATCTGTATACATCTCCGCTCTGATTATCCGATAAAATGGCTTTAAAATCAAAAGATGTAAATAATCAGCTATGAAAAATAAGATCAGGGTAAAAGGAAGTTCAAAGATTAACTACAGGTACACCAGATAAAGTATTTAATGATTTCTTTTGGGCAGTGATTCCGGCATACTATTAAATCGAACATAGTAAAAAGACACTCATTATGAATTTACTCTCACAAATAACGATTCCGCGCCCCGGCGATGATCCGCAGATACAATTGCTGCTCGGTGATCTCACCACCATTCAGAAGCAACACGCTGCCGATATCCTTGTAATTTCAGCTTATCCGGGGAGTTATATTCCGGTTCCCAATACCCTGATGGCAGCATTATACAATAAGGGTGTATTTGTTGGGGAACTAGCTAAAGATAAAGAAATCAACCTGCTCGATCAGTTAGGTTGCTGGTTGTCGAAACCACTCACTCCTCTGCAACAGGAGCAACTGAATGTTAAAAGAATTCTTTGTTTCGAACCAGGCCTTCAGTCCAAAGAACAGGAAAATGTTGTAGGTAATATTTTCAGGTGCATTAATACATTTGCTTTTGACAACCAAAACAATGTAATAGCCATGCCTTTACTGGCAAGTGGCAACCAGAAAATTCCTGCTGAAAAGATGCTGCCAGCTATCCTTGATGCCGCCATTTTCTGGCTCGAAAGCGGGTTGCCGCTTAAATGCATCAAACTGGCGGTATATAATGAAGCACAGATTCAACAGGCTTTGCCTATATTTATCAACAAAAAACAATCCTATGAGCTCAATCTGACTATAAAAGAACATTTCGCTGGTGTAGCGGAATCTCTGAACAAAGAAAAAATCAGAAAACATGAAGAAGGTATCAGTTTAAAGATTGCACTTTCCGAAGGTATTCCAGTGTCGGCGGGAACATCTATACCAGACAAATCAGTCAAAACACGGCCAACTATTTCTGATGAATCGGTGAATATTACTAAAAATCAACCTGATTCACTCAAAAGAGCAGAGTATGATTTCTTTATAAGCTATGCCCACACACATGAATCGCTTGTAAATTCGTTTGTACAGAATATTCAGCATCATTATAAACACCTCAATATTTTCTTTGATAAACATTCGATCCCTTCGGGAGGTAACTGGCTGAAATATATTTCCGATGCAATTCAAAAATCAAAACGGGTTATCGTTTTCCTTTCGCCCGATTACCACAATTCCCCTATTTGCTGGGACGAATTTCAATGTGCTAAAATCATAGAGTATAAAAGGAAAACACAGCTTATACAGACCATTTACCTTAATGATTATAAAGAAATTGAAATGCCTCCTATTTTTGGCATCAACAGCTGGATCGATTGCCGCGAGAGCGACCTGGATAAGCTGATGGAATCTATCCCCAGGCTGATTCCCTCGTGATTTTTATTAAAAAAAGTATTGTAAAATCAATAAAAAAAACAAAATATGCCACATATTACATTTATTCATGGAATAGCCAACAAACCGGCTGCTGATAAATTACTGAAACTCTGGATTGACTCGTTGGCAGGTGATTACCTGGGAAACAACGATAGCCTCGATCTTGGAGCCTCAGGAATAACTTCTTCGATGATTTACTGGGCTGACGTATTGTATGATAACCCATTGCCCGATACTGCGCTCGAGAGTTTGACAAGCTATGAAAGTACCGAAGACGTTGTTTTAGGAGACGATAGCGAACCCGACATGACCTGGAGGGAAAATATAAGTCCTCGCGAAAAAAGGATTGTTGATTCCTTGTCAGCAAAATTGCAGGTCGATGCCCTAATCGATGACCTTGTTACCCCAAACCAGGCAGGTATAGATAAAAGCCTTGAAAGGATTCCTCTGCCGTGGTTTATTAAAAGACGGCTTATGAAGCAATTGCTGAAGGATGTGCACCACTATCTTTTTAATTATGAGTATAGTCCGCGATCAGTTACTAAATACAAGGTTCAGGATGAAATCCGCCAGAGGGTACTAACTCATTTATCATCAATAAAAACCGACAGGCATATTGTTGTTAGCCATAGCATGGGAACTGTAATTATTTATGACTGCCTGAAGCGTGTTGCTGCCTGCCCTCCTATTGATGGCCTTATGACCATAGGCAGTCCGTTAGGGATTGATGAAGTTCAGGATATGCTAAAACCCGAATGGACGCGCAATGACAGTTTTCCCGAAAAAGTGAAAGGTAAGTGGATAAATATCTACGATTGGCTCGATCCTGTTGCAGGTTTTGATGGTAACATTGCCAATGACTTTAAACAAGCCGGAATTGAGAAAATTGAAGTAATTAATGAGCAAAACTGGGGCAACTGGCGGCACAATATCACAAATTACCTTAGCGGGCCAAAACTGAGAACTGCGCTCAGGGAGATGCTGGAGTTATAATGGTGGTGGTTAGTAGTTATAACCCAGAAAATGAAGGATTTGGCTCTATTAGAGTAATTTGATTGAGATTTAAAAAGGTTGAGGTTAAGGTTGAGGTTAAGGTTGAGGTTGAGTGATAAAAAGTTTACCGTCCTTTAATCTCAGCCTGAATTACGTATAAAGTTATAGTAAAAATGCTAATAGAACGTTTTACTAACAATCTGACCGTTAATTACTTTCAGTTTTTGTTATTTTAAAGCTATAAAAACTCCTCGTATTATGATAATCAATACTGGTGATTTCCTGTTCAGTCTTAATGAAAAGCTGGATTCATTTGATAAGAAAGAGGTTGAAATTCAGATTGATAATTTGATCAGTTACCTTTTTAAATCGGAAATACCTTTCCCTTCTAAAGAGGCTGAAAAGATACTGCAACTTTTGCGCAATAAGCGGATGTTCGCCCTCATGCAGAAAACTGCTGATGTGTTTCTTCAAACCGGAATCCAAACGTTCAGAATCCGCCGGCTATATGCACAATCACTTATCGATCAGGGTATTTACTCAGCAGCATTGGCCGTTCTGGAAACCCTGATAACTGACACGGGTAAAATTTCGGCTTCCGATCAGGATGCATTGTCAGAGAATTTTGAAGCTTTTGGTCAGAAAGGAAGGATTTACAAACAATTGTATGTAAATGCGGGTAATCCTTTACTAAGTCAGAATGCTGAATTCCTGAAGATAGCCATTCAATCCTACCTGCATGTTTATTCTATCGCTCCGGAGCTGAACATTTGGCAGGGAATCAACGCTGCTGCATTGCTCGTTCGCGCCAAATCGGATAACATTCAATTACAGGGATTTCCCGATCCTGATTCGTTAGCTGTCAGCATATTAAACCTGATCAATGACAGGGATTTGCAACAACAGCTAAGTACCTGGGATTTTGCCACAGCTGCCGAAGTATGCCTTGTTCAGAAAAAAAACGACGAAGCCGTGAAATGGATTGTTAAATACGCCAATGCCCCCTACGCAGATGCTTTTGAACTGGCAAGTACCCTCAGGCAATTTACTGAAGTGTGGCGTCTTGACATCAGCATGGAGGCAGGTAAAAAAATACTTTCCTTATTACGTGCAAAACTTTTAGAAAAGGAAGGCGGTAATATAGTGCTAGATGCGAACGAGTTGCAAGGCTTAAATTTCGGGAAAAATGAAACAGAAAGCTATGAGAAGGTTTTCGGGGCTGATTCGTTCAAAACATACAAATGGTATATGACCGGGGCAGAGCGTTGTCTTGCCATTACCAGGATTGGTCGCGATTCAACTAAAGGCTTCGGCACCGGGTTTGTTGTAAAAGGAGAATTGATGCACGAAAGCCTGAAAAACGAATTGATTCTGCTTACAAATGCGCATGTTATAAGCACCAATCCTTTAAGCAAAGCATTGCAGCCTGAGGAAGCCATAGTAATTTTTGAGACAATTAACAGGGATGAAGAATTCCGGGTTTCAGAAATTGTCTGGTCGTCACCTCCGGAAGAATTAGACGTTTCCATCATTCGTTTCAGTAAAGATACTAATGAGAGATTGATACAATTTCTGAAATCTGTAAAAGATTATCCTTTAGCTAAACCACTACCTCTGGCAGACGGAAATCAACGGGTGTATGTTATCGGTCACCCCGCAGGAGGCACTTTACAACTTTCGTTGCAGGATAATGCACTTATCGACCACCATGACCCGTTTATACATTACCGCACACCTACTGAAGGCGGAAGTTCAGGAAGCCCGGTTTTTAACCAGCAATGGGAACTGATAGGAATTCATCATGCAGGACGGCTCGATATGCCTAAACTTAATGGGAATCCGGGCTTTTACGAAGCTAATGAAGGAGTATGGATACAGGCAATCCGAAGAGCTTTGGCAAATGCACTCCAAAACAAGTCCGGTCTGCAATAATGCGCGCAATCTAAGCTAATTCAGTATTGCAATCAGATTTCAATGATCATTAATGGATTTAATTCATCTTCATTGCTTCAAAGAAAGTAATAAGAGGATGTTTAATCGCAAAAAACACATTACTGAGTTTAACAAATCCATTAACTTCTTAGCGGTCTTCCTGCAGGATAATCAGATAGCATAATTGTCTGTTACCTCTGCTCTGATAGCTTAGTTATCTAGAAGACATTCTGGCTCAGGTCTACCTCTTTCATCCTGGCTCTGATAATTGCATAGGTAATTTTCGAAAAGGGATTATTGCCGGTATCTTTAATAGCATCTATTTCCGACATCCCATCCGGAGCCAGAATCCCGTAGCCTCCATAATAAATCGGCTTTGATCCGATAATCATATTGTAATCCGTTTTACGGGCCATAATCCAAAAACCCGGATTCAGGCAGCTAACCATGTTAGTTGATAAATCGCCGCTTAATTCTGTTTTGGCAGCCTGGGTAAAGGCAAGTTTCACCGGCATACTCTGGAATAACACCTCCGGTTCGCGATCAAACAGGTTGTCGAGCATTCCCGAAATACAATTAACTGCAGTAACCGGGATACCCGGAAAGCCTATCAATGACATCAGTTCGCGTCCTTTATCGCTTTTGGCAAACGAAAAAACCTTCTGCCACCATTTCGGCTCCTCATGTTTCATTACTTTGAGGACAATTTCACCTGTACCTGCCGGCAATTCAATATTCTTGTTTCCCAAAGCTTCAGCAGTGCTCTTTTTAAAGTCTTTAGCTTCGGATCGCTTGCCTTTGAGTTCATCAAAAAGATCAAGCCCGCCATTAATACAATAAAACAGCTTATCCAGGCCCGAAATCTTTTGTTCCTGCCCTACCTGAAGTTGCAGTGTAGCTTTAGTGCGACGGTCAATATCTTCGTTTGAGCCAATTTTAAAACCTTCAAAATCAAGCATCATTTTGATATCGGGTTTTTCGGAACTACCTGCCAGGGATGGAACTACCTGTGTTGTATTTAGTACACGCTGGTCACCACCTGAAAGTTGTAACAAAACAAACTGGTTTGAGTCAGCAATATCTCTTATGCTCTCAAAACCACGATCTAAAGTTTTGCTTGCAGATTCATTTTCCCATTTAGCCAGGTCAAAGTATCCCGGCTCATTCATTTGAAAGATTGCCATAACATCAATATTTTTTGGTTATTATTTGCATTTATCAGTCAGGATTAAAATGTCTTCCACAATTGCTTATACTGAAAACTCGTGAGTAAAATTAGTTCATGAATATATGCAATGATAATATATTTTGATTTTATACGCAACTGTTTAGTCATAAATATTTTAGATATGTAAAATAACACTACTTATTCAATTTTCGAACATACCAGGTTCAATAACCTGCTTACATCATTGTCTTTATGTGTATTAATTTTATAGAGATTAACAGCAGGGTTTGTGAGCAGTTTGTTAACAGAGTTTTGGCCAGCCATCTGAAATGCATGGGCAAATACCTTCTGTGTGAATGGAAGTACTGTTTCATCATCAATTATAAAGATAATCCTATCGAGGGGTACCAGGTTTACCAGGGCTTCAATTTCGTACTGACAGCCTTTAAATTTTTCGGAAAATCTTCGCAAATCCATTAAAACAATATCACTATGCACCACGAGTTGTTGCAGCACATGCTTCCAGTTATTGTCGCGGCAAAAGAATTCATTTACCCTGTGAGTTCCGTCCAGATCGGGGAAAATATCAATTTTCGAAATATTATCACTAATCGATTCTTCGCTTTCACAGAAAGAGTCTTTCAGGTTTCCGCTGACAAATGAAACTATTTCGTGCGGTTCCACAGTTGTAGTTGCCAGGTCAGGGCCTGAAATCATCTGTATGCTTCCGGCATACCGCCAGTGTTTCAATATCCTTTCAAAAAGATTTTTACTGTCATCGCCTAAAGCAAAAACCCGCAGCAACAACAATCCGGGTGAAACTTTTTTCACTTTTCGCTTCCGCAGAAGATATAAAAGTAAATAACCTGTCAACTTGTATGCTGGAAAAGCCAGCAAGGAAATCAGCGCAAATTTCGGGCTGTCGAAAAAGATGAAGATTGCATATGTAATGTTGAATAGCAAAACATATGAATCAGCTGTAAGCTGAATATCGTTAATCCATTTTCTGGTATAAAATGCTTTTATCCTATTAATGAATAGCCATCCTACTATCATCGTAAGTAATATGGAAACAATTACCCAGGTAAGAACTGTATAATTTGCCGAGAATCCGGCGTCGATAAAAGCATATCCAAGTTTCTCCAATGCCAAAGGATGTGTGACGAGGTAATAGGACAACAAAGAGGGTCCCGACAAACTGATAATAAAAAACGACAGAACAAACATTCCAACTGCTTTTATCCGGCCCGACCTGAAAATAATTATAATCAATGTAGGTATTGCATTATAATACAATACCGGTGTAAGGGCAGTCCAGAAATCCATTCCGTTGGTTGCAGCTGAATCCCAAATGAGGTACAAAAGTGAAAAGTAAACGAAAAACACTACCGAATAAATGGCAAATTTCTGCTTAATTCCATTAGTAAGCAGCATCCCGGAAATATGCACAAAGGGAAATGAAAAAATCAATATGCAATAGAACAACCGCCATATACCTATTGAATCGAGTACCTGGAGATAGCTTATAGAGATTAAGGCTGCAAACACAAGAACCATTGCACCATATACAAACCAGTGATACCCAAGTGTTTCTTTAAGCTTCTGATAGATTATGGAATCGTTATCACTTAACTCAGATATTTTCAAAACCCTAATTTCAGGAAGAAAAGTGGATACAGGTTTCTCAACTTCTTCAGTATGAGGTTTGGTAACAAAAGAGGCTGATTTGTAACCCATTCCTTTAATTAAGGCTTTTTTGTACCTGGCAATGAGCAAGAAAGCCACCGGCAAGGCGAATAAACATCCGGCAATAAGTATGCTGTAGAAAACTCCCGGCAAAAAAGATATTTTTTCCATATAATATGTTCCGACTATCTCAACTAAAACAGGCATTCATTCACTGTGTTCCGGATAAAGGCTCACGTTATTATAATCATACGAATCAGACTTTCTCTCCCTGCCAGAGTAGCTCGGAGTGTTAAATGGCCATGGAAGATTTTAAATTAATACACAACGAAATCGAGTGTACCAAAGCCCCTTATGCGCTTACAAACTTCGTAACCCTCGCGGCTTCCTTCATCGTTTGTATTGCCTTCGATGGTAACGCAATATTCAGGAGTCATTTCAATTACAACTCCCGTATGTTGCCAGTCGTTTTGCGATTTGCGGACGAGGAATAAATGACCGGGTTTTACCATTGAAAGATTTCCTGAAGTACCCGAGACAAATTTGTTGTTGTTTTTAGCCCACATTCCCAGCACATCGCAACTGTAAGTTCGTTTTAAATCTGTTGGAATTCCGGTTATCTTAGCTGCTTGTTTTACAATAAATGTATCGAAACCTGCACACCATGGCCAATGGCTTCCCTGGTTTCCATCCATAAAATACCGCACCCAGGGGCCCATATTCTGACCGCCTACTTCTACAGGGTGCACAGCCAGGTATTTCAGCGATAATTCCACAACCGCTGTATGCAGGTTACCGGTATTCGCAAGTGTAGCTTGTACCAAACTTTTCATTGGCCATACAAGTTTTTCGAAAGTAATGGGATCCATTTTCCCGGTTTGCGGTATTCCGGCACTTTTCTGGAAATTAGTAACTGCCTTCTCTGTAGCAGCACCAAAATCGCCGTCAATTTTAATACTCTGGCCGTTGAGGCACAACCATTCCTGAATAATGGTAATAAGTCTTTTCTGCTTACTTCCGCGGACAATGGTTTCGGTGATTGATAAAATTTCTGCCATGATAAAAAATGTTTTTAACCTATTTAACAATAAAGTTTCACGAATAGATACCAGCAGACGAGAGCAATTGTGCTAATAAAAATGAATATACAGCCCGGAATATGGCTTTAAAAAGAAAATAAATAGCTAAAGCCATGCTTTTTTATTCCGGAATAAGCATATTAACACCTGAACCGTAAAAATGTGCGATTCAATGCGTAAATTTTTGTATTCAAAGGTTCAAGAACTCCAGTCAAAGAATGTAGATAGTATTGTTTATCTGATAATTAAAAAGATACAATCATTAAAAGAGTTTTCTGAAACCAGTGCATCATAACAGGAAACCATACGATAGCATGATTTGACAAATCAGATTTTATTAAAAAATGAGACATTTTTATGTTTCCTGAATTCAATTCACACTGAATTAGCGCAAGATGCTGAAGATAATTTAAACCACATGCAACTCTTTTGCCCTCACGATTACCTTTAAAGTCTAAATCATTTGAAATGCAAAAGCTTTTAGTAATTCCGGTGCTTTTCGCCTTTATTTTAACAGGTTGCGAAAAGGCATCTCAAAATGATAATACTACCATTCATTGGGGAGGAGTATATTCATCCTATACTAACTACATTTCACTTCCCTATAGCTCAAACCTTATAATTAGTGACAGTTTGTATCAATTTAATCAGATAGAAGGGATATATTATTCTCACCAACCCACTTCAAACCAGAATGTATTTTTATTATCAATAAATGATACTGCCAGTGCAACACCCACATCTGTAAAAATGGAATTGTTAACACCATTTATCAGCCCTGAAGCCTTTTTTAAAAAGGGAAAACTGGAAATTGATTCCTTAATAATCGGTAAAACACAAAATGCTTCGAGTATCTTTGAAAATTATTATACCATTGATGCCAGCCTGACCTGGGAAACAGTTACATTCGAGAACCGACAATTCAAAGGGAAGGGATACATAGAATTCAAACAAAAACTTCAGGGAGTTCTTGATGCAAGCACATGGTATCCAGCCCAGATTTTTTACTTTGAATTCAAGTAGAATTAATATACTTTGCTGATAATTGGAGATTTATTCCTTCTTCTCTAGAAAAGCATTCCTGGCCAGATTTCCTATTAAATTGGTAGAAACAATATCAATAGAACCGCCTATTATCCCACCAACTAAAGGAATTGCTTTCGACAGGTTTATCATTCCCTTAGTTCCATAAGTGGAAAGTAACCGAAACCCAACCCGCTGGTTTATAAGCAGTAATGTTTTTTCGGAAATACGTTCAACAGCAAGTGTAGTAAATTTTGTTCCCAGTCGGATGCCGGTTTCCTGAAGTATATCTTTGGCAAAATTACCAATCAGGCAGGTATAAACCAGTGTTTTGACTTTTTCAGCACGCAAGTTCAGCCCACCCATATAAGCAATTGCAGCAATCATTCGTACCTGGATAAAAAGTACACTTGCCAGATTGGCAGGTATTGCAACCGGCAAAGTCATAAATCCACCGATGCCAGTTACAAACCCACTGGTTCCGGCTTTGGCATTCTGCCAGCGAATGAGCGAATTGGCCTTATCATGAAGCGAACCTTCCAGTTTCAAATAATTGCGGGCAAGTTCCGGTGCCGAATCCAGTCCAGGCAGACCACTCAAGGCTTTTTCATACGCCCAGTCGAGTGTTCGCATCACAACCGAGTGGCTGAGTATATTTTTCATACAAAGATCCATATCAAATAATATACCATCAACCCAATTTTGACAAAACAGACATAACCTGATACAGGAGAGTAACATATAAAGGAACGCATTTTATACCCTTTCAATGAATAATTTGATAAAACACATCGTCAAAACTCATCTAGAAATGTTTATATATTAATGTTACCTTTGCCGCGGAAATAATTGCAATGTTCGAGAATCTCAACCAACCCTACCCTTTCAATAATAACTTTAAGCATAACCTGCGTACAATTGCCTTTGTGTGTATGGGTTTTATGCTGATAACGCTTTATTTCCAGCCATTTGGAATTAATTTCCTCGCGTCACCAAAAGATGGATATTTTGTTTTGGTTATCGGATTGGTTAGTGCAGCGGTATTCTTTTTCAGTACCCTTATACTGCCGGGTTTGTTCCCTAAATTGTTTGAAAGTGACCGTTGGACTGTAAGGAAAGAGTTGATCTGGAATGTTGGAATGTTTGCAGTGATGATAGTTGGATTTACATTAACAGCTATGGTTTTTCAGATTTCGAGCATGAAATCGCTTACATTCTTCCGTTCAGGAGCACTGGCTCTTTTACCACTTATACTTTTCAATTTGTTGAATTACAACCATTCGTTGAAATCAAAGGTAACGCAGGTTATTGATTCAGGCCGTCACTGGCTTGCCGAGGAACGTAAAGGGGCACATCTCACAGGGAAAGAGCAAGTTCGGATTGAATCGGAAAGTGGGAAGGAAGTTTTTGAAGACGATCTGAAAAACATAGTATTAATTCAATCTGCCAGTAATTATATCGAAATTTTCTATCGTGATGGCTCAGTTGTCCGAAAGCAAATGATCAGGCAAACCCTGAATAATGTGGAGTCAGTGCTTTCGAAATTTCCCAATATCAGAAAATGCCACAGATGCTGCCTGGTTAATCTCAACCAGATTTCGAAGTTATCAGGTTCATCACCCAATTATACCCTGGAATCTGCCGGGCTTGGTTTCAATATTCCGGTTTCAAGGCAAAATGTTACTTTGTTCCGCAAATTACTGGCATAATCTTTTAAACCTTTACTCTGAAAAGAGCTTGAAATGATAACAGTTACGAGTAGTTAAAATCGTAATCCGATATCAAATCGCATACATTCCGTCCCTATAACTTCTGCATTTCGTCCCTAAAACCTGCAATTGCGCCCTTTTCAGGCAGTGCAGCCCTTTTCCGTGAACGGAATCAGTATCAGCAGTACTTTTGTATCAGAAAAAGTTGTGGCAATCGTGTTTGCCTGAACTGAAAGTCCGGTTTCGAACCAACGGATGTCATTTTTCCCGATTAATTTTTACAGCAAATCACTACGATGAAAGCATTGAATATAGGTGGCCTGATTGTTCCGACCGGCATTATACAGGGAGGCATGGGAGTAGGCATTTCACTATCTGGACTAGCATCAGCCGTGGCCAATGAAGGTGGGGTAGGTGTTATTTCTGCTGCAGGATTGGGTATGTTGCATAAAGATCCGTCGCAGGACTACCTATCAAACTGCATTTCGGGTTTAAGACACGAAATAAGGGAATCACGAAGGAAAACCAGCGGAATTATTGGTGTAAATATAATGGTGGCGCTCACCAATTACGATGACCTGGTTCGAACCTCCATAGAAGAGGGAATTGACATTGTAATTTCGGGAGCAGGCTTACCGCTTGATCTGCCCAAGTACCTCACCCCAGATTGTAAAACCCGACTTGTACCCATTGTTTCATCAGCCAGGGCGGCAGCATTAATTTGCAACAAATGGCTGACAAATTACAATTATCTTCCTGATGCAGTGATTGTTGAAGGCCCAAAAGCCGGCGGACATCTTGGATTTAAATTGGATCAGATTTTTGATGAGAATTATTCACTTGAGAGATTAATCCCTGAAGTTGTTGCGGTTGTTAACGAAATTGCAGCACTAAATGGTAAAGAAATACCTGTGATTGCAGCCGGTGGAATTTATTCGGGAGGTGATATTGTAAAAATATTGAAACTAGGCGCGTCGGGAGTTCAAATGGGCACTCGCTTTGTAACAACAAATGAATGCGACGCATCAGAAGAATTTAAACAAGCCTACCTAAGTGCTAAAAAAGAGGATGTAACCATTATAAAAAGTCCTGTTGGTATGCCGGGAAGAGCCATTAAATCCCCATTCCTTGAAGAAGTATTGGCTGGTAAACGTCAACCTAAAACCTGCCCGGTAAATTGCATCAGGACCTGCGACATAAATACGGCTCCTTATTGTATTATCGCATCGCTAACTTCAGCCTTGCGAGGTAATTTCCGGAGAGGATACGCTTTTGCAGGAAGCAATGTATGGCGGACAAACAAGATCATTCCGGTGAAGGAATTGATGAATACTATTAGGCAGGAATATAATATATATATTGCCAAAACTGAGCTGGTAAGCTGTTAGCGTTCAGTTAGAAAATCAATAATTTAAAAGCACAAAATTCTGTTTGAATTTTGTGCTTTTTGGTTATTCAAAGAATGTCAGTCTTTTTTTCAGGGATTAGCGGCTTACAATTTTACAGCCACAACCAGCATTTCAAAATCTTCAGTGGTAAGCTTGTCCTTTCGACTGAAGGCACCCAGGGTTGCACCAAAAATATCAACAGTTTTAAATTTTAATGAATTCAGCATCCATGTAATTTCTGAAGGAACGTAATACCTTTCATTACATTGCAATTCTTTTTTATTCCCACTATCGTCTTCAATAATTGTAATGTTATGATCCCGGAATGTCATCAGGTTAAAGGAATTATCGCTATAAGTTGCATTTCCTTCCTGTTTTGCTGATTCAAGAAAAT
This sequence comes from Lentimicrobiaceae bacterium, assembly GCA_041753535.1. GTDB lineage: Bacteria > Bacteroidota > Bacteroidia > Bacteroidales > UBA4417 > UBA4417. The sequence continues at coordinate 16,290 of JBGSUB010000048.1, forward strand.
CCTTCACTGAATGAAATAAAGGAAATAAGCCATTTAGGGTCGTAAAAATTAACTTTCCTCCTGGTTTCAAGGCTTTTGCTGCGTTTTGCAATATCTTAAAATTCATTTCATCAGTTTCCATAAGTGGAAAAGCTCCTTCGCAAAGCATAATGGCCAGATCAAAATCTTCACTGAAAGGTAATTCGCGTGCATCCTGTTTCCGAAAATCAATATTCAGATTCTGCTCCAAAGCCTTTTCACTGGCTCTTTTCAGTTGGGACTCCGAGAAGTCAATTCCGGTAACTACGTATCCTCTTTTCGTAAGTTCAATTGAGTGCCGGCCAGTGCCGCAGCCAATATCAAGAATCTTAAGCTCTTTGTTGAAAGCAATTTCGGATTCGATAAAATCGCATTCGCCCAAGGTTCCCTGGGTAAAACTTTCGTTGTCGTATTTTACTCCATAGTTTTCGAATAAGGTTTCATACCATTGCTTCATAACCAATTGATTTTTATTTAATTGATATCGATTTTTTCATAAAAACCACTACATCTCCCTTTCGTAATTTCTTTCGTTTCTGATACTCAACTTCCTTATTGACAATCACTTCACCATCAGTGATTCGCTGGTTTGCTTCTCCGCCGGTTTCGACCAGTCCGAGTAATTTCAGCAGTTGGTTGAGTTGGATGTATTCGTGATCGATGAGTTCGAATTGCATTTTCTTGAAGGGGTCAGGGGTTGGGATTGAGGGGATTGAGGGGTTTGAAGAGTTTGAAGAGTTTGAAGGATTTCAGGGGTTTGTTACTCAGTTTTACGTGGTAAAATAAATCTGTTGTAAAGTAACAATCCGATTATAGTCGCTACTCCAATCAGGCTGAAAATAAACCACAAAACTCCCGGACGTTGCAGATTATCAACAAAATGAACATAAAGTGTAGCACCCAGTATTCCGCCTATTCCACTGCCAATCACACCATAAAGAAAAGCATAACCCTGGTAAAGCGCTTTTTTATCTGCGGGGGCAATTAGTCCAACGTATGAAATAAATTTGGGATGTGCCGTCATTTCACCGATTGAAAAAATCACAATCCCGCCAATAAACACCCACGAATAGGTAGAAAGTGAAAGAATCGCCATCCCGACCGTACCCATTGCAATTCCAGCAATCATGGTTGGCAAGGCAGGTTTGGTGCGGACAATACTCGACACAAATAGCTGAAGCAAAATTATACATCCTGAGCTGATTACTGTAACATGTTCTGTATCAAACTCCCATGAAGGATTTGCAACAAAAAGTCCCAGAAAAGAATTCACCGATTTATTAACCGGAGCCATATCAACATAATCTTTCAAATACCACAATACGGTATCAAACATCTGGAAATACATGATCCAGAAACCTGAATAAATAAAAATCATCAACAGGAAGCGATAATCTTTCAGTACCAGGAATATTCCTTTAAAAACATCAATCAGTGGTTTGGTGCTTTGTGGTTTAGGTGGTTCGCGATAGGCAAAAATATTAAGCAGCAACATGGAACCTGTTCCAACTGCAGCCATCACAAAAATATAGCTCCATCCAATACTTTTAAGATAAGGAACTAAAAGCAGCGGAAATATAAACGCGCCAAGGTTAATGCTCCAGTAGTAAATTCCAAAACCGAGTGACGAATTGCTTTCGTCAGTAACCCTCGCTATGGTACCTGAAATAATAGGCTTGAAAAACCCTGCTCCTATCGCCATAAGCACAAGGCTCAGGAAAACCATCCCATAAGAAGTAGATAGACTGGTGAAGAAATATCCGGTACTCATTACGGTAAAAGCCATCATAAGTGTACGGCGATAACCGAAACGATCAGCCAAAGCCCCAGCCAGTATAGGCAAAAAATACAATAAAGGTGTAATGGTGCTTTTTATCACGCCCACACTTTCTTTCGAAAAGCCTAATCCACCTTCGGGAATGCTCATCACCAGGTAAACCGAAAGTACCGACATTACACCATAATAGGAGCCCCGTTCGAAAAACTCCATGGTAATAACAGTCCAGAAACTTTTGGGAAACGACTTGATGCCGGTTTTACCCGCGGAAGAGGAATTACTATTCATAATTAAAGGTTAATCAGTAAAATGTGGAATGCAAAAGAAAGCAAAATTTTAATGTGCTTGGTAATGATATCGTTGACATAGCAATAAGACTTCAGAAATATTTCACCGATAAATCATTTAGATACACAGAATGAAACAATGCGATTACAGATAATTGTACACTAACTGCTTATTAAATAGTACAATTACTTAATTTAGCAGTGAAATTGAAGCAATTTTCAGTTTTAGTGTTTATTACAGCGTATTGATACAAATTATTCAAATCATTTAATCCATTTTTACCTAAAACCATTAAGTATGAAAAGACTGATTTCACAAGTAACACTACTTTTGTTTGCTACTATTCTGCTTGGAATGGGCGGATGCAAACAAAAAGAAATTATGACAGCAAAGCAGATCCCGTTAGAGGATTTCTTCAAAAACCCTGAGAAAGCAGGTTACCAGCTTTCGCCCGACGGAAAGTATTATGCCTTTACTGCGCCATACATGAGACGTATGAATGTTTTTGTTCAGGAAATCGGCAAGGATTCGGCCATCAGGCTTACCAGCGACACAGCCCGCAGCATTATGGGATATTTCTGGGGAAACAACAACCGTATTCTTTTCCTGAAAGATACAGGCGGGGATGAAAACTTTAAATTATTTGGCGTAAACGTTGATGGTTCTAATCTGATCGGACTCACCGATTTCCCGAAAGTACGGACCGAAATAATTGATGATCTTCCTGAAATTGAGGAATATGTGATTATAGGAATGAACAAACGTGTTCCTGAAGTTTTTGATCCTTACCGCCTGAATATCAATACCGGCGAAATGACTATGCTGGCCGAAAATCCCGGTAACATTCAGTCGTGGATCACCGATCACGATGGCAATCTTCGCATGGCTACTGCTATTGTTGATGGGGTTAACACATCATTATTATACCGTGAAACAGAAAAAGACGAATTTAAAACTGTTCTTACCACCAGTTTTAAGGAAACCATGGCACCGCATTTTTTCACATTCGACAACAAAAATATTTATGCTTCATCGAACCTGGGACGCGACAAAATGGCTATTGTTGAATTTGACCCACGCACCGGGAAAGAAATTAAGGTTCTTTACGAAAATGCTGATTATGATGTAGATGCGTTATTTTATTCAAAAGCCCGCAAAGTTATAACAGCAGCCAGGTATACTTCGTGGAAACGCGAACGCTTTTTCTTTGATAAAACTTTCGAGGAGATGGTATCAAGAATGAAAAAGGAGTTTGGAGATGTTGAATTTGGATTTGTGTCGAACACTAAAGCCGAGGACAAATATATCGTTTCGACATACAGTGACAAAACAATGGGTTCATATTACCTGTATGATGTTAAAGCCGATAAAATCGATAAAATTGCCGATATCAGCCCATGGCTTGATGAAAAAGAAATGGCCAGCCAGCTTCCTGTTGAATACAAGAGCCGCGACGGACTTACCATACATGGTTACCTTACACTTCCGAAAGGATACACCATGGAGAATGCCAAAAACCTGCCTGTAGTCGTTAATCCTCATGGGGGACCGTGGTACCGCGACTCATGGGGATTTAACCCGGAAATTCAGTTCCTTGCTAACCGTGGCTATGCTGTTTTCCAGATGAACTTCCGCGGCTCAACCGGCTACGGACGAAAATTCTGGGAAGCTTCATTTAAACAATGGGGAAAAACCATGCAGGACGATATTACCGATGGAGTAAACTGGCTGATCGACAAAGGCATTGCCGATAAAACCCGTATTGCTATATATGGCGGAAGCTATGGCGGATATGCTACCCTTGCAGGAATTGCATACACTCCTGACCTCTATGCTGCAGCAGTTGATTATGTGGGTGTTTCGAACCTGTTCACTTTTATGCAAACCATTCCACCATACTGGAAACCTATGCTGGATATGATGTACGAAATGGTTGGTGACCCGGTAAAAGACAGCGTACTGATGCGTGAAGCTTCGCCTGTTTACCATGTTGATAAAATTAAAACTCCGCTTTTTGTTGCCCAGGGAGCCAACGATCCGCGTGTAAATAAAGCCGAAAGTGACCAGATGGTAGACGCATTGAAAAAGCGTGGAATAGAAGTTGAATATATGGTGAAAGATAATGAAGGACACGGTTTTTACAATGAAGAAAACCAATTCGATTTTTACCGTTCGATGGAGAAATTCCTGAATGCACATCTTATGAAACCTGCTGAAACTGCCGCTAAATAAAAACTTGCAGGTATATTCGTATGAAGAGTCCCGGAGAAAACTCCGGGACTTTTTTTATGAATTATAATCGACAAGCCATGTACTATTTCCCATTCATATTGAGCTGAAAAGATTTAATTTAGCCAACTTATTATACATTTACAGCAGCAGTACAAACCATGAAAAAATCACTCAGGTTATCATTTCTCCTTTTCATCATTACCGGAATGACAACTTTCGGGCAAGTAACATTCATAGTCCGGTCGCTTCCCTCCTATACTCCAGCTGGTGACAGCCTGTATATTGCAGGTAGTTTTAATGGCTGGGAACCGGGAACTGAAGCTTTTATGCTTCACAAAAATGCTGATAATCAATGGTGTATTACCCTTGCATCGCAAGCAAACGGAACAGTAATAAAATTCAAATTCACCCGTGGTTCATGGGCTACAGTTGAAAAAGGTCCGGGTGGTGAAGAAATTTCCGACCGCTCTTTCACTTATGGAAGCACGGACTCAGTTGATATAACTATTGCTAATTGGGCCGACGGAGGCGGAGGAAGCAATTCAACAGCCGCTGCCAATGTTAAAATCATAAGCACCGATTTTTATATGCCGCAGTTAAACCGGACACGGCGGATCTGGGTGTATTTTCCGCCCGATTATGAAACCTCTGACTTAAGTTATCCTGTACTTTATATGCACGACGGACAAAACCTTTTTGATGCAGCAACTTCATATGCCGGCGAATGGGAAGTGGATGAAACGCTAAATTCGCTTGCTCAGCAAGGGATGCATGTCCCACTTGTAGTTGGAATCGATAATGGCGGCGGTGACCGCATTGATGAATATACGCCCTGGGCCAATTCGCAATATGGTGGCGGTGATGGAGAAAAATATATGCAATTTATCGTCGAAACACTCAAACCTTATATTGATCAGAATTACCGCACACTTTCCGGTAGAGATAATACAGGAATACTTGGCAGTTCCCTGGGTGGCTTGATTTCGCATTACGGATCTCTAAAATACCAGGATGTTTTCAGTAAAGCAGGGTTATTCTCTCCTTCTTACTGGTTTTCGGATAGCGTGTGGATTTTTACAAATGAAACCGTTAAACAGCAAGACATGCGCTTCTACCAGCTCTGTGGCAACAACGAAAGTGCAGGGATGGTCGGCGAAATGCAACGGATGAATGATTCGTTGATAAGCATTGGTTTCAGCCAGGGCAAGATTTTCAATAAAATTGTGGCAGGCGGACAGCATAACGAAAAACTATGGCGTGAAGCTTTTGGCGATGCCTACATCTGGCTTTTTGATGAATATGTAAATGCAATTGATGAGGTTTCTGTTTCGAATACCATACAATGCTTCCCTAATCCTGCTGATGATATTATCACTTTCGATCCGGATAATAAAATGCTTTTTGATACTATTCAAATCATTGACATGAAAGGCATTACAGTAATTTCTATTTACGAACCCAGCCACAATTCGGTTGATATCCGTCAATTGTTGCCAGGAACTTATATAATCAGATGTAGTACAGAAGGAACTTTTTCGGAAGGGAAGTTTATTAAAAAGTAACTACTCTGCATTTTGAGGAAATTTATTTTAAACAAACCCTTCAAGGGTTTAAAACCCTTGAAGGGTTCTGTTTATAAAGTAATTCGAAGTACTTTTGTGCTCAATATAACACACGCAGTCAATGCCCGAACTAGTCGAAAACATACTTTTGAAGGAAGAATTTTCTCATTCCGATCTCGTTACTTTGCTTAAAGCCGAAGGTCAGGATAAAACAAAAATATTTACCCGTGCTGCTGAAATCAAAAAGCAGTTTGTAGGTAATAAAGTGTATTTCCGCGGATTGGTTGAATTATCAAATATCTGCTCAAAAAACTGTTTGTACTGTGGTATACGTGCCGGAAACACTAAACCTGACCGCTACATGGTCAGTGAAGAAGAAGTTCTTGAAGCCGCACGTTTCGCCCTCGAAAATGGGTATGGTTCCATGGTTTTGCAATCGGGCGAACGTTGCGACGAAAAATTTGTCGACACAGTTTCGGAATTGCTTCGAAAAATAAAAGATCTTTCGGACGGTAAACTCGGAATAACCCTTTCGATGGGTGAACAAACTGAAAAAACCTATCGCGAATGGTATGCCTGTGGTGCTCACCGCTATCTTATACGCATCGAAACTTCTGACCGTGAGTTGTATTACAAAATTCATCCCAACAACAAAAAACATGATTTTGATATCCGGATAAATGCTCTGAAATTGTTACGCGAAATCGGATATAATGTCGGTTCAGGCATAATGATTGGCTTGCCTTTTCAAACCATTGAACATCTGGCTGCAGATCTTCTCTTTTTAAAAGAGCTGGATGTTGATATGGTGGGAATGGGCCCGTTTATCGAACACGAAGACACGCCGCTTTACGAATTCAAAGACCAGCTGTGGCCTAAGAAAGAGCGTTTTGATGTTTCGCTGAAATTGGTTGCCATGCTCCGCATTATGATGAAAGACATTAATATTGCAGCTACTACTGCCATGCAGGCTATTGATAAACAAGGCCGCGAGAAAGCATTGAAAGTAGGGGCCAATATCATAATGCCAAACCTAACTCCTGTCAAATACCGCGAAGATTATCTTTTATACGAAGATAAACCCTGCCTCGATGAGGATGCCAGCGAATGCCGCAATTGCCTTGAAGCCCGTATCCATATGGCCGGCGATGAAATTGGCTTTAATGAATGGGGCGATTCGAAGCATTTTGCGAAGAGGAAGGGAAAGGAGTGAAAAGTGAAGAGTTAGCAGCGTAGGATTATTCAGGAGTTCAATTGCTTCGCGTTCAATTGCCTGCGGCGTTTAATTGCTTAGCGTTCAATTGCTTTGCGTTCAATTGCCTGCGGCGTTCAATTGCTTCACGTTCAATTGTTTCACGTTCAATTGCTTCGCGTTCAATAACTTAGCGTTAAAAAGATCAGAAAACGAATTCAATTGATAATCAAAAACAAAAAGCATCAGCACGGGACATGGCTGTGATCATTGTAACTATTCAAACTTTTCAAACACTTCAAACATTTCAAACCCTTCAAACTCTTCAAACCCTTCAAACCCTTCAAACCCTTCAAACCCTTCAAACTATTCAAACCCTTCAAACCAACCAAATGCACAAAAAGATTATCGCAATAATCGGCGGCGGCCCTGCCGGAATGATGGCTGCCGACGTATTAAGCCCGTTTCATGAAGTTCATATTTATGAAAAAGAGAAAGGTGTCGGACAGAAATTTCTGGTTGCAGGAAAGGGTGGTTTTAATATCACTAATGGACTGAAAGGAAATGAGTTATTCGCAAAGTATACTCCTGAATACTTTTTAAAGGATGCTTTAATGGACTTTGATTCCGTTTCGGTTCGCGAATGGCTATCGGAAATGGGAATCCCGACTTTTGAAGGATCGAGCGGAAGGGTTTTTCCTGAAAAAGGCCTGACTCCGGCTGATATACTAGGTAAGCTAAAGAAAAAACTTACTGATCAGAGTGTTGAGTTTCATTTGAAACATGCATTTACAGGTTTTGAAAAGGAACAGAATATTATAGTGAAAGCAGCAAGAAAGAATGTAATTGTCAAAGCCGACTATTTTATTTTTGCCCTCGGAGGTGCTTCATGGCCAGTGACAGGATCAACCGGTGAATGGAAAAAGATTTTTGAGAAAAATAATATCCAGACTATAGATTTTCAATCGTCGAACTGCGGAATTCATATCAACTGGCCCGGAAACATAAAAGTAAATCATGCAGGTAAACCCCTGAAAAACATCGCTGTTTCCGTAGATGGGATCATTCAGAAAGGCGAAGTATTGATAACGGATTACGGACTTGAAGGCAATGCCATTTACCCGGTTGTGCCGGAAATCAGAAAGTCGCTTTCAGGAAATGAATCTGTTCATATAGTTCTTGACCTGAAACCATTCAACACAGCAGAGCAATTGGTGAATAAGGTTAAGGGAAAAACATCGAACAAAACCAAAAACTATGCTGAAATTTTTAATCTCGATAGCTTACAACTCGCACTAATAAAAGCATTTACAACAAAAGAAACATTCCTTTCGCCCGAACTCTTTGCGGCAAGCCTGAAACAAATCGCTCTTCCGGTGGAATCGCTGCGCCCGGTTGAAGAAGCCATTTCTAGTATTGGCGGAATTGACCTGAATGAAATGAATATCGATTTTTCATTTAAAAAACGTCCAAACTGCTTTGCCATCGGCGAAATGCTGGACTGGGATGCCCCTACCGGCGGTTTCCTGTTGCAGGGATGTTTTTCGATGGGACATTGGGTGGGAAAGAAGATTTTAGAAAGTAATATCTGATAAAGCTGTTTAAACAATAATCTCAACTCACAATTGTGAAATTAGCAGTGAATTTCCAGAGATTTGCTAATTTATAACTATATGGGTCGATTTCACTGTTTATCACGCTCTAATTATGTTTATTTAGTCATTTTGAAACTATTTTTTGTTCCGCTGTAGGGGTAAAACCGTTTTCAAGTGTCTATATATGTATAGAATATTTAGGGACTTGCTTAAAGCAACTAAATCTGAATAAAACATTATGAAACGCTTATTAATTCTCTTTATTTTATTTCCATTTTTACTCCATGGACAGACATCGAAAGGATTTCTAGTAAAAACATTATTCTATCAGGATGCTTTTTACCATAACCCAAATTTAATAGTCGAAAAACTGCTAAATAAAAAATTTTCGGTCGAATTACTTATGGCTTTAAGAAATGGGGATTGGTACATCCCCGGAGGCAAAGGTCTGGGAGCCGATTTACCACATTTTATCAGGAGTACTGGTTTTACGATCGGACTTTCTGGAAGGTATTATTTCACGATTCGGAATGTTATTCCAAATTCCTGGTTTGTTTCCGGGAAAATCCGATATAATGACACTCAAATTAAGAATGCACATTTACAAACCGGTGCCTATTCACGAACAGTGAACCTGAATAGATATGGCCCTGAAGTTGGTGTTTCATTAGGAAGACATTGGATTTTGTTAAAACATTTCAGCGCAGAAATATACTTTGGAGGTGGTACTTATTACCAATTTTATAAAGAAGAAAATACTTTCGATGCGCGAGACAAATTTTTAACTAAACAAACAACCTTTGTTTTTAGACCATATTTTGGTATGACTTTAGGATACTTTTTTAGAAAGAATTAATCAAAGCCACTTGCTAACAAAGGCAACAAATGGCTGATTTTGGAACATATCTTCAACTTCGGAGCACGCACAAACAACCTTGTTGGTTGACAACTGAGTACTACTCAAACTTAATCTTTGGTGAAGCTTAATTTTGAATAAAATGCACATACAATGAAATCTCTTACCGTTGTCATTATTAAACAGAAATTAGCCTAAATAAATTCGCATAGTCATTAATTACTAATTAGTAATATTTGCGATTTTCGCTAATTACTAATTAGTAATATTTTTTTTGTATAAATTTATTCCAGATGAAAGACAAACTAATTCAGCTTGCTTACAGTCAGAAAGCAGTTAGTTACTAACCAAGTAGTTAGTTTTTACTAAGTTTTTCAAATCTGGCTGGAGAGCGACTCCAAGTCGCGTCTCGAAAAGCCGAATATACTAAAAACTAATCTTCACCGATACATTAAACGTCCTTCCCAAAGACCAGAATCCTTTGAAAGTTTCCAGATCATGACCTGCGCCATCGTCGCCGCGGATAATAGTTTGTTTGTTAAAAACATTCTGGCAGGCGAGTTGCAACGAAATCGGGAATTGTTTAACATTCATGTCGTATCCGGCATACAAATCAAGCAGCGAATACGAAGGAATCTGGTACGGTTGGCTTCTGTCGTCAGGATTGTTGCGGTTAACCGGATCGAAATTTGCATACAGTCTGTCGTAAAATACCACATCGGCTGCAAACCTGAATCCGGCCAGCGTGTGGTACTCCGCTGACAATCCAAGTTGTGTTTGAGGTGCATCGCCAACATACAAGCCTTTGGTATAAACATTCATACTGTCAACCAACACCTGGTTATCGTTGTAAATACTTGCCGAGACATCGTTCTGCCATTTCCAGTCGCCGAGAGATACAGTTGCTGCCACCGTCAGATTCTGAATAATAGTATAACTTATTTCTGCTTCAATACCACGGTGAACGGCATTTAATCCACGAACAAGAGAGCGTGTCATCGTGCTGTCAGTCAACTGGATATTTTCGCGCGACAACAGTGATTTATCCTTCCACAACGTATAATAAAGGTTAATCCGTGATGTTATTTTACCACTTTCATACGTATAGCCAGCTTCGGCAGCGGTTATTTTTTCATTAACCAGATCGTGAGCCACTGTATTCGAATAGTTTACATATACAAACTTATAGTATGGCTCACGCGAATAATATCCAAGGTTGCCATACACATTTCCATACTGCCCAACCTGGTAGCCGGCACCGCCTTTCACATCAAAGCCTCCTTTGTTAACTGGTTCACTCAAAGGATCATTAGGATAATTATACGGATCCTCACGCCTGTAATGTGTTCCCGAAATAGTTGAAGCAATAAAAGCTGTCAGTTTGCCCGTTTTATACTCCGCCTGTCCGAAAAGGTTTCCGTAGCTGATCATAGAGTAGTTATCCACATTGATTACATCACCCGGTTTCTTGATCTGCCCACGTCCGCTAACGCCTGCCAGCGACCAGGTATATTGCTCTACCCATAAATTTCCGCCCATCAAGTCGTCAACTTCCTCGAAAAGATGCGAACGAAAATTCCGGAGATGGATTCCGGTAGTAAGCTTCAGTTTATCAGATACATCCAATGCCAAAGAGCTTAAAATACCAACCCAATAATGGTTTGCACGATAATTCGTTAAAATATTTTTTGAATACCCTTTAACTAACGAACCGTCAGCTAGTACAGTCGAATCGGTGTGCGTTGAATTATTCATAAAAATCTGATCGAAATCAATCTGGTAGTTTTTCTGAAAAGACCAGGTTGAAGGTCCATAATTAAATGCCTCAGTATATCTGCCTCCCCCTTTTCCAAACGAAACATAGGCCGAGGTAGATAGGAATGTCTTTGAATTAATACTCCAGTAATGGTTCAGATTAATCTGAGGTTTGTGATAAAAATTTTCAGAAAGAGTGAGAATCTCTCCGTTATATTCGCCCCAGTTGCTGTTGTATTTTACACCGAATTTCTCAAAATCAGCCTGACTCATTCCATAATTTCTCTGTCCATGCCTTTCAGGCGATCCCATGGCTGTAAGAACAAGGCGGTGTTTAGTGTTAAATACTTTATCAAGGCTCAGGAAATATGACCAGCCATCAACGAAAGTAGCATCAACAAATCCCGGCCCTACTGTCCGCGAGCCAAGAAATGTAAGAGCCACACCATTCTTCAGCTTACCGGTCGAAAAACTTAGAATGGTTTTGCTGTTGCCATAATCCGAAAGGCTATAACGCAAAACGCCACCTGCTTCCGCTGCTGCTGATTTGGTAATGATATTAATTGTGCCGCCCACTGAATTCATGGCTACGCGCGAAGCTCCAAGTCCGCGCTGTACCTGTATAGCCTCAGTTGCATCAGTGAGCCCGGCCCAGTTCGACCAGTAAACCAGTCCGTTTTCCATGCTGCTCACTGGAACACCATTTAATAACAGGGACACGTTTTCCTGTTGAAATCCGCGCAGTGTAAGCCGGTCGTCGCCGCTGCCACCGCCCTCTTTGGTAGCATATATTCCGGGAGTCATTTTCAAAATTTCGGGATAATCCTGGTTACCGGTTTTCTGTTCTATCATGCGGGCTTTAACGGTTGAAACAGCAACAGGTGTTGAACGGTCAGTTACAAAGGACGACATGATTTTTACTTCGTCGAGGCTTATAACATTAGGCTCAAGTTTGATAATCCCAAGGAATATAACCATTCCGGATTTCCTGCTAACAAGCTGACTAAGTGTATTGTATGAAATGTGCGAAAATCTCAGGATCGGACTTTCGGTGTCAACAATCAGTTCAAAACTCCCATCAGTCCGTGAAACTGTTCCTATTTCTGTACCTTCAGCAACAATTGTAACTCCAGGAATAGTTTCGTTGGTAATTAGGTCAACTACAGTTCCTTTAATCCTGATTTCCTGCGCGTTAACGCCAGATTTTAAAAGAAAAACTAAAAATAAAATCTGTAGTGATACGAGAAGTGTTTTCATCATCGGTATTGTTAATTTATTAAAACAAAAATGCCCTGAAGTAAATTCTCCGAGGGCCGATGATTGAAAATACGGATACACGATAACACATGCCGGAAAATGGCAGGCACTATACGATCAATATTCTTCTTCCATCCAGACTTTAACTGTCGGTACCGGAGTTTAACCGGTTCAACCCCGCCTGAGCGGGGGTCGCGGACTGTACCGCCGATCGGGAATTTCACCCTGCCCTGAAGAAAGCGGTGTGAGGTGTTAATCAAATCACAAACGCCGGTGCAAATGTATATTATTTTTATTATGCAACAATATGCTATATGAAAAATGTTTTTTTAGACTAAGATTAAAGTTACATAGGGAAAAGTCTCATGCAATCGGATCTGGTCTTGATTTTGATACCTCAGTATTCAATACTGATCATGAGACTTATCTTCTCCAGAGTTGCACATTCTGGTACCATGCCGATTTATAATACTGATTCCTGATCAGGACATAATCGTTATCGGTAAAAGGATTAGTGGCCTTGTTAAAATAGAATTTCAAAGCCCGTGGATCGTCGTATTCTCCATAAATCCAGAATTCCTGCTCAAAACTTCTGAACACCTTGGTTGGTTTTCCCATCACAATAAAGATCATTCCCCGGTCGGTTTTCCATCCTTCGGTATACGAGGTGTATAATTGGTTAGCCGTTTCAACCCGCTGGTAGTATTTTCGAATGAGTTCAGTGGCAAGGTCAGGACGACCTGAATTTACGATCCAGAAACTATCGACTGCTATCTTAGGTACAGCATAGGAATTCAACAACTGAAATTCTTTGGAAGAAGTGATATACCTCAGGGCGTCGCGCATAAGTGAATGCTGGGTTACTTTAGGGAAACCCGGGTTCATCCGGAATAGAGTTGGTCCCTGCATCAACAATGAATCCATCTGAAAAAAATAAAATCCTTGACTCACAGGATTAAAATACTCAGTTTTACCGGTTTTAAGTTCAAGAAAAAACGTGCTGTCGGGTTTGTAGTTGAATGGTGCCCTGCTTTGCTCAACGAATGCAGGTATAGGAGTAGAAAAGTTGCGTGAGTAGAATTTAACCTGTAAAAAACTGCTTGCAGTATCTTCGGTAACAATACGCATAGGAAAGGCATAAGCAAAAATATTACCTGAGAGGAAATCGCCTGATTCGGCTTGGAACCTGTACCACGACTGGCAGGAATGATTTTTTTTACTAAAATACTCGAGAAGGAGAAAATCATCCGGTATACCAGGTACTGAGAAGTTGGCTTTTACAAAATAATCCATACCAGGCGGAGCCCGGAATGCCCAGGTATGACTAATAAAACTCTGAAATTCAATAGTATCGACAATCGAGAATGTTGCACTGTCAACTAATCCAATTCGTTTCCCTTCACCAATTATTTCATATTTCAGGGTACCCCTTTTTGAATACTTCTTCGTACCCTGATCAGGTTTAATAAGCCCGGCAGGCAAAACAATGCTTATAACAGATATGCTATCATTGCTGTTGTATAACTGGTTTATTTGAAGCGAATTTCTGTTTTGTCCTGTATATAAACTACTTATATCCATCCCAGTAATATTGAGTGAAGGGTTGCATCCGGCCAACAGAAAAACCAAAAGTAAAATCCCTGCAATACTTTTAAAAATACATTTCGTAAAAAGTGCCAAACTGAAACTGATTTATTTTGGGCTAAAAATACATAAAAAAATCGGGGCTGGAAAACTCCAAACCCCGAAATACATTGAATCATTAGCGAATTGTATTACCGCACCCTGATTTTTTTTCCCAACTGCAATGTTTTGGTCGGTTTAATACCATTTATGGAGCATAATTGCTTCACCGAAGTACCATATTTCCTTGAGATTGCACTCAATGTATCACCACTTTTAATGGTATGATACTTTTTCGATTTTGATGATTTTGCTTTAGATTTATTATTATTGTTATCAGCTAATACATTTGAAGATGTTCCCGGCAAATAATCCCTGGAAACACCATACGTAGCCCTGGTAATGTTAAAAGTATCCGAAAGAAGGCTGAATGTGCTGAAATCAATCATTTGCTTAGGATTAAAAGCTTTACCCTGGAAGCGTGTTTCGAAATGAAGGTGATTGCAGGAAGCTCGTCCGGTACGGCCACCTAATCCAATAAGATCGCCTGCTTTTACTTCCTGATTTACTTTTACTTTAATTTTTGAAAGATGTCCGTACAAAGTTTCAATTCCATTATAGTGCCTGACTAAAACGCAATTGCCATAGCCAGAATAATAGCGGGCCATTCGCACCACTCCATCAAAAGCTACATTAACAGGGTCACCGGCTTCGAGTTTGATATCAACGCCCGAATGTACTCTTCTGCCGCGATATCCGAAGGGTGATAATATATCTCCTTCAACAGGGAATACAAATCCTGTAGAATACTCATTGAACAATGGCAGGCAGATGGAATCAGCTAATGCTGGAGGAATTTCTGAATACCTCCGGACATAAAGTGTATCCCAACTTGTATAATATTTATTCAGGAAAGGGATATCCATTATTGCAGGAATAGCCGAATTGGAAGGAGGAAGCATGATTTCTATTTCTTCCAGTTCATTTTCGTCCATTCCACCGGCAGGTTCAGCCACAAGAGCCTGAGCCATAGCAGTGGAAACTGAAATAGTGAACACCAATGAAATTAAGAAAGTAAGTACTTTGTTATTTAAAGCCATGAAAAAAATTTGAAAAAAAGCAATTGCTTACTTTAATTTATCATTAGAAGTATATGTGAGTTTTCAAAAGTAGTAAAAACTTATAAACTGAAAAATTAAATTAGGTTTTTTTAAGAAAATATTTTCCACACTTGTTACATCTTCCGCCTTCATCCAAACCAACAAGTGTTGTGGTATACAAATATCTGCTAATTAACAAATTACCACAACCAATACATTTGGTATCATTATTCTCAGCATTGACATTTCCTGTATAAACATAGTGCAATTCTTTAGATGCAATACGATATACCCTTCGCATTATAGAGATGGGTGTAGCTTCGGTAATCATTTTATAATTTGGAAAATAACGCGAAATATGGAAAACAGTATCACGACCAATTTCGGTTTTGATCCATTTAACCATTGCTTCTATAGAAACGTCATCATCATTGAGTCCCGGGATAACAAGATTTACAATTTCAACATGTTTACCAGCCAGTTTTATTTGCTTTAGGGTTTCCTTTACCGGCTCCAGTTTCGAAGAAGTTACTTTAGCATAAAAATCATTGTTGAAAGCTTTTAAATCAACACTAAATGCATCAATACATTGCAGCAAGGCTTGTAAAGGCTCGTTATTAATGTATCCATTGGTAACCATAACAGTTACCAGGCCGGCTTTTTTAGCCAGCTGAGCAATTTCATACATATACTCGAACCATATTGTTGGCTCGTTATATGTAAATGCAATGCCAATATTGCCGGGATGATCCAGAGCTGCCTTCACTATTTGCCCGGGAGTAAGGTAAGTATGTGGTAGTTCCGGTTCAGCAGCTGTTTGCGAAATAGTACAGTTCTGACAGAAAAAACACCTGAGATTACATCCGTATGATCCAATTGAAAGTATAGTTGACCCCGGATGAAAATGGTATAAAGGTTTTTTCTCTATAGGATCGAAATTGAAGGAAGACACATACCCGAAAACATTGGTCATCAATTTACCATCGGTGTTCGTACGTACTCTGCAGATACCAGTTTTCCCTTCTTTTAAAATACACATATGCGGACAAAGGGTGCATTGCACACTGCCATCAATAAGAGGAAGATAAAATTGAGCTTCGTGAGGCATTGGTTTTTTTTGTTACTGAGGTTGAGGTTGAGGTGAGGGTGAGGGTGAGGGTGAGGGTGAGGTTGAGGTGAGGTTATGGTTATGGTTAAGGTTAAGGTTAAGGTTAAGGTTAAGGTTGAGGTTAAGGTTAAGGTTAAGGTTGAGGTTGAGTGGAGGTTGAGGTTGAGTGGAGGTTGAGATAAAAATACGATTTTTACCGCAATTACAGGCTAAGCCAAATTCCAATCGATAGGTTGCTTTCCGGAACGGATCAGTAATTCGTTGGTTTTGGAGAAATGACGGCAACCAAAGAACCCCCGGTAAACCGATAGAGGCGAAGGATGTACCGCTTTAAGCACAAAATGTTTCGAAGTATCAATCATTGCTTCTTTTGCCTGAGCATAGCTTCCCCAAAGTATAAACACAAGTCCGGTATGCCTGGCTGAAAGTTGCCTGATCACTTCATCGGTAAAATTCTCCCACCCTCTTCGCTGATGGGAGCCAGCCTGGTTGGCCCGAACAGTAAGTGTAGCATTTATTAACAATACTCCCTGCCTGGCCCACTTTTCCAGATTTCCTGATTTGGGAATCTCAATCTCAAGATCGCTGCTGAGTTCCTTGTATATATTCTGCAGCGAGGGCGGTAATGCAATTCCATCAGGTACCGAAAAGCATAATCCATGTGCCTGTCCATCACCATGATAAGGATCCTGACCAAGAATTACAACCTTTACTTTGCTGAAAGGCGTATGATCGAATGCTGCGAAAATCCGGTTGCCCGGCGGATAAACGCGGTATTCTTTCTTCTCTTCCAGGAGGAAGGTTTTCAATTCGTTAAAATACGGTTTATTAAACTCAGGCCGAAGCACTTCCAGCCATTCATGTTCAATTTTTGGTTCGGATTTTTCCATTCTTGGGTTCGCATTTTTCGCTATGAAAGTAAGCAAAATGATCCTACTTCTTCGAAGTATGAAATAAATTCTTTAAAGGTCCGGGTTTCGGTTTTCATGATTAAAAGTAAAAGTTTGCCCCGACAATGAGACTTCCGTGAAAGCCCGGTCAAACGCCAGCCGGCGAGCCGGATGCTGATTGAAGGAAAATGACAGCTGGTAAGGGCACTTTGAACTTAATAGGAATATCACTTCAACAATTTATAACCTGTTTTCAAAACAAAATATTCATTACAGGTATCTTGTTAACACTTTTTATTCCTGTTTATAAAAGAATATTATACAATAAATACTATCGCCTAAAGTGTTGACGTTACTATTAAAATCTCATTACAAATGAAAATGCAGATTTATTTTACGATTTTATTTATAGCATTATTTCTGTTTGCATGCCAGCCCCCGGTCACATTCGATAAACCTCAACCTGCCGATATAAAGGCCCTTGGCGGCTTCCCGTCCAGGTTGCATGGAAAATACCTGAGTACGGCTGACAGCACTGTGGTCATGATGACTCCCGGGTATTTGATCCGGTTTTATGAATATGACCAGAAAATACATTTAAGCCAGCTCGACTGTACACAGCAGTTAATCGGTGACACTTTGTTTGATGTGAAAACAAATACAGGCATCCCGGTGCATATCGAAGGGGATTCACTTGTGCAGCATATCACGGGAGCAGATACACTTTTCCACATTGATGCTCTTAACATACTTAAAAAGTATAAAGGGTATTATTTTATAAATACATTTAATCCATTTACAAAAGCAGGAAGTTGGGAGGTGAAAAAACTTGAACTCTCACGTGGTACCCTAACTATAAGTGGTGTTAATACGCTTGAAGATATTAATCAGCTTAAAGCGCTGACAGAAAATACACAGGACACTACGCTTTACTTGTTTTCGCCGACAAAAAGGGAATTCAAAAAGTTTGTCCGCAATGAAGGGTTCAGGGATAGTGAGGTGTTGAGGCGAATCAGGAACTAGCAGGTAGTGGGTAGAATTCAGTTGGCAGTGACAGTTGGCAATGTGTAGTTGAAGGGGGTAAAAGTGGAGTAAAAATCACAACTGCTAACGACTGACTAAAAAGGCTCATACTGCTTTGTTGACTTTTTTTGCTTGTTACCAATCCGCCGGAATCTGACGGATGACAAAAAAAATGTGGAGACCAGAAACCACCATAATAAACGGGGCGATACCGAAAAGCCAGAAGAGTAGGGAAACTTAAACTTAATAAAAATGAAAAAGCTTGCATTCATTACAGGAGCATTGGCATTCGCTTTGATACCAATAGGAATGTTACTTAAAACAGTTCACTGGCCGGGAGCCCATGTTTTTTTAGTAATTGGAATTGGACTATTTTCACTGGTTTTTATACCAAGTGCTGCTAAGTTCCTTTACAGCAAAGAAATATAAACCAACATCCGGATGCATCAAACTCCCATTGCCTGATCTGACCGGAAATATGCGTTTCTACATAAAATATTTCATTCCTGGAAAGGCTTTCTAATTTCCGATAAAGATTTGCCCCAAAAGTGGTCTGAAATGGATCAGTTTGATTTTTTCTACCCGTCGCCAAGTCGATACTTACACTTGTCTCTTACTTTTTCTTCCTCTTCTTCCTGTTTTTCTCCTCTTCTTCGGCTTCGCGAAGCAAGGTTTTCCAGTCCGATTTGGTTTCGGCAGTAAAGGCAAGGGTTTCGGAGTAATCCTGTTTTTTAATGTCCATTACTTCGACTGGCTTGCCGATGTACTCTTCGATTTCTTCGAGCATAGGTTTTTCTTCCTGGCTGCAAAAAGAAACGGCAATTCCTTTTTTATCGGCACGGCCGGTTCGGCCCACGCGGTGAACGTAGTTTTCGGGTTTTTCGGGCAGGTCGTAATTTACCACGAAATCAACGCTTGGAATATCAATACCACGGGCACTTACATCGGTGGCAATCAGTATTTTGAAATCGCCGCTCTTAAATCGTTTCATAACTATAAGCCGGTCAAGCTGTTCCTTATCACCGTGAATGGTTTCACATTTAATATTTAACCTTTCCATGGCCTGCATAACCCGTTCGGCACGGACTTTTGTGCGCACAAAAACTAGAATCTTGCTTTCCGGGTTTTCGTTCACAAGCCTTTCGAGGAAGAAACGTTTATCATCCATTTCAATAAATGCGACTGAGTGTTCAATGTTACGCGCAACGGGGTCTTTGGGGGAAATCTGAATCCGGATTGGATTGGTAACCAGCGAATAGGCAATTTTTTTTATATAAGGATTAATAGTTGCAGAGAAAAATAGTGTTTGCCTGTTACGAGGCAGTTTCTTTACAAGTTGCTGAATATCATTGATAAAACCAAGATCCAGCATATGGTCGGCTTCGTCGAGGATCAGAATTTCGATTTTATCAAGTTCCAGGTGCCCCTGGCTTACCAGGTCGAACATCCGGCCAGGAGTCGCAACTATAATATCTACTCCCTGTTCGAGTTTCGCAATCTGAGGATCCTGTTCCACACCGCCCATCAGGCAGAAAGTTTTTACCCGCGTATGTTGCCCGATAGCCTGAAACACTTCGGTTATCTGCAAAGCTAGCTCCCTTGTCGGAGCCATCACAATACAACGAATTCCATGGCTGCGGCTCGACGATTTTTGTTCGTGCAGTATATTGATTACAGGAATTGCAAAAGCAGCGGTTTTCCCGGTTCCCGTCTGGGCAATGGCAAGCACATCGTCGCCATGCATGATGGGGCCAATGCTTTTGTATTGAATATCGGTCGGTCGCCGGAAGCCTGATTCTTCGATGCTTCTTTTAATTTCTGGGGCAAGGTTGTATTGTTCAAATTTCATAGTAAAGCTTAAGGAGTGCAAAGATACGGAGGGAATGTGAGTTATCTGGAGTTTATTAGTTCATTAGTTTGAAATGTTTGAAGAGTTTGAAGAGTTTCCAAGAGCATGACATATATCTTGCCTCAATTAATAAAATAATCAGATATTTGCATAAACAAACCAGGGCATCATGGTAAAAATATCAGCGGTAATTATCACCTTTAACGAAGAAAGAAATATTGCGCGTTGCCTGCAATCGCTCGAAGGCATTGCTGATGAAATCGTTGTTGTGGATTCTTTTTCGACTGATGCTACCGAAAAACTTTGTTCGCCTTTTAATGCCAGGTTTCTCCAACATCCTTTTGAAGGTTATAAGCAGCAAAAAACCTGGGCTTGTGATCAGGCTTTGCATGACATTATTTTATCCCTAGATGCTGACGAAGTAATTTCAGATGAGTTAAAGCGATCGATTCTGGATGTAAAAAACAATTGGAATGCTGATGGGTATAGTTTCAACCGGCTTACCAATTACTTAGGTAAATGGATCAGGCATTGCGGCTGGTATCCCGATGCGAAATTGCGCTTGTGGGACAGAAGGAAAGGCTCCTGGACAGGTATCAACCTCCACGAAAGTGTAAAAATGAAAGAGAATACCAAAGTTGAAAAACTGAGAGGCGATTTACTGCATTACTCCTATTATTCTATCCGTCAACACCTTGATCAGATAAATAAGTTCACCGAAATTGCGGCGAACGACGGTTTGGTAAAAGGGAAAAAATCATCTTTGTTTATTGCCATTTATAAAAGTATCTGGAAATTTAATCGTGATTATATTTTTAAACTCGGATTCCTTGATGGCTATCACGGCTTTTTGGTATGCGCATTATCGGCTCATACTGTTTTTGTTAAATACATCAAAATGAACGAATTAAAAAAGGCCGGTAAATAATACCAGCCTTATTCTCGAGTCAGAGTCTGTTAAAGATTAATGTTTTTAGCTTTCAGATGTAGCGAGAGAAGAAACGGCGAGGGGTGATAGCCAAAATACCAATTCAAACATGAACTTCAATTCTGGTTACTTCTGGCTTCGGACTCCCATCTTCCGACTTTTACCAAACTAATTGAGCTTATTAAGAAAATTTATACAGGTTCAAAGAGTTTTTTTAAAAATTACCAGGTAATTTCAGTCTTACTTTCAACCTTCACATTTTCAATCACGAGCACTTTTTGCTCCATTTTCCGGCTGTCGAACCACAGGGGATCATTCGGTTTAAGTGAATTATAGAGGTCTATCGTATATTCTTTTGGCGATGCGCTTTTCCCGTTTATTTTTATTTGATTGCCAACCTGCTCAAATCCATGCAGGATCATTGCAATAGCTTTGAATTTACTTGTGTATGCTTTTGACGCAAGTAACTCGATAACAATCTTTTTATCCGAAGGATTGAAACTTATTGCTGCTTCGAGGAAGTTGCCGTTTTCGTAAGAATAAGTCAGGCCATCGTCCTCGTAATAATTGTAAACTGATGCCTGGCTGCCGAAGTAAATATGCACAAAGAGTGTATCCGATGGTTTCTCCGAAGTACTCTGAACAAGGGTTTGCATCGGGATAATGCTCCCCCCTTTAGCAAAAACCGGGAGTTTATCCAAAGGGCATTCTATAAGAATTTCTTGTCCACCGGTATACTTCCGGCCCGTAAAAAAGTCGTACCAATCGCCTTCCGGTAAATATACTTTTGTCATTTCCTTTGTGCTTTCAACAGGAGCTACCAAAATGGAAGGGCCAAACATAAACTGCTGCTGGTAAGCGCGATCCCAGCATTTTTCGTCGAAAGTATTGTCGATAACCAGGGTACGACTCACAGGCATACCTGTTTTATTTGCTTCTGCAAAAGCGGAATACAGATATGGCATTAAGCGATAACGCAGAGAAATATAATTCCGTGAAATATTTTCGATGCTCTCACCATACGTCCAGGGTTCCGAGGAATTTTCGTCATTTGCCTTATGTACCCTGAAAAAGGGAGTGAAAGCACCTATTGTCAGCCAACGCGCGAAAAGATTTGGTGAAGCAGTGCCTATAAAGCCTCCCACATCCACACCAGCAAAAGCCATTCCCGTGATTCCAAGAGAATTAACCAGGCGACAACCCAGCATCATATGTGCATCGCTGGCAAAATTATCGCCAGTCCAGATGGCTGTATAGCGCTGCGCACCCGTATACGAAGCTCTTGTGAGCGTCAGCGGCCTTTTACCGTTCATAAGGTTTCGGGTGCCTTCGTAGGTACTTCGCGACATTTGCATACCGTATACATTTTTTGCCTGCCGGTAACTGGCAAAACGACCTTCCCAATTAAGTTGCACCAGTGAAGGGGTATATCCTCCGCCCCAGGAAGCAATTTCGTTCATATCGGTCCAGAAACCCTCCACACCATCTTTAATCATGGGAGCAAAATTATCGCCCCACCATTTTCGGACAACCGGCTTGGTGAAGTCAGGAAAGTGGCACCAACCCGGCCAAACCTGCGCGGTATAATCCTGTCCATCAGGATATTTGATAAAATAATTTTCTTTTACGCCTTCTTCATAAGCTTTATAACCTTTCTCAACCTTTATGCCCGGATCGACAATTACAGTTGTATGCACATTCATGGCTTTCAATTTCGCAAGCATACCAGGAGGATCAGGGAATCGTTCAGAATTCCAGGTAAAAATCTTATATGCATCCATGTAATGTATATCGAGGTACATCACATCGAGTGGGATTTTTTTATCACGAAAGGTTTGCGCGATGTTAAGCACTTCATTATCGGGGAAATAGCTCCAGCGACATTGCTGGAAACCCAAAGACCAGATAGGTGGAATATGAATCCGGCCAGTAAGCATGGTATACTGTTTCAGAACCTGTCTTACATTGCTGCCGTGTATAAAATAGTAATTCATTTCGCCTCTGTCGGCACCAAAGGAAGAAAACCTGTCGTTTGACGCCCCAAAATTAAACAGGCTCTTGTAAGTATTGTCGAAAAATATTCCATACGAAAGCCCGTGATGAATACCGATATAAAAGGGGAATGACGAATACAGGTCGTCATCATCCACCTGGTAAGCTGGATTATCGGTATTCCAGTTGGTATGTGCTTCGCCGCGACGATCGAGGTTGCCGGTTTTTTCGCCCAGACCAATAAATTTTTCTCCCTCCTGGAGTTTTTTGTACGTGGTGACTTCTTCTCCAACCCAATTCGTTCCAAAAGTATCGTCCTGGTTAATGATGCGCTTATCAATTGTCAGAAATTTAAAACGAACCGGATCAGTAGAAATATCGAGCCTCAGTGAGTCAGTTATAAGTGTTATCAGTCCTTCAGTTTCCAGTATCCTGAAATTTGTTTTCTCAGGATTTGCAACCACTGCGTATGAGAAATCAGGTTCAAATAAATCTTTTACAATCCGGATTCTCACAATTCCACTATTATAAACAATCACCTGCGTTTTGCCAAAACCGGTTTCGATAAGCAGACCTGTGTCGGTCTTTTTCATTTTCTTCAGGTTGCCGAGGCTGGTGGACGTGGATTGCTGGCTGAATGAGGCTGTTGTCATGATCAGGATGCTAAAAAAGAGTACAATATTTTTCATGTCTGATAGAATTGAAGATGTAAATTTAGGTATAAACCGGGAAATGAGGGCAAGAGGAGACAGGGGATTTTTGGGTTTGAGAGTATTGTCTGGTTTCAGGGGTCTGACCTGAGTTTATTTCGGAGATTTAACTTTGCGCATTAACTTCATTTATACAAAATGCACGTTTTCAGCACAATAAGTCAAGATGCAAAAATCTGAAATAAAAATCACGATTCACAAATCAATAAATCAATTTCTATCTTTGCGGCCTTATTCATCCAACGATGTTGTACCTGCTGATAGCACTTTTCTTTTCGAGTTGTATATTTTTCACGTTTAAATATTTTACAAGATTTAAGATCAGCATCTTACCTGCTGTTGCCACAAATTACCTGCTGGCTTCGGCACTCGGATATTTCAGTGGATGGGAAACAAGCAGTGTACGAGTGGTTTTTCATCAGCCCTGGTTCCTGATGGCTGTGCTGACCGGAATGACGTTTATACTCACATTTGTCGTTTTTGCTGTTTCAACTCAGCGGGTTGGCGTGGCAATGACCGTGGTTTCGAGCAAAATGTCGATTGTGTTATCGGTGGCAGTCGGATTTATCCTTTTATCCGAACCATTCAGTATAATGAAGATTTTTGGAATACTGGCCGCACTTGCAGCTTTTTTCCTCACTAATATGGGCCGAGGTGAGCTGAATGTAGAAAAAAAGTATTTGTACCTGCCTGCTTTGATTTTTTTTGGAACCGGTGCCAATGATATTTTGATGAAATTATCAGGCGTGTACTATGTTGACCGGGATGAAATTCAGTTCCTGATGGTTACTTTTTTTACAGCTTTCGTAATCGGGTTTGTACTTTTACTACTCGATATCCGGCGCAATTCACTGAAATTAAAATTTCGCGATATTGCTGCCGGTATTTTACTGGGTGTTTTCAATTGGTACTCTACCTACTTCTTTATCAAGGGATTGTATATTCTTCCGATCTCATTATTCATACCGGTTTTTAATGCATCTATTGTATTTATTGCTGCTGTTTCGGGATATGTGTTTTTCAATGAAAAACTTTCGGCTATAAACCGCATTGGAATTGTACTTGCTCTGCTGGCAATAGCAGTCATAGCTTTTTCGTAAAAAAATGAAACCGGAAATGAAATCAATATGGCAATTTTTATGTAGTTTTTTACCTGCATGATTTTTGTTTTCCATTTAATATTTTCGTAACCCGGTAAATTAATTTTCTTTTAACAACAATTATAAAGCCCTCAAAATAAGTATATCCATATCTTTGTGCGGAAAAACATATATTCATATAAATTTATGCGCCCTTAAGGCCTGAAACTATTTAAAAAGAATTCATTTATGAAAATTGCAATTGTAGGCTCCGGATATGTCGGGCTGGTTACAGGAACTTGTTTTGCCGAAGTAGGAATTGATGTCGTGTGTGTTGACATTGATACACAAAAGATCGAAAATCTGCGCAAGGGAATTTCACCCATCTACGAGCCTGGTCTTGATGACATGATAGCCCGAAACGTCGAAAAAGGAAAGTTATCCTTCGATACTGACCTTGCAGCTTGCCTTCCCGACACTGAAGTAGTTTTCATCGCTGTGGGAACTCCTCCCGACGAGGACGGCAGCGCTGACCTGAAGTATGTGATTGATGTAGCGCGTACTATTGGGAAGAATATGAATAATTACGTCCTGGTTGTAACCAAAAGTACTGTACCTGTTGGTACTGCATTAAAAGTTCGTGATGCAATTTCATCCGAATTAAAAAAACGTAGCCTGAATATTGAATTCGACGTTGCTTCAAATCCTGAATTCCTGAAAGAAGGAGCCGCCATTGACGACTTTATGCGCCCCGACAGGATTGTAGTCGGCACCGAATCAGCGAAAGCTGAAGATATAATGAAGCGACTTTATAAACCTTTCACTCTGAACGGGCACCCGGTCATCTTTATGAACGTTCCTTCGGCTGAAA
Organism: Lentimicrobiaceae bacterium; assembly: GCA_041753535.1. Classification (GTDB taxonomy): domain Bacteria; phylum Bacteroidota; class Bacteroidia; order Bacteroidales; family UBA4417; genus UBA4417. Next base: position 41,995 of record JBGSUB010000048.1, read on the forward strand.
TGACAAAATATGCCGCTAACAGCATGCTTGCTACCCGCATCAGCTTTATGAACGACATTGCAAACCTTTGTGAAATAATGGGTGCTGATGTAAATATGGTTCGCAAGGGAATTGGCAGCGACACCCGAATCGGCAGCAAATTTCTTTACCCAGGTATCGGGTATGGAGGATCGTGTTTCCCGAAAGATGTAAAAGCCCTGATACATACTGCCGATAAAAACGGTTATGAAATGCGCGTGCTGAAAGCAGTTGAAGAAGTGAACGACGATCAGAAGTCGATATTATTTAATAAGTTTAAAAACCATTTCAAAGGCGATATCAATGGTAAAACTGTGGCTATGTGGGGATTATCGTTCAAACCGCAGACTGATGATATGCGTGAAGCTCCGGCCCTGGAACTCATTAAACATTTGAAAGCTGCCGGTTGTAAGGTAAAGGCATACGACCCGGTTGCTATTCACGAAACCAAACGCAGAATAGGCGATACTATCGAATACGTTCAAAACGCTTACGATGCCCTTGAAGGCGCTGATTGCCTTTTCCTTGTAACCGAATGGACCGAATTCAGGTTTCCTGATCTGAAAAAAATAAAAGAATCCTTACGTTTCCCGCTCGTTTTCGATGGACGTAATATTTATGATGTTTCTGAGATGAAAGCGGCTGGGATACGGTGTTATTGCATTGGAATCAAGTCTTGAAGATTGAGGGGTTAGGGGTTAGGGATTAGGGATTAGGGGACAGAGTTTCAAAATCTTCGTCAATTAAAGACCGGCTGGAATTAGACCCGGCACCAGGAACTTTTTACTAACAGGAGAAAGTATTCAAAATCTTACCAAATCAACATAGAAAAAATCCTAAATGCGTAAACGAATATTAATAACCGGCGGTGCCGGATTCCTTGGCTCTCATCTTGCCGAAAGGCTTTTGAATGAAGGCAACGAAGTAGTTTGCCTCGATAACTTTTTTACCGGTCAGAAACAGAATATTGTCCACCTGCTGGGTAATCCATATTTCGAACTTATCAGGCACGATGTAACCATGCCTTTTTTTATCGAAGTGGATCAGATATACAATCTCGCTTGTCCCGCCTCCCCTATCCATTATCAGTACAACCCGATAAAAACAGTTAAAACTTCGGTGATGGGTGCCATTAATATGCTGGGCCTTGCCAAACGCATCAAAGCTCAGATTCTTCAGGCAAGCACAAGTGAAGTTTATGGCGATCCGCTCGAACACCCGCAGACCGAAAGTTACTGGGGCCATGTAAACCCGATCGGGATCAGGGCTTGTTACGATGAGGGAAAGCGTGTGGCAGAAACTTTATTTGTCAGCTACCATACCCAAAATAGAGTAAGAATAAAAATCGTCCGCATTTTCAATACTTATGGTCCGCGCATGCATCCTGACGATGGACGGGTGGTTTCCAACTTTATTGTACAGGCTCTAAAAGGGAATGATATCACTATTTATGGCGACGGTAGCCAGACCCGCAGTTTTTGTTATGTGGATGACCTCGTCAGCGGAATGATACGCATGATGAATACTCCTGATGAAATAACCGGTCCGATTAATATCGGTAATCCCAACGAGTTCACCATATACGAACTGGCCGAAAGGGTAATAAGACTCACAGGTTCAAAATCAAAAATCATCTTTCAGCCATTGCCTGCCGATGATCCTTTGCAGCGCAAACCCGACATTACCAAAGCCAGGCAGGTGCTGAGCTGGGAACCAAATATTCAATTGGAAGAGGGATTGGTGAAGACTATTGAGTTCTTTAGGAATTCGATTTAAAAGTGGGGTTAGGATTTAGGGGTTAGGATTTAGGGGTCAGGGTTTAGGGGTGTCAATCAAAGAATCAATTTTGCTGTCAAGGTTCGGTTTTAGAATCAACTATTTTTCCAAATTAATAATTATCAATTCATTACATGCAATCTGTTTTAATAACCGGCAGCAACGGTCAGCTTGGTAGCGAGTTCAGGGTACTGGCGGACAGGTATCAGCAATACAATTTGATTTTTACCGATGTCGCTGAACTTGATATTACCCGGATCGAAAAAGTAAATGCTTTTCTATCTGAAAATCCTGTTGATTGCATTATTAACTGCGCTGCTTACACAAATGTAGATAAAGCGGAAAGTGACCGTGAACTGGCATGGCAAATCAATGTTTCCGGACCAAAAAACCTGGCTGAAGCAGCATCCTCTGCAAACGCTTTATTCGTGCATGTTTCCACAGATTATGTTTTTGATGGAAAAGGAAGTATTCCTTATACAGAAAAGGATCAGGTAAATCCGCAAGGGTATTACGGAATTACAAAACTGGAAGGAGAAAAGGCTGTACAGAACTCGGATGCTCGTGCTCTGATCATCCGTACATCATGGCTTTATTCTCCGTTCAACAATAATTTCGTGAAAACTATGCGTAAATATGGCGCCGAACGTGGTGAACTCCGCGTTGTTGCCGACCAGCAGGGCACACCAACCTATGCTGCCGACCTGGCTGAAGCCATCATGCAGATAATCAATAAATACAAAGGCAATCGTACCGAAATATACCATTATTCGAACCTCGGAAATACTACATGGTATGGGTTTGCCACAGAAATTATCAGGCTTTCCGGAATCGATTGTAAAGTGTATCCGATAACAACGGAAGAATACCCGCTTCCCACACCCCGCCCAGCTTACAGCATCCTGAACAAGAGTAAAATTCAGAATGATTTTGAACTGCAAATCCCGGATTGGAAAGATAGTTTGGCCCGCTGCATAAAATTGCTTTGAGGATTCGGTTTAATAATTGCATCTGCTTTAATTACCTTTACTATCATCATCAAATTCATATTCCAGTAACCGGTCAGATCAATCATTCTAACTTCTGATTTTTCCGGAAACAGAAACTACCGGCTCAAATCAAAAATAATTCCCCCCAGCAGCCTATGATACAGGGAAATTCCTTAGGTTTGTATAAGTGAAATAACCAATTATTACCCTACAGATAAATAATTCATACTATGGAACATACAACTATCGATCCGGCAATTTTAAAAAGAGCGCAAGCCTGGCTTAACGATAAAAATATTGATGAAGAAACAAAAGCCCGTATCAACAGCATGATCGGAAACAACCCGGCTGAACTCGCTGAAAGTTTCTACTGCGACCTTGAATTTGGCACCGGCGGTCTTCGCGGCATAATGGGCGACGGCACTAACCGCATGAACAAATATACCGTTGGCATGGCCACACAGGGACTTGCCAATTACCTGAAAAAGGTTTTTGCCGGCGAAGACGAAATCCGGATCGCAATAGCCTACGATTGCCGGAATAACAGCAGTTACTTTTCGAACATTGTAGCGGATGTTTTATCGGCTAACGGCATAGTTGTTTATCTTTTTAAAGAACTCCGTCCTACCCCGGAGCTCTCATTTGCAGTGCGTTACCTCCATTGCCACAGTGGAATTATGGTAACGGCTTCGCACAACCCGAAGGAATATAACGGCTATAAAGTATATTGGAACGACGGCGCACAATTGGTTCCGCCACACGATAAAAACGTGATCCTTGAAGTTCAGAAAATTTCCTCTATCGGCGAAGTGAACTTTGCAGGCAATCCGATGAAAATCAATATGTTGGATGAAGGCATTGATAATGAATTCCTCAGGATATCGAAAACATATTCGCTGGCGCCGGAGGTAATAGCTCCTGCTAAAGACATGAAAATAGTTTATACTCCGTTGCACGGGACCGGTATTACACTGGTACCCAAAGGACTCAGGAGTTATGGATTTGAAAATATTTATATTGTTGAAGCACAAGCTGTTTCGGATGGTAACTTCCCAACAGTAGTATCACCCAACCCGGAAGAAAAAGCTGCCATGAAAATGGCCATGGACCTGGCCCGAGACATCAATGCCGACCTTGTGCTGGCTACCGATCCTGACGCCGACCGAATCGGAGTTGGTGTCAAGGATACAGATGGGAATTATATCCTTATAAACGGAAACCAGACTGCTGCTTTGCTGACTTACTATCTCATCAAACAATGGGAGGCTAAAGGCAAACTGAAAGGAAATGAATATATTGTTAAAACCATTGTTACATCCGAACTGATCAGCGATATTGCAAAAAGTGCCGGGGTTGAATATTTCGATGTTCTGACCGGTTTCAAATGGATTGCGGAAGTAATCCGGAACCTGGAAGGCAAAAAGACGTTTATTGGCGGTGGCGAAGAAAGCTATGGCTTTATGATCGGTGATTTTGTGCGTGATAAAGATGCTATTACTGCCTGCAGTATTTTTGCGGAATGCGCTGCATGGGCTGCCAGCAAAGGAAAAAGCCTTTACGAATTACTGATCGATATTTACCTCGAATACGGTTTATACAGGGAAAACCTCGTAAATGTTGTAAAGAAAGGCATGAGCGGTCAAGCCGAAATCAAAGCTATGATGGAAGGCTTCCGTACCAATCCGCCAAAGGAAATTGCAGGCTCAAAGGTGAAACTGATGAACGACTTTGAACTTCACCAGACTACCGAAATCGCTAGCGGTAAAGTGACACCGATTGAACTTCCGAAAAGCGATGTGCTGCAGTTCTTCCTCGAAGACGGCACCAAAATTTCGATGCGCCCTTCAGGAACCGAACCGAAAATCAAGTTTTATTTTAGTGTAAGAGCTGATCTGAAATCAGTTGCCGATTTTAAGCAAACCGAAGCAAAACTCGATGGCCGGATTGAGGAAATTATTGTGGCTATGGGTTTGAGGTAGTGAATAGTGAATAGTGAAGAATGAATAAAGTATTGGGAGAAATTCGTCGGAAGTCGGAAGTCGGAAGTCGGAAGTCGGGAGTTGTATATAGTAAAGTCAGGAGTCCGAAGCCGGAAGATTATGCTGCTTCCGTCTTCGGACTTCCGGCTTCCAGCCATTTTAAATCAAACTTTAGAAATCGAATCACACACCTCAGCCAATACCATGATTATCACCGAACAAATTGAAATAGAGTCCATTGCCCTGCATTTTGTCGGCAATAAGCTGAACGATGAAGGTATCAGACTTTCAAAATCAGAACTGCGAACAGATGAAAATATCAACGAACTTCTGCTTACGTATTTCTTTTCGCCTTTTAAATCGGATGAGTATTACAACCTCTACCACGAGTCGGATATTAACCTGAACGAAGTTTATTCTTTTGTTTCGGAAATTTTCGACAACCCGGAATCGCTTTACGATCAATCAGTTCACCTTGCGAAACACCTTTATGAGCAATCGGTGCATCCTAAAGTTAAAGGCGGTGAATTGTATATTGCCTACTTCCTCGATTGCATACTGGATGGTGAAACACTTGATGCTGTCGGGCTTTTTAAATCAGAAACCAAGGAAACATTCCTGAAAGTTCACCCGAAAAGTGATGGATTTTCAGTAGAAAGTGAAGCCGGTATCAATATTCATAAACTTGATAAAGGCTGCCTTATTTTCAATACTGAACGCGAAAAGGGCTACCTGGTTTCGGTGGTTGACAACCTGAATAAAGGTACTGAAGCACAATACTGGATTGATCATTTTCTGCATGTGCAAGCCCGCAACGATGAGTATTTTCAAACCAAAAATGTGCTAAGCCTGTGCAAGAGTTTTGTTGTTGATAAATTCCCGGCACAGTTCGAGGTTTCCAAAGCTGATCAGGCTGATCTGCTTAATAAATCGGTTAAATTCTTTAAGGAAAATGACAATTTTGATTTTGATGATTTTACTGCCGAAGTTATTCAGGCACCTGATGTAATCAACAGTTTTAACTCGTATAAAACTGAATTTGAGGTGGATAACAAACTAAAACTGAATAATAATTTTGATATTTCAGATGCTGCAGTTAAAAAGCAATCGCGTGTTTTCAAAAGTGTGATCAAACTCGATAAAAACTTTCATATTTACGTGCATGGTGATCACCAGCAGATCGTAAAAGGCTTCGACCCGGTAAGCGGCTTGAATTATTACCAGTTGTTTTTTAAGGAAGAAAGTTAAAGAAGAATGAGGGTTTTGAGAAGGTGGAGAGGGGAGAGTAGTTCAAGGGTTCCTGCTTCGTTCCTCGCAGTGACGGTTCAAGGGTTCATGGGTTTAGGTTCAGGCGTTTAAAGGTTCAATCGGTTCAAGGGCTCAAGGGTTCAAAGGTTCAAGGGTTCAAATCGTAAATCGTAAATCGTAATACTTTGGCTCCGCTCAGTATAAAATCATATTTAAAATTCAAATTTAATATTCACTATTTATTATTCGATATTCGATATTCGATATTCGATATTCGATATTCCCAAATCCCAAATCCGCTCCCTCCTCCCCTACATCGAATTACCCAAAAACCCACCAATTTCCATCATATACGCTATTCCGCAATGAACGATAATTCCGCCTATAATTGAGTTGGTTTCGTAAGCAATTACGCCCAGAATAATTCCGCCGAAAAAAGAACTTATCGTTTCGCCCATTGGTTTTCCGAAATGGATAAAGACATACATGGTTGCCATAGGAATAATAGCGCCTTTTCCTAAAAACCTTGAAATGGCATACAGCACAAATCCCCTGAAGAAAAGCTCGATGGCAACATAGTCGAAACCATACAGAAATTCATAAAAGATAAGTTTTACAAAGGTGACAGGGTCGTAAAGGCTTCCTTTTATAAATGTGGCAAAAGTGGGATATTTCCGGAGGAAATCGGCCTGCGTTGATGCAATTGCAATCAATGGCAGCATAAAAAGAAGCAGAATAAAATAAGGTTTAATATCCACTCCCCTGAGCTTAAAACCGTAAAATGCGGTTTCGCGGCTGTGCCCTGACACCTTCCAGAAAACAAATACCGTTACAAACACGAGCAAAGCTTTAATTACCTGGTTTGAACTCCGAATCAGAAATCCGTCGGAAACACCATCGTTCATCGCGATTATCCAATCCCTGTGCTGGTAAACATATCCCCTTAGGGAAAATGCACTCACGATATATAACAATACAAACCAGAAAGTTGTATTTTTAAACAGATCGGCGCGCTTATAAAAGTAGATATAAGCCAGTACAGAAAACAATACCGGGATGCTGAAAAAGATGATATTGGCAAAATAATGGGAATGCGTTTTCCGGTAAGGATGCAATATATTTGAAGTAAGCTTGTAGTTATATTCAAAAAAAATGCTCAAAGCCAAAAAACCGATTATGACAAGCAAATACGATAATTTAACTTCCTCTTTCCAGAATGATTTAAAATAGCCAATTATTTTGCGCATACAGTTTTGATGAATACGCAAAAATACTTTTTTATAAGAATTAAATCAGTATTATTATTTCCGAAAAGGCCGTCAGCTCTTCCCCAATCAATCAGCATAATTTTTCATGAAAATAATTATAATATTTTTCAGCTTTATTTCCCGAAATACTTTTTTATTATGGAAAATATTTCGGCTTTTTTAATGGGTTTTGTAACATAGTCATTGCACCCTGCCTGTATGGCCTTTTCACGGTCGCCTGATAATCCAAAGGCCGTCTGAGCTATTATGACAACGTCCCTGCTTAGTTGCCGTATTTGCCGGGCAGCATCAAATCCGTTCAATCCGGGCATCTGTATATCCATAAGTATCAAATCAATATCCGGATTATTGCGAAAGGACTCAATGGCTTCAAGACCTGTCCTTGCTTTCAAAATCACATTACCAACTGATCTTACTGCCATGTCAACCAATAATCCTGATGTTTCATCATCTTCAGCAATCAATATCTTTAGTGCCGGAATTTCAAGGCTAAAGTTAGTATCCGCTTTAATAGCAGGCAAATCTTTTTGAATCACATTTCTTTGCGCACCTGCATTGTAAGGCAAGGTAAAATAAAAGGCCGAGCCAATTCCCTCAGTGCTTTCAACCCATATTTTCCCGCCCATCATTTCAATATATGCTTTCGAAATGGATAAACCCAATCCTGCGCCCTGCCGCGCCATTTTATCGGCAATATCAGCCTGGATAAATCGTTCGAAAATGGCTTCCTGCCTGTCTTTGGGAATCCCGATTCCTGTGTCGTTCACATAAAATTCAAGGGAATCGCCTTTTCTTAAACACCCGAATTCTATAGAGCCTTCCTCAGTATATTTGATAGCATTTTTAACAAGATTGGTTAAAATGGCATACGTCTTCTCACGGTCAGTAATAATAACAGATTCATTTACAGGCAATAAATCCCGGAGAAAGAACTTCAGACCTTTATATTCCGCTTCCGGTTTGAAGAATGAAAAAATGTATTCGAGCTGATCGTTAATATCCGATTCCCCGGTATCAAGTTGCATCAAACCTGCTTCTATTTTCGAAATATCAATAATATCGTTGATGATATTGAGCATACGGGCACCACTTCTTTCAATAATACTAAGGTACTTTTGTTGCTCTTCACCACTAATTTCCGGGTTTTTAAGCAATTCCGAAAAGCCAAGAATCCCATTCATCGGAGTGCGGATTTCGTGACTCATATTGGCAAGGAAGGCTGATTTGAGCCGATCACTCTCCTCGGCCTTTTCTTTGGCTTTTATAAGTTCTATTTCTGCAAGTTTCCGGCCAGTGATATCGCTTCCAAAACACGAACCACCAATAACCTCTCCTTTTTTTACAATAGGATTAAAAGATACCTGAATGTAAATCATCCTGCCTTCCGACTCGATGGCATCTTCAAGTGTGAATTGTTCATTATTAAGAACCCTGTTATAACGAAGTTTCCAGATTGGACGCAATGCTTCGGGCAAGGATTCGATAAGATTTATTCCCGGTGCCAGCCAAACGCCAAACGTTTGCTTGAACTCCGTTTGAAAAACATGATTGATGTACAATATTTCGTAACTCCGGTTAAAAGCCCAGATATTATTTTGAGTACCTTCTATTATAGCTGTAACGTTTGCATTGTTTGTTTCGGCAGATTCTTTGGCTAAAAGCAGTTCATTGGTACGCTCTTCAATTGTTTTTTCGAGATTTTTGTTGATCCTCTCAACAAGCAATTTCTCGTTGTCAAGTTCGTAGTTCAGAAAAAAGTTGCGACGTGCGTAATACTCGATGTTGTAGGCGGCAAACATTCCGATAAGATTGGAACTGATAAAGAAGAAATTGGTATTGATAATAGTGATGTCTGGCGCCTGAGCATAAAATATCACCCCTGTATTGTATACAAGAAGAATAATCCAGCCCGCTATTGTAGCCGGGAGAAACCTGAGTTTTATAAAAAAATAGCCTGCCGAAAAAATCAGCATCATCCCGGCATAGTATTCATAATTCTCAGGCACAAGCATTATCATAATACTGATGCCTGACCCGCCTATTATTAAACTTATAAACAGGAGAATTTGCCAGATTTGCTGAAATACTTTTGTAAAAGACAGCAGAAATACCATTGATAACACCGGAACAACAAATACATACCGGATTATATGAAATATTTCAGCATACTGCGGGAACATCAGTGAATCGAGGTATCCGAACAAACCGTAAAGGAGTGTAACCAATGCCATCGAAATCCTGACCTGAAAAATTGAATCAGAAAAATATTTATCCTGGAACAGCTTTTCTTCTTTCTCCGGGAAGGCCAATGTTATTTTATTGTAAATCACCTTCGGGTATGTTTTATTTTGTAAAAGTAATAAAACTGCAGAAAAAATAAGACGGGCTCAAAAGACTGCTTATAATTTTCAATCACTTCATTCTTACCAGCATGCAAAAGCATGTATTTGTATCATAACATTTTGACAATCTGTAATATAATCCTATTTGTCATTTTGGTAAAAAAAAATAAAAGCTGCTAACGTACTGAAAAATCAAATGCGAAGTTTAAACCTTAATACAGCCCCGAAAACCTCTAACTCCATAGTATGATTCAGCTCCGTTGTGATACACAAACACATGATTGTAACGACGATCACAAAAGAGTGCACCCCCGAGTTTTCTGATCTCAGGAGGTGTTTTCACCCAACTTGATGTTTTGGTATCAAAATTTCCAAGCTTTTGTAATGCCCGGTATTGTTCTTCCGTTAAAAGTTCAATACCCATTTCAGAAGCCATATCTATTGCGTTATTTGTTGGCTTATATTCCTTCCTCGATTCCAGTGCTTCACGGTCGTAACAAATACTCCGGCGGCCTTTAGGGCTTTCGGGTGAGCAATCGAAAAAAATGTATTCACCGGTATTTTTATCATGTCCAACAACATCCGGATCGCCGCTTGAAATTTCCATTTCATTGAGCGACCAAAGTTTTTCCGCGTAAACTGGCAAATCCAGATTTGCCTGTACTTCAGCCCACTCGATGCCTGTATGCCGGTTCCTGTTTTTTTCGAAACGGGCTTTTAATACCTTAATTAATTCTTCGTGATGCGCAGGCAACAACTCCTTTTTATTTTCCATTGGCATATTGTGCTTTTCTTATTCATTTGCATTGTATAACAATTAGTTGCAGTTTAAGTTAGGGATTGAGGTGCTGAATTCATAACTTCAGGCCAGCTAAGGGAATATTTTAACGGCACAGTTTTATAATCCGTGGTATCAGGAGATTGTTTGTACAGACGCGGATTACAACAAGAGGGCCACGGATCACAAATCCGCGGCAGAAGGGGTAGAACCTGATTCTGTCAGGACTTGATAAATTTACTAACTAATTTATACCCTAAATAAACTACTGAAAACAATATAAAAAATATTGCTGTCATAATTGAGAACTCAATCACAGTCAATTTAAAGTCAGCATAGGGAGGGTCGGAATCGACTAAATATCCTATGGAGGTTGTTATGATAGCTGCGATGCCAAAGTACAGGAAAATAACTTTGTTTTTCATAACCTATGGATTTTATAATTAAGACAAACATATAACGTCACGTCCGGATTTATATTTCTTAACAAGAAAAACCGTTCTTTCTCGTTTTAATTTAAATCAAAGGTTCTTTCTATTGCTTAGTTAAAATAACTATTTCTTACAAAATCATATTATTCATATCTTGCCATCGGCTGCATAGGTATTGTAATATTCAGAGACTGTCTAAAATTGTATTTTTATAGATTATGAAGGGGCGAGAGGCGACTGAGAGAAGAGCGAATATCTAAAATATCCGATTTGTTTTAATCTTTGCTTCTGGATACTCCCATCTCCGGACTTCCGTCTTCTGACTCTTACATTCCTGATTTCATAGAATTGATAAATTTAGACAGTCACTCATAATTTTTTACCTTTCAATAATTATTATTTGTGTCGCCTTTTCATATGAAGTTTCAATTGTAAGAATATATGTTCCGCCTGCATCAAGGTTCTTTATTTCAGGCTTAAATGTGTTTTCGCCGATACTCAGGTTTGTTAAAGTAATTTCTTCTATTTTTTTCCCATCAATTCTGTATATTGATATTTTTGTCTCAGTAATTTTGTCCAGGTAATACTTTACAACAAATTCGCCATCATTGGGGTTCGGGAATACCTGCATTTTCAATGTTCCAATACTTTGTTCATTGAGGTCGTGGATTCCCACGGTTGAGTTTTTAATCACATATACCTTAAATATCTGACTGCTGGCAGTGCTCTGTGTTCCGGTATTAGTAAAAAATATGTTTGCATCTGTGCTGCTTATACCGCCATATATGTAACCTACTAAAGTGCTGTCCGAAGTGAAGTCATCCAATTTAAAAACTTCATTGGCGTAGTGAGGTACACTTGTTATGGGGATAAATTCACTACCCGCACCCAGCAGACCAGGCATTTCAACCGGAAGTTTATACTCGGCCATTATTCCGGCTGAATCTCTTGTTATACGGGCTATTGTTTTCACAAAAGGGACATTGTTGTCCTGCACCAGTGTTCCGAGGTTGTCATAAAACTGAGCAATTCCACCAAAGAAAATAGAGTGCATTTCGTTATTCGAAGCTGAATAAAGTGGTAAAACAGCACAATGGTAATGATTGTAATATTGTTGAAATGAATTATTTACAAAATAACCCGTGCTATCAATATTCACGCAATTTAAAAAGGGCAGGTCAACAGTCGGTTGAAATACTCCTGAAAATGCAGTAATGCCTTCCGCGCCGTTAGGCAATATCTGAGGAACTGCATTATAGTCTCTCCGGTGCAGGTTAGCTGTATCGGTAATTGTTGGCAAATGCGAGACAGTAATTGTTGTTCCATCGTCAGTTATATTAAACTTGCGTATTGCATCAGTGTATACCTGGGTATATGTTGGATTTCCCATTGGGTTGTAATTCCCGTCAAACTTATTTCCTCCTACCAGATAAAAAGTATTATTTATTTTCTTCAGATGTCCGCCGGTTACTGCAAAATCAACATCACTGATTTGGCGGAAGCAGTCAGTAAAGGAAGTTCCTGAAATGACTGCATTAATTACAGAAGGAACATCTATAGCAGTTAAGTTGTCGAATGTCTTTCTTGATGCTGTTGCATTGTTGTATCCATATCCACCAATGATGTAAAGGAAATTTCCATCCTGGTGAAACTCCATATTGGTTGAGCTCAACTGTTCCTGCAGAGGAACTGAAAGTGATGTTATGGGAGCAGTCCATTTTTGCTGAGCCACGGGGTCAATTACGATGAGTTGGTTGTTGTTACCAGCCACGTCAAAGGATGCAAAGGGTTGCCTCCGGTGAAGTCCGTCGAGCCGACCACCCACGACAAGCCATTTATTGTTGTGTTGTCCGAAGGCGTATGCCTGAAGCCCACCAAGATCTGTAATATTTATTGGCTCTATGTAAATATCGAAAGGCGTTGTCTGCGAAGCTACTGAAATAGTTAATAAGATTAGCCCAATGAAAACAGAAATTCGTCGAGTCATACTGCAATTTTTTTTCATGATTTTTTTTGTACAAGATTTTATTGCTTAGTAATACTTACAAAATAACTTCCTCAATTGTATTTTCATTTTTGTTTTATTCTTTCAACTTTTGCTTGATCAAAAGTTGAGCAACTTAGCGAAGCGATCTCATGCACACAATAGAAATAAAACAATACGTGCATAAAAATCAAGACTGAATATAATTGTTGTGTTTTTCTAACAAGCTTTTTCTTCACGCCACGCAAGCCATTCGCCATGAAACATCATACCAAATCCTAAATTTTACTGTTGGCTCATTTCTGCATGGCTTGCTGATGCCCCTCGCACAAAAACCTTGTAAGAAAAAACTACAACAATTCTATTAGGTCGTTCAACTCCAGGCAATCTGCCAAATTCATGCACCCATTTTGGGGAAGTTATTTCGAAAGTTTCACTTAGTAATAATAGCTACAGTATTCCTATTTATTTGTTTCGTTATGTTGTTTATGTCGCCCTTAAGCCTGCACCTGACCACTCGACAAATACCCCATAACCATATTAATAAATTCGATGCCAGTTTTGATCGTATGATTAACCGACATTTCAAATTCATACGAATTTATGAAATAATTGAATATGTAAATCACATATAAAACTGAAAGGCTAAAGAAAAAAAAAATATGAGGTAGCGAAACGGATTACCATACATTTACTGATGCGATCGCTGCATTAAGTTACAAATCCGCTCCGGCGGGAGCAAGCTAAACTGATGTTAGTACCAATAATTCTTTCCTTAGAATGGTTTAAACTTTTCAAATGCGTTACCGCTGAATCTATACGCTCCGTTTTCAGGTGTGCCAAGCCATAGGTCGCCTTGGTTGTTTTTATACATTGAGACTAAATTAACCTCTTTCGAGCCGTCATTAACTAAATAATTTGTGATATTTTTCCCGTCATATTTAAATACTCCCCTGTCCCAGGTTGTCAGCCAGATATTTCCATTCCTGTCTTCTACTATGTATGAATAGTAAACGTATTCGTCTCCACCAAATATTTTAGTATTTCCAATTCCGTTTACTTTTTGATATTGAAGTCTATCGCTTTTTGTTGTTTTGTCAAAATCAAAAATATACCGATGCCAGGTGTTACAGAGCCAGAAACTACCTTCCCTGTCTTCAAAAATAGAACGAATACCAAAACTACCTCCATTTGGAACTATTGTCAAATCTTTTTCGTACATCCATTTTATTGATTTTCCATCAAAACGACAAGCACCAAAAACTGAAGTGCCAAACCACATTGCACCTTTTCGGTCTTTATAAATGGTATATACTTCGTAAGGACTAAAAAACGGATTGATACCGTTTTCATAAATCTCATCATGGAGATAATGTTTTGGAAATTCCAGGTGATGTAACGTTTTTCCGTCATAGCGATAAGGACCGTGTTCATCTTTTTTGCCTAACATGTAAAACCACAAATCATTTGCTTCGAGCTTCCATTCTTTACTTTCAACCGGCTGAAGAGTCGTAATTTCTTTTCCGTCAAATTTATTGATACCACTCATTGTTGAGAAGTACATATTTCCTGATTTATCTTCCTGAATTTGCCGGATGCTATCGTTGCACAAGCCATTTTTTGTTGTGAAATTCAGTATGGTTTTTCCATCGTACCAGAATACGCCTTCACCGTTACTACCAAACCAATAGTTATTGTTTTTATCCTGAAATATTATCCATAAGCTATCACCAAGCACTTTTACGGTGTCGCCTGCTGCAACTGCAGGACACATATTGCTTTTATCAACTTTGGGCTTACTTTGTCCATGACACGAAATAAATGCAGTCAGAATGCTGAAAAGCAAAATTGTACCCGACGCCATTATTGTTAATTTCATTTTGCTTTTTTTAAAAGTCGGAACATTCGTTATAGTATTGTTGTCAGCGATACTTAGCCGGCAAATAATATGGATTATTGTAACAGGAACAAAACATCAGCTATCATTCCGAGCCCGCCATTTTCATGGTTTTGCCAAATGCCGGATTTCAAATTGGTTGCTACCCAACTCAAAAAATAAAAAACAGTTGTCAATCGCAGACATATCAATATCTCATGCGGGGCGAACTACCAATTGGGCAAACTTGAATTTGTCAAAAGTCATCAATTGTAATCGCTGAGTAGTAAAAAAACTAATAATTTTAACGGTCGTCCGACACTTCCTGGTAATGCATTATTTTGTCGGCCCAGGCAAGCATAACAGCAGATAGTATAAAAACTACATGAATTCCAACCTGCATCAAAGCATCTTGTAAAGGGATATTATGAATATCAATAAAGGTTTTCAAAAGATGCACACCCGAAATACTTACAAGTGAAATAATTAGTTTAATTTTGAGAGTGCTTGCATTAATTTTATTTAACCAATCAGGCTTATCAGCATGGTTATCAAATTCGATTTTACTCACAAATGTCCAGTAACCTCCAATAAATACCACAACTAAAAGATTTATTACCATTGAAATATCAACCAGGCCTAATACCGAAAGCATGATTGTATTTTCGTCGAGAATTAAGAAATTAGAAAGCAAATGCCACAACTGCATTATAAACTTTACAGCATATAATATTGATGCAACAATTAGTCCAAGGTAAACGGGAAGCTGTATCCAACGACTAAAAAATATAAACCGTTCTAATTGTTTTTCCATTTTATGCATAAAATTCTATTTCAAATTTGAGTTCAAACTTAGTAATTAGTACAATATTAACAGCTTAAACAATTTTATTGTTCAACGACATTTAATTGATTTACCAGGTTCCGAAATCTCAACTTACGCCTTTTCCGATACACTAAGGTTGTTATTTTATGATTGTACCTGTGGTGAATTCTGCTTTACGTTAATTTTCTTGTTGGTGTAGGTTTAGCTGTGTTTCAAGGTAACAGCTGATGCAGTGACAGGTGCGGGAATAAATTGTTGCTCAACTGTCTGCCAGCACAAATTTATGTAAAGATTCCAAATGTTTCAACGAACACGCAAACCCGGTTTTGCTAGAGCGTTTGTTACCTGCTGGCGTTTCTTCAGATGTGTCGGTTATGATTCCTGTATTTAATCTCATATTTTTAAAATTTAGACTTTTTTCTTTTTGATGCGTATGGCACAGTTTCATCAAGTAAAATTGCTTCTTGAATTATCTCAGACAATTCCTTTATTGGTATTTCAGAAAATCTGTTCAATTCTATGCTCCATACTTGTTTCCGCCCCTTGCTATCTAAAAGTCCTTGTGGATTTGACAATTCATTTCCTCTTACAAAAGCAAATTCAATACTCTTATTTTTATTTGGATTTAAATAGCAAATCCAACTTTTTCGATAATAAAAAGGTATTTTAAATCTAAGTTTGTCCGTCAGATTTAACTCAACTGATAATAGTCTATGTAAATACAGCATTATTTCTCTTTGAGAATCGTCAAAATTGTAAATATAATCTTCAACTTCTGTCATTTGTCTTTAATGTTTTAATGTTGTCCTTTACGCTTGCATCTAACGGTTAGTATTAGCGTTCGAGCGGGGATTTCGAAGCCGCATCCTGTCCCCGACACCGAATTGAATAAAGATACGAAAACGTTGGACTACACGTCAACCCCGCTTGACGCAAATACATTGTTGTGCGTTCGGCTTTCCTTTTTCATTGGTCGAAGTCAGATTACATCTTATCTTTTTTATTCTGGTTTGGGGCCTTTTGAAACAATTGTTCTCAGCAAGCCAGGAAACCAACGTTGCAACCAAACAAAAACTCTCCCGTGGGTTGTGAAAATATAATTTCTTTTCCGCTTAATTATAGCCTTCGCCATAACTTTCGCAGCTTTATCTGTAGGCCACATTAAATTTGCC
>JBGSUB010000049.1:0-31227 GCA_041753535.1 Lentimicrobiaceae bacterium
AACTCACCCCCCGGCCCCCTCTCTTCACGAAGAGAGGGGGTGACTCTCCGATCGGAATTTAACTTTAACCAACCAATACCTTGTTAACCAATGTCACTAAATAACTAATTCTCTTGTCTTCACCCCCTCTCTTTGCTTCAAAGAGAGGGGGCCGGGAGGTGAGTTTTTTGAACAAAGTCGGTGGATGCTCCCCGATCACAATTGAACTTTAATAAATCACTGCTTTGTTAACTGCTGCCTTTAAATAAATAATTCCCCTCGTCTTCACCCCCTCTCTTTCCTTCAAAGAGAGGGGGTAGGAGGTGAGTTTTTTCTAATAAAAATAGTATGGAACCAACCTTCGGACAAAACATCAAACTCCTGCGTAAACGACGCGGCCGCACACAGGACGATATTTCCATCGCTCTCAGTATGAAACGCTCCACATTGAGCGGGTACGAAAACGGTGTTGCCGAACCGGGCATCGAAGCCTTATTGGCCTTAGCTAAATATTTCAAAATATCCGTTGATACGCTGCTAACGGTTGATCTTGGGACACTTCGCGAAAGCGAATTATACCAGTTAGAGCACGGATACGATATTTTTGTTAACGGTGGTAGTCTTCGCATACTCACAACTACGGTTGACAGCAGTAATAAGGAAAATATCGAAGTGGTAAATCAGAAAGCCTCGGCCGGGTACCGCACTGGTTTTGCCGATCCGGAATATATTAAGGTTCTGCCAACATTTCAGATGCCCTTCCTTTCATCCGACCGCAAGTACCGCACTTTTCAGATTTCGGGTGATTCCATGCTGCCTATTCCCGACAAATCGTGGGTTACCGCTGAGTTTGTGCAAAACTGGGATTTAATCCGCGATCACCAGGCCTATATAATACTTACACTGAACGACGGCGTAATGTTTAAAGTGGCCGAAAACCGGCTGAAAACAGAAAACAGACTTCTGCTGCATTCGCTTAACCCACTTTATGAATCCTTTTCGGTTGATGTTAAAGATATGCGGGAGGTATGGCGCTTTGTACATTATATCAGTTCGGAATTACCCGAACCCAACCTTCCAAGTAACGAGATATCCTCAACCCTGATGACACTTAAAAAAGAAATGGCTGAACTGAATGCCCAGCTAAAACAAGGTAAACTATTTGAATAACAGATATATATGACTCTGTTTTATATGCTTGACTGTCAAAAAATGAGTCTCAAGATTTCAATTTACTCAATAGTTGTTTAACTTTGTTGAACCGAAAGATAAGTTCATTTAAAGTCTTAACCCAAAATACGATACACCATGAAAAAACTCTTACTTTTTCTGATAGCTATTGCTTTTGGCATTACCGTTTCTGCGCAAGCCACACTGCATTATAATTTCAACAATTCCCTTAATGAAGTAAATGGTTACGCACCCGCACTTAGTATACTGGGTACCCAGGGTAATTTTGTAACTGATACGCTTAACGAAATAGAAGGCAGCAATAAAATCGTTTACCGTTTCGAAAAGAATAACGGTGTTCAGTTTAATAATGTGGCAGCCGGAAATTTCCTTGGCGAAACATACACTATTGAACTGTACTTTGTTTTTGATGAATTATCGAGTTGGAAAAGAGTTGTGGACTGGAAAAACCGCAAGACCGATTACGGGGCTTATGTTTTCAATGGTAAACTCAATTTTTATCCGTACTTGTATAGTACAGAAGCACCTGTAGCAGTAAAGGAATATACCTATTATGTTATCACCCGTGATTCTGCAACAAAAAATCTGCTTATATACACTGATGCCGAGGTCAAGATAAATTTTACTGATAGCAAGAACGATGCAGTTATTGATCAGGATGGCCTACTTAACTTCTTTTTTGACGATCTGTCGGTGCCTAACGAAGCTGCATCCGGAGCCGTGGCAATGCTCAAACTATACAACTATTCGCTTGATTCAACAACTATAAAAACAAATTGGGAGCAAATAGGCAGCAGCGTTTTCGGAGTTAAAGAAGCTGCAAAATCAAATGAAAGCGTAGCAGTTTATCCAAATCCGGCTAAGGATATTCTGTATCTGAACCTGTCGGAATTTTCAGGGCAAAGTGAAGCCCGTATCTGGATTGTGAACCAAACAGGTCAGGTTGTTTTCAATCAGAAAATCAATATTAACAGCCCTTTGTACAGCATTCCTGTTCCCGGTTTTCAGAAAGGACTTTATACAGTTCTGATCGAAACTAAGGATGAAACTGCAAGGTCTAAATTTATAGTGAACTAGATTTTTAAGGTTTCCTTTCACTTTATAAGTTTTTTAGTCCTCAACAAAATACATAGACACGCTTCAGGTTATTGTCAAAGCCTGAAGCGGGTTTTTAATTATTAGCTTTTCATTGTGTATAACATTCAAATTGCACTTTAATGGTACAGTATTTGTGCAATTTAAAGTTGAATCTCGTTAAGCAGATGTCTGTATTTCATTCATTTTAAATAATCAAGCCATGAAAAAGCTATTATTCCCAATCCTTTTTTTACTGCTTGTATGGTCGTGTTCCACAACACAAAAGACCGGTACTTCCGAAGAAAAAACATCTGTGCAGATTGATAGTACCGAATACGAAATCACCATTATCGATACAGAATTTGATACCTGGTATTTGATAAATTTCACTCATTCAAAAGATTACAGCAATGAGTATTACAGGAGCAGAAACCTGGTTGGGGTAATTAACTGGAATGATTATTATAACCGGGGAAAGTACCATCGCTTGATTGAAAATCATATTTTTTACAACAGTTCAGTTGATTACGGTATTGAAGTTAACCGAAAACTTTACTGGTATTTTAAGTTTATAGAAGAGAATTACAAAATCCGGTTGCTACGGTGATTATTCCTCGAATAGTATTCTGAGCAAGGCATGAGATTTCAATACTTTAGACTCACTTTTTTTTCAATTAAGTTGTCACTACCTTTGCACCCCTAAATTATAAAGGAAGATGGCTCTGAAATGTGGAATTATAGGTTTGGCCAATACCGGCAAAACCACCTTGTTCAATTGTGTTGCTAATACTAAAATTCATGAACAATCCGGTGGACAAAAATCCCACATGGGCCAGATCAATGTTCCCGACAGCAGGCTTTATGCACTTGATGCCCTAATACATTCCGTCAGAGTTATGCATGCAACCGTTGACCTGGTTGATATTCCCGGCCTTACCAAAGGATCCGGACAGGCTGAAAGTACTTCGAGTAAGTTTTTGGCTGAGATACAGCAAACTGACGCACTTATTCATGTTTTACGCTGTTTCGACAGCGATACCGTGCCACATCTCGAAGGTTCGGTAAATCCGGTCCGCGATAAGGAAATTGTTGATCTTGAACTTTGTATCCGTGACCTTAGTATGGTTGAACGCAAGATTCAACGCAACGAAAAATTGCTGAAACTTGGCGATAAAGAGGCTAAGAAAATTATTGACGTTCTGCATGTTTACAAAACGCACCTCGAAGATTTTAAACCGGCTCGTACGGCACCCGTGCATGAAGATGATCACAAGTATATAGCTGATATGTACCTTATTACCGATAAACCGGTAATATATGTTTGTAATGTCGATGATGCTTCGGCTGCAAGCGGAAATAAGTATTCCGATCAGCTTAAGGCTGCTGTTTCTGACGAAAATGCAGAAGTACTTGTTATTGCTGCTGAGCTTGAAGCTGAAATATCAGAACTCGAAAGCCAGGAGGACCGTGATATTTTCCTTGCCGATGCCGGTCTTACTGAGCCGGGAGTTAACAAAGTGGTTCAATCTGCATACAAGCTGCTTAACTTAATGTCGTTTTTCACAGTCGGAGTAAAAGAAGTACGTGCATGGACCATACATAAAGGCATGACTGCTCCCCAGGCAGCTGGTGTAATCCATAGCGATCTTGAACGAGGTTTTATCCGTGCCGAAGTAATTAAATACGAAGATTACATCACCTACAAGACTGAGCATGCCTGCAAAGAACATGGTAAACTAGCCATTGAAGGTAAAAATTATATTGTTTGCGATGGAGATTGCCTGAATATCAGATTTAATGTTTAGGATAAATCAAATTGTGTATTTAATCTCTTGAAAGTTTATTTTGACTGCCCATGTATTTTAAAATACACCGGTATATTAATTTTTACTCTGACTTTTTTACCAGATTGAATTCCGGGTTTCCATTTTGGCATATTTTTTATAAGCCTTAATGCTTCTTCATCACACCCGCTGCCTATGCCTTTAAGCAGTCCAACAGAGGATATAGAACCGTCGGGATTCACAATAAAACTGACATAAACAATTCCTACAATTCCGTTCAATCTTGCTGTTTCTGGATATTTAATATTTTTCTCAAAATACTTATTTCTGGCCGCATCACCCCCAATAAACTCAGGCTGATCTTCGGCAATAATGAAAAGCGGATCATCCTGAATGTCTGAGATATCACTTGACCATGTGAAGTCCTTGTTTTTTGATACTATTTCCATTATACTATCGGAACCACCACATCCATAATAAGTGATTTTAAAATGATCGATCAAAGGGTGCGCCAGTTTCAGTGAATCCGGAATTTCAAATCTAATAAAAGTATGTTTGCATAAATCATTGAGGGGAAACTCGTTTTCTAATGCTAACCATTCCGGATTTTCTGCAATTTTCAGAAGGTCAAGGCAATAATTGCAAGTATCTCCGATATTGAGATAGGATTCAGCTCTATAAGAATACGCTTCCGGATTTGGCTTGGAATTGATGGAAAGAGAGAAAAGTTTTATAGCTCTTTCAAAATTATTTGAATTGAAGGCTTTTACGCCCCTTTCATAATTTTTTATTGGATCCGTCGACTCACTGCAGGAAAAAATGCAGAGTAAAACTAAAAATTTAAATAATGCTATTCTTACATTCATAAAATATTGATTTTATCAGAAATACAATGCATGAAACTTCACCCCATTCTTATTAAACTCCACCGCTGGCATAGGTATTTTTATAAATCCAATTGTTTTCAGGATAAGTTTCAGTGCTTTTGATTTTACAGGGATGCGACTCAGATCAATATCCGGTGAAATGTAAAACTGCCGGTACCTTTCGCTGTAAGGAACTGGAATACCATCAATTTCTGAAGGATTGCTGCTTGCACCCGTCATGCCTTCTGCTCCATAACCGGCTGCCAGGTTCAGCCATTTTGGGAAACGCGTATGCTGTAATCCCAGGCTGCTGATATTGGCTGATAACCAATAAGTTTGCCCGTTATAATCCTTCAGCATACTCTGTAATGGCGTACTGCCAAGTTGATCAGGGTTGTATTGTGCATAAGGAGTGCTGTGATACGACCATTTCAGCACAAATTTCTGTTCGTGCCAGGCCAATTGCTGGCTGATAAAAAGTGCGGTGCCTATGGTATTGGCAACCATATCGCCCGCCGAAGCTCCCCATTGCTCTGAAAAGCCGTCCATAATTTCAACGGTTGTAAGATAAACCAGGCCGGTCATGCCACCATACCATATTGATTTTTTCTCAGTAACGCCCGACCATCGGAGGGCCGAGTAACCGACAAGGCCAATATAATAAGATGCTGTAGTATGGCCGAATTTATCCATTTGCAGCCACTCATCGTTATCATTAAAAAAGTGAAAACCTGATTGCGGGTAATCTTTATACCATAAAACATAAAGTGCGGGAATGCTGATAGCATATAGCGTAGCTCCGGTGGCAGTTACAAAAATAAATCTATTCTTGTTCAGGGTATCGGAAGCAATATCAGTAGAATCAGCGACCTGGCCCTTGATGTTATTTCCTTTTCCTCCGATTGTTAGTACAAGGATGATAATACTTAATATCAGATATTTGCGCACAAGGTGTAGTATAAAATGCAGATTTAAAGACAATTCTAGTCAATGACACTGGTATTCTGGTCAAAAACTAAATTCATACGACCATTTATCAATCAACTATTTATCGTTTAACTATTATCCATTAATTATTTCAAAATTCCCTGGCGATTTAATGCCTGCTGGTATTTGGCCGCATTCAACAGATGCTGATCGAGGTTAACGGCAAAATTATGGTATCCCGAAAAATCTTCCCTGGCACAGAAATACATATAATTATGCTGCCGATAGTTCAGTACCGCGTCGATGGATGAGATAGACGGGAGACAGATTGGCCCTGGTGGCAGTCCGATGTACATATATGTATTGTAAGGCGAGTCAATAGTTTTATAAACGTTTAGCACCCGTTTGATGCTGAAATCACCCAATGCGTAAACTAATGTTGGATCAGCCTGCAAAAGCCAGCCATCGCGCAGACGGTTCATATAAACTCCTGCAACATCGGGTTTTTCATCGTTCTGGTTGGTTTCTTTTTCAACAATAGATGCGAGTGTAATTGCCTGCAATTCAGTTAATCGTATTTCGGCGAGTCGGGATTTTCGCTTTTCGTTCCAGAAATTTTTGTACTCCTTATGCATGCGTTCCATGAACTTCTCAGCCGAAATATCCCAATATACTTCGTACGTATTCGGTATAAACATACTTATCACATTATTCGGAGTGAAATCGAATTTCTTCAGGTATTCGGCATCGTTAAGCAGTTTCAGTAAGGTAACCGAATCCGCTTCAATCTGCTCAGCAATATGTCCTGCAAGTTCCTGCTTGATGCGGATATTATTAAATACCAGCTTTACAGGATCTTGTTTCTTAGCACGCAACTTAGAGATTATCTCACGGTTGCTCATTCCTTCTTTCAGAATATAATGACCTGATTTGATATGATCAGGGTATTTCATCAAGGCTGCAAGTTGTTCGAACGAGGCGCGGTGTATAATGGTGCCGTTTTTGTAAAGCATTTCCTTCACTTCGTCCCATGTTGATCCTGACTTAATATTTAAGGAAACGGAAGGTTGTCCATTCAGCCAGACATTCGGCTTGTAAACCATCCTATACCCCAGGTAGCCGGCAACACCGGCTCCAACAACAAGCATTGCAAGAATTGAAAGGATGACTTGCTTTCGGCGTGAGCGGTTCTTTTTACGTTTTATACGGCTTGAATAATAATTTGACATGGTTCAGGTCTTTTCGCGTTGTTTTTTGAACTTCACTTATTAATCAAATGCTGGTTTGTAATTGGATGGCAATCAGGCTAATTGTGATGCGGAATGCTGGAGTGAAGATTAATTTATTTTCTTATCAATTGAAAAATAAGCACATCGGTCCATCGTTCACCCCAATGCAACCAATCTTTTTTATGTCCGCATTTTATAAATCCCGCTTTGGAAAATAACCGGATGCTATTATGATTGCTTTGTTCGATATGGCAAAATACCTGGTGAAGATCGAGCGTCTTGAAACAGTATTCTATCAGTAAATAGAGTGCTTCGGTGGCAAAACCTTTGTTCCGGAATTTTTCATCAATCAGTATTCCAACCCCGGCACGCTTGTGAAAAGGATCATATTCGAACAAATCGATAATTCCAACTGTAGTTGTTTCAGGCGCTGACGAATGGTAATCTATCATTAGGCGCAGTTGCTTTGTGGCGAATATATCGTTATCGGTATTTAGTACGAATTGTTCAACCGCGAACCTTGAATAGGGTGCAAGAGTATTGCTGATATGCCATACACCCATATTGTTTTCCCAGCGGAAAATTGTGTCAATATCTGCAGGTTCAGGTGCCCTGAGTAAAAGATTCGGACCAATCATATCTTTCAGATTTCAATTTTTCCTTCAAATACAAACCTTGCAGGACCTGTAAGCTTCACATCTTTAAATGTTTCTTCCTTACGGGAAAAACTAACATGCAGCCTGCCGCCGGCGGTATTTACAAAAAAAGCATTTCCCCCGTATTTGAGTGATGCCGCTATCGCAGATGCTGTCACACCGGTTCCGCACGAAAGGGTTTCGTTTTCAACTCCTTTTTCGTAAGTACGCACGTATAATTCTTTCTTCAGGGAAGTTGCAAAATTTACGTTGGTTCCATGGGGGGCGTAACTGGCATCGAATCGTATTTCCCGGCCGGATTCCATAATGTCGATATTGTCGGGATCTTTTACAAATTTTACTACATGATATGTTCCTGTATTCATGTAATAAATATTGTTTTCAGTGCTGTAGATTTTGGCATCCTGCATCTCGAGTTCAACGCTCATTTCGTGTCCGTTATTTTCCATAATGCGGGCATGGTGAATGCCGTCGGCAGCCATAAACCTGCATACATTGCCTGTTATTCCAATCTGGTATGAAAAAGCAACGATGCAGCGGCCCCCGTTGCCGCAAAAAGTGGCCGGACTACCATCGGAATTAAAATAATTCATGCCGAAATCGTAGCCTTCACTGTGCTGCACAAGTAAAATACCATCGGCTCCAATGCCAAAATGTCGGTCACAAAGCTTAGCGATAAGTTCTTCACTGACCGGGAACTGTAACTTCCGATCGTCGATCATAATAAAATCGTTACCGGTTCCTTCGTATTTGCTGAATTGTAGAGTCATTGCGGTAACAAATTTACTATAATCCTTGTCAATTTGTCAGATTGGTTTTTGAATATGACATTTTTTTGCTTTTTCGACAATTTTCAAACAATAAAACCTGCCATAATCAACGTTAAAATCAGAATAACTTAAATTATAAATATTTAATAAACAGAGCTTTATGAATTATATTAAAGTACAGGCTTCTTCTGAATCAGAGATTGTTAACATTAATTAACAGCCGTAAAAAAACTATTGGTATTATCCTTGCGTTATAAAGCGGATACTATAAAAATGAGATTTTGATTGAGGAATTAACAATTTTTTTACTTAAAAACGAACAAAAATGAAAAAGTACGCAGGTTTTTTTCTGATGGCAGTGTTAGGCGGTCTTATTTCCTTGGGTGGCTATGCTCTTTTACAAAAAAATACCGGAAAATTGCAGGGTGTACCTCAGAGTACGGCACCTGTTCAACTTGCGAGTATGACCGGGCCGGGAATAGTTTATCCTGATTTCACAGTTGCTGCTAATACTTCAGTACATGCTGTAGTTCACATTAAAACGGAATATGCACGCAAAAACAGCATGTACGACAACTTCTTTAATTTTCACGATTTCTTCGGCGATAATCAATTTGGGCAACAAGGTCCATTGCAGGGCGCCGGATCGGGAGTTATTATTTCGGCTGACGGATATATAGTTACTAACAACCATGTGGTGCAGGATGCAAGTAAGATCGAAATTGTACTTAATGATAAACGTTCATACGAAGGCGCTATTGTTGGTACCGACCCTTCAACGGATCTTGCTGTTGTAAAAATCAACGAAAGCAATCTGCCTTTCCTGGGCTATGGCAATTCAGATGAGTTGCAGATAGGCGAATGGGTGCTTGCAGTCGGTAATCCATTTAATTTAACAAGCACGGTGACCGCTGGTATAGTGAGTGCCAAAGCTCGTAATATCAATATTTTAGGAACACCCGACGGAACTTCAATAGAATCCTTTATACAGACGGATGCTGCAGTTAACCGCGGAAACAGTGGCGGAGCTTTGGTAAATACCCGTGGCGAACTGATTGGAATTAACGCTGCTATTGCCAGCGGAAATGGTTTTTATGCCGGATACTCCTTTGCCATTCCTGTCAACATTGTAAAAAAAGTTGTAGCCGACCTTGTCGATTACCGAGAAGTTCAACGTGCATTCCTGGGTGTAAGTATTCGTGAAATCGACAGTAAATTCGCTGAAGAAAAAGGCTTTAAAGAACTCAGGGGTGTTTATGTTTCGGAAGTTAACGATGGAAGTGCCGCTAAAGATGCCGGGATACAGAAAGGAGATATAATTACGTCTATCAATAAAATTACAGTCAATAGTACTTCGGAATTACTCGAACAGGTGAGCCGCTATCGCCCGGGGGAGAAAGTTAGTGTGGTGGTCAGCCGCGATGGGGCCGAAAAATCGTTCAATGTTACCTTGCGTAACCGCGAAGGTAATACAAGCATTGTAAAAAGTGAACCAAAAGATGTAATGCCGATGCTTGGAGCAAAAATGCAGGTGGCTTCATCAGATGTTATGCGCAAATTAGGAATCGATCATGGAGTTCAGGTTATTGAGTTAGAAGAAGGTTTATTGCGCAATGCCGGTATCAGGGAAGGTTACGTTATAACTGAAATTGACAAAAAGCCAATCCGCACTATTGAGGATGTTACAAAAATACTCTCTAGTAAAAGTGGGGGAGTATTACTCGAAGGTGTATACCCAAACAGGGTCAGAGCTTACTATGGTTTTGGTCTGAATTAACAGGATTTACTAACGGAGAATTAAATATGTTGAAAAAAAAAGTAAACATTGCAAGTGATTCTTTGTTATTATAAATAGAAGTCAGGAATATTCTTCTTAACTTTTAAGTTGCTGATATTTAGTGTTTAAGCTGCATAGGTGACTGTGCAGCTTAATTACATGTAAACGATAAAAAGTCATGAGACAACTAAAGATAACCAAATCAATCACCAACCGTGAAACTGCCTCGCTTGATAAATATCTTCAGGATATTGGTAAGGAAGCACTTATCACCGCTGATGAAGAGGTGGAGCTTGCACGCAGAATCAGGGCAGGCGACCAGAAAGCACTTGATAAATTGTGTCGTGCGAACCTCAGGTTCGTGGTTTCTGTAGCCAAACAGTATCAAAACCAGGGGCTTAGCCTTCCAGACTTGATCAATGAGGGAAATGTAGGACTTATAAAAGCCGGGCAACGTTTCGATGAAACACGTGGATTTAAGTTCATTTCCTATGCCGTATGGTGGATTCGTCAGTCTATTTTGCAGGCGCTAGCCGAGCAGTCCAGGATTGTACGTTTGCCTTTGAACCAGGTTGGCTCCCTCAATAAAATCAAAAAGGAAACTTCGCGCCTCGAACAAAAGTTTGAACGCTTGCCTTCAGCTGAAGAAATTGCCGAAGCACTCGAAATTCCCGGGTATAAAATTGATGCCGCCCTTAAAATCACAACCAGGTATGTTTCGATGGACGCACCTTTGGTCGATGATGAAGACACCAAGTTTATTGATGTTTTTGTTGATGAAGACACTCCCTTTACTGATGCAGGGCTCATGCGCGAATCATTGGCCATGGAAATAAAGCGTTCACTTTCAACACTTACTGAGAAGGAGAGGGATGTGATTAACCTGTATTACGGTATTGGTATTCCTCATGGATTAACATTGGAGGAGATAGCTGTCAAATTCGATCTTACCCGTGAGCGAGTGCGCCAGATCAAGGAAAAGGCGATACGCCGGCTTAAACACAACTCCAGGAGCAAACTGTTGAAATCGTATCTCGGTCAATAGAGAGCTTTCTGGTAATTATAGTTCATTACGCAGAAGTTTTACATTTCTGATATGTTGAATTTATGAAAATCAAAGTTTCTCTTTCAAGGCTCTGAGGAATTACTAACCGGGCATTTTTTTTTTCGCGAAAATTCATTGTAGAAGTGCTTAATCCATTGACTTATCAATTGAATCAGAAAATAAAGTGACATTCATAAATTGTATTATATTTGCTGAAAACATTTCCAATATGGAAGCCGTAACCATTAAATTTATTTTCTGCTATTTATGAAAATCCTTATCGCCGAAGATAACCTCATGAATCAACAACTAATGAGCAGGTATATGAGCAAATTAGGATGGGAATTTGTGATTGTTGATAATGGACTGCAAGCTACTGAAGCATGCAGATCCGATGATTTTAATGCTATCCTGATGGATATCGACATGCCTGTACTTGATGGCATCGAAGCAACACGCTATATCAGAGTGTTTAATAAATTGATCCCTATTGTTGCAATTACTGCGTATGCTGACGACCAGATGAGGACTGAATGTGCCGAAGCAGGTATGAATGCATTCCTGGCAAAACCTTGTTCACGTGATGATATTAAAGCAGTGATAACTGAATGTGTAGAAATAAGCTCCTATGGAGTTGTTTGACGATCAGTATGTTGCATAGTTTGATAGCCTGGCGGGGACCGGGCTTTTTTTTTTATCAATTTTCGAGGAATTCAGGGATGTGATTTGTAATTTTGCACCGGTTTTAAAATCCGGTTCACATCTTCATCTTGTCATTTTGGGTATATCTGTTTCCCGGCACTGAAGTATTTTGTTCCTGCTGCCGGGTTAGATCTTTTATACAATCATTATCATGGCTGAAACAAAATACATTTTTACTACCGGTGGTGTAGCGTCCTCATTAGGTAAGGGAATCATAAGCTCATCGCTGGCTAAATTGCTTATTGCACGTGGTTTCAGGGTTGCAATTCAGAAACTCGATCCATATATCAATATCGATCCCGGTACACTAAACCCTTATGAGCACGGAGAATGCTTTGTAACAGATGATGGTGCCGAAACCGATCTCGATCTTGGTCATTATGAGCGGTTTACCAATGTACGTACTTCACAGGCTAATAATGTAACTACAGGTCGCATATACCAGGCTGTCATAGATAAGGAAAGGCGTGGCGATTACTTAGGCGAAACCGTGCAGGTAATACCCCATATCACCGACGAAATTAAATATCGTATCCAATTGTTAGGTTCAAGTGGTAATTATGACTTTGTAATTACTGAAATAGGAGGCACAGTAGGTGATATTGAATCCTTGCCTTATATCGAGGCCGTAAGACAGATGAAATGGGAAATGGGGACCCGCTGCCTTGTGATACATCTCACGCTTGTTCCGTATCTTGCTTCTGCCGGAGAGCTCAAAACCAAACCGACCCAGCATTCAGTTAAAATGTTGCTTGAATCGGGTGTGCAGCCCGATGTAATAGTGTGCCGTACCGAAAAACACCTTAACCAGGCTATACGCAATAAAATTGCACTTTTCTGCAATGTAAACCCTTCCGCAGTAATTGAGTCCGTTGATGTTGAGACGATTTATGATGTTCCCTTACTGATGCGCGATGAACGCCTCGACCAGGTTGTGCTCGAAAAAATGCAGGTACCCATCCGCAAACAACCTGACCTGGTAAGTTGGGAAGAATTCGTACACAAACTAAAACATCCGGTAGGTGAAGTACAAATAGGTCTTGTTGGTAAGTATGTTGAATTAAGGGATGCATATAAATCAATTACCGAGTCTTTTATTCATGCCGGTGCTGAAAATCAGTTCAAGGTAAACCTTAAAATGATTCATTCCGAATCTATCAACGACAGCACTTCAAAGCATTTACTAAAGGACCTGGATGGTATACTGGTAGCTCCCGGTTTCGGCGAGCGGGGCATCGAAGGCAAAATAATTGCTATCAGGTTTGCACGCGAAAATAAAATCCCCTTCCTGGGAATTTGCCTTGGGATGCAATGCGCTGTTATTGAATTTGGCCGAAATGTGCTGGGATATAAAGATGCACACTCTACCGAAATGAACCCTTCTACTCCATTTCCTGTAATCGACATTATGGAGGAACAGAAAAAGGTGAACAAAAAAGGAGGAACCATGAGACTTGGTTCCTATCCCTGCACTCTTAAACCCGATACCAAAATCTGGTCGGTTTACAAAAAAGCAGAGATAGTTGAGCGACACAGGCACCGTTTCGAATTCAATAACGCTTACCTCGAAGACTACCGTAAGGCAGGAATGATTCCTGTGGGAATGAATGAACAGAACAATCTTGTTGAAATTATTGAATTAAAAGATCATCCCTGGTTTATCGCTGTGCAATTTCACCCTGAATATAAAAGTACGGTGGCATCACCACATCCGCTTTTTGTCCATTTTGTAAAAGCAGCCATACAGTACAAAAAAGTACAGACCAAATAGGCGGTTTCAGAGTCAGATTGTTTTTTGGTTAAACCCTGTTTTTGGCATTATGCCGCTTTTCTGTTGCTATCGAACATCAGTACTTACCTAAAATTTCGTATCTTTGCCGTCCCGAAAACCGACATCTGTAGATAAAATACTGACAATCAGTGATTTTAAATCAGTACACTTCACAAGCGTAATTAAGAACATACATTATAATAATGAGTAAGAATAATATTATCGGTCTAGTTATCATTGTCGGCCTATTGATAGGATACAGCCTGTGGATGACCCCATCCAAAGAAGAAATGGCTGCAGCCAGGCGAAAAGCTGATTCAATTACACAGGTTCAACGCAACGATTCGCTTGAACGAGCGATGGCTGAGATGATCAAAAAGGCAAATGCTGATTCATTAAACAAAGCAAATCCTGTTGAGCCGGCTGCTGTGGACAGTGACAGCGTTTCTGAAGGTTTTTCGGCAATTCCGCGTGAAGCAGAAAAACTTTATACCCTCGAAAGTGATTTAATAAAGCTTAAAATTTCATCAAAAGGTGGCCGGATATGGTCAGTTCAACTGAAGGACTACCAAACATTTGATACTTTACCCCTGATACTTTTCAAAGGCGATTCTTCTGTTTTTGGATTCGAATTTAATACTGAGGACCTCCGAACTTTAAATACCGGCAACCTCTTGTTTTTTCCTGTGGTTACGCCTGATAAAGACTCAATTCGGGTTTCCGGGAATGATTCAGTACAGTTTGCCATGAGAGTTTATCCCGGCAACAGCGACCCTGCTTCTGCTAAAAGTTATATCGAGTATGTATATACCCTTAAGGGTAATGATTATATGGTTGGGTACAAGGTGAATTTTGTGGGGATGAAAGGATATATCGCGCAAAACACCCGCGATATGTCACTGCTGTGGAGCACAACTTTAATGCAGCAGGAAAAACATCTCAAAACGGAACAGACCCAAGCTACCATTCATTATATGGATATAAGCGGGGAAGTTGATTATCTGAGTGAGACAAAAGATGAGAAGGAACGGATTTCAACGGCTGTAAAATGGGTTTCATTCAAGCAGCAGTTTTTTTCGGCAACACTTATTGCTGCCGATAAATTTGAAAGTGTTGACATTGAAACTGTTGGATTCCCTGAAGATAATACGGACCGTATGGTGAAGACCATGAAATCGGCGTATATACTGCCTTATGGTATTGAAACAGATCAAACGTATAATCTGAGCTGGTATTTTGGCCCCAATAAATATAAAGTGTTGAGGCAGTACGGAATGAACCTTGAACGTCAGATTCCGCTCGGCTGGAGTTTCTTCATGATGCAGTGGATTAACAGGTTTGCAGTAATTCCGGTATTCAATTGGCTTGAATCAACTAATATGAATTATGGGATAATCATCCTGATTCTCACAATTTTACTGAAGATAGTACTTTTCCCGATTGCCTGGAAAACCTATATCTCTTCAGCAAAAATGAAGTTGCTAAAGCCTGAAATTGAAGAAATAGGACTTAAATTTCCTAAAAAGGACGATGCCATGAAGAAGCAACAGGCTACCATGGCACTCTACAAAAAAGCCGGAGTAAATCCAATGGCAGGTTGTGTACCAATGCTTCTTCAGTTCCCTATTTTAATTGCACTTTTCAGGTTTTTCCCGGCTGCTTTCGAATTAAGGCAGCAATCCTTCCTTTGGGCAACAGACTTATCAAGTTTTGACTCGATTTATTCATGGACAACCCATATTCCCTTACTGAGTACATACTATGGGAACCACATCAGTTTGTTCACCTTGTTGATGACCATTTCGACCATTATGTACACTAAAATGAATAATGATATGATGGGCTCGACTCAGCAAATGCCGGGTATGAAAACCATGATGTACCTGATGCCGATTATGTTCCTCGGATTTTTTAATAATTTTTCGGCAGGATTGAGTTATTATTACTTGCTTGCAAACCTGTTCACATTTGCCCAAATGTTTATAATCCGCAGGTTTGTTAACGAAGATAAACTCCATGCCCGTATACAGGAAAACAAACTGAAACCAGTTAAAAAATCTTCCTTCCAGAAACGCCTCGAAGAAATGACAAAACAACAACAGCAGAAATCACTCAGGAAATAATTTTCGAATGTCAGACTGACAGGGTTGAACCCTGAACCATAAAAAAATCCGCAGTAAATCTTTTCGATTACCTGCGGATTTTTTTTGTATAAATTTTTCTTACCGATTCGAAACTAAACACATATTTGCCAGTCGGTACAACAGGCGGGCTCCCACATTCGCATCCCATTCATCATCACCGGGGGCAACTTCATTAAGATCAAAACCTATTATAGTCCGGCCGGAATTTACCAGTCTTTCAACAAGATAGAGTGATTGCTCTAGTTCCAACCCGCCAGGTACCGGCGTGCCTGTATTTGGACACAATTTAGGATCCAAACCATCTATATCAAAACTCAGGTAAACTTTTTCGGGAAGGGCTTCAATGATCTTATCGCAAATTACCGACCAGTTTTTGCCTTCAAACTGCGATTGTTTTATTTCCCGGTCAAAAAAAGTGGAAATTCTTTCATCAGATTCAATCAGCTGTTTTTCAGCTTCGCAATAATCGCGTATTCCAACCTGCACGAGACTATTGATTTGCGGCAGTTTTAATGCATTGTACATGATGGAAGCATGCGAAAATTCAAAGCCTTCGTATGCTTCACGCAAATCGGCATGGGCATCGATATGCAGGATTCCAAAGGAAGGATATTTTTCGGCCAGTGCTTGTATTAAACCTAAAGGTGTACTGTGGTCACCACCGAGTAAAGCGACAATTTTATTTTGATCTATTAGCTTAAGAGATTCATTTTTAACCCAATAATTTAAGTTAACTCCTTCTTCGTTTATTTTATTCCGAACTGCCAGTAATTCAGCATTTTCGGCAGGATTAAATCCTTGCGATAAGTGGTTGATATAATCTTCGGCTAACAACCGAAGATTTTGGCTCTTTTCTTTAATTTTATGGTTAACTTCCGTCATCGCGATTCCCAGTTTCCACGCATCTTTTACAAACGGATCGTACAAATCAACCTGTAACGATGCTTCAAGGATGGCTTCAGGTGCTTCTGCAGTGCCTGCCCGGTACGAAACTGTTACTTCCCATGGCACCGGCAGAATTACCAACTTAGCTTCATCCGTAGTGAAAGGCAATCCGTAAATATTTCCACTTGTATCGCCAAGGCCGTTCGGATCGAATTGAGCGATTTTATTGTTTATTTCCATGAGTATCTATTTGATTTGCAAATGTATGACAGATTGAGAATTTTCTGTTTGGATTAGTGGGTTTATAAGTCGGGAGTCAGAAGTAGGAATTTAAAAGCCGGAATATTCATAGATTCTGATTTCAGTTTTCCAACTACTGTTGTGCAAACAAGGTTTAGTCTGGGGCAGAATCATGGTCAGACATATATTTAAGGAATAATTCCATTCCTTTAATTTTTTGTTGATCAAGTGGATAGCTGATGTCGTTTTTTAAGTAGGAAATAAGTTGTTGCTCCGTAATATGGAGTTTTCCTGCAATAGCTACTGACTCTTCACGGTGAGCTACACCCCATGATAAGGCAGCCTGAAAAGCGGATTCGAAATCTGCCGGGACATTGTTTTTTGAAACCCATACAGCAAATACAAATGGTAAGCCGGTAAATTTAATCCATTCGCCAGCCAGGTCGTAGCAAAAAGGATATTGCCCGCAAAGCCCGAATGTTTTATCTCCTATCAGGACCATTCCTTCGTCAGGAGCAGGCTTTCCTTCTAATTGTGAAAGGCTTTTCCAATGAGGAGAAATGCCCCAATAGCGTTTTGCCAAAATCCTGACAAGGTTAACCGATGTACGGCTATCAGTATCCAGGTATATAGTTTTAAGTCTATTCAACTCAGTATTTGCAAGGAGTAAAACGGATTTAACATCATTGTCAGCACCTATGCAAAGGTTGCCAAGTAGTTTGTAGCCTATTATTGAAGGCAATGCCCCAACCGGTATTAAACCAATATCAGCTTTATCATTCAGAATTTTTCGCGCACATTCCGAAGGAACATCAAGGCTCAGATTAAAACCCGAAAGCAGACCCGAGTGAGTTAACCCGTAAATAAAAGGGAGCGTATTGTAATAGGAAACAGCTGTAATGTGGATTGGTTTCATACCGGCGAAATTAATTAAAAGTATAAAACAACTTTGGCTTTAATCACTGGAGGCATGATTTTAATAAATTCTTTTTAGTAAAAGAAAGGAATAATTATTTTTACTACCTTTGCACCCCATTTTAGCAGAGCAATGTTCAGCCTTTCCGGTAAGTTGATCAGCGTTTCTGACTATAAATCAACTAAATGTTAAACCGGCCGAACCGGAAGGCCACAAAGAATATGAATATATGAGTGACGACGTTAAAGTTAACGACGAAGTAAACAATGTTGAAGATGCTGCCGAAGTAACAGCAGACGAAGTAGTTGAAGCTGTTGAAGCTCCGGTTGCTGAAGCTGAAACCGCAGTTGAAGAAATTGTTGCAGAAGTTCCTGTAGTAGAAGAAGTTGTAACAGAAGTTGAACCTGTTGTAGAAGAAACTGTTGCAGAAGTTGAACCTGCTATAGAAGAAGTTGTTGCAGAAGCAGAACCGGCAGTTGAAGCAGAAGTTGCAGAAGTTCCTGCAGCAGAGGAAATTGTTGCAGAAGTGCCCAAAGCACCAAAAGCGCCTGAAGCACCTGTTGAACCGGTTGAATTTGACTGGAACGCAATCGGGAAAAAGCACGAAGCGTATAATCCTGCTGACCGCAAGCGGTTGGAAGACATTTATGACAAAACCTTAAGCTCAATCGGCGATCATGAAGTACTTGACGGACTGGTTGTTGGCCTTACAAACCGCGAAGTTGTTGTAAATATCGGATTTAAATCGGATGGTGTAATTCCGGTTTCGGAAGTACGCTATAACCCTGATCTTCGCATTGGCGACCGTATTGAGGTTTATGTCGAAAACCAGGAAGATATGGGTGGACAGCTCCAGCTTTCACACAAAAAAGCCCGTATCCTTCGTTCATGGGAACGCGTAAATACCGCTTTCGAAACACAGGAAATTATCAACGGTTTTGTGAAATGCCGCACCAAAGGTGGTCTTATTGTTGATATCTTCGGTATTGAGGCCTTCCTGCCAGGTTCACAGATTGATGTTAAACCTATCCGCGACTACGATCAGTATGTTGAGAAGGTTATGGAATTCAAGATTGTTAAAATCAACCATGAATACAAGAACGTGGTTGTTTCGCATAAAGCACTTATTGAAGACGAACTCGAGGCCCAGAAAATTGAGATTATTTCGAAACTCGAAAAAGGACAGGTTCTCGAAGGAATCGTTAAAAATATCACCTCATACGGTGTATTTATTGACCTTGGTGGTGTTGACGGGCTCATCCACATCACCGACCTTTCATGGGGACGTATCAATCACCCGGAAGAAATCGTTCAGCTTGATCAGAAAATCAATGTTGTTATTCTCGATTTCGACGAAAATAAAAAACGTATTGCCCTCGGTCTTAAACAACTCAGCGCACACCCATGGGATTCGCTCCGCGAAGACCTTAAAGTTGGTGACAAAATTACCGGCCGCGTAGTTGTTATCGCTGATTACGGCGCATTTATTGAAATTGCTCCTGGTGTTGAAGGTTTGATTCACGTTTCTGAAATGTCGTGGAGCCAGCATCTGCGCACCGCTCAGGACTTCCTGAAAGTTGGCGATGAGATCGAAGCTGTTGTACTTACACTCGACCGCGAAGACCGCAAAATGTCACTTGGTATCAAACAACTCATCCCGGATCCATGGAGTGATATCGTTGCAAAATACCCTGTAAACTCACGCCACACAGCAACCGTTCGTAACTTTACCAATTTCGGTATTTTTGTTGAACTCGAAGAAGGTGTTGACGGACTTATCCATATCAGCGATCTTTCGTGGAGCAAGAAAATCAAACATCCGGCTGAATTTACCAAAATCGGCGAAACTATTGATGTAGTTGTTCTTGATGTTGATGTTGAAAACCGCCGTTTGAGCTTAGGCCACAAACAATTGGAAGAAAATCCATGGGATGTTTTCGAAGGCATATTCACCACAGGATCCGTTCATAAAGGTACAGTAGTCAGTTCATCCGATAAGGGTGTTGTTGTTTCATTGCCATACGGTGTCGAAGGTTTTGCTCCTACACGTCATGCACAGAAAGAAGACGGTACTAACCTACAGGTTGACGAAGCCCAGGATTTCAAAGTAATCGAATTCTCGAAAGAGAACAAGAAGATCATTCTTTCGCACGCCAAGATGTACCAGGATACCAAGGCTGCTGACAGAGCAAAAGAAGACAAGAAAGAGGAAAGCGCCGAAATGACCACCAAACGCGCCGTGAAGAAAATCAAGGACAATCTTGAAAAAACCACCCTTGGCGACCTTGATGCTCTTGCAAACCTGAAAGCCTCCATGGAGAAAAAAGAAGAAGAAAATAAAAAATAATCTTCCTAATTCTTATCACACTCGTCAGGCCGGAAAAGTTTATACTTTTCCGGCTTGATTTTTTACTTTTGCTATACTAATTCGAAAATTTCAAATCTGGATTTATAAAAATGCTTCCATTCAGTCTTACAATATTAGGCAGCAGCTCTGCCACACCCACCTCTGACCGCAATCCAACGGCACAATTGCTAGCTCATGGGGAAAAATTATTCCTGATTGACTGTGGAGAAGGTACGCAGGTTTCGCTGAGGCGGATGCACATTCACTTCCAGCGGATTAAGCATATCTTTATCAGCCACTTGCATGGCGATCATTTTTATGGATTGATTGGACTAATTTCGTCAATGCATCTTCTTGGACGAACCAAACCATTGTTTATTTATGGTCCGCCCATGCTTAAAGAAATACTTGATCTGCAACTGAAAGCTTCACTCACAACTTTACTTTACCCGCTCGAATTCCGTGAAACACAGGCTGATAAACCGGAAGTGATATTTGAGGATGATCTTATCAGTGTCAGCAGTTTCCCGATGCTACACAGGATACCGACAACAGGTTTTCTTTTTCAGGAAAAACCTTATGAAAGGAAAATCAGAAGAGATGTGATTGAATTACTGAAGATTCCGGTTCACCTGATTCCAAAAATTAAAGCTGGTGCAGACTATGTTGCGGAGGATGGATGTGTACATGCGAATTCAGTAATTACAATTGATCCGCCTGCACCACGGACGTATGCTTTTTGCTCGGATACTGCGTATTTTAAAGATATTCTTCCTATCATTAAAGGTGCGGATTTGCTATATCACGAAACAACTTTTATGAATAACCGGGAGGCGAATGCTGCTGATAAGTTTCATTCCACAACCGGTCAGGCTGCAACTATAGCCATGAAAGCAGGTGTAAAAAGATTGCTGATTGGCCATTATTCAGCCCGTTACGACGACTTGCAACCTTTACTGGATGAGGCACGCGTGGTATTTCCAAATACAGAACTTGCTGAAGATGGTAAAATTTTCGAGGTGTAGGTTACAAACCCAAATCTACTTCTTTTATTCCTTGCTTACTTCGTAAATCATATCCAGAAGTCCACCCGTCTCCTTGTCACCGCGAAGTTCCCAAAACATTACACCGGCCAGCTTTCGGAACTTTGCATACTTTGTTTTCTGGTATGCTGAGTGAAGATTATCGAAAGTGGCAAACGTTTTAGCAGTTTTGTTATATGCATAGGGTGCTTTTGCTGTTTTATCCCAGTAATATAAATATCCTGACTTAGCACCGAAAGTTTCATCAAAGTCCTTGTAAATAACATAACCGCTGAATTTTCCTTTCTGGTAAAGGCCATTGTTTTCAGCTTTCACTTCGGTAAATAACCGGGCATAAAATGCCATCCCGATCACTATTTTATTCAGTGGAACACCAATTGAATCCAGGTAGTTTACTGCAAAATCTACAGATTCACTCTGTTCGGAAGTTGAATATAATGAAGTAAGGTGCCCTGTACGTGTGCTGTAGCCGTTAACCAGATCATAGGTCATCACATTTACATAATTCAAGAGCGGCATTACTTTTTCCCACTCTACCGACCGGTCAAGAAAATCCTTGAAACCACCGGCGGCGAAGCTCAATTCATAATCGGGGCCAACAGTTTTTCGCAACGTTTTAATCAGTGAAGTGAAATTCTGTTTATCTTCAGGCATATATTTATATCCCGGAACCGATGCAATGGCAGGGTATTCCCAGTCGAGATCAAGCCCATCAGCATTAAAAATCTTAAAAAGCTGTAAAACTGATTGGGCAAATTCCTGTCGCCCGGCTTCGGTGTTAAAAACATCACTACAGGTTGGGCAACCGCCCCATCCACCCAGCGACAGGATAATTTTGAGCGCGGGATTTGTTTTTTTTAAAGCCACCAGTTTTGTGATAGCAAGGCTATCCTTGCTGTTGACGACAACAAGTTTATTGTCCTTGAGATGCAGGAAACTATATATAATATGGGTAAGCTGATCAGTTTTGTAATTAGCAATATCATTTCCATCCCCCATATAATATGCTGTAATAACCATGGGTTTTTCCGAATCCTGGCTGAAAGCTGAATTGTTAACGATAGCAAGTGCCGGCAGGAATGTAATGAAAATGGTTCTGAGATAAGTTTTTATATGCATTGAATAAAGTTTCGTTGAGTGAAAAAATATCGGTTAGTCAGCCATATGCTTGTATAAAGTAATGAATTCGTAGGTGTTGGTTGTGTGATTCAGGAATTTCATGAAGTCGTCCCATTTTATAATAATAGAAGCCGTATTGATGCCGGGATGGAAGCTAATGGTTTTACTTTCGAGAAGGTTGTGATCAAGAAAAACATGAACATGATGTTCCAAATCGTTAATCAATCCGTAAGGCGTCACTGATCCGGGCGTTACACCCAGGTATTTCATCATGCGTTGGTCAGAAGCAAACGATAGTTTTCCCTGTTTGAGTTGTTTCTCAAGTTCATGAATTCCCATTTGCATGGTATGTTTCAGTATAACCAGGTAATGCTTATTCCCGTTATGATTCCTGAAAAACAGGTTTTTGCAATGTGTCGAATCCAGGTCTTTCCAGTATTTCATGGCTTCTTCGATGGTCGGGGCAGGCGGATGCTCGTGATATTCGAATGAAATATCCAGGTCGGAGAGTAGTTTATATAAGTTTGGATCGCCGTTCATTTTGGGGTTTAGGGGTTGGGGTTTGAAGGGTTTGAAGAGTTTGAAGGGTTTGAAGAGTTTGAAGGGTTTGAAGGGTTTGAAGGGTTTGAAGGGTTTGAAGAGTTTGAAGGGTTTGAAGGGTTTGAAGAGTTTGAAGGGTTTGAAGAGTTTGAAGGGTTTGAAGGGTTTGAAGAGTTTGAAGGGTTTGAAGAGTTTGAAGGGTTTGAGAAGTTTGAAGAGTTTGAGCTGTTCCAGTGCACTGAGCGGAATCTACGTGCATGGTTTCTGGGTTCAAACACTTCTATTTCCGGAAGCAAAAAGTCAAAATCTCCAATCCGACATCTAGCATTCCGCATCCGCCATCCCATATCAATTAAAGCTTCCTCACCTTAATATTCCTGAACTTCACCCCGCTTCCATGGTTTTGTAGTCCAATATGACCGGTTTTCGAAATGGCATATCCCGGGTAATCTTTCCATTTACTTTCAGCCAGTTTCTGCTTCCACTCAGTCGAATATGCCTGGAATTCAACTACTTTCATTTCGTTTAACCAGTATTCAACATGTCCTTTTTTATAGATGATTCGGGTGTGGTTCCATTCACCGGCGGGTTTAAGAATTTTATCTTTCCTGGCGGGATACATGCCATAATCGGCTCCGGTTTGCTGCCAGTCTTCCAATCCTCCCGGCCAACCGGCATCATCAATAAGCTGGTATTCAGGTCCGGTTTCATAAGCTGCATGATATTGCTCCCCTTCCAGAACATGATAAAACACTCCGCTGTTACCTGCTTTGCTTATATTCCAATCGAGACTAAGTTCAAAATTCTCGAAATCATCAATGGTAATTATATCTCCGGCCGTTTCGCTTCCGCCTTCACCCTGACAGATAAGTTCACCGTTGAGAGCACACCAGCAACTAAAAACTTGGTTGCTGTTGAATCCTTTCCACCCCTTTAATGAATTTCCATCAAAGAGTAATTGCCATCCTTTTTTAATTTCTTTTTTTGTAAGTGCGTTTAAGGATTGATCTGTTTTGTCCTGGGCAAAAATTACCAGTGAGAACAGGATTGCAGCAGAAAGCAGTAATGATCGTTTCATATTCTACAGATTGAACAATGTTTGTTAAATATCTTCAATAAAATAAGCAATATGTTGATCATAATCAGTTATTTACCTGATGTCTTACACGAATCTGCATACTGGTAATCTATTCGAGGAACAATTTGCTTAGGTTTCAAAAATACAATAATATCAGTTTTCAGGAAAGCCAAAAATATAGAAAATAATGAAAACGGATTTGAAAGAGAGTGCTGCTTTGAAAAGTTTTATTGTGAATAATTAAAATATTCAGACAATGTTATCGATTCTGAAGATTCAGACTTACTAACATCTTTTAAAAATAAATTATAAATATTCCCTTAGCGCAATCGTTTGCGACATCGATTCCATGAAAAAAATATCAGAAATGCCTAAAAAATAATAAGATAGGATTATTTTTATCAATTTAGTTTTCATAGATTTGTGATATATTCGCTTCGAAAACTTAGTAAAGTATTTTCTGAGTGAATCCGGATAGCATGAAGAAACATACAATAGGTCTGTTTTATTTAGTTCCTTAAATTCAAAAAAAATAACTTTACACCTTAAGTTAATTCCTATGAAAAGAAATTTACAATCATCTTACCGAAAAGTGTTTCAGATAATTTTCGCAGTTCTGCTTCTGATCATTGTACAGATGTATAACGGAATCGAAATCCAGGCCCAGATTTATGAGCCGGAGGGCCTGAATATGCCAGGTTCATGGAACAGTTGGACCAATCCGCCAACCAATAACCTGGCCTTGGCCAGTGCAACGCAGGTTCCTGGCGGCAGGGTTACAAAAATTGCAGTCGGCGCAACCCGCTGGCAAACAAGTTTTAGTGTAGCGGCTACTGGTGGGGATTTAGTTGGCGGAACCTATGACTGGCTTTTTACCAGTGGTTCATCGTCAAATTATTTTCAGAATAAATGGTCGAATGTAACTGTTGCTATGAATACGCTTCAAACGTATGTGAAGGAAGGGGCTAACAACAATAATGTTACACTTGCAAACAATAAATGGTATACTGTGAACTGGGAAGATCTCGGTTATCAGGATAGCCGGGCAATCTTCATGGAAACCAGTGCTCAACCTGTGAGTTTTTCATCTGTTTCGGTTCCGGGTTCGGTCGCTGTAAATAGTCCGGTAACTATTACGGTTACTACTTCGGCTGCAAAAAGTATGGAAGAAATTATATATCTCCGGTATACAACCGACGCCTGGGCTACTTCTTCTATAGTAACAGTTAATATGACCGGAAATAGTGGCACAGCTCTTATTCCGGGGCAAACTGCCGGGACTACTGTAAGCTATTATTCCCTTTCTTCAACCATTGCGGGCTTATCCACTGATTTTGACCTGTGCACATTACAGTTAATCAATAATGGTGCTTTAAACTATTCCTATACGGTATCTCCTCCGCCACCAGCAATAACCTGGGCAAATATACAATTCCCGGCAAGTGGTGCGATCGAAACAGGCTCAGTTTTTGAAGTTTTCGGTCAGGCACTTGTTCCCGGTGTTACTGGTCAACCAACAGTTGCTCCAGGGTTGCAGGCATGGGTTGGATACAGCACATCCAATACAAATCCGGATACCTGGACAAACTGGATTCAAGCAATTTACAATCAGGCCGTTGGGAATAACGATGAGTTTAAGGCCAATCTGGGAACTGCCATTACAACAGCCGGCGCTTATTATTATGCGACACGGTTTCAGTTAAATGCAGATCCATATGTTTATGGCGGGTACAATAGCGGTTTCTGGGACGGAACCACTAACATAAGCGGAACTTTAACTGTAACTGATCCTGTTCCTGATCCCGATTTCGACTGGGTAAACCTTCAATTTCCGGGTGCCGGAGCAATAGAACCACAGCAGGATTACCAGGTTTTTGCTCAGGCTTTTATCCAGGGAGTTACAGGCCAGGTTACTCCTGCTGCCGGTGTTCAGTCGTGGATTGGATACAGTACAACAAACTCAAATCCTGCCACATGGACAAACTGGATCCCGGCACCTTATAGCGGGCCGGTTGGAAATAATGATGAGTTCAGTTCAAATCTGGGGGCACAACTTTCAACTCCTGGAACATATTATTATGCCAGTCGTTTCCAACTTAATACAGGTACATATTATTATGGTGGATTTTCTGCTTCCGGTGGTGGTTTCTGGGATGGGACAACAAACATATCCGGTATTGTTGAAGTAACTGAACCCGGTTCAGGAATTGACTGGGCGAACCTGCAATTCCCTGGAAGTGATACTATTGCTGTCGGTCAAACCTTTGATGTATATTCACAGGCATTTATTGCCGGGGTTACGGGTCAGCCAACTCCGGCAGCTGGTTTGGAGGCATGGATCGGTTATAGCCCTACCAACTCAAATCCTGCAACATGGACAAACTGGATTCCGGCGGATTATAATATTGCAGCAGGAAATAATGATGAGTTTAAAGCCAATATAGGGCCAGGTTTTACCATTCCTGGAACCTATTACTTTGCTAGCAGGTTTCAGATGAATTCAGGAGCTTATGTTTATGGAGGGTATAATGTTAGTGGTGGTGGTTTCTGGGATGGGGTGAATAATGTTTCAGGAATTCTCACTGTAACAGCGCAGCCGGCTTCTTACCCGGTTCTATTTACCATTATTGATGGAACTTTGAATAATACAAACATCAAATTTAAGGGTGAAATGACTGGCTGGGATACCATCAGCATGATTCAAAACAACAATACCTGGACTTTGACATTGAATCTTGAGCCTGGAACCTATCAATGGGGAGCCATTGAAGACGATGGCAGTGCCAGCGGGATATGGTTAATTGAAGGTGCAAACCTCGAGGTCACCGTTGAAGTTGGAGGCAATGTTACAGGAACAGTTACCTATACTACTCTGATTACAGATATTATTGAGGTCCCTGCTTCGGCTGGAGTATATCCTAATCCGACTGAGGGTGTTTTATTCGTCAATCTGCTAAAAGATGCAACAATCCGTATTACCGATATTCAGGGCAAAGTTCTTCTTAATAAGGAGGCTTTGATGGGACAGGAACAACTTGATTTGTCAAAATACAAAAGCGGAACTTACCGGCTCGAAATTCAGTCTGTTGGTTCAATTCAGCATTATTCGGTCATCAGAAAATAGTGCTTCAATAAATAAAATTTCATAGTGATTTGGATTGATTTATTTTGATTGAGGTTGGAGAATTGAATGTTCCGGCAGAGAGTTTCTGCCGGGCATTCAGTTTTTTCCGGACCAGAAGCAATTTAGCCCTTATCAGACGCCATAATTTTTACAAAAATGCATTGAAACCAATGAATGTTTATAAGCATACCCGATTGTACCGATTTGTTAAACAACAGTTTACTCTTACCAGTTCCTGGAAATTATGTTTATTGTTTTTCTTCATTTCCTGTTTTAGTTTAACTTCCAAATCGCAGATTTACCAGCCTGACGGTTTGCGTATGCCTGGCACCTGGAACAACTGGACCAATGCAACAGGAATGGGTGGCGATTTTGACCTGCAGCGATCAACCGAAGGAACTGACAGGTGGACTACCACGTTTCAATACACAGGAGCCAGCGGCAGCAATACTTTTAAATTTGTAAGCACTTCATTCAGTGATCCCTGGGGAAACCAATGGGCAGGGAACACAACAGTTGCCCTGAATGCTTTCAACAACTTTGTTTACGGAACTCCGTCAAATCCTGACAACAATGTAGCACTCACCAACAGCATGTGGTACACTGTTGTTTTTGAGGATCTTGGCTAT
The DNA here is from genome assembly GCA_041753535.1 of Lentimicrobiaceae bacterium. Taxonomy (GTDB): domain Bacteria; phylum Bacteroidota; class Bacteroidia; order Bacteroidales; family UBA4417; genus UBA4417. The sequence goes on from JBGSUB010000049.1 coordinate 27,840, forward strand.
ACAAATACCCGGGCCGTTTTTTCGGAAACTTCAGCTCAACCCGCTAAAATAACAAATGTGCAGCAAACACCGGTGATGGTTGCCAACATGGACCCGGTGCAGGTAAATGCCGGGTTATCTGCTATTCCGTCTTCCAATGAAAAGTTTTATTTGCGGTATTCAGTCGATGGCTGGCAATCGTCCGTGATCGTGCAGATGAGCATAACAGGCGATTCTATTAGCGGAACTATTCCCGGGCAGTCCTCGTCAACAATAGTTGATTATTACATTTTCAGTAGTGTTTTCAGCAATCCGGTTACTGATATTGACCTGGTGACACTTCGTAAAAACAACAACAATGGGAGTAATTATTCTTATACAGTCGACCAGGTAATTGAATGTGGCTCGCAATTGAGTCTTGTAAGCACCGAACCGATTTTTCCTATCGAAAACACAGCAGTTACTATCTATTTCAATGCTGCTTTTGGAAATGGCGGACTACTGAACTATGAAGGAGATGTATATGCACACACAGGGGTGATCACCAATCTCAGCGTAAATTCGACAGATTGGAAATATGTAAAAACAGGATGGGGCGAAAATACTCCTGAGACAAAACTTACCAGGATCGACAGCAATTTTTATAGTATAACTTTCAGTAATATCCGCAATTATTTTGGTGTTCCGGCTGCGGAGCAAATAAAGAAACTGGCCTTTGTTTTCCGAAGTGATGTTGAGCAGCCGGGCGGATTTTACCTTGAACATAAAAATGCAGATGGTTCGGATATTTTTGTTGATGTTTATCCTTTGGCACTGAATGTTAAAATCCTTAATCCATCGAGGAAGGAACCGCTTGTCAGCCCGAATGCTGTTTTACCTGTTTGTGTGGAAGCACTTCAGAATAACCTTGTGAAATTGTACCTTGATGATGAGTTGCTGACCGAGAGTGTCACAACGTCAATTACATACCCACTAGTAGCTCAATCGTTGGTTCCTGGTGTTCACTGGATTAAAGCTGTTGCTACCAGTTATATCGGCCAGGTGCGCGACTCGGTTCAGATTTACCTTCGTGGACCGGTTGTGGTTGAAGAGTTACCGGCTGGTGTTAAAAACGGGATAAATTATATTGATAACAATACTGTTACTCTTGTGCTCAACGATGCTGCTGGTCTTAAAAGTTTTGCATTTGCAATCGGGGAATTCAATAACTGGTTGCCAAACGATCAGAATTATATGAAACGAACTCCAGATGGAAAGTATTACTGGGTTACGTTGAGCGGATTGCAATCGGGTAAGGAATATACGTATCAGTATTTTATCGATGGGAAACTGAAAATTGCCGACGCTTACTGCGATAAAATCCTTGATCCCTGGAATGACCGCTGGATTCCAACAACTACCTATCCTTCACTTAAGCCTTATCCTTTTGACCAGACAATCGGGATTGTAAGTGTTTTTCAAACCAACAAACCTGCTTTTAAATGGGAAGTACCTGATTTTAAGCCTGCTGCTGTAAATGAAACACAGTCGGACCTGTTTATATATGAATTGCTTGTCCGCGATTTTGTGGAAACACGCAGCATGAATGAAGTAAAAACGAAACTGGATTACCTGGAAGATTTGGGTGTAAATGCAATTCAACTTATGCCGGTTATTGAATTTGACGGCAATGAAAGCTGGGGATATGCACCAAATTTTTATTTTGCTCCCGACAAATACTACGGTACCCCACAAGCCTACAAACAATTTATTGACGAATGTCATAAACGCGGCATTGCTGTAATCCTTGATATTGTGCCAAACCATGCTTTTGGTCAATGTCCGATGGTTCAGATGTATTTTGATGCCAATGCAGGCGAAAACGGACAACCAACGGCATCAAATCCCTGGTTTAACCGGCAGGCAACACATCCTTTCAGCGTGGGGTATGATTTTAATCACGAAAGTGTTTCAACCCGCCAGTTTTTCAAAGATGTTTTCAATTACTGGATTACCGAATATAAGGTAGATGGATTCAGGATTGATCTTTCAAAAGGCCTTACCCAGAAAAATACAGGCAATGATATTGGTGCCTGGAGTGCTTACGATCAGAGCCGGATCAATATAATTACCGATTACTACAATTACATAAAATCAGTAAATCAGGATACCTATGTAATCCTTGAGCATCTTGCCCAGAATGAAGAGGAAACCTTGCTGGCGAATAAGGGTTTGCTATTGTGGAGTGCTATGCAAAACCAATACAAGCAGGTAGCCATCGGATGGCAGGATAACTCGGATGTTTCGTGGGCGCATCATGCTTCACGCGGCTGGAATTATCCCAACCTCGTCGATTATATGGATAATCACGATGAAGAGCGGCTGATGTTCGATAATCTCTCATATGGCAATGCATCCGGATCATATACTATTAAAGATACGCTCACTGCACTGGCACGAATGGAAATGGTGGCGGTACAATTCTTCGGTATCCCCGGCCCGAAGATGATGTATGAATTTACTGAAACCGGTTACGATTACAGCATATTTTTTAATGGCGACAGGGTTTCTTCCAAACCGGTACGCTGGGATTATATGGATCAGCCTGCACGTGAACACTTGCACCGTATAACGGGAGCAATGGCAAATTTGAGAAAGAGTGATGCATTCCGCTATGGTAGTTTTAGTAAAGACCTGGGAGGTTTGGGTAAGCGCATGTGGGTAACCCATAGCAGTATGGATGTTGTGATGGCACTGAATATGGGTGTGACAGGTTTCGATATGGCTCCCGGATTTACGAAAAATGGTACCTGGTACGATTACTTTACCGGGGAAGCTATTAATGTAACCAATGCTTCAGGGCAAACAGTGTATTTCAACCCCGGTGATTACAAGGTTTTTACTTCTGTTCCTTTACCTAAACCGTTTCACACACTTACGGTTAAAGTAATTGATAATGAGTCGGGTAGCGTAATTCCCGGAGCAACTGTCAATTTGAGTGGAGCAGGTAACAGGCTTACAGATGTTACTGGAACGGCATCATTCCTTTCATTGCCTAAACCGGTGGTTGTTACTGCGACAAAATTCGGATGGATTAAAAAATCTGAAACAGCAACTGTCGCTGCTCCAATGGAAGTCACTATCCGGATGATTAAAGATGAAAGTGCAATCGGTGAAAACGAAACTGATGATGGGTTACAGGCCTTTCCGAATCCGACAAATGGAATTGTAACTATTGTAACAAAAGAGCCTGGAACAGTGCAACTTTACAATCTCGAAGGCAAACAATTGCTTTATATGGAACTTGTAAATCAATCCGAAGTGCTTGATTTATCAACTTTCAAAAAAGCTGTTTATATTTTACGATTTGAGGGGAAGAATGAAAGATATTACAGGAAAATTGTAATTCAATAATAAATAGGATGTTTTT
>JBGSUB010000050.1:0-56862 GCA_041753535.1 Lentimicrobiaceae bacterium
ACTTATGATTGAAGATTTGCGCGGTTGTCTGGATACGGTTTCACAGCAGGTTTGTGTTCCTTCGGAACTCACCGTTGGCTTTACTACCACGCTTACTTGTTTTGGTGAATCTGTTACCTTTACTCCAGAACTACTCACCCCCGAACCGCCTGCCAATTCGCTGGTGGAATTCGCCTGGAACTTTGGCGACCCGGTAACGGGAAGCAACAATATTTCCACTCTGAAAACTCCTGGACATATCTTCAGTAGTGTTGGATTTTACACTGTAAACTTTTTTGCAACTGACAAATTCGGCTGTATTGCCAGCAGTTACCAGACGGTTCAGGTGAATGCGTTACCAGTAGCAAATTTCAGTTATGCCACGGGACAATGCGACAGCACCTTGATTTTCAGCAGTACCAGCGTGGATACCAGCAGTACGATTAACACATCTATCTGGCAATACGGCGACGGAACTTCGGATACACTCACAACGCCCGAAAGTATTCATAAATACCCAACTCCCGGCGAATATATCACCTCGCTGACCATTATCAACGACAACGGTTGCACCGATACTTTTACCGATACCGTGACCCGCTCAGCCTGCATTGTGGCTGCAGCTATCAGCACCGAAAGTTTGTTATGCCAGAACTATCTTCTGACCTTTGCCGATATAAGCACCTGTGAAGGAACCATCACCCAATGGAACTGGAATTTTGGTGACGGAACACCCCCATTGAATTATGGGATATATCAGCCCACAATTACCCATACCTTCCTGAATCCCGGGCCTTATACCATCAGCCTGAAAGTCAGTACACAGGTGGGAACTTCTACCATCAGCGACAGTACAACGCTTCAAATACTCGTTAAACCTACTCCGCTGGCCGGGTTTAGTGCAGACCCGGTTTGCCTGGGTATAAATGCTGAATTCAACGATACCACTAATGCCAATGGTGCAACAGCTTTATTCTATCGCTGGGAGTTTGGTGACGAAGGCATTTCTGATACGTCCAACCTGAAAAATCCGGATTACCTGTATACCGTTCCCGGAACCTATCATCCCGAACTGATCGTAAAAAACCAGTTTGGATGCCAGGATACAGCAACAACGGACCTGACAGTGAACGGTCTGCCGGATGCAGGATATACAAACAGCCTTGCGTGTTCGGGGCAGATGACGTATTTCTTCGATGCTTCACAGCCCTACATCGCCCCGATTGCTGAATGGGGATGGCGGGTGAACGACAGCCTGGGGATGGTCGGCAGTATGCAGGGCAGCACTCCGGCATTCACTTTCGATTCTACAGGGCGTTACCAGGTGATGCTTACCGTGGCCGACAGCATCGGTTGTGCTGATACCATTATTCAGCAGGTGACGGTAAATCCATCGCCGGCAAGTGCGTTCAGTTACACCGAAAATGTGGAAAATATCCAGGGCCAGGTTCAATTTACGAACGGATCAGTCGGTGCAGAATACTATTTCTGGGATTTCGGCAACGGGGAAACGGCGTATTCCGAATCGCCCCTCATCACTTACGCCGAAGACGGGACTTACGAAGTGATCCTGGTGAGCGTGAGTGAAACAGGCTGCCACGACACGGCTACCATCATCTACGAAATGATTTTCAAAGGATTATGGGTGCCTAATGCCTTTGCACCCGGCGGCACCATTCAGGCAACGCGCTATTGGAAACCGGTGGGCGTAAACCTTGCATCTTATAATGTGGAAGTCTATAACAGCTATGGCTCACTTCTTTGGAAGAGCAGTAAACTCGACGAAAAAGGTGCTCCTGCCGAAGGCTGGGACGGAATTTACAACGAAAAAATCTGTCAACAGGATGTGTATGTCTGGAAGATACAGGCTATTTTCCGCGATGGTTCGGTTTGGTATAACCAGGATGTGGGCGAGCATGAAGGGTTGTCGGAACCGGTGTGGGGGACTATTACGCTGATCAAATAAAAAATGTATATCCTATACATATATTTTTCTGCATCACAAAAAAAATTGTTAAACAGGTGGTTTAAAAATTATTAGAATGAGTAAACAAATTAGTGGAATGAATTCATGACGTGAATATGCAAGAGTTATAGATGAGAGCAAAAACAACAGAGATAGTGAGCAAGTAAGAAACATAAAGAGTGTTTAACTTAAAATAAATCCCTTTTAGAATTTAATCAGAACGGTCTAAGAAGATTTATATATACTTCAATTTCAGATTAGTATCATTAATAATTCTCATATAGATGATAAATCACAAATATCTATATTTGCAAACTGATTTTCAATCGATAGAGTTGTTGTTTTGTTAGACAAAAAAATTGATCTCCGAAATATGTATACGTAATTTTCACATGTTGTACTCCCGGAGTATAAAACATGAATCTTTTCAACAGAAAACCTTAAATCGCATCAACTCCATTTTTACTAAAACATGAATTACAAGAAGTTGCTTATTGTAACGCCAACCGCCCCAGATCAGGACACTACTTTTATAAGATCCCAGATAGACAACCTACATCCTTTCTCTGTTTTACACTCTGGATTCAGACCTTTCATCAATGAGGGGAAAAGTATATTTCATTTTCCTTTAAATATTGAACTTCTCAGGGTTGCTGTAAAAAGACTTTTACCGGTACTTTACGACAAGTTCTATATTAGAACATTAAGCGACTTTCTATCAACAAATAAATATGATCTTGTTTTATGCAACTTTGGACCACAAGCTTCGAATGTTTACCCTTCATGTCTTCTCTCGAACATCCCACTTATTGCTCATTTTCATGGTTACGATGCTTCTCTTTACAGTGTTTTGGCTGAATACAAAAATAAATATGCTAAAATGTTTGAAAAAATTGCAGCCATAATCTCGGTTTCGAATGACATGACAATAGAATTGACTAAACTTGGTGCTGATAAAGACCGGATTCATACAATACCTTATGGAGTTAACCTGGATCTTTTCAGTAAAACTCATCCAGAAAAAAATGCAAAAAAATTGATTTTTGCAGGTAGATTTACAGAAAAAAAAGCACCAGATATCTTACTAAAAGCATTTCACAAAGCTCTACAAAAATCACCTGAATCACAATTAGTTATGGTTGGGAGAGGTGAATTAGGTAAACTTGTTCTGAGTATAATTCAAGAACTTAATATAGGACATGCTGTTCAAATACTCGATTGGCAACCACCTGAAGAAATTGCAAAACTTATGAAAAGTGCCAGAGCTTTTGTTCAGCACTCGCGTGTTGCAAAAAATGGTGATTCAGAAGGAACCCCTAACTCAATACTTGAAGCCTCAGCATGTGGATTACCCATTATCAGTACTTTTCATGCTGGTATCAAGGAAGCTGTTATTCCTGGAGTTACAGGATATTTGGTTGAAGAAGGAGATTGGAATACAATGGGGGATTACATGATAGAGCTTTTGGAAAATCCTGAGATAGCGGGTCAAATGGGAAGTGCAGCAAGAGATCATATTAGTGAAAACTACTCATTAAACTCCCAAATTAATAAACTAAATGAATTATTGGACGTTGTATCATCAAAGAGCAAATAATTCCATAAAGAATTTAAATTAAACTTGATAACAGACTGATTTTATCAAAAGTAAGAATAGTTATCGCTAAACTCAATATGAAAATAGATAATAGACTTATAGCATTTATTAACGGACAAGATTTTTCAAGTGGAGAAAAGTTTGTAAATGATGAGAAATACTCAGAAACTCCAAGAACGGAAATTCTGAAAAATATTTGTGCGGGCAAAGACATTATTCATCTTGGATGTCTCGACCATGTTGAACTTATTGAACTAAAAATAAAGAAGAATATATGGCTTCATCAATTACTCATTGACTCAGCAAAAAGCTGTATAGGCATAGACAACAATGAAGCAGGAGTATTGCATGTGCAAAATCAGCTAAAAATAAAAGATATTTTTTTTGCAGATATTATAAAGGAACCGATGAAAGAAATCAAATCTAGAAACTGGGATTATATCATATTAGGTGAAATCTTGGAACATACTGACAATCCTGTATTATTTCTAAAGAAGATTAAAGAGTTCTATAAAGATTACATTGACAAAATAATTATCACTGTACCAAATATACTCAATTATGATGCATTTAGATACTTGAAAGGAAATTGTGAATTCAATAATACTGATCACAGGTATTGGTTTACCGGGTATACACTTTTGAAAGTGATAAATCAGGCAAACCTTACTCCGTTAAATATAAGATATTGTAATAGAATTCCACTTACCAATTTCCAACTGGCGAAACGAAAGTTTAGAAAGGTGATTTTGGGAAAGGCTTCTGTTTATCCATTCCCATTCTTTTCTACTCTAATGATTGAATGCAAACTCTAATCTTATCCTATAAATATCTTCTTTCTGAAGGCTCCAATTCCCCTCTCAAGTAATTATAAAAAGCAAGAAAATAATGATAAATAAAATTATTGAAAAAATAAATAAAGTAATTTTCAGGCTTTTGGTTCTTCCATTAGCGAAAAAAGCTAACACCAGATCATCCTCAAAAATTCCCAAAATTGAAATTGAGGAAAAACATATAAAAAACGTAAAATTATTAACAAACCGCGAAGAGCTGATAAAAGCATTACCCAAGCATGGAATAGTCGCAGAATTAGGAGTTGATGAAGGATGTTTCTCTGAGATAATTATAAATATTGCCCAACCTAAAAAACTGCACTTGATTGATTTTTGGGGGAGCAAACGATACAATCAGGAAAAGAGAACTAAAGTGGAACAAAAATTTGCCAAAAAGATTGAAGTAAACTTAGTTGAAATTAATCTAGGATTGTCAACCCAGGTTGTTGACTCATTTACCGATGGTTATTTTGATTGGATTTATATCGACACTTCTCATTCCTATGAAACGACTATTGCAGAATTAGAATTGTATAGAGAAAAAGTTAAAGAAAAAGGTATAATTGCAGGACATGATTACATCCTTGGCAATTGGAACGGATTAGTTCGGTACGGTGTAATTGAAGCTGTAAACGAATTTTGTGTAAAATACGATTGGGAAATTATTTTTTTAACTGCTGAACTCAATAATAATCCAAGTTTTGCAATCAGAAGAATAAAAATTGAGTCCGCCAGTCAATAAGAAAAGAGAATTCTATTTATCTTGAACCTACTCAACATTTTAAGTGAGTAATAAAAGTTCAAGATATCATTATGGATCAATCAAGAGAGCAATCTTTCCAGTGGTTTTTTTTGTGCCTTGGTTAATGGGAAAAACAACATCGGTATTGCCCTTGACACAAAAGGCCAGAGCTATTCTAAATGGTGAAATAAAAAAACTCAGTTCCTCTTTTATGGAGTGGGAAAACAGTTGAAAAAATTGTACATAAAGTGTTGACATTTATTTCTTTAAAACAATGAAAATTCTGATGTTGTTGGATCGCGAATATCCGCCTGATATTAGGGTTGAAAATGAGATTGAAGCCCTCATTTCCAAAGGTCATGCTGTGCATGTAGTATGTTTCACCTTGAAAGACAGGAAAATTTTTGATACCCATATGGGTGCCGTAGTTCATAGAAAACCAATAAGTAAATTTATTTATAAAAGTAGTATTGGGTGCCTGAAGTTTCCTTTCTATTTTAACTTTTGGCGAAGGTTTTTAAATAAACTATTTTCTGAAGATAATTTTGATGCTATTCATGTTCATGATTTGCCTCTGGCAAAGGTAGGTTATGAGTTTGCACAAAAGCATAACATTCCACTAACTCTTGACCTTCACGAAAACTGGCCGGCTTTATTGCGAATGGCGACTCATACTAAATCGGCCCTTGGCAGATTACTCTCCAATAATACTCAATGGGAACACTATGAACTAAAATATGCACGCTTAGCCAACCATATTATTGTGGTTGTTGATGAAGCAAAACAAAGATTAGTGAATCTCGGTCTCAAGGAGACTAAAATTCAAGTTGTTAGCAACACGTTAAACTTAAAACATTTTGATCTGGAAGCTACGGATCACGATCCCAATAAAATTGTGCTGGTGTATGCAGGAGGTATTGACAAGGATCGCGGTTTGCAGTACCCTATTCTAGGATTATCAGAAATCAAAAAAAACTCAAAGAAAGTTGAATTCTGGATACTTGGAACAGGTAATTATATTGAAGAACTTAAAAAGCTTGCTCGTGAATCTGGCGTTGAAGATCATGTAATTTTTTATGGATGGAAACCTTATCGGGAGATGCAACTATTTATTTCTAAGGCAGATATCTGCTTAATCCCACATGTAAAAAGTGACCATACCGATTCAACAATTCCACATAAACTTTTCCAGTATATGTATGCTAAAAAACCTGTGATTGCTTCAGATTGTGCCCCCATAAAACGAATTATTGAGGAATCGGAATGCGGGCTAATTTATCCTTTTGACCAACCTCAAATATTTGCAGATCAATTAATGCTCTTGGCAAACGACATTACTTTACTTAAGAAATTTCAGGACAATGGACGACTTGCAGTCATCAATCATTATCTATGGGATATTGATGCAGAGCGACTTATTAACATTTATCAATAAATTTATTTCAGCAAACCGCTTATTTCTTCTAATTGCAAATCACTCGAGAAACTGATTCTTGAAGAAAATTGCGGCCTGATCTTTAATGACCGCGACAGTCATGACCTGGCTGGGAAAATTTTAGAGTTATATAATGATAGTAAGTTGCGGACAACTCTGGGCGAAAACGGCCACAAATCAGTGATGCAGAAATACAACTGGGAAGCTACTTCTGCCGGGTTGTTGAGACTTTATCCTGCTTAATGCGGGGGATTCCACGATACTTTCTTTTTGCATTCTGTATACTTACATTCAGTTCAAAACCAATCAATACGATCATAGCATTAAAAAATATCCATACCATCAGAATAATAAGAGTTCCTATTGAACCATACAGCGTATTGTATTGCGAAATACTATTCACATAATAATTAAAACCCACTGAGGCCAAAATGGTAAGTACTGTCGAAAGTGAACTTCCCGGCGAAATAAACCGAAATCGCGATTCCGCCGCCGGCGCCAGGTAATACAGGAATGAGAATGCAAAAAACAGCATAGCTGAGGAAACAATCCATTTGCCGGCAATGATCATATAATAGCTGAAACTATCGCGGAGCATTTCATGTTTTATCAGGAAATCAAGAACTAACGGACCTAACGATATCAATACAATTGCGATTATTACCAGCAATGAAAGTATCATAACCAACACCATCGAAATCAGTCTTTGTTTGAACCATGAACGGGTTTCGGAAGTATGTCGGCTCTGATTAAAAGCTTCGATTAAACTATGTATACCATTGGTCGAAAAGTACATAGCCATTATAAAACCTATTGACAGCAGTCCACCTCTGGGACGTTTTACAATATCGAAGAGTGTTTCTTCCACAGCATCATATGCTTTTTTAGGAATAAAGTTCTGCATCAGTTCCAGAAGGTTATCCTGAAAACCTGCAATCGGTATGTAAGGGATAATGGTGAAAAAGAAGATAATTGCGGGGAAAAGCGCCAGGAAAAAATTATACGAAAATGCTGCTGCGCGCATCGAGAGTGCCCCCTTCTGCAATCCTTTTATGAAAAAAACTGCTACATCGTACAAAGGCATGCCATCGAAACCCGGAATAACCAGTTTACGTGAATATTTCTCAGCCGAAAGCACCAAACTGCTTTGCAACAATTGAGTCAATCGCAATTGGAAATAATTGTTTATCCTGGTTTGTTTCTTTGCCATAAAAATAGTCCGCAATTTACAACGGGAACAGGGTAAGTTTATCCTTTTGGGATAAAAAATGCAATTAAATGCAAATTTGGTAAAATTGTTGGAATAAGAATCAGTTTTTTATCAGCCTTTGGATGAGCAAGAATAATTATTCTAAAAATACATAATTGCCCCTTATGCTTATTTTTCCGGATCAAAACAGGAAACCGACCTGGTGAAAGAGATGGTACTTAGTAGTAAATAATCATTTAACAGCTTTAAGACTCAAATCAAGGCTACTGATATGGTGTGTTAATGAACCTACAGAAATAAAATCCACACCGCATTCGGCATACTGCCGGATAGTTTGCAGTGTAATACCACCAGATGCCTCGGTTTCGAATTTTTTGCCTATCAGGTTTACGGCCTGGCGTAACATTTTGAAACTAAAATTATCAAGCATAATACGCTGCACACCGCCATGCTCAATCACCTGGTTTACCTCATCCAGGTTACGGGTCTCAATTTCAATATCGAGCCTTAACCCTTTATGATGCAGATATTCGTGACAGGCAGTTATAGCTTTGTCAATTCCACCGGCAAAATCCACATGGTTGTCTTTTATCAGAATCATATCAAAAAGGCCAAACCTGTGGTTGTATCCGCCACCCATCCTGACAGCCATTTTTTCAATTTCGCGAAGCAAAGGAGTTGTTTTACGGGTATCGAGAATCCGCGTTGGTAATCCTTCGATGGCATCAACCATCATGCGTGTTTGGGTAGCAATGCCACTCATGCGCTGCATAAAATTGAGCGCAGTACGCTCAGCAGTAAGTAAAGCAATAGATGAGCCTCTTACTTCAAATGCAATATCACCTTTTTTAATGCGTTCTCCATCCTCAATAAACTGCTCCATCACGATCCGGTCATCGGTTTGAAAGAAGACTTTCCTGGCAATATCAACGCCTGCCAGCACACCGTCTTCTTTCACAAGCAAACGGGCTTTGCCGGTAGCATTGGCTGGAATAGTAGACAGAGAAGTATGATCACCTTCGCCAATATCTTCACGAAGTGTTTTTATAACAATTTCATCAATAGTCACAGTAACAGTAAATTTTAGGGTTATCAGTCGGCTTCGAAATGGATTTGCTGTATTAACAGCTGGCCCGAAACTGGTTTGAGTAGAATATTAACAATCAGCAGTTCGGCTTTACTTTTATAGGTTCCGATAATGAATTGCGCTCCTCCGGTGGAATTTCCTTTCTGGTTAACAGTAAACGAAACGGGGGCTGACTTGGCAAAAAAATCTTTCATTATCATTTCGGCCTGCGCTTTGCTGAATGCACCTTCGATGCCCGGAAGGATGATTTCAACCGTTGGACCAAAATATTTCGCAAGCTCTTTTGAGTTACCGGATTTAATGGCTGCAGTAATATTTTCGGTAAGCCCGGGTGGCTCGTGGGCAATTATTGTGCTGCCGCTTAAAAGGATTACTGAAAGACAGAAAGTTATGATTTTTAGGAGGTTTTTCATTGCATGCGTTTAACAACTCTGTAAAGATACAAAAATCACTCCAAAAAACCCCTTTACGTTTTTTTCGGTTGATAAAAAGAGTGTTAGTATCTTTGGCTGCCTGAAAATTCCTGTTCCGGAGATAATCTTTTTTAGCAAGTAACTATAGGTATGAACATTACAATTCTCATGATCGGCAATACTTCAGATGCTTTTGTACAGAATGGCTATGATATTTTTATAAAACGGCTCAGGCACTACATTAAAGTGAAAGAGGTTGTTATTCCTGATTTGAAAGATCGAAAGCATCTGAATGCTGATCAGATCAAAGAAAAAGAAGCCGCAATGATACTCGAAAAGACATCATTATCTAACTTCATAGTGTTACTCGATGAACATGGTAAGGAATTCAGTTCAGTTGAATTTGCAGGATTTCTTCAGAAAACCATGAATACCGGTACCCGTGAGTTGTGTTTCATTGTAGGCGGTGCTTTTGGGGTTGCCGAAAGCATAAAACAAAAGGCGGATATTACGCTCTCGCTTTCGCGCATGACATTTACACACCAGATGATCCGGCTGATTTTTACCGAACAATTGTACCGGGCGATGACGATACTGAAAAACGAACCTTATCATAACGAATAGCAGAAAATGAACGAACTCATATTTGCCACCAACAACAAACATAAACTCTCTGAAATTCAATCCATTATCGGAAATGACATTATAATCAAAAGCCTGGAAGATATTGGCTGCACTGAGGATATAGACGAAACTGCCAATACGCTCGAAGGTAATGCGCTACTAAAGGCCGAATACATCTTCAATAAATATAATAAAGATTGTTTTGCTGACGATACCGGTCTTGAGGTTGAGGCACTTAATGGACGTCCGGGTGTTTTTTCGGCCAGGTATGCGAGCGACGGGCATGATTTTGAAGCAAATATTAATAAAGTACTGTCAGAGCTTAATGGGGTTGCAAACCGTAAAGCACGTTTCCGGACAGTAATCGCTCTTATAACTGATGGATCAGTTCATTATTTCGAAGGGATTGTAAACGGTGCGATAATACAGGAAAGAAAAGGGATAAAAGGATTTGGCTATGACCCTGTGTTTCTGCCTGATGGCTATACCGAGACTTTTGCAGAAATGCCTTTAGCAGAAAAAAATAGAATAAGCCATCGGGCAAGAGCGGTTGCTAAACTGGTTGAGTTTCTGAAAGCAGGGGAATAAGGGATTGGTGGGATTGATAGGATTGATGTGATTGATGGGATTGATGGGATTGATGGGATTGATGGGATTGGGGGCTATTTCTGCCTTAAAGATTCTTCAACAAGAGAGCCAAAGAATTCCTTTAGTTCAAAACCGGCGGCTCTGGCTTGTTTTGGAATAATGCTCTCTGCCGAAAAACCAGGAACCGTATTTACTTCCAGAAACCACCAGGTATTTTCGACAAGGAAATAATCGAAGCGCACTACGCCTTTGCAATTGAATTTGCGGTACATATAATCAGTCAGTTTCTTACATTCATCTGATTGTTCTTCTGTGATCGGCGCCGGAGTAATTTCGCTATTGAGTTCGGCAGTATATTTAGCCTCGTAATCGAAGAAATCGTTTTTCGAAACAATTTCAGTCACTGGTAGAACCTGCACTTTCCCATTCAGCGTAAATACTCCGCAAGCCATCTCACGACCTTTAATAAACTGCTGAACAAGCACTTCGTCATCTTCGGCAAAGGCTTTTTCAATAGCGGCCGGAATTCCGTCAAGTTCATAAACTTTCGATACTCCAACGCTCGAACCTGCTTTATTGGGTTTAATAAAACAAGGTAAACCAACCTCCTTCGCCATAGCTTCGGTATTCCAGGTATCACCTTTCCTTAGCAAAAAAGTACGCGCAACTTTTGCACCATATTGAATAGCAAGGTCGTTGCAGAAATATTTATTAAATGTCAGCGCCGAAGTAGTTACATCGCAGGTTGTATAAGGAATACCGGCCATATCAAGATAACCCTGCAACTTTCCGTCTTCACCCGGTGTACCGTGAATGGCAATAAACGCACAATCGAAAGTAATCGTTTTGCCAAAAAATTCTAAACAATGCTGGTTTCGGTCAAACGATGTTATAGTCCCGTTTTCATCCGTGTAAGTCCATTTACCGTCCCTGATCAAAACAGGGTATACTTCGAACTTTTCAGGATCAAGGTTATTTTTAACCTGCGAAGCACTCCCTATCGATACTTCGTACTCTCCCGAATCGCCACCCATAAATAATACTACTTTGATCTTGCGCATATAAACCCCGGAATTATTATTTTTAATTGCGCAAAGTTAGAAAATCGTTGAGAATTATCATCCGTTTAATTGTTGCCGTGAAATGTGGAAAGTGGAATGTGGAATGTTGGATGTGGATGGCAGATGGCGGAATATATTTTTTCCTTATGGCATAAAGAACTTTCTTGTTTCATACAGACAGAGAACCTGCAAATTAAGCAAATTGCTTACTTATCACTGTTGCCATGTAAATTTGTATCTTTGCAGAAAAGAAACAATAATTCCATACTCTTGCAGTTTATATACTCAGGACGTTAACCATCAACCATTCAGGGCACAGAAAGGCATATGAACTTTTTTCAATTTATTACTACCCGGCGGTTTTTAAAACATCTGGCATATTCAATATTGCTTTTCATTGTGCTTTCCTGGATCACATTATCATTTCTGAAAATGTACACCCGTCATAACCAGGTTGCTATTACGCCCAATTATGTTGGTTTGATGATGGATCAGGTGAACAGCCTTGAATCGAGCAAAGACTTCGAACTTGTTATTGTTGATTCCATTTACGATTATACACGAAAACCAGGAAGTGTTATTTCGCAGGATCCCTTACCCGAAACCAAAATAAAACCCGGAAGGGCGGTATATTTATCGCTGGTATCTTTTGTGCCTGAGCAGGTAAGCATGCCTGCGCTTATTGACCTTTCGCTGCGCAGAGCCAAAGCACTTTTGCAAACATACGGTCTCAAACTCGGAGCAATCCGGATCGTTCCTGATATGGCTGAAAATGCTGTGTTGAAAGTTACCGTAAACGGCCGCGTTGTTAAACCTGGTACTCCGATAAGGAAAGGTTCGGTAATTGACCTGGTTATTGGTTCGGGAAGCGGAGGCAACGAGGCGGCATTGCCATTCCTGATCGGGAAGACGCACGAAGCCGCGGTAAGCGAATTAAGGCGACTTGGATTTATTGTTTTAAGTGAATCATATTCTGACGATTGCGACAGTACCAACGGGCAGGTTTACGAACAAACCCCGGAATATGTTTACGGCAAACGCATGGTAACCGGAACTGGTTTTACTCTAACCTACAAGTCACCCGACAAGTTCGACTTTAATGAGTATATCCGTAATCTGGAGATTGATACAGTTCAAGCAGAAACACCAATACCTTAATATAAAATTGAATGACAAAAAGCATTTATGCCATTTTATTGATAACGTTACTTGGTATTTCGGCCAAAGCGCAAGAAGTACTTACCTCCCCTACCTACAATCCGGTTGTTGCCAGGCAATTTATTGAGAAAAAAGAAATTGACAAAGCCACTTCCTCAGCACTTATGCTACCTTTTTACGATGATTTCTCCGTAGTCTCCGTATATCCTTCTCCCTTACGATGGATGGATTCCTATGCTTTTGTAAATACCGATTACGCTAAATTTTCTCCCAGCATTGGTGTAGCGACATTCGATGCACTCGATGAAACCGGTGCACTATATGCAAATGCCGGCCCCAATCCTTTTGATGCTGATTACCTGACATCACAGCCCATTAGGCTTGATTCGCTGTTTACGCCTGTTCAAAGAGCCATAAACCGATCCGACAATGTTCTCCTGAGTTTTTATTACCAGCCCCAGGGAAGGAGTATCAGTGCTCCATCAAAAAAAGCTTCCCTTATACTGGAATTTCATTCGCCCGGGGATGACAATCTAATTATTACGGGTGATGATACTGTTACCGAACCGGTCTGGAGAGAGATTTGGTCAACGATGGGTGGAATTGCGATTGATTCATTTGCCAAACCCGATGAGCACTATTTCCGCCAGGTACTTGTACCCATCAACTCTTTTGCGGACAGCGTTTTATATTATAAAAACGGTTTCCAGTTCAGGTTCAGGAATATTGCAACACTTGCAGGCAACTCGCAACCCGATTGGCGCAGCAACGGAAGCCACTGGAATATAGATATTGTTTGGCTGAATACCGGAGTTATAACCATGAAAGATGTGGCTTTTGGCGACCGGGCGCCATCCATGCTCCGCGATTATGAAGCAATGCCTTATTCGCAATACCGGCAAAATTTCCTGAACGAATTAAAAGATACACTGGATATTAAAATTGCCAATCTCGACAATGAGATATCAAATAAAATATATAAATACGAAGTCCGGAAAAATTCAATAACTACTCCAATTGCTGAACCATACAATGGCGGCACCGGGAATATCGAGCCATTTTCCACAAACGGGTACACCGACTGGCTGCCATTTTCGAGGCCTCCGGTAAATTTCTTTTTCCCGATATCCAACGAAGAGAAAGTGGTTTTTCACATTATACATAAACTCACCCCCGATCAGAATCCCATATTTCAGGCGAATGACTCGATACAGTTCGATCAGATGTTCAGCAACTATTACGCCTACGATAACGGTACTTCCGAGGCCGGTGTAGGTATTAACGGAGCTTCAGGATCCTATGCCGTTAAATTTAAACTTAACCAGGCGGATACTATGAGGGGAATTCAGTTCTACTTCAATCCCACAATCAGTGGAAACCAGGAGCTTATAGATATAAATGTGTGGAACGATGCATTTGGAATTCCGGGTCAGATTATTAAAACACTGAAAAATGTACCCCCAGGGTACAGCAATGATTTGAATGCGTTCTATACATATTGGTTCGAAGAGCCGCTCATTATTGATCCTGTAACTTTTCCCGGACTGAATTTTTATACCGGGTGGACTCAATATTCGGTTAATAACCTGAATGTAGGTTTCGACAGGTATACTGACAGCCATCAGAAACGTTTCTTTAATGTTAGCGGCAACTGGGTTGGAAGTGACTCGATAAACTATGGATCGGTAATGATGAGGCCTGTTATCGGCAAAGTAAACCCGTTGAATATCGAAAAACCTGCCGAAGTTGGAAAGCTAAGCTTCCGGCCAAATCCGGTTATCGATGGAAAACTTATAATTAAATTGCCCGAAGACTGGAAAAATATCACGGAAAAGAACCTGAATATCAAAATCATTTCTGCAAGTGGTGCACAGGTGCTTGATGGATCATTCGCAAATCCGGTTAATATTGAAGCACTTTCACCGGGTTTTTACATTGTAATCATCACCGATAGCCAAACCGGGCTGAGATCCAGCGGGAAAGTAATTGTAAAGTAAGTGAAGCCGGAACCAGAAAATGAAGTAATTGGATTTATGTCATTTTAAAATAATCCAAATCCCAAATCCCAAGCCGCAAATTCAAAATTCAAAAAAATACAGAGAATCTTACTTTCAAAAGTAATGAAAGCAGGATTTAATCACGAAAAGCCTAATACAAATTAAAATACTGACAACAATATAAATACAAATACAATTTGCTGACTTTGGAGCTGAAGTCATAAAGTTCTTAAAAACACTTTTACAATCATTCGCATCCATTAGCTCCTGATTTCACACACATGATAGAAGAACCAGATGATATTTCGGTTGCAACCGAAGAAAACGACCTTTACGAGCATTTCAGGTTTGAGGTGGATAAAGGGCAGGCTATGCTCCGTATCGATAAATTCCTGATGGGGCGTATACAAAATGCTTCGCGTAATAAAATACAGAATGCAGCCCGGGCTGATAACATCCTTGTTAACGAAAAGCCCGTTAAACCCAACTACAGGGTCAAGCCCATGGATGTAATCTCGATTGTGCTTGCTTACCCACCGCGCGAAACCGAAATTCTTCCCGAAAATATTCCGCTAACTGTTGTTTACGAAGATGAAGATGTACTGGTAATTAACAAAGTTCCGGGAATGGTAGTGCATCCGGCACACGGCAATTATACAGGTACACTTGTTAATGCGCTTGCATACAGGTTTCATCAGCAGGGTATAGTAAGCGAAACAGGTCCGTACCTCGTGCACAGAATCGACAAGGACACTTCCGGATTACTGCTGGTGGCAAAGAATGAACTGGCACAAAGCAGGCTGGCACGCGGGTTTTTCGAACATAAAGTGGACCGCAAATACCAGGCATTGGTTTGGGGTGATTTTAAGGAAGAAGAAGGAACTGTTGAAGGTAATATAGGCCGCTGCCTCCGCGACAGACTTATCATGGATGTATTTCCCGATGGCAGCCATGGCAAGGAAGCCATCACACACTACCGTGTTTTACGCAGGTTCCATTACATAACACTTATTGAATGCACCCTCGAAACTGGCCGTACTCACCAGATACGTGCCCATATGCAACATATAGGGCATACCCTTTTCAATGATTCCCGTTATGGCGGCGACCAGGTGCTGAAAGGAACTACATTTACAAAATACAAACAGTTTGTTATGAATTGCTTTGAGTTGTGTCCACGGCAGGCACTTCATGCACAGTCCCTCGGGTTTGCTCATCCTGCTGATGGCCGGAAGATGTATTTCGAAACTGAATTACCTGACGATATGAAAGCCGTTATTGAAAAATGGGACCGGTATGTGATGAAGATTGATCCGGATGATGAAACAGAATAAAAAAGGCCTGATAATCAGGCCTTTTTTATGATAAAAGTTTTCTATTTTTAGAATTTAAAAGCTACACCCAGGTTTAGATAAGCGATACCTGAACCAAGTTCGAGCATACCGGCGAAACTATCGCTGAAAAAATAGCGTCCTCCAACAAATCCTGACCAGATAAACCCGCCGCCCTCGGAAGTGTAGCCGGTTTGTGCAGTTCCGTATTCCGAATTGGAACTAACCCAGTAACCAATCATTAACCCTGCGTAGGTATCCAGTTTATCAAGAAAGCCGTAATGTATATATCCACGCGGTCCTAAAACCAGGTTCGAGTATTTCCAGCCATACGTTCCGCCACCCCAGTTGTACTCCGATTTCCCGGCAGAATATCCTACATACCCACCAACACCAATTGCGCCTTTATTGTCAAATAAATCGTCTTTAACAATAAACTCCAATGAACCAGAAACAGCCGGCATCGTTGTTTTATAACCGGTTCCATATCCAAGACCCGATCCGACTCCAATACCGAGATTGAGTATTTTGTCCCCGTTTTTCACTTCCTGTGCATTTGAAGAAAAGAATCCGAACGCAAACATAGTTGCGAATAGTAAAATTTTAATTTTCATAGTTTTTAGTTTTTAGTTGAACTTAAGGTTAAACAAATATACAATTAATTAGTTTTGGATAGTAACTGCCAACAACAGAAATATTAACAGGTACCTACTGATAACTATAATGCAAATCACTTTTTCAGGGGATATACTGTCCTTTTGAATTCCCTATTCAATCATGACAAAGAACGTTCTTTACGAGCTATTCTGCTGAATAGAAGCATGAAATAAATATGTACCATGAGTATCGGAATGCATTCAGTTTGAATTAAAGGAAAGCAAACAACAGGTATATACCATTGATAATTCCTTACCCCTTGTTGATAATATTATATACTGAATCCCTTTCAGCAGGCACTCGTCCTGCTTTTAAAATCAATTGCCTGATTTCATCGCTGCTCAGCGAAGGATTTTCGCCGGCGCCGGCTAACGAATATATTTTTGTAGAATCGTTTATCGTACCATCGAGATCATCGACACCAAAAGCCAGCGACAAGGCAGCCATTTCTTTGCCGATCATGGGCCAGTAGGCTTTGAGGTGCGCAATATTATCGAGATAAATCCTCGAAACTGCGTAATTCCGAAGATCTTCGATCAGGGAAACCTCTTCGATATACGACATTTCGTTGTTTTTATTTTTGAATTTCAAAGGAATATAAGCGTTGAATCCTCCTGTTCGATCCTGCAATTGCCGGAGCAATTCCATATGATGAATGCGGTGTTCAAAACTCTCAATATGCCCGTAAAGTATTGTTGCATTGGTAGGTATTCCTAGTTTATGTGCGGTTTCGTGTATTTCAATCCATGCTTCGGTCGTTGATTTTTTTCCACAAATCTTTTCCCTGATTTCATCATCAAAAATTTCGGCTCCTCCGCCGGGTAATGAATTAAGTCCCGCATCTTTCAATAATTGAAGTCCTTCGGTAAAACTTAAGCCAGATCGCTGCGCCATATATTCAATCTCAATTGCCGTGTACGCTTTTATATGAAGCAAGGGCCTGGCTTCATGAACACGCTTAACCAGATCGGCATAATAGTAAATGTCACGACCCGGATGAACTGCTCCTACTATATGTACTTCGGTAATATCATCACCCAGGCTGACAACCGTTTTCACCATGTCGTCAATTGTTAATTCCCACGATTCCTTACTCTGATGATGCGAATAAGAACAGAATTTGCAATCGTACACACAGATGTTTGTGGGTTCTATATGCACATTACGGTTGTAAAAAACATATTCACCAACGGTACGTTTACGAACCTGGTCAGCGAGCAATGCCAGCAAAGAGGTATCGGCTTCACGGTAGAGCAAAATACCTTCTTCGGGAGTAATTCGGATTGAATTTAAAACTTTTAAAGCAATTTCTTTTATACGGCTGCTTATAGCCGATTCCTTTACTATCTCTGAAATCATCATTTGATTTTTAGTTAAAATCCAGGCACTTTTCCCGAAAACCGGTTAGTATTTAATGAACCACAATAACCTTATGCGTTTGAACCTGGTCACCATGAATAACTCTGACAATGAAAATATTACCGTAATCAGGAAGTGTTATTGTATAGCTTACAGTTGATAAGCCGGCATATTCATATTTTTGTGCAATTTTGCCCTGGGCATCGTATACTTCAATAATTAAATCATTTTCATTGTTTATATCTGAAAGGATAGTTACCACACCGGTAGACGGGTTTGGCGAAACAACTGACCTCACATCAATAAATCCCTCTTTAACAATTGAATCTGAATTATAGGCGTTACTGACCACAAGTTTAACATTCATTTTTCCAAAACTTTCGAACCGGATACCGGAAGGATTCTGTTCCGTGGACTCCGAAGGCTTTCCTTTCTGGAAACGCCAGGCCCATTTATCCGGTTTACCAGCCGAGAGATCCTGGAAATTAACAGTTCCGCCAACCGGAATTACATAGGTATCAGCCGAAAAATCAGCAACAGCAAGTTTATCATTAAAGGAGCCGGGCATTTTCAGCAAGCCTGAATTTTCAGGATCGAGCCATGGCTTAAGTTGCTGACTGGCTGATGTTCCGTTTGATGTCCATGAATAGGATAATTTCCCGTAATAATCCTCCGCATCCGGATTCGGGCACGAACTATATCCACCGGTTTCAGTTCCGACTACAAGCCCTTCATCATCAAACAAAGCTGAACCTGATGATCCACCTTCGGTAACACCATGCCCGTTCGCCGTTGCCACCCAATATACTTTCCAATGCGTATTTGGGGTTGATCCCCAGGTATCAGATAGTAGTGGAGAGGTATATGTTGATATTTTTTTAATATCACCACCCGGATGATGAATACAAACTCCTGAGGAAGAACCACCCGGTCCGGCATCCCATCCGCAATAAAATGGCTGGTAAGCAGGTGGAATATCCTGCAGGAAACGGAGCAGAAGGAAGTCGGAACCCACATCCGAAAAGTTATCAGAAATAGCAAGTTTCTCGGCACCAACCATGGTATATTCTTCTGAACCGGTATTACTGCATCCTTCGGATTCATAATTGAAATAAAAAACCCATTTAGAATAATCTTCGGGTGATGCAGTAGCACTTCCTCCATCGCTGCAATGAGCAGCAGAAAGCAACAAACCACTAAAATCCTGGGCTGTATTATTCATAATGTTCCCGGTACACCAAAAATGCGAAACAATATTAGGATTTACATTTACATTAGTTACTCTGGTAAATATTTTTACAACACCTCTCTTCTGATTCTGCCAGTTCAGTCCTTCTTCACAATTTACATTTACCTCGCAACTTCCGGAAGAAGCAGATTTGATTTGCTTATTTTCAGCAGATTCAAAACCCCGGTACACATAAACAATTCCTGATATTTCAATTTCTGCTTGTTCCCTGCAACCGGAAGGTTCATAATATTCAAGAACAATTTCGTCACCAGCAATTGGTCTTGTTGTAAAATTCCGGCTATCAGGTATTTCGGCTGAAGTAATTGCCCCGATTACAGAACTGCGATCAGGTGAATACACAAAAATATCAGAACCTTTAGGCAAACTCAAAGTATTATAATTCAAACCTATACCCTGAGAATCTTTACATTTCAGGATTACCCGGCATAAACGGCCCCCGCCAGGAAGATTGTCCCATTGCCCTGCATCAGTTAATGAAACTAAAAAAGGAACTTCAACACCCACACGGAACGGTTTTTCAAGGGCTGCGTCCTGCTCATCCTCTTCACGGATCGAAATCATATCAGGAGAGGGCACGTCAATAACGTTAAGGAGTGTTTTCTGCACATTATTTTGCAGGAAACTGCGCGGAATTCCACCCCTGTCTATCTGGCTGAAAGCCGATAGAGCAGGAAACAAGAAAAAGAAAATAAGAATAAAGGGAATGACTGACTTCAACCGGGTACATTTAAAATTTTAACAAAAGTACTAAATACTCTTTTCTGATTGCAGCGGTATTACTCAGCGGGACTAATTATTTAATGGATTGTTCTTCTGACCAATCCGAAAAGAAGATTTTGCCTGGTATTTTTTCGATGATACCAGCATCTTTTGCATATTCAAACATCTTGCTAACCGCACTTCTGCCGATAGCACCAAGATCCGTCGAGAATTCATTCACATAAAGCCCGATATGCTGTCGTATCACAGCTTCATCCATTTCCTGCGCGTTACACCTTATAAAATCTGTAAGCTCATCTTTTTGTTGATTGGCATATTCAACGCTTCGGCGTAAGCTGCGATTAATTTTTGCAATCACTTCGTTACCAAGCCTTTTGTGAGCTACAATACCCCCTAACGGCACAGGAGCACCGGTGAGTTGTTCCCAATATTCACCTAAGTCAATCAGCTTATGCAGCCCTTTCGACTGATAAGTAAAGCGGCTTTCGTGAATGATTACACCGGCATCTACCCTGCCTGAAAGAATTTCATTTTCGATATCTGAAAAGAGTATTTCAATCTTATTGACCTGTTTTTTCATTGCCAGCGAAAACAGCAGGTTTGCAGTAGTGTATTCCCCTGGAATTGCTATAGTTTTACTTTCAAGTTCATCAAAATTATTCAGGTTTTTACTAATAACCAATGGTCCTGCACCATAACCAAGCGCCGAACCCGAATCGAGCAGTAAATACCGGCCAGCCAAATGAAGAAATGCATGAAAACTGAGCTTTGTGATATCGGGTTTCTCCATAAAAGCTTCCCCGTTCAGATGTTCAACATCCGCCATAAAATAATCGAACTCCAGACCTTCGGTATCCACTTTGTGATGAACAAGGGCATCGAAAATGTAAGTATCATTGGGACAAGGGGAAAAGCCGAGGGAGAGTTTCATGGTAGTTTAAGTGGTTAATGGAAAATAGTTATTGGAAAATGGTTGAGGATAAAGGTTTCAGGGTTCCACTGAAGTAAGCGGAGGTTATTGAAGATGAATATGTGAAAGTTGCAGAGCAAAGCAGAAGTAAGTCGCCCCCCGATACAATCCGAAGTGCGGGGTTTCAATGTTCAGGGTTGAGCGTTTTCCGACTCAGAGGTGTACTAATGGCCAACTATTAACAATTTTCTATTAACTATTAACTCAGACTCTCCCCTACTCATTCAACAGTTCAATCAGAAAAAGATTCAGATTCTGAACAGCCAGAGGGATATTCCATTTTGCAATGTTTCGGTCTTCAATGTAATTTGAAACGCTTCGCACTTGTATATGCCTTATTTTATGCAATTTACACGAGAACATAAAAGCCGCACCCTCCATGGTTTCAACATCAGCATGAGTACGCTGCAAAAATGCTGCAATGTTATGCGCATTTCCATGCACAGTATTCACAGTTACTCCGCTTGATACAGGTAATCCCTCAATGAGTTCACTCCCGAAAACCGAATCATTCACAAGTTTTCCGCCATTAAAAGGGAATTCATCCTGATCGAGAAGGTTGAGATCAATCAATGAAAGGAATCGTTCGCCCTCTTCTGCGCCTGTTTCGGGCAGGCAGTCGGTGACAATATTCAAGACTTCGCCGATTGGTATTTCAGTGTTAAAGCAGCCGCATATTCCGGCATTGATGACGGCATCATACCTGTAAAGGCCTAAAACCATGCTGGTATAAACAGCCGTTGGAACCATCCCGACACCGGTGATCAGCACATCAACCTGGAATTGCCCGTAACTATAACGGGTAACATGATTTTGCATCTCCTGCCCTTCGCCGAGTTCCACCAGCAAAGGTTTTATTTCGAGCGAAGTAGCTGAAACAATAAGGAGATTTCGTGTTGAGGTTGTTTTTTTCATTCTGCTATTATTACTTTTTCAGCCCAAGCAGTTGAACGCATTTTTTGAAAATATCCGTATTCTGTTGTACCCCTGTAAATACCTCTGAACCTGGGCCATACGCAAAAACAGGCACCATTGTAGCAGTATGATCTTTGCTCAAAAAAACGCCTTGTACTTCGCCACTGGCAATGCTTCCACCGGTTAAACCGAACCCGCCGGTCTCATGATCGGCGGTAACAATTACAAGTGTTTTGCTATTTTTAGCTGCAAACTGAAGGGCTTTTCCTACGGCATTATCAAAATCCACCATTTCAGAAACAACATAATTCGCATCATTATCGTGTCCGCCCCAATCGATTTGTGATCCTTCGATCATGATAAAGAATCCTTTCTTATTCCTTTTCAACATTTTGAGTGCCATTTCGGTAGCATCCGGCAGCATATTTTCCCGGCCCTTAGTCATGCTGGGCATATGTTCATCAGCCAGTAAAGCAGCAAGGCGCTGCGTTGAAGGTACATCAACATCTTTCAGGTCGCGGGCGATAAAATATCCACGGGCAATCAGGCTGTCAATCAGGTTCAGACTATCGGCACGTCGGGCAAAATGATTGTAACCGCCGCCTATAAATACATCAATATCAGTCTTAAGAAAGTCGTAGGCGATATCCTCATAATCCGACCTTTTGGGCGTATGGGCTATGAATGAAGCCGGTGTGGCATGGGTAATAGCAGAAGTAGAAATCAATCCAGTTGATAACCCGTCCTTTTCAGCCATTTCGAGAATTGACTTAACAGCTACACCCTTTGCATCAACTCCGATACGGCCATTGTTGGTTTTAAAGCCTGTTGCAAGAGCAGTTCCGCCGGCTCCTGAATCGGTAATGTAATCGCTGGCCGACCAGGTTATTGAAAAACCGCTAACAGGCATGCCTGTAATATTCATTATACCTTTTTTGGCTGTATAACCGGCATATACCTGTGTGGTGCCCATGCCGTCGCCAATGAGAAGGATTATATTTTTAGGGATTTGTGATTTAGAACTACGCTTATTTTTTTGTGCATTTGCGTTATTCACCACAGGAAGTAAAATTACTGTTGTGAAGAGTATTCTGAAAAATAAGTTCATGAGAAAATAAAGATTAAAGATTTGTTGCAAATATACATTCGTTTGGTTTATACGATAGCATTAAACAGAAAGTTAATAAGTGAATCATTATCTGATTATAGAACAATGTAGTAGGTTTTTACCGCATTGACATAAAGAAATAAAACAATAGTTTTCTTTTTTAGGACGTATTAGGTTTGTTTTAATAACTGTTACACAAATTGCAAATCGCATACCGCTTCATTGAATCCACTTTATCATTCAAATAAAAGATCGAAAATCACAGTAAAATAAAATTTCTCATAAACCTGTTTAAGCAGCTTGAGGAGAATAATGAACTGATTGAGCGGATCAAACTTTTGATAAAAGGCTAAGAATCATGAAAGGCCAGATATTTCGTTTTACATATAATTCATATCTGGAATGAGCAGATAAAAAATTTAATTACATTTGACCGATTTTTAAGAAAGGTACATCCAAAAAAATAAATACAAACATATTATTAACCTGCAATTTAAATCTTTTTAAACAACTCAAAATGAAAGAAAAAATTACAAGTGCGCTTAACGAATCACCAACAGCCCGCTGGATCGCACTGATCCTGATTTCAACGACTATGTTTTTCGCGTATTTCTTTGTTGATGTGGTTGCCCCACTTCAAACGATGCTCGAAACCGATTACAAATGGACTCCTGAGGTGTTCGGAATGCTTGGCGGATCCGAGTTTTTCCTGAATGTTTTTGTTTTCTTTCTCATTTTTTCGGGGATTATTCTCGATAAAATGGGTATCCGCTTCACCATCATAACTGCTGGTTTAACAATGGTACTTGGTGCTGCAATCAAGTATTATGCGCTTACCCCAGGATTTCCGGATACTGGCCTGGCTGCATGGCTCGGAACTTTCGTTACCTGGATTCCTGCTTCGGCAAAACTTGCTTTCTTCGGTTTCTCCATTTTTGGTATAGGTGTCGAAATGGCTGGCATTACAGTTTCGAAAACAATTGTAAAATGGTTTAAAGGAAGAGAAATGGCACTTGCCATGGGTCTTGAAATGGCAGTTGCCCGTTTAGGCGTTTTTGCCGTATTTCGTTTAACCCCAATCTTTGCTGAAAACGGAGGGCCTTCAAATTCAGTACTTTGGGGATTAATTTTCCTTTGTATCGGATTCCTGACTTTCCTCATCTATACATTTATGGATTTCAAGCTCGACAAGCAAATGGGAGTTACCAATGATGTTGCGCCAGAAGACGAGTTCAAAATCAGCGACCTGAAAAAGATTTTCACCAATCCTGGATTTCTTGCCATTGCAGGTCTTTGCGTATTATTTTATTCAGCTATTTTCCCTTTCCAGAAATTTGCAACCGATATGCTTGCTTCCAAACTGGATGTGGATATGAAAAGCGCCGCAGCTTATTTCTCCTATTTCCCTATCGGAGCAATGGTACTCACACCTTTTATCGGTTATTTCCTCGATGTTAAAGGAAAAGGTGCTTCGATGATGCTTTACGGAGCTATACTGCTTACTATTTCGCATCTTATTTTCGCTTTTGTTCCTGCCGAAATCTTCAATGTTCCAATTGCAATTATGACAATTGTTATACTCGGAACTGCCTTTTCGCTCGTACCGGCATCGATGTGGCCATCACTTCCTAAAATTGTTGAAGAAAGGTATCTTGGATCTGCTTATGGCAGTATTTTCTGGATTCAGAACATCGGACTTCTCGCTGTTCCAATACTTATCGGCTGGTCACTTTCAGCATCAAATCCCGGGGTTTCGGAACAAATTACTGCAGGCGTTGTTGGCGCAAAATATAATTATACCGTTCCTGAATTGATTTTCGCCAGTTTCGGTATTCTGGCAATTATATTGAGCCTGGTGCTTCGCGCTGTTGATAAAAAACATGGTTACGGTCTCGAAATTCCGAATAAAAAGAAATAATCTCAACCAATTAGTAAATGAAAAAAGCAGCTAAACGCTGCTTTTTTCATTTTGTCACCTTCACAAATCTGTATTTTCCGAACATATCTATTAGCAGTTCGCGCTTGCTAAACATATCATTTCCGAAAAGAAAAAGCAATTGCTGTCCGAATGCCTCATTTATTTCGAGCCATATTGTGCCACCTTCAACCAGCTTGGTTTTTGCAAAATTCATTATACAACGATAAAACACCAGTGGATCATTATCAGGAACAAACAAAGCAATATGTGGCTCATTATAAAGCACATTGGACTGCATCAGGACTTTTTCAGAATTCGTGACATAAGGCGGATTGCTGACAATAAGATCGAATTGCTGTAATACACCCCATTGAGTATCATCGAGAATATTGATCTTTAAAAATTCCACTTCAGTTATATTTGTTTCAGCATTTTTCATGGCAACAGCCAGGGCTTCTTCCGAGATGTCAATTGCTATCACCTTTGCTTCCGGCAGATTATGTTTTAAAGCAACAGAGATACATCCGCTTCCAGCACCTATGTCCAGAATTCGCAGGTTTTGATGAGCTTTTCTTCCGGATAAATCTTTAAGTATCAGGCTGACTAGCTCTTCAGTTTCGGGGCGTGGAATCAAAACTGACGGGTTCACCGAAAACTCCATTTCCATAAAGAATGCCTTCCCGGTTACATATTGCAATGGAACATGAAGCAATAATTTATCAATGGCTTGTTCTATCAGGTTAACTGCTTCAGAATTAGCGTTTGACGAGCCAGCCATTACTCTTTGAACAGGGGTAAGATTTAAAAAATGCTCGAAAAGCCTGTCAGCCATTGCCCGGGTCTCTTCAACTGAATATATTGCATTCAATTTCAGTACACTGTTTTTATATAAGCTTTGTAACGACTGAGGCATTTCGTGTGAAATATTTTGATTTTAAGAGCGCAAAGATATTTCTATTCGCGTTATCGAAAATTTATATATAAAAATTCGTTGTCAATATAATTACAAATTCACTATTTTTGATAAATTTCACTCCAAACATATAGCCATGAGGCAAACATACATATTGCTATCGCTTTTACTTCTCATCTCTCTCAAACCTGGTGCCCAGGAATCTTTGCCTTTTGCATCGAGTAACTATGCAGGCATCACAGGAGTGCAATTACAGCCGGCATCCATTGCCGACAGCCGGTATAGTTTCGATCTGGCTTTTTCATCAACAAACTTTTCTTATTCAAACAATTTCTACGGGATTGACCCTTATGTAATCTGGCACCCTAAGGTATTAACAGATGACTTTGATTTTCACGGCCCTTACATATCGCGCAACCTGGATGGAAAGGATAAATCAGGCATTATTTCGATGAAGCAGGATTTGTTTTCTTTTATGATAGCCATTTCTGATAAGAGTTCCATTGCTTTCACTCCATCCTTCCGCACCATCATAAATATTGATAATATGACGGAAACCCTTGCAGTACTTATGGATAATCTTGATCAGGAAACTGACCTGTGGAACATCAGGCTGAAAAATGAGGACGTATATGCGCAAATGAATGCCTGGGCCGAATATGGCTTTACCTATGCACGGGTGGCAATGGACAAACAACAACATTTCCTGAAAGCCGGTGTAACAATGAAAATTGTACAGGGCATGGGATCAGGCTATATGTTTATGGAAGACCTGAATTATGAAGTTGAAAACAGCGATACTGTATCTTTTTACAATACATATACTAACTATGGGATAACCGAAAATATCGCTTTGGAAGATTTCAGCTACCAGTTCGACGCCAATCCCTCGCTGGCATTTGATATAGGAGTAGTTTATGAGTACCGGCCTGACTGGATGAAATATAAATATGATATGGACGGGAAAACCAATATCTGGCGAAGAGATCAGGACAAATACCTTTTCAGAATTGGATTTACAGCTAATGATCTCGGTAATACCCGTTACAAGCGAAACCCGATAAGTAAGGATTTCACTGCCGATATCCGGAACCTTTATATTGGGGATATCAACTCCATATCAGAGTTAGACTCACTAATATATAGCAATTTTGATGCGGCTGATGTTTCGTCAAAATACAATATGACATTGCCTGTATGCCTTAGTCTTCAGGCTGATGTGAGAGTTGCGGAAGGTTTGTATGTGAATTTTACACCTTACCTGGCTCTGAACCGTGGCACTAATAATGTAAACAAAGTACATTATCTTTCCTCATTCAATATTGTGCCGCGTTATGATAAAAGATGGTTCGGGATATCGGTACCGGTGCAATACAATGCTTACAAACACTGGAATATTGGTTTAGGTTTGCGGCTGGGATCATTATGGCTCGGGTGGAACGACATGTTTTCGATGATGGTAACTTCTAAAAACAGATTCGGATCTGCCGTTTCAGCTATTTTTAAAATTCCGATTCTTTATCGCCAACCCAAGGATACAGATTTCGATAAGGTTTCGGATGCACGGGATCAATGCCCAGATTTAGCCGGATTGTACGAAACAGGTGGTTGCCCTGATGCAGACCTTGATGGTATTCAGGATGGAAATGACAATTGTCCCGATATTTTTGGGCTGATGAAATTTAATGGTTGTCCGGATACTGATGATGATGGAGTAATTGATAAAGACGATCTGTGCCCTGATGTGAAAGGACTGGCATTGTTCAATGGATGCCCCGACAGCGATGGCGACAGTATAATTGATCAGAATGATGAATGCCCCTTCAATGCCGGTTCAAAGGCTCTTTCAGGTTGCCCTGATCAGGATGAAGATGGAATTGCCGATAAAGATGATAATTGCCCTATGATTGCCGGCACCCGCGAAAACAAAGGTTGCCCTTTTATTGACAGCGATGGCGATGGAATCAGGGACGAATCAGATAATTGCCCGGGGGTTAAGGGCCCTGTCGACAACCAGGGATGTCCTTACCAGGATACGGATAACGATAGCATTCCTGACAAAGATGATGACTGCCCCAGCATTCCGGGCTCAGCAGTTTTCAGGGGATGCCCTGATACAGATGCCGATGGAATCTCGGATAAATACGATCTGTGCCCAACTTTACCGGGAATTGCCTTAAACAACGGATGCCCCGAAATAAAAAAAGAAGAACAGGAAATACTAAATAAAGCTTTCAGCAACCTGGAATTTGAAACCGGAAAGTCGGTAATCAGTAAATCGTCGTTAAGCTCACTCGACGAATTAGCCGGGGTGATGGAGAAACGCAGTGAATTCAGGTTATTGTTAGCCGGTCATACTGATGATGTAGGTAAGCCTGAATCGAACCTCGCCTTGTCGAAAAACCGGACCCTTGCAGTAAAAAATTACCTCGTAAAAAAAGGCATAAACGCTGACCGCATTAAAACCGAATGGTTCGGACAAACCAAGCCCATTGCTCCCAATTCAACACCCGAAGGACGCCAGCAAAACAGGCGTGTTGAAATGAATATTGTTTTTGAATAACCAAATCAAAAAAAAATATGAAGACAGCCGAATCAATTAACCAGTTTCTGCAACAACCTTATATTGCCGTTGTTGGAGTATCGCGAACCAAGACCAAATTCGGGAACACTGTTTACCGTACACTTAAAAAGAAAGGCATGAAAGTACTGCCAGTGAATCCGCATATGATTGATTTTGAAGGGGATGTCTGTTACAGCAGCATCGAAACACTTCCACCTCATGTGAAAGCTGTATTTGTTAATACTCCTCCCGATAAAACATTGAAAATCGTGGAGAGTTCTGTTAACAAAGGAATTAAGCATTTGTGGCTCCAACAGGGATCGTCAAATGAAGAAGTGATCAGTTACATGAAAAACAAAGACGTAAATTTCGTGGCTGACCGCTGTATAATGATGTTTGCCGAACCAGTGGGATCATTTCACCGTTTTCACAGGTTTCTGTCGAAAATCACAGGAAATTACCCGAAATAATTATTGCTTAACATACCAGGTAAATGACTAAGCCAACAGAACCAATTGTCTCTTGTATTTTCTGCAGAAGCGAAATTGCCGGTAAGTCATTTTACAAAACAGATAATTTCAGCGCTTTATATAATATTGCCCCTATACTTCCTGGTCATTCGCTTGTAATTCCAAATAGACATTACGAGTCATTATTCGAATTATCGGACTCAGAACTTGGAGAAATGATGGTATTTGCGCGCGAAATAACTGCTGTTCTCAAGTATTTCTTTAACTGTGATGGATTCGACTGGACAATACAGGACGGTTCTTCGGCAGGACAGACAATTTCACATCTTCATCTGCATATAATTCCGCGAAAGCCTTTGGATCTGCCTGAAGGGGAAGAATGGTACAAGAAAATACCGGAAAGTGAGCAGTTTATACTCGATAGTGAAACCCGCAGAAAGCTGACTGAGGCTGAATACGAAGAAATTACTTCCAGACTTTCGGAAACAGCAATAACAATGTTAAGATAATGTTACATTCCTAAATCAGGGTTTATATTATTCCGAAGTATTTTATACTACTCTGATTTTTCTCAACAAAAAAACGATCATATAAAAAACAGAGCAACACCGATAACAGCAATCACTGCTCCAATTATCTCACGCAAGGTTACTTTTTCCTTATTGATCATTACAGCCGGTGGTATAATCAGCACCGGAACCAGCGACATTATTGTTTGTGCAATTCCGGCACTTGTATTCTGAACAGCTATCAGTGAAAACGAAACTCCCAGAAAAGGTCCGAATATTGAACCTACAATCAGCCACTTCATTGCTTTCCTGTCGCGGAAGGATGTTGGCAGTTCTTTAAATTTTCCCAGCATAAAAAACAATATTCCAAAACCGACAAAACCGGTAATCACCCTTATCTGCGACGAGGAAAATGAATCGTAGTCCTGCATACCGTATTTGCTCAGCACAAGTCCAACCCCTTGCCCTGCAGCAGCAACAATACCAAGTATAATACCTCTTACAGGATATGACATTGCGTAAGATCGTTTTGTACTAACAGAACCTTCAGTTCCTGCAGTACGTGTAAATATGACGAGAGCAATTCCAGACAATGTAATAAACATAGCAACCAGGTTGATAACACTCATTACTTCACCAAGAATAACCCATGCTGCAAGAGCTGCAAAAACCGGGGCAAGTGTCATCATCAGCATGGCAACCCTGGCACCTGTAATGGTAAACGCTTTAAAAAGGGCAAAATCACCAATAATGAAACCTACCACACCCGAAAGTGCCAGCCAGGTGATATTATGCAAACTCGCATCCATCGGAAGGAGCATCCCCCTGTGAAAAAATGAAAAAACCGACAATAAAACAGAAGCCAAACCCAATCGTAACAGGTTAAGATGCATTGAACCAATACGTTTGCTCGCTGTTTCGAATGATAAAGCCGTAATTGTCCAGAAAACCGTTGTCAGAAGAGCTGCAAACTCCCCGAAATGTGATGACATATACCTATATATATTGAGGCCAAAAGTAGTTAAATGAAGTATCCCAAAATGAAATTTAAAATTATTAATAATTAGCCTGAAAAATAATATCCCAGCTGCTTACCTTTGCAAGAAAGTTATAGCTACTAATCGTTACCTAAAGTTTTTCCGCCGGATGCTTTTCTCTGATGAATATAAAACGATCATTCAGCCTGCACAGGGATCGTTCCGCGATAAGGGCAGCAGATTCCTGGCATTTGCATTTCCGGTTTGTAGCGAGCAGGAAGTAAAGCAGCAGCTCGAAACTTTACGTAAACAGTATTACGATGCAACCCACCATTGTTATGCTTATGTGTTGGGCTTCGATAAATCAGCCTACCGGGTGAATGACGACGGGGAACCATCAGGTACTGCAGGTAGGCCTATTTATGGCCAGATACTCTCAGCCGACCTGACGAATGTTTTAATTGTAATAATAAGGTATTACGGGGGAACAAAACTGGGAGTTCCGGGTTTAATACACGCGTACAAAACTGCTGCATCAGAAGCACTCTCGAAAGCTGAAATCGCAACCCGCATTGTGAAAGAAATCTATCAGGTTGAATACCCGTATGAATTAATGAACGATGTGATGAAAATTATCAAAGATGAAACTTTAGAAGTTATTAACAACGAGTTTGGCATGAAATGTGTTATCCGGCTGGCAATCCGGCATAGTGAAGCAGGGCGTGTTGTTGGTAAGTTTTCGAAGATAAATCTGTTAATTATTAATTACTTATCAATTTCTTAATATTTATTGTTGCAAAACAAATAATTTTTTGTGCATTCTGCCATATACAACTATTTTTTTCAAAATCAAATACCATTTTAATTTTTTTTTAAACTTTGTTAGAGTGATTTTTGAACACTTTTTCAATGTAGCTCATAATCTCTACAACATTTTTTGATTATTTAACGGGTAATAAGCTGATTTAACGACCGATAACACCAAAGAGTAAACATGCAACACAACGAAATGGAAGGAATTAAAGAACTTCATCAGGAAGTCTGGGAAAATTGCCTGAAAGTGATCCGCGACAACCTAAATTATCAAAGTTTTAAAACCTGGTTCTCTCCTATCAAACCCATAAAACTAGAAAACAACATACTTACGATACAGGTTCCCAGCCAGTTCTTTTACGAATGGCTCGAGGAGCATTATATCACCCTTCTGAAGAAAACCATACGGAACGAACTCGGGCCAAACGGACGACTTGAATACAGCATTGTAATGGAAGGAACCTATACCTCTGATCCTTACACAATTAAAATTCCCACAAGCAACAGAAAAGCTACTACTAATCCATCTGTTCAGATGCCGATTGATTTAAATGCCGGAAAATCGAAGGAAATACCAAATCCTTTTGTTATCCCTGGTTTGAAAAAGATACAAGTTCAGTCACAATTAAACGAATCGTATTCGTTTGATAATTTTATTGAAGGCGATTGTAACCGTTTAGCCCGCTCTGCCGGTTATGCTGTTGCCTGTAACCCGGGCAAAACTGCATTTAATCCTCTGTTTATATATAGCCCGGTAGGCTTGGGGAAAACCCACCTTGCACAGGCTATAGGTTTGCAGGTTAAAAATAATTTTCCTGAAAAAACCGTACTGTATGTTGCCACCGAACAATTTACTCAGCAGTTTATTGATGCCGTGCGCAGCAACAACCAGAATGATTTTGTGCATTTCTACCAAATGATTGATGTGCTCATCATTGACGATATCCATTTCCTGTCAGGGAAGGAAAAAACTCAGGATGTATTCTTTCATATATTCAATCACCTTCATCAGAAAGGCAAACAACTTATTCTTACAAGCGATAAAGCACCGGTTGAATTGAAAGGCCTGGAGCCAAGACTTTTATCCCGATTTAAATGGGGTCTTGCCGCTGATTTACAGATACCCGATCTGGAAACCCGCATTGCCATCCTGAAAAAGAGGTTGTATAAAGACGGTATCGATATGCCGTTCGAAGTACTCGAATACCTGGCGTACAGCATTACCACCAATGTCCGCGAACTCGAAGGTGCATTGATTTCGTTAATGGCTCAGTCGTCGCTGAATAAAAAAGCTATCACTATCGACCTTGCCAGGCAGATGATTGATAAATTTGTGAAAAATACTGCCCGCGAAATTTCTATTGATTTTATCCAGAAAATTGTTTGCGATTATTTCGACATTCCGGTGGATTCAATAAACTCGAAAACCCGTAAACGCGATATAGTGCAGGCAAGGCAACTGGCAATGTATTATTCAAAGAAACATACAAAAGCTTCGCTCGCAACCATCGGGCTGCATTGCGGCAATAAAGACCATGCCACGGTGCTTCACGCCTGCCGTACCGTGAACAACCTGATTGAAACCGACAAGCAATTCAGGACGTATGTTGAAGAAATAGAAAAACGAATCAAGTTCTGATTTTAACAGTTAACATGTCCTTAAACCTATAAGGAAAAAGGAAGTTGTGTCGCAGCAACTTCCTTTTATATTTTCAGGAAACACCTTTTAATACCCGTTTAACTTTTAAAACGCTGAAGCGGATTCATTAAAACACTTTTCAAGCTAAAGAGACGAAATAATTTTATTGAAAAGATAAGCTTATTTTTGCGCTAATTTATCCGCTCAGTTTATAGATTTAACCAACTACTTTTCATCCAATGAAAATATTAATGGTATGCCTTGGAAATATCTGCCGTTCGCCGATGGCGGAAGGCATTATGCGTTCAAAAATTGAAAAATACAAGTTGGACGTGGAAGTCGATTCAGCAGGATTTGAATCGTTTCATGCAGGAGACCCTCCTGATTTCAGGGCTACACGCGAAATGAAACGCCATGGTATTGATATTTCAGGACAACGTTCGAGACTATTCCGCAAAACAGATTTTGATAATTTCGACCGCATTTATGTGATGGATAATGTTAACTATCGGGATGTTAAATCAATGTCCTCCGTTCCAACCCAAATGCTGAAAGTTGATTATATTCTGAATGTTACCCATCCCGGCAGCAACAAAGCAGTTCCGGACCCGTTTTACGGCCTTGAAGACGGATTTTCGAAAACATTTCAATTACTGGATTCGGCTACAGAGTTGATTGCACTTGAATTAAAGAATGGAGGAAAATAAATGGATCAGAACCACGAGCCCGGAAAAGAAGATATACTCAAAGCTGCAAAAAGAATACAGCCCTACCTTCACCGAACACCTGTGCTTACCAGCAGCCTGATTGATGAGGTTGCAGGCGCAAATATTTTCTTTAAATGTGAGAATTTCCAGAAAGCCGGTGCATTCAAATCGCGCGGTGCCACCAATGCGGTGCTCAGCCTCGATCCTTACGACATAAAACAAGGTGTGGCAACACATTCGTCGGGCAATCATGCTGCCGCTCTGGCCAGAGCCGCCATGCTGAAACATATTCCAGCCTATATTGTGATGCCCGAAAACTCATCGAAAGTAAAAATTGCAGCAGTAAAAAGCTATGGTGGCAAAATCACTTTCTGCGAACCTACGCTCGAAGCACGCGAAGAAAAGCTGAACGAAGTGCTAAACGAAACCAATGCTTTCGAAATACATCCGTATAACAATTATGCAATTATTGCCGGTCAGGCCACTGCTGCTCTTGAACTGATTGAGGATCAGCCCGGACTTGACTTTATTGTTACACCTGTCGGCGGTGGGGGACTACTGAGTGGCACGGCCCTTGCAGCGCATTATTTTTCACCTTCAACAAAAGTAATTGCAGCGGAACCTTCTGGTGCTGACGATGCTTACCAATCGTTTTACCAGAAGAAAATAGTTTTATCAATAAATCCCGATACCATAGCCGACGGACTCCGTACGTCACTTGGCAGTCTCACTTTTCCTATAATCCGGCATTATGTAAATGATATTGTTACGGTGAACGATCATGCAACCATCGAGGCTATGAAATTAGTTTGGGAACGGATGAAAATTATCATCGAGCCTTCATCAGCTGTTGCGCTTGCCATGGTTATAAAACACAAGCATCGTTTTGAAAAACAAAAAATCGGGATTATTATTTCAGGAGGCAATGTGGATCTGATGCATTTGCCATGGATTTAGGGGTTGGGTTTTAGGGATTAGGGTTCAAAAACTCAAAATCACACATCACACATCTCACATCACAAATCACAAATGACCAAAGGAAACCTATACTTAATCCCTACCCCACTGGGCGAAACGGGCTTCGACGCGGGCATGCCTGCTCATAACCTGCAAATCCTCTTTAGTATTGATACTTTTATCGTTGAAGAACTCCGGACTGCGCGCAGATTTCTGCGAAAAGCTGGTTATGATAAAGATTTCGAAGCAGTTACATTCCATCTTTTAAATGAGCATACTCCTGATGATGAAGCAGCAGGGATGCTCGAAAAATCAATGAGTGGTAAGCATATCGGGCTACTCAGTGAAGCCGGTTTGCCATGTATTGCCGATCCCGGGAATATAGTAGTAAGGCTGGCACACCGTAAAGGAATCAGGGTAATTCCGCTGACTGGTCCTTCTTCTATCATGCTTGCGCTGATGGCTTCCGGCTTGAACGGACAAAATTTTGTATTCCACGGCTACCTGCCTGTAAAACCTGACGAACGAACCAAGGCACTTCGCGAACTTGAACATGCCGCATCGAAAGGAAGCCAAACACAGATTTTTATCGAAACACCTTACCGTAACCTGCAAATGCTTGAAAGTATTGTTAAAACATGCCATCCATCGCTCACGCTTTGTATTGCCGTTGACCTTACTCTTGAAACAGAATGGATTAGAAGTTTGCCATTAAATGAATGGAAGAGACAAAAGCCTGAATTGCATAAGAGACCGGCAGTGTTTTTATTGGGAAACTAATAATCCGGAAGGAAGCGGATATCTTTGATTCAGATCCGATAGCTAATAAAGCTCTTTGATTTCATTTTTAAAACAGAACACTTTAGAAAACGGCTTGCTATACTTATTATCCAATCATTGAATAGCACAAAAAAACGGGGCTAAAGCCGGGAAATAAAACTCCGGTCTTTAACCCCGTTGCCATTTTCAAAAAAAAATATTTTGAAATCCTTAAAACAAATCGTTTTTTAAAACGTCAGATTTAGTGATGATGTCCTCCGGCACCATGCGCATGGCCGTGGCTAAGTTCTTCGGCTGTAGCTTCGCGAACTTCAATAACTTTACCCGTAAAATGAAGAGTACTACCGGCCATAGGATGATTGAAATCCATGCGAACTGAATCATTGCTAACGCTTACCACGGTACCCTGCAGCATATGTCCCTGGTCGTCACGCATTGGGATCACATTGCCAATAGCAAGCATTTCATCATCTGTTTTTCCGTCAACAACAAATATGCTCTTGTCGAGGTCAATAATTGCATCCTGATCCATTTCGCCGTATGCATCGGCACTTGTGAGGGTAAACTCAAAAGTATCGTCTTTCTTAAGTGTACTGAGGTGATCTTCGAACTTCGGTAGCATCTGACCATTTCCGTAAAGGAAAACCAATGGATCACCGGCACGGGTTTCTTCAATAATTTCACCTTTCGCATTGTCGCGTTTCAGCACATAACTGAGTGAAACGACTGTGTTTTTTGTAATTTGCATTCGTATGATTTTAAAAGATTAAGAAATGTATTAACAAAATATATTTACTATAGTTTCACTCAAAAAAATTATTCTTCTTCAATTATTGCGGTGGAATCTGACGAAGTAGCCAGCGAATCCGCTTTTGGCCAGGGTGTCTGGCAGGTATAAGGTTTGTCGATTTTAATGGTTGGCTTCTGGAATTTCTGCCTGTATTCCGCCAGGGATTCGTCCTTCAGCATCTTAGCCATAAACCGGCCAAAAACCGGCTGTGCCGTACGCAGCCCTTCACCAATATGTGATGATTTGAAATGAATTGACCTGTCATCGTTACCTACCCAGCACCCGGCCACCAGCCCGGGGGTTACACCTACAAACCAGCCGTCGGTATAGTCGGAAGAAGTACCGGTTTTACCTCCAAATTCGGTTCCGAACCTGAAAATATCGTATTCGAACAATCCCTGGGTAGTGCCTCCCGGTTCGGTGAGTCCCGAACGGAGAAGGATACTCATCAGGAATGCAGTTTCATTGCTCAGAACTTGTTTTTTCTCCGCAAGAGCCTCATATATTACTTTGCCGTCACGGTCTTCGATTCGGGTTACCAGAACAGGTTCAACAAGCAAACCGCCATTCACGAAAGTACAATAGGCATTCACCATTTCTTCGAGGGTAACATCACTCGATCCCAGGCAAATAGAAGGCACATCAGCTAATTCGGATTTGATACCCATTTTTTGGGCATATTCAATCACTTTCTGCCAGCCGATTTTTTTGGTGAGTTGCACTGCCACCGAATTTACCGAACGGGCAAACGCATGCTTAAGGGTCATACTCCCGGCGTGACTTCTGTCAACATTCTTCGGTTTCCATTCCTTTTCTTCACCGTTTTCGGTATATTTTATCGAAACAGGTTCATCAGAAATCATATCGCAGGGTCCGAATCCGTCGTCGAAAGCTGCTGCATACACAAATGCTTTGAATAAAGAGCCCGGCTGACGTTTCGACTGGTTAACGTGATCGTATTTGAAATATTTGTAGTTAATACCCCCAACCCAGGCTTTCACGAACCCGGTTCCGGGTTCCATGGCCATAAAACCGGTCTGGAAAAACTTCTGGTAATATTTCAATGAATCAAGAGTTGACATTACAGTATCGCGTTCACCATTAAAGGTAAAAACCTTCATGGAATGCTTTTCGCTTAATGCCAGCCGGATGCTGTCGTTTCCTTCGCCATAACGTTTTGCAAGAATTTTATACTGCGGCAGATCAACAGCTTTTTTCAGGAAATAATCAGGAATTTCCTTACCGTTTTCATTAATCCAGGGCCTCACAGCATCGCCACCAGCCTGGTTAAAAATCCGTTGAAGGTTTTTCATATGTTCAGCCACGGCTTCCTCGGCATATTTCTGCATGCGTGAATCGATGGTGGTATATATTTTCAAGCCGTCGGTCCATACATCAATCCCGGTTTCTTTGCTCCAGGGTTGCAGATCGCGGACAATAGCATCGCGCAGGTATGTCATATTGCCTTTCGAAAAACTTTTGCGTTGAAACTTAAGTTTTAACGGAAGTGCTATTAATGAATCTTTTTCGCCTGAAGAAATGTAGCCATACTTTTCGAGCTGGCTGATAACCTGGTTGCGTCGTGTTTTTGAACGTTCAGGATTAGCAACCGGGCTGTAAGATGAGGGAGCCTTGAGCAATCCCACCAGCACAGCTGATTCATTGTACGTAAGTTCCGCAGGTTTTTTGCTAAAGAATGTGGAAGCTGCCGAGTTGATACCGTAAGCATGGCTGCCAAAATCAACCGTATTGAAATACATCATTATGATGTCTTC
Source organism: Lentimicrobiaceae bacterium (assembly GCA_041753535.1). Taxonomy (GTDB): domain Bacteria; phylum Bacteroidota; class Bacteroidia; order Bacteroidales; family UBA4417; genus UBA4417. The sequence goes on from JBGSUB010000050.1 coordinate 37,814, forward strand.
TTTCGAATAATACAATTCGATTTTTACGGCATTAATCCATTCTTTCGCTTTGCTTATCAAAGTAGAAACACCCGGAATGGAACCAAGAGGCCCGGTTGAATAATCCTTGCGAGTTTTAAACAGGTTTTTAACTAATTGTTGGGTAATGGTGCTTCCTCCCCTCATGTCGCCCTGCACCACCGACCACATGGCGGCAAAGGTTGCTTTTATGTCGACACCATTATGCTCGTAAAAACGGACATCTTCTGTTGCAATAAGCGTATTAACCAGGTTTTGAGGCAGATCTTCGTAAACGGCAGGTGTACGGTTTTCGGTAAAAAGAGTACCGATCATTTTACCATCTGCAGAATATATCTGTGAAGTGAGGCTGATATCCGGATTTTTGAGTTCGCTTATCTTAGGGGAACTGCCAAAGAGCCATAAAAAATTAATATCGATGGCAAGCGTTAGAGTCAGGAAAAAAGCGAGACTATATATGAAAACCAGCAATGCCTTCATCCATAAAGGAGCTTCGCGGGGTATCCTGATCCAGCCTTTAAAAAATAATTTGATCCTGTAAAATAGTCTCAGCGCTTTCTCACCGAGGAAACCTATCCAACTCCTGAGGTTACTGTCGTTCATTTGATGAGGTTTTCTTCCAAATATTTAGGGCGCAAAAATACTCCATTTCCGGTTCATTTCCTTGCATTGCACAATTTGAGATCAATTTTACAGTTGTTGGGTTTTATTCAACGCTGCAAGCCGCTGTAAAAGAGCCGGGTGCGAGTAATGAACATACACATACCAGGGATGGGGAGTAAGGTTACTCAGGTTCGTTACGGATAGCCGTTTTAAGGCTTCCTGCAGGGCTCCCGGTTTCGAAAGTGATGTTGCAAACTGATCGGCCTCATATTCATGCTTACGCGAAATTGAATTAAATATGATACCTAAAGCCATCGAAACCGGGCTGTATAAAATACCGAAAGCAATAACGGACATATGAAATGACGGAACCGAAGCACCCAATGCTAAAGCAGGCAGAGCACTTTTCAGCAACAGCGACAAAACAAACAATAGTATCCCGGTTTGCAGAATTCCCGAAACCAGTCCTTTCAGCACATGTTTCTTTTTGTAATGGCCGATCTCGTGGGCAAGAATTGCAGTTAATTCATCCACGCTATGTTCGTTCACAAGTGTATCAAAAAGTACGATGCTTTTTTTACGCCCGAATCCGCTGAAATAGGCATTTCCCCTTGAACTCCGCTTTGAGCCATCCATAATGCTGATATCTTTCAGGTTAAAATCAGCCCTGGCTGCAGCTTTTTCTATGGAATCTCTCAGTTCACCTGTAGGCAAAGGAGTAAGTTTATTGAAAACAGGAACAAGAAGTGTTGTATAAAAATAACTGATAAACAAGGTCACAACGGAAATGCATATCCATGCCAGCAGCCAGAACCAGGTCCCTGACTTTTCATAAATGAAAACGATAAGCGCAAGAATTGCGCCTCCAATTACGACTCCCAGTAACCATCCTTTCAGTTTATCAAGCACATAGGTTTGGACTGTGGTTTTGTTAAATCCAAACCGTTCTTCTATTACAAATGTATGGTACAAATCAAGCGGAATTCCCAGCAAATCAGAAGCAAAAGCCAGTATTCCGAAGAATAGAATTGCCTGCAAAATGGCTGAAGCAGTAAAATTTATCACAAAATTATCGACCCATGCAAATCCGCCCAAAAACAGCATTAACAGGATAACCAGGAATGATAAACCATCCGACAGAAGCCCGAACCTGTAATTAGTCCCTTCATAATCCTGCTGTTTTCGATAGGTTGCTTCATCATAAAAGCCTTTTAAAGCTTCGGGCAATATAATGCTGCGTGTAGTTGTATTCAGGTAGCTGATCCACTGATCGAAAGCAAAACCGGCAATGGTGATGAACAGAAGGATATTAAAGAGGATTTGTGGAGTCATTAAATTTGTTAATGGTTAATGGTTAATTGATAAATAGTTGATCGGAAATAGAGTTCTAACTTCCAGTTTCTTACTTCCTATTTTCTATTTTTTTCTATTTTCTACTAACTTTTCCCTACTCTCCTAGTAACTCCCGTTCCTCTTTCGCAAGAACCACTCTGCAGATAGCAACAAAATCAAAAGCGCAAGGAACGGAATAAAACTTACAAGATCCGTGTAGCGTTTCTGAGTGTAGGCTATGGTTTTAAGATCGTCGCGCGAAGCAAGTATCTGCTCAATCTGATCCAATTGGTCAGGATAAACCATTTTGCCATTATGCCTCACTGACATATTGTTGAGAAGCACATGGTTTGCAACCGTGTTCATGGCTTCCACATTCAGCGACATCACGGTAAACATCCCGGTTTTCTGAAATGGCTTCCCTGCAAATGAGGTTGTGGCTTTATAGGAATATTCGCCTGGTGGCAGATTACCCGCATTCAGGTAATAGGCATTGGATGTGCGGGTGAACACATATGGGTAATTCTTTTTATTTTCATCGGTGATCACGATATTCACTTCCGGCTCGTTAACAAGCTGGTAGCTATCGTTATAAAGCTCGGCATCGATTTCAACGGCTTCGTTCTCTCTGAAATTATTTTTCAGCATTACCCTGAACTGGCTCTTGTCTTCTTTCACCGCCAGGTATTGGATGATGCGTGTAAACAATTCATCGAAAGCCTGCTGATTGCCCGTTTTAACATAGTTCGACAGACGCCACCGCCAGATTCCTTCGCCCGTAATGGTGGCTGATTTGCGATCGACACCCTGGTTAAAAAGGATGAGCGGGATACGCGTATTTACATTCCCTATTTTCTGATACAGCAATACCTGTGCGGCAGTTCCGGCTTTGTACTGGCTGAAAGGAACATTCAGAGGCGGAAATTCAGGAATCATATGTTCTATTTCCTTCGCAAGCGAGAAAAGGCTGAAATCAGGATTCATTACTGCCGTAGCTTCGTTAAACGTGCTCAGTGATTGGGGAATCATGAGTCCGGTCATAAGGCTGTTGTATGCCTGAATATTGGATTGTGCCCCGATAATGTAAAGTACCGGAACTGTTGACGTTTTTAACTGGCTCGAAATCTGAAATCCAACATCACTCAACGCGGGGATCTGGTGTAAAATCACCAGGCTGTAAGTTGCGACTGAACCATTAAACTCACTGAGCATGAAATTATCAACCGTATAATTCTGATTTTTTTCAATTGCCTGTTTCAAGGCTGCGATATCAGGATGAGGTGCAGATTGCAGGAGAAGTATTTTCTGTCGTCCGTCGAGTACTTCCACAAAAATATCCTGGTAATTATTTGCCGTACTGATTTCACCGTTCACAGGCGAAACAGCAATACGGTAACGCTGCATACCGGGTTTTGAAGCAGTAAGTTTTGTGGTAACAGTATGTGTATAAAACTGATCTCCAACGGATAAATTCTCAGAAAATAATTGTTGTTCTCCCGAAGAAACGCTGATCTTTGATTGTGAGCCATTGCATTTATATGCAGTAACTGTAATTTCGAGTTGAAAATCATTACCCAGAAAGGCAATCCGGTTATAATTCACTCTCGAAACAAGGATATCCTTCTGTTGAGCGGTATCACCCAAAGCTACCGTATAAATACTGTACGGAGCATCATCAGAAGCATAAAGAGGGTCGGCTCCCTGGTTATATATTCCATCACCGGCAAGTACCAATGCGGCCAGGTTGCGGTTCGAGTAGCGGTCCTTTATCTCCGAAAACAAGCCTGACATATCCGTTTGTTTCTCCGCAAAAGTTGCATTCAGACCATTGGTAAGCTTATCTCCGAAAGTGTAGGTTTGAACGTCATATTTTTTCGAAAGTTTTTCGGCCAGGTCACTGTACTTTTTTGCAAACTCATTTTTATAGTAGGCTGAGTCTTTGCCCAAAGTAATAGAACCGGAATTATCGAGCGCCAGCAAAACAATTGGTTTTTCAGTATACCGGGTGGTGCTTTTCAATAATGGAGAAAGCAGCAGGAAAGCAATCAGCGTAACTACAGTACCTCGCAGAACAGCAAGTATTCTTGTAGTAAGTACATTAAAATCGTTGTCTTTTTCACGATAATAAAGGAGAGCGGCATAAGCCGCACCCGCTAATATACAAAGCAACAGAAACCAGACAGGGTACAAAGTAATAAGCGAAAATCCCACAACAGTGAAGGGTTTTATGAATAACCCCGCAAAGGTCGCAAAATTTTCGCTTACTCAGCTATTATTGAACCGGCATTTCCGGAAAAGCGGATTGCTTATTTCTTCAGCTCAGTCAGTACCGTTGATCCCAAAAGCTTTCCCTTTTTATCGTAGGTTTCGGTTTTTACATTCCCCACTCCCATGTTAACGTATTCAGTAACAGTGCTGTTAACTTTAAACATTAACTTTGTTTCAATATTATAGGTGATTTTATAACAGTCGAAAGTGCCGGCTGGAACTGTTACTGATTCGGAACCAACAACCTGCCGGTTGGTAATGGTGACAACCATGTTCATGATGTTAACTCCTCCCGAAGCTGCCGAAATTTTAATATTGGCATCCGGAAGAGTTTGTCCGGCTGATAAACCCGATGGATACATCATATCATTTCCGTCAACACTTATCTCCATATCCTTGAACCCTTCCATCGATTTAGGGTCAATAAAACTCTGCATATCCACATAAAATTTACCATCCTCGCAGCGCATTGTATACTCATGCGATGACGGTTTTTCGTTTTTTGCATCCGTATAATCACTTTTAACCTTAAACATAGTTGCAGCGCCAACTTTAGTCACACTAAGGCAGGTTGTGCGGGAAGAACCTGTCAGTTTGCCTTTGGCATCCAGGTTCTGATACCCGAGAACCATACCTTCCGACATGCTGTAATAGCCGCAATCCTGAGCAATTACCAATACCGGAAGAAAGAATGTTAATAAAATAAGGAAGAAATTCTTTTTCGTTTTCATAATTAATGTGATTAATGATTTGGTTAAACAAACTTATGACAAAATATTTTAGAATACATATATTAACGCATTATTTTTCTCAAAAACGATTTCATTTCAACCAGGGTTTCTGATTGAGTGATTCAATCAAAATAACTTCCTCAAAATAGATGCAAGGTTTAGCTGAGTTTTCTTTACATTTTTTTTTAATGTTAATGCCCTACGGGCAATCTTCTTTATTGGGATTTTCTTTATTGATATTAAAGTCCTGCGGACTATCACCGTCGAACCGATGTTTCCTGGTTCAATATTGCCATTTGCCATTGATCATTACTTTAAGGTCTGATTCAAATTTCCAACTCAATTACAAATGAAGAAGTAATTTTGACATTTTTACTAAACAACAGCAGTAAAAATATTTTCTATTTAGGTATTGCTGTACTTTAATTATTATATATCTTTGCAATGAATTAGTCTAACTTAGAATAAAGAAGGACGGCAACCCATATTCTAATCTATAAAACACATATAATGAGCGAATTAATAAATAATTCAAAAAACAGGAAAGAGCTTTTGAAGCACATGATCCTTCAATTGCACAAAGGCGAAGCACCAGAAGCAATAAAAACTCAACTCACCAACCTGTTGAAAGGAATTCCTTACGACGAAGTGGTGGAAGTAGAACAGGAACTGATAAAAGAAGGCCTTCCGGTAGCCGAAGTACTTAAACTCTGCGATATACATGCTATGGTCCTCGATGGGAATATTGATCATACCGATGCAAAATCCATTCCTGCCGGCCACCCGGTTGATACCTTCAAAAAGGAAAACCGTGAACTCGAAAAACAGGTGATGCAATTGGATGGGTACTACGAAATTGTTAAGCAAGTTGCTCAGACTGATAGCACGAATATACTTTATGAAACGGTTATACCAATGATAGCCGCTTTCAATTCACTTATGGATGTTGACAAACATTACAGGCGCAAGGAAAACCTGCTGTTCCCGTATCTTGAATCCAAAGGGATTACAGGTCCACCAACCGTAATGTGGGGCAAGCACGACGAAACCCGCGCATCGTTGAAAAATGCCATCGAGGTGCTTAAAAACTCGAAAAGCGCGACAGCAGCCGAGTTGGTGGATATTATAGAAATTGTGCTGGCACCGGCTTCAAAATCTATTACTGACATGATCATGAAAGAGGAACAAATCCTCTTTCCCATGACGATGGACGAACTTACCGACCAGGAATGGTACGACATACTGCAACAGACAAACGAAATCGGGTATTGCCTATTTGATCCGACAGATGAATGGATTCCTGATAATGTAGAAATGACCGCTGAACTTAAAAACGATTTTTCCGGCGGTACAGTTCGCCTTCCGAGCGGAAGTTTTACAATAGATGAATTATCTGTATTGTTTAATACTTTGCCTATAGACATAACTTTCGTTGATAAAAACGACAAGGTTAAATTCTTCACCCAGGGCCGGCACCGCATTTTCGACCGCAACAGGGCCATCCTTGGCCGTGATGTGCGTATGTGTCATCCGCCCCACAGCATGCATATAGTCGATCAGATACTGAATGATTTCAAGAGCGGCAAGGAAAGCGCAGCACCTTTCTGGATACAGATGGGAGGAAAATTTATTTATATCAATTATTTCCCGCTTCGCGATAAAGAAAATAATTATCTCGGAACCATTGAGTTTTCGCAGGATCTTACTGAATTAAGGGCACTCGAAGGCGAACAAAGGTTGTTATCGTACGGAAAATAATTTGGGACAGGAATTGAGAAAATAAAAAAGTTCGAAAACGGGGCGAACAATGCTCTCTTTAATTTATATAACCCTAAACTTGCAAAGCAATGAGTTCTAACAGCAATTTATACGAACAACCAGCATGGTACAGCACATCTGAAATCAGTGATATGCTCGACGCACGTGATATTCTACAGGCCGGGCAACATCCGCTGGCCGAAGTGCTTAACCGAACAGTTTTACTTCAAACCGGGCAGATTTTTAAACTTATAACTCCCTTTGCGCCCATGCCGCTTATCGAAAAAGTTCAGGACCAGGGGTGTGAGGCTTTTGTGCAGAAAATAAGTGATTCAGAAATCCATACTTATTTTTGTAAAAAATAAGCTGAAAGTTCAGTCCCCTAAATATCAATCTTCACCCTTGTCATCCACATGTTTTGGCTTTGTTCATCTTGTATTCATTTTCTGATACCATTTGAACAGAGCCTTTCATTTTGATCAACCATTGAGGTAATGAAATAATTATCTTTGCAGGGTAGTGCATGAAAATTCTGATTAATTTCGAAATAAAAAATGATTGCTGATACTCCTTCCCCACCCTACTATGCTGTAATTTTTACTTCGGTGAGAACTTCGGGTGATAACGGCTACGAGCAGATGTCAGAAAAAATGGTAGAACTTGCACAGAAGCAGGACGGTTTTCTGGGCGTTGAATCAGCCCGTGAAGAGGTAGGAATTACCGTTTCGTACTGGCGCGACCTCGAATCCATCAGGAAATGGAAGGAAAACACCGAACATATACTTGCCCGTGCAAAAGGCCGCGAAATATGGTATAATACATTCACAACCCGGATAGCAAAGGTTGAACGGGATTACCGGTTTTCAGGAAACGGATGAAGAAATAATTCTGCAAATACAGCGGGCTGACTGGAATTTAACCACCTGGCAGTTGATTCTATACACCACTAACGTAAAATAAAAATGAAAAAATTAGTTTACGCCCTGGTGTATTACTCAATAGCACCATTTCTCTATTTCTTTTCGATACTTCCCTGGCCGGTGCTGCTCCTGGTGTCTGATATTTCATTCATTTTACTTTATTACATTTTCGGCTACCGAAAGGATGTAGTTATGAGGAACCTTAAAAATTCCTTTCCCGAAAAAACAGAGTATGAACTAAAAAAGATCAGATTTAGGTTTTACAGGTATTTTACGGATATGGTTTTTGAGTCCTTGAAATTAATAACCATGAGTCAGGAGCAGAAAGTTGCCCGCTGCAAAATGGATAGCGATACCCTTGAATTGCTCGAAGATTTGCACACTAAAGGCAGAAGCGGGATACTGGTTATGGGTCATTATGGAAATTGGGAATATTGCCCGAGTGGTCTCCCTCCACAAATTGAATTTCAATCATACGTCATTTATCACCCATTAAGCAATCCGTATTTCGACAGGATAATGGCAAGGATCCGGATAAGTACTTCATGTAAATTATATACAATGAAAGAAACGCTGAAAGGCATGATGGCAAATCGGAATGAATTGAACCTGACGGCTGTTTTAAGTGACCAGACACCAAGTTCGAAAGGTGCGTACTGGACTCAATTCATGAACCAGGATACAGCAGTTTTTAACGGTACAGAAAAAATTGCGCAGAAACTTGGCATGGCAGTTATTTATGGCTGTATGGAAAGGGTGAAAAGAGGGAAATACATTTATCATACTACCCTTATTTGTGATGATGCATCCCAAACCATGCCCGGTGAAATTACTGAAAGGCATGTGCGACTTCTCGAAGCCGATATCCGCAACGCACCTGAATTCTGGCTGTGGACACACAGGAGGTGGAAACATAAGCGTGAAAACAAGGTGGAAACAGAGTTATAACTCCTTCTCAAAAAATGTACTTGCGTGATTTTGAAGTACTATGGATATCCTCAGTGGTTACCTGATATTGACTGATGTTAGATTTCTGGCTCATGATTCTTTCAACAAAAAAAGCGGATCCTCCGAAAAGAAAACCGCTTTCAAATGAAATCTTCAGAAAAACTAGGTACTCATCCCCCCGCAAACACTAAGTACCTGCCCCGTAACATACCCAGAAAGATCGGAAGCAAAGAAAATGCAGGCCTGGGCAACATCTTCGGGTTTGCCTCCACGGCGAAGGGGAATCTGCTGGGCCCATTGTGTACGGACTTCTTCGGAGAGTTTTGCCGTCATTTCAGTTTCGATATAACCAGGAGCAATTGCGTTGCAACGTATGTTTCTCGATCCCAGTTCCTGAGCAATTGATTTGGTAAAACCGATCAATCCGGCTTTCGAAGCAGAATAATTCGACTGTCCGCCGTTACCATTCACACCCACTACCGAACTCATATTGATAATTGAGCCCGAACGCTGTTTGAGCATGTACTTTTGTACGGCTTTTGTAAGATTGAAAACAGATTTGAGGTTCACCTTTATTACAAGGTCCCAATCGGCTTCAACCATGCGCATAAGCAGGTTATCGCGGGTAATTCCTGCATTGTTTACCAATATATCAATACGACCGAACTCTTTGGCTATCTCGTCTACGGTACGTTCGCTATCGTCGAACGAACTTGCATCCGACGCATAACCCATTGCTTTAACTCCTAAAGCCTGTATTTCACGTTCAGTAGCTTCCATAAGCTCATCGCGACGCATATCGGTAAAAGCAACAGAAGCTCCCTGTTGGGCAAAAGCAATGGCTATGGCTTTGCCAATCCCACGTGAAGCTCCGGTGATAAGGGCAACTTTTCCTTCGAGTAGTTTCATATTTTTGGATTATTTGTTTACTATTTATTTATAAAAGGGGTTAGGGTTTTGGGGTTAGGATTTAGGGGTAAATCACTTATTCCGCCTCTCTCCCTTTCGCCCCTCTCTCCTCTCCTTGTTCCCTCGTGTATCTATTTTACTCGCCCGACTAAGCCCACTTAACCAGGTTAAAGTCCATTCGGTGAGGCAGGAGCGGGTTTTTAGGGGTTATGCGGAAGGCAACGTCGAACACACCTGCAAGAGCGGTTTCAATTTCGATGCTATAATGTGCCAGGTTACCATCCACACTCTGTAGTTGCAGCTCCCGTATTGATTGTGGCTCAACCATCTGATCATTTTCTTTCTGTCCCGAAACCATTTCGATCATAATATCATCGGGTGCGATATCGCCCAGGCTGAGAATAAGTTCAGCTTTGAAAGTATCACCCAGGTTCAGAGTCTTGAGTGTAGAATTTGGGAATATTACATCTACAATCTCTATCCCATCCCAATTACGGATCATCCTGAACTTCCAGGAAGCAAGGCTGCGCATGGCTGCATTATCATCTTCTTTCAGAAGTGATGATCGTTCGGTGAGCTTGTTATAAAATTTCTCATAGTAATCATCAAGTTGACGCTTCATGGTGAAATGAGGTGCTATCCCCGAGATGGTATTTTTTACATATTTAATCCAGGCATGTGGTATATTGTCCGTATCACGGTCATAAAAGGTTGGGATGATTTCGTCTTCCAGGATGTGATAAATTGTCTCGGCATCGAGTTCATCCTGGAACTGCTGGTTTTCGTATGTACGCTTTTCTTTCAGCGCCCATCCTGCGTCTTCACGATAGCCTTCGGCCCACCAGCCATCGAGTACGCTGAAGTTTACCACACCATTCATCACGGCCTTTTCACCGCTTGTACCACTGGCTTCGAGCGGACGAGTAGGTGTATTCAGCCAAATATCAACACCTTGTACAAGTTTACGGGCCATCGACATATTGTAATTCTCAAGGAAAATGATCTTACTCACAAACTGGGGCATTCGGGAAACCTCGACGATACGTTTGATCAGGTCAGCACCAGCTTTATCGGCAGGATGTGCTTTCCCGGCAAAAACAAATTGCACGGGCTGCTTTGGGTTGCTCATGATCTTTGCCAGCCGCTCAATATTTGAGAATAGCAGGTGTGCACGCTTATATGTTGCAAAACGGCGGGCGAATCCAATGGTTAGTGCATTTGGATTAAGTGATTCCACAACCTGTATTACCTGTTTTGGATTTTCCCAACTCGTACCCATCGAATCAGTTAAACGTTTTTTAATGTAACTGATCAGCTCGCTTCTCAGGTCCTGGCGGATATTCCAGACTCTTTCATCAGGAACATTATGTATCTTCTTCCAGTAATCCGGATTTGATTGATCCTGAAGAAAACCGGCGCCAAATTCCTGTTTATAGAGTTTTTTCCACTTGGCATTGGCCCAGGTAGGGTAGTGAACTCCATTGGTCACATAACCAATATGAATCTCGTTTTCGTAAAAACCATTGTACATGGTTTTAAACATCTGCCTGCTCACCTGGCCATGAATCCGGCTTACACCGTTCATTTCCTGCGAAAGCTTTGATGCAAGTACGCTCATGGAGAATTTCTGGTCGTCGCGGTTTTCGATATGGCGACCAAGGTTCATAAAAGTATTCCACGAAATATTTAGGCGCACTGCATAATGCGGAATATATGTGCGTAAAAGATCTTCTGTAAATGCATCATGACCAGCCGGAACCGGTGTATGGGTGGTAAACAAGGTTGAAGCTCTTACAAGTTCAATAGCCTGCAGGAACGATAACTGGTGATGCTGTACATATTCACGTAGGCGTTCAATCCCGATAAATGCGGCATGTCCTTCGTTACAATGGTATAAATCAGGCTCTTTGCCCATAGCCTGGAGCATACGTATGCCTCCGACACCCAGAAGGAGTTCCTGTTTGAAACGGGTTTCCAGGTCACCTCCGTACAATTGGTGGGTAACAAACCTGTCGGCTTCACTATTTTCTTCAATGTCGGCATCAAGCAGGTAAAGAGGAATGCGTCCAACATCAAGCCGCCAGACCTTGGCGTATAATATACGACCAGGCAACGAAACACTTATCATTATCCATTCACCGACTGCATTGCGAACCGGCTTTATAGGCAAGTGGTTGAACCTTTGCGGGAAATATTGTGGCACCTGTTCTCCGAAAGGCGACAGAGTCTGCTGAAAATATCCATATCTGTAAAGAAGACCTATTCCCATCATATCTACATTTGAATCGGAAGCCTCTTTAAGGTAATCACCTGCCAGTACTCCAAGTCCACCCGAATAAATCTGAACGCTTTCATGAAGGCCAAACTCCATACTGAAATATGCAATTGCCGGTTTCTTCCTGTCAGCACCCTGAGCCATGTAAGCATCGAAGTTTTTCATAACTTCAGCAAGCCGTGACATAAAATCCTGGTTTCTTTCCAGCATCTGCAACTGTCCGAAAGTAAGCGACTCGAGAAGGGCAATAGGATTGTGATCGGAATACTCCCATCGTTCGGGATCGATCATGCGAAACAGATCAGTAGCTTCGCTGTTCCAGCACCAGTATAAATTCCGGCTCAGTTTCAGCAAACCCTCCAACGCATCAGGAAAAGTATGTGTTACCAGAACTTTACGCCATTCGGGATGGGAAGTTTTTTTACCATTAACACTAATAACAGTATCAGCCTGCCGTTTATCACGGAACAGGTCATAACGGTCAGCCACTTTTTCGAGAGCAATGGAATAGGCTTGTTTGTAATAAACCAGCAGATTACTCCATAAGGCTGTTTGCGCAAGTAAAATAGCGGATGCAGATAGTTCAGCCCACCTGCTTTCCGACATTTTTTCGAACGTCAGAACAACTGATACCATGGCATTTACAACGGCTTCGTTGTTTTCATCATCACGATCAATAACAGTAATGCCACTTTCCTTGCTGGTGCTTCTAACCCATAAACCGAATCCTGCCAGCGATGTAGTAACAGTGGGAACGCCAAAGGCAAGGCTTTCGAGCGGAGTGTATCCCCAAGGCTCGTAATACGATGGAAAAACTGAAAGGTCAAAACCAGGCAACAAATCATAATAAGTAAGATTAAATATACCATCGTTGCCATTCAGGTAACTGGGTACAAATATTACTTTTACCTTATCCTGCATCGAATTGAACAGACGGTTTTCCTTAAGCCTTTTCAGAATCGGGTCATAATCAGGTTCGAACAATCCGTGAGTAAGATATTGTTTTTCTTTTGATGGATCGAGGGTTTCGGCTGTAATTGTTTCGGCTAAACCCGGAACCGGGCCTGAGTGGTGAGCCGGTATGGTAATAAAGGCAACTACAGGATAGGTGAGTTGTTCATTATTGTTGAGGGAGGCAAGCGCATCAAGGAAAAGATCAATTCCTTTATTGCGAAACTCATACCTGCCGCTGTTAACCAGCAGCAACGTATCTGCCGGTAATTGCTGACCTGTAACCGCCTGTGCAACCGAAAGGAGCTTTTCACGTGCAGTCAACCTTTTAGCGGTCAGTGCTTCTTCGTTCATGAAAAGCGAATCGTCGAAGCCATTGGGAGTAATAATATCAGGATCCCTTCCGATAAATTGACCACATTCGTTGGCGGTAAGCTTACTGACTGTCGTAAATGCATCACTTTCCACTGCTGCAATCAGCTCAAGAGAGTGCTTAGCCATCACGTGGAAGCGCTGAGCCATTGCATCGCCATTGTATTCATCAAAATGGCTATACAGGGGAAGGTTATTACCGGCAATACATCTGCCGACTACAGTAGCATGAGTGGTGAACACAGTCCCGATCTGGGGAACCCTGTCATTGAGATAAAGAATCCCCCCGCCAGTCATCCATTCATGGAATTGCGCAACAATTTTATCCTGAGCTGTAAGGCTGAAGTCATAAAAACTTTCAATCACCTTACCGGCTGCATAACCGAAAAGGGCTGGTTCAAGATAATCCCACGATCCGGTGATGCTGTCGAGTTTATACTTTTCCCAGAATTCAGCCAGAATTTTATCCTTTGACGTAAAATACTGTGTAAAGTCGACGAGAATGGCTACCGGACGGCCTTTTATATTCCATCGTCCGACTTTTATACGCAGGCCTTCGCTTTCGGCGCGTTCACGCCAGGTGCGGAGAATTGATTTATCTTCTGTAAATTCAGGATTCTGTGTGGTTTCTTTCCACACATCAGGACCAATAAGTATGTAATTATTGCCATATTCCTGTTGAATTCCGGGAGCTTTTGTGGCTACTACCGTGTAAATTCCACCAACTTTGTTGCAAACTTCCCAACTAACTTCAAATAAGTAATCGGGCTTTAATATTTTTTTATCACTCATATATCAGTTTCAGAATCAAGTAATTTAGTGCGCTTATACCTCTGTTTTAGCACTAAAACCAAACCTCTGACAGGTAAAAACCAGAATCAGAGGTCTGCAAAAGTAACAATTTAAAGATTATCCGGATTTGAAGTTATACACAGTTTGGTCGAAATTGTGAATAACATTAGTCTTGTTTTACTTTGTTTTCGTTTTCGTTGGAGCTTTCTTCACCGGTTTGGCTGCTGCTGAAACTTTAGTTTTAGCTGTCTTTGCAACCGATTTTTTTGCCTTCACTGCAGTTTCTGATTTTGCAGTTTCCAATTCCTTTAAAGCAGTCTTTTTAGATGGGGCAGGAACATTTCCGGCATACTCATTAACACGGATCAGAAAATCAGAGAGCACATTCATATAATTAAGGAAAGCCTCGTAAGGGGATCCGTAAGGATTGAAGTAATTATGAACGGCTGCGTCGCTGAACCATTTGGTACACATGTAATAAAAATGGTCACTAGCCTGGAGATAATTCCAGTCGCGATGGAGCTCTGCATCACTGATGCTGGCTAGGGTATCCGAAACCTTGTATAGTGTCGAGAAAGCTTCATCCTGTAAATCGTTGCCAAGCCAGGCGGTAAGGTCGCGTTCTTCGTCGGCCCAGGAAATGGGATGCGGGCAATCAATCCCGGCAACAGGTTGCAAATCTTCAGAAACTTCGCCTGGAGTGCGGAAAACCCATTTCCCTGTTTTGATCAGCTGCTCAGGAAATGCCCTGAGGAATCCGAAAATTCCTGATTCTGCTTTCTGATGCTCACCAAAGGTTTCGTAATCCATGAACAGGTTAACTAATTCCTGTTTTGGTTCAACATTATTGAGCCAGGTTACATATTTATCAGCAGTGAGCGGCCATTCGCTCCAGTCGTGTTGTGAAAAGCGGAAGGCAATGTCGTCGCTCAGCTGGTAATTTCTCAACAAAAGTTTCAACCGCTGATGCGGGGCGCTGCAATAAAGGAAATTGGGGCTTTTCCAACCGAGCAATTGCTTTGCGCCCTCGGTAAGCATGGTTTTGTAACCCATTTCGAGAACCTGCCCGGCAATACTGTTCGAATAAACCAGTTCGGTGTTGCGGAAAGAGGTTGGAGTAACTCCGAATAACTTTTTAATAGCTGCAGTATGTTCCTGAACCTGCCGTTTGAATTCAGCCGGATTGTTTAATGCAACCAGCGAATGGGAATATGTTTCGGCAAGAAATTCAACATTTCCGGTTTTAGCCAGCCGTTTGAAACTTTCAATAACCTCAGGAGCATACTTTTGAAACTGCTCAATAGCTGTGCCGCTTATGCTAAAAGTTACCTTGAATGAGGAACCAAATTCGTTGATAAGCCCGAGCAGGACTTCGTTGGCCGGAATATAGCAATCAGTGGCAATCCGCCGCACTATCCGTTTGTTTTGATAATCATCATAGTAATAATGATCGGCACCGATATCGAAAAACCGATACGTACGAAGCCGGAAAGGCTGATGCACCTGGAAATAGAGACAAATTGACCTCATATATCTTCGTTTTAAAAACTGGTTAAAAATCTTTTAGCTATTGTTTAAATACTACTGATTCGTAAACATCGGCAACTTTACGGGCAGCTGATTCCCATTTGAGGTTGTTTACCTCTTCAGAACCTTCGGAGATGAACATATCGTTTATCGATTTGTAATGTAAAAGTCCATAAATGGCATCTGCCATAGCATCTACATCCCAGAAATCGACTTTCATCACATGATTAAGAACTTCGGCAACACCCGACTGCTTCGATATCACAACAGGTACGTTCGAACGCATGGCTTCGAGCGGCGAAATACCAAAAGGCTCTGATACTGAAGGCATCACGTACACATCACTCATGGCAAACATCCGGTCGACATTTTCGCCCTTCAAAAAACCTGTAAAATGGAAATGTGATGAAATCTTAAGTTTTGCCACCCGCCTGATCATTTTTTCCATTAGGTCACCTGTACCGGCCATCACGAAACGCACATTCTTATCACGCTCAAGTACTTTGCATGCAGCCTCGATAAAATATTCGGGCCCTTTCTGGAAAGTAATCCTACCCAGGAAGGTTACTATCTTTTCCTTAACGTGTTTTTCAGCATCAAGTAACTCGGTTTGTTCGGAAGGTTCAACGGCATTATGAACAGTTACAACCTTATCAGGATCAATATGATATCGGTCAATTACAATATTCCTTGTAAGATTACTTACCGTGATAACCCTGTCGGCCTCAGCCATTCCTTTGCGCTCAATTTCATATACATTCTCATTGTAGTTTTCGCCTGAACGGTCAAACTCGGTTGCATGCATATGAACAACAAGCGGTTTACCTGATATTTTCTTGGCAGCTACTCCTGCTGAATAAGTCAGCCAGTCGTGTGCGTGAATCACATCAAATTCGCTGTTTGCAGCAATGGATGCGCCAACCAGTGCATAACGGGCTACCTCTTCCATAAGGTCGTGGCCATATTTACCGGAGAATTGAAATTTTTCGGAGAAAACCCTGCTGGATTCTTCAATTTTTGTATTCAGATTCTCGCTAACCATTTGTTGAAAATCTTCAGGACCTACGTATGGAATCAGGTTTGAGCCAATTTCCATGTAAGTGATCTGGTTCCAGTATTCGCGAAAAACAGGGTCGTTCATCATTACACTGACATCACTGGCATTGATCAGCCTGACTGCTTCCTGGCTCTCGTCGCCATATGCCCTGGGTACGACAAACTGCACTTCAACCCCATGTTTCAGCAGGCCTTTGGTCAGACCGAAACAGGCTGTACCAAGACCTCCGGTGATATGAGGAGGAAACTCCCATCCAAACATTAATACTTTCATATTCTCTAAGCTATTGTAAATTGTAATTAGTCTATTTTTGATTTCTTCGTTTTCCCGGGTGTCATGGCAGCAAGCATCTGGCTGACCCTCAGAAGTTCCGACACGCTCCATGCCTGTGAAATGGCTCCGGAAGGACGGTATGGAGGATCGCCATCGTACAGTTCTGAGATAGTTCCTATACCATGTTCCGTAATTACTTCTTCAAAACCTTTGTACATTTTTGTTATAAATGAAACACCACCCTGTTCGTAAAGTTTTAACCAGGCTTCAGCAAAATGTCCGAAAAGCCATGGAAATGTTGATCCCTGGTGATAAGCCAGATCGCGTTCGGTTGGTCCGCCGGTATATTCAGCTTTGTAGGCAGGATTTTTTGGTGATATGGTTCGCAATCCAAATGGTGTCAGCAGCTCGGACTGTACCCTGTCGAGGATCCCTTTCTTCTGATCATCATTAAGCGGCGAGAACGGTAATGAGGCAGCGAAAATCTGGTTCGGGCGAACTGATTTATCTCTGAAATCAGCATGTACATAATCGTACAGGTAATTTTTCTCTTTGTACCAGAAAGCATCAACAAAAGCAGCCGGTATCATATTGGCAACAGGTTTCCATTCGTTTACAAATTCCTTCTCACCGGCTTGTTCAGCAAGTTCGAGTGCAAAACAGATAGCGTTATACCACAATGCATTTACTTCAACTGCAAGCCCGATACGGGGAGTAACAGGCTTTGCATCTACCATGGCATCCATCCAGGTAACAGCCGAACCGGTTACCCCTGCATAAAGCAATCCACTGTCGAGCATATGAATATTGTATGAAGTACCTTCGCGAAAACTGTTCAGTATCAGTTTCATATATCCGCCATATTGCTTCCAAACCGTTTTATCACCGCTGTATTTAATATACTGCTGCAGGGTCCAGAAGAACCATAGCGGGGCATCCACTGAATTGTATTCGAGTTTGAGGCCGGTTCCTGAATTCGGGAAAAGCGGGCCTTTCATTTCGGCGAGGCTGTTATCCAAAACAGCTTTAAAAGTCTTGAAATCGCCCTGCAAAAGTGTGAGACCCGGCAAAGCAATAAATGTGTCGCGTGCAACACGGCCAAACCATGGAAAACCAGCAATGATTTCGAACTTTTTTCCCCTCTTTACAACAAACTGCTGAGCAGCATTCTGCAGGCAGTGTTCAAAACTATCACGCCTGATACGCTTCTTTATTTCCTGATTGAACTGGCGGGCATATGTTTTGGGATCCTCAGCCTCGAGGCTTGCCATAAAATACACACTTTCGCCAACTTTTATAGGTAATTCAAAATAACCCGGAGTATATAAATCTTCGAGCGATTCATATCCACGAGCCTTCTCACGCATGTATTCAAAGTCGAAGTACCAGTCGGGAGCATGCACATATTCATTTTCTTTCGAAAACTGAAGATGCAGATGCGGGTATCCGAGGTACATTCTCACTTTTATTCCATTCGGTATGGCATCGTACTTCCGCTCAACATCATTATTGGCTTTACTAAGAGCATGAATGTTGCGGTATGCCATAAAGGGCCTGAAACGGATTTGCGTGGGCGAATGCGCTTCAACCAAAGTATATTTTGTGATGATACTATCGCTGTTGCCGGCAAACAACATTTCCTTGGTAAGCACTACCCCTCCAACCCGGTAGGTAATTATCGGATTTGGATCGAAGACAAAGTCGGTAACATACTTATGCCCTTTCGGATTATATTTTTCACCTTTGTATTTGTGAATAGCCAGGTTGAATTCCTGGTCGTGCTGAATAATCGTTTCGTCGAGTTGCGAAAGCAGAACATGCATTCCTCCATCGAGCTGAGGCTGGGGAGCTACGAGTAATCCATGGTATTTTCGGGTATTGCATCCGATTATGGTTGTGGATGCATAGGAACCGGCCCTGTTGGAACGGAGCAATTCACGGGTGAGTGAATACTCAAGATTTACCAGTTTCGATTTGTCAAATTTAATATAATCCATAGTATGTCAACTATTTAGCACTAATTAATGGGGCTCATAGAAAATCGTGCAAATGTACAACTTCTTTACATATGAACCAACTTATATTTGTGTTAAAACTTCTGAATTTTAAACAACCTGGAGTTTCCTCAAAAATTTAGTCAGGGAATAAAGATAGCTGAAAAGTATTGTAATCTGGCCCAATTCGGGATTTAAACGAATCAGGGCCTGTTCTTGAATGTTTAAGAAGTTCAAATATTCCATCAGCCATCGCATAATTGAAGAAGGTTGGTACTCCAAAGAATCGTTTTGAGAGCAAGAATATTTTTTGTACCATAA
>JBGSUB010000051.1:0-6684 GCA_041753535.1 Lentimicrobiaceae bacterium
ATTGCCGCAATAGGCCGGGGTAACCTTAGCGGTATCAATCCAGAGATTTCCTGCATCGCTGATAGCATAGGAAGCTATGGTGTTTGTGCAGCCAAAGCCATCGGTAACATGCAGTTCGTACAGGCCTGTTCCCAGGTGGTAAATATCGAGCGAATCGCTGACGGGCGTTCCAGAGGCTGTCCATTGTACGGTATAAGGCGGCTGGCCAATTAGCTGCAGGCCGGTAATGGCACCGTTAGTTTTGCTGCAGGTGGTGGGGGCAATATTGAGGTTGGTTTCGTCTAAAGCTGGCGCCGGGCGTTGCAATACCTGTATGGTATCGGCATTGTAGCAGCCCAGGTCGTTTTTTACGCGGACAATGTAGGTGCCGGTATCGGTGGCAAGGTAAGTTGGGTCGCCGGGCATAATGGAGCCGTTCCAATAATAGCCTGCATAGCCGCTGCCGGGGGTAACGGTAACATCCGTACCAGCACAAACCAGCGTATCCGGCCCCAGGTTGGGGTAAGGTTTGGGCAACACTTCCACCTCGCGGCTGGTTTCCTCTATGCGGCCATTGGGGTATTTTACATAGGTATACACTTCGTACGTACCACCTGCCGAAAACACATGCGTTGGATTATGTACCGTGCTGGTATTGGCTGCCCCGCTGCCCGGATCGCCAAAATCCCAGTGGATGCTGTCGGGCTCCGGGATAAAACGGTGGCGGAAATTAAAGGGAACTCCGGCGCATAGGCCGCCGGTCCAGACGAAACGAAAAAGTTGTTCCTGCATAAAGTTGGGAAATTCTCCACCGGCTCTTGAACCACCTAAAAAGTATGAAGCAAGTCTATAATCGCAGCCTATTCCCCTTTTCCATGGTTTTTCTATTACACTCAATGAGTCTGGTGCTATTCCCAAACCGTTATTATATGTTGTGTAGTCTGTAGTTGCTCTAACATAAATTCTACCATCAGGAGCTAGTTGAATTATGCAACCTGGACCAGAATTAATAAATAATTTTGATTGTAGCAATGCTAGAGAATCATTTAATGCCAAATCATATTGAAAAAGCTGATTCTCCATCGCTACATTGGGAGGATTTGTAGAAGCAGTCTTAGTAAATCCACAATATAAAAGTTTTGAATCCGGAGAGAACTCAATTCCTGACAAAGTACCATTTTCACCAACCTCTCTTAATAAATACTTGTAAAAAATCTCACCAGTTGTAGTATTAAGATCACAAATTTCAATATCGTCATTATCTCCTGAACTAGAACTTGAAGCAAATGGACAGAGTAATAATTTTCCATCAGGAGAAACCTTTAGTGGAAGACTAATTGCGGCTGTATTAGTGAGATAACGGGCGTTACTCAAAATAGGAGTAGTATTTATCCCAGTTGAATTTAAAAGAAAAGAAGCATATTTGTTATTATTGAATTTCCGAACAATTATCCAATAATCCTTATTATTTGAATGCTTTACAGCTGTGATTTTTTGATTAGCATCTGCAGCTGAAGTCAATGCAATGTTCTTTTGCCCTGCAAGTACAGTTCCCAAACCACTATTCTGGATTATATCTACTATACTATATTTTAAACCCCAATTACCCTGACTTCCCCCCATTGTAAAAATAAAATAGTGATTTATATTACCCGGCGATTGAATAATAAGTGCAGGTTGAGTTGCAGTTCGGTCGCCGCTCAAACCTGCACCATTACTCATAATTTGATGTATTTTATTCCAGACTGTTTCACCATTTGTATAAAACAACAAATTACCATTTGTATCACTAACACATGCTGATCCTCCCCAAGAAACTGAAACCTGACCTCCATATTCAGGTAAAGGATTTCCCAGAGTAAAATCCATTCCAACATTTTCATTGAAAAACCAATGATTGGCTGTTTTTTGGCAGAAACCATTTATTTTCATGAAAAAGCAAAATACTAGTAGTAAAATGTTTGTCAGGAATATTTTTCTTTGCATGTTGCAAATATTTAATTCAATTGAACATTGATTGTTGCATATGGCATCGTGTACACAATTCCGTAACAATTATATTCCAGTTGGTTCTGGGCATCTGCTTTTCCCTGGCATTCTATCTGCCCGTTAGGTACCCAAACTTTTGCTGCCGAAACATAAACTTTATAGATATGATTCAGGCCATCTTCGGTGCATACAGTTTGATTAATTGGAATTGTTACATTGCCTGAAACTGGGAATCCTTCTGTAGCAAATTGCGTAATTACAGGTGTTATTACTGGAGTTGCAGGAGATGTTGATATGTCATGTATTTCAACCTTGATAACATACCTGGAATTAGAATTAGGAGTCATACAAGCTCCCTGAAGATGCACATTAACCGTTGTAAATTGTGCATTTGCATTTATTGAATAAACAATAAATAAAAGTGATAAAAGGATAACGTTTTTCATTGCTAAAAGGTTATTATTAATTTGTATAAAAGGTTAGATACTAAATTGCAGCTCAGTTACTATTTCATACTTTTAATCGAACCCTAAGGTGGGTGGTCATCCTCCCGAAATTCTATGAAGCAAGGGTGTATATATTTTTTATCTCTATATGTCATTATAAAATAGCTATCAAAATGTTTAGTCAAATATACAACAAATCAATGTAAAATGGGAAATATTTTAATTTCAGAACTAGTATGCTCTTTTACTTATCATTCTTAATAGTTGATAACTATGAGTGTGTCTATCGGCTATAATGACTTGTTTTTTCAGCGATTTAGTTAAAATTGTAAATCGCAAACCCGAAATCAACCTCACCTCACCACCGTCACCATCCCCCTCTTCTCCCTCTCAGCCCCTGAAGGATTCCCATATTTCACAACATACATATACCCGCCAACCTGTGCCGGGCTGCCGTTAATAGTGCCATCCCAGCCTTGTTTAACATCATTTGTGAAGAAAACCTGCTTTCCCCAGCGGTCGTAAATATACATGCTAAAGGAAGTGATCTTTTCGGGTAAAGTAACAGGGCGGAAAACATCGTTTAATAAGTCGCCATCGGGTGTAAAGGCATTGGGCATGGTAAGCGGAACGAAAGCATACAACATCATCACCGAGTCGGTTGTGGTGCAGCCTTCGGGCGTTGAAATGGTTACTTTATACCAGCCTTCGGCGGTTACAAGTATGCTGTTGGTGGTGTCGCCTGTATTCCAGGAATAAGTGTCGTAGCCCTGGGCTGCTTCGAGCCATCTGCGCTCGTCGAAATAAAGGGTGTCGGTGTCAGTGGGGAAACCGGAAACGGGTGTCGGGACTACTGTTACTATTTTTGTGGAAGTATCGGCACATTGAAGGGTATCGGTAACAATCAGTTGGTAAAGGCCGTTGTCGGCAAGGGTGGCGGTTTTAATAATAATTTCCTGGCTGCTCGGGCCTGCTGGGGTTTGCCACTGGTAACTCAGTGGACCGGTACCGTTTACCACAGTACGCCAAACCATTAGGAATTCACCTTCACAATTAATTTGGTCAGGCTCGGGTAGGATGTGAGGCGGGTTGCTGACCAGTATGGTTCCAAGCATATAATCCACATTCAGCGTGTCGCCACCGGGACCTAAGAAATTGCTTATAGCTGGGCTGATGTCCCACAGCAACAAAGCATTACCGGGCAAAAGGGAACTAAACACAAGCTGCACAATTTCCGTGCTGTCGGGAAGGGTGAGCGGTGTTGTTCCTTTCCAGCGGGTTAGTATTTTACCGCTTGCGGGTAAAGTTACTTCGAGTGAACCTCCAAACAGGGGATGTGGATTGTTGAAACCAAGGCAAGTGACAAAAAGCGGGTCATAATTCAGAATGGTTTCGAAGGATTGTACATCCTTGAAATTCCTTACCACTATCGGCGCTTTGGCCTCTTTGCCCAGGCAGGCAAAGCCATTTCCGGCAATAGCCGACAGCACAATGCCTGTTTCGTGCTCAACGGTTATGTTTAACGTGGTATCGCAACCGGCAGGATTTGAAACTGTAACGGAATAACTGCCTGCCGAAAGTCCTGTGAAATGTCCCGCGTTTACGGGTGTTGCGCCATTAAGTGAGTATGTTAAACCATTGCCTAAAGCATTAACAGTAATGGTTCCATTGGCAGCAGAGCCGGTTTCGGGCGTAGAAGTGGCTGTAAGGATTTCGGGCGCGGTAAGCGCATCAATCTGGAGCACATGGGCATACACCGAGCTGCACCCGCTCGAATCGGTTACCCAAACATAGTAATTGCCTCCCGCTAATCCTGTAAAATTACCGTTACTCCATTGCGAAAGGGTATCGTTTCCCGTTTTGATAAAATACTGCAACATGCTGCCCAATCCCGAAACAGCAACAACCGAAAGCGTTCCGTCAACATTGCCGCAATAGGCCGGTGTAACCGAAGCGGTATCAATTAAGATATTTCCTGCATCGCTTATTGCATAGGAAGCTACAATATTGGTGCACCCAAAGCCATCAGTTACATGCAGTTCGTACAGGCCTGTTCCCAGGTGGTAGATATCAAGCGAATCGCTGACGGGCGTTCCCGTGGCTGTCCATTGGAAGGTAAAGGGCGGCTGGCCAATCACCTGCAGGCCGGTAATGGCGCCGTTGGTTTTGCCGCAGGTGGTGGGAGCAATGTTGAGTTGAGTTTCGTCAAGGGTGGGTTTAGGATAGTATTGTACTATTATTGTATCATATCCAATACAACCTTGCTCATTAATTACTCTAACCCAAAAGCTACCTGTATCCGTTACAATTATATTGCGGGTTGTATCGCCGGTACTCCATAAATAGGATTCAAAAGTTTCAGCCTGAAGCGATATACTTCCATTTGGACAAATTTCTCTATCTACTCCCAGAGTTGGTTGCGGTTGTGGCAATATTTCAATTGTTCTTAACACTGTATCTGATCTGTCTCCGGGCCAAAAAACAATCAGGCTTACGGAATAGGAACCTGTTTGATTGAATACATGATTAGGATTAAACTCGTGAGAAGTATTTAAAATACCCGCTTGTGCATCGTCAAAGTTCCAAACTACACTATCAGGTATGGGCCAAACATTCGAGGTAAATTGCACAGGCATTCCAAGGCATGCAACCTGAAAAGAAAACCTGGCATAATATTTTTCAATTTTCTGGGGGAGAGCTATTCCGCTTTTACCACTTTCAAGCGATAAAGAACCATATTGAAAATTACAGAAGATTCCCCTTTTATCAGGTTCGTTTATAACACTCATTTTAGTGTCTTCGGTAAGACCGCCATATATCTTACCATCAGGACCGGTTTGCAATACATTACCTACCCCTGTGCCTACCCGAATTTCTGATTGATTGAACAATGCAGAATCTGATAATGTAGCATCATATTGATATAACGGATCTCGATAGTAGTTTAGTGCACCATCTGAAAAACAACAGTATAAGAGTTTGGAATTCGGAGAAAACTCTAAACCGATAGGTGCAAGATATCCTTCAACAGGTGTGGGTATAACACTGAATAGTTTTGAATACTGACCGGTAGAAATATCGAATGAACCATATTCGAATGTATGGAAAATGTTATCATATGCAACTGCCATTTTCTTTCCATCCGGGCTTATTGCTATTTCGCCACTATTCTGATCTTCCCATGGCTGAATGGAGAAAAAGCTATCGCTTACGACAGTGTTGATGTCTATTCCTGAGGGTGTTAAAAGATAAGATACAAATTTATCTCCCGGAAAATTACGGCATACAATCCAAATATCTCTATTATTCTTATGCCGGATGGATGTAAGTTTATCAACTGCATAACCACTTATAGGCAAAATGAGTGGTATATTTTTCTGTAAAGGATCTACATCTCCCAGCCCGCCATTCAATTTCATATTTACCACCGAATAAAATATTCCATTACCCGGTATTGCATTAATATTAGATGTTAAATTAGAAACTGTAACAATATAAAACAGACTATCATTTCCCGGTAATGGAAGGATGAGTGAGCCTTGTGTCCCGGTTCCCAATAAATCATCGCCATGTAACATTGGTACATGAACTCTGTTATAGACAGATTTGCCATTTGTATAGAATAATAGATTGCCGATGGAATCACTTATTGTGGCAAAGCTTTTATAGGAATTGGTAAGGCCGTTGGTTAAAGCAAGCGGACTACCGCTATTGAAAGTTAATCCTGCATGTTTACCAAAATACCAGTTATTCCATTCCTTCTGCCCAAAGCCATCCTTCCCCGCAACAATAAGCAGCAGAAGAAGAATAAAACGTAAAGTTTGCTTTTGGATAAAGTGCAGCATGGGTTTAAAATAGGGATATGTAAAGGTAGGAAGAAATGTGGGATGTTGGATATGGGATGTGAATGTTGAATGGCGGATGAGGAATGTTGGATGGAGGATCTTCACTTTGCCCTTTGATCAATATTTTTTGTTTTTTGAATTAAACTACTCACTTTAATTCCTTAATTTTCTTCAATAAAACCAGGGAGCCTGCATCCATTTTTGAAAACGCAAACCACTTTTTACCAAGGTCTTTGAGTGAAGCGCCAATATGGTAAATTTCATTTTCATCAATAATCAAAAAGCGGTCGTGTGAGGCTGTCAATTCTTTTACATCAACCGGTTCATACTGGCTGTTATGCTTGTTCACATCCTGTTGCAGTGCTTTGCCCGGTTTTGTATAAATGGTTACTTTTACACCTGGTTTCCGTTTGGTAAGCAAAAGC
>JBGSUB010000052.1:0-1628 GCA_041753535.1 Lentimicrobiaceae bacterium
ATTGCGGATTTCCATCTCCTTGCGAAGGAGAGCAAGACAACTCGTTGGTCGGTTTTCCATGTTAATAGAGTTAAAGTGTGTACTTTAAATCTACCAACTGTTTCACCTCCCTGCCCCAAAATAACGGTTTAGTTCAACGGAGTGTATATACCAATTGCCTGGTGTGGTGAATATAAATCGAACGCGATCGCCGCCATTTCCCAGTTGTTGTAGTGCCCGCCAACAAGGATCACACTTTTTCCCTGTTTATAATAATCCTCAAGAATTTCTGTATTCGATATCCTGAATCGTTGACGGACCTCAACAACAGGCATACTGAACAGGCGGATACTTTCCACAATTACATCGCAGAGGTGAACGAAGAAAGCCCTGGCGATTTTTTCGATTTCAATCGGAGACTTTTCAGGAAAGGAGTTTGTTAGATTTTTCAAGACTACGCTTTTTCTATATCCTGTGACATGATAGATTAAAAAAAACAAAATCCCGGAAAGCACATACAGCGCTCTGAGCGGCAACAGCGAAAGCGGCTTGAGGAACAAGTAGAAGAATATCCGACTCATAGTTGACGGTTTAATACCAATTAATCATTCGACATATTTTGGTGGCAGGTCGGTGATTCTGGTTATTGATCAATGATGATCCGAAATTCGAGCTAAACGGTTGTGGTACTTAGGGTAAAATCTAATTCCAGCCAAATATAGCTGAATACATTCATAAAGCTTGCACTATTGCTGATTTACAATTGGAATTCAAAAACAGTTAGAATGTTATTTAGAATATTTTGAAGTCAACCCGACGATTTTTCTGTTTCCCTTCTTCCGTAGCGTTATCGAATTTCGGCATGGTTTCTCCATATCCAATTACCGAAACACGCTCCTCTGGTACACCTATATCGCGCATTAGTGTTTCTATCTGCCTCACCCGTGACATTGATAATTGAAGATTGTGTTCATCAGAGCCACGGTCATCTGTATGACCCTCTACCAGCACCATTTTGCCTTGTAATGCGAATTCGACGGCTATGAGGAAGGGATCGAAATCGACATAGGCAAATTCTGCCTCGTCGGTAATAAAATACAGCGACTCAAGCATTGGTTCGTTGGCATCACCGTTTTTAATTTTTTCCTGTACCAATTCCCTGATCTCAGCATGGCGCTGATTCACCGGTTCAGGTAACGGTCCTGTCGGCGGATTGAACTTCTTATTGGAGGCTACCAATTCGGGCACGGAAAGTACATCTTCCTTTTTCACAGGAGGCGCTTTGAACAACGGTCTTTGATAGTGAATATCGTCCGGACTGTAACTTATCCTGGACATATCGTTTTGCGGCTTGCTGAGCGAAAATTTCTTTTTTACCTTTTTCGTCCTCTGCTTGTGGATATAGTGACACATTTTCGATGGTGAGATCGGTTTACTCGAAAACACCTGCGCAAACACCGGAAGGCTGAAAAGTGAAAGGAATATGAAAAGTAGGGGGTAAATCAGGAGTTTCAACTTCACCACAAACATGCCTTATTATTCGATACTGATTTTTAATCCGAAATGTAACAGTTAAGTAAATAGGCAAATCCCGGTTTTCCGGAAAGCGGGCTACTCGTGTAAGTTATATATGAAAATTCCCCAGTGAC
>JBGSUB010000053.1:0-49609 GCA_041753535.1 Lentimicrobiaceae bacterium
TTACAGCCACATCATATTTAACATCACACCCTACGCCTAAGACATGGACAAATCCCGATCCCATCAAAACTGCCTGGATGACCAGAAATCCTTGAGCCTATTATGGATATGAAGCAAACGATGGAGTATCCTACAAAGCCCCGAATGATGAATTATGCAGACCTGCCGAAGACACGCTAATCAAATCCTTTTTTTATGATGGTGACAGTACCGGCAATGCGCACATGAAGGAGGGCGGTGGATCACCCATTATTGAATATCCCTGGGATATGAGTATAGCCATGTTTAATGATCATGGCCCACTCCGGTTCAATCAATATGGAAACACTACATGGTGCTACGGGAATTGCGGCGACACCATTACTGATATACGAGATGGACAGAAATACGCCACAACCTGCATTGGCGAACAAATATGGATGGCTGAGAATTTGAATTATGCTGGCGCTGGTCTTTGTTTTAACAATGATCCTGCATATTGTGAAACGAAAGGCAGGCTGTATTCAATCTTTGAGCTTATCAATCGTCAGGTCTCGTCGGATTCAAATAATGTTCAGGGTTTGTGCCCTTCAGGGTGGCATGTACCAAGCAAGGAAGAGTTTCTGGAATTAATTAATTATTGCGGTGGTGAAAATAATGCTGTCATAAAACTTAGATCGAAAGATTGGCCTTTCGGTCCCAAGCCTACGGATGAGTATGGTTTTAATTTACTTCCTTCTGAATCTGCTTTTTATGACCCCTCATCTGAAACCATAAAATTTATTTCCAATTCATCCTTTCCAAGTACATATCTTTGGACTTCAACCGGCACAATCAGGAGTACGGGCAATGATTCCTACCAATTATTTGAGACCAGAAGTACTATAACTATGGGTTTAATAGGTACTCAACAAAGTCAAGGTGCAGAAAATTATTACCACTGCCGCTGTGTGAAGGATTGAATTTCGGGTAATTAAAACAATTTTTCAAAAAACAAAATAAACTTCCTATGGGATCAAAAATATATTTTCTCGCTGCCCTGTTAATTATCACGTTTGCTGCTTGTAAAAAAGAGAGTAATACTAGTGATCAATCTTCAAACGAAGAACTCCTTTTTCAGTCATTTCAAATGATGAATGCTGCATCTGTTCGCTTTATTGAAATTGGCGATTCCATGAACATTACGCCACCAGAGGCGCTCTATTATACAAGCTTATGGGTTCAAAATCAACCTGGCGTTGCAGATTGTTTCACAAGGGACAGCACTTACCTTTTCATACACATGGCGAATGGGTATAAGAGCACAATAAGCCTGCGTGAGATGACACCCGATGGCTTGAGCGTTTACCGTGGAAGCGGTGCGGGTACGGGGAAAATGACAGCTGCAGTATCATCTACCGGTGGCACATGTTCCAATGAACTTCAAAATAAAAAAGTACTGCTCTATTCTGCTTTTGTAGATCAGTTTTATAATGAGAATGAATTTCAAACCGATGTTGTTGATATGATTGAAAATGGCGACATAGATGTAGAAGTTACCGTTCTTAAAAACGAACAATGCACCATTGATGCGTTGCTCACCTGCAATCAGTATGGCTTGGTTATTCTTGACACACACGGGGGGATCTCGGCAATATATACAGGTATTGGTTTTACTCTTAATGCTGGGCAAATTCCTGATAATGTAAACGACTATCTTACCTTTATAGGACAGAAAATAGGATCACAGCATGTACAGTCCGTCATAGATAAAAAAGTTGAAATCGCTTATACATTTGAATATGATCCTCAGCTTCAGAATCAGGCACAATGGGATAAGTATAAACAAAATCTCGATGTTACCTATGAAGTAGCAGTCACCTCAAAAGGTATTCGCGAAATGATGCCCGACTTGAGCAATACCATAGTTTTTGCCAATGCATGTTTCAGCGGGTTTACAGCCACATCATATTTAACATCACACCCTACGCCTAAGACATGGACAAATCCCGACCCCATCAAAACTGCCTGGATGACCAGAAATCCTTTAGCCTATTATGGATATGAAGCAAACGATGGAGTATCCTACAAAGCCCCGAATGCTGAATTATGCAGACCTGCCGAAGACACGCTTATCAAATCCTTTTTTTATGATGGTGACAGTACCGGCAATGCGCACATGCAGGAAGGCGGTGGTTCACTTATTATGGAATATCCCTGGAATCATAGTATTGCAATGTGGAATGATCATGGCCCACTTAAATTCAATCAATATGGAAACACTACATGGTGCTATGGTATTTGTGGCGAACCTATAACCGATGCGCGCGATGGTCAAAAATATTCTACCGTGTGCATCGGGGAGCAGGTGTGGATGGCTGAGAATCTGAGGTACGACGCTCCTGGCAGTCTCATAGCTAATGATGACCCAACAAAGTTGTTAACCTACGGCAGATTGTATGACTATCCAACGGTTTCTGCAGGACAAGGTGTAAGTCCCGGAAATCAGGTCTCAACGGTACAGGGAATTTGTCCTGATGGCTGGCATTTGCCCAATAACTTTGAGTGGGAATTACTGATGTCATCTTTCGGAATACCCAATAGCAATGATCTTGCAATTCAACTTAAATCTCCATACGATTGGGTAGGAGATGGTTTTACGTCGGCCCCGAAAAGAAACGCTTCGGGCTTTGATGCATTGCCTACAGGCGGCGCCCTTAAAACAATTTCAACCGGGGTAATAGAATATTATGCACAGTATAATTTTTTTGGAATTTGGCTTAGTTCTTCTAATTCGAATTGTCCCTACCCAAATCATGCTGGAATGGCAAGACTTCTCTCCGCAGATGCAATCGTGCAATACAATTGCTCACCATCCAACCCCTATGGCGGCCAGCAGGCAGTAACTTATTCAAGCTGCCGCTGTGTGAAGGATTGAATTTCGGGTAAATAAAACAATGCTTCATAAAACAAAAAAAACTTCCTATGGGATCAAAAATATATTTTCTAGCTGCTCTGTTAATTGTCACGTTTGCTGCCTGTAAAAAAGACGGTGACAATAACAATGACGAAACTATCGACAAACTGACTACCATTTGGAATGTGGGAGAAGGTGCCATGCAAGTATTCAGCGACACGCTGGCGGCCACGCATGATACCGTGGCTGCCATCAATGCCGCAGGCCACTGGCTGGTAGACCAACCTGAAGTAGCTGATGCTTATTACTGGAGCAAACAACTGATAGAAATACGGTTTAAGAATGGCTTGCGAAGCTCGGTTAGCTTTACCTGGGAAGACGAAAATGGACAGCATCTGTCACGTGGCGGAAGCCCTGGCAGTTCTAAATTATTCAATTATCATGGAGTGACTTCAAAAGAAGCAATTAAAAACGACAAAGTATTAGTATTGAATCCATATACAAATGAATTTTATATTAATGGTTACAATAAGCGCAACCAATTTAATGGCGGCCCTAAAGTACTGGAAGTTACCATCATTAATGATGAGGCAGTGACCTATGACGTGCTGAGTACTTTTGGCGATTATGGATTTATTATTCTCAATACACATGGCCTGCCATGGGGGTTTTTCATTAATTCTCTGATTGCAGTGGCCGGCGATGTAGACTTCCAGGACTGGACCCGGGAAGATGTTCTCCGTGTGCTGACAACTTGGTTCGGGCCCAATATTCCCCTGGAAAAATTTGAGAACGGAGAACTCGAAACTGGTGTCAATGCCATTTTTCATAATTTCACACATACTAAAACATATATACAACTGCTTGTCACAGACAAGTATATACGCAACTCCACTTTAGACCTGAACGGAACCGTAGTGTTTAATAATTCATGCTATAGCGGAAATACCAAACAAGGGCCTACGATCGACAATCAACCTGAAGCTTTTAAAAGCAAAGGATGTGTTTCCTACTATGGATATGCGTTTTCCGACAATAGTTCCGGTTCCGCTCCAAACGATTTTGCAAATAAAATGGAAGAATCGCTCATTGCAAACCTTGTCAGAAAAGGTGATACAACTGCTTTTGCACATCTGATAGATGATGTCACACTTCAATATTCGGCCGCATCAAAAACACAGGATCATGACGACATACCTATACATGTCACCCGCGGAGGACTGGTATTTAAACCCATTCCTCCGAATGTTTATCATAAACTATATTTTCAACATTTCTTTGAGCCTAACTATTGTTATGAAAAATGCGGAGACACCCTGGTTGACAGCCGCGATCAGCAAAAGTATGCGACCGTTTGTATCGGAGACCAGGTGTGGATGGCAGAAAACCTTAACTGGGCGGGAGCAGGTGAATGTTATGATAATAACTCAGGTAATTGCGATACCTATGGACGCTTGTATACCATACAGGAGCTTACAGGTACAACTTATTCAGAAACTAACCCAAGCGGGGTCCAAGGCATTTGTCCCCAGGGCTGGCATGTGCCTTCTGAGGCAGAGTGGAAGGAGATGGTGGACTTTACCGGTGCCCATATATCAGACGCTGCTGACCTGTTGAGATCTACTAATCTTTGGCCGGCAGGCGAAGAAGGTACTGATGCGTTTGGCTTTAAAATGCTACCCGGAGGCTACGTGAATATAGGACCCACCTATCATATTTATACAGATCTGGGCGATTATGCTCACATCTGGACTTCCAGCAGTAGTGGACCAAACACACCCAGAGCCATTGTTATAGGCCCAAGTTACTTCGTATACCTTGGTTACCAGGTTCAGACATCGCCTCATTACGATTGGAAATTCTCCTGCCGATGTGTGAAGGATTGAATTTTACATAATAAAAAACTCTATTACACTGCAATTTTCGTTTTGTATATTTTTTCCTTCTGGAACTTATGAAGTAAATTTTGACGGGACTTATCTTCCCGGTGGAATTTATTACTGCAAACTGGCATCAGGGGACTTCACCTCTACGCGAAAAATAATCTTGTTGAAGTAACTGCAAAGCCTTTAACCCTGCAAAAAAAACTCCAGGTAACTCTGTGTATCCTCTCTGTAACTCTGCTTAAAGTAGCAATGTCTACCGGTTTAAATCCAAAACATCAATTGGATTATCTGATTTCGAAGAAGTGTATAATTATGTAAAAGGTAGTGAGCACTCATTTGAAAATCAAATAGTACGGTCATAAATAAACACAAATTGGTTATTGAAGAAAAACCGCCGCCTTCGAAAATATTTTTTCAAAACTCTGGTCAACGAGATAAGAATTGTTACCTTCTATCAACGGAAAAGGATTTTCGTGCGAATATTCGTACGGGAAATCCATAACTTCCACATTAACAAAGCGATTTAAAGCTTCCAAAATGCCGGCAGCAGGAATTACTTTATCCTTTTGCAGTGCAACGGCTTGTACCCGGTTTTTCATTTTCCGAAATGCATTTTCCCTGAACGACTTCAGGTTTCCTGCCGAGAGCATTGCCAGGAAAGATAGGCCCATTTCTGTCTGGTTCATTGAGTTTTTAATCAAATCCGAGCGTTCCATTTCTGAACCCAGTTCATTGATATAATATTTTCGGAGTCTGTCGAATGCCTGTTGATCCATGATAAGTTTTGATACACCATCCATCTGATCGAAAAAGGCTCCTCCGCAAAACAAGAACAACCGCGAATCGGAGTAAATTCCTCCAGGGTTTCCCAGCATTAGTATCTGTGCCAGGAAAGCACCAATAGAATAGGCAAATATGTCAACAGTAGTATCTTTTTCAAACAATGGATGCCCGCCACGGCTGAGTTGTTGAGTGAGTTGTACCAGGTCGGCGGCGCTTTGTTGCCCGGATGTGAAAAACCGTAAGGGATCTTCACTGAGCCGCTCACTAAGAGCTACATTGGCGAAAGATGACATGGGAACCTCCCCAAAGCGCTGTTTTCGTTTTGCCAGCAATGATGACATTATCCTTGGGTTACCCCATTCGTCCGGCGATCGGTTCATGTGAAATGCTATGGGGAATAGGATCACAGGCCGGCCTGTGTGCTGCGTAAGATAGTAAGCCCAGACCAGGTATTTGCTCCAGCAGCGTTCGTTTAAACCATGAAGCAGAATGATGGCCCGACTGTTATTAGCTGAACCGGCTTGTTTGAAAACAGGATAGGAGAAGGAGCGGTTTTCGGGAATCAATTCATCGGGCAAGGCAGTCAATGCTGAGTTTTTATGAAAATACTGATCTCTCTCTTCTGCCAGAACACTTATATTTTTCGACTCGAACTTCGCCCACTGGCACGAAACATCCGATCCTGGAAACTCCGTTTTAATTGAATCCGGTGTAAAAAATGATTTTAAAAAAAGATGACTCTGTGTGTAGTCCATAAAATGATTCAGTAAGTAAATTGAATTTCCCTTTTTTATTGGAACAGGCTGATCCTATCCGTGTTCTTGTGACTTGTATATGCCTGCTGCCGTTGCCGGTGGAGTACAAAATTAATCCAGCCCGGGAATGCTTTTTTTTTAAAGGGACATTGAAGACATCGGGGGGACGAAAATGCAGAATGCGGGGCGAATTCTCGGAATATGGGGTGAATTTCACAGTCCAATTTCCACGGAATAAAATGCTGTATTCGCAATTCCGGAAGAATAGTCTAATTTTGAATATTATTTCAATGTACTTCCAATGCCCGATATATATAAACCCATCCCGGCCTATTTAACCGCGAAGCGGAATATCGTTCAGCTTATTCTGTTCACGGCAGCATTTTCTTTGATTTTCATTAATGTATATGAACCATTTGGAGTAAATGTATGGTTCAAAATTACCCGCTGGCAGTTGTTGCTCTATTCAAGTCTGATAACGCTGACAGGTGTATTGGTAGTTGTGCTGAGCCGGATCATTATGTATTACCTAAGCCATCGCATGAGGTTGAATTACGGCCAATATTTTGTTTGGGTACTGGCCGAAATTATTTTTATGGCCATGTTTTATGCTTTATATATCAAGAGAATACTTCACGATCAGCGTTTTTTTCCTGACCTGATAAAACTATGCATACAGAATACTGCCCTGCTGTTGTTGTTACCTTATTCTGTAACCTGGTTGTACTTCTCGTGGAAAGAAAAAAACCTGGAAATAGCCGAAATGGCTCATGGAATGGCTGTTTCTGATCCAACCAAACTGATGATTCCATTTAATGACGAGAAAGGAGTTCTGCGTTTCTCGGTAAAAATGGAGAACCTGCTTTACCTGGAAGCTTCGGATAATTATGTTAGCATTTACTATCTCAATAAAGAAAAAGTTGCGCGTTTTATGCTACGAAACACCTTAAAAAACCTTGAAGATGACCTGAAAGGAACCGAAATGGTGCGTTGCCACCGCAGCTATATGGTGAATTATGAAAAGGTAAAAATTATCCGCCGCGAGAAAGATGGAGTTCGGCTCGAACTTGATCTTCCTTCAGCCATTGATTTGCCGGTTACCAAAACCTATATGGAAAATGTGATGAAAGCTTTTTCGCATTTCTCACCCAAGGGGGACGAATGATGTTTTTTTCAACTGATCTATTTGATCAGGATGTCACCATGCCCCCTGAATTCACAGTTGTTTTCGATAAATTTATAATATACTCGCACGGTATCCTTAATTCCATAATCCATACCATTAATCATAATATACTTGGTTGTTATTGAATCACTTGAAAATAAAGTTTTCATGTTTTCATCGACAATTCTCATTTCAAAACGAGTAAAATTCTTTTTATCAAAAGCCAGTGAGAGTATTCCGTAACATGGGTTCGGATAGGCAATTATTTGATTAATATAGGATTGATTGCAGCCGGACTGGTAAATATTCGAAAAAAGATCCGATTCCTGTTTCACCCATGTATCATTTGTTTTCCAGTCGGTGGAATCAAATGTAATTGGCCACCCGTTATTATCGGTCTGAGTAAGTCCGGTGAAGTAAATTTTTTCTGCAATGGGCTGTATGTCTTCTTCCTTGCAATTGCTCAGCAATAAAGCTAAAAGCAGAATTGAGAATATTTTATTCATTGATATGATTAATTATTGATTATTTCGAAAATTAGAAAGCAAATCTAGGGTACTTTTTAATATCATCTGTGCCTTTTCAGGGTAGAATAACAGCATCAGATTATATTATTCTTTTTTTACTGCTGTCACCTTTAAAATGATTACCTTTATAGTTATTCACCGGTTTAATAATTCATTACCGATCAAAGTACAGAGTTCTCAGGTGAATCTTTTCCTATATACCTAAAATCATAATTCAATGAATAGCAATGACAAAAACCAGGCTCCCTATGAAGTTTTCGAGGGAACTGCCTGGGAAGCAGGCCTGCTGAAAAGCATACTCGAGGATAATGAAATTGAGACTATTATGACTGAAGCACATTCGCTTCCATGGAATACTATCCCCACAAAAGGTGCCGCCGCAAAGGTTTTTGTTGCTCTCGAAAACCTGGAACAGGCCAGGGCTATTGTTGATGAGTTTTATGAAAATATGCACAAAGAAGATTCAAACGATCCACAGGGATAAAGCAAGGTATTCAGCTCCAGAAAGCCTGTATATCTTCAGGAGTTTCCCTTTCTTTCAGTATTTCGAACGTATTATTATCAGAATGATATCCGATAACTTTTAGAATTTGCCTGCTGTTGTAACGCGACCACATGCTCAGCGTATAAGCCCCGGCATCATGAATCAGGATATAATCGCCTTCTGTTACCAAAGGTAAAATAAGGTCTGTGGCTAACACATCACCTGCAAAACAAAGCGGGCCGGCAACAATGTATTTGTTTTTATCGATTCCATTTTTCGGATTCCCGTTTTTATCAACTACCGTAATACGATGATGCCAGTCGCCCGGATTGTAGCACTTGCGTAAAAATAGATCAGCGCCAACATGAACCAGTATGATGTTATAGTCGGGCTCACGTTTCACATATTCAACTTTTGAGGCAACCCAACCGGCATTCGCATAGATGTAACGACCAAATTCAGTTATCAAACGGAATTCACCTGTAAAAAGTTCCGGACAATCTATTTTCAACATTGAAACATACTGAATCATCGTAACAGGTTCATATCCTTGATGGTACGAAACCGGAAGCCCGCCGCCAATATCAAAAACCGAAACCGGGGCTTTGCTCTCCTGTATGAGCACTATGTTTATTTCGATGGCTAAATCCAGTGTTTTCCTGATGCCTTTAACCAGTAAAGGAACCGGGCAGCCCTGCGAACCAATGTGTACATGAATCCCCTTGAGCCAGCTATATTTTCGGTAACAATCAATAATCTGTAATCTGTTGTCGTTTAAAGGGACTCCGAATTTTGATATCATTCCGGCTACACTGGTTGATTTTATACTGCCTATTCCTACCTGCGGATTGATACGTAAACCGATTTTACTTTTCGATTCAATTGTTGTAAGCAGTTCATCAATCCTTTCCAGTTCATCAAACGAATCAGCATTAATATAAACACCAGCATGTAAAGCATATTCAATTTCGGCCCTGGTTTTGCATGGCGAATCGAAAACAATTTTTTGAGGTGCGAACCCGGCCTTTTCGGCCAGGTGCAATTCAGGGAGGCTGGCTACCTCAAGGCCAACGCCCGGTGTCTTTATCCTTTTTAGCATCCCGGTTAACGGATTCGCTTTGGCGGCAACGGCATGCAATGTGTTTTCGGGGAAAACCTCTTTTAGACGATTAATCCGGTCATTGATAATTGATAAATCGTAAAAAAACAACGCGGTATCATCCGAACGTATTAAATTGCTATCGGATAACGCCATACTTAATAAGCGACTCATTTCACTATCCGGAAGTCTTGAACTAACTGGCATGGGTCTTTTTGAATCATTCACAACGAAAGTATTATAAAGCGTTATTAAGGAGCATGCTAGAAAATTTTCCAGATAGGCTGAACGAGGCAATTTTTATTCAAAAATAAGAAACTATTTCGGGTTAATTTGCACATTGAGGATAAGGCAGCAGTTTTCCGAGCCGCATTTTCGATACTTTTACACCATCATTTAAAGGAAATACCGCCGGAATATGGTTTCCACAAAATTATTTATAAACCTTATTGTATCAGGAATTAATATTTTTATTCTTACGCGATACATTTACCTGCTTTACCATAAAAAAATCAACCCGTCGCTGGCAATGTGGACGTTTTTCTCACTCGCTGTGGGTATCAGCCTGTTTACCTATTTTGCCGAAGGCGATCACAGCATAAGCGATAATATTTTAAACTTTACTGACCTGATCCTCGTTGTAAGTGTTTCAATAGCTATACTGATATGGGGTGACATTTCAACCCGCTTTAACCGTTTCGATGTAGGATGCCTGCTAGCCGTAATTGCAATTATCGCTTTCTGGATCATATCGGATAATCATGTGATTACCAATTATTCAGTTCAGAGTATTATGGTAATCTCTTATTTACCGGTGCTTGGACGCATGGTTAACCAAAAGAAAAACACCGAAGCTTTTTCTGTGTGGATTATGATGTTGGTAGCTGCCGGAATTTCGCTTTTTGCCAGCGAAGGATGGCTGGCATCGGTATATGCCATCAGAGCGGTAGTGTGTACCGGGGCGTTACTGATGCTGATGTTAAGGACTGAAATACTAGAGCGGAAAAGGAGGGCTTTATGAAGAATCCGTGGTTTCCAGCTTCGTAAATCTTTAATTTTCCGAAAAACTATGTGCGAATGAAGTTATCACAACACACACGTTGAAGCCAGATTTCTGGCTTCGACTTTGGCTTTTTCGAGACTTGCATCAGTAATTCCTGGTGTAAAATCCATCGGCTGAGCATTAATAAATGAAATATCCGTTATTCCGGCAAATCCGAATATGGATCTAAGATAAGGCTCCTGGAAATCAAATTGTTTCATTGCACTAACTCCTCCATAATCATTTCCCCTTGAGGTAACACAAAACATTTTCTTGTTTTTGGCCAATCCCTCAATTCCATTTGGGGTAAAGGCGAACAGAATGCCTGCCTGCATTATTATATCAATGTATTGTTTGAGTCTATATGGCACACTGAAATTCCACATAGGCGAAGAAATCAGGTAAATATCTGCATCAATAAATTCCAGTGAATACCTCGCAATTTCATTCCATGGCTTCATTTCTTCTTCATTTGGCACACCACCGCTGATATATGCATATTTTGCGTCAATGGATCCCCCGCGAACTTCTGGGAGATTCATTTTGAAAAGGTCTAAAGTTTGAATTTCCAGATCTTTGTATTTCTCCTTCAGAGAATTCAGAAATTCAGTGGATATAGCAATTGTTCTTGATTTCTCGCCCCTCGGGGAAGCTATTATGTTAAGAAGTTTCATAAGAAAAGTTTTTTGTTAATACCCTTGTTTGACACTAATGTGTGAGCGACTTCCTTTTCAGGACACTTTATAAAATGTCGTATTTCAAGCTCACCCAATTTGAAACTGAAGCAGTGAATTCTGAAGTTACCTTGAAGACTAGGTTTAACTAATGATTATCAGGCAAGAGGGAATCTTTTGCAGATATATGATCGGAATAGACGGGTGATTTAAGTATATAGGTACTTTTTATCTTGCTGTAGGTTATGTAACAATGCGAATATGTAAATGTTCATATTTCAGGAATTCTTCTTGTAGACGGATCTTGAAAAGAGGATAAGAATTACCGGCTATAATTTAATGTTGTCCCAATCTGTAACCTTTGCTTGCCCGCTGCAGGAGGGGAACCTGGAGACTGGTTCCGCTAATGGCAGGAGAATTTTGAGACTTAAGGAATACGGAAATTTATCATGTTTGAGAATATATTATAACATAAAGTATTCCGCCAACAGGATCTGATAGTACACTTTTACATTTTCAGAACTTTACCGTCAAGGCAACTCCATGATTGCTTAAACCCAGATGCATAGTTGTTTTTATTCCTTCCTCAAGTCTTAACCCCTCGTTAAAGTAGCCAACTGCAATCCTTGCATGCCGGTTATAGGACAAAGAACATTTAACAGATATAGCTGTGAGAATCACTCCCACAGCTGCGAGTTTCCAGTTGGGGTCACCGCCAGCGATAAATGTACCTATCGGCCAGCCAATCAGAAACCCACCGGGAATGCCCAATAGCAATGAAAGATCATATTTGCTTTTAGCAATCACCATCTCACCATAAGCTGCATTATCCACTTTCATAATCTCCAGCATTTCACGAGGCGAAAGAGTTTTGCCATTTTGCCTGAACTGAACGCCATATGACATCCTGATCTCAATTGAATCCGAAACATTCTGTGAATGGAGGCTTATGCAACCTAGTATTAAAAAACTGATTATTGTAACTACTCTCATACAATGCAGAAAAGGAAATAAGGAGCCTACTATTAATTTTAGGTTTTAAGTTATCTGGAATCAAATTAGCAATACAACCATACAATATTACATCAATTCGAAATGCAACAAGCAAAATCAAAAATTAATAAGAATAGGAATTGAAAATACTACCAATAGCAAGTCATTAACTTTAACTTAGTCTCTACATATTCCTCCTATATTGTCCCCCCACCTCAAACAGCGCCTGCGTAATCTGCCCCAAAGAACAGTATTTTGCAGCTTCCATCAGACTTTCAAATAGATTTCCACCATGCAATGCATTAGCACGCAATTGTTGAATATGAGTTTTGTTTTCTTCCTTCCAGGTGGCATGTAGTTGTCCGAGCATACTGATCTGGTATTCCTGCTCAGCCTTGGTTGCGCGTATTACCTGTTTAGGAATTATGGTAGGCGAGCCTTTACTCGAAAGGAATGTATTTACACCCATGATCGGGAGTTCACCGGTATGTTTGAGGTGTTCGTAATACAAGGATTCTTCCTGGATTTTACCACGCTGGTACATGGTTTCCATAGCTCCCAGCACTCCGCCGCGTTCGGTAATGCGGTCAAATTCAGCCAAAACAGCTTCTTCAACCAGTTCAGTGAGTTCTTCTATAATAAATGAACCTTGTAACGGATTCTGATTTTTGGTAAGACCCAGTTCATTATTAATGATCATTTGAATGGCGATGGCCCGGCGAACGGATTCCTC
The DNA here is from genome assembly GCA_041753535.1 of Lentimicrobiaceae bacterium. Classification (GTDB taxonomy): domain Bacteria; phylum Bacteroidota; class Bacteroidia; order Bacteroidales; family UBA4417; genus UBA4417. The sequence continues at coordinate 13,017 of JBGSUB010000053.1, forward strand.
AGTAGGCGTGGTAATGGCTTCGTCGTACGCATTGGTATGCAGCGAGTTGCAGTTGTCGTAAACGGCATAGAGGGCCTGCAGCGTAGTACGAATATCGTTGAAATCAATCTCCTGTGCATGAAGAGAACGCCCTGATGTTTGAATATGGTATTTTAACATCTGCGAGCGGGGACCGGCTTTATACAATCCTTTCATCGCTTTGGACCAGATAAGTCGGGCTACACGACCCATTACCGAGTATTCGGGATCAATGCCATTAGAGAAGAAGAACGAAAGATTTGGAGCAAACTTATCAATTGCCATTCCGCGTGAAGCGTAATATTCCACGTAAGTAAAACCGTTGGCCAAGGTAAAGGCAAGCTGAGTAATTGGATTTGCCCCAGCCTCAGCAATATGGTATCCCGAAATAGAAACGGAGTAGAAATTCCGGACATTGTTTTCGATAAAATACTGTTGCACATCGCCCATCAGCCTCAGGGCGAAGTCGGTACTGAAAATGCATGTATTCTGCGCCTGGTCTTCTTTCAGGATATCAGCCTGAACTGTTCCTCTGACATTGGCGATGGTATCAGCTTTAATTTTGCGGTAAACTTCGGCTGGAAGCACCTGGTCGCCGGTTATACCCAAAAGCATAAGACCAAGCCCGTCATTGCCTTCGGGCAGTTTTCCCTGGTAAGCAGGGCGTTTAGTTCCGCGTTTTTGGTAGATTGCCTTTATTTTCTGTTCGGTTTCATCTTCCAGTCCGTTTTTACGGATAAACAATTCGCATTGCTGGTCGATGGCGGTATTCATAAAGAATCCGAGCATAGCCGGCGCCGGGCCATTTATAGTCATCGAAACGGAAGTGGCCGGATCGCAGAGGTTAAATCCAGAATATAGTTTCTTGGCATCATCAAGACAAGCTACCGAAACGCCTGAATTCCCTATTTTACCGTAAATATCGGGGCGTCTTCCGGGATCTGCTCCATACAAAGTCACCGAGTCAAAGGCTGTGGAAAGCCGTTTAGCCGGCATTCCTAAGGACACGTAATGAAAGCGTTTATTGGTACGCTCCGGTCCGCCTTCGCCGGCAAACATGCGGGTAGGATCTTCATTTTCACGCTTAAATGGATATAAACCTGCAGCATACGGGAATTCACCGGGAACATTTTCGGTCAGGCACCAGAAAAGGATATCGCCCCAGTCCTTGTATTTGGGCATGGCGATTTTAGGGATGCGAAGATGCGACAAAGATTCAGTGTACGTCTGCACCTTTACTTCCTTGCCACGGACCTGGTAGCTGTATGTGTCTTTTTTCAGATGGTTAACTTTGCGTTGCCAGTCGTCGAGGAGGGTTTGAGATTGGGGGGTAAGGTTTTTTTGGGTTTCTTTATAGCGCTTTTTGAGTTCTGCGGTCAGGGCAGAAGACGAGTTTTCGAGGGGAGAGGGGAGAGAGGAGAGGGGAGATTTTTCTGAAACAGGATTAGTGCTTTGATTTAGTTCTTCAATGGCAATATGCAGTCCATAAAGGCGGCTGGCGATGGCGGCCTGTTCTGCAGCCCATTTATTGTAATTACGGATGGTTTCCGAAATTTCGCTTAGATAGCGTACCCTGCGCGGAGGGATAATACCGGCAATTTGCTCCATATCCTCAGTAACAGTATATGTCGAAATGAAGTTCGCCTTTGTTTTAGTATTGATAATCGTAAGAAGTTCGCGGTATAAAAGGTTAACCCCGTGATCGTTAAACTGCGAGGCCATGGTGGCGAAAACAGGCAGTTTTTCAGGATCGGTGGTAAACAACATACGGTTGCGGGCAAACTGTTTGCGTACATCGCGCAAAGCATCCAGCGCACCTCTCTTATCTGATTTATTAAGGGCAATAATATCAGCATAATCGAGCATATCAATCTTTTCGAGCTGGGTAGCGGCACCGTATTCAGGCGTCATTACATACATAGTTACATCGCCGTATTCAACTATTTCGGTATCCGACTGACCTATGCCCGAAGTTTCGAGGATAACCAGGTCGAAGCCGGCATTTTTAACAACGCAAAGTGCTTCTGCTATATATTTCGAAAGGGCAAGGTTAGCCTGCCGTGTAGCCAGGGAGCGCATATAAACCCGGGAAGTATTTATTGCATTCATGCGAATGCGGTCGCCAAGCAATGCACCACCGGTTTTTCGCTTCGAAGGATCAACAGAAATAATTGCAAGTGTTTTCTCGGGAAAATCAGCCAGAAAACGTCTTACCAGTTCATCTACCAATGAAGACTTTCCAGCACCGCCTGTTCCGGTAACTCCTAGTACAGGAGTTGTACTTGATGCGCATCCTTCTTTAAGCTCTGAGAGTATGTTTTTAACCTCCGAATGATGATTTTCAGCTGCTGAAATTAACTGGGCTATAGCATGATAGTCTCGTTTCAGAATATCGGCTTTGGTAATTTTGAGGTCTTTGCCTGTAGGATAATCTGATAATTCGACTACTTCATTTATCATTCCCTGCAAACCCAGGTGACGGCCATCGTCAGGAGAATAAATTCGTGTTATACCATACGCCTGCAGTTCTTCGATTTCCTCCGGAAGGATTACTCCCCCGCCACCTCCGAAAATTTTAATATGACCGCAACCCCGTTCCTTTAGCAAATCATGCATGTATTTAAAAAATTCCATATGCCCGCCCTGATATGAAGTTATGGCAACAGCCTGAACATCTTCCTGTATGGCACAATCTACAATTTCCTGCACCTGCCGGTCGTGGCCGAGATGAATTACCTCTACGCCTGTACTTTGCAATATACGGCGCATAATGTTAATGGCAGCATCATGTCCGTCGAACAGGGAAGCGGCGGTAACGATGCGGATATGGTTTTTGGGTTTATAGACTTCGGTTTGCATGGAAAGATTTATATGATAAGCACAAATATAGAATAATTTAGATGTAAGTTATTGATGTGTTTAATTAAAATTTATACCTCACTTACTGCGACTCCCGAAGAGACGAGGATAAGATCATATTCAAAAAACTGAATAATTAAATCTACATTTGTTTCTATTTCAGATTTATTTGTAATTTAGGTTTTCCTATCCGGTACGTTTTTATGTGCCAGGATCATGAATTAATTTTGTAATGCCTTCATTTAAAACATATTGTCTTGTACAGGATTGAATCAAAAATCAACATTCATTCGCCCGAATATCTCGCGAACCTCGAAGCATACGGGCAAATCATACAGCAATACCGCAATACATTAGATGGTGTTGTTAACGGTTCACCGGCATCCATCGTGAGTCGTCATAAGGAAAGAGGCAAACTCCTTGCCCGGGAGCGTATCGATCAACTGATTGATCCGGCTACCCCTTTCCTGGAACTTTCGACCATGGCTGCTTATGGAATGTATGATAACGGCTTCCCTTCAGCCGGAATTATTACAGGCATTGGCGTAATACTTGGCCGCGAAGCAATGATCGTGGCTAACGATGCTACCGTGAAAGGCGGAACCTATATTGCCGAAACCATTAAAAAGCATGTCAGGGCACAGGAAATTGCCATGGAAAATCACCTTCCCTGCGTTTACCTGGTCGATTCGGGAGGCGTTTTTCTTCCTGAACAAGCCAATGTTTTTCCTGATAAATATGATTTCGGTCGGTTCTTTTTCAACCAGGCACGCATGTCGGCCGAAGGAATTCCGCAGATAGCTGTCGTAATGGGTTCATGCACAGCCGGTGGGGCTTATGTTCCTGCTATGAGCGATGAAGTGATCATTGTCCGCAACCAGGGAACCATCTTTATCGGTGGACCACCATTGGTGAAAGCCGCTACAGGTGAAGAGGTTACAGCCGAAGAACTTGGCGGAGCCGAAGTTCATACTTCCATTTCAGGCGTTGCCGACCATATTGCCGAAAACGACAGCCACGCGTTGCAGATTTGCCGGAATATATTTTCAACACTCAAAAAACCACAGAAACAATTCCTCGAACTGGCACCAATTGAAGAACCTTACTACAATCCTGCTGAACTTTATGGCATTGCGCCCATTGATTTGCGCAAACCGGTTGATGCACACGAAATCATAGCACGTATTGTTGATGGCAGCCGTTTTCACGAATTTAAAGCCAAATATGCACCCACTATTGTAACTGGCTTTGCACATATTATGGGTTTGCCGGTTGGAATACTAGCCAGCAACGGAGTTTTATTTTCCGAAACTGCATTGAAAGGGGCTCATTTTATCGAACTCTGTACTTCGCGGAATGTCCCTATCCTTTTCCTTCAGAATATTACCGGTTTTATTGTTGGTAAGGAATATGAACGCCGAGGTATAGCGCGCGATGGATCCAAATTAGTTCATGCGGTGGCAAATGCCAGGGTTCCTAAATTCACCATGGTTTTCGGAGGATCATTCGGTGCAGGAAATTATGCCATGGCTGGACGTGCCTACGAACCGAGGTTGCTGTTTATGTGGCCAAATTCGAAAATCAGTGTGATGGGTGGCGAACAGGCTGCCGGGGTTCTTATCACTGTTAAGGAAGAACAACTCAAAGCCAAAGGTCTCACCCTTGCTGATGCTGATCGTGAAGAGTTGCGAAATTCAATTCTCAGGAAATACGAAGAAGAAGGTTCAGCCTATTTCAGCACTGCCCGACTTTGGGACGATGGCATTATTGATCCCGTGGATACACGAAAGGTTCTGGCAATGGGAATTGCTGCTTCTATGAATAAGCATTGGGAAGAGACGAAGTACGGTGTGTTCAGGATGTAGTAGGACAAGGGGACTCAGGGACAAGGAGACAAGGGGACAAGGGGACAAGGCGAAGGGCGATATGGCGAAATCGAACTATGAAACCTCTACAGATTTTTCTGATCTTCTTTGCGTAACCTTTGCGTCATTGCGGTAAATAATTCGTCATTGCGGTAAAAATAAAAGAAACAAAAATAAAATGAAAGAATACTCAACTATTAAACTGGAAACCGAACGCGGGATTGCGACCATAGAACTTAACCGTCCCGATATCCGAAATGCTTTCAACGAAGTTATGATTGCCGAGCTTACGGACGCATTCCGTGAAGCGGGAAAAATGGATGATATCCGGGTAATTATTCTCAAAGGCGAAGGAAAATCCTTTTGTGCAGGAGCCGACCTGAACTGGATGCGCGATGTTTCCCGATACAGTTATGAACAGAATTATGCCGAAAGTTACCGATTGTCCGAATGTTTCTATTCAATATATTCTTCCCCAAAACCTACAATTGCCGTAGTTCATGGAGCTGCTATAGGTGGAGCTAACGGCTTGCTTGCAGCCTGCGATATTGCCATTTGCGATAACGAAACTGTATTTTCGCTCAGCGAAGTAAAAATCGGGATTGTACCGGCCTGCATTTCACCTTACGTGATTAAAAGAGTAGGCGAATATGGTGCCCGCGAACTTATGCTTACAGGTCGGCGCATCACAGGACAGGAAGCTGAAAATTATAAATTGGTTAATAAATCATTTCCGGCCGATGAAGTTGAAAGTTATGTTAATAATATGGTTCAGATGCTTCTTACCAGCGGCCCGGCAGCCATCACACATTGTAAAAACCTGATTGATAAAGTAGTAAATCATATCGATCTCAACGAAGCGCTTACTTATACCGCTCAGATGATTGCAGAAATCCGTGCTTCGGAAGAAGGACAGGAAGGCATGGCAGCGTTTCTGGAGAAACGAAAACCTCGTTGGATCAATTAATCAGGATGATCAGGTAAAGATGAATTTTAAAACCAGGTAATTAAACACATGATCAAGAAACTCCTTATAGCCAACCGTGGCGAAATAGCTGTCAGAATTATCCGCACAGCCCGAAAAATGGGCGTTCGCACTGTTGCCATCTATTCTGAAATTGACAGAAGCAGTCTGCACCATAGTTTTGCCGATGAAGCGTATTGCATAGGGAAATCCGAACTTTCGGAAACGTATCTCAATATTCCTGCAATTATTCATATCGCGAAAAGCAGTCATTGTGATGCTTTGCACCCGGGTTATGGTTTCCTTTCGGAGAATCCTGCCCTGGTAAAAGCCTGCAACGAAGCAGGGATTATTTTTGTTGGCCCCGAAGCCAAAATAATGGAAGTAATGGGAAACAAGGTGGAAGCACGGAATTTTGTTACATCAATTAACGTTCCGGTTTCCAGGGGCTTATCGGGCGATGCAGCCACTATTCTCGGAAAAGTAGATGAAATAGGGTTTCCTGTTCTGGTAAAAGCTGCCGGTGGAGGCGGAGGTAAGGGAATGCGCATTGTTAACGACAAGGAGAGCCTTGCCGGTGCGCTCGAAGCTGCTTCGCGCGAAGCAAAAAACTATTTTGCCGATGGAACTGTTTACGTTGAGAAATACCTTGCCGAACCCAGGCATATTGAATTTCAGATACTTGGCGATAATTTTGGAAATGTAGTACACCTTTTCGAACGTGAATGTACCATACAGCGCCGCTACCAGAAAATTGTTGAAGAAGCTCCTTCGCCTACACTAACTCCTGAATTACGTTCACAAATGGGTGAAGCTGCCGTGGCAATCGGTAAAGCGATTAACTATTCAGGTGCCGGAACCATTGAGTTCCTGGTTGATAAAGACATGAGTTTCTATTTCCTCGAAATGAATACACGTATTCAGGTCGAACATCCTGTTACAGAGCTTACTACCGGAATTGATATTGTTGAGGAACAATTGTTTATAGCTTCCTGCGAAAAACTGAGGTTGAACCAAAACGATCTTCGTCAAACAGGCCATGCCATCGAATGCCGGATTTATGCCGAAGATCCTGCAAATAACTTTTTGCCTTCACCAGGTAATCTTTCGCTTTACCAGAAACCTTCAGGTGATTTTATCCGTGTGGATGATGCCATGAATAAGCCTTACCAGGTAAGCAGTTTTTTCGATCCCATGATTGCCAAACTGATAACCCACGGAAAAACACGCGAGGAAGCCAGGTTTCATATGATTGATGCTTTGCAGAATTATGGAATTCATGGTATTAAAAACAACATCAGTTACCTGTATGCAATTATGCAAAACACTGATTTTGTCAATAATACAATTTCAACACGTTTCTGTGATGAGCATACAACCGTTCTGCTTTCAGGAATTGAAAGCGAACGTAATTCGGTGCCTGAATCACTGCCACTGTCTATCGCATTATCAGCAAAACCGGAGCTACCTCAATTAAAAAGTACAGAGAAAACCATATGGAATGAAATAGGTTACTGGCGTGTTTTAATGCAGCCGGAACTGGAAATGGATGGTAAAAATATCCGTTCCCAAATCGTTGATTTACATGAAAATGAACTTCTCCTGAATGTAAACGGACAAAGTTTGAAAATCCTTTTCGAGGAAATATCTTTTCGCCAACAAATTGATATTCAAGTTAATAGTGAAACCTTCACCGTATTTGTCTCACACCCTGAACCCGGGAAAGTCCTGATCAGTTACAACACGCATTTGTTTGAAGTTATCCGTAAGGACATTCTTCCGGCTTCGGCTGAGTTTAACCTGGAAATATCGGCTGTTGGTGAAGGCGGCAGTAACATCACTTCACCTATGCCGGGAAAAGTTATAAAAGTGAATGTAAGTGAAGGTGATGTAGTTTCGAAAGGCGATATTCTGCTTGTAGTTGAAGCCATGAAGATGGAGAATAACATTTTAAGCCCGGCAGATGCTGTTATTGATCGAATAAATGTTTCTGCCGGCGATCTGGTCGACAGCAATACTACACTTGTTCATTTGTCAGCATTAGAGGCATAAAATAAAAAAATACATTTCCAATAAATAAGCGTTCATTCTTAATTTAAATAACACCGTTAAAATGGATTTTCATCTTACCGAAGAACAACAAAGCATCCGCAAAGCAGTCCGCGATTTTGCCGAACGCGAAATAAAACCCTTAGCCCGGGAATTGGATGAAGAAGGTCGTTTCTCGCCTGAATTGACACTAAGCATGGGTCAACTGGGATTGTTTGGTATCAGCACACCTGAAGAATATGGCGGACATGGCATGGACACATTATCCTATATTATTGCCGTTGAGGAACTTGCCCGGGTTGATGGTTCGCAGGCAGCTACTATTGCAGCGCATAATTCATTGGGTATCGGTCCGTTGTACTATTACGGAACTGAAAAGCAGAAGCAAAAATATCTGCCTCCATTATGCACCGGCGAAGCCATGTGGGCTTTTGGCCTTACCGAACCCGATGCAGGCAGCGATTCACGCGGAACCCGTACCCGTGCGTATGTCGAAAATGGTGAATGGGTAATTACCGGCTCCAAAATATTTATAACCAACGGAGCTTCCGATATTTCCGCAGGCGTTACCGTTCAGGCAGTAACAGGCGAAACGGCTGGCAAGAAAGAATTTACCACTATCATTGTCGAAAAAGGTACGCCGGGGTTCACAAGTCGTGCCATGCATGGTAAAATGATGTGGCGTGCCAGCGATACGGCCGAGCTTTTCTTCGACGAATGCCGTGTTCCTTATGAGAATGTGCTGGGTAAAGTCGGCGATGGCTCCCGCATTATGCTCAGCACTCTTGATAATGGTCGTTTATCAATTGCCGCCATGGGTTTGGGTTGTGCACAGGGCGCATTCGAAATGGCACTCAGCTATGCGCAGGAACGCAAACAATTCGGGCAACCGATAGCGAAATTTCAAGCCATTGGATTTAAACTGGCTGATATGGCAACCAAAATAGAACTTGCACGTACACTCCTTTATAAAGCCTGCTGGCTGAAAGACAACCATTTACCTTTTGCCAAGGAAGCAGCCATGTCGAAACTTTACTGTTCCGAAATTGCAAAAGAAGTTGCCGACGAAGCTGTTCAGATTCACGGAGGCTACGGCCTGATGAAAGATTACCCGATTGAGCGTTTTTACCGCGACCAGCGGTTGCTGCAGATAGGAGAAGGCACTTCGGAAATACAGAGGATGGTGATTTCGAGGTATATTGGGTGTTAGTGGGGATAAGATAATGCATTGAGCAAAAATTCTTAGTGAAATTTAGTGCATGACTGGTTAAAAAACCACGGAGGCACAGAGTACACGGAAGGCCACTGAGAAAGAAGAATGAGAATTTTGAGTTAGCAAAATCCTGAAGGAATAATTCTTAGTGAAACTTAGTGATCTTAGTGTCTAAGTGGTTAAAAACCACGGAGGCACTTAGTACACGGAGAGACACAGAGAAGGAAGAATGAGAATTTTGAGTAAGTAAATCCTGATTAACATAATAGAGAAAATAATAGTTTTCATCCCAATTAGTAAAATGAATAAGAACGAATGTCTGCAGATTACAGAAACTCCGCGTGATGCTTTTCAGGGGAGGACTGATTATGTTCCTGCTGAAAAGAAAGCAGAATACATCAATCTTCTGCTCAAATGTGGCTTCGAAACCGTGGATATCGGAAGTTTTGTTTCACCCAAAGCCGTGCCTCAAATGGCTGATACCGCGGAAGTAATATCAAGTCTTACAACAAGTGAAAGTAGCTCGAAAATAATGGTGGTTGTTGGTAATACAAAGGGTGCCCAGGATGCCTGCAAGTATTCATCGATCGGATTAATAGGATTCCCCTATTCTACCTCACCAACATTTCTGCAACGAAATATCCATTCAGATCCTGAGAAAGCCTGGAAAGAAATGCTGGCAATACAATCAATGGCATTGAACTCTGGAAAGGCGATACGTGTATATTTATCTATGGCTTTCGGGAATCCGTATGGTGATTACTGGAGCGAGGATCAAATTATGAAGGAAACAGAACGGTTGACAAGAAATGGGTTTCAAGACATTGCTTATTCTGACATTACCGGGGAAGGTTCAGCGGATAGCATCGAAAAGATTTGTTCTCGACTGGTAAATGAGTTCAGCGGACTAAAACTTGGGATACACCTGCACACCAAACCTGACGACTGGCAGGAAAAAGTGGAAGCAGCCTGGCGGGGAGGAATGCGCAATTTTGAAGGAGCTCTCGGTGGTTTTGGAGGCTGCCCGATGACTGGCTATGAGTTACTTGGGAATCTTGACACATACAATTTAATTGATTGGTGCAAAACGCAGGGAATTTCAACAGGGATTGACGAAAACAAACTTCTTGAAGCCAGGAGTTTTGCACAGAAAATTCTGCAATGAAATTAAAATTAAGGTAGTGAGTTAAATTTTTATACTTTCAGGCACAAATTTTGAAATATGAACAAAGTCGTTAAAAATGCTGCAGAGGCTATTCAAGGTGTAACAGATGGAATGACCCTAATGGTCGGTGGTTTCGGCCTTTGCGGAATTCCCGAAAATGCAATAAGCGCATTATTCAAAAGTGGTGTTAAAGGATTGACCTGCATTTCGAATAATGCCGGTGTCGATGATTTTGGACTCGGTATTCTGTTAAAAAACAAGCAGATACACAAAATGATTTCGTCCTATGTTGGTGAAAATTCAGAGTTTGAACGCCAGCTGCTTGCCGGGGAACTCGAAGTTGAATTGATTCCACAGGGAACGCTTGCTGAACGTTGTCGTGCCGGTGGTGCCGGAATTCCTGCCTTTTTTGTCCCCGCAGGTGCCGGAACCGAAGTAGCCGAAGGCAAAGAAATCCGTGTTTTCGATGGAAAGCCTCACCTGCTCGAATCGGCCCTGGAAGCAGATTTTGCGTTTGTAAAAGCCTGGAAAGGAGATACAATGGGAAATCTTATTTACAAGCAGACAGCAAACAATTTTAACCAGTCTATGGCCATGGCTGGTAAAATTACAGTTGCAGAAGTGGAAGAACTCGTTCCTGCGGGTACGCTCGATCCCAATTATATTCATACCCCCGGTATTTTTGTACAGCGTATTTTCCAGGGGACTGATTACGAGAAAAGGATTGAGAGAGTAACTGTTAGAGAATAATTTTGGATTTTGGATTGATGAATTCGGATTTATTCCCCCAATCCACAATCCCCAATCCGCAATCTTCAACCCGCAATCCGCAATCAAAAATCAAAAACATGCCACTCACAAAAGAACAAATCGCCCAACGCATAGCACAGGAACTCCACGACGGTTATTACGTTAACCTTGGAATCGGAATTCCGACTTTGGTTGCTAATTATATCCCTGAAGGAATGAAGGTTGTACTGCAATCCGAAAACGGGATTCTCGGGATGGGTCCTTTTCCTTACCCCGATGAAGTGGATGCCGACCTGATCAACGCAGGTAAGCAAACGGTTACGGTAATTCCCGGCGCTGCTTATTTCGATTCGTCGCTGAGTTTTGCCATGATCCGGGGCGGGCACGTAGATTTAACAGTTTTGGGGGCATTTGAGGTCACCGAACAAGGCGATATTGCCAGCTGGAAAATCCCAGGCAAAATGGTGAAAGGCATGGGTGGCGCCATGGACCTGGTAGCTTCGGCACGCAATATTATTGTGGCAATGCAGCATTGCAGCAAGGATGGGGAATCTAAATTGCTGAAACAATGCACTTTGCCGCTTACCGGAATTAAGTGTGTAAAACGGATCGTTTCGGACCTGGCTGTGATTGATGTCACCGAAAATGGCTTTAGACTTATCGAAAGGGCTCCCGGCTTAAGTGTTGAGGACATTGTAAAAGCGACTGCCGCCCCACTTATTGTTGAAGGAGAAATTCCGGAGATGAAGTTCTGAAATTATTTTGGTTGAAATTTAGTCGAACACTCTTTATCAATCATGTATAATCAACCTGTTCAACAAATCAGGCAAATCAGCCCAAATTCTAAATTGAAATTGATTACCTTTGAACAATGATTACAAAAGAAACCATATTATCCAGACTCAAAGAGTTAAAACCTTCTCTTTATAAGGACTATTCAGTAACGGAGATTGGATTGTTTGGCTCTTTTTCGGATAATTCTAACGATGAGGAAAGTGACATTGACATTATTGTGGAATTAGAGAAACCTATCGGCTGGAAATTCTTCACCCTGGAGTTGTACCTTGAAAAAACATTTAATCGGAAAATTGATCTGGTTACAAAAAGCGCGTTGAAGGAACAGCTAAAAGAAAGTATTTTGAAACAAGTCAATTACGCATAGTGAAAAAAGAGGAACGAACACATAGACTTTTTCTCGAAGACATGGCTCTGGCTATGAGTAGGATTGAAGAATATATTGAAGGCCTCACTTTTATAGAGTTTAAACACGATTACAAAACAGTTGATGCAGTTATCCGAAACTTTGAAATTATAGGTGAAGCATCACGCAAAGTACCGGTTTTTATTAAAGAAATGTACCCGGAAGTTCCGTGGATGGAAATGTACTTATTGAGAAACAAGGTCTCACATGAATACTTTGGAATTGATTATGAGATTATTTGGGATGTCGCGAAAAATTATCTCCCGAATAATCTGGTTCAAATTGAAGAAATACTTACGGCTGAGAAATAAAACTTCAGATAAATTCAGTTTACATTATATTCTTTTTACCTGATTATAATTTTCCGAGTTACCATATTCCCGTCATTCAATTGGATCCTGAGTAAATACATGCCGGCCAATTCTTTTAGGATTTTTATTTCCAGCTTTGAATCTGACGTATTATCTTGATAATTCAGAATTTCCCTGCCATCGGCTGCAATCAGTGACACTTTTACAGCCCGTGATTTCCCGGCAAATTCAATATAGATAACCTCATCGGCAGGATTTGGATAAATACGGGCAATACTTCTATTTTCTGCAATTCCCGCCGGCGTAGCCCATTGGTTTTTCAGGTTTTCGACTTGTTTTACTGGAATTTCTTTATCCCAAAGTTTTACTTCATCCACACTTCCCTTAAGCGCATAAAGAGTTTCCACATTGTCCATTCTGCCAATTGTCAGTGGTTTGGTTGATGGCTGAATTGTACCGGTAAACGCCTTAAAAGTATCAAGAGTGCCATCTACGTATAATTCGAGGGAATATCCCGTATACAGCGCTGTAATGTGGTAATATCGGTTCAATTCAATTGGAGTGGAGCCATCAAGATCAGCCACACCTGCATTGGTTTTCACCGTCCAGCGAAAATACCCTTCAGGAGTTATTGAAAGTTTGTACCGTTGTTGCCACGATCCATGCGAAACAATAAACCTTTCTGAATCAAGCTGTTCGCACTTCACCCAGCAACTGAGACTTACGGCTTCTCCAAAATTTAATTCCGGCTTGTTTTCTGTATAGATTATATTTTGTCCGGATATAAACCGGTAAGCCAACGATGGAATTCCCCGGGCATCTTCTGTCTTTGTTGCACCAGCAACTGTTGCATGAAACTGGTTCGATGCAACATTCAGGTTATCCGTATCAAACGGATACCAGATAAGCGGTGTTTGTACAGCAAGGCTTGTATCTTTTGCCAATGCTCCTGTAGAAACTGTTGTGGAAAGATTATCCTGGTTGGTAACCTGTACCGTGATCGTGCTGCCTGACGGAACTTCTGGTGCCTGCCAGGTGATAGAATTCCCACCATTCTGGCCCAAAACCCCTTCAGTGGCTGTCCAGACATATTGCAGAATTTCGCCGGGTGCAGGATCAACCTGGGCGGTGAAAGTATTTGTTTCTCCAATAACAGTGTATTCCGAAGCGGATTGAATACCGTTTACCACAGGCGGAGCAGAAATGTGTTCAACTGCACTTAGCTGGAGTGTGTCTTCGGCGATCTGGCTGTTGAAACTGATCTGGCATTTCAGAACAAAGGAACCGGCAACCGATGGAGCCGAAAGTGTAACGTGCGACAGGTTTTGATTTTCAATCAGAACATCATTCAGAAACCATTGAAACTCTACCGGATCACCCGGGTTTACATTTCTTGGTTCGCAAAAAGCGGTAAATGACGAATTAATAACAACAGGATTTTTATCAGTAGAAAGTGCTTTAATCAGCAGGTTTACGGAAAAATCGTATTCATAATGATAATCAAGTACATCATCACCTGCATAAAGTTTGCCGTTAAGATTTTCGGGTACAATTCCTGCTGCAAACATCCTGATTAGTCTTACTTCACCGGCCGGAACTGTCAATTGAAAGATGCCTGAAACTGATGAATTCAGCACAGTTTCAGTAATTGCTTCGTAAACCCCCAAAATTCCGGTTGGCAGATTTACATCAATCACTTTTCCGGTGGATGTAGGATTATAGTACAAATACGAGGGCAGGGAATTCTCTCCGTAAAAATCAGTTTTATTGAGATCAATCTGCAGAATTTCAGGAATATTGGTTGTTTTAGCCACAGCTGCGAGATATCCAACACTCGATCCGCTGTAAAGCGATAAATTGGTTGCTGCCCAGCCTCCGCCTATAGCATCGCCCGTGGCAAAAGGAGATTTTCCCGACCAGATCTGTTTCATGGATTCATGCGGAATAACGGCATCAGGATCATTAACCGATGCCCATGAATACGAATCCTGGTTTGCCTGTGGCAATGCGTTCCAATAAAACAAACGGCTGGCATTGCTGATATTAAGGATCCATTTGGCAATTGCTTTGGAATATCGTTTATCATACTTGGGAAGTGGTGCCAGGGCTGCTGCCTGCTGAAAACCATTCATCACAAAAGCATAATCATTGCCGTTATCATTGGCTTCTCCGATCAAACCGGAAACATCATATCCGCCCCAGGTGCCTACAATTGAACCCCAGCCACGCAGCGTTCCACGGTCAAAACACCAGTCAAGAAATTTCTGAATTGGATAATTTGTTCCTTCAACAGCATTCATCCGGGCAGCGGCAAGCGTTCCGTAGGGGAGCTGAAGTTCGTATGAGGGATTTGATCCAAATCCGGCAAGGAAATCCATTGCCTGCATGGCACCTTCATTGTATTTCCTGTTACCCGTTTCGAGGTAAGCATTGTATAACAGCCACGCAAGGCTTCCTGCTGATTCCGGTTCGGGAACGCCTGTTGTAAGTGGAAGACCAGTACTCAGGTCGAAAGCCCTGTAATTCATATCGGGAACAGACCATGGTGTTGCGCTTCCGCCCAGTTGCTTCACACAATAGAGCCATCGGTCGGCAACAGTGGTAAACTGAGCATCGAATTCGGGTGCAGCGGAAGGATACAGTGTTTTTAGCTGATAAAAATACACATTGGGCATCAGGTCATACCACCAGTCGTTGCCTGATGTGGTTGAATACCCGTTTAAATATACATTCTGTCCATTTTTCAGATTGAAAAAATCTTTTGACATCGCTACCCAGTTCATCCCATTTTGGTTACTCTTGTCAATTCCGGCAAGTGATGCTCCTATTATAGCGGGCATAATATTAATCGCTTCTGCCTGGTTGAGGTGATCATCCGCTCCTACATACGAATCAAGAAACAAGGGAATATTATCAGGATAATTGAACTGCCCCAGTGTTCCCGGGCGCGATAATGGCAAATATTGCCCGGATTTCGTGAAATCAAATACGAAACTGTCGTAATTCACAGCAACCGTATTCCAATCCCGGATCAGTAGTGGTGCAGGCAGATCGGGCATTAAATCAACTCTCGAAATACTCAGCTGTCCCTGCTGGGCAAATGAAAGCATCGTGATGATGCAGAACTGGAGTAAAAGTATAATTCGTTTCATTGTTGTTATTTTTTAGTGTTGTAAACCTTTACTTTGAAGCTTTCAAATATCTCCTTTCGCCCCTCGCCCCATCGCCCATCTCCATCTCTCCCCATCGCCCCTCATCACTTTCCCCCATAGTCCGGGTCCATATCCGGAGTGCGCAATCCTGCCACCTCATCAGCCATCAGTATAAACACATTCCAGCAAAGTCCCTTGGTAGAAACCCACCACGAATCGGTGCTTGTCCATTTGGTAGGGATAAATTCCTTGCTGAAAGGCCATTCCGGATGCAGATGGATTTCGGCCCAGGCCCGGTTTTCCATTAGCTTCTGAGCATTCTTCCAGCCATGTTTTAATCCGACAACATAGGCGCAATACTCCGCCCGAAACCAGCTTCCGCCGTTGTAATAAAAGCCATCACTCTGTCCATTGCTGTAATTGGCTTCGCCAAATTTTTCAAAAGGCTGGTAATCGCCTGTAAGGTAAGCATACCCTTGTTTGTCTTTTGTACGGCGGATTAATATAGGCGCAGTTGTTCCCAGTTCCGGATGTGGCGAATTGGCAACTTTATTCAAAATCGGAACCTGGTTGAGGTGGCTGATTACCATTTCGTCAGTCAGTATCGGCCTGTTGAACAGCCATAGCGAAAAGAATTCGGGTTCCAGGTCGTTCAGGTTTATCAGGTCGGGAAAGTTGCGGTCAAAAAGGAGATGACCTCGCTGTGGATCATAAAAATTACGGTATTCCTGTTCCACTTTTGCGATGTAGGTTTCAGGTATTTCATAACCTAGTTCGTTGATTGTCCGCAGGGCAATGGCGAGCATTCCCTGGTTTACGGCCAGTCGGTCGGTTTTAGGCTCGAAATCCACAATATCAATCTGGCTGAGGGAGAAATGCGAACGGCATATTCCATCGTGGCCGGCATCGAATTCATTCAGCACATAATCTACAGCCAGTTTTATTTTGTCCTGCGGAAGTTCGACTCCGAACCTGCGTTTGTTCATCATGGCCCATATCAGCCATTCGATGGTGGCTTCATTGTCCTTGGCTTCAACCGAACCCATGTAGGGAGTGATAATAGTACCGATTCCGCCTTCAGGTGTCTGCGTTTTGCCCCATTGTTCCCAGATAGATAAGTTCAACTCCTTGTTATACGTGGAAACGCAGGCAAAAAACGAATCCCGGTTATACATATCCGGCGAATAATTTTTGTTCGGTACATTGAATGGTGTCATATCATTTACCGATGTGATCCATGTAAGCATATTGAAATTGGCATACATCATTTTTTCGATCTGCGAACCTTTAAATCCTTTTCCTTCTGCCAACCGGGTTTGGGCCGAAATCATAAAATCTTTATGGTTTGTATAAGACTCAACAAAAATGTATGTGGTTTTTTCGGATGTTTTACCCATCGGAAGCTGATTATATGCTTCCACCTTTGGCTGGTGTTCAGTAAACTGAAGGTCTTTAATCTGAAGCCACGATTCTTTTCCTGATTGAGTGCCAATAAACATTTCGACTGAATCCTGTTCAATATATGGGATTAAGATACTTCCTTTAAAGAGAGTCCAGTCCTTTTCGTTAGCCGGGAAATTATCAATGTATTTTACTCCTTCTTCAAGTTCAAAAGTCCGTATGCCATTTCGTAGACGAAACAGCTTAAGTGCAACAGGAGTATTGCCTTTGCAGAGAAATGAAATAGTATAAATTTTCTGATTTTCGAAAGGTGCGGTAAATTCAATACCGGCTCTGCCACCCGGATGGCAAACAAGGGATATCAGGCTGTCATTCCGCACAACTTCCACATTTCCTTCTTTTTGCCAGGCATTTCCGGCTTTAACAATTTTGCTGGTTCCGGCATCCAGGTTGTACATTTCGCCATAGGTGCGGCGGATATAGTCATTTCCATCCGACTGTTCCTCCGACTTAGCAACAGAATATAAATTTGGATCGGGTAGCAGCCTCATCCCGACAAATCCGCCTCCTCTGCCACTGAAACGGCGGCGGGTAGTTCGTGTAAACTGGTTCTTATAACCTGCATCTGTCAGAAATCCGACTACTTTTTTATCCGGTGTAACCCAACCGGCAGCCGGGTACATTTCATGCACCATTCCGCCGGGGAAATTATCATACTCAAAAGTTGTGTATTTCAAAGGCTTCTTTGCCGGACGAGCGGTTTCGTCCAGTATATAGTACATATCTGTCATGGAGGGCTGAAAAAGCTGAATCGTCTTTTTTACCAAATTACGGTTCACAATTTCATAATGTACAGAAACTGATATGTTGGCATCAAATTCCGGCATGTACGAATTCCGCGTAAGCGTTATTGACGAATCATTTTCGGTCCATTTTTCACCATTCCATGCGGAAATAGAAGCTGTAGTACTGGCATCTGTATTAAAAAAGCGGATCGCGAATTCTTCGGTATTGGTAATCAATAGCTGATCACCGGCATAAATTTCAACATGAAATCCGATTTGATTGTCTCCGGATGCCTTAAGTTGTAATGGTTGCGCAAATAAATTATGACTGATGCAGAAAACAGGCAACAGCAACAGCGAAATTCTGAACATAACTCCTTTACTTGACATAACAATCAGATCTTTTAACAGTTACATTTCTAAAAAAGGAAGGCCCAAAAGCCTGCAATAATTATGCAGATCAGTTGGGCCATTCCTCACACTTCAATCAAAAAACACTAAACCAATAGCTTAGGGTTTTTCGTCAGTATAAAGTCTCGAAACCTGTCCATCTGCAAGTGCGATGTTATAGATTTTCAACTCGTCAATGGCACCTTTGAAGTACCCGAAATTGGCAGCAGTTGTCCAGTCCATAAAATTGGCAGCTACTTCAGCATCCGTAGCTACGCAGCCGATAATAAACGGCTGTGGGTCAGGTGCAGTAAGGGTCTGTGTAAGTGGTCCAATGCCTTTGGTATCAGCAGTCCACGTTTTGGTAAGCGTACCGTTTACATAGAATTTCAGTTCTTTGGTTGTACCATTAACTGAAACCACAACATGATTC
Source organism: Lentimicrobiaceae bacterium (assembly GCA_041753535.1). GTDB lineage: Bacteria > Bacteroidota > Bacteroidia > Bacteroidales > UBA4417 > UBA4417. The sequence continues at coordinate 31,573 of JBGSUB010000053.1, forward strand.
CAAAGTCCGGCCTTAATCGAATTATCGGTTTCATTATCAGCATCTATGATTCCACCATCAACTTTTTTGTAAGTGAAGAATGGTTTTCCGCCACCCTGAGTCTGAAGTTTATAACCGTTCCAGTAGTTTTGCGAAACGATATAGTTGTTTTCATACAACTCAAGTGGTTTGATCCAAACTGAAATGGTTAAGTTAGCAGGTAAGAATGCCGTTGTGTAAGGAACTTCAAGGTGAGCACCGTTATTCAGGTAAACAGCTTTTCCGCCTTTTACACCGTCAACCCAGCTTGGCGACATAGCGTCAGCTCCCATTACGACAGTATTACCTTTGAAGAAGGTGGCCACATGTTTAACGGCTGAATATGCTGTTGCGGTTGTTCCGGTTCCTTCATCAAAGTGCCATCCGGCATTAAGATAAAGGGCGTCATCAATAAATCCATAAGCCTGCGACTTAAAAGTTGTCATAGCTGCGGTTAATTGAGTAACCAGGTTGTTGATCTGAACCTGTGTGAGTGTTGTAACAGCTGTAGTTTTAACAGTTGCAAGGGTAGCTTTGTAGGTATCAATGGCTGTCTCGGGATATTCGGAGGTAGTAGCAGCATTGGCTAGTGCGTCAGCTTCTGCAATCAGTGCATTGAGAGCTGTTTTATCTCCCTGTACGATTGGATCTTCTTCATCATCTTTACATGATCCGAGGACCATTGCCGAACTTACGATCAGCATGAGCACCAAAGTGCGTAATTTAATCAGGTTTTTCATTTTCATTTTTTTTGGTTTTTAATTATGAGGATTTAGTGAATTGTTAATTGGGTTTTTGATTTTAATTTTACCGGACTTTTTGTATTGACCGGAAGACCGGAGTCAGAAGTCGGGAGATTTTCTTTGCAATCTTCACTTTAACTTCTGGATTCATCTGGCCTGGTATGTTGTATTGATTTTGACTTTTCATTGTTGTTTTTTTTCAAATGCTTGCTTTCACGTCGATTGCCATTCCATCCTCTACCTTCTACTTTCCACTTTCCACCTTCCACCCTCCATTCTCAACCTTCTCCAGACTCCCTTCTCCAGATACCAGATTCCCGACTCCCCAGACTTCCGACTTCAATTAATCGCCTGGTTCGCATCAATCTCAGCCTGAGGGATTGGGAAATAGTGCTTGGTGTCGTAGTTAAAATCCGGTCCGAGTGCTGCTTCTGCCGTGGCTTTTCCCCAGCGCATAAGATCGAAATACCGGTGAAATTCCTGTGCCAGTTCAACCCGGCGTTCCCTGCGGATGGCTTCGCGCAATTGACTGATATCTGTCGATGTATTGTCTGCCAGCAAATCATCAGGTGCGGTTCCGTTAAAACTTGCGCGGGCCCGCTGTCGGACTTTATTGAGGTTGGCTCTTGCCGAGTCGGCCTGGCCACTTTCAAGAAAAGCTTCTGCTTTCATAAGCAAAACATCGGCATAACGCATGTACGTGTAATTCAGATCGCCATCACCTTTCAGCGAAGCAGATACTTCCGAAAGCGGCTGCTGATGCTTTTTTGGTGAGGAAACCTGTCGGTGACCAGCCCATACTGAATATCTCGCCGTTCAGCCAGGGTTGGCCATCACGACCTATTGATGCATCCAGACGAGGATCTACTTCGCCGGTTGTGCTCTTTTCGAAAGCATCAACCAGCAATTGTGTTGGCGCATTAAAATAGTAACCGCCTTCGGTTGCCGGTGCAAATTGCTGATTAAGCGGACTTCCTTCGCCCGGGTTTTGAGCCGCCAGGTGCTGAATTTCAAATATGGATTCCTTGCTGTTTTCTGACGACAGTTTAAAATTACTGGCATAATCAGGTAAAAGTCCGTAAATGCCCAGGGCCTCTACCTGGTGGAAATAACTAACAGCATCGGACCATTTTCCCTGGTAAAGGCTAACTTTGCCTAACAATCCAAGTGCAGCTCCTTTGGATACCCTGCCTTTGTCCGATGCGGAATAGGAAGCAGGAAGTACTGCTGAAGCCTCCGTAAGATCTTTTTCAATCTGCAGATAAATCGCGGCAGCATCACTCAAAGGAACATGAATGGCTTCCTGGGAAACCTGAGGCAGGAGTTTTAATGGAACCTGGCCAAAAATATTTACCAGGTTAAAATAAGTATATGCCCTTACAAATTTAGCTTCTCCGATTATCCGGCTTTTCAATCCTTCATCCATAGGTACGTCAGGCACATAAGCAATTACATTGTTAGCCCTGGCAATAGCTTCGTAAGCAAAACTCCAGTAATTGCCAATCATTCCGTTGTTGGCATCGGCAGTAAAATCATCGATGTAGGCGATTTCGGCCTGGTCGCCCGGATTTCCGCCTTTTACTGCGTCATCGGAAGCAATGTCGCCGAATACCCAGATGTTGTTCCTGGTATTGGTATATGCCATGCCATTATATACTCCGTTGATTGCCTGTATAGCCTGTTTTTCATTTTGGTAATAGGTATCGTTTGAAAAAGTTCCTTTGAGGTCTTCGGTCAGAAATTTGGTGCACGAACCCAGCGATATTAATGAAATTGACAGCAGCAATAAGCTGGTTTTCAGATGGGTGTAATTATGTTTTATCTGTTTCATAGCCGTTTTCGTTTAAAAATTGATGTTCATACCGAGCATAAGAGTCATAGCCGATGGGTAGGTTCCCCAATCGATGCCGGCTGCAGGGTCACCTTCACTTTTCGAGTTATCGCTTACCGTCATTTCAGGATCGAGTCCCGAATATTTGGTTAAAGTCAGCAGGTTGGTACCCGAAACGTAAACCCTTACGCGTGAAAGACCGACAACTTTAAGCACGTCCTGCGGAATGGTATATCCGAACTGAACATTTTTAAGTCTCACGTATGAGCCGTCTTCGAGGAAACGTGACGAGGGTCTTGCGTTGTTCGATTTGGCACTCCAGGCCGGTCGCGGTTGTGTATTCGAAGTGCCGTCACCCGTCCAGCGTTCGTCGAAATAGCGTTGGGTAATGGTAAATCCACGATAGAAACCTTCTATATCCTGGTTGATTTGCAGGTAAATTTTATTGCCGTAAGAACCCTGGAAGAATACAGTAAGGTCAAAATCCTTGTAATTTGCTGAGAGGTTTACACCGGCAAAAAGCTTTGGAATAGCACTGCCCATATGAATGCGGTCAGCATTATCTATAACGTTATCGTTATTTTGATCTTTAAACTTTACATCACCCGGATGGATATTGTTCCCCTGGAAAGCCGACAAAAGTACGTCTGCTTCATTCTGGAAGATACCCTCCATTTCGAGCAGGTAAAAGGAACCTATTTCATGACCAACTTCGGTGCGGGTTGCATATACTCCTGTTTCGACCTGTCCGCCAAATAAAGGCGCATCCAGCTTGAGTACTTCATTGTGCAGAAATGTTACATTCCCACCGGCCGAATAACTCCAGTCTCCTTTATCCTGACGGTAAATAGCTTCTATTTCGATGCCGCTGTTCAGTACCGAACCGCTGTTGATCCAGGCTGCCTGTGCATCACCAACCGAAGGCGGGTTGGGCGCTTTAACCAGCATATCTTCCGTTACTTTATAGAAACCGTCGATGGAAACCACGAAAGCACCTCTCCAGAATTCGGCATCAATACCCGCGTTATATTGGTAACTGGTTTCCCATTTCAGGTTTTCGTTGCCCAGGGCCGATTGCGCGTATCCGGCATTTGATACTCCTCCGAACGGATAATTATAGTAAGGTGAAATGCGGTCGCTGTAAGCATACAGGCCAATTTCCTGGTTTCCGATGGCGCCATACCCGAGGCGGAGTTTCAGGTTTTCGAGCCAGCTCACATTTTTAAGAAATTCTTCCTGTTTTAAGGCCCATCCGGCTGAAACAGAATAGAAGTTTCCCCATTTGTTATCGCCGGTAAACCGTGATGATCCATCGCGGCGTAGAGTTGTTGACAAGTAATATTTTTGTTTGTAATCATAGCTTACCCTGCCGAAAAAAGAGGCCAGTGACGAATTCCATTCGCTTTGGTTAGTGTTTTTTGTACCTATTCCGTTGCCGATATAAATAAGTTCGTCCTGTTGGATAGGGAAATCCGAATCACTTGCATAGAAAGCTTTTCCATTGTCTTTAATAGCTTCGAACCCAAGCATGGCCGAAAAAGTATGGTTTTCGGAAAAAATCGTTTCATAGTTCAGCAGGTTGTTTAATGTCCAGCTGGTAGCTCTCTCGTTCGAAATGCTGAGGCTGTTGCGCGCACTAATGCGGTCTTCGGTACCCCAGGTGCGATCGAATCGTCGCGAGTTTGTATTGCGGTAATCAATACCGAAATTGGTGGTGAATGTTAAGCCAGTGTAAACCTTAGCTTTTATATATGCTTTGCCGAGGTAGCTGTCGTCCTTGCGGTTGTTATCAACATATTCAGCCATTCCGATAGGATTATAGCCATCGCCAAGAAAAGAATCATATTTCTGGTCGCCGAAATATTCTGCGGGGCGGTCAACAAAAGTTACCCCGTCGTCGAACATTACCGGAATGGAAGGATTACGAAAGAATGCATAACGTACAACGCTACCACCATTTCCCCCATATCCATCGCCCGAACTTCCGATAATATCATTGTTCGAAATACCTGCCAGCATACTCATTCCGGCAGTTAGCCATTTATTTACATCCGTATTTACATCAGCCCGGGCTGTTCCCCTCGTATAACCGGTGTTGTTGATAATGCCTTTCTGACTGAAAAGGGAAGTGGAAAGGATATAATTGGTTGATTCGTTACCACCTGAAACGGATAATTCGTGAGAGGTAACCGGTGCTGGTTGGAGCAGTTCATCCACATAACTTACATCCGAAAATTTTGCCGCATCTTCGGCTGTAATGAGCGGACGGTGAAGCCCTTCGGGAAGATATGAATTGTCGTTAACAGCAGCTTCGTTGTAAGCTGTAACATAGTTGGCTGAATTGACCATTGGAGTGAGTCTTACAGGTATCTGGTAACCAAACTGCCCGTTGTAAACCACTTTAGCCTGTCCTTTTACACCTTTTTTAGTGGTGATAAGCACAACCCCGTTGTTGGCCCGTGAGCCATAAATTGCTGCCGAGGAAGCATCTTTGAGAACGGTAATGTTTTCTATTTCGTTGGGAGAAAGAATTTTAAGAGCATCAGCCGTTGGTATTCCATCCACAATATAAAGCGGATTGTTGCTTGAACTGATTGAACCTGCACCCCTGATCCTTACAGAAACGCCTTCGCCTGGCGCACCTGTATTCTGAGTAACCTGCACCCCGGCAGCACGACCCTGCAAAGCCTGGTCGAGACCGGCAACAGGAATCCGCGTAAGCTCGCGGGAATCCACTTTTGTTACTGCGCCTAAAACATTTCGTTTTTTTACCGATCCATATCCTACCACAATCATTTCGTCAAGCATAACCGATTCTGAAGAGAGCATTACATCGATTCTGGTTCTGATACCAACACTATCTTCGACTGATTTATACCCAATGTAGGAAAATACCAACACCGAAGTCGGTTTCAACTGATCCGAAACAAGGCTATAATTTCCTTCAATATCAGTGGTTGTGCCCTGCGAAGTACCCTTTATCAGGATGGTTACACCGATAAGGGTTTCGCCGGTTTTGGAATCAACAACGGTTCCGGTAAACGCAGTTTGTGCATACACACAGGCCGCTGTTGTTAATAATAGGAAGAAAAGTACAAGTTGTTTCATTGGTTTTATTTTGAATTTGTTGTTACAAACTGATTTTTCGACTACTTGTAAGAAATTACATAACCATTCGCTTTCAGTTTTTTACCTTCAGGCGATAATTTGGTTCCTGCCGGTAATTCCACGATCAGGATAGCTGATCCGGCAGGTATTTTCAGGGCAATTTTTCCGCTTTGCGATTTGGCTAAATAGCTTTTCGAAACAATATCGAAGAGATCAACGGTTTTCCCTGTAATGTAGGTCACTGTTTTTTCTTCCCCGAAAGGATTGAAATACAGGAATTCAGGATACTTGTTTTCGGCATAGAAATCGGTGATATTGCAATCCAGCTTAATAATGCCTTCCACATCAGTGGTATGAACTATTGCTCCGAAAACACCTGCAATGGAAGTACTGTAAAGACTGAACATGGATTCTTTCGGCTGGCCTGCCACCCATTTCGGTCCATCACCTAACGAAACCGGTGTAATACCTTTCAGGGAAGGATTATTGTAATCATCCATCTTGCGGATGCCTTCGTAACCGATAATTCCGTTAGTAATGTCTTTCATTTCCGGGAGCCACTGGTGCTCATTGTCAACCTGGTCGGGGTAAAAAAGACGCGAAGCATTTACTGCATTTAGCATAAATTTACCTATGGTTTTTGCATATTGCGGCTCATATTTAACCATGGGAACCAGCGGCCATGCCATTGCCACGGAATTCATAAAGAAACCGTATCCGCCGCCATCAGTAATGCTTCCCTGCAGGCCGTAAACATCGTAATCGCCCCATCGTTCGGCAATTACGCCCCAGCCGTAACGGCCATCTTTGGCCTGGCAGCCGTCGAACGACCAGTTCAGTAATTTAGTTACATCGTAATTGGTTCCATGTTCCGCATTAAGCCGGGCCGCTGTATAGGCACCAAATGGAAGCAGGATTTCATAAAAACGGCTTTCCTTTTGGTTGAGTAAGGCTTCAGTGGCACTTTTGGCTCCTTTAAGATAGCGTTCGTCGCCGAATTTTTGGTAAGCAGAATACAAAACCCAGGCATGTCCGCCTGCCACATCCTGCTGTTGCGGTACATTGTTGATCATACCTTTCATTTTGGCATAATCGAAATAGGAGTAATTGTAGTTGCCTTTAAGCGTGGAATCGGCACTGTAAAACTGATTGGCAACCGAACGCTGTATCATTTCGGTATTTTCGACATTGGGATAGAGCGCTGCAACTCCGTAATACAATACATTCGGATAAACATCGTACCACCAGTCGCGGCCATAACCGCCGCCGGCCATTGCCACTGCAGGATTGGTGTTGTTCATCACGATATTCCATTTGGTATCGCTGTTAAAATAGTTTTGCGCCATTTTAACATAATTGTACCCCTGCTGACTTGTTTTGTCGATTCCAAGTAATCCGGCGCTGATTAATGCGTTGTAAGTTGTAAGTGCTTCGTGAAATTCGCCGTTGTTTTTGGTTGGACCCTGGCGTACATCGCCGATAACAGTGTAGAGTCCAAATGTAACCTGGTCGAAGTTGCGCCTGGCACTGTCGAGCCAGATGAGTGGACCACTGGCAGTGGTGTTGCTGAAATTAAATACCAGGCTGTCGAATTGAAGTGCCTTTTGTTTCCAGTTAATGATTTTGTAAGGCTGAGGCAAATCGGGCATTTGTTCAACCCGTGAAATCGGCGTCTGCACAATTGCCACTCCGGTATTCTGTTTACAGGAAACCATACCAAGAGCGAATGCAAGTATCACAAATACAATCCCTGTGTTTTTCATAGCGAGGTATCGTAAGATTGTTTCATAATATTTTTAGCCAGCGGAATCGATAGCATTTGTAAAACTGCTACGATGATGAGCGAATACCTGAGTGCGAATGTTTCGGAAACATAAAAAGCAAGAAATATAAAGAGTCCGAGTCCGGCAACCCTTCCGGCGTATAACCCGAATTCGTGGTTAAGGATATAGGCGTATTTATTGCGGTTTTCACGTTTCGATACTACATCGATTACTTTCATCATAATCGGGTAATACGCCAGGTCGTGCAGTGGCTGGAAGAAAACCTTACAGAGCACAAATACCATTACACCGAACATGGACAATTCAATTCCGTTTACGATTGTCCCGATAAGGAATAGCGTGATACCAAATCCAAAAATCAGGATGCGGTGATTGGGTTTTGCAAAGCGGCCAAGCAGGTAAATAAGGATTGCCGTAAGTCCGCCGCTTATTCCCTGAATGAGCCCAAGAGAACCTTCCTTCCCAACGTATTTCATAATGAGCATGGCAGGAGCCGTAACCAGGAATCCCTGTACCAGGCCTTTTAACATGGCAAGCAAAATTTGTTTATTCCAGAGTTTATCGAAGCGGAAATACAGGAAATCTTTTTGAACAGGATTTTCGAATTTACCTCGTGCCAGCGAAAAACAAGCCAGTATCGTGATAACGAATACCATAATAGTTACAACCCGGTAACCCTGGTAAACGTCAAATACAATTCCGAAAATCTTTACACCATCTATCGAAGCCAGCAAAGCCCCAATAGCCAGTGGTATAGCGATATTCGAAACGGTAAAGAAAAACGATTCGAGACCGAAGAAGTAATTCCTGTTTTCGTCATGTGTGGTGTTTAATGCCATCAGGTAGCGGTTGGTCCAGAAAAATCCTGAAGCAGCTCCTATCAGCGTACCCGAAATAATCAGTCCGGGTAAAGCAATGTCTTTTACAAACATCATTCCTACCATGGATAAACCGCTGAGCAGAATACCGAAACTGTAAAGGTGGGCAACTTTAAATTGCTTGAGTAAAAACCCGTTAGTGAGTGATGTGATGATTATACCCGTGTACATGGCAACCTGGAAAATAGCGACATAGCTGGTGCTTGCAAAATAGCGCATGATGTAAGCAGCCATAAAAATCTCGACCACCGGCAATACCAATGCATAAAGCATATTGGTGATAAGCAGCACCCGCATGTTGTGCGGCATGGAGAGGAAAAATCGGAATTCAGTAGTTAGTTTAGCTATCATTGCCGGAGATTTCTGTTAAGAAAGAGTTGAAAGTATTTCGGAGATGGAGAACCTGGCACCGCAAATCACTTCATCGCTGGCCCCGTAATACATAAAAATGTCGTCACCGTCAACATAGTGTCCGTTGGTAAACACCACGTTACCGAAGAAACCGGTTTGCTCGTATTTCTGAAGTGGTTCCATGATGGGTTCGATACTTCGGGCAAGTACTTTTGAAGGATCGTTGCTATCGAGAAGCAGTGCGCCAAGGCAATAGCGATGGTCGCTGTTAGCACCGTGGTAAATTTCGAGCCAGCCTTTCGCAGTCCGGATGGGAGCTCCTCCGGCACCAACTCGTGCCGAATCCCACATACCGGGACGAACCGTTGCTATGCATTTATGCTGCCCCCAGTGGATAAGGTCGGGCGATTGGGCCAGCCAGATATAGTTACCGCCCAGTTCGGGGCTGCTGGGGCGGTGAAGGGCAAAATAGTTACCGTTAATTTTTTCGTCGAAAATGGCGCAATCCTTATTGTGAGGCGGGAATATCATTCCTTCGCGGCGGAAATTCTTCCAATCGGTAGTGCGGATTAACCCGACTCCAACTCCAAATTCAGATACTTCGGTGAATGAAAGGCAGAAGCCATCGTCCATTGTCGCTACACGGCAGTCTTCAATACCAAAAGTTTCGAGTTCTCCTTTGCCGAAGATGGGAGGATATCCTTCAGGTTCGTAAAACGTAATACCATCATCACTACAAACCAGTCGCAGGTACGAGAGGGTCGTAAGGTAATCCTTCTTCTTGTAATTGATTATTCGTGGGTCTGTTGCATCCAGGTCGGGATCGTTTTTATCGAAACTCAGAATTTCTATTTCTCCAATACTATTATAGACAGGGAAACTGATTTTGCCTTCTATCTGTTTAGGCCGTTCGGCAACCCTGAGGAGGAGCCATATTTTGCCTTCGAACCGGAATACTCCCGGGTTTAGCAGGCATAAAATTTCCATTCCGTTTATGCCTGGTTTTAAATAGGCAGGACGAAGAAGGGGATTTGATGGGAAGCGATTTGCGATATCCATTTTCAGTAGTTTTTCCGAAAACAAAGCTACTGGAGCTACAACTAAAACATGTCCGCCCTGTTCCTTATCTTGTCCGGTGGGTTACAAAATGGATAGTATCAGGCTTTATCGCTAGGAATCAAGCTCGAAAATAGGCTATAGTTGAACTTGAACTACTAATGTGTTCAGGTGCTGTGGATTATACAAATAATTGGATGTAGTTATTTTTCAGGCTTCAGATTTTCTTTTCAGCCTGTATTCAGTAGGCGAACAACCGAAAGCCTTATTAAAAAGCTCATAAAAATGTGCCCGGCTGTTAAAGCCGGTCTGATCAATGATTTCGCTCACAGTTAAGGTGGTCGAATCGAGCAGTATAGAGGCTTTCCTCACCCGGCGCTGATTGATAAGTCCGTGAGGCGTTGTTCCCAGTACTGACTTGGTTTTGTTGTAAAGGGATGATTTACTTATGGCTAACTGCTCGCTCAGTTTTTCAGCTAAGAGCGATTCATCATCAATATTCTCATCAATATGCGTGAGTAGCTTCTGAAAGAACGGATCGGGAATTTCTTTTATCAGCAATGAAATATCATCTTTATTAGCAAAGCTTTTCCTGATATTCTGTCTTGTTATCAGCAACTTTTCGATTCTTATTTTCAGGTGATCGGGATGGAAAGGTTTTGGAATATAAGAGTCAGCACCTGCCTGTAAGCCTTTTATCCGATCTTCTATTTCGGCTTTGGCTGTGAGTAGTACAACCGGAAGATGACTGGTGTCAAAGTTTTCCCTGATCTTGCAGCAGAGCTCAATCCCATCCATCTCGGGCATCATAACATCCGAAACCACAAGATCGATGTTCTTATTGTCAAGTATATGCAACGCCTCAACACCATTTTTAGCCAGGTGGATTTCATATATGGGGTGGAGCATTTCGCTAAGCAGCTCCAGTATTTCTGAGTCATCATCAACCAGTAAAATCGTTGGTTTTTGAGATTTCGAAATGCTCCCGTCAAATACTTCAGTGGAAGTTGTTTCATCCATTATCGCCATTTCATCGGCATCAGCAGGTTCCTTTCTTACAATTTTTTCAGTGTTAACCAGATGAATATCCGGGAACCGGCAGGTAAAAAGTGTTCCTTCGCCGGGGTTGCTTTCATAGGTAATAGTTCCCCCAAGTAATTCGACAATTCCTTTTGTTACGGCAAGCCCTAACCCGGTTGACTTATAACCCGGAAAACTCCCTCTTTTCTGAGCCGATGAAATTCCAAACGGTTCAAAAACTTTACTTTTATATTCAGGGTCAATACCGGTTCCGTTATCTTCTACCTCGGTAGTAAGCTCATGCTGAGTATAAGATATACGCACTTTTATAAATCCGTCCGGGTTGTTGTATTTTATGGCATTCGAAACCAGGTTTGTAATTACTCTCTGGTACTTATCGGCATCGGTATTAAAAAACAAATCTTTTTCATTACAGGTCACTTCACAGGTGACTTTGCTTTTCTGAGCCAGAAGTTCCAGGTCCGATATTACTTCCTTTGCCAGTAATTCGGGATTTACCCTGCTGATATTGAGTGGCTCTTTGCCTTTTTCCAACTTCCTGAACTGAATGATTTCAAGCACAAGCTTCTGCAACCTGATGCTGTTGTTGTACACTTTAAGCAGGCGCGGGTTTTTGCCTGTTGCTTCTGCTTCTTCAATCAGCGCATGTATATGAGAAGTTATTAGTGTAAGCGGTGTACGGAATTCATGTGCCACGTTGGTAAAAAACTCGATTTTGTAGTTCTGAAGTTCCTTTTCTTTTTGCTGTTTGAATACTAATAGTGCAGCTTCTTTCCGGCGCGATACCCGCCTGATATAGGACCGGATGATCAGCAACTGAATTCCGATAAGCAATAAAATATAAACAGCTACTGCCCATTTGGTTTTCCATAACGGAGGATTTATTAGTATTTCAACTTCTTTCACTTGCTCCGACCAGATTCCGTTTTCATCGCTAACACGTAATTGCAGAAAATACTTACCCGGGTTAAGATTTGTAAAACGGATTGCCTGATTATGAGGATTTACTGTCCAGTTGTCGTCAAAGTTTTTCAGCCTGTACGATATTCTGTGCCGTTCTTTACCCCAATAAGTAAGTGGTGAAACGTAAAACGCAAGTGCATTCTGATTGCTTTTCAGTTCAAGCCGGGGCTGGAGGTTAATGCGGTTGGAGAGGGGGCTTTCTTCTGAAATTTCAACAAGCTGGTTCCGTATATACAACTCATTTATGGCAATAGGAGGGAAGAAGGAAGAGAAATTGATTTCCCTTGTCTGTATCATATCCACACCCATGGTGCCACCAACAAATAATTCACCGGTCGAATTATCGTAAAAAGAGGCCCCGTCGCTGTATTCCACATTAATAAGGCCATCGTTCGATGTAAAACTTTTCACGGTTTTATTCAATACATCAATACACGATAGTCCCTGGTTAGTACTAACCCACAGGTTACCCTGTTTGTCCATCTGAATGGCATGAATGGAAGTGTTTGACAATTCATCCTGGAGGTTTAACCCCTGCACTCTCACCCCGTTTAGCTCGGGAGAAAATGAAAATATTCCGGAACTGCTTCCCACCCAAACAATATTTTTATTGTCGGTATATAAAGCAAGGATGTCATCGTTTTTAATGAACGATGGATTAGTAAGTGAACTGAATTGGGAAAGCAACCGCTTCGTGATGGTATTGTATCGATAAACGCCAAATCCCCGGGTCCCAATCCAGATAATTCCGGGTCTCTCCTGTGTTAGTGCGTATACGATTTGTTTCTGCTGGGAGTTACCTCCAGGAGTTTTATCCAGAATAACTTGCTCATAATACACAGGATTAGAAGGTTTGCCCTGGTCAAATTCAATCATGATAACCCCGAAACCACTGGTTCCAAGGTAAATACGCTGATCATTGTCTTCAAGGATACGGTACACTGATGCAAACCCGGGATCGCGGTTGTTAATGAAATCCCGTGGAAAATTCTTTATCTTTTTAAGATCAGGCGAAATAATATCAATTCCCTGCCCGTCGGTACCAACCCATATGCTTCCATCGGCCCGCTCATGAAACGACAACACCGAATTGTTACTCAGGCCGTTTTTAACCGAGATGTTTCTGATGTGCTTCCTTTTCGAATCAAAAACATCAATTCCTCCACCCTTGGTTCCAATAAGCATCTGCTTTTTCTGAGTGATCAGGATGCACCTCACTATAGGATAGGATAATTGCCTGGACGACAAGCTTTTGTTCGGGAAATCCGAAAGTTTCATATTGTAAACTCCGTTTCCGTCGGTACCAATCCATAAAATATCAGGAGCTGTTTCACAAATACTCAAAACCCGGGTAGCGATCGGATTCTTTACAAATAAATCTGAAGGGATATTGAGCAATTCAAATTGTCCGGAAGAAGTATTCAAACTAAAAATTTTGCCTTTTTCTGTTCCTGCCCACAGCCTGCCCGGCATAGCAGAAGGTGCAAATGAGGTTATGATATCATCAGGTATTTTGAGTTGCTTAACTAATTTATCCCCGATATCCACCATTATGGCATTCCCTCCCCTGAGTGTAACAAGCAGGTAAGGCTTGTTATTCAGCAAAACACCCAGCGAAGAAGAAATGGCTGCATTGATTGGTAATTGAATTATTTCAATTAGTCGGGTTCCTGAAATTTTTATCAGTGTATTGTTTCCAGTAATACAGTATATATCAGGACCTATGGAGTGTAATCGTTTTATTCCTATTGATGCTTTTGTTGAACCGGGATCAAATTTTATCCTTACAAATTGGTTTTTAAGCGAATCGAAAGTAAATATTCCACTTCCGTAAACCGCTGCTATAGTGCCGAGAGCATCCGAACAGGTTAAGGAAATATCGTTCTCGTAATTGATTTGTTCCGACTCACCGGCAAAGAAAGAATGAAAGCGGTTGTGGGAATTATCATACAATGCAATACCCTTGTTGGTCAGCATCCAAATAGATCCTGACGCTGTTGGATACAACTCCCTTACAACATGGTTGTGAATGGCAAAGGGTTTAATGCCTGGCATAAAAGTTACAATACTTCTGCCATCATACCTGTTTAAACCATTCCAGGTACCGAACCACATATAACCTTCGGTATCTTTGGCAATGGTATTTACAGCACCGTTCGATAAGCCTTCGCTCCGCGAAATGGAATGCACATTGCTCCTGTACTGGGCTTGTAACGTTTGATACAGTGCCAGGCAACAAAACAGGAAGAAAATTTGTTTATTCATGGCTGACTTATATGCAGAATGCATTATATTAGCTGTAAAATTAGTCACTTTTACGAAGCATTCCCGAAATATCATTTTAGGAGCCAAAGTTGGATGAATAGAGAAAAGTAACTTGAAAATAGTGAATAGTGTTCTTACGCTTTGTTCATAAACACGTTGAAGAGTGAATGATGTTAAAAATCTTCTTGTGTCTTTGTGTCTGTGTGTTTCCATCCTGATACCCTTGTAAAAGGCAGAAGCTGAAACTCTTCAAACTCTTCAACACCTTCAACCCCTTCAAACCCCTAACCCCCAAATCCTAACCCCTTTAAAAAAATGAATTATCCTAAAAAAGTCACAATAGGCGATATAACCGTCCGCGACGGTTTTCAGCATGAAGAAAAATTCATACCTACCGCAGCAAAGCTCTGGCTGACAGAACAACTGATCCTGGCAGGTTTCAGGCATGTGGAGGTTACAAATCTTGGCAATCCGACAGGTATGCCACAATTCAAAGATTCGGATGAATTACTGAAAAAAATCCGTGCAAGCAAAACCATTGCTCATCTTTTGCCTAACGTAAGCCTTACTGCAGTCACTATACGTGAAAAAGCCATCGAACGGGCCATACAGGCGCGTCAGGAAGGCTGGGGACCGGACAGAATTTTACTGATGGTTTCAACCAGTGAATCTCATCATTCAAAAAATTCAGGTCTTTCTCTGGCTGATTACTGGAAAATGGCCGAAGAGTGGATTCCAAAAGCGAAAGCTGCAGGGTTAAAAGTGAATGGAACAGTAAGTACGATCTGGGGATGCCCGATCGAAGGCCCGACGGAAATGGGAAAAGCCGTTGAATTTGCGCAGCGTTGGTTTGATATAGGTGCCAGTGATGTTGAACATGCCGATCACGACGGCTCCGCTTCGCCTGATCGCGTTTACCGCTATTATTCCATGTTAATGGATAAGATTGGACGGCCGGAAAAGCAGATTGTTCATTTTCACTCTACCCGTGGCTGGGGAATGGCAAATGTACTTGCCGCTTTACAGGCAGGAATGACCAATTACGAATCCACGATGGGTGGTATCGGAGGGCAACCGGCTAATTTTGTGGATGGCGTTCCCGTTGCCGGAACTGGCGCTTATTATTATGCCGATCCAATGCTGACAGGTTTGATACAAACCGAAGACATGGTAGTTATGATGGATGAAATGGGCATTGAAACAAACCTCGATGTGGATAAAGTGCTGCAAATAGGAGGAATGGTTGAACGAATTGTAGGCCGCAAACTACGCTCGGAATGTGTGCGAACCGGCAGGATACCAAAGACGTTGACAGGAAGGGGATAATAAGGACAGTTTTTAGTTACTAAAATCTCAAATTGACGTTTTTCTGGCACAATTTACATTGATAAAAAAAATATGTCAAAGGTCAAAGTGTAAAAGTCAAAGGGGATGAATGGAGAATAGCCAAAGTCTTTTTTACCAACCTATAGTTTACAGAAAAAGGAATCTGCTCAGTGAATTTTACCCATAATTGCTTTTACCTTAAATTGTTCTCTTTAACTTTTGTACCTTCACCTTGACCTTTGCCCTTTGCTCTTTGACCTCTTACACCTTTTTGGTTCTGGCTTGTCCAGGTTAGGGTTTTGGGATTAGGGACACAAACAGAGGAATTCAAAAATAAACATCAGGTTTTCCCATCAAGGGTGCCCAAAAATGAAATGATTTCTGTAAAATGCAGCAGCGATAAAAAGCAGCAGCACCAATCGGAAAATCAGAAAAATATAAAAGCAGCCTTATCAGCTGCTATGTCACTTAAGTATCAGAACACCAGGAAGTAGTAATTCCAGATTATCCGATAATTACTGTTCCGAGCCATGCCCATGCTACAAGCAGTGCTGCAGTAAAAATGATATGAATAGGTTTAACTATAAACTGTGTAGTTGATTCTTCAGGCAGAATATCAGTATACGAGTCTGTAGAGTTTAGGTCAGTGTTTTTCATTACTCAGTTGTTTATATTGCTTTGTATAAGGTTTATAAACATATGGTTGAAAAGTAATAGGGGATTTCGAATTATTTTTTTAGGTAAATC
Organism: Lentimicrobiaceae bacterium; assembly: GCA_041753535.1. Classification (GTDB taxonomy): domain Bacteria; phylum Bacteroidota; class Bacteroidia; order Bacteroidales; family UBA4417; genus UBA4417. The sequence goes on from JBGSUB010000053.1 coordinate 47,684, forward strand.
TAAACATAGAGTTGGCTGAAAACATTCATTCAAATAAAGCCTGAATTTCAAGATATAATAGTTGCGGAAATCTATCCCGATTGAAGTATAAATTCCGAATAGATTTGTATCGGGTTATGGCACAAAATAATAAGGGTATTCAGTAAATTGGAAAAGCCGGGATCAGATCATTTTGCCAAAATAAAATTCAGCTTGTTTTTTTAAACAGAGAAGTTGAATTAAAAGAGGTGCAGAAACTCTCTTCTTCCTCTAACTCGATTTTCCCCCATTGAATAAGAAAAATCACCAACTGTATCGCTAAAAAATTATTTCATACCTTAGTTGCCATAAAACTAATTCGGTATGTGGAAGATTTTCAGAAGGGATCCGTATGCGAAAATTGACCGCCGAAAGCAACGTGCGGAGAAACAGCATATGCGTGCCCGTCAGAAAGCCTGGCGACAAAGAGAGCGTTCGGAAGCAAGGCAGAAATTCAGAAAACGGTTGACTGAATTCCTTGCAAACCCTTTTGAAAAGAGGAAGTTGTCTTCCGAGAAGCGTGAAATGCTGCGAATGAAAAAAATGATTCGCCAGGAACGCAAGGCAGCATTCCGGAAATGGTGGGTCAAATTCAAAAAAAATCCTTTCAGAGCTATTTTTCCCAGGAAGAAGCAACGAACCGAAGATGGGGGTTATTTGTATGTTTACCACATGACAAAGCGGGAACGGGATGCTCTTGCCCGGAAGAAACGGATGGAAAGGAATGAAAATTTTAAAAAAATATTAACTGTTCCTGAATTACGATCGAAATTTTTGATATCCTATTTGCATTCAACAGCATATTTTTTACTCTCATTTTCGCTCTTATATGTACTCTACCAGGTAATTACTATCATGGCAGCTTCATCGTTTAATATCCCTGTTATATGGTATTACTATGGAATGGAGTTTCCCCTTTATACATATTCTCCGTTATACACCCGAACAGCCCTGGTTACAATATTTGCCGCCGGACCCATATTTTCGCTTATGATGGCTTTTGTATTTCTGAAGTTGTATTTTTCAGAAAATCAAGGAATCATGCGTTTTAAACTATTCTGGTTGTGGGGTTTTATAAGTGGATGCAATATGTTCTTTGGTTCATATATTGCCGGTTTTTTTACTCACGGGGAGTTTATTTATGTGTCCGAATGGTTGTTTTTAAGTAATGTTTTCGATCTGGAACAAATTCTTTTTACTATAATCTCTTTTGTTATGCTGATTATTATTGGCCGAATAGTTACGCCCCTGTTCCTGATGTCTTCCGGATCTATTACCTTTTTAAAACCCGAATTCAGACTATTTTTTATTTTCAGTCAATTTATCCTTCCATGGTTAACAGGAGTCATAATTCTTCTGCTGATCACAGTGCCAAATTTTTATCCCCTGCTGATTATTAAAACTGTTACCCCCGGACTTATACTGATTCCTTCTTTATTTCTTTACGATTTGCTCCAATATCAAAATATCCACAAAACGGGAGCCACACAGCATAATTATATCCGCTGGAGTATCATAATATTGGTTATCGCTCTTTTGTTCTTTTACAGGGTAGTGTTGAATTTTGGAATGAAGTTCACATAGGTATTATGGAAGAGCAATTCTTTCCGAATTCATTTGCATTTCAAATTGAATTTGAGAGTAAGGCAAATATTGCATACACTTCTAATCGATAAAAAAAACACAGCTATCCCATCTCAAGGAATAGCCGTGTTTAAACCAATTTCACTTATAAAAGGACTGGGGCAGGAGAATTTACCTATTCTTCCTGACTTGAACACCTTCCACAATTTATATTTCTAACTATCAGTAAATCTGGTTTATAGCTGTTGAAAAATTATTGTTTTGGGTTACCCAGAGCGGATTTTGGCCAAAATCACCATTTTTCTATCCCGGAATTCGGCTGCA
>JBGSUB010000054.1:0-2586 GCA_041753535.1 Lentimicrobiaceae bacterium
AACTGCAAGGCAAAATGCAGTAAGGGCTATTAACAGAGAACTTGTGAAAGGTAATTGGGAAATTGGCAGGCACATAGTTGAATATGAACAGGCAGGAAAGGAAAGGGCTGAATACGGAAGTGATTTACTGGCAAGGCTTTCCAAGGATTTGGGGCAACAATATGGAAAAGGATTTGGCAGGCGAAATGTACTTGATATGCGAAGGTTTTACCTTGCCTATCAAAAATGGCAGGCAGTGCCTGCCAAATTAAGCTGGACTCATCTTATTATTCTGATTGGCGTATCAGATAATTTTGCCAGAAAGTTTTATGAGCGTCAGGCAGTTCATGAGAACTGGGGATACAGAGAGCTTGAACGTCAAATTGATTCTTCTTTATTTGAGCGGCTGGCATTAAGCAAAGACAAGAAGGGAGTGTTGCAGCTTTCCAAAAAAACGTACCTGATTTCTGACCCCGCCGAGATTGTAAAAGATCCTTATATTCTGGACTTTTTAAAAATTCCGGTCAGCCACAGAATGTCCGAGAAAGCACTTGAGCAAAAAATAATTGATAACCTGCAGCAGTTTTTGTTGGAACTTGGTAAGGGCTTTACATTCGTTGCAAGGCAATACAAACTCTCTCTTGGCAATAAGCATTATTCAATTGACCTTGTTTTTTATCATCGTATTTTGAGGTGTTTTGTAATCATTGATTTATTATGTTGTGCACAACATAAAAGGTCATATGTTGTCAAGCCAGTTATGTGTTGTTGATTCATTCTGCGCTCAATTTAGGAATTCTATATTGTTATTACACAACATAATTTTAACAATCCTTACTGTACCTTCTTTTATAATTCAGACGTACCACATGTAAACCTGTTGTATGGTGGTTACGTTAGAACAAATATGCAGGCGTTCCTATTATAGAGAAAGGCATATCAAAGCTCCTCTACTTCATGAAAGACTTCAGTATCTGCAATACTGGGCGGAACAAAATAGGCCGCTTCAATCGCTACAATCCATTGCACAATACCTTTTACGGATTGTTGAATTTTTACATTTAGAAAAAGAAGGGATTATCTCTTTGGACCAAATAGAAAAATCTGCAACTGACTGGGCAAATTATCAATATAATCACCCTCAAAAAAAAGCTGCCTTTTCAAAAACGGGCAAGAGACGTTTCATTTGGTATTCGATAGACTGGCTGAAGAAGCTTAACCGGTTAGAAATGTTACCCCAGGAAAGAGTGCCATTATTTAATAAAATATTTGAACGGAGCAAAGCACTACATCGTCAAATTGAATCACCCTTACTTGATAAACGATTAATGTATCTGCAGTATTTGGCTGATACCGGAGCAACAGACTCATCGTTAAGACACGTTGCACAATACCTGTTGGTAATTATGGATTACCTCGGATTTTTTGAATTGAGGATGGTCTCTAAAAAAGAAATTGTTACCGCTGCAGAAACTTGGGCAGGAATAAAGCCAATCGCCCGCAAGAAAAAAAATGATTTTTCTGAATTTTCCAAAGCACGGTTCATTCGTGATGCTTCACGCTGGTTTGAAATGCTCGGTTGTTTAAAAAAGGAAATTGCGCCTCCTGTTCCGTTCAAAGAGCAACTTGATAAATACATTGATTATATGCGACAGGAACAAGGCCTTTCTGAAATGACTATTTCTGGAAGATTTTCTGTACTGAAAGATTTTCTTACAAAAATTAATGTGAAAAAGAAAACACTTGCATCAGCCTCACCGGTAACCATTGATGAAGTGTTGGCGGAAAAATCAACTGTAGACGGCTACTCAAGAAGATCTATCCAAACTTACGCTTCATCAATCAGGTCTTTTTTAAGGTATGTTGAAAATGAGGCTTGGTGCCCGATGGGTTTAGCAGATTCAATTAAGGCACCACGGGTATATGTGGATGAATCACTGCCTTCTTCTCCTTTTTGGGACGATATAAAAAAAATATTAGTGAGTAGCAAGACGGATCGGCCCACTGATATTCGTGATCATGCCATCTTAATGCTGCTGTCCGTTTATGGTTTGAGATGCAGTGAAGTTATTCAACTACAATTGAAAGATCTTGATTGGGAAAACGAAGTTCTTTATTTAAAAAGGATCAAAAGATCAAAACCACAGGTATTCCCACTTACGCAAACTGTTGGTGAAGCGATACTGCGTTACATAAAAGAAGTAAGGCCAAATAATTGCCGGTTAAACCAGGTTTTCATTTGCAGACGATCACCTTATCGACCTTTATCTACCAGTGCTGTTTACAGAATTGTCAGTAGCAGACTAAAGCCATTGGAACTAAAATTAAAACATCATGGTCCACATGCATTAAGGCACGGGTGTGCAACTCATTTAATTAATGAAGGAATATCCTTAAAAGAAATAAGCGATCACCTCGGGCATCAGGCAGTAGAAACCACACGAATTTACACAAGGGTTGATCTTGCGAATTTGCGTAAGGTTGCAGAATTTAAATTAGAAAGTTTATTATGAAACTTGAGCAACTCATCAATCAATATATCTGTTACAGAAAATCATTGGGTGAAAAATTTAAAACCAATGAAACATATTTAAGAGCTTTCTGTAA
>JBGSUB010000055.1:0-128406 GCA_041753535.1 Lentimicrobiaceae bacterium
CTACGGAGACGGTTCGCCCAACGATACCGTGGTATTCCCCAACGAGCCCAACCAGGCTCACCTGTTTACAGGTCCGGGAACCTTCAATGTTACCCTTACCGTGACCAACTCTTTCGGATGCATGGCTACTTCTACTGTTGCAGTGGATGTGATTGAAGCTCCGATCGCTAACTACCAGTATTCCAACGATTGTGCAGGATTGGTTACTTCTTTCCTCGATGCTTCCTATGCCAACGGACCGGGTAACACCGTGCAGTACTGGTGGGATTTCGGTGATCCGGCTACGGGTATCAACAATACTTCGGACCTGAAAGATGCTACTCATCTTTTCAGCGCTCCGGGTACCTACCAGGTGATGCATATTGTCCGCAATTTCAATAACTGCACCGATACCATCGTGAAACCGGTAACCATATTGCTTCCTGCTGCCGTGGATTTCGTTTACGATCATACCTGCGTGGACGGAACGGCCAATTTCGGCCCCGATACCGCTGTAATGAACGTTGCTGACTTTACCGGCTGGAACTGGAATTTCGGTGACGGCGTTACCAACAACCAGGTTTATACCAACCATGTATACGCCACCCCGGGTAGCTACCAGGTTACCCTTACCGTTGTGGACAGTGCCGGTTGCACGGCTTCGAAAACACGCACCGTGGTGGTGAACCCGCAGCCGGTAGCCATGTTCAACGCTTCTGCCATTCCTTGTGAAAATGCTCCTGTCCTGTTTGATGACGTATCAAACGTGTATGCCGGATTTATAACTAAATGGAACTGGGATTTTGGCGATGGAAACTCACAGGAGATCCTCTTCCCTGCTTCTGGTGATACAGATCATACCTACCTGGTTTCAGGAACTTATACAGTAAAACTTACTATCACCTCGAGTGACAGCTGTACGGCTGAACGCTTCGAAACCATCGTGGTTAACCCTGCGCCTGTGGCCAACTTCGAAGTTGAAAATCCCTGCCAGGGGACTGCAGCACAATTTAACGACCTCACTCAGACCGGAGGTACCGGTACTTTGAACGGATGGAACTGGAATTTCGGCGACGGGGCTTCGGGAGGATATAACACTTCTACCCTGCAGAATCCTTCACATACCTATGCCGCCAGCGGCGACTACCAGGTGTCACTCACCGTTTCAACCGCCAACGGATGTACTTCTACGTTTGTGAAAACCATCACCATCTCCGATGCTCCTTTTGTGGATTTCAGCTACGATTACCAGTGCGTAAATACCAATATTCAGTTCTCGCCTGCTCCCGGCGTCAGTGTGGCACAAGTGGCAACATGGAACTGGGCTTTCGGCGACGGGTTTACTTCGGCACTGCCAAATCCGCAGCATAGTTATTCTACTCCCGGAAATTATGTGGTGACTCTCACCATTACCAATTTATCCGGTTGCCAGAATACAATCTCGCATACGGTTGCTATTCTGCCTGCTCCGGTTGCCAATTTCAGCACCAGCAGTCCGGCCTGTTCGCAGCATTCTGTTGCCTTCAGCAACCATTCTACTGCTGCTGCAGGGTACATTATGCGCTGGGAATACTCTTTCGGAGACGGGACAAGCACTGTGGTCAATTACCCGGGCAACCCGAACATCTCGCATACCTATGCTACTTTTGGCTCGTTCACAGCTACCCTTACCGTGGTGACCAGCGACAGCTGTTACGCTTCCACTTCGCGCAACATTCAGATACTGCAAAGTCCGTTGGCTAATTTCGATACCGACGGAACATGTTCAGGAATGGCGGCTCAGTTTACCGACCTCTCACAGGGAAACATCGTGTCGTGGGCATGGAATTTCGGCGATTCAGGCTCGGGAGCCAACAATACTTCCAATCTGCAAAATCCTGTTCATACCTATCAGCAGCCTGGCAACTACACCGTGTTGCTGCTTGTGCAGAATGCTAACGGATGTTCGGATACCGTGTCGCAAACACTAATTATTTCGCCCAAACCGGTGGTGGATTTCAGCTACAACAACGGGTGTGCTGCCGATACCGTTCACTTTATCAGCTCAACTTTCGTAAACGTTGCTACTACTGCAACCTGGCTCTGGCAGTTCGGGGATAACTCCATCTCCGCAGAAGCCGATCCGCACCACGTATACCTTACGCCGGGAACATACTCTGTTTCTTTGACGATTACCTCACAGAATGGCTGTACCAATACTAAAACACGACAGGTTCAGGTTACCACCGCCCCTGTTGCTCTCTTCAACTCCACTACTCCCTCCTGCTCCGGTACAGCCGTTCTTTTTTCTGACATCTCTTCTACTCCAAACGGCATCATCAGTTCATGGAACTGGGATTTCGGCGACGGTTCTTTCCTTGTTGTGAACGCCCCGGCCAATCCGGATGTTACGCATACCTATGCCGTGGCCGGAATGTACGACGTGGTTCTGACCATACATACATCCACCGGTTGTGAAGCTTTCTATACTTCTCCGGTAACAATTCATGATGTGCCTGCCACCGCCTTCAGTTTCTCCGGAAGCTGCAGCGGAACACTGACCTCGTTCACTGATCTTTCCCAATCCGCCGGTGGCAACGCCATTATCGCATGGAGCTGGGAGTTCGGCGATCCGGCTTCGGGGATGAACAATACTTCCGTACTGCCTGAACCTCAGCATTTGTTCAGCGCTGCCGGAACCTTCAACGTTTCTCTTACCACCGAAAATGCTGCCGGTTGCTTCAGCACGGTATCGCAGACCATCACCATAGAACCTGCCCCTGCCCTGGACTTCAATGCTTCTGCATCCTGTGCGGGCACACCTGTCACGTTTAACGCTGATCCTGCCGTTACCAATATTCCCGAAGTGGCTTCATACCTATGGGATTTCGGCGATGGCTCCGCAACGTCGGCACTGGCAGCGCCTGAACACCTGTATGCTCAGGCAGGGGTGTATACCGTTACCCTCACCATTACCAACCTTTCGGGGTGTTCAAACAGCATAGCGCATTCCTTAACCGTTCACAGTGTGCCGGTGGCTCAATTTACTTCCACAGGTAACTGCACCGCCAACTTAGTTCAGTTCAGCGATATCAGTTTTAACCCCGATGGAGAGGACATTGTAACCTGGGCATGGGACTTTGGCGTCACCACTGCTACAAACGATACTTCTTCGTTACAGAACCCGACGTTTAGTTATACTTCGGCGGGTACGTACAATGTCACTCTGACCATAACAAGCTTATCCGGATGTACCGATGTGAACATGATGCCGGTTACCGTTATCCCTGCTCCGGCTGCACAGTACAGTTATGTGGCTGAGCCTTGCCACAACGGGGCAGTCATCTTCCAGGATGAATCATACAGCGCTCAGTCGCCGATAACCGGATGGTACTGGGAATTTGCACCCGGAGTATATTCTACCTTACAGAATCCGGTGCATGTGTACGGCGCTTCCGATACCTGCTACAATGTGAAATTAGTGGTGACAACCGCTAACGGATGTTCCGATACCCTGGTTCAGCAAGTGTGCATCCCTGCCGGAATTGAAGTGGAATTCGACTATACGCAGACCTGCTTTGGTGAAACGACATGGTTTGTTCCTACCCTCGTGCAGCCTGCAGGCGGTTCCATCGCTTTCTACAACTGGAATTTCGGCGACCCGGCTTCAGGAATTTACAACGAATCAAAACTCGCAAACCCGCAGCATACCTTCAGCAAACCGGGGACTTTTGTAGTGTCGCTCCTGGCAACAGATATTAACAACTGCAGCACGAAAAAGTACATGACTATCACCGTTTCTCCTTTGCCTGTGGCTGCGTTCAGCCATACCGGAGGGGCATGCGACAGCTTAGTCAGTTTCAAAAATACTACGACAGGTGCTTCCATTGCTAAATGGTCATGGGACTTTGGAGATGGAAACAGCACCGTCATTGATGCACCGGCTAATCCCAATGTAGACCACTACTATACCTATCCGGGAATTTACCAGGTGACACTCATCACCGAAAGTGTAAACGGTTGTTCCGATACCATCACCCGCACCATTCGCAGAACACCTTGTATTTCGGCTGATATCGTAGTGAACGATACCATTGTTTGCCCGAAACGAAGCATGAGGTTCGCTGATAACAGCACTTGTCAGGCGCCTATTGCCAGCTGGCAGTGGTTCTTCGGAGATAATACTTCGGTTACCTATACTACTGCACAGCCGTTTGTAGAACATACCTATGCCGTTTCAGGAAATTATACCGTAAAAATGGTAGTTGCCACACAAATGGTGGGTGGAATGGTGACGGATACTGCCACAAGCCAGGTGTTTGTTCATGCCGCTGCCAAAGCTGCTTACCAATGGCAGGATGTTTGTATCGGAAACACCACCGAGTTTGATAATCTTACTCAAAATCTTAATACCACCATCAGAAGTTATGATTGGAACTTTGGCGATCCTACCTCAACAACGGATATCTCTTCAGATAAACACACTGAATATCAATATAATGCATTCGGTGAATATGATGTAAAACTAGTTGTGACCAATACTATTGGATGCACTGATACAGCATCACATATTGTAAAAGTGTTTGAGAAACCTGCTGCCGACTTTATATGGAACAGCAGTTGTGAGGCCCGTCCGGTTCAGTTTACAGATAACTCCGACTCTGCGTCTTCATCCATTATAAAATGGAACTGGTTATTCAGTAACGAAACTGAAGTTTTAGGTGCTTCAACCAATCCTGAATGTACTTTCAGCTTTGCCCAGGCCGGCATTTACAATGCTGAGCTGAAAATCACCGATCGTAACGGATGTTCTACTTCGGTTACCAAAGAAGTGGCTATTAACTCAAGCCCTGTGGCTGCTTTCAGCATCGTGGAGAATTATGAAAACAAACAGGGACAGATTCAGCTCAGCAATGGCACCATTAACGGGACCAACTATGAATGGGATTTTGGAAACGGAAAAACTTCATACGGACAAAATCCTGTGACAGAGTACAATAAGGAAGGCGTGTATGAAATTCAGCTTATAACCTGGAACGGACAGAACTGCGCCGACACCCTGACCATGGAATATTCCCTGCTTTACAAAGGCTTGTTTGTTCCTAATGCATTCAACCCCGGGCATATCAATCCTGAAGTGGCTGTATTCAAACCTAAGGGCACCAACCTGATGACATATTTCATTGAAATATATGATCGCTGGGGCAACCCTTTATGGAGTTCAGGCAAACTTGATGCAAAAGGATCGCCGGCAGAAGCATGGGACGGAACATTGCATGGTGAAGTACTTAAACAAGATGTATATTTGTGGAAAATTTCGGCCCAATTCCGTGACGGGGAAGTGTGGGACGGACACAATGCCGGAAATAATGAGAATATGCCACAGTCGAAAACCGGCACAGTAACATTAATCAGATAATAATTTGTTGAAACAAAATAGTTTGTATTTTTAAGCACTTTTTTGTAAAACGCACCGAAACGATGTTTTTAAAAGGAAACTGGTATAAGTTAAATCACAAAATGATGAAAAACAACTACTTATTAATACACAGCCGGTTTTTTCGGGCGATGCTGATAGTGATGTTTGCTGCCGGCTTTGTACAGCTAAAAGCGCAGGATCCGATCTTTTCGCAGTTCTACAACAACCCGATTTACTACAATCCGGGATATATAGGGCTTAACCAGGGAATACGCACGAGATTCAATTACCGCGATCAGTGGACCGGGTTGCCTGTAGATTTCAAAACCTATAATTTTTCGATGGATATCGCCGAAAGGGCGATTCCAGGATCAGGCGGAATCGGCTTGCTGGTATCGTCAGATAAAGCCGGCACCGGTATGATCAAGTCGAACAACGTGGGAATTGGTACCGCTGCACGTATCCCGCTGTATGATAATATGGTGGCACAAATGGGCTTCATGGTGTCCTACGCTCAGAAATCTGTGAATTGGGATGAACTCGTGTTCACCGATCAGTTGCATGCCCGCTACGGGAATATCTATGAATCGGCTTTCGAGGCTCCGGCATCGAACCGCGTATCGTATCCTGATTTTTCAGTGGGTGGCGTGTATCGCTTTGCTGAAACCGGATCGGCATATTCCAATATCCAGGGAACTGTCGGTGTTGCCGTTCATCATGTTTTTCAGCCTAACGAATCGTTTCTGGGCCTCGAATCGCCTTTGCCACGCAAGCTCGTTATCAACGGTGACCTGGTGCTCGAAATTGAACAGGGACGTTCCTCTTCGTACCGCAATTACCGCAACAGCGGAAGCTTTAAGTTCAACCCGGGATTTCAGTACGAAAAACAAGCTGAGTTCTCCACCTATTCTGTGGGCTTGAATATTCTCAAATCGTCCATCTATTTCGGCGTATGGTTCCGCAACCAGACTTTTGACCTTTTCAAGGCGAAAGACGCTATCTTCCAGGTGGGTGTGAACGCCCCATGGAACAAAGATTCCCGAATGAAAATAATGTATACTTACGATTACCTGATTACTGACCTGCGCACTGCTGCCCGTGCTTCGCACGAAATTTCACTGGTCTTTGAATTCGACGGCTTCAGCCTCTTCGGAGGTGGCGGCGGCGGCGGTTTTTATCCCGGTTACCGCGGTGGGCAGGTGCGGGAAATGGAGTGTTGCCCATTCTAAATTTTATATCTTTTTATCAGAAAACCCTGCCTTGCCCGGCTGGGTTTTTTTGTGACACACCCCTTCCAGGATCTTCCAGCGTAAGCGCTATAGGCACTGAAAAAAGTGAGTGAAAGTGAGGTCACAGGAAGTTATGGTAAAGGAGCACTCCCTAAAGGAATAAAGATATAAGTATTGATATCTGATTACCAATAAAATATGAGGAAACTCCTGATTATATTTTTCTCATACAGATATTACCTGTCCGGAATCTTAAAACTCGTACCCGAACCTTTTTAACTGGTTTGCATCTTCGCGCCAGTCGCTGCTCACTTTAAGGCTGAGTTCGAGGTAAACCTTCTTCTCGATAAATGCTTCAATATCTTTGCGGGCCAAGGTTCCAAGCTTTTTAACCGATTCACCTTTATGTCCCAGGATAATTGCTTTCTGAGTATCGCGTTCAACGAAGATAGTAGCGCCAATCACCACAATATCAGGTTTTTCTTTATATGAATCAACAACTACCTCCGCTGAATATGGGATCTCCTGCTGGTACAACAGAAATATCTTTTCACGTATCATTTCTGAAATGAAAAAACGCAACGGCCTGTCACTGAGTTCATCATCCTTAGGGAAATAAGGTTCATTTTCGGGTAGCAAACGAAGAACTTCAGCAACAACCTTATCCGTATTGAAATTAAGTTTTGCCGAAACGGGAATCACAACGGCATCAGTAAATTTTTCCTGCCAGAATTTAATCTTCGTTTCCATTTCAGCAGGACTTATTGTATCCACTTTGTTGATCAGAAATAGCAATGGTTTACCTGAAGCTTTAATCTTTTCAATCACTTCTTCATTAAAACTATTTTCACCGGCCTCGGTCATATAAATGAATACATCGGCATCCTGAAGGGCGGTATGCACAAATTTCATCATTGATTCGTGCAGTTTATAATGTGGATTAACGATGCCCGGAGTATCGGAATAAACCACCTGGTAATCATCCCCGTTTACAATTCCAAGGATTCGATGGCGCGTAGTTTGTGCTTTTGGAGTAATAATGGAGAGCTTTTCGCCCATCAGCATATTCATCAAAGTCGACTTCCCGACATTGGGATGCCCTATAATATTGACAAAGCCGGCTTTGTGATTCATAAAAATAAAATTAGGTAAAAATTAGGATTACAAAGAAACAAAATATACTTTTGCACTCCCAAATAAGATCGTTCATTGTTTATAAAAATATATTGCGGGGTGGAGCAGAGGTAGCTCGTTGGGCTCATAACCCAAAGGCCGTAGGTTCGAATCCTGCCCCCGCTACTACGAAGCCTTGATGCGCAGCATCAGGGCTTTTATTTTTTCAGAGGAACTGCGAATGAGTCTGCAAAGCAACGATAAAACTAAAAGACATAGTCAAACGAAGTGAAACCGAGGCTTAGTTATTAATCCTTTTTACGCAAGATTTGCTCAGGTCTTTGGTTATATATAAAAACTTTATTAAAATATCCATTATTCAGAGAAAACAATAATGCCATATAGAACCAGATTTTTAATTATCTGTTAAAATGTAACCAGTCTTTAGGTTCTGCGTCAAACTCTAGTTGCTACCACTTTTAGCCAGAAAAATTCAGAAATACATAACTAATCACTAAAAACATTGAATCATGAAAAAATTCAGTTTAATCGTCAGTATGTTCCTCTTGTCGTTAACAATGATGGCACAGGGAACCGTTATCACGAAATACATGAACCAGTATGCAGATAACGAAAAATTCACAAAGGTCTCGGTGAGCCAGAAAATGTTCTCGATGTTTACTAACCTGGAAGCAGGCAGTGCTGCCGAAAAGGAATTCCTGCTGGCAGTGAGCAAGTTGAAAGGCCTGAAAGTGTTAATGGCCGACAGTATTCCCAATTCCGCCGCTATATTTAAGCAGGCAGTTGCCGATGTAAACAAAGCTGCTTACGAAGAGCTGGTGTCAGTAAACGATGCCCGCGGAAACATGCTGTTTTCGACTAAGGAAAGCAACGGCATAATTTCGGAACTGATTATGGTTGCCGGCGGGAAAAACCAATTTGTTATGATAAGTTTGTACGGCAACATTGACCTGAAAAATATTTCGAAGATTGCACAGCAAATGCGTGTACCCGGTTTCGACCAACTTAAACATATTGATGATGGTAAACATAAGTAAGCTGATAATACTTTTCTGCCTGATGACAGGGATTTTGCCGTCCCTCCATGCCCAGGAAGCACCTTTTAAGTCTTATGCAGACGCACACAAGGACAGGAAATTCTGTTTTTATCCCAGTACGCTGCGTATGATTAATATTGCCAAAAATCCTGACTACTACGATCTGGTTAACGGAATTGAAAAACTGTTGGTTTACACGCTTGATTCGGCTGCAAAAGCAAGCCAGTCATACAAAGCAATCATAACTTCGTACAGGAAAATCGGATTTGAGGAATACGCCGCCATCTCCGGCGGAGAAACTAATTTCTTTTTATATGGAAAAGAAAACAAAAACAAAGATGAAAATCAATTTGTGGGAGTGATGAAAAATGAGGATGCGATGTTTGCTTTTTATTTGCGGGGCAGCATTGGATGGCAGAAAATTCCGGCTTTGATGCAGAGTTTTCAAACGGATGATATGATTAATATTTTTGAACTCAACAAAAAGTAAATTGAAAAATATCCTCGAAACACAAAACCTTTCAAAACGCTTTGGCAGAATACAGGCAGTCGATAAGTTGGACCTGACAGTTACTCAAGGCCAAGTTTTTGGCATACTCGGACCTAACGGAAGCGGCAAAACCACCACGCTAGGAATGATACTGGAGGTGATTGCTCCAAACGAGGGCACTTTCCAGTGGTTTACCGATATGAAAGCTGTTGAAGCCCGCAAAAATATCGGATCTATACTCGAAACACCCAGCTTTTATCCTTACCTCACAGCGGTGCAAAACCTGCGCATCGCAGCCCACATCAAGCAATGCGGAACCGGAAGAATTGAAACTGTGTTGGAACTTGTCAGCCTGGCCGACAGGAAAGATGATAAATTTAAAACGTACAGCCTGGGAATGAAACAACGCCTGTCCATAGCGTCAGCCTTGCTCTCTGACCCGCCTGTACTGATTTTGGACGAGCCCACCAACGGCCTCGATCCGCAAGGAATAGCCGAAGTGCGCGATCTGATCAAAGGAATTGCCGCCCAGGGTAAAACCATCATTATGGCCAGTCACTTGCTGGACGAAGTTCAGAAAGTGTGCACCCATTTTTGTGTTTTGAGGAAGGGAATTAAGATTCATGAAGGCAGTGTTGAAGATACTTTGGGCGAAATAAACCGTGTGGAAGTGGCCAGTCAGGATATGGAAAAGCTCGAAAAAAGTCTGGGCAGTTTCCACGGTCTTGAGTCCGTGCAAAAAACGGGCAGCAGCCTGTTTGTCGTGTTAAAGCCGGATTTTACCTCGGCTGAAATAAATGATTTTTGTTTTAAACAAGGAATCGTGTTAAAGAAATTGGTCACCCAAACCAATTCCCTGGAAAAGGAATTCCTTAAAATACTGAAAGAACATGATTAGGGCGCTTAAACTGGAATGGCTGAAGATCAGGAATTACCGCCTTTTCTGGATATTAATCGGGATGTACCTGCTGGCCTTGCTCGTTATTGCTTCAGGTGGCGGGCTGTTTCTGGCATGGCTGAAAAGAGAAGGCATGGATTTCAACGGAATTGACCCTACTATTCTACCGATATACGATTTCCCTGATATATGGCAAAACATAGCTTATCTCGGTTCGTTTAATAAAATTTTACTGGCGTTTATTGTGATTATATCCGTTAACAACGATGTGGTTTATAACACCATGCGCCAGAATGTAATCGACGGCATCAGCAAAAAAGAATTCCTGTTGAGCAAAATGTCATTTATCATGGCCATGGCGCTTATCAGCACTGCATTTCTTTTCGTTGCCGGGCTAGTAAACGGCTCCATTTATTCACATGTATGGGGCGCTGAATTCATTTTCGACAAAACGGAATTCCTGACAGCCTATTTTTATGATATTCTCATTTACTGCACACTGGCTTTCCTGTTGTCGCTTATCATCAAAAAAGCGGGATTCATTATTATTGCACTTTTCCTATACACCATTATGTTTGAGCCGATTGCTACCGCCATTTTTCAGAATGCACCTTATTTCCGGGACGGTATAATGCCGCAAATTGTTCAGTACCTGCCGATAAAATCATTGAACAGCCTTATTCCTTTTCCTTTTGGCAGGTATGTTTTTATGGAAATTGATGATTTTGTTCCACTCAAAGCAATAATCAGCAGCACGGTTTGGTTCGGCATATACCTTTTTTCAATCGTTTATATTCTGAATAAACGGGATTTGAAATAAAATCAAACAACAGTATATTTTTCATTATTCGGGCAACAACTATTGCTCATTAAAACCGTTTAGCGGAGTCTCTACCTCCTGTCACTGATCAGACTTATTAATCTGATTTCGGACTGAGGTATACTGAAAAAATACATATCTTACAGATTCGGCACTCTAATCTTTACGGCAGGGTTTGCCATTCAGATGCATGCGGGAATGCTTATAAACAGACTAAACTATACTGAAAACGGGATAAATTTCCGTATTCATTAAGTCTCAAATTCCTACCGTCAGAGGCTTGACCAAGCTGGATTTAAGAGTAGGTCTTGGTTCTTGAGTTTGGGTTCCTGGTACCTGGATCTTTTTTTATGCATGATTTTATCCCACCCAAAGTATAACATCTAATTAATTCATGTATATTAAGAATTAAAGCGTTTTCTGTTTAATAATACCAACCCGCAATATTTTTTTTGTCGTTTTAAAGTACTTTTCAGTTTTTAGTTGTCATGTACTCTTGTATTTATCCAAATTCAATTCTTAAATAACCTGCAAACCAATTCTGTCGTTTGTAAAATGCATTTCAACTTCTTTTGCTGATCTTGTAATCCTGTTTTAATCCAAATTATGCTAGTAGTGCGGCTCTTTCTCCCGGTGCATGCTTCGGGCACTACGATTTTACCTGCTTTTTGTAATAATATTTTTCGAATACCAAAATCTCTTGCTTATAAATTAATTACGAGAAGAAAGTCACTATGGAAAGTCTGAAACTAATTAAAAAACTGGTAAAACGGACCGGGTTAGTGTACTGCTACTATTCCATGAATAAAAAATACCGCTCAGGTTATGAATCCTTTCTGCTGAAGCAGTCGCCTACTATTTACGCTAATTACCGGTACAGGAAAATTTACAATAAAAATGCCGACCTTAAAAACCCGACCACATCAGATGAAAAACTGCTTTGGCTGAATCTCTATTGGAAGCATCCCCTGAAAACAGAATGTGCAGATAAATATACCATGCGATTGTATGTTCAAAAACATGGATACGGACATGTGCTTCCTGAAATATTTGGCGTTTACAATTCGGTGAACGAAATTGACTTCGGGACCCTTCCCGAAAAATTTGTCCTGAAATGTACACATGGCTGCGGATTTAATATTATTTGCGACAATAAAGAGTCGCTTGATATAGCCAGGGCAAAACGGAAGCTTAACCGCTGGATGTCAACTGACTACAGCATGATTGCAGGCGAACTGCACTATTCCGGCATGACACCACGCATAATCTGCGAAACTTTTCTCGACGATCTTGTAAGTGATCTACCTATCGACTATAAGATTTATTGCTTTTACGGTAAAGCACATTGCATACTGGTAGTTAATGGCAGAGATTTTAGCGGCCATAATGTTACTTCCGACTTCTACGATCTGGAGTGGAAAACGCAGCTACCCTATTTCACCTCAAGTTTAAATACTGACAGGTACACCCCCAGGCCAGAATCACTTGATGAGATGATAGAAATTGCAGAAGCACTGTCGAAGTCCTTTCCTTTTGTGCGCATGGATTTCTACAATATCAGGGGAAAAGCTGTTCTGGGGGAAATGACATTTACCCCCGGCGGCTGCATTACAAACGGATACACGACCTTGGGACAAACAATACTTGGCTCTTTGATAGTGTTACCGGAAAAAATAATATGAAATTTCTTTTAGCAGGCTTTTCTCAGTTAACGCCAATGGCCGAGGCTCCCGAAAACCGGTATGGTTTATTACAAGTTGCGGCTTGAGTGGCACATAGCTATCAACCAATCCATCTGAGACGGACAGGCAACGAAACTTCAATTATGTTTCCAAACCCGGCATTTGGTATAATTTTGTTAGCGGAGGTTTATTTTTCAGGAAAGCGATACAGTGTAATAGATTTTACAAGACCTAAAAACATCTCCCGATAAACCTTTCCATCCTGAAAATAATTTTTCATTTGCTTTTCGGTCAGAAGTTTAACTTCATTCACTCTTTTAATTGCCTCATTTCTGTTTGCTGACTTGCTATATTGTCCTAAATTGAAATTATTTGTAAGAAAAACTCTGGTTTTAAATGGGAAAAATTGGAAAAAAGGAACCAACCAGTGAGGTTCAATTGGAAAGAAAAAGTTTGGTGTCTGCACATAATAAAATTTTCCAACTCTCATTACCTCATCTGACATTTTTTTTTGATTGTCTCCTGAAAAAAGGTGTTCTATTACAGAATTTGAAAAAACAACATCAAACTCTTTATCTTTAAAAAATGATAAGTCACTTGAATCTCCTTTGATACTTTTGAAATTATTGTATTTAACGGGAACCTTTTCCAAATTCAATAAAGTGATATTAACATTATTGTTGTCAGTAAAATTCATTCTTTCCCAAAAGATTTCAGTCCCACCAATATCTAAAATCTGAATTGGCTTATCAGATTTAACTCTTTCCAATAAAGAAAGGAAGAATTTAAATCTGTTTTCTCTGAATTTCTGATTTATAGAGTTCCCTAATGATGGGTTTAAAATTTTTATTATCATAGCTTAACTAATAAGTACTTTTCAAATGGATTTAAATTGTCTGATTTTCAATGAGGTTCATTTCCTTGAAAACCTTTCCGAAGTTTTTCGAATTGTCAAAGCTTTCAAGTAATGCAGTCAGATCGAAAATTTAGACCAAGTTTCTCAAAAAAAACAGTCGGGTAAAGATTGCCTGGATGTCAAAGTTATCAAGTCAGAAATTCTTGTGTGTCAAAGTAAAATTTCCATAACGAAAAATGTATTAATAGTCTGGTTTTCTCTTTATTGATGTAATTCCTAAGCTTATTGTTAACAAATATATACATATTATACTTCAAACACTTTATTATGATTTTACACCACACATAATTTCGTTCTCTCTTACACTCTCCATATATCTGCTGCGGTTGTCACCATGCGCTTTTTCCTGTAACAGTAATTGCAGAAAAAGCAATTACGTCGGGGCACGCAAAGTAAAAAGCACAGTCCGCCAAAGGAAGTAATTTTCCTCTGAAATCCCGCGTTAACCATTACCCGGATATCTACACCCTATTTCAGGAGCCTTGCTTCAGCAGAATTTATACTGACCTTGCTTCCTCTTTCTTCAATTTTGTGAACGCGATAATCAGAAAGCTTACAATAAAGAACAAGGATAATAATATAGTGCTGTTCCGCATACTGCCGGTTACTTGTTCGATAATACCAAAACCAAGCATCCCGATTACAATAGCAAACTTTTCGGTGCTGTCGTAAAAACTAAAATAGGAAGCCGTATCTGTTGTATCCGAGGGAATCAATTTTGACCATGTTGAACGTGCCTGCGACTGTATACCGCCCATTACCAGGCCTACCAGTGCTGACAAAACATAGAATTGCATTTCGCTATGCACTATATAGGCTGAGAAACAAATAAATATCCAGATCGCAAGCATCCATAGCAGGGAAGTTCTGTTTCCAAAACGGGCAGATACTTTTCCGAAAATGAACGCCCCCAGAATGGCTACAAGCTGAATGATAAGGATGGTCATGATGAGCATGGTATCACTGATTCCCAGCTCTGCCTTGCCAAAAAGAGAAGCAACAATAATAATAGTTTGAACACCCATACTGAAGAAGAAGAAGGAAAGAAGGAAGCGGTACATGGATTTATGTTTTTTAATGTATCCAAATACATCATAAACCTCGTGAAATCCCCTGGCAAGAAGACTTACATTCCATTTAACCTTTTTCCGTTCTTCACGCAGGTAGTAAAAAGCAATTTGTGAAACGGCCAGCCACCATATTCCCACCTCTATAAACGAAAACCGTATCGCTTCCAGAGCGTCAGAAAATCCAAACATCTGAAATTTCTGCAACGAAAAAATATTAAAGATCAGTAAAAACATACTTCCGGCATATCCAAACGAAAAGCCTTTGGCGCTGATATGGTCGTGCCGGTCGGGAGTGGCGATAATCGGTAAAAACGAATTGTAATACACAAGCGATCCGGCAAATCCTATAACTGCCAGCATAGGGAGTAAGAGTCCCAACGCGATGTTTTCGCCTGTAAAAAAGAACAGCCCCATACAGGCAAAAGAGCCTAAGGTGGTGAAAACCCGCATAAACTGCTTTCGGTACCCTCCCAGGTCGGCAATTCCGGATAAGGATAAAGTAAGCAGAATAACTATAAAGTAACCCAATGCAATAGCGTATTCATACAAAACGGTGTTCTTGATATTCATACCCATGAATGTCACCAGTTCCGAACCAAAAGCCTTCTGCGTAACCTGCTGGTAAAAGATCGGGTAAAGCACAGTGTTCACACTTAAAATATAGGCAGAATTGGCTATATCGTAGGAACACCAGGCATTGATAACCTTAGGGGAATTTATTGGCAGAACCGGTCTTTTCATGGTTGGCTGATTATTTTCCAGATAAAACTACCATTATTATTTGAATCAGTTTCAAATTCCACATCGAATAATCCGGTCGGAATATCTTTTTACTCAACTGAATCTAATTTCATTTAACCAAAACTTACTACATTTGGTTTATCAAGGTCAGGTTAAAATGGGAAAAACGGACTACTTTATTTTGCTTTTATCAAAGGTTTTAGCTTTTAAAATCAGGCTGTTGCTTCGTTTTCGGTACACGATCACATTGAAAGGATCAGAAATTTTACAAAACAATTCGCCTATACTATTTTTACCGAATCACCAGGCATTGATTGATCCGGTCATATTATTGAGCCAGATCTATCGGTTTTCGACCGCAACACCAGTCATTTCGGAGAAATACTACGACATACCTTTAGTAAAATGGTATTTTAAACGTATGGGTGCAGTCAGGGTGAGTGATCTGGAAACAGGCAACCGCGATACCCAGGTATTAAAATCAATCACACGTTCCGTATATAAAGGGTTCAGACGCAACAAAAATATTGTAATATACCCCAGCGGGCAGATTGCGGCGCAAGGGTATGAGAAAATTTTCAATAAAAAATCGGCATATCATATAGTCAGCACAATTCCTGAAAATGTTCAGATTGTCGGTGTACGTATAACCGGCCTGTGGGGAAGCATGTTTTCGAAAGCAAGGACCGGAAAATCGCCTGATTTTTTCGTCCAAATCCTGAAAGGGATTTTTTATGTGCTGGCAAATCTGCTATTCTTTGTGCCTAAACGTAACGTCAGCATTGAATTTGAAGATCTCACCCTGATCGCTAAAGAAAAGGTTATCCCCGGACAAAAACCATTCAATCTATTCCTCGAAGATTTCTATAATTTGCATGGAGAGGAACCTGCACTCTTTATCAAGCATATTTTCTTTTTACCTGACCGTAACAAGTTAGAACCATTCGGCTGAGAATTTGATTATTTTTCAAACGGAGTATTCATTCTGATCGCATGCGCCCTGGCAGACCGGGGTTCAATATCCAACTCCTTCCATTCAGGTGATTTTTCTTACTCCTATTGCTTAATAAATATCTAATCTTCCCGACAACCTGATCTGCTCTCTTACAAAATCATTAAAACCGGTTTGTTCTCCCAGGTCTTCGAGGTTCAAATGCAAGCGGTAACGCCAGTAATGGTTCGGATTTCCCGGGTGGTTGATGCGTTCGGCATTTGCATCCTGAAGGCGTAAGGTTTCATCCATTCCAAGTAAATCCTGAAACGGGAAAACCGCCCACATGCTTGGTGAATACAGGTGCTGAATAATAATCTGCCTAACGACATCTTTTGTGCATTGTTCCGGTGCTGATCCAAAATTACCAAGTATTTCGTTGTAGAATTTTTGAGACTGTTCCCTGTTTTCCTCCCACCATCCACGGACTGTGGATGTATCGTGCGACGATGGTGTTGCCACCGATAGGTAAGGATATGCCGCCGGATAGCCAAAAGTGATTTTCGGATCTTTCGGCATCCGCTGGACTTCTAGACTCAGGATTCCAAGTTCGTTCATCACGCTGGGCACGCAGGCAGGAACCATTCCCAGGTCCTCGCCGCAAAGCAGCATATTAGTTGCTTTTTTAATTACCGGAAGTTTTTCCATTGCCTTTCCACGCCAGAATTCCTCGTTGCGGTGGTAGAAATAATCGAGGTAAATTTCATTCAGAACATGCTTGGTATGTCCATCCAGTTCCTGGTAAGAGCGGGTAAAATGAAGCGCATTCCGCGGGAAAAATGCATTTCCGTCTGTTCCCGGTGCCTGTAATAATAAAACCTCCGAAATAAGCGAATACAAACCCTGCACAATCCGTTCGTGGCGGTTACGCATTTCAGGACTGGTATCCGGTTCGGCAGTAAGCTTTTGTTCCACCTTATACTGTGTATCGTAATCAGGATGCAGGTTGTAGCATCCGGGCGCATACTCAACCAGGTAATTTGACCTCACAAAATCGGTCATGTCGCCGAAGCGTTCCCATAGAAAGTGTTCACGTATATAAGGTTTACAAAAACGTTGTTCGTCGAACCATATCCCGCGGTTTTGCAATTCATCGCGGTAATACGGTATACTAGGATTGAAATAACCCAGTAACCCTTCGACCTGTGAGGCCGGAATTTCCCAGATACGGAAAAACCCTAAAATATGGTCAATCCTGAATGCATCGAAATAGCCCGAAAGCTGCCTGAGCCTCTGTTGCCACCAGGCATAATTGTCCCTCGCCATTTCTTCCCAGTTATAGGTCGGGAAGCGCCAGTTCTGCCCTTTGTTCGAAAAATCATCGGGCGGGGCACCTGCCTGGCAGTCCATATGGTACAAATGCGGACTGAGCCATGCATCCACGCTGTTTCGGAAAATCCCGATAGGAATATCACCCTTCAGCACAACACCTTTGGACCGGGCATAATCAGCAGCCTCCATTAACTGTTTAAAGGCATGATACTGAATAAAATAATGAACTGCAATATCATCAAAATGAGCTGAATTTTTATCAGTCAGTACAGCCAGAAGTTCCGGTGTAGGTTTGCTGTATTCGCCCCAGCGGCTGAAATCAGGTGTATTGAAAAGATCGCGCAGGTACGAAAATGCCGCATACGGCCTGAGCCAATGAGCGTTAGCTGCAAAAAACGAAAGGAACGATGTATCTTTCAGGAAATCATGCTTGCTTTGATCGTAGAAAAGCTTGAAAAATCTCGACTTCAGAGCCATTACAGCTTCATAATCAATCTTATTCAGTGAATTCAGGTACTTGCCCTGGGCTTCGATAATCTGCTGGTTGATATCCGATTCCAGTTTGCCTATTTCCAGCAGGTTGATATAAATCGGGTGCATGGCATACACCGAGATAGCCGCATAGGGATAAGAATCCTGCCAGGTATGCTTGGCAACTGTATCGTTCACCGGTAAAATCTGTATCATCCTGATGCCGGTTTTCACAGCCCAATCTACTAACAATTTCAAATCTGTAAATTCCCCTACCCCAAATCCATTGCTCCGCCGAAGCGAAAACACAGGAATAGCTACACCAACACCTTTCCAGGGATATTGCGGAAAATCGAATTTCTCGTCGCCAATTTCAATTACAGCAGGAATTTCTCCTTCGGGAAGATATGCAATCCGGTCAAACGATTTCTCCCAGAATTCCGTTTTCCCCTTCTCGTTTTGAATCAGGTATTTATAATGCACCGGAAAGTCCGAAATATTTACCGCAACCTCGCCGCACCATTGCGGATGATCAGGATTACCAAGCGCAACAGCCTTTTTCTCAACCCAGTTTCCAAGACTGAGGGCACTTCCGCATACGGCAACTTTATGCCCGGGTTTTACACGGATAACGTCAGGCTTAAAGCGTAAAACAATGGTTTCATCACTTTTATCTGCTTTCACTTTCGGTGCTTTATAAATCTGTCCGGGTTTCAGGATGACATTCAAAAACGCTGACGAATGCAAGGCAAAATCAGGATCCGACTGAGCACGCCAGCGGTCGGATAATAGGATAAAGGGAACAAATCTTTTTTCAGATTTAAAAACCCTGTCGGGACCCCATTCTTCAATATGAGTATTGAAATTATCGTCCTTAACAAAATAGCGGTATGTAAAATCTTCACCATCACCTACCTCGATTTTCAGAGACCATGTTCCCGTCTCAACATTAATCAGGCTCATTGAGCAGGCATTCTGAGGATTCCCTTCACCCAATGCAGGCAGCGATCCGACTACCATCAATTGCTGACCGGGAAACGTTTTGAATTCAATCTGAAACTGAAGATGCATAACTTCAAACTTTTAATGAGGGATTGAAAATAGTAATTTTATCTGAATATGGAATAATTCTAAAATCTTTTTTACTTTCGGATTAAAATCGAAAACCGGTTTATGCCTTTATCACTTTTATATGATTGTTTCAGCCAGAAATAACCGTCAGTTCATTCTCAGAAAGCTTATCCCTGATGACTTTGACAGATTAGCAGATTATTTACAAAATTTGAGTACTGAAACAAAAATGAGATTCGGCCCGCATCCGTTTGACATACAGTCGATAATAAATTTCTACAAGCACGACAGCAGGAATTCCGGCTATATTGCCGTTGATGCTGTAACACAAAAAATTATCGCTTATTCCATACTAAAATATGGCTTCCTGGAGCATGACAGTTTTCGGTTGCAATCTTACGGATTAGCACTAAGCCATTTAACTGACTGCACTTTTGCTCCTTCGGTGGCTGATGAATGGCAAAGTCAGGGAATAGGTAACAGTTTGTTCCAATATGTCATGCACGAATTGCAATCCAATGATATAAAGCGAATTATACTATGGGGTGGCGTACAAAGCGATAATCTGAAAGCGGTGAACTTTTACAAAAAACACGGTTTCAGGATTCTGGGCAAATTCGAGTATAACGGTCCGAATTATGATATGCTGATGGACATCCGCTGACATCGAGGAGGTTCCGTTTCAGTGCTATAAACAATTATTTATAAATGCAAGAATTAAGCTACCTTTGCAAAAAATTACAAATCAGTATGTTTATCCATTGTATTTCAGGCAATAAGGCCCGAAATTATTTTTTTAAGGGATTCATACCAGGCAAAGCAAAATTATCAGATGGGAAATATTTTAGCCATTGTTGGCCGCCCTAACGTTGGGAAAAGCACTTTTTTTAACCGCCTCACCGGCTCGCTTGATGCCATTGTTGATCCAACAAGCGGCGTAACACGCGACCGCCATTACGGGCACAGCGACTGGAATGGAATTGAATTTTCGGTGATCGACACCGGTGGAATCGTGATGGGCGGTGACGATGTATTCGAACACGAAATTATTAAACAGGTTGAACTCGCCATTGAAGAATCGGATGTAATCCTTTTTATGGTTGATGCGCATGACGGACTGACTCCACTCGATAAAGATGTTGCCGGATTACTGCGTCGTTCGCCCAAAAAAGCTTTCCTGGTAGTAAACAAAATTGACAGTCCTGATAAGTTTCACGAAACTTCCGATTTCTACAGTCTTGGATTTAAAAATATTTTCGGGATTTCATCAGTAAACGGCGGTGGCACAGGCGACCTGCTCGATGAAGTTGTTAAGGAATTTGATAAAGACAAACCTGAAACGCTTCCTGATCTGCCGAAATTTACAGTTGTAGGCCGGCCGAATGTTGGCAAATCGTCGTTTGTTAACGCTCTGCTCGGTGTTGAGCGAAATATTGTTACTCCTGTTGCTGGTACAACCCGCGACAGCATTTATACCCGTTACAATTCATTTGGTTTCGATTTTCTGCTGATTGATACGGCCGGTTTGCGCAAAAAATCTAAGGTATTCGAAAATATTGAGTTCTACTCGGTAATGCGCTCCATCCGTGCCATCGAAAGCAGCGAAGTGGTTTTCATTATGATCGATGCCACGCAAGGCTGGGAATCGCAGGATATGAATATTTTTAAGCTGGCCCAAAACAACCATAAAGGTATCGTTATTATCGTAAATAAATGGGACCTGGTTGAAAAAGACACCCATACACATAAACATTACGAAGAAGCAATCCGCAAAAATATTGCGCCCTTTAGTGATGTACCTATCATTTTCACTTCGGTATTAACCAAACAACGTATTCACAAGGCTCTCGAAGAAGCAACAGCCGTTTATGAAAACCGCAGAAAACGAATTCCGACCCGGAAACTGAACGATGTACTGTTGCCGATTTTTGCCGGAACCCCGCCTCCGTTTATCAAAGGTAAAGAAGTGAAAATCAAATATATCACCCAGATTAAAACCGCTTACCCGACTTTCGTTATTTTCTGCAATCTTCCGCAATACGTTAAGGAACCCTATAAACGATATGCCGAAAACCGCATCCGAGAGGAGTTCAATTTTACCGGTGTGCCGATGGAGGTGTATTTCAGGAAAAAATAATGGATTTACGATTGACGAGGTACGAGGTACGATTTGCTCTAACCAAACCTCGCAATCCGAAAATATTGGCTGAAATTTTAAATGGAAAACGAATCTTCATTACGTATCGACAAATGGCTTTGGGAAGTGCGGTTATTTAAGTCGCGCAGCCTGGCTACGGATGCATGCAAATCCGGAAAAGTGAAGATGGAAGGCAGTAATGTAAAAGCTTCGAAAGAAATTAAAATTGGCGACACAATTACAGTAAGTCTTAATCCGCTGTTCAAAACCATTCGTGTAAAACAGTTCCCCAAAAGCAGGGTGAATGCAAAACTGGTACCTGATTTCATGGAAGATCTCACTTCGCAG
Organism: Lentimicrobiaceae bacterium; assembly: GCA_041753535.1. Taxonomy (GTDB): domain Bacteria; phylum Bacteroidota; class Bacteroidia; order Bacteroidales; family UBA4417; genus UBA4417. The sequence continues at coordinate 21,685 of JBGSUB010000055.1, forward strand.
ACTGAATATGACAGGGTAAAAATGATCAACGATACCAATAGCGAATACCGCGACCGCGGAGCCGGAAGACCAACCAAAAAATCGAGAAGGGTAATAGATCAGCTGAAAAACAGTAAAGATTCGTGGTAATTTCCATATTCTGATTTTCGATCAGAAAACACAGGAACTGAATATTTTAAATACAAAACTGCCGGGCATAACCCGGCAGTTTGATTTTTATAGAAGGGAGAGAATAACTAGTTTGTTTTTAAGAGTTTGCGGGTCAGCATTAGTCCTTCCCGGGTATACATTTTGAGCATATAAATCCCTTCGGGGAGCTGGCTTGCAGGAATTATTACGGTAGTTTCACCAATACCAACAGGTTCTGTTTTGGTATAAATCAGCTTGCCGGTCATTGAATAGAGTTCAATACTCAGTTCTGAAGGACCGTTCAGTTTAACTGTGATCTGCGCATCCGTCTTAACCGGGTTTGGATAAACAACTCCGGCATCCAGTGCAATTTGTTTATTAAAAATCCCAAGAATACTGTTTCCACTCAAAGTGAGCATTACTATAGCGGTTGGATTAGCTTCCGAAATTATAACCTGGATTGCTTCGGTTTCGCAGCCGGCCATTTCAGCATACAAATAATACGTACCATAAGCCAGTTGCGGGAAATCGAATGTTCCTGATGGATCAACCTGGCTGTAAAGAATTGTATTCCCATTTTCATCTTTCAGCAGCATAGTGATTTTATCAATCAGCGAACCACTGAAATCGCCCTGTGTTATCTGTCCACCAATAGATCCGTTACCCGATGTAAAACCATTGCTCTGGATCAGATTTATATTGTAAGGCTGGTTCGGTGTGCCGATACCGGGTTGCACAAGAGTAGCATTCTGCCAGTTAAGTGTATTTCCATAATAGGTTGGCAGATACCCGTTTTCGAATGGTATTGCATAAATAACATAGTTACCAAGCGGAACCATCGGGAAATAATAAACTCCAGCTGAATCGAGAACGGCAACATCAACAAAAGGAACAAAAATATTGTTTGTATCCACCGAAAAAAGAAGTACCATTCCCTGCGTTGCCGGGAAATTGCCGGCAAAAACCTGTCCGTAAAGTTGTCCCCAAATAGTACTGTCGCCTACCGAGATAACCTGGCTGCTCGAATATGTACATGCTGTTGCCGGATCCAATGTAGTCAGAGTTACAAAGTAGGTCCCTTGCGAACCATAAGTATGGATGATATTCTGGCCAGTGCCAATTTGGGTATCACCAAAATCCCAGATATATTCCCCGTTGTTACTATTAAGCAGATACCCCTGGAAATTAACAGATTGGCCAATCTGCGAATACGTGAAATAGTTAACACAGTTAGGAGTTCCTCCAATAACAACATCGCCACACCATACACTCTGGCAGTTTGGTCCACCAATTGTCAGGCATACATAATACGTGCCCGGAGCAATGAAAACATGGATTGGATTCTGTAAATCGGAAGTATTATAATTTCCTGATTGAGGATCACCAAATTCCCAATACCATTGCGAAGGAGTGCCTAAGGAAAGATCTACAAAATGTATGTTATTACCCGTACTTGAGGCTGAATCAGGGAAGTATGTAAACTGTGCCTGGCATCCCGGCACAGAATCATAAACGGCAACTGTTTCACAATAAGTTGAATTGCATAACCCGAAATCGCCCTGAATAGTAAGGCATACCGTATAAAACCCGGGTGCCTGGTAGGTATGCGAAACATCAGAATTGTTCGGGGAAACTACTGTTTGTGTTGTTCCATCACCGAAATCCCAGGTCCAGGTCCATACGTTAATACCCAATGACTGATCCAAAAAGTTCATGGTAAGCAAGGCATTTGGCGCGGGAAGTGCTTCAAATCCGGCTTGGCAACCTTGATTTTGGGGAAGGACAGGAAGGCAGAATGTACTGGTACAAATACTGTCGCCACTTGTAATGGTAAGGCATACAAAATAGGGATCCATTACAGGACCGGTCGGGAAGGTGTGTAATGGATTTTGTTCGGTCGAAACCGTTCCGTCGTCAAAGTTCCAGAACCACGAAACGGGGCCTTGTATAACTGATGCATCAGTAAACTGAAATACATTCGGCGAAGCTCCCGGCACTGGTGCGTAGGTATAATAAGCCTGGCAGCCCTGGTTCTGTCCAACTATAACAAGCTGAGTAATAGTATCGGTACAATTATTTCCGGAAATTATCAGGCGAGCTATATAGGTTCCCACAGCAGTGTATTGATGTGTAGGATTCTGGACAGTAGATGAATTCATTAAGCCTGAGGCAGGATCGCCAAAATCCCAGTACCATTGTGTTGGATTGCCCAACGAAAGATCAACAAATTTGATGAAATTAGGCAAACTGCTGACCGAATCCGGGTAATATGTAAAATGCGCCTGACATCCTGCGTTCTGTCCGACAACTACGGGGAAACAAAACAGGTCATAGCAATTCGGTCCGGATATGGTGAGGCAAACATTATATGTTCCGGGAGCACCGAAGGTAAAGACCGGATTTTGCAAAGTACTGTAATTGGCAATTCCGGCTGTAGGATCAAAGAAATTCCATAACCACGTTATAGAGTCTGATGATATTGACTGATCAAGGAATTGAACTGTAAGTGGCGAAGTACCCGGAATTGTATTATATGAGAAATTAGCCTGACATTGTGTAATGGAATCTGGTATAACAATCTGCGTGCAATAAGTGTCACTGCATAAAGAATCTGATGAAATTACAGTCAGACATGCAGTGTAAGTCCCACTGGATGCATACTGATGGGCTATATCGGGATTTGTAGGATTATAAATAGCAGTAGTTACACCATCACCAAAATCCCATATATAAACACCGATGTTAGTTGTTGCTTGATTGTAATAAGAGAAATATACAAGTCGGGAAGTATCATTATCAAGGTATGATGTGTAGTAAGCATTGCAGTCTCCGGTAGCCGAATCTGGTATATAAATCGTTTTAATTTCCTGATCCCAGCAGGAACTCCCAGGCTCCCCAATTATCAGATAAACATCATAATAGCCCGGATTCTGATAGGTATGCACTGGATTTGCAAGGTTTGATCCGCATCCATCTCCAAAAATCCATGTCCGGAGCGAATCCTGCCCGACTGATTGATCCAGAAATTGAAGAGAAAGCGGCCCGACAGTAGAGTATGCAAAATCAGCCTGGCATGCAGCAGGGGGAAAGGAACATATCCAGAAGTTACAAACTTCTATAGTATTGTATTCAGGGTAATTATAGATTTGTACCTGCTGTGACTGCTGACAGTCGAGTGTTGACACATGAACAAACCCGCTGCTGTCACCAGGATAAGAAGGAAGAGAAGCATAAAAAAGTCCGTTAAAATCAGTATAGGCTTCAACATAATAATAAGGCCCGTAAGCTGAATCAGATTGCACTATTACTGAATGATTGACCACTGGAAGCCCTGTATTGATATCATTAACATATCCGGATACTCCCTGCGACCATGCAAGGGGAGTAAAGGCAAACAGCAGCAATAAATGGATTACAGTTAGCTTATTCATAGGTAATTGTTTTAAAAAATATTGGCTGGTTAGGCACATTAAATCCTGGTTAGATTACACATGTAAAACAAGGATTTTTCAGAAAGTTGCCTGAGTTTCTAAAAATTTAATTTGAGTGATGACCGCAGAACTGGCAGAAATTCACTTTTAATCGAACTGGCTGAAGTATTATCAGGATTAATCAGGTATTGCACACGAGGCTCAACTTCAAACACAATCCGCTTGCTTATGTTGCAGGCTGCCGATAGGTTTGCCATAAACCAGAAGTGATTCCGGGCAAGTTCGTCAGAAAGTGAATTAATACTAACAAGTTTATTTTGCCCTGCGGAGTATTCATACTCAGTGAGATTGCGCGATTTCATGTAAAAAACCATTTCAACCCCGGTTTTTACTCCCAACACAAACCTGCCGCGGCTTATGAAATCATATCCCAGCATAACAGGAATCCTCAGCTGGTTATACCGCATTTCATCCTGGTACGAATCCAGTTTTACTGCAGTATCCCATACTTTCGTATCGCTCATGTGGTAAGTTGGTTCAAGGTTATATCGTTTCTGGTCCCATGCAAAAGTGATGGAATCCAGTTTCTGGTAATTCCCCAGGTAATCGTTATACTGAACTTCATAGTTACTATTTCCTTTTGTGGAAGTGACCCCGATACCTGAGGTGAGCGAAAATTTCCCGTAATGGATTTTTCCTTCAATCCCAAGAGCGTGTACCAGTCTATTTCCGTCGCTTTTCGGGTTCCAGTCGAGGCTGTAAAGTAAATACGGCGTAAAACCAAAAGGTGGTTTTACAGGCTGTGATGATGGCTGAGGCTGAGGTCTATCCGCAGGTTGAGTTAAATCAGAAATATCGGTTGCATCTGTGACGGTATCACTGGTTCCGGTTTCTAAATCATACTTCGCTTCGGGTATTATCAAAGCTTGAACAGGCTGTTCAACACTCTGTTCTGGCTTAATGGCTATACTTTCCGAAGCAATTTTCTTATTCTCCGGAACTACCTGAGATTCAATAGTTGCATTCAACATTTTCGGGCCGGATGCTGATTCTGCTCTTTTATTTTCTGTAAGAGAAGTCCTTTTAGCATCTGAGTTTTTGATTGATTTTTCTTCTTGATTTTCTTTCGCAGTTTCAATGTTTGTGAGAGGAATTTGATTATCAATATTGGCGTTAACAGATTTTACAGGGGTTGAAGATTCATTTTCAGTAGTGGGAGTATTTGTTTTCTCTCTTAAAGGTTGCATTTCAATTTTCTCCGGAGCAGGAATATTATCTTGTGAAAAATGAAAATACAGGAATACCGAGGCAGTAATCACAACCGCTACAGCGAGTAAATTGTACCAACGGAGAAATTTACTGCTGCCGGTACTGCCAGCAGGTGCAGCTTCATCCAGAAACCGGCTCCGGGCGGCTTCGGATGGAGTTACTTTGTATTCCTGAAGCGAATCCCTGAAGAATTCATCAACAGAATTTTTATCCTTTTTCATTGTTATATTTTTTTTACCCGCTTTTATTACTTCATAATCCGGCTGTAAATGCATCACATGAACTCTCGTTCAGGTACCGGATTCAATCATTTGTTTATCAACTTTTTCTAAAATCTTCTTTCGAAGAATCGCACGTGCTTTAAACAATTGCGATTTTGATGTATTCTCTGAACAATTCAACTCAGTTGCGATTTCCCTATGAGAAAATTCTTCAAACACGTACATATTGAATACGGTACGATACCCAACGGGTAATTCGCACACCATCTGCAGAATCATGTCTTTAGTCAGGAATTCGCCCAATCTTAAAAGTGGTTCATCAGTCGCTTGTTCTTCCTGCAATTCTTCCATCGAAGAGCTTAGCCCAACAAGAAAATTAGTTTTTGCTTTACCCCTGATGAAATTAAGTGCGGTATTTACCGTAATTCTTTTCAGCCAGCCCTCAAAGGAACTGTTTGGCCTTTCAGTAAAAGAGTCGATTGCTGATAGAATTTTAATAAAGGCATCGTGGAGTACATCTTCAGCATCGGTTCTGTTTCCGCAATAACGCATACTTAGCCCAAGCAAAACAGGAGCATAAAGGGTATGCATCTCTTCGAGAGCCTTCCGGTTTCGCTTTTTAACTTCGCTGATTAATGCCGTTTCCGAAAACATTTGCCACTATTACATAAATACAAACACAGTTTTAGTGATTGGTTGCCTGGGATTGATCAGAATAATATAAAATTTCGCTGTTACTACAATTGAAGGGGAGAGATGGAGAAGGGAGAAAGGGAGACGAGTAGAAATGGAAAAATGGAGACAAGGGGAAGATTAGAAATTTGAGATTTAAGCCTTGGGACTTGATCCTTGGATTTTGGGACTTGGGACTTGGGACTTGGGACATCCCTCCTACTCCACCATCAGCACCAACCCCTTCAAATACTCCCCTTCCTGGTGAAAAATATTTACGGGATGATCGGCAGGTTGTGAGAGATGCTGAATAATCCTTAGCTGGCGTCCTGCATCAACGGCAGCAGCCGTTACAGCCGATGTAAATGTTTGCCTGTCGACTACCTGCGAACAGGAAAAAGTAAATAAAATGCCTCCGCTCCTGATTTTTCCCAGGGCCAGGGCATTTATGGTGCGGTAGCCCTTCAGAGCCTGGCTGCGTGAAGCCACATTTTTGGCATAGGCCGGCGGATCGAGCACAACCAGATCGTACTTCCCAAACTCCATGGTTTCCATGTATTTTCGGGCATCGGCAATTATACAGTCATATTCAGGTGAATCGAAACTGTTCAGTTTCATATTATCTTCAGCAATAGCGATAGCTGGAGCCGAACTATCAACTGTATGCACAAGTTTTGCCCCGGCTTTGGCTGCATAAACTGAAAATCCACCTGTATAACCGAACATATTCAGCACATCGCGGCCCGAAGCAAAACGGGAAATAAGTTCCCGGTTATCACGCTGATCGAGGAAAAAACCTGTTTTCTGCCCTGTAACAGCATTTATATAAAAACGGTGGCTGTTTTCGAGTATTTCACTGTCACCGGCATTTCCTGCAAGGAAACCATCTTCCACTTTCCGACCGGTCATTTTCCGGATAGATTCGGCACTTTTATCATAAACAGAGGTGATTTTACCTTCACTTTCGGCAACAATAGCATCAGCCAGAACTTGCCTTATATCGTGCATACCAGTTGAATGCGCCTGCAAAACAGCCATGGAGTTATACACATCAACAATAAGTCCAGGCAAATTGTCGCCTTCGTTATGAACAAGACGATAGGCATTAGTGTTCAGATTGTCAGTTAACCCGAGGGATTTCCGAACCTGCCAGGCTTCGCGTATTTTCGAAAACCAGAACTCTTTCCCGATTTCCTGTTTCTTAAAAGTAAACAATTTTACCGCTAACGACCCGGGCATACAATGGCCGGTTGCCAGGTATTCACCGGAAGTGGTATAACATTCCACAACATCGCCTTCAACTGGCTTGCCGACTGTTTTTTGAATAGCACCTGAAAAAATCCAGGGATGGAAACGAAGTACAGGTATCTCTTTGCCGGGTTTGAGGATGATCTGGGGATAGGTTGTCATAATCAGAAGAATAATGGCAAAGATAAGGAAAAGAAAGCGGGAGATTGGAGTGGCGTGAGATAAGGAATGTGATGTGACAATTCGATAATTTGATAATTCGACAATTAGATGATTTGATGGCTTGATGGCTTGACGATTTGGGAATTTTGACGATTCGGCAATGTGACTTTACAATAATGAGATAGAGTTATTTTAATGGATTTGGGGTGAAAATTGGAGGTAAATTCTTATTACGGATAGTATAAAAACTCTAAGTATTGTGTCGCAAAAATCTTGTCAGCACTGCTATTCGGGATGCTTAGGTAGATTTTTTTTAATAAAATTTATTTTAATACAATTGATTGTACCTTTGTGCGTTATTTAACAATTAACCAAAAATAAATTATGAAAAAACTATTTTTAGTGATGCTCATTCCGGCCATGTTAATGACCATGAGTTGCAACCAGATGAAAGAAGAGAATGCCAGGCTTAAAGCTAAGAACGACAGCCTTCTGGCTCTGGGATTCCAAAAGGACACCACTGTAATGGAATTTGTTCGTGCGTTTAACGAAATTCAGTCGAACCTCGATTCTATTAAACTAAAAGAAAATATTATCAGCCAGAATACCAGCGGTGGAACCGAAGTGCAGACAAGTGCCCGCGAGCAGATAACCGGCGACATTAACGCTATATATGTAATGCTGCAAAAGAACCGCGAAATGGTAGCTTCTTTACGTGCAAAACTCAAGAGTTCCGAAGCAGGCTTAAAAGGTGCCAATGTTAAGATTGCCGAACTTGAGACCATGATTGACAACCTCACAAAATCGATTGAGGCTAAAGATGCTGAAATTTCGGAGCTGAAAGGCCAGCTTGCTAAAATGAATATTAAAGTAGAGGATTTAGGCAACCAGGTTACCAACCTGAATACCAATGTTGAAAACCTAAGTGCCGAAAACAAAGCCAAACAGCAGGCAATAGAAGAAAAAACTGCCGCCCTGAACACTGCTTATTATGTTGTAGGTACAACCAAAGAGTTGAAAGAGAAGAAAATCATCGACAAGTCAGGTGGTTTTATCGGAATCGGCCGTGCCAAGACTGTAACTGAAGATTTCGACAAAACATACTTCACAAAAACAGATATTACCACCTTGAACGAAATCCCGGTAAACAAGAAAAAAGCAGTTCTGCTTACCAACCATCCAACAGGATCCTACAAATTTGAAGGTGCCGACAAAAAATCAGTTGACAAACTGGTTATCCTGAATTACACCGATTTCTGGAGCCGGAGCAAATACCTGGTAATTGTTGCTGACTAACAATTTTAATCACATTCATATGAGAACCGGTTTCTTTCGAAACCGGTTTTTTTATTGCGTTGACGTAGAGACGTGCGATCGCACGTCTCTACCACCGCAATAAAAAATAAAACAGTACATTTGCGTATGAAAATTCAACACTACCTTCTTCTGCTTGCATTGCTGCCCTGGGTTGCAGCCTGCGCACAACCGGCAAAAAACAACACGAAACCTTCTAAAAAGACTTTCGTAGCCATGTTCTATAATGTTGAGAACCTTTACGATACGATTAACGATCCCAAAACCGATGATGATGAGTTCACTCCCAAGGGCAAAGTACCCTGGACGGGAGAACGCCTGAACACAAAGATTGAGCATACAGGCAAAGTAATAACTGACATTGCCAATCCGGCCTTGCCTGATTTTATAGCCTTTGCAGAAGTTGAGAATAAGCAGGTGCTCGAAATGCTTACATCATCAGCAAAACTCAGTAAAACAAAATACAGCATTATACACTTCGAGAGCCCTGATGAGCGCGGAATTGACGTAGCTGCAATTTATAACCCGGCTGCATTTAAACTTATTTCGTCGGAGCCGCTTCAGGTGGAACTTCCGGATAACGATCGTACACGAGATATCCTTTATGTAAAAGGCAAAGTTAAATCAGGAGAAATATTGCATGTGTTCATTAACCATTGGCCCTCACGCCGCGAAGGAACCGAACTTTCGGACCACAAGCGAATGGTTGCAGCAAAGGTTTTACGAAACAAAATTGATGCTATACAGAAACTGGATAAGTCCGCAAACATTCTGTTGATGGGTGATTTCAATGATGAGCCTTCGGACAAAACAATCGCAGACGGACTGAACGCTCAGAGTCCTGACATGCCAATAAACAACTCTGGCCTTTACAGTCTTTTATATCCTGAATTCAAAAAAGGTGAAGGAAGTTTATTTTATAAGGACTGGGATCTTTTCGACCAGATTATCGTTTCGGGTAATATGCTTTCGCGAAAAAAAGGATTACACACTTCGGTGGAACAGGCGGAAATTTTCAGAGCCGAATATTTACTTTATAAAGATAAGAATGGCGAATCACGTCCCAGCCGTACCATGAGCGGTGATAAATATTTCGGCGGATATAGCGACCACCTGCCTGTTTATGTGATATTTAATCTGAATTAAAGGGTGCTTCTACAGAAAATATAAATTGAAATTATTGATTCCCTGAACACATTGAATTCTTGAACCCATCACCTGTAAAACAATTACGGGTATAAGAGAGCCGCGCTGTAGCGTGGCTCTACTACCCGTAATTATTTTATGGTATCACTATCTGCTGACTTTGGTACAAGGTCAAAATTCACTTCTTTCAACAATACACCTGTGGTATCGTAAAAACGCCAGGCTCCAACGCGGGCATCATCGCGGTACATGCCTTCGATGTATTTTTTGCCGTTTTCGTGATAAGCTATCCCTAACCCGTTTCGTTTACCATCTTTGTACTCGCCTTCGCTCCAAAGGGTTCCATCATCATACCAGGCTTTCCATTGCCCGTCGCGTTGTTCATCCTTATAGGTGCCTTCCATTTTTTTCTGCTTGTTTTCGTAAAATATCACTTCCCGGTCGAGGATAAGCTCATTCCCTTTCTTATGGTAATATTTCTCAACTTTAGGGTTGCCGTTTTCGTAAGTGGATTCTACGACTTTTTTCTGTGTACAGCCAAATGTTAAAAAGGCAATTAATGTAAAAAGCAGTGTATATTTCATGATTATTTATTTTCTGTCGAAGGTGATTCTTAATCCTTTAACTGAATTGTCAATTTTCCCGTTTTCAAATACAGAGTGACCGTTTACAAAAGTTCTTTCCACCCCGGTATCGAATGTTGTTCCTTCGAAAACCGACCATCCGCATTTGTAAAGAATATTTTCTTTTTGAACTGTAAATTTTTTATCCGGATTTACAAGAACCAGGTCAGCAAAGTAACCCGGCCGTATAAAACCACGTTTTTCGATATTGTAACAAATGGCCGGAGAATGACACATTTTTTCAACCAATACCGTTAATTTCAGTCTGCCCTGTTTAGCCATTTGTAACAGAGCCGGTAGCGAATGCTGTACAAGCGGAGTGCCTGAAGGCGCTTTAAAATATGTATTTGCCTTTTCTTCAGCAAGATGCGGAGCATGATCGGTCGAAATAACATCAACCCTGTTATCAAGTAATCCGAGGAATAGTGCGTCTTTGTCAGCAGCCGTTTTTATTGCCGGGTTTACTTTTAACTTCGTCCCAAGTCGTGCATAGTCCTCATCACAGAACCAAAGATAATGGGTGCATACTTCAGCCGTAATGCGCTTTTGCGCAAGCGGAATCGTATTATCAAGCAAATCAAGTTCGGCACTGGTCGACATATGTGTAATATGCAGACGGGTGTTGTATTTACGGGCAAGTTTCACAGCCAGTTCACTTGAACGGAAACAGGCTTCGGAACTGCGGATCACCGGGTGCATTTCGACAGGTACATCTTCACCAAATTTGGTTCGCATATCTTCGCTGTTAGCACGGATAATCGATTCGTCCTCGCAATGTGCTGCTACAGGCAGCGGCGAGCGTTTAAATATTTCTTCCAGCGTTTTGATATTGTCAACCAGCATATTACCCGTTGAAGCACCGAAAAATACTTTAACACCGCAAACCGTTTTCGGATCGGCATTTACAATTTCCTCTATATTATCATTGCTTGCTCCCAGGAAAAACGAATAATTGACCAGCGATTTTTCGGCTGCCAGTCCCATTTTTTGCTCAAGCAGATCAAGAGTTACAGTTTGAGGTTGCGTATTCGGCATTTCGAAAAACGATGTTACACCTCCGGCCACTGCAGCCCTGCTTTCAGTGGAGAGATCAGCCTTATGGGTAACTCCCGGTTCGCGAAAATGCACATGACAGTCGATGATGCCGGGCAACAGAAGCAATCCGGTTGCATCTATGATTTCACAATCCCCAGCCACCTCAATATCGCCTTCGGCAACTTCTTTAATCAGCTGTCCGCTGACAAGAACACTGCCTATAAATTGCTTCCCTTCATTTACGATGGTAGCATTTCGGATAAGTATATCTTTTGAATTCATTTGCTTCGTATCGCTTGTAAAACGTTGTAAAAGTAGTCTACTTCAGGATATTTTCAATGCAGGAAATTCCCTAAATAGATGAACTCTTCACAAAAAAACCTTTCAGCTTACTTTCTGAAAGGTTGAGCAATATCAGGTTTACAAGGGTATTCTAACTTTTAAAAAGCGCAATTTTTTTAAACCTCAGACTCATTACACCAAGAAATGCTTCTTTAAATATTTTAGAGCTCATTTTGGAAGTACCCTCGGTACGATCAGTAAAAATAATGGGTACTTCAACAATTTTGAAGCCTAAACGCCAGGCAGTATATTTCATTTCAATCTGGAAGGCATAGCCCATAAACTTTACACCGTTAAGATCAATTGCGCGTAGAACTTTGGCGGTGTAACATTTAAACCCCGCTGTGGTATCAGCAATGGGCATACTCAGAATAAAGCGAACGTACATCGAAGCTCCGTACGACATCAGCACCCTGCCCATCGGCCAGTTTACCACATTAACGCCCTTTATATAACGGGAACCAATTGCCATATCTGCACCATCGATAGCGCAGGCGGTGTAAAGCCGGAACAGGTCGTCGGGATTATGTGAGAAATCGCAGTCCATTTCGAAAATATACTGATATCCTTTATCAAGTGCCCATTTAAAACCCTCAATATAAGCCGTCCCGAGACCTAATTTCCCTTTGCGCTCCAGTATAAAAAGCTTGCCGGAAAACTCAGGCATCAGGCTTTTGATGATATCACCGGTACCATCAGGAGAATTATCCTCAACTATCAACAAATGGAAATCTTTAGGCAGCGAGAAAACCTTGCGGATCATCTTCTGGATGTTTTCCTTCTCGTTGTATGTGGGTATGATGACTAAGCTATCTGACACCGTGCTGATTTTTACGGAACGAAAGTAGGAAATATTTGGCAATCCGGGACTATTTTATTACCTGAGTTGTAAAAGCATTTTTTTATCATTGTTACCTCGTTTATGAATCTTAAATCAATGTCGTTTAGTAAAGGGAATGAAAAAAAATTAACCGCAGAGAACCGCAAAGTTTATCGCAGAGAACCGCGAAGAAATACGAATTTTACTTGCTCTGCGGCTCTTTACGTCTTCTCAGCGAACTTTGCGTTTAAAACATTTCAGCATCCAATTTTCTTAACTAAACGACATTGAATCTTAAATTTCGAATGCTTGTTTACTCAGTTTAAAAGCTTTAAAAAAACAGTTAACAGTAATCTGATACTATGAATTACAGTTTAAATCGTCCATTTCTGTTGAATGAAATGTAACAACTCTCCAAATGCTGATTCAAATTTACCACTCGAAAAGCAATTGTTTTTGATTAAACAAAGCAAAATAAATCCCTCCGGGAGGCTTCTCTTTTTACAGGGAGGTAAAACAATTCAGAAACACTCATAATAAATTGACTATCTGATATTTAGCTATATATATTTTAATCGTGAAAAATATCATGTTTATACACCGAATTAATTGTAACTTTGCATCCCAAATTGCATTTTCGAAACTTAATTAACATAAAAACAGCCCTTTTAAACGTTACAGCTTATGAAAAATCTTTTACTCTTACTTTCTGTATTTATCACCGCTTTGTTTGCTACTGCCCAAACACCTACTGATTTATTCTTTTCGGAATATGTGGAAGGAAGTGGCAACAACAAAGCCGTTGAAATATACAATCCCACCAGCCAGGCCATTGACCTGAACAATTATTGGGTAGCACGCTACAGCAACGGAAGTTCGGTTTATACCGAAGGCGGAATCACTCACTTATCCGGCACCTTGCAGCCTTATAAAACTTTTGTTCTGGTGAACGGACAAACCACCAGTACACCTACATCACCTGCATGCAGTCCTGAATTACAGGCTAAGGCTAACCAACTGGATGGGGAATATCCTGCACCAACCTATATGAACGGGAATGATGCAATAGCTTTGTTAAAGACTCCCAACGGAGCTACTCCTACTCCTACAAATGTTACAGCTGTAGACTTGATTGGCCAGGTAGGTCTTGGCAACTCTATTACTGCCGAAACAGGCTGGTCATATGTAAAAGATACCACCTTAAACTATACTGCAAACCAGGTTCAGGTTAGCGGGAAAGTTATAAATTACATTGTTCAGGCAAAAGCAACAAACGGAACAGCCTTCGGCCCTTTCTGGATGTCATGGACTTCGGATCACACCCTGATCAGGAAACCTAAAATTATTAAAGGAGTTGCAGCAAACCCGTCACCTTTTATTGTGAACCTTGAATGGGATACTGTTGCCGCCAAGGTTGATTCTGCAGGTCATTTGGTTTACAAGGACATTTGGGATAAACTCGGATCTCATGCCTGCGTGGCAGACCCTGACTATTCAGCATCAGTCAAAGAAAAAACCACTAATGGGACACTGAGCATTTTCCCAAATCCTGTTGTTGACGAGCAATTTTCGATTTCTTCCAATATGAAAATGAAATCAGTACAGGTATTTAATATTATCGGAAACGAAATTTTACGCGAAACACTTGCTCTGCCTGCAAAGGAAGCTAATATTGTGATCGGGCCGAAAGAGAGCGGTGTTTATCTGGTTAAAGTTGTTTTTGCGAATAACAGTGTTACTGTACAAAAAATTCTGGTTAAATAATTCTATCCATACTCGCATTTGTATAAAAAAGAAAGGTACCCGGAAATGAGTAAAATTTCATTTCGGGTACCTTTTGACTTTAAAAACATTAACTCATGAAACGAAAAATAGTACTTCTCTCTTTTTTATTTGCCTGCGCGTTTTCTGCTTTTGCACAAAAACAAACCGTGAGCGGTGTGGTTAAAGATTCTTTCCTGGGAGAAACCGTTGTTGGGGCCAATGTGGTTGTTAAGGGCACTCAGATTGGTACTGCCACAGATATCTACGGGAAGTTTTCACTCCAGCTGGCACAAGGAAATTATACGCTACAGGTGACATTTGTTGGCAATACACCTATTTCACAGGATATTGTGGTTGCTGATAAACCGCTCAACCTTACCTTTAGCATGGAAGCAATCACCCTCGATGGAGTTTCGATTATTGGCGATGTTGCCCGGACCAGGGAAACACCCGTAGCTTTTACAACCATGCTACCTGCAAAAATCGAAGAACGTTTATCCGGACAGGATATACCTATGCTGCTTAACAAAACTCCCGGCGTTTACGCTACACAACAGGGAGGTGGGGATGGCGATGCACGTATCACCATACGCGGATTCAGCCAGCGGAATGTTGCCGTAATGCTCGATGGAATTCCGGTTAACGATATGGAGAATGGCTGGGTATACTGGTCGAACTGGTTCGGACTCGATGCTGTAACGCGGAGTATACAGGTTCAGCGCGGACTTGGCGCCTCGAAACTTGCATTGCCATCAGTTGGAGGCACCATGAATATTCTTACCAAGGGGATTGAAACCAATCGTTCGATTAGTATTGAACAAGGAGTGGACTTTGATGGTAAATCAACCACCAACTTTGGATATACTTCCGGAAAACTAAAAAACGGATGGGGTGTCACACTGGCAGGTGCTTACAAAGGAGGAAACAGCTGGGTTGATCAAACGGATGTTAATGCCTGGTTTTTCTTTGCCAAGATCGACAAGCGATGGGGTAATCACATTACAAGCCTTACAGGTTTCGGTGCACCTCAAACACATAAACAACGAAGTTATAAACGCGGAATAGCAGATTATGACACTGCATATGCGAAAAAACATGGAGTTGCTTCCGAAGATTTTCCGGAAATTCTGGATATGGGAATCGGTTATAACCAGCACTGGGGTTATTTGCGGCGCGATGCCGAAGAGTGGAACGCCGAATATACAGCAAGGATAATAAAACCAAATGTAGGAGCCTATGTTGTAAATGAGATGGTAAATACTTATTTCAAACCGCAGTTCAGCCTTCGCGACTCATGGACCGTAAACAGCAAACTCTCCATTTCCAACACGCTTTACCTTTCGTTGGGCACAGGGGGTGGTGAAGGCCCAAGTTACAGCCTGAAAAACACAAACCTTATAACTGCTGCAGATGTTACAAACAACCCAGACAGGTACGTTAATGAACAGATTGGTTCAATTGACTGGCAAAGCATATACGATCAGAACACAAAGCCTACGCAAACCCCCTTTGGAATTACCTATCCGATAAATACTACCTACAGTGATAAGCTGTATTATTCGAGCAATTACCTGGTTCAGGCTAATAATAACCACAGGTGGTTCGGCTTGCTCTCTTCATTCAGTTATAAATTAAATAACAAAATGGACTTATCGGGAGGTATTGATTTACGTTCCTATGTTGCGGAACATTACGAAGAAATCACCGACCTTCTTGGAGGAGACTACGCCATTGATATATTTGATTCGCGTCAAGACTATGTTGCAAATCCTCAACAGGCGGTAAAACATGTTGGCGATAAAGGATATTATTATTACGATGGACTTGTAAACTGGAGTGGCCTTTTCACCCAGTTGGAGTATAAAGAAGGAAATATCAGTTCATTTGTTAACATTACAACATCCTTGAGCGGATTCAAAAAAAATGATTATTTCGGTAATCTGGAATCGGACTGGAAATACAAACCGGGATTTACTTTTAAAACCGGGGCCAATTACAATCTTGATGAACACAACAATGTATTTGTCAACTTAGGCTTTCTTTCGAAAACAAGAGATTACAAATATTACTTTCGAGGCTTTACCGCTAATTTCCTCCCTGATTCCATAACAAAAAATGAAAAAGTTAAAGCTCTGGAATTGGGTTACTCTTATGCCAGCAAGACTTTTTCGGCCAATGTGAATGCTTATTACACCAAATGGGAGAACAAGCCTACGAATCAGGTCAGAGGGAAGTACGAAGATCCTATAACCGGCATTGAAGGAAATACGTATGGCGATATTCCCGGAATGGATGCCTTACATAAAGGAATTGAAATTGATTTTATTTATAAGATCCGCCGCAATCTTGATTTCCAGGGTTTGATTTCGATCGGTGACTGGAAGTGGGATAAGAAAATTGAAAACCTGCAAATGTATTATTCCGATGGTGTTCTTGCGAACACACCGGCTAATTCTTTTAGCTTCGATGCAACGGGAATACATGTTGGCGATGCCGCCCAAACGCAGTTAGGAGCCAGTTTGAGGTATGAACCTATAAAAGGTTTATATATTGAGGGCGGCGGTACTTTTTTCGACCGCTATTATTCTGATTTCAACGCGGAAGAATGCACCGATGAATTAGGAAATCCTGTTGAATCATGGAGGATTCCGGCTTATGCCCTGCTCGACTTGCACACCGGCTACCGCTTTAAGCTTGATCCTTTTAATAAGCTGGGATTCACCCTTAAACTGAATGTACTGAACCTTCTTAATACGGTTTATATTTCTGATGCAAAAAACAATGACACTTACATTCAAAGACCTTTCAGTACTTTTGATGCCCGCTCGGCTGCAGTATTTATGGGTGCAGGCAGGCAGATTACTGCCTCGCTTAAGATCGTGTTTAACTAATTTACCTCATTCCATTTCAAAACAGTAATTTTAAAACCGAACTCAAAAACAATAATACATGAAAAAGACATTTATCCTTGCGCTTGTATTCCTGGGAATCACAACTCTCGCTAATGCGCAAAATTCAATTCTCGAAGCCAGGGGAATGGCCGTCGGAACAGTGGTTACCGTTAAAGGCATTGTTACCAACGGTGCTGAACTGGGCGTTATCCGGTATTTTCAGGACAATACTGCCGGTATTGCAGCCTACGGTTCAATGGTTACCTCAGTCAACAGAGGTGACTCGGTTACCATAACCGGAACTCTCAAAAATTACAACCAGCTTCTCGAACTCGATCCGGTGAGCAATGTAACAGTGAGGTCGACCGGCAACCCGGTACCCGCCCCAATTACATTAACACCATCACAACTTACCGAAGCTTACGAAGGCATGCTGATACAGGTTAATAATGTACAATTCGCTGATGCCGGGGGTATTTTTACTCAAAAGAAATACCAGTTTACAGCAAACGGAGAAAGCGGATACATTTATGTGAAGAACAATCAAACAGATATTATCGGCCAGCCTATACCTAACGGAATGGTAACCCTGACCGGCGTTTTATCGCAATTCGATTACAACAGCCCTACAGCAGGTTACCAGATGCTTCCGCGCACAATAGCTGACATCCAGATGACCAGTTCCATTTACCTGACCAGTATTCTTACCAATACTAACTTCACCAAAACCGAACTCGATTTCAACTGGATCACCAATATTGTTGGTACTACCGAAATGTACTACGGATTAACAGCCGAAACAGTTAAGACAAATCATGTTACCGGCACCGGCGGAGTAACCAGTCATGACATAGCTCTTTCAGGAGTTACAGCAGGACAAATAACCTGGGTTCAGGCTTTTTCGGTAAGCGGAACTGATACAGCATTTTCAGGAACTCTGCCTTTTGCCACTATTTCCAATTCTTCCGGAGATATGAAAGTATATTTTAATACTGCAGCTGATAACTCATATTCAAGCGGGACAAATGCCATTATCTTACCTTTGGCTATTGACGATACACTTATCAGCTATATCAACCGTGCAAAGTATTCGGTTGATTTTACCATGTATAATTTCAACAACCAGGGCATAAGCAATGTAAGTGATGCTTTAAAAGCAGCGGCTGACAGGGGAGTTACTGTGCGGGTAATCGGTTGCGGAACAACTGCTAACCTGGGAATTGATGAGCTGATTAATTCAAATGTGAATGTTCTTGTGGGGCCTTCAGGTTCGAACCGTACCGGAATTATGCATAATAAATTTATCCTTTTTGATACCGAATCCGCCAATCCGAATGAGCCTCTGGTATGGACAGGTTCAACCAATTTAACCGACGGGCAGATTAACCTGGATCCGAACAATGTTATTATTATACAGGATCAAAGCCTTGCCCGTGCCTTCAAAATCGAATTTGAAGAGATGTGGGGATCATCCAACGCTACAGCTGATGCAGTAAAAGCACGTTTTGGTTTCACAAAAAAGAACAACACTCCCCACGAATTTATTATCAACGGGAAAAGGGTCGAAAATTATTTCAGCCCGACTGATGGAGTGAACGCCAGAATAGTTCAGAATATCAATACCACCAATAACGATCTGAGTATAGCAACCATGCTTATCACCCGCAACGAAATGGCCGATGCAATTAAAGCAAGGAAAGAAGCAGGCGCAGCTGTAAATGTACTTACCAATTCAGAAGGGAATAACGGCGCAACCGTGAATACCATCCTTAAGGCAGCCTTAGGCACTCATTACACATTCGATGATGAAGGCAGTGGAATCATGCATCATAAATATATGGTTGTTGATCAGGATGCTCCGGCTTCGGACCCGTTGGTTTTTACAGGTTCGCACAACTGGAGTGCTGCCGCTGACAATGATAACGACGAAAACACCCTTATAATCCACGATGCAACCATTGCCAATATTTATTATCAGAATTTCGTGCAACGCTTTGTTGAAAATAACGGAGTTTTGTTTGAGTTAACCACACCGCCAACTGCTGTTAACGACTCAGCTAAAACCAAGATAGCTGAACTTGTTACAGTTTCAGTGCTCGAAAATGATATGAAACAAGCTCCTGTTACAGTAACTGTAGAACAGATGCCGGCTCACGGAAATGCATATATTCCATTTGCCAATCCAAATGTAATTAGTTACGAACCGGTTGCCGGATATTACGGTGACGACTCGTTCACATATAAAATAGCCTACCAGGCTGACCCAACTCTCACTTCAACTGCAACAGTTTTTATCAATGTGGTTAATAATATCGGTATTAATGAACCAGGCAGTCTGAGCCCAATGACTATTTCGCCAAACCCGGTTAAGGACGGCAACTTCAGGATGTCGGTGAATATGCAGGAAATGCGGGATGCTGTTATGCAGGTTCTTGATATCACAGGCAAAAGTGTTTATTCGAGCACTATACCTTTGAAATCGGGCGAAAACACAATGGAATTCAATATGCCACAACTTAACAAGGGCATGTATGTAGTTAAGCTATCAACTGCCACCAGGACATGGAGCAGGAAGATTATATTTGAATAATCAACTGATCATTCTAATAGCAAAAAGAGCCGACTCAACACTGAATCGGCTCTTTTATTTTGAGGATTTGCCCAACGCTAAAATATCCCGATTTCAACTCCAATGGTCAATCGCGGAAGTTCGGGCAAATCATATGATGCTTCAAAAATATCGCTCAGCCTGTAACCAGCCGTAAGCGCATACCGTCCACTTCCCAGCCTGGTGAGCAATCCATATGAGAAATTATCAACATATTTCAGTCCCGAGGTTACAACCTTAACTTTTTCACCATCGGTATTATCGTTGATCGTTTTGTGTTTTTTCACACAGTTCCAACCGCCAAACACGCCCAGGTCCAGGTAATTGCCAATGTAATTCCCACGCCGGCCCACATTTATCCGCATATAAGCTGAGCCCATTATTGTATTGATCTGAAATTTTTCTTTTTCGTTTATAATTGTATCAGGCACGGATTTGCCATCATCCTGTTTGATTTTGTACCCGGCCAGACTGGCACCCATATCAAGGCCCACAGCAAAGTGACTCGCTAACTTACGTTTATACCTTACGCCAAAATCAATGGCTGACGAAGCCCCGAATTTTGTAAAATTGACATCCTCATTCGTAAAAACAGGGAATCCCAGACCTATATACCCTTGTACAAAATGCTTCAGGTTCGGTCCCCGGGTCGGCCTGATGGTATCCGCTTTTACATTTTGTTCGAGGAGTATTTCCTGAGAAAATGCGCTCAACGAAAACGAGAGAAAAAGGAACGTGAATAATCTCTTAAAGAAATTTCTTTTCATTTTATAGTTTTATTGAGAAGTTATAACCGGCATAATGAATATTAAGTGTTTCACCGTTCTCAAAATCGCTCCTGAGAATAGTAAGTACTTCAGGCTGTGTAATATCCAGCAGATAGTAGGTATCGAGCACTCCTTCTTTGTTCATTATATTGTAAAACATATATTTCTTTTCCAAAGGCGTTCCATCTTCACTTCCCGGTTCAGATTTTAACCCTGAATTCCCCTGCATATTTTCCCCGGTAGCTTGAAAATTGTTTATCACCACCCTGATGCTGTCATTGGTTTCAATAACTTTGAATGTCGGATTTACCGGAAATGTTTCTTTATTAAGAAAATGGCCTGCCTGAGGAAGCCCGTAGCCATGGGCATAATCGAAATAGGGATAAAGATTACCGGATTTCTCAATTTCTGCAAATAGCTGCATATTGGTCAAATTCCGGTTGGTTTGCCAGGCACAGGCTGCAAAACCAGCTACAAGCGGCGAGGAAAAAGAAGTCCCCTGCGTAACTCTAAGTCCGGATCCTGCAGCTGCAACTACATGCCCGAAAGCCACTACATTAGGCTTTAGTCTTTTATCCGAAGTTGGTCCGTACGAACTGAAACCTGTATGATAGCCAGTTGCCGGGTCTATTCCACCAACAGAAAGTGCACTGTCGGCATCAGCCGGAGCACCTATGTAATGCCACGAATTATCGCCTTCGTTGCCGGCGGCGGTCACTACCAGTATCCCTTTTCGTGCGGCGATATTGGCAGCTCTTGAAATAAACGAAGTGCGGCCGTCCATCTGCCAGTTGAAATAACGTTTTTCTGTATAACCCAGCGAACTGTTTATAATATCGGCGCCATTCTTATCAGCCCATTCTGCGGCAGCGAGCCAATGGAGTTCCTCAGAATATTTTTCAGAATTCCGTTCTGTTTTTGCCAGCAGGAACTCGGCACCTGTAGCCAACCCTATCTGAATATCTCCTGTTTTACCTGCTATACACGACCAAACTTGAGTGCCATGCCCGTTACCATAGTAAACATCTTCCGAATTTCCCTTCCTGGAAAAATCGCGTGTTGCGATAAGCCGGTTTTCATTTCGGATATGATCGAACGCCGGAACTTTATCTGCGCCAACGAAACCAACATCAAAAATAGCAATACGTATACCTTTTCCATCGAAACCTGATTTCCGCCATTCGTTTACACCAAGCGTAGTAAGTTGTCCGATAAGTATTTCGGATTTATCATGGTCGAGGATTGTATCATAGTCTCCAAACTCCGATATTTCTACTTGTGAAGGTTCTATTTCCTCAATACCAAGTACAAAAGGCAAATTTACGACAAGGTTGATTTGTAATTCATCAGCATCAACAACAACTGCATTGAACCAACGGCTTGTAAAAATAATATCGTTTACAAAAGGGGTAATTTCATTGCTATATTTTTCGTTCACCGGCCAGTCCGACGGATCATCAACCGGAATCCCGGTGCGGATGCGGCGTTCTATCGCTTTTGAATCGAAGTAACTGTAAGGATTAAAATCACCGCGTTGTTTATCTTTAAAGTAAACCATCCATTGCTGCTGGGCTTCGGAAAGAAGAGGCAGCAGGAAAATCAAAGCTGTTAAAAACAAAATGACCTTACTTTTAAACATAAATGTTTTTTATGAATTAACGATGGAACTTGAGTTCTGTTATTTGTTTAAAGAATAGATTGTATTAATGAAATGATTGAAGCGATTAAATGTTCAGCATGTCAGCATATTGGATAATTAATTTACTCCTTCCATCAGTTTCAACTTCAGGATAAGCAAGAAAATTGACTGGAAGATTTTTCAGAGCGTATCTACAACATTAAAATCCCTAAGCACTTTTAGCGCATCCGAAACCGAATTTACTTTCTGAAAGGTGATAGTCAGTTTTCCTGATCCTTCCTTCATACGGCATGAGGAAGTATGATTTTGAACATATTTCAAAACAGCCGTAAAAACCTCGCTTTGGTAATATGGCGAAGCCTCGTTGCTAAGGAAATGCCCGGTCATAGTTGAGTTACGCAGAATTAGCTTTTCAATTCCAATTGTTTTAGCTAAACGGCGAAGCCTTATTGCATTCAGCAGTTCTTGTGTTTCAGGTGGTACCGGACCAAAACGGTCGATCAGTTGTTCCTGGAAAGCAAGTAATGCCTCTTCCGATTCCAGGCCATCCAATTCCTTGTAAAGGCTTAGCCTTTCGGTAATATTGCTGATATATGCATCAGGAATCAGGATTTCGAGATCGGTTTCAATCTGGCATTCCCTTACAAACTGATTGTCAAGCTCTTCGCTGTACAATTCTGAATATTCGGCCAGTTTGAGTTCGTGCATAGCTTCGTCGAGAATTTTCTGGTACATTTCGAAACCGATTTCGGTAATGAAACCACTTTGTTCGGCACCAAGGATATTACCGGCACCACGGATATCGAGGTCGCGCATGGCAATATTAAAGCCACTGCCAATATCAGCAAACTCTTCGATGGCCCGCAGGCGTTTGCGCGCTTCATCGCTCAGGACAGTCAATGGAGGAGCCAGTAAATAACAGAAAGCTTTGCGGTTAGAGCGGCCTACCCGACCACGTAACTGGTGCAGATCACTCAATCCATAATGATGCGCGTCGTTGATCAGGATCGTGTTTGCATTCGGGATATCAAGTCCTGACTCAACAATAGTTGTACTTACCAGCACATCGTAATCGCCTTCCACAAAACCCAGCATCACTTTTTCAAGCTGGTGGCCATCCATTTGACCATGGCCCACTCCCACACGGGCATCAGGAACCAGTTTTTTAATAACACCTGCCAGGTCCACCAGGTTCTGAATCCGGTTATTAACGAAGAACACCTGTCCGCCACGGGCAAGTTCGTAACTGATAGCATCGCGTACAATTTCTTCATTAAACACATGAACCTCCGTTTGCACAGGGTACCTGTTTGGTGGCGCAGTATTGATAATGCTCATATCGCGGGCACCCATCATCGAGAACTGAAGTGTGCGCGGAATTGGCGTTGCAGTAAGTATCAGTGTATCAACATTTACACGGAGTTTTTTTAGCTTTTCCTTAGCGGCAACCCCAAACTTCTGTTCTTCGTCAATAATCATCAGACCAAGGTCCTTAAACTCAACATCAGCACTTAGCAGGCGGTGTGTTCCGATAAGAATATCAATTTTACCTTCTTTCAGATCTTTAAGAGTTTGGTTTTGCTGCTGAGTGCTTTTAAAACGATTGATATAGTCGACGCGACATGGAAGTGTTTTCAGCCTTTCGGAAAATGTTTTAAAATGCTGCACAGCAAGCACAGTTGTCGGAACAAGGATAGCTACCTGTTTGCTGTCGGCAACGGCTTTAAATGCTGCCCTGATTGCAATTTCGGTTTTACCGAAACCCACATCGCCACAAATCAGGCGGTCCATAGGGTGATCTGCTTCCATATCGCGCTTCACGTCTACCGTTGATTTAACCTGGTCGGGTGTATCCTCGTAAATAAATGAGGCTTCGAGTTCGTGTTGCAGGTAGGTATCGGGTGTAAAAGCAAATCCTTTGGTGGCGCGTCGTTCGGCATACAGTTTAATAAGATCACGGGCAATATCTTTAACGCGGGCCTTGGTTTTGGCTTTCAGTTTATTCCAGTTATTGGAGCCAAGTCGGTCCATGGACGGCACATGTCCTTCCTTTCCCGAGTATTTCGAAATGCGGTGAAGCGCGTGAATGCTGATATAAAGCAGATCGTCGTTTTGATATATAATACGGATGGCTTCCTGCCATTTACCATTGTTATTGATCTTTTCGAGCCCATCGAACCGGCCAACCCCATGATCTATATGCGTAACATAATCGCCCGGTTTAAGATCGTACATTTCCTTCAGCGTAAGTGCCTGCTTGCCGCTGAAACTTTCTTTTAGCCTGAATTTGTGATACCGGTCGAACAACTGGTGGTCGGTATAACAGGCGATTCCAATGTCTTTACATACAAATCCCTCGTGAAGGGAAAGATTGATGCAGGCGAAATCAAGTTCCTTGTCTTCCGGGTGGTTTTTCACCAGGTCGTCGAGGATGGTATAAATACGCTCAACCTGTTTCGGGCTGTCGGCCAGGAGAATATTCCTGGTTCCTGAAGCGGTATTCTGATGCAGTTCCGACAAAAACAGGTCGAAATTCTTGTTAAATGAAGGCTGGGGTGTAACCTGGAAATCAACTTCAAGTGTATGTTCAAAGAAGTTATGCCGGCCAAATTCCACTATGCTGAAACCGGTTAGCTGGCGTAAAAAAGTTTCGCGCTTAGTAAAAAGTTCTTCCGGTTCGGGGTGTTGAATGGTGCCGGGAAGCGCATCGAAGGCTTTCTGTGCTTTTTCGAATTCCGCATCTAAGCGGTCGGCAGTAAAACCGGTGTCGTAAAGCCACAGAACTGTATCTGCAGGTAAAAACTCAAGGAAAGTCTCACGGGTTTCGATCAGCGCACGATCCTGAACATTGGGAACAATGGTAATGTGATCGAGTTTATCGACTGATCGTTGGGTGACAGGGTCAAACGTTCTCAGTGATTCTACTTCATCACCTGAAAACTCTATACGAAAAGGAATGTCGTTGGTGAATGAGAATACATCGATAATACCTCCGCGTAAAGCGACCTGCCCGGGCTCGACTACATAATCGGTGCGTAAAAATCCATATTCGTCGAGCAGGTCGTAAATAAAATCAAGGTCGACAGTTTCACCACGTTTCAGCTTCAGCGTCGATTTCTCCAAATATTTCCGGTTTACAACTTTTTCGGTTAGTGCTTCGGGATAAGTAACAATGATGGTTTCTTTACCCCGGGTACTTATCCTTTTCAGCACTTCGGTACGCATGAGCACATTTGAATTGTCGGTATGCTCAGGTTCGTAAGGCCGTTTGTAGGAAGTCGGGTAAAACAGAACGTGCTTACGGTGAAATTTCTCATCCGTTTCGCCCAGCAGGTTTTCGACATCGTTGCTGAAATAAACAGCACTTTCCTTATCGCTGAGCACCACCAGGTGCATTTTCGGCACTGACTGGCTCACAGTGGTGACGGTTATTGCTGCGGATGAACCTACAAGTCCTTTGAGTGCAATACGTTGTTTTACGCCGGTTTTCAGCGCCGAGGTGGTCTTTAGTATACCTGTATTGCCTGTAAAAGATGCAATAAGCTGAGTAGCCGAAAAAGTGTCGGCAGTATCCTGTTCGCGGGGAACCAGGGCCAGGCTTTCATTTTTATCCATGCGAATGCTATAAATGCGCAAAGCCGGGAATATGGATTTCCGGCGGTTTATGGGCCTGGCAAAGGTAAGAAAGATTCTGGTTCAGAGACATCACCCTATACTGTCGCGGTTTTTCTTCAATAGGAATTAGCTCCAAAATTGTATCTTTGAATAACTGAACACAGCATTAGCTTTGAGAACGTTTTTACCGTTGTTGTGAATTGGTTTTATCCGCCTCAGGCGGATTTGATTGACTGAACACAACAGCACTTATGCACTGATCGTAGTTGGATGCACAAAAAAAGCCAGCGGCGGGTCCCGGCTGGCTCAAAAGTTTCAGAATTTTAAACTGGCTATTGCTTTATCCTGGTTATTTCTTCTTTCAGGAATTTAGCATACTGGCTGTACATAAATTTCAGAAATGGCGCAATATCTTCTTTCTTACGTGCACTTTCCAGGGCTTCAATATACTTTAACCTATCTTGCTTATACACTATTCCCAAAGGCAGATTAAAATGAGCCTGAATAAAATTCATCAGCAGGCGTGAAGTACGTCCGTTGCCATCGCCAAAAGGATGGATGCTTACCAGTTCGAAATGAGCACGAAAAGCAATATTGCACTTTTCCTCAAAGGTTTTGGCCTTTACCATTTCCATAGTTAAACTATTACAAAGCTTTTTTACCAAATCAGGTACTTTTCGGCAGTCGGGGAATAAAAGTGAGCCAGCCCTAACGCTACATAACCTAAAATCACCTTTTGCAGTATCAAAAGTGCCCAAAGCTGAATTTACTATTTCGCCGGTGTTAAGCTTAACTTTTGATGCTATAGTTTTAAGTAAATCAATCGAAACATAAATAACCGGCATTGTGCATGTTGCTACGCTTAACGTATATTGCAGGGCATTGTAATAGTCCATCAACATTAAATGATCCTGCAAAGGTTTTTTAGCTGCCGTTTTGCCAAATTCAAGTAAATCAATAGATTGTTTTTCAGTGAGTGTTGAGCCTTCAATTGCTGTTGAATGGTGTGAAATGGCATACCAGGTGTAACGTTCGTAATTTATTACTCCTCTAGCAAATTTTTGATACTCTTCTGCAAGCTGTTGTATTTTAGATGTTTCCATAAGGCAATAATTTAAAGTGTAAAATTAGTGTTTTAAAATGACTGTGTTCAAGAACAGTTGGTATTGAATAAACTTTTCTCCGTTGTGAATTGCTTTTAGATTGTATCTTTGATTGACTGAACACAACGCCGCAATCGCACAGGGCACCCTCAAGGTCGTTGTGAATTGCTTTTAGATTGTATCTTTGATTGACTGAACACAACAAATTGCGAGGGCTTTGCTGGTTGACCGTTGTTGTGAATTGCTTTTAGATTGTATCTTTGATTGACTGAACACAACATTCTTTCAACATGAGGCTCAGTAGCACATGTTGTGAATTGCTTTTAGATTGTATCTTTGATTGACTGAACACAACCCCCCTTGCTCACTCCTTCGGGGGCAGGGGGTTGTGAATTGCTTTTAGATTGTATCTTTGATTGACTGAACACAACCAGCTTGTTCCAAGTTACCGCGGAGCAAATGTTGTGAATTGCTTTTAGATTGTATCTTTGATTGACTGAACACAACTCCAAGATTGAGGCAGGTCAACTTGCTGTTGTTGTGAATTGCTTTTAGATTGTATCTTTGATTGACTGAACACAACATCTGTTGAAAGGGCTAAGAAGCTGAAAGAGTTGTGAATTGCTTTTAGATTGTATCTTTGATTGACTGAACACAACACTTTTTGTGTACTCTTCACTCCCAAATATGTTGTGAATTGCTTTTAGATTGTATCTTTGATTGACTGAACACAACGCTATTGCCGCTTGCTTATTTTGATGTTTAGTTGTGAATTGCTTTTAGATTGTATCTTTGATTGACTGAACACAACTTGAGGTGGATAGAGTGGGGAGCTGGACCAGTTGTGAATTGCTTTTAGATTGTATCTTTGATTGACTGAACACAACATGCGATTATCCAGAACGGAAATCACAATGGTTGTGAATTGCTTTTAGATTGTATCTTTGATTGACTGAACACAACACCACCATAAACGAATGTTCGAAGATCATTGTTGTGAATTGCTTTTAGATTGTATCTTTGATTGACTGAACACAACTCTTTCGATTTCATATTATCATACTATATAGTTGTGAATTGCTTTTAGATTGTATCTTTGATTGACTGAACACAACATCCAGGCAATGGGATCCGCTTCGAGTTTGGTTGTGAATTGCTTTTAGATTGTATCTTTGATTGACTGAACACAACACACCACGACAAAGGCTCTTAAAGCCTTACGTTGTGAATTGCTTTTAGATTGTATCTTTGATTGACTGAACACAACGGAATAATAATCGTATTGCCCGTGACTAGGGTTGTGAATTGCTTTTAGATTGTATCTTTGATTGACTGAACACAACTTTTCAGGTTTCAGGGAATGAAGCTTATTAGTTGTGAATTGCTTTTAGATTGTATCTTTGATTGACTGAACACAACTTTCATCGCTATCAACATTAAGGAATTTAAGTTGTGAATTGCTTTTAGATTGTATCTTTGATTGACTGAACACAACACTGCGGGCAGGTTGTAGTTTTGCATTGTGTTGTGAATTGCTTTTAGATTGTATCTTTGATTGACTGAACACAACATGCTCCTCAGAGTGACTCAATCATGAGGCGTTGTGAATTGCTTTTAGATTGTATCTTTGATTGACTGAACACAACTCCATTGTTCGCGCTCTCCGCAACTTTTGCGTTGTGAATTGCTTTTAGATTGTATCTTTGATTGACTGAACACAACATACCCTTGTTCAACCAATTAAACCTTAGTAACTTAAGTCGAAAATCAGGAATAAAAAAAGTGTTCAGGGAAATCCTTCCTTTTCAGTCAGGGAAGGATTTTTTTGTTTCTGGTTTCAGAAAAGTTCGAGTTGCTGGGGCGTTCCGGGCCGGTCTTTCAAATCGCGCCCACGAAAAAACTCCATCATACCAAACTGCTTATCGGTTAACGAAAAAATAATTATTTCGCCTTTCGGGGCAAGGAATCCCTTCACTCTCCTTATATGTACATCTGCATTTTCGCGGCTGTTGCAATGACGGACATAAATGGAATACTGCATCATAGTAAAACCATCCTTTTGGAGGTTTTTCCGGAACATGGCATAATTCCGCCTGTCCTTTTTAGTATCTGTCGGAAGATCAAAGAATACAAAAACCCACAAAATCCGGTATTGGTTTAGCCGTTCAGTTATATCTGATTCCACTTTATTATTGTAATTCCGGGTATAAAATACGCCGCGCAGTTCCTTCAAAGCAAGCTGATAATGAAGCCGTAGTTCGTTGCACTCCAACCATCAAAGGACTGCTGTTACCATCAATAAGAATATCGAGTACCGGAATCTGTAGCAATTTCCGCTTTATTTCCGGAGTTAGTTCCTCACAATCGGGAAATTCAGCCAGAACCTGTATAACCAGCCTGTCAACATAAGGCCGGTAGGGTTCCATAATATCCGATGCCAGGCACCAGGGATTGTATTTGTTGCGGTGGTGTATGCCAACAGCAGGAATCATTCCGCTTGCAACAAGCGAGCGTGCAACAATGGCAAGTAGTATTGCATATCCGTAATTGAGCATGGCATTGGGCCCATCGCCCTCGCGGTCGCGGGTAAAGCCGGCATGGCTTGCAAATAATTTCTCCCAGTAATATGCTGCCGCTCGGCCTTCAACATTTTGCGGATCACCACTGCGAACTAAACTCAAATAATATTGCATCTTACGGTCGTCAATACCATGTTGCCTCAGGAAAGCGGCCTGGTTGCCTATTTTTGCCATAATGGTTTGCTGCCAGAGATTCTTTTTTAACGGCAAAGAACTCTCCAACTGCTGGTACATCTTCTCGGTAAAAGCATGATGCGAAAACATGGGAAGCATAAGCCCAAAAGGCAAATGTTTTGAATCACAACTTATTATAGCAACATTATTTTCATTCAGATCAGCGATAAGTGCATTTGTTAGCGTAATATGCGGGCTGTCCAAGACCAGTATTCCTATATCTTCAATCGGCACTGACGTTGCAGGTTTATTTTCCTTCTCAGGAAATTCAATATGCAATTGCATATCTTTCTTCTTCAGGTAGCATGGATTGCCAAAATAGAGGGTACGTTTTATCATGAATTTCGTTTTAGTCGGATAACTACAGTAAGTCAAACTATAATTTAGAAGGAGACCTGGTTTTTCAAACGATCAAACCTAGTTTATCAACCCTTTCCCTATTCACAAGATTGCCTGCCCGTATTCCAACCAGGTCAATATACGAAGAGAACTCCCAGTCTTCAGCTCTTGCAACCAATCCGGCTTTTACGGGATTCTGATGAATGTAGTTGAAACAAACCTGGGGATATTGGTATTCGGGTATATCGACTTTCATAAATGTTACTCCGAAAGAGGTGTACCAAT
Organism: Lentimicrobiaceae bacterium; assembly: GCA_041753535.1. GTDB lineage: Bacteria > Bacteroidota > Bacteroidia > Bacteroidales > UBA4417 > UBA4417. The sequence goes on from JBGSUB010000055.1 coordinate 51,861, forward strand.
GAGAGGAGATTCCTTTGATCTCGTTCAGGCAAATGGCTTTGGTCTTCTGGCGGAAAAGCGAACCGGTAGTATTATTCTGTCGGTTGATGGCTTTTGTATAGGATGAAAGGAGAACTCCGATAGAGTGGTTAAGCGATTGGCTGGTTTCAGTTATATTTTTAGTCGGGGCGCGACTTGGAGTCGCACTCCGACTAAAAATATCGGAGTATCGGATTTCCGCCTCCCTCACCTCCACCATTAAATGGAAATGGTTAGGCATCAGGCACCAGGCCAGAATATCGGCAAATGGTAGAATATGAGTTCTGATTTTGCGTATAAAAAACAGGTAATTTTCGCGGTTAAAAAAAATCGCCTGACGGTTATTCCCCTGGTTATAAATATGGTATATGCCGGTGGATTCGAAGTACATATAGTTAAATGCTATTTTAGTATCTCAGTTGGTTTTGCTTTTGCCGCTACTAGCAGGAGAGCGGCTTTAAGTCGCGCCCTGACTTTTATATGGCTGAGTCTAGATTGAGATATTGCCTAAACGATCAACTTTGAGTTTGTATGGATTTAAGCTAAATAATGCACCTAAACTCTGTACATTTATGAAACGCTTACTCAATTTAGTATTTGAATCATCAATTATTTGAGTTTCCAAATGATGCCTAAATACTATATCAATTTGACCACTACTAGGCTTTATTGACATTTTCTGTACCCTATATAATTTACCACTGATAACTCTGTAATTATTATTTGTGAATGCCTCTGTAATATCTTCCTGAGTCATACCTAAAACAAACATCTCATTTTGTTGCATACTAACAAACAAGTTCCATTTAACTTCTGGCAGTTTTTGCAAAAAGCTTTCGGGATAAGCGCCTTCGGGTTGCATTTGAATTTTATCCCACACTTGAGCTGCATTTTTAATTATTACCGGAAGACCATATTTCTTTCTCTCAACGGCATGCCAAAATGTACATACATGCTCGAATTTCTTACCTTCTTCATCTGAATAAATTGCTATGTGGTGATTATTGCCAGGTTTCACAAATCCAATATCATAACCCTCTTCATTTTTTTTAACCGGCACTACTGCAGATAATCCTGTAAAGCATCGAACTGATTTAATTGGACGAGCCAAACCTTCATCTTCATACCATTTCATTATCATTTTATCCTCCCGCTGAACATCTTTGAACGCTTCTTTGGCTTTCCCTCCAAATTTGTCTAAACGAGCCTGAAGAATTTGCTTTACTGATCTATCAATCACTTTTTCAACTTTATTAAAGTTTATGTCTACATTGTATTTAAGAACATATTCCTCCTGAAAGCAAGTTGTATATTCCAAAAGTATGGTTTCTTTCGAATCCAGGTAAATTGGCTTTTTTCGTAAAGAAGAAAGTGCTGTTTTTACATCTCCATTATATTTCGATATTCTATCTTCAACTAAATTTTTAATGATAGGCTTAACAATTAAGTGAGGATTTTCAAAAAGATAAGGCACTTTCTTCACTTCTATTGTTTTAATTTTACCGTAAACACTTTCTTCACTCAATTGACCTCTTGGTACAATAATTCCAGTTTGTACAACTCTCTTATTCCCAAGTTTACCAACTTTTCGTTTACCAAAAACTGCAACTTTCTTACCTGCTTTATATGAAATAAGTATACCGGCGACTGCACTTTCTACTTCTTTCACGGAAAGAGGTTGTTCGCCTATAATATATTTCTCTAACAATGAAAGCTTTTCTTTAAACTGAATGGAGCGATTGTCAACCTCAAACTTCATATCCTCCCTTGTTTTATTGGCAGCCAGTGTGTTGAATCTCTGGATATAACCTTGCTTCGTACATGCAATAGTTAGGGCATCAACAGCGTGATGGCGGTGATCATCACGTTTTGTCCATCCGGTTATAACTTCCTTTTTGTGTTTATTTTTTCCATGATCACTCTCCCATTCAACAAATTCGGTCATGATAATTGCTTTGTACTTGGGCATTTGAAGATTCATTGTAACATCATCCCATCCCCAAAGATGGCGTAATTCAGCCGTTACTGTTCCGCTGGTGGACCAAACATTATGGCAAATTGTTTGTAAAATTTCACGTGCTTTTGTTGCAATATACTGACTTTCACGCAACTGACGATCAATGAAATTATCCGGAATTTTACTGTCAGTCATTAATAACTTATCTCTTTTAGCTCTGTTAATTACATGATTGGAATACAGATTATTGACCCGCTCAATGTATTCATTAAAAACATAACTGGGCTTACTTGCCATAAAATCATAAGCAGTCCGATCGTTTTTGTCTTTATTGCAATGCCTGTGAGCAAGTGTTTTGTTGCTTTGTGAATCATCAAAAAGCTTTGATTTAGGAATAATATGCTCGATATCAACATCGCTCCCCTTAATGGCTTCTACTAAAGAAATAGGTTGGCCGCAATAAACGCACATCGCATTGAGTTTTTTTTCTTCATTATCGATCTCTTCATAAAGCCGCCATTTAATTATATTATTGCGGGTTGCACGTAATCCATATTCTGCCAGTCGCTTCGTTATATCTTCATTTTCGCGTTGGCGTTTGCTCATAAACTTATCAGTCTCGTTACGTTCCTCTTTACTCTGCTTAAGTTCACGGGCTAGCTCAACACGGATTTCATCAGGTTTGCCATATTTATCAATTACCGCATTAACTACATTAACCATTTGATTCAGGATTTTTTCAACAATTGGCTGCCGTAGCAAGTTTTTGACTATTGGTTTTAATTGTTCCAATAGTTTTCTTTGCAGATTCTCCTCTCTTGTAAGAGAGTTGGAATGATTATATCCAGCATAACTCATTGCTTCACTATATCCATCCCCTTCCATCAAATAAGGAAGAATTTTGCGGATTGCTTTTGCTGACTTATTTCCAAAACCATGTCTACTAAAATCAATTGCGGCTAATTTATCAGCAATATTCTTTTCAATTTCAAATTTTTCCTGCAATACCTTACTACATTCTAGTTGGTCCTGAATTGAATAAATGGTATGCCATAATTGATAAAATATTTCCTTTTCGATTACAGGATCAATGAATTTAATACATTTACTTCCAAGCACTTCACCCGTTTTTGCATTGTAAAGGAATCCTTCAACTTCAGTTTCTATAACATTTAAATCAAGCCTAAAAAGGTGTTCATATTTTGATGTATTACCAAGGCACTGGCGTATTGCATATTTGGTAATGTTCCCATTTATTCCCTTTGCCAGTTGTTTATTCACATAACAATTTTCTTTCTTTAAGTCCAAAATCTTTAACAAATCGGTTTGGGTGAGCTTTTCGTTATTATCCAAATGTTGAAATATTGCTAACTTTTGCTCTACAGTTAAAACAACTTCACCACCAGTTCGTGAACCCAGTTTGATATTATTGATATTTTCCCACATTTTTGATAACTGAAATAATGGAGAACTCTTTGGCGCAACCTTTGGACCAACAAAATAATCCTTCCCATCTTTGCCTTTCCGCCAAAATCCTTCAAACTCGCAAACAGAAACCAATCCCTTTTGAGATTTCAAGGGTCGCTGATAATAGATGATTTCATTACGAATTTTATCTATCAAACTATCTGTTAATATTTCAAGATGTTCAAGCTGTTGTCTTTTACAAATGGCACTATATTCTTCGATATAAGCCTCTCTTGGAAAAATGTTTTCCTTCACCCTGAAAAATTCATCCTGCAATAACTCTTTATAAAAATACTGTCCAATTGTAAGATTTTTTTCTCTTATTCTCTCATGACGACTTTTTACAGCAGCCACATATTCAGTATCTTTCTTGTCTAAATTAGCATCACTCCGACTACTTTTATAACCCCTTTTTTGATTTAGCCAAAGCAACAGACGACCAAGTTCGGGAAGGGAAATGGGTTGCTCTACAGCTTTACTCCGGAGTTCCCATAATTGCATTTTGGCTAAGCTTTTGAGCGATTCATCCGGAAACATGGCATTCTTCACCAAAATATCTACCAGAAATTTTCGACGCAATTGGTAACGATCATATCCTTTGCGAGTAGTTCGCGCTTTAGTGCGTTCCGAATTTCGGCTTTCACCAGTTCCTTTGGCAAAATCTTTACCCTCAGTACCTTCATAAGGAATGATTCGACTTCCCAATCCTAATATTTCACATTTCGTTTTAACATTTTCATCATCTTCCATAATCATGGCCCATCCAACGGATGCCGAGCCCAAATCAAGTCCTAATATTTTTTTCATGCTATGTATATTTTGGTGTTTTATAACCTATATTTGCATTACAATCTAAAGCAATTCACAATAAGGATTATTCCGTTGTGAAAACATTTAAGGTGGTCTGTTAATAGCGGGTCGCCTTTTTTATTTTAGCTTTATCGTATCAACTTTTCTTTAATTATCCAGATTCTTATTTTAATGAATAATACATTCCGATATTCACAAAACTAATATCTGATTTCCTGTTAATTGTCCAATAACTTTATTCATAAATAACAATCACTCAAATATACAAATCAAATTAATATAACTTAAGCCATTCAATATAATTCTGACACGAATATATAATTACCATAGCTTAGTCATGTTCAGTTTGTAAGGAGTTAACACATCCATTAATAATTTTTTGTCTGGCAAGCTATTGTTATTCCATTCACAATCCCCTATCTTTACCCCGCTTACGAGCATGCATACTATTTACGGCAACTTACTCATTTAAAACAATATACCATGGACAAAAGCATTAAAGGAACCCGAACCGAGAAAAACCTGCTGAAGGCTTTTGCCGGCGAATCGCAGGCGATGAACCGTTACCTGTTTTTTACAAAGCAAGCTAAAAATGAGGGGCTTGAGCAGATTGCAGCAATTTTCGAAAAAACAGCCTGGCAGGAGCAGCAACATGCCAAGCGATTTTTTAAATTTCTCGAAGGTGGCGAAGTAGAAATTACGGCCTCCTACCCTGCCGGCATAATCGGAACAACCGCCGAAAACCTGAAAGCCTCAGCCATGGGCGAAAACGAAGAATGGACATTACTTTACCCTGAATTTTCGGAAATTGCCAAAGAAGAAGGATTCCCACAGGTTGCAACTGCATTTAAAATTATTGCAAAAGTGGAAGCCGAACACGAAAAACGTTACCTCCGCCTGCTTGCCAGGCTTGAGAAAGAAGAGGTTTTTAAACGCGAAGAAGCCACTAAATGGGAATGCCGTAACTGTGGCTATATCCACGATGGTAAAAATCCACCGGAAAATTGCCCGGCATGCCAGCACCCGAAAGCATACTTCGAAGAAAAGCAAGAGAACTACTAAACCAAACCTCAGTAATATCAGAAAGACTGCCTCTTTCCGGGGGCAGTCTTTCTATTTTGTGAAATATAAACTATCAGCTTTCAACCGGTACCTGCCACTGAACTTATTTGCCCAGTGTCACTATAATACCCAGATTAACTTCAAGAGAAGAATAGCTTTCGGTCATATCTTCAGCATTTGTGCTTTTTATATCTTCTTCATCCCCTTTATATTTGTATGAGTCAAAATCGTACCCCAGGAAGAGGTCGAGGCCCACGTTCGGTGTTAAAAAATAGGTTGATCCTACCCCTAATTTATAGGTAAAAAGACTCATTTTATACTCTTCTTCACCTCCATCCCATTCTTCGGTTTCTTTTGAAGAACCAAAGCCGATTTTACCTTCTGCATAAGGATAAAACCCCTTTAACTCGGTTATATAATAACGAACAAAAGGGCCAATAGCCATTGAAGACGATTTCCAGGCATATTCACCATCCTTCTCTTTTTCTTTCCAGTAACTATAGTCAATAAATAATCCAACAGGGAGTTTGTCGATTACAAAATACCCCACATAAGGGTTGAAGTCAAATTCACTATACTTGTATTCTGTAACAGATGAGCTTTTCGAGGGTCCATCAGGATATTCATACTTTTCCTTCCCGATATCGAGCCCGAGGCTACTGTATCCGGCAATAAACCATTTGCCCTTCTCAACCTGGGCAAATACAACGCTGCTTAATAAAAATAACAGCAGAATAAAAGTTAGAGTTTTTTTCATAGTTAGTGGTTTTAATGGTTGGTGTAAATATAGGAGATTCCTTGCTCTAAGTCAAGAAATATTTTGCGCGAAGTGGATTTTTGTTACTAAACCTCAATCAAATTTGGCACTCTGCACAGTTTGTGGCAGCAGAAAAGAATTCTGATTGTTGATCTTTTTTCTTCTATCCCTGCAGGTTTACAACATTTTTTTGCCAGGTGCTAAAATTTAATAATCTTCCTCGTTACCAACTTATTATCAACGACAATCCTGCAAAAATATATTCCTGGCGGTGCCAGAATGAAATTAATTTCTATCCCCTTTAACCCGGTGTTCGCATAAAAAAATGGTATGGTTTTACCGGATATGTCAGCTATTTCGACAGAAACTAATTTATCGCTTATGCCTGAACCGCCAATAAATATTTCCCCATAGGTTGGATTAGGGAAAATATCCACGGATAAGGCTTCCGACATTTCGGGAGTGCTCAACCCAGCATATGGGGTAAAATTTACCCTTGCCAAACCCATTGAATCACTGCCATCGTAAACATCGTACTGCAACACATCGAGGGTGTCGGCATGGTCCCAGGTATTATAACAGGCGTAAAGGAATGGATATTGGCTTCCGCCAGCTTCAATATATAAGTCGAAATTGCCGTTCCCTGTGATCGTGTTATTTCCGGAGCAGTTATGCAGGCCTCCGCCAAGATCAATATTGGGTCGGAGAACACGGATTCCGGCACCACCATTATCTATGATCTGGTTTGAATAAACAGGACCCCGAAGTCCATTCAGAATCAAGCCATCTCTTTTACAATTTTTAATAGTGTTATCATGAACTTCCTCTGCACCCATACTCCAGAAACCTGAGTAAGCATTTTCGATAGTATTATTCGCATACTCAGAAGTACCGGCCTTGCTAAAATAACCATAGCTTCCACCGCTAATAATATTCCCCTTCACATATCCCCATCCGCTATAATTAAAAATCCCGATAACATCATCTTCAGGATCAGGGGTTTGCGACTGCACTTCTTCCAGGCTGATGGTATTGTTAAGTATGTGAAGAGGAGCCCCGGCTTTGGAGTGAATTCCCGACACATGACCATGGCAGGTAATACTATTGTTTCTGATTGTTGCTGACCTCGAACTCACGTTTATGGCTGCTTTCAGGTCTTCCTCAATAAATGCAGGCGAATCCTCATTTGCAGTAATAGTGTTGTTTTCAATAATTTCATCTTCCAGGCCGTACTGATTTCCCCCGCTTTTGTCAGTTATAGTTCCGTTAATAATTAAATTATTGGAAATGGTAGTGGTATTGGCACCTGATTTATCCCAGATTCCATATTGAACTGTATTGTTATCGATCAAATATGTGTACCCTCCACCTGATTTCAATTGAATGCTTCCGCAGTGGTTACCGGTGACATTCATTACAGACACTCCACCTCCCTGTTTAAATTCGATGGATCCTTCGGGTTCAAGTTCATTGTCAGCGATATCGAAACCATAATTCGGGCCCGGGGTTGTGTCATTTACCGGGTATCCGGCTCCAAAAGCCAGGGCGATTTGGCCGGTGGCACAATTCCGGATAACATTCTGCTCACCGAACGGCCCGGGATGGGAAGGACGGTTAAAGTTAAACCCGTCGAATCTCAGGTTCTGAAGTGTAACCGCCAGGTTACTCACTTCCTCATCCACCACCATGCCACTGATTATAGTATTATCACGGCTTTCGCCAAAAAGTTTAACCCCGGCTTTCAGTAAAAGCGTGTGATCATTTCCTGACCATGAATCGTCGGGAATATAATTACCCGCTGCAATTATAACGGTGTCACCGGCGTTAGCGGCATCAATTCCTTCTTCGATCGTATTAAAAGGGTGTTGTGGCAGCCCATTTTCGATTCCGGAATTGTTGGAATCATCCACATAAATTCTTTTAGCCTGTGTGATGCAAGTCCAAAAGAGAATGCTTATCAGAATTAGGAATAACTTTTTCATAGACGTTGGATTTTTGACCTGATCAGCCTCACCCTTTCGCAACAGGAACAGGGCCGGTTGATAAGCCAGGTTTTTCAATCAATATATCTTTACAAATTTTGTTGAAACGATAGTGTTGCTATTGACAATACTGCAAATATAGATTCCGGCTGACAGCTTGCTGATATCCAAAACAGGCTGCTCCTTACCAGCCGGTAAGTTTTGCTCAATAAGCTTTCTTCCATCGGGTGTTGATACAAAAACTTTAGCCTGTTGGGTGCCTGTAAGTGCGGAACTGATTGTGATCCGGTCTGTTGCCGGATTGGGAAAAACAGTGAATTCGTCAGTGGCAGGTTTGAATTTAACAGGTTCTTGTGCATCTGTAAACCCTCCGTTTGAAGTACGCAGCAGCATGCCTGCATTACCTATAAGAAATCCATTGCTTTCATCAAAAAAATAAACAGTATTCTGATTTTGGTGAGTGCCGATAAATACTTCATTCCAGGTGATTCCTGCGTCGGTGGTCCTCAGCATAAATCCATTATTCCCGCTTATCCATCCTGTAGTTGGGTTGATGAACCAGATATGGGTATACTGACGGAAATATCCCACCTGCTGCACCGACCAGGTTTCACCCCCATCGGTGGTCCGGTATATTTTACTATGGGCCGAAACCGCGATACCTATTTGATTATCAATAAAATAAATATCCTCGAATTGTTCGCCGGGCTCGGAGTGTTTTTCAATCCACGTGAGACCGCCATCCGTTGATTTAAGGATTTTACCCCAGCTTGTTCCTGCAATAAGATTGTTTTCGTCGAAAACATGGGCGCACAAAAAATGGTAGGTTTGCGGACAGGGAATCACGCTCCAGTTAGCTCCCTGGTTGGTAGTTTTGGCCAGGTAGCCATATACTCCGAAAATATAAGCAATATCGGGAGTCGCAAAGCGCAGCCGCATCAGGTTCGATGTTGTTCCGAGTGCAACCGTTTGCCAGGTGTTGCCCCCATCGTCAGTACTGAAGCAACCCCCAAAGCCTCCAACCACCAGAATCTGTTGTGGCGACAAGTAATGAATGTCGTATAGAATCATATCATAATCGGGAATATTGCCTGGCTGCCATGACTCTCCTCCATTATTGGTCATAAAATAGCTGCCCCAATCCCCTCCAATCATACCATATTGATTTTGATGAAAGCTAATGGAAAAATTATCGTGGCAGGGATTATCATAAATAAGATTCCAATGCTTGCCGCCATCGGTGGTTTTCTTCATGCGTCCTGCATTGCCACACATCCAACCAACATTTTCGTTAAGGAATTGGATATTATAAATAGTTCCTTCGCTAAAATTTCCCATGTGGAATACCCAGGTTTCGCCCGCATTAGTGGTGCTTATGTAGTTTTCGCCCGAGCCAGCAGCATAGCCAGTATTTTCGTCAATAAAATGCAAAGCAAACAAATTTGAACCTGTATAATGTGGCAGTTCAGTCCAGGTGATCCCGCCATCGGTTGTTTTCAGAACTGTACCTGAGTAACCGCATACAAAACCGGTTAAATCAGTAACAAACTGGACTGAGCGCAGCATTTTGGTCGTTGGTGTTGACTGCTGTGACCAGGTAACTCCGCCATCGGTGGTGTGAATAATGGTTCCGTTATCGCCAACGACCCAACCTTTAGAGGCATCAGCAAAATGCATTGCAAAAAGGAAAGAACCTATTCCTGAGTTTAAAACTGACCAGGTTGTGCCACCATCAATAGTCTTTATTAATGCACCTCCCTCACCACATGCGTAACCGGTAGTATTATCGGCATAAAAAACGCCCCAAAGATTAGCACTAACGGGCGATGAAGCCATTGTCCAACTTTGGCCCTGGTTGGTTGTATTGATTATGAGACCACCATCGCCCACGGCTGTTCCGTCGGAAGCTGACCTGAAATTTACAGCGTAAAGGAATGCAGGAACACCGGTGTAATAATTCTCCCAGTTTGCTCCCTGGTCGGTGGTGCGGATAATTGTTCCGACTGCACCTACAGCCACATACGTTTGTTCATCAATGCTAACACCACCGAATAATCCATTTCCCTGGGGTAATGGATTCTGCCATTGCCAGGGGTTTTGAGCGTAAATTCCTGGTAGCAGAAAAATAGCTGAAATAAGACAGTAAGTAAATTTTTTCACTTTTGATGTTTTTACTAATCGGTTCGACTTCAGTTTTCTATAAATTACTTTATTTCATTGCTACAATATACAATAATCTTTTATTCAATTCTTTAACGTTTCCTTTTTCCCGACCTCTTGAATCCTTTCACTGTAAAGCTAACATCTTCGTTTGGGCTGTAATTCTGATCGTCGGAATAAATCACATCGCCCTGTTCATTCTCCCTCGATAGTTCCATGCGTTAGCACTTCCCGGCTTTTATAAAACCTTTCTGCCATCTGGGTGTTAAAACGTGTATTGAATAACGTCTTACCTGAAGGCAGGTGCTGTTTCCTCCTTTTCTTTTTTACAGCAGTTGCACGCAACCAGAAGAACGATACTTCTGATTTTTACCAATTAATTCGCCCATTGAGAATGTATTGTCTTCATAGTTTTGATTGTAAAATATTAACTTGGCTTATTCATTCAGTTGTTTCAATTATGGTTTGTTTTGAACTAATCCTTTACGCACCGTGACCGCTTGTAAAAGCCACAAAAACTAACAGTATCAGAGGTGAAATCATCAAGTTGTGCTTTTTCATTTTTTTAAAAATTGATTTTTAATACTCGGTTTAATTGTCTGGTTTTTTCTGGATTTCATAGTAGCAGATATGTCGTGCACTGATAAATGCCCTCAACGATATTGTCCACATGATTGGGTTTTGTTCTCCTTGTTTTGATGCATTGGAGCGTCATAAGGGGAAAATGATTTTTCACGGCCATTGCGGCATTCTGTTTTGTTTCACTTATCAATACCGGAACAAACCGGATTTCCTGAATTTTACCAGCATTATCTGCAAATGATCATCCTTTTTGTTTCAACCCTTCCATTAGACTGGAGCTGATAAAAATAAACTCCTGCTGGCAAGCCTGAAGCCTCAAAGGTCACCTGGTGCCTGCCCGGGGTCATATCTTCATTTACCAGGGTTTGGATTTCTTTTCCCATGGAATCAAAAATCTTCAATGTTACATGGCTTCCGCTTGCCGCCTGCTGACTGCCGACTGGCATCTGCCAGCTGATGACTGTCATCCTGCTGAACGGATTCGGATAGTTTTGAAACAATATGCACTGATAAGGAGATCCATTGATATTGTGAATTCCCAGAGGAGAATTTGAGACTGTAACTTCTAAACCCCAGGCTTTGAGTGTACCGGTATTTCCTGTTGCTTTATCGTGAATGCTTAGTATCCAGTTGCCGACAGGATCAAGATTCACAAACTGAGAAAGTGGTTTTACTGGTTTGTATGAACCGGTAAATGGAGCTGAGCCGTTTAAGATAGGGGTTGATGCACTGTCATCCAGGATCATACCAATCATATTTTCTCCGGTTCCTCCGACCTGCCAGACCAATGTATCCGTTATACCCTGATGGATCAGATACAATTCAAGGTCCGCAACATTGGTATGAATAATTGTATCTATCAATACTCTGACATCGGCAATATAATTTTTAAACCTGGCATAAGACACCGTAATAGTATCGTATGTACTTAGGTTATCTTGTATTGGTTTGTTCAGACCATTGCGGGAGGGAAACAGTACATTCTCTGCCTGGGAGTATTTGATGGTGACCCAGTCGTATGAATTTCCCGGCGTTAACGAAGCTGAATTACCCAACACATAGATATTCCCGAGGCGGTCAGCAACTAACCCTGTCGGCCTGTCCCAGACCGAATCAGTGCAAGCATATTCAATATTCCAGATAAGCTGGCCATTACTGTCAAATTTCAGCGTCATGATGTTCTCATCCAAATTATATGACACACTGCCGGTTGCATAAACATTGCCGCTCTCATCTGCACATATTTGCCCTGTTGAAACAATACCGGATTGACCCGAACCTGCATAACGACCTACCCATTTCTGGTTACCGCTGCTATCATATTTAACAACAGCAAGCTCATAGGTAGTCGTACTTATTATTCCGGTTACATATACATTGGCCGAATCATCGATGCACATATCTGTAACCTGATCGAAATAACTTGCCGGACCGTTGTAGGTTGCCACCCATTTCAGGTTGCCCGATGGATCATACTTGAGTGTTGCGAAATCATCCCTTGCTGCAAGCCCTGTATAAATATACCCGCTTACATAAGCACACCCTGCCTTATCAAGTTTTAGCCGAACAGGCTTATTGTCAGGTCCGCATCCGTTATAGCGCCTTGACCAGAGTGTATCACCATTGGTATCGTATTTAATCAGCAGAAAATCCATGTTACCATTTGACTGATTGCTGGATTTCGCGAGTACATATGCATGGCCGGATTCATTGATTTCAATATCAATGCCGCCATCATAGCCTCCAAAATCAGTGTTTTTCCTCCATTGAAATACTCCAACTCGATTGTATTTCACGGTAAAAATATCAAGCCCGTAAATCTCCCCCGTGACATATACATCTGAAGAATCGTCTATGGTTATCGCATTCCCTACTGACATCTCATTTATTGAGCGATCCCAGCTTCCTGTGAGTTGTTTGAAGGGATCCTGTTTTATGGTCACAGCCTGATGCGATGTCGGAAAACTTGCGTAAGCGTGGCCTGTTACATACACATAGCTGGAATCATCTACAACCAGAGCGCCCCCGGTAGGGGATCCAGATATGGAAATAGCATTGAAGGCCAGGGAATCTCCATCGGGAGAGTAGCAAATTACTGCTAAATCGTCTTTTGAGCGTCCTGCAACATAGATCTTGCCGTTTGCCCCTAAAGCTATTGATGCCGGCCTATCTTCAAATTTGTGGTTGAATACTTTAGCCCATTCCATAGTAACTTGTGCAGTGGACGATACGCAAAATGCGGCCAGGAAAAAAAGCATCAATCCTGTTGATGCTTTCACGGAAGTAGATAATTGTTTCATAGTTTGTTCCTCCTGTTTTAATATTGGTTTGAATTAATGTTGTGGTATTGTTCGTGATGATGATAAGGCGGTAAGCAGAAAAATGTGCTCATGTTCTAAAACAATTTACCTTTTTCTTATTTCTGACCTCTTATACCCTTTAATATGGATATTCGCATCATCATTCGGGCTGTAATTCTGATTGTCGGAATAAATCACATCGCCCTGTTCATTTTCCCAGCGGTAATTCCATTCGTTTGAACCCCGTTCGGTTTCGCCGGTAAAGGGATTGGTGTAATCTTCCTGTCCTGTCAGATTAAGGTACATCTGGTGATTGATTTCCGAATTTGTGCGCGAGCGGTGTTCAGCAATTTCGCTGTCGATACGATTAATGTCGCTTTGGGTCTGCAGTGCCATGTTGCTATTTGCCTGCTGACTTCGAATTTCCCGCGAAAGCCATTCAGGATTAAGTTTTACTGAATTGCCGATGGTTGCAAACAGAGGAATATACGCTTCAAAAACTGATTTTTCGGCTCTCACATACCAGGTTTCCTTATTCCCCCATAGTCCTGCGCCCAATTGCCCGAAATCCTCGATGATGCATACCATTTTTTCTAGATACAGAATGTTGTTCTCAGTGTATTCGAGAGTTACAATGGCTGCTTTGTAATTGAAACGGTAACCCTGAAGCATTATGGCTGATGCTTTAGTGAATTCTCCGGCCAGTTCAGGCAGATCCTGAATGTTTGTAATCTGCACATTTCGGGCATGGGGATGTGCAAATGGAACAGCTACCGAACGGATAAAATCGGCTGGAGGCAGAATACCCATCACGGTCATGCCATTGTAATTACTGCCATCGGGAAACATGGGAGCTGCAAGGTTTTGGCCGGGATAGCGCCGCATATCGAAAAAGCGGGTATCGGGAAGCCAGCCCATTTCGGCTTTATTGCCGGGGGAGGTTAGCTTCATATAAAGTTTGGCCTCAATGGCATTGCCGGCCCCTCCAGCAGCATTTGGATCGACACGGGTAATACCCCCGCTTACAGTCCAGTTAGCGGGTAACAGGAAGGTGAAAGCGTTCTCGTTAGGTTCGTTCTTCCGAAGGAATGCAACCCACGTTTTACTTTCTGATACTTTGTCAGATTGCGTTTTACTAAATTCATTTTCTGCCTGGTGGCAGCTCAATATTGAAAAAGCCATTGTTATGAATACAGCAGTATAGCTCATATATTTCATTTTGTATCAATTTCGGAATTGTTCATATTATTTATTGTCAGCAAATATTTTCCTGCCAGAATAATTTGAAAACTGAAACAAATTTAAAATACAAAACTCAAATACCTTATTATTAATACCTTACAATTGCTTAGCAGCCACCCTACAAAAACACTCAATCTGTAAACAGGATTGATGTTACAAAGAAAAACATGAGTAAAACTGGGAATGACAGGGGCTTTTAGCAGCCTGATCGGATTGGACAGCTGAGAAAATCAGGAAGGGAGTAAAAAAAATAATCAGATAACAGCAATATAGTTGGTGAGATTCTGTTCATGGGACACTCCCAGTTTTTTGCGAATGCGGGTACGGGCAACTTCTATACTTTTAATGGACTGTCCTGAAAGTGAGGATATTTCACGGGTATTCATATCGAGGCGGACAAAGGAGCACAAACGGCGTTCGGCCGGGGTAAGTTCAGGATATTTTTCGAGCAGGCGATGCTGAAAGCCAGGATGAACTTCGTTGAACGAAAGCTCAAATTCTTTCCAGGCATTGGGCGATAGCTCTTGTTTCAGTTCCATTTGCAGGTTATGAATGGTTGCCGAGGAAACATCCGATTTTTTAAGAAGTTCCAGTTCGGATATCAGTTTTTCGAGGAGTTGGTTTTTCTGATTGATTAAAAGAGTTTTTGATGTCAATTCCCGTTCTTTTCCACCCAGATCTTCACTCAGCTTTTCTATTTTCTGATCGCTTACCATTTTTACCCTGCCGGCCTCCTTTTTTGTATGCAGATTCCGTTTGTAGATAAGCCATACCAGGGCAATGCTCAAAGCAAGGCTTATACCAAGCAATACTAAAAGTAAATTCTTATTCCTGATGGCTTGTTTTTGTAACATGCTGTTTTGGGCCAGCACCTGGTTTTCGTTCTTAATCCTCGACTGAACAAACCCTGCTTCTATTTCTTCAATGGTCCTGTTTTTCTCAACTGAGAAAATGCTGTCTTTCAAAAGCATCGCACTGTTGAGGTATTTTAATGCTTTAGCCGGATCGCCTTTTTTTTCATAACAATCGGCAAGGCATTTTTGGGCCAGAAGCAGAGTTTTAAGTGCTCCGACTTCGCGGGCAAGTTCTTCGCCGGTTTGAGCATAAGTTATTGCATCAGCCATGTTTCCAGCTTCCAGTTCAGTGGCGGCAAGTTCAACCCAGGCTTCGGCTTCTTCGGCCCTGGCGCCTGCTTCTTTGTACAAAGCAGCTGATTTTTTATGGTACGCAATAGCTATTTCCAATGTTCCTTTAGCCATATGAAGTTTCCCATATTGTGCATAGCACGACGCAATGTTCGATTTATCACCTGCCTTCTCTGCCAATTTAGTAGCATTATCGAGGAATTGTTCCGCATTATCAAAATCTTTCAATTCAGTATAAACATCAGCCAGGTTTTTCGACCTGATGATCATCCTGTAATCATCCATCTTGACTTTCGGGAAATTGAGCGATTTATTATAATATTCGAGAGCCCGAAACGGGTCACCGTTATCGAGGTATAAATTGCCGATATTGTTGAGGCAGTCCGAAGCAGCCAGTTCATCGTTCAGTTTGTTGAATTCTGTAATGGCTTTCTGATACGATGCCATAGCTTTGGGAAAATCACCCTGTTTACGGTACACATTTCCGAGGTTGTTGAAACAATATGCTACCTCATTATTCATCCTGGCGTGCCTTGCAACTTGTAATGCCTTGTTATAGCAAAGTATAGCGTCGGCGAAATTTCCGCTTTGCTTTTGTACAATGCCCATCCCCGAATAGCACCAGAATTCACCGTCTTTGCTGCCGGCTTTCTGATATTGGTCAAGTGCTTCATTGTATTTCATCATAGCATCGCTGTGATGGCTTTGCTCCAGGTAAACTTCAGCAAAATAAAAAAGGCATTCACCAATGAAATAGGGTTCCTTAAGGCGGAGTGCATGCTGATAGGCTGCCTCATAATTCGCAAGGGCTTGCTTGTATTCTACCTTTTGATAATAGACAAGTCCCAGCCCCAGGTAGCCTTTAACCAGAGACCGCAGAAGCGGTTTTTGCATAGAAGATTTCGTGCCAGGTTTCAGGTTATCAGTTGCCAACTGAATAGCTTTGTTGTAGAACAAAACTGCCGAATCGGATGATGATTCTGCTGCCTTTTGCAGGCATGAAGCAATAACAGCTGTATCGGAGGTGGCACTCAAGGACTTTGCTTCGCTGCAAACAAAGCTTGAAATAAGGATATTTAACAGAAGTAAATTGTACCTGAGATGTATGCTTTTTAGATCCAAGGTTCGCATATTAGAAAAATAAAAATAAAAGTAGTAATTTTTCTGTTACAGCATTAAATCACTACTTTTTATCAGAGTTACTGATGAGGCTAGCTACCTGTTTCCAGTCCATTTCGTTTACCAGCAACTGATTGTAATAAGGATGCCCGTTATTTTTGAATGATTCATCCATAGCCACTTCCTCCCACTGCGGATAATAAAATGTCATAAATTGTATGGCTGATGGTGGAAGTGAACGATCCCAGTAATCGGGATTGAAACGCATAAGTTGCATGCCTTCGTTTTTACCGTTTGCCCTCAAAACATAATGTGAATCATGATCAAAATAGGCAGGCGCATTTAGTTCTTCATCAGATAATTCTGCTATTTCCTTCTTCAGTTGAGGCAAAAGAAATTCATCTTTTTGACTGGTATAATAGTCGAGATGTATTTCTGCCAGTTCTTTTAAAGTGATCGGAATCCAGTACGGTGGCCTTTCGGGATTAAAAACAATGATGTGGAATAAATTACCACCAACCGATTCATTGTAAACATGTACACCGGGAGCCATTTCTTTTGCGAAAGGGAAGACTGCGAATAAGCCATTCAGCTGATCAACAGCATCGTTTATTGCTTTTTCGTCAGTAGATGTATATTTATATTTCGAGTCAGGATGAGTGGAATTGAAATACTCTGCTTCAAAGTGATGATAATTCGGATTTGTTCCATGCCCTGTTTCTGTATTATTTATATCAAAAGAGTAATGCGGAGGTTCGACGGTCCATTTACCGCCGTCGCTCAGGAATAACTGAAAGTTGAACTCCATTTCAGCACGCAGCGCATAATTAGTTTTACTCATTTTGTAATGATCGTCCCACGACCCGTATACCCAGGCATCCAGATCGTAGCCCTTCGGATTACGCAGCATGGGCATATTCAGGTGAAACCACTCGGCAAGTACTATAAGATTTTTATTAAGTGCTACTACTTCTGCGCCAGGAGTTTTTATATTGCTCGAAAAGCTCCATTTGCCTGGTTTATCAGGCAGGAAATCGGAAGGTTTTTGTGCATTTACTGGCACGGCTTGAAAAAGCACAAAAACAAATAGAATTGATAATACTTTTGTCATATAGGTAGTTTTATTTATCAATTGCAGGAACTAATGTAGTAATATCCAATGCTTCCAGAAACCTGTCAAGACTATACCCGGGTGAACCGAACTTCAGCGATTCTTCCTTTATTTTGGTATATCTGTTGGTATCTGTCAGACGGTTAAAGACCAGTATCTGAATGGAAGAGCGCGCAAGCTTTTTGTTCCAGTATTCCGGGTTTAAACGCACAACAGGCTGTGGACCGGGTATCGGCGTAATTTTTAAAAATGGGCAGCGTTCGTCATATGTATTGTTATAGGCCCATCCATCGCGCTCGCTTTCAGGGATTTGGGCATAATCAGCTTCCAGGTATTGCAACATCATGTCAGATTTCACTTTATCAGGATGAAGTTTCCAGTATTCAATAAGCCATTCAGCCAGTTCGCGAAATTTTACAGGAAGGTAATACGGCGGCCTTTCAGGATTGTATATAACGACTATTTCACTGATGTATCTGTCAATTCCATTTCCAAGTTCTTCCTTTTCACCAGGCAGGTAGATACAATCATGGAGTTTGTCATTTACACTTTTCCATTTTTCATAATTAAAACCTGCTTTGATAGGACCACTAGGTTTTGAAGCTCCAAGGCTGAAGTTACCACCGAAAACATTATCCAGGCTATTAACTTTAATATTCCAGCTCGGGGGCTCAATTCCATACTTCTTCGTTTGTCCCTTATCCATAAACCAGTCTTCGAACCCAAAGCTCAGCCGGCTCGGGATTCCGTAGCCAAATTTATTGGGACAATCCATTGTAAAAACGTAGGTCTCGCAGTCGAATCCTTTCTGATCAATAAAAACCGGGTTTTTACGCACCAGATCAGTAATCCTTGTAATATTCTGATAATTGGCAGTTTGTTCAGTTTTTGTGAAACCACAATCGTAATGGGTATAAACGCCCCAATCAATAAGTTTGAAGGTGCCCGGATGATCAAGGATTAGCGGGTAATCCTGAGCTGCCAGGTTGTAAGCCAGCAGGAAAAACAAAAAAGGCAGAAGGAACAATTTATTTTTCATTTTTTTGAAGTTTAGAAGTGGGGTTCGCTCATGTATGATTTCTACTAAAATCCAAATTCAGTTGAAACCGTTTTATTTCTCTTTCGGCTCAAGGGGTGCCAACTCAAATTCTCCATTCGGCACTGCTGTTGGTTCAGGTGAACCATTTAAAGGATCGAGCGGGGCTATTCTAACCGGATCGAGAGGTGCTATACCAACCGGATCCAATGGGCCAATTTCAGGAAGGCCTAAAGGTTCAAGCGGCGCCAGTTCGATATAAGGAGATAAATTTATGGTTAAGGAAATGCTTTCTTTTGATGTAAAATTGTCGTCTTTAATCAGGCGGTTGCCCGATGCTTCGATAGTGAAAGTGCCGGCAGGATTAAGAAGGAATTTTTCAAACTCTTTGTAATTGCTTATCAAAAGCGGTTCATACGTTTGATAAATATCGGTGCTCCCATATGGTTCGCTAATAACATATGGAATACCTACATTAAGTTCTCCCTGAACAGGAACAAGTTTGGAGAAATTATCGTCCCACCGCATTGCACTTCCACTTCCAATGCAGTGTTTGCTTAAATGTTCAAGGTATTTTCCACCCATGAGCCAAATAACATAATGAGGTGAGAGAGTTGGTAATTGCCCTTCGCCTGCAACATAAGGTTTGATCTCTAAAGTAAGGCCTTCGAGCAATGTTGTATCCTCTAAATTAGACATATACGTTGTAACAAACTTACTCTGACCTTTAATATCTTTCAAAGCAATTTTGTTTATGATTTTCCTTACATAAACCGGATAACGATTATGGAACAATATTTTTGAATAGTCGTAGGGATCCTTGATTTTAAGATCAGATCCCCCGGATACAACACCACAATGCATATCGGGACTGCAATCAAGGCGTGATTTTGGATAATCGATTAACTGTTGGAGTCGAAAAGGGAATATCTGGCAGGTAATGTTTCCAATAATCAGTGTTTCCTCTGATTCTTTGCTGGTATATTCCTTTATATCAGGATGATAGCTATCTCTCAAAATTTTAACAGCAATATTCCCACTCAGGAATTCAGCAGGATCAACGACTGGATTTTGAGCTTTTACCACTGGCTGACTGCTACTTTGGTTTGCGGCTGAAGCGAGCGTCCCTTTCTCTGAATTCTGACTATAAGCCAGCATACTGACGAAGAGGGAAAGGATAAATGTGCTTAGTTTTTTTATCATTTATGGATTATTAGTTTAGTTAGAAGCCAGCTTTGTCAGCATTACAAAATTTATGTACTTATTTTTTAATCAGGCTCCATGTAATTGTCAGATCACCTTGACTGACGGAGCCTGAAGACGAATCACTCTGAGTACTGGTTCCGATGGCGGCATCCACACTCCAGCCACCCAATGGTATAGTTACCTCTGAGGAAAAACCACCGCCGCCTTCCAAACTGCCGCTGCATGTGCCATAGGCTTTTACCATTCCCATACTAATCGAAGTCTTACCGTCGAAAACAGATATGCTGACATCCACTTGACAGGTGCATGAAGCAATAGTAGTTGCATTTCCTTCTGCTCCGGTAAGCTGATCAGAGTAGTTTACAGTGCACTGAGCAACATCATTATTGACCTCGCACTGGACAGAAAGATCGGACTTGAGGCTGCCACCAGGTCTATTCGGATCATCAGCATTCAGTAATTTTTCGTAAGTATGCTGTTCAATTTTTATGGTTCCTGTCCACGTTTTTTCGCGACAGAGTTGGCTGTTGTATTGGTATAAATCATCAATAAGTTTTTTCGCGACTCTTTTAGCTGCATTTATTGCATCGTCATTGGGCACACTTTCAACAGTCCGGGAGATAACCTTTTCCTGCCCCTTTTTGACAATAAATGCCGAGATTGTGGTTGAATTTTCAAGAACTGTGACACTTAGACTAACCAGATAGTCGCATTTCATTGCCTCGGCAATATTCGATAATTGATCCATATCCCCTACTCCGAGTAACTCTTTTTGTCTTTCCAAATCCAACATAATATTAGCATCGGCATTGCTTAAAGAACTAGCGCATGGAAATTTTTCTCTGAGCCCATTAAAAAATTCAGAATCAAGGGTGTTTAGGTAAGCAGCATTTGCCTTGGTCTCTGGTGAACGCACTATGTAGAATTTGGGGTCTGCTGCATGCAGGTATTCTGCCAATATCAGCAACAGGAAAAGAAGGGCTGTTTTGTTTTTCATTTTGTTTATTTCTTATCAATTAATTCTCCCAATTTTTCAACTGGCAGGCTATTAAAAAACAATCCCACAAAATCCGACAATCCGCCGTTACGTGGTTTGAATTTCTCCAGTTCCAGTTCCGTTTCGGGCCGGTATTGCCACGACATATATTGAACGGCTGTTACCGGAAGCGAGCGGTCCCAGCAGTCCGGGTTAAACTTTACCACTGCTCTACCCTCGCCACGCACATTAATGGTTGAAATCCCCGACTCATCACTTGCCCCTGAATAGGCCGGCAGGTTTAACTCTTCGGCAGTAAAGTTTTCGAATTCCTGTTTTATAACATAATACAGCATCGGTCGCATAGTGTGATCAGGATCAGGGTTAAAGTTCATTTTAGCCCAGCCTGCAACCATCTTTTCATAATTGATACTATCAATCTCATGCTTTACTTTGTAGTAGGCCAGCTTGGCTTCCATAATCTCCCTCACAGTTACCGGAATCCAGAAGTCGGGGCGATCAGGGTTGAAAACCAGTAAAACACCTTTAAACCAACCTCCTTCCTCATACAACCGCACACCGGGGGCAATTTCTTTGATAACCGGAGCAGTTGTATAATACCTTTTAAGATTTTCGAGTGCTTTTTCCAGGGGTTGCTTCAGATGTGCAGGATCGTCAGTTCTAAATCCGGCCTCGTCGAATTGGGTGCTGATAAAGTAAATCGGGCTGTTGATAAAGATTTCAGTTCCATGAGCCGTGTTGCCTGTTGCCTTGCAGGATACCCCATTTTCACTGTAAAAATGATTAAATGAAAAATAAATGGAACTACGTAATCCAAAGTCTTCCGATTTCTTTTTTTTATCGCAAAATGATCCTGTCAGGTCAACTAAAGCATCAAAACCGGTTGGATGATTAACAACCTCATTGTTTAGGTGTACCCATTCAACAATGGCTGAGAAGTTACTTTTTAAAGTAGTAACATCGACGCCCGCGCATTCGTTAAGTTGATTATCAAAAATAAACTTCCCGGGTTTGTCGGCCTGATATTGAGAGGATTGAGCGAATGAATTAGTACATTGTGAATGAATAACTATACACAACAAAAATCCGCAAACAAGTCTTTTCATTTCAGCAATTCTTACAATAACGAGAAAAATTAGTAATGGCTTCGCTTCTATCCGATCTATTTACTTCGATTCCATAATTTTTATATCAGCCGGAACCTCAAATTTCTCAGCCGGTATAGTTGGGTTTTCCTCAAATTTCTCGGCTGTAAGCTTCATTTTCGTGGTTCCCATATCTGTTTCCGATTTTAAAGCCACTCCTTTGTATACCAGAAAAGTGCCTTTCATGCTCATTTTGGTGTAATCGATACTCATTTTCTCGCAGGTTTTACCAAGAAATTCTTCGGTTCCTTCTTTTTTGAGTTTCATATCCTTCACCATTTCTTCCGTAAGATTCTGAAAATCAATATTCGTGTTATCCATAGTTGGAACAGGTTTTTTGGTACCGGTTTTTTTCACCATGTCGAAAGAATAAATAAAACCATCCTTGCGGAGCGTGACAGTATGGATTTTTGTTCCCATCATTTCGGCCATTACCTCGGTTACTTCTTTGCTGCCGTAATCGTCGAAAGTAAGAACCTGTTTCATCTCCATTCCCATCATCTGGGTTTTGTATTCGACAATGCCTGATTTAATGGCATATTTGCCTTTGGGAGTTTCTGTTACCGCTTCTGTCAGATTCTCAGTTAAAGAAGTGGTTTCGGAGGTTTTGCTTTTGCAGGAGAAAAGCAATGTTATTGATGCCATTAAGGCCAGGGTAATAAGTTTGGTTGTTTTCATAGCTTTATTGTTTATAAATCCTTTTTTTGCTTTAAATTCTGAGCATTTAAGTTACTGGTTTTGAATACTTGCATACCTTTAGTCGAAAATGGGTAAGCCCAAATTATTATCTAATGAATATTTGAAAGAATCACTTAAAAGGCTGATATAAGTGCCGACTATACCCAATGACATGCTTCCGGTTTTGTAATCCGGATTTTTTACACCGGTTTGGGATTCAAGCGACCTGATTTGTAATTCCTCCAATTTATCGTATTCACATAGATTCTGCTCAACATAAACCTTGAACTGATGAACGATTTCGAGGTAGCGGGGTGTAAATTGCCTGCAGTAATTATCCATAAGATTTTTCATACGACCCTCTATCTGATCCCTCTGCTGATCATTTGTGCAGTTTTCCAGGTTTTTTCTTTCTTTATCGAGTTGCTGGTCCATTAATATTCTTGCTGAATCAGCTTCTTTGTCAAGTATATAAATCTGTTGGAGATATTTATCCTGGCCGGCACGCACTTTATTATTCTGGAACAATAACTCATTTTGCAGGTCAAAATCATGTTTAAACTTCTCTTGTTCCTCTTCGACCTTTTTTGAGTCCATGTCGGCCATCATGATTGTACTTTGCGATTGGGCCCATCTGCGCTGTGCAGCTGTATCGTAATCAGCCACTTTCTTATAATCTTCAATAGTCATATAATTTTTATTCATCATCATTTCGTTGGCAATGGCCATCTGCTCCTCTTCGCTCATTTGGTCGGCATTTTTCAGTTTCTCAGCCTGCTCGCGCGAGTAACCTTGCTTCATCAACACATTCACCAGTTCTTCGCCCCGATGTTCTTCCTGAAACTGTTCAGATTCCTGCCGCCTGGCTTCAAGCTCTGATCTTAGTGAATCGTTGAGCATCTGAATTTCTTCTTTAAATTCCTGCTTTTGCGGGTAGTCAGCAATGCAGGGATTAAAACTGAGTACAGGAACCGCTGCCAGAAATTCCTCGGCTGTTTTCTGTGCTAATACATTGGAAATTAAAAGATAGAAGATCACAATAAAAAATAATCGGTTCATAGATTTCTGCTTATGGATGGTAAATTGAAAAAAAAGATTCGCCTAAAGTTATTATTCCCGTGCAAGATCAAAGCTGATGGTGTAGGTAATTATTTCACCACTGACAGGATTTTTTTCAACAATCGGGTCGGGATGCTGTGTAAGAAATTCGTCTTTGGCAGTTCCCTTGTAGGGTCCAAAGAAATATGTCAACGGAATATCCACTTTATTCTTAATGGTTTCGGGTGGCTTGTTTTCGTTATCGCACCAGCTTTCGGCATTGCGGTATCGGGTTACAGAAATTTCAGATTCTTTGGAAGTAGCATCAATCTTAATTATGTAGGTTCCGTCATCATTAAAAGTAATCTCGACCCTGGCATCGCTGACCTGTTTACCATAAAGTTCGCTTTCTTCCGAAACTTCGTCAATTTTTCCTGATTTAGAAATCGTTTCATGGTAATACCTCCTGGTTTTTCCTTGCGGGCAGGAATAGCAACCGTCATCGATCTCCTTTTCCGATTCTTCAGAAATGGAGTAATCAATATAAGACTGAGCCCACACTTTGGATTTTTTTTCGAAGGTCCAGAAATGTTCGGAATGCTTGGTTTCCTTATAGTGTAATTTGTACAGCCTGTCCTGTTCGTTGCAATAAACAGGATACTCCCTTTTTTCATCCACATTCAAATCGGTGGTCACTTCGACTTTAATCCGGCCTTTGTACGGGCATATTTCATATTTCAATAGTTCATCAAAAAACTTTTCTGCAAGTTTATCTACCACGCTAAATGCATCTTCATTGAGCGGCGCCTGATCTAAAACATTCACTATGGTTTTTGCTACGTCCATCTTCATGCATTTCACATTCATAACAACCGATTGCCCCATTTGTGTCATTTTGAGCGAAACAAGGTATTGTGCCCCCACAGCACCTGCAAGATCTGACATGAAACTTTCATTCTCAGGCCCGCCAAGAAGCAGCCTTTCCCTTTCATTGTCCAGTATAGCTAAAATATTCCTGTAACTGGTTTTGGTAGCACAAGGCAAATATTTTTCAATTCCCTGATAGAATCCGTATTCGAAACGATCACAGAATAAATCAAGTTTCCCCATTTCTGCTTTGCTTTCACCCTCAACCGACCATTTAAGGAAAAACCTGGTCTTTTCGGCTTTTGAAGCCGGAACAATCAAAAGCAACACAAGTATAAGGATAGCGATTTGTTTCATTTGACTATGATGTTACAATTAGGCAATATGGCTTTTAGCTGTTCGATTTCACTTTCGCTGATTTGGGTTTTGGCGATCCCGAGCGTATCGAGCTTGTACAGCGAACTTATGGCTGGCATGAGAGTGGATATTGGATTTAAGTCGACATATAGTTTCTGCAAATCTCCCAACTGAACTATTGAAGCAGGCAACTGGTCGATGTTGTTGTTAAACAGGCATACTACTTTAAGTCCCTTGAACTGACCGATTTCATCAGGAATATCATTTACATACTGCTTAAAGTTTATGATATGTAACTGCTCAAGAGGGTAGTTTTTGGCACGTGCCAGCAGGTCTTTCAAGTCAACTGCTACAAGCTCTTTGCTGCATGTGATCATCAGTGCTTTAATGGATTTGAAGTTCTCCATCTGGTCGATGATGCGCTGAATCGTAGGAACCGACATGTCAATACAAAGAAAGGTCTGTTCTTCAAAATACGCCGGGTTTTTAACTTTTGGCGACTCGTCGTTTTTGTATGCTTCAACAATCTTCTCACGAAGAGGTTTAGCCAGCAGTATATCCCCGCTTTCGCCCTGATCTACAGCTGCCATCATTTGTTTCCACAAACCCATTTTGTATTCGGCTTCTTCGTTTAGTTTGGCACTGTCAACAGTCGCCCCGGCCTGTTGCTGCTGTTCAATCTTGCGGATCAGCATAAGCTGTTTGGAGAGTTCTTCTATTTTCGCCTGTGACTTATTGGCTTCGGATTCATTGCTCCAATTGGTATTGCGGCGAATTTCCGCCATCTCCTTTTTAAGTTCGTCAGCACTTTTTTGCTTTGCCTGCGAAAATGCCGCACAACCGAATAAAAGCATAAGAGAAATGATAAGGAATCTGTTCATTGTTTAGCAGATGGCAAATGTTTATGTTTTGTTATTTTCACATATATGCGAAGCAGGAAATAAAATTTCCGGTCATGGTTCTGCGCCAACTTCACTTTTAACTTCCATTTCCTTATGGCTAACAAGCCTGTACTTCTGAATATCATTTAACTTACCGGCATAATCCTGTACCGCGAGTAATGCTGACAATCCAAGAGCTCCTGCCGGCATCCTGACACCCGTTTGCCGGTAGTTGATTTCGACATTTAACTCATCCATGCGGTCGCAATCAGCAAATGTTCCAGGGAGGTATTGGTCCAAACCTTTTAATATCTCAACATACCGCGATGTGAGCGGCTCACAATACAAATATTTTAGTAAATGGATTTGTTCCTGTAATTTTTTGATAGCCTCAAAAGTCTCCCTTCCCGATTCTTCGTTTTCATTTCCCGCTTCTATACGGCGTGACTGTGCCTCACTTAACCTAGCCATTTCATCTTCATAGGGCTGTATATTCCTTTGGAGTTCAACCCAGGCTGAGTCAGCATCTTTCTGAAGCAGGTCCAGTTGCTGGGTAAATTTACCTCCACCCCCGTTTAGCTTCGCCTGTATGTCGTATAATTCCTTTGATAAATCTGCCTGTGATTTCATTTTAAGTTTCTCAGCATCAATTTTAGCCTGGTCAGCCGGCTGATCTGCCATATTCTCCGTTGCATACGCCTGGGACCACCTTTTCAGAGCAGCGGTATCTTTATTTTCAGCATTCTGTTTCCTGGCCT
Organism: Lentimicrobiaceae bacterium; assembly: GCA_041753535.1. Classification (GTDB taxonomy): domain Bacteria; phylum Bacteroidota; class Bacteroidia; order Bacteroidales; family UBA4417; genus UBA4417. Next base: position 78,536 of record JBGSUB010000055.1, read on the forward strand.
CAACCTCTTTCATTGAGATATTTGCATTTTGCTGCATCATCTGGTCAGCAAGCTGCATTTTCTGCTCCTTCGTCATGTTCTTGTTGTCCTGCTTCATTTTCTGCATTTGCTCAGGAGTAAAGGTGAGCCCGGAGTTTTTTATCATCGTTTCCTTCATTGCTTCCTTATGATCTTTCATATAGTCGTTCACTTCCTTCTTCCTGGCTTTTATGTCCGGTCCAAGTTTTTTATTTACTTGCCTTAGTTGCTCGTGATAAAGCCTGGTTGCCAATGTGTCACTATTGCATGGATCAAGCAATGGACCAGGCAGTCCCTGAAAATAAGTGAGGGCACTTATTTGACCTTGGCAATTGATCACCATAGCCCAAACAAACAGTATTAATATAAACCGTTTCATCCTGAAAGGTTTTAAATTATTATGAATTCCGATATTTACATCTTGATAAACTCCACCCTCCTGTTCATCGCTTTATTGGAAGGAGTATCATTAGGTGCAACCGGCTGTCCTTCGCCCAAGCCATCGGTTACCAGGCGGTCGCCATTTACATTAAAGGTTTTAACCAGTTCATTTTTTACGGAAGCGGCCCGGCGTTTCGAGAGGTCGAGGTTGGCAGCATCGGCACCATCGGCATCGGTGTGTCCGACTATTTTTACTTTTACATCAGGAACTTCATTCAGGATTTTAGCAATGTCTTTCAGGGTTCCGTACGATTCCGGCTTTACAACATCTTTATTTACATCAAAATAGATGCCGTAGGTCACCAGTTTGCCTTCGGTAAGCAGTTTGTTTCGGGTATCGGGTGAGGCTGTAGTAATTTTAACATTGGTTATATACGAACTGCAGGAAGCTCCCCTGTATAGTTGAAATGCCAGTCGTGTAAATTTACTGTCCTCATACAGGTTAGTTGGCATATCCAATACCTTTTCACCCTGATGGTAAATACGAACCCGTCGGTTCTGAACCCAAATTATTACGTGGTTAACTTTCTCTTCAACAACAGGGTTTAATTGGGAGTTGCCGGTTATTTTGGGACTCCCGGCTTTTATGCCTTGTGATTCCCAGCCTGTTTTTGCCACACTTACTATCAATCCGGTTTTACACGCCCATGGATCGCTCATTTCCTTAAACCCGTTTTCACCATACAAAGCCACGCCAACTGCATATCGGCCACCCGCTTTTTTAGGTACTATATCGAATTCAACAATAAAATTTTTAGGGAACTCAATTGGCTTCAGAAACCACCAATTGCCTTCAGTAGCATTCAGATTTAACCAGTTACCGGGGGCAACACTTAATGTATTGATTTCCCCAGATTTATTGGTAGTCCATAATGCAGGAAAATCACCCACGGCATCCTGGCTGAAATCCTCGTACAATAAAACTTTATCGCCGGGTACAAAATCATAATTTGAATAGGATTGCAAGCTAACCTGGCCTTGCTTGGTGTCAGCCGGCTTGGCCTGGTCTGTTTTCTTTTCGTTTTCCTTGCCCTGGGTTCCGGCTTTATCATCTTTCTTGGCTTCGCCTTTTATGTCCTTTTCTACTTCGTCGAGCCCTTTGTCGATGCCCCGGTCAATTTTATTGTTAACCCGGTTAACAACTTTGTTTTCAACACGTTTTGGAACATTAATGATTTGCGCCGAAACCTCAATCCACATACCTGACAAAATGAATGCCAGAAATGTTACCACAAGTGTTTTCATGATGTTAAAGATTAATGAGTTAGAAATTGAATTGATATGTTTGGTATGAACAAATTTACATCAGGTCATTTCAAATCACATCCCTGTTTTAAGGGGTTTTACTGCAAGCCTCAATATGTATCTTAGTGATGTAAATATAGTGAACTCTTAAGGAATATGTTCTTTCACAGTTCAAAAAATAGAATATTTGAAAAAATCCGATTGGGATGGCAAATAAAAAAATATCTGTCCTATCAACTGGTGTGAGCACCCTATAGGTTATTTTTAATAAAAAGTTAGTGGAACTTTGCTCACCGGCTAAACGAGAAATTAACTTTACTGGTATAGGTTTCTTGTCCACCATCGATTTTACGATTTTCAGTCTCCGTTTTAGTGTCCTGCAAGGTTTTATCCGTGGGCTTTCCTTTAAACGGACCCCAGGTACTTTTAACCGAAACAATCATTCTATGGGTTACCTTTTCATCGGGATCAGGATCTTTCTGACATTCGGTAACATTGGTTACTTTTCTCGATTTGACATACTCACCTTTTTGGGAAACGGCTTTTACCACGATCATATAGGTGCCCTGTTTGATATCAAATTCGATACTCACTTCAGCAGGAAACTTGTTTGATGCTGTTGAGCCTTCTGGCAACGGGGCCAATCCATCCACTTTGTATTCCTCCCTGAGGACTTCAGTATAATCAGAACTGGTATAATTTGCAGCATCAATTCCGGTTGCATCTTTACCTTCGTATGTCCAGCAATTCACACAGCCCGAATTCACCTCATGCCTCATCTTTTCATCAACACTACTCGCATTCAGGGTTCCATTTGCCTTTATCCTCCCCTTTTTCTCCAAATCTAATTTTTCAATATACATGTAACTATTCTTTATTGTACCTCTAAAATATCCCGAATTATCTTTGCCGCAACGGTTTCCCCTTTCATGAATCTCATCACTGGTTCTTTCAGTGATCATGGTTAATTTCCCCACAAAGGGGCATAATTGAAGCTTTACAAGTTCAGCCACAAAATCCTTGGCAAATTTCTCAATATCATCCAGCTTATGTTCATCGTTTCCTTGCCCAAGAACAGTTTTTTTTGCAACGGATTTACCATTACTTGTACGCGCCATCGAGGCGCTAAAACCCGTAATTTTTCCATCACTTGTAATTCCAATATTAATCAGGTAATCAGCGCCTATTGCTCTGGCAATCTCCTCAAAATATCCGGGCTCTCCGGTTAATAATACCCTATCTCTGTCATGGCTTAGCGCTGCTGCAATATTTTTCATGTTATTAACTGTTGCACATGGCAATTCTTTATTTATTTCATTTGTAAAACAAGAAATTACATGATCAGAATAAAGCAGAAGAAGTCCATTGTCTTCATATCCTTCAGCTTTATTAATCGTTGTGACAATAAAAAAAAGAGGATTATCCCGTTGTGCAAGTAGTCCAACCGAATGAAACATTAAAACTATGACAACTAAAATTGATTTCATTTTATCAAAATTTTACAGTTAGGAACTAATTTCTGAATCCTTGATCTTTCACTTTCATTGATGCCGGTTTTGGCAATACCCAGTAGTTTCAGATCCTTTAACCTGTTTAAGCCTTCCGGTAACTTTTCAATCGGGTTGAGATCAACATATAACTCTTCCAGACCGGTCAGATTTTGAATGGATTCGGGTAATGAACTGATTTGATTCCCGTAGAGTGCCAGTTTTTTCAATTTGGTTAAGTTACCTATGTTTTCAGGGATAATGCGGGTTCCGGCATAATTCCGCACCAGGTAAAGCTCTGTAATCTGTTTATCAACCAACAGATCAATCAGCGAACCCAGATCAATTTCGGTGCCCGTTTTCGTTCCTTTGATAAAGAGTATCTGTAAATTAGGAAATTTATCGAGGTCTGCCAGAGTAAAGCCAGGCTCCGGCTTCTCCAGATCAATCACCAGAAAAGTGGTTTCTTTATAATACTCATCAGAAATTTCACCCACCTCCTCCGCCATTTCAAAATCGCGAAGAATTTCGTTGGTAAGTTGCTCAGCCATTTCAGCACCTATAACAATGGGTGCCTGTAGCGTCGTGTCCAATGGAAATTCATTGGTTGCAATACCTGCATCTTTATCGATCTGTTGAAAAATATTACCAAGTTTTATCCGGGCCTGCCGGGCTTCTTCCGGATCATCCCAATTGGTAGTTTTCATAATTCTTTCTGTCTCTTCGGCAGATTTTAACTGCTGTGGTGTTGGTTTTTCTTCCTCTTGCTGTCCATAAGAAGCAAGTCCGAAAAACAATATCAGAAAAAGAAAAATTAGCTTTCGCATACTCAACTTGTTAAGTGAATAAACCAAAATTGGCGCACTATTTAAAAATCAATAAGGTAAGCCTGATCCATTTATTGATTTGATCGTTGGATTGGTTGATTTCTGGCTATTAAAATCCCGCTTATGGTAACGATTTATTAGCTGGAAAATAAAACAATACAAGTTGCCGGGAGGGCATAATAATCCGAGGCATACTAAATTTCTTTGTTTCCGGCAGAATTACCTCTCCTGCCGGAAACAAAGAAAGAATCTACAATTTTATAAATTCCACCCTCCTGTTCATAGCCTTATTCGAAGGTGTATCGTTCGGAGAAACCGGTTTTGTTTCGCCCAGGCCATCCGATTCCAATCGTGAGGCATCAATCCCAAAGTTTTTAACCAGTTCAGCTTTAACTGAAGCGCCGCGGCGTTTTGAGAGGTCAAGGTTGGCAGCATCCGCGCCATCACTATCGGTATGGCCTACAATTTTAACGCGAACGGTTGGGTTTTCCTTTAATACATCGGCAATTCCTTTTAATGTTCCGTATGATTCGGGTTTCACAACATCTTTATTTACATCGAAATAAATGCCGTAACTCACTAGTTTGCCCTCGGTGATCAGTTTACTGCGCATATCGGGCATTCCAGCTGCAACTCTAAAATTTGAAATCATCGGGCCGGATTCTCCCCACAATTCGAAACGCATCTGGTTGCATATCATCCCGGCTGCGAATACTTTTGGCAGATCGAAAACCTTTACCTCGTCCTGATAAACCCGGAGCCTTGTTTTCTGCACCCAGAATGAGAGCCGGTATTTTTTACCTGCCTCCATAGTGGCATTTTCTTTTTCTCCACTTATAGTGTAGCCTTCTTGGTTATATGCACTGTAAGTAGCGCGGTAACCAAAGCTCATTTTAATACCACCATTAAGGCCTGGCACAGCTCCGCCTTCATCCAGATCTTTCGGATTTTGAGCACTGTACAAATAAAAGCCATATTCAAAGCTTACATTATTTTCATCCACTACATATGGAATTACATCAAACTCGATAGTATAATTTTCGGGTAACTTAATACCTTCTTCCAGGGCCACGCACCCTGAGCCAATCATTTTAAACCAGTTGCCCGGGAAAATATTATTTGTAACCACCTCACCCGAAGCGGTTGTATTCCAGTTTGGAGGAAAATCACCAACGGCCGTTTCCATGAAATCATCGAAATACAATACCTTTTCGCCTGGTATAAAGTCAAACTTTGAATAAGTCTGCATGCTCTGCTTATCCTGTGGAGCAGCTTTAGGCTGAGTTGAAGATGGTTCACCAGATTCATCATTTCCTGAATTTTCATTCTCCGTGTTATCGGTTTGTGTTTTTTGCGATTTACTTTTATCCTTTTTCTTATTTTGCCCGGTAACATCATCTTCAACGGCATCAAGTCCCTTGTCGATGCCCTGATCGATTTTATTATTTACACGGTTAACAGCCTTATTTTCGATCCGGTTAGGAACGTTGATAATTTGTGCCGAAACAAGAAAAGCACTAAAAACAAAGGATGACAGAAATACCAGTTTCAGAAAATGTTTCATAGTTTGCAGGTTTAATTTGTGGTTAAAAAGAGTTGCAATAAAGATATGTAAAATTACTATGCTTCGGCAACAGAATTATCCCTGAAAAAAGGGATTTTTCTTAATAAAATGTGGTATATATTTGTGTATTGTTAGAATTTCATTTTTCTATGTGCCAGATCTCTATAATTCGGAAAACTAATTGTCACTCCCTTATGATTTCAGAAAAAAGATATCATTTGATTGCTGCAGCAATAGTCCTGTGGATATTCGCTTTCACCGGAATTGCTTTAGCACAGAACCTCGATTCGCTCGAAAACATACTGCTATCAAAAAAGATTTCAAACTCCGAAAGGATAAAGCTTTGCGACGATTTAAGCTGGGGATACCTTTCAACTGATTTTGATAAATCGAAGAAATTCGCTCTTCAAGGAATTAAACTTGCCGAAAAAACCAACGATCAGGTTATGACTGGCACTCTTTACCGCAACCTGGGGGTGGCCTATTATATGGTAAGTAAATTTGATACTGCCATTATTCATCTTAACCATGCCCTGAACCTGGCTGAAAAAACAAAAAACGTGATGCTGAAAGCGCAGGTTTTTAGCGCCATGGCTAATCTATATAATGTTACAGGAGAGTACCCTGAAGCGTTAAGATACTATCTGAAAGCACTACCCATATTTGAAAAGGAAGGGAGAAAAGACCGGGTTAGAATTATACTTGGAAATATAGGCGCACTCAATAATGCGATGCAGAACTTTGATGAGGCAGAGAAGTATTTCGAGCAATCGATGAAACTCAGTGAAGAGTTAGGTGATAAAGCAGGATTAGCCCAGGCTTATGATGGACTAAACCGGATTTTTATTGAGCGTAAGGACTATGACAAAGCTTTGGTATATGCAATTAAAGCAGCAGATATCAGCAACGAAATCGGGAACAAACATGAAGAAGCCATTGCATTACAAGGAATTGCATGGGTTTATTACGAGCATCACAAAGATTATACAAAAGCCGAAGAATACGCACTCAAAGGCCTAAAACTTGCCGAAGAACTTGAGTTCCCTTCAGATATTGCAGGCATGCTTAACACTTTGTCAAATATCTATTTTCACCAGGCCCGTTACCGCGAATGTGAAGAAACTGCGTTGAAAGCAATAGCCATTGATACCACCGATATGAATATTTTCAGCAACCTGGCGGCTAACGTGGTAAGAGCCGGGATTCATCTTGGCGATACAAAAAAAGCCTTATACTACTTCGACAGGTACCGGCAAATATTTAATATCCAATCCAACAAAGAATTTCAGCAAGCTCTGATGGATATGCAGGTGAAGTACGAAACCGAAAAAAAAGAAAAAGAAATTCTTAAGCTTTCAACCGAGAAAAGAGAACGTAATATACTCATATACTCACTGTTAGGCTTGTTAATTATACTGGCCGGATTAGGATTTTCCATTTTCAACAATGCGCGTAAAAACAAAATAATAGTCGAGCAACAACTTCTGGTGAAGGAAAAACAACTTGCTGAACTTGAAAAAGAAAGGCAGCTGATTGCCACAAAATCAGTTTTAAAAGGAGAAGAATCCGAACGCTCACGCATGGCACGCGACCTTCATGACGGGCTTGGCGGAATGCTATCGGGTGTTAAAATAAATTTATCAGCTATGAAAGGAAATTCGATAATTACCAGTGAAAATGCACAGGCATTTGATCATGCCATAAAGTTGCTTGATACTTCAATCAGTGAATTACGGCGTGTGGCTCACAACCTTATGCCCGAAACCCTCAATCATTACGGCCTTAAAACAGCGCTCAATGACTTTATTATTGAGATGAACAATAACCCCTCGACAGTGCTCACTTTCAGCTTTTTCGGGGCTGATTTACGTTTCGAATCGCAGCTCGAACTCACTGCATTCCGCATTGCCCAGGAATTAGTGAACAATGCACTTAAGCATTCCGGTGCTGCTAAAACTGACCTTCAACTTATTGCTGATGTTGATCGGATTTGCATTCAGGTTGTCGATAATGGAAAAGGATTCAATACATCAAGCCAAACGGGTAATGGGAAAGGACTTATTAGTATCCGCGACCGGGTTGCAGCTAACAATGGAACTTTTGAAATTGAAAGCACGCCCGGGCAGGGAACCGAAGTGAGCATAGAATTTTTACTACCTTAGCAGCACTTTTCCGCTGCCCCATGCAAAAAGCACTTATTGTTGAAGATCATCCTATCGTAAGCGACAGCCTCACAAACCTGATCAACTCATCGGACCTGGCACTTGAATGCCACCATGTAACCACAGCGCACGACGGATTGGCTTGGCTCAACGGCAATAAAGCCGGAATAATCCTATTGGATATCAACCTGCCTGATATGAGCGGGATAGAGTTTTGTAAAATTGCCAGGTCCCGACATGCAGGGCTTAAAATCCTTGCCATTACTTCTATTGAACAACGCCATGTGGTCGACCAGATGCTGGCAGCCGGGGCAAATGGATTTATATTGAAAAGTTCGGATACCACTGAGATACTTGAAGCAATAAAGCAAGTGATGGGCGGTCAGCAGTATATCAGCAAAAGTGTAGACGATTTGCTTAAAGGTAAATCAAACACCAACAGCGAACTTCCAATTCTTACCCGCCGCGAAGTGGAAGTATTAAAACTGATATCCGACGGACTTACGAACCAGGAAATTGCTGATAAACTGTTTATCAGTTCCTGGACGGTTGACAGCCATCGCAAAAATCTGCTGTTAAAATTCAATGCAAAAAATACGGCCATCCTGGTTAAGACAGCCGTAACAAGTGGGATAATAAGTTTTTAATTGCGGATTGCGATATCTTTATTCCGAAATCTAAAATCCGAAATCCGAAATTATTTTACATCTTTTCCACAAAATCAGGTGAAAACTCGTGCATGAATTCTTCAGCCTTTATGACCATTTCTTTGGAGCCAATGAATACCGGTGCACGCTGGTGCAGATCGTATGGTTCGAGATCCATAATGCGGCGGAAACCATCCGAAGCTTTTCCACCAGCCTGCTCTACAATAAACGCCATTGGGGCTAATTCATAAAGCAGGCGCAGTTTCCCGTTAGGGTTTTTCAACGTTCCCGGATAAATAAAAATACCTCCGCGAATCAGGTTACGGTGCACATCAGCAACAAGCGAACCAATGTACCTGGTGCTGTATGGCCGGTTGGTGGCTTTGTCATCCACCTGGCAATATTTGATATAGCGTTTCACGCCTTCAGGAAAATAAACGTAATTGGCCTCGTTGATGGAATAGATGGTACCATTTTCAGGAATTCTCATATTCGGATGCGAGAGGAAAAACAAACCGACGGTTGCATCATAAGTAAATCCGTTTACGCCGTTTCCGGTAGTATAAACCAGCATAGTAGAACTGCCGTACATCACATATCCGGCCGCAACGAGGTTGTTCCCCGGCTGCAACAAATCTTCGATGGAACCGGATGCTCCTTCCTGCGATAACCTTTTATAAATGGCAAAAATAGTCCCGATAGGAACATTTACTTCAATATTTGACGAACCATCTACAAGGTCGAAGGCAACTACATACTTGCCACCCATTGAATATTTATTGCCAAAAATGATCATATCCTCATTTTCTTCCGAGGCTAAAGCGGCACATTGCCCGCCATGTTTTAAGGCATTTATAAACTGCTCGTTGGCAAAAACATCAAGTTTTTTCTGCTCTTCACCCTGAATATTGGTAGAGCCAAAATAGCCGTTTATATCTGCAAGTCCGGCCCGCCTGATTTCGCGGTTTACTATCTTGGCAGCAATGCCGATATCATTCATAAGGCGGGTAAAATCGCCCGTTGCTTCGGGGTATTCCGATTGCTTTTCGTTAATAAACTGAACTAGTGTTTTCATTGGCATAGTGAGGTTCCTTTCTATTTAATTTGATTGGTTCTTGTTTGGTTGGGCTTGAAGTCGGAAGACTGAAGTCAGAAGGCACCTGAAAGTAGTTTTTTCTTGAATTCGTTTTATCGTAAGTGATCCCTTTGTTTGCAGCCTGAATCAGGTTCACTGGCTTCAGACTCTATGCTTCCAACTTCCAACGCCGGTCTTCCGATTTCGGTCTTCCGACTTCCAGCATTTTCTTCATTTCAACAAATATAGTACTTTTACCAAGTAAATTCACACTATGTTAAAGGTTTTTAAATTCGGCGGCGCATCGGTGAAAGATGCTGATTCAGTGCGAAATGTAGCAACAATTTTAAGAAAACATGCCCCCGAAAAACTGGTTGTAATTGTTTCGGCCATGGGCAAAACTACCAATGCCCTCGAAAAAGTACTTCATGCCTGGTACGAAAACGACGAAAGGCTTTCTGCTTTTATCGAAGATACGATAAACTTTCACCAGGAAATCCTAAACCAGCTATTCCCTGATAAAAGCCATCCCGCGCATTTTAAAACCAATCTTTTATTTGGCGAACTCGAAGGTCATTTATTTACACCACCATCACTTAACTATGATTTCGATTACGACCAGGTTGTTAGTTTCGGTGAACTGATAAGCACAACCATTATCAACGAATTTCTTGAAAGCGAAGGCTTTAACAGCCAGTGGTTTGATGTACGTGAAATGATACGCACCAACAGTAACTGGCGCGAAGGCAAGGTAGATTGGGAAACTTCGGAAAAACTTATCAGGGAAAAGTCTGGTGTATTTCTTAAAAAATCTGCAACAAAACCTGCCATAGTATTAACGCAGGGATTCCTGGGTTCAACTGCCGAAGGATTTACCACCACGCTTGGCCGCGAAGGTTCCGACTATACGGCTGCCATTTTCGCTTATGCACTTAATGCGCAGGAAATGGTGATTTGGAAAGATGTTCCAGGCTTGCTGAATGCCGATCCGAAATATTTCAGTGTTACTGAAAAACTGTCCAGCATTTCGTACCGCGAAGCCATTGAATTATCGTACTACGGGGCAACAATCATCCACCCAAAAACCATTAAACCGCTTCAGAACAAGGATATTCCGCTGCGCATAAAATCATTCTTGCATCCGAAAGAGGAAGGCTCAATCATTCACCAGGATACAGCGTCCGACAGCCTGATCCCTTCGTTTATTTTTAAAGTCGACCAGGTTTTAATTTCGATAATTCCTAAGGATTTCTCGTTTATTGACGAACTTAGTTTAAGTGAAATACTGGCCGTTTTTGCGCACAATTCCATACATATCAGCCTGATGCAGAATTCGGCTATCAGTTTTTCGGTATGTGTGGATAATAACGAACGAAAGCTATCACAACTTTTCGACGAACTCAGTAAGAATTATAAAATCCGTTACAATAAAGGTCTGGAGCTAATCACCATCCGACATTATGACCAGGCCACTATCGATCGAGTCATGGAAGACGGGAAAACAATACTGCTGGAAATGAAAAGCAGGTTGACGGCGCAGTTTGTGGTAAGGAATTTATAATAAAGGTTAAATATTGCCAGTGATCCTATGATCATTTCCAAAGTGTAACCTATACACTATCACTTCCTGTTTCATTTTTTTTACTAATTTGGCCGCCGGAAAAAGGAGTGAATAACGAATAACGAATAACGAATAACGAATAACGAATAATGAATAATGAAGAGTCAAAGGTGGAGAATATGGAGAGCCGGAAATTTAACTTTTCAAACCTGAAACCCTGCTTGCAGCAGGCAAGCCTTCAATCTCATCAATCCCTTCAATCTCTTCAATCCCTTCAATCCCTTCAATCCCTTCAATCCCGAAATCTGAAAAAATTCATTTAAATAACATTTCTCATACATGAAAGGCTCAATATTACTTCTTGCCGGCGGCGGACCAGCTCCCGGAATCAACACGGTGATCAGTTCAGTTGCAAAAGTGTTCCTTCGCGATGGCTACCGCGTAATCGGTTTGCACGATGGCTATAAAAACCTGTTTACCGAAAACCCAGGCACCATTGATATTGATTTTGAAATGGCCGACCGCGTATTCAGTATGGGAGGTTCCATGTTACGCATGAGCCGCTACAAACCTGCCGACCTGGAGTTTAAAACCAATTTCTTTGTCAAAAACAACATCAAACTCCTTGTTACCATTGGAGGTGATGATACCGCATCAACGGCAAACCGTATATCGAAATTCCTGGCTGAACGAAAATTCCCGATCCAGAATATTCACGTTCCGAAAACTATTGATAATGACCTGCCTCTGCCGGAAGGCCAGCCTACTTTCGGGTACCAGAGTGCCAAGCAGGAAGGCGTTCGCATAGGCCGTACAATTTATGAAGATGCACGTACATCGGGAAACTGGTTTGTGGTTTCGGCTATGGGTCGCGAAGCCGGACACCTGGCATTCGGGATTGGTGCTGCCTGCCACTACCCTATGATCATCATCCCCGAGATGTTCAACAAGACCAAGGTTACACTCGATAAAATTACCAGCCTTATCATCTCATCGATCGTGAAACGCAAAATTCTTGGTATTCCTTATGGTGTTGCCATCGTGAGCGAAGGAGTATTCCATTTTATGAGCGACGACGAAATTGAAGCTTCCGGCATTCAGTTTACTTACGACGAACACGGCCACCCTGAATTAGGAACAGTAAGTAAAGCACATATTTACAACATGTTACTACAAATCCGGCTCAAGCAACTTGGGATCAACGTAAAAAGCCGCCCGGTCGAAATGGGTTACGAACTGCGTTGCATCGCGCCAACAGCATGGGATTTGTTGTATTGCAGTTTGTTGGGAATCGGTGTTAAGAAAATTTTTGACGAAGGGCTTACCGGTTGTATGGTAAGCTCTGATCCTACCGGCGATATTTTTCCGTTGTTCCTCAAAGATCTGGAAGATGGACATGGAAAAGTACGCACACGAATGGTGACCATGGACAGTCAGAAAGCCCATATGGTGTTTTTTGACAGTATCCAGTACCTGACTGCAGATGATATGGAAAATGCAAGAGAATATCTTAAGAATCCGGAAGAATACGATTTTATGAAGATACTGGAGTGGTAAATTTTCAAGTGTCTGAACACCCTTTTCGGGTGTCTGAACACTTGAAAATTTAATGAAAAGCCCTGTTCGGAAAAGAGCAGGGCTTTTTATTTTGTTGCCTCGCCAAAGAAATGCATCCTGATTTTATCCGCCAGCACTTTTGCCAGTTTGTATTTCGATTCCACCGTCCAGCCGGCAATATGAGGCGAAAGGATCACATTATCAAAGGACACTAATTTTTTAAGTGTTTCCGGAAAAGTTTCTGCATCCATCGCTTCGAATGACGTTTTTTCATATTCCAGTACATCGAGTGCGGCACCATTGACTTTCCCTGATTTTAAAGCATCAACAAGTGCAGAAGTATTTACAACCGGTCCGCGGGAAGTATTGATCAACCAGATATTTTTCCGAAATTGCTCAAAGTATTTTGTATCCACCAGGTAACGGGTTTCGTCAGTCAGTGGAACATGCAAACTAAAAATATCGGTTTCAGTAAAAATCCTTTCCATATCACATTCCGTAACAAACTCACTACTGAAACCGGTTTTATACTTATCATAAGCCAGAACTTTACACCCGAAACCTTTTAACCGCTGTGCGAAAGCGCTGCCCATATTTCCATAGCCGATAATGCTGATTGTTTTACCTTTAATTTCGGTGCCACGGTTGGCTTCGCGCCGCCATATTCCATTGCGGACTTCAGCATCGGCACGATTCAGGTTATTGAGCAAACTGAGTAGCATTCCGAGTGCATGTTCGGCAACAGCGTCACGGTTTCCTTCCGGTGAATTGAAACAAACAATTCCTTTTGCCTGTGCATATTCCACATCAATGCTTTCCATACCGGCACCAACACGGGCAATAAAGCGAAGTCGTGTAGCAGATTTCAGCATTTCAGCATCAAAAGTTATCCTGCTTCGGATCACTGCGCCGAAATATTCACTTATTATTTGCTTGCAGTCATCAGCGTTTTTACCAGTAAAGTCATCGCATTGAAAGCCCATTGCCGTGAGTTCTTCACGCAACACAGGATGAGTATCATCAACAAACAGGATTTTTTTCACGGTTTTATAACGATTGTTTTTGAATTATTCAATTGTAGTTTTCGGGCAGGATAAAGCAGACAAAAATTGAAACGTTTGAGAAGAATTGTGCACAAATTTACAATTTACGGGAAACAGTAATGCAAATATCATAACTATAACAAGAATACTTCAGTACTCATTTCACAAGAACATGTTTTACTGATGTCCTGTAATTTTATTTGCACAAAACCAGGTCAGCTTTAATGGAAATTTTAGACAAACAATTATTAACCCAACTTAGGTCCCGCCAGGTTTCAGTGAACCTTATGAAGTATCCTTTGTTTAAGCTTAAACCCTTTAAAACGCTGGATATGAATTCAGAAACTGGAACAAAAGAAAATCCGTGGAAACTTAAAACTCCTCCGGGTACATCAGAATACCAGATGTACAAATCCGAAAAAGATGGTAAAGAAATACTTGTTTGCACGGTAGGTGCAACCGTTCTGCATTATGAATACCGTTGCCTTGCCGATCTGCACACTATGCTCAAGACTTATGGCGAATGGATGGAACTCGGCAGTGCCGACGAACAGAAACCTGCCAGAGAAGGAACTGTTGAAGCCTGGGGCCGTTCGCCCGAAAACCCTGTTGGAGGATGGTACGGACTAAAAAAGGGTTTCCGCGGACGGTTTGGAATGTATATTCCACCCCTGATGGAACTGCTTGGATTGGCCGAACTGGAGCATAATCCGAAGAATAACCGAATGAGAGCAAAGTAGCCTAATAAGGTTATGTTCATTGAGAAATGCCGGGGAAAGCTGGTTTATTATTAATACTTTTGCTGCATTAAACAACTGTTCCCCTCCATGGGAAATTTGGTGTTGTATTGTATTATTTTTCGCTTCCGGAAGCGAAAAACCCATCGCACTGGTTATAATCCCTGCCTCTAATGAATATCATCGAAAAAATCTACCAGTTTACCGAAGCGGTCGAAACAAGTTTGTCGGACCTGACCTTTGTTAAATTATCGATTGGCAATTACAAAGGCACCGAAGAAAACCTTAAAAACATTTATATCAAACGGATATTGATAAAGAGTGAAGAAAAACTCAGCTTCACCTACCGGTACAAAACCCGTGATATCGTAAAAAACTACTCAATCAGCGAAGGAATCAGTAAAATCAAGGATGCGATGAACAATGGTTTTCGGGTGGCAGCTTTGTTAACAACCGGCTTTGATCTGAATTTTGAGAACCTCCACGACAAGAAGTTTATCCTCCGGAAAAATCCACCCAGCATCTTATCTGTACCTTCGGCAGAGCATGACAGAAAAAAAAACCGCCTGATCAGCAGCAATGAAAAACCATATCTCACTGAATTGAAAATTACTGACGAAAATGGTAAAGTGCTTGCTAACGGGCAGGATAAATATAAACAGATAAACCACTATATTGAGGTTCTGAGCACACTGATCAGGGAAATTCCAGTCAAAGAATCTTTGAAAGTGGCCGATATGGGCTCAGGAAAAGGCTATCTTACTTTTGCTTTATACGATTATCTGTCCAATGTGCTGAAAATCAATTCGCAGGTCACAGGAGTCGAATTCCGGCCCGACCTCGTTGAATTGTGCAATAAAATTGCAAAAAATACTGGTTTCGATCGGCTCAGTTTCCGGCAAGGCACCATTGAACAGTTCGACAGCAAGGGTATTGATGTTCTGATTGCTTTACATGCCTGCGATACTGCTACTGACGATGCCATTTACAGTGGAATTACCGCCGGTGCTGAATTAATAGTGGTTGCTCCCTGTTGCCACAAACAGATCAGGCGGCAGGTTGAAGCACACAAAACCGCAAACGAACTCGATTTTCTCACTAAATACGGCATTTTTCTTGAACGTCAGTGCGAAATGGTTACCGACGGAATACGTGCTTTAATACTCGAATATTTCGGTTATAAAACCAAAGTGTTTGAGTTTATTTCGGATGCGCATACACCCAAAAATGTGATGGTTGTAGGAATAAAAAATCATAACACGAAACCGGATAAGGAGTTCATCCTGCAAAAGATCAAAAGCACCAAAACATATTTTGGCATTGATTATCACCACCTGGAAAAAATGATGGGAATTCAGTGTGATTAAGTAGCAGTCGGTTTTACCCTGATTTTAAACATCTTCCTCTGCCTTTTATCAGCTCTTTTATGGGACTTTGTAAATCGCGAGATGGTAGAAAAGTAGTTTTTATACATATTATAGACTTTATTATAAATCATACAAATTGGGTTTTTAATGTGATTAACGCAAATCGAAAATGACCAGTTGATAGCTTTTTTATGTAAATATTTAATAATAAAATAATTGTTTTTTAATGCCTTAGCTAAAGAAAAGACTTTGAAAAATTGCCTTTTGAAAAATTAACAGGCTGTTGCCTCGCATTTTTTTTTACTTTTGACTGAAATTTAATAAATTGGGAATTATAGATGGGAATTCTTCAAAATAAACTTAAACAGTACGATTTACCGCAACAGTTCATGGCCACAGGGCTTTACCCCTATTTCCGGGCTATTGAATCCGACCAGGATACAGAAGTGCTCATTAACGGGAAAAAAGTTCTGATGTTTGGATCAAACAGTTATCTTGGCCTCACTTGTCATCCTAAAGTTAAAGAGGCCGCAAAGAAAGCCATTGACAAATATGGAACCGGTTGCGCCGGATCACGGTTTCTGAATGGTACACTTGATATACATATTGAACTGGAGGAAAAACTTGCCTGCCTTGTTGGCAAAGAAGCTGCTTTATGCTACAGTACCGGTTTCCAGGTTAACCAGGGTGTAATTTCAAGTGTAACAGGTCGAAACGATTACGTGATACTGGATGAATTAGATCACGCTTCGATAATTGAAGGTAGCCGGCTCACCTTTGCACGGGTTTCAAAATTTGCTCACAACAACATGGATGACCTCGAGCGCAAACTTAAAAATTGCGAACCTGACAAAATAAAGCTTATTGTTGTTGATGGAATTTTCTCGATGGAGGGCGATATCACTAATCTACCCGAAATTGTGCGCCTGAAAGAAAAATATAATGCATCCATTATGGTTGATGATGCACATTCCCTTGGTGTTCTTGGATTGCATGGTTCAGGAACCGCTTCACATTTCGGCCTGACCGATAAAGTGGACCTGATCATGGGTACTTTTTCGAAATCGCTGGCATCGCTGGGAGGTTTTATTGCTGCCGATAAAGAAGTTATCAATTATATAAAGCATAATTCCCGCTCGCTTATTTTCAGTGCAAGTATGACGCCCTCGTCGGTAGCAAGCGTTATGGCCTCGATCGAAATTATGGAAAATGAACCGGAACGAATCCAGCATCTTTGGGATATAACCCATTATGCCCAAAAAGGATTAAGAGCCATGGGTTTCGATATAGGAAAATCAGAATCCCCTATTATTCCTCTTTTTATACGGGACGATATTAAGGCACTGCAAATGACCCGTATGCTGCTTGAAGAAGGTGTTTTTGTAAACCCTGTCGTTTCACCAGCAGTCCCCAAAGAGGATTGCCTTATTCGTTTTTCGCTTATGGCAACCCACACATACAAACAGGTAGATACAGCAATCGAAAAAATTACAGCTGTGTCCAAACAGCTCGGGATTATAAGCCACGCCACTGTTCTGGAATAAAGTCATTCAAAAATTAACTGAATCTTCCAGATGGCAAAAGTTGTTCTGATCACAGGTATTTCATCAGGTTTCGGGAAGGCAATTGCCGCTACACTTTCATCCGGCGGATATCATGTTTATGGCCTGGGGCGCCGGATAAGCGACGATTTGATCAGCGGAATAAAGGTATTAAAAGCTGATGTTACAGATATTGTTTCGATAAAACGGGTTGTTTCAACTGTTCTCGACAGGGAAGGACGTATCGACATTTTGATAAATAATGCCGGCATGGGCATTTCGGGTTCCATTGAGGAATCACCTCCTGAAGATTTCCAGCTTCAGATGAATACCAATTTTACAGGCTATGTGAATATGATTCAGGCTGTTCTGCCGGCAATGCGCGCTCAGGGTGAAGCAACCATTGTGAATATCAGTTCAATCGGTGGTATCATGGGTCTGCCTTACCAGGGATTTTATTCCGCCAGCAAATATGCTATCGAAGGGATGAGTGAAGCTCTCAGAATGGAAGTTAAACCATTCAATATCAAGATTATTGTGATCCGTCCAGGGGACTTCTTCACCAGTTTTACGGCCAACCGTAAACCAATAAAAACGATCGGTTCGGGAGGTGCATATGATTCCCAGTTTTCCAAAACGATTTCGATTATCGAAAATGATGAAAGAAAAGGCATGTCACCTGAATTGCTTGCAAAAAAGCTTGCAAAGATCCTGGAAAAGAAAAACCCTTGCCAGCATTATGTAATTGCATCCCTTGAACAAAAATTTGCGGTTTTTTTAAAGAAAATACTTCCCGGATCGTTGTTTTCTGCAATACTCTCATCACATTACGGGATTAAATCCTGAACTGAATCCGGGGCAATCTCCTGCCCTTTCTCATTACCAGGTCGCGTAAATAAACTTTGTGAAAACTTATTATTAAATGATAGTCAGCACTCTGGCATTTAATTAATTTCTCTGCAACAACGCAAAATTTTATAAAATTGAGAGCGTTAAGATTTGTGATCAACAGCAATATCTTCATTGCAATAGCCGCCGTGAGCCTTACACTTGCCACACAAGTTCAATTGGGCTTACACCCCCGGATTCATGCGTATGTTGTTCTGGTTTTTTTTGCAGTTGTATTGGATTATAATTTCCACAGGATTGTGAAACTGAACCAATTTCCGGAAACATACCGTCCGGAAAAGTATGAATGGGCTTCCACACATATTTTTACAATAAAAGTACTGATCGGGCTATCGTTGGCAGGGCTGGCTGCTACATTATTTTTTGTCAGCTTTAAAACCTGGTACCTACTTGTCCTGCTCGCGGTGATAACCCTAATTTACTCATTGCCTGTTCATTTGAAACAGATATATAATTTCAGAATAACCGGATCAGCAGGCATGAAATCAATTCTGATTTCACTAGTATGGACCGCCGCTACTGTATTCATAGTCATTCTGAATGATTCAAAAAGTTATAACACCGGGCATCTCCTGCTGATAAGTATCGAAAGGTTTCTCTTTATTTTTGCGATTGCAATCCCTTTCGATATACGTGATATTACTGATGACATCCGGGCAGGGATCAGAACCATCCCAATTGTGTACGGGCGTGAACGGGCAATGCAAATCAGCAATATTGCCATGATTTCGGCTTTATTTATTGCTATCGGGCATTATCTGACTATTAACTTAATGTTTATCGCACTTGCCTTTTTCATTTCGGTCCCAAGTGCACTTTTTTTTACAAACAGCAAAAAGCTAAAGCTTCTTTCTCTGTATCATCATGGCATTCTCGACAGTTGCATTGTCCTGCATGGAATAGTTATCTGCACAAGCTATTTTCTATAAATATAGTTCTATATTTACAGTATAATTCATTTCCATATTTAAAAGCAAGCCAAACACAATTAATGCATGGAACCCAGTATTTTTATTGACAAAGCGATAATGCCAAATGATGTAATGCTAAAGGAAGCATTAGGCGAATTATTTCCCTTGTGGATGGATATTAAAAACTATGTGATCATGGCTTATCCAAAAGCAATGGATGAATGGAATTACCCCGGGCAGAAGTATGGCTGGAGTTTCCGGATAAAGGATAAAAAAAGAGCCATCATTTATTTGCTACCAAGGGATACGTATTTCCTGGTCGCCTTCGTTTTCGGGGAAAAAGCCACGCTTGCGGCTTTAGGAAGTGAAATCGGTAAAAATATTAAAACCGAAATTGAATCAGCCAGGGTATATGCCGAAGGAAGAGGTTTCAGGATTGAGGTGAGAAATGAATCCATTCTGCCTGATATAAAAAAACTGGTTGATATAAAGTTATCATTCTAAAAAGAAGATACATTTCAACTTCAAAACATACTACAGTAAGAAGTAGTAATTGGTCTTTTTTGTGAAAAGTTAGTCCCCCGTAACTGATCAATAGAGGAGTGATGAAAATTCAGGAATGTACTTCCCCCGGACATTTCCTTCCATCAGTATTGCACCGGGAATGCTTCTCAAAATTTACTTATTTTATTATATTTCAGGTATTTACGCATCAATTCGGGAAGGTTTCGTTTTGCGATATTTATTGTATCTTCGCTCCTTCGTTACATGATGACATTTTTACCAACGTATGTGGAAATTTCTGGTCAGATTTATCTTTCGTAACAGGCCTGGTATACTAATCACCATTGGAATTTTAACGGTTTTAATGGCCTGGCTGGGATCGGGCGTGCAACTTTCGTACAACAATTCCCGTATGCTGCCGGCCGACGATCCAGCTGTTGTTGAGTATGAGGCTTTTAAAAAGCTTTTTGGCGAAGATGGCAGTGTACTTATGATCGGGGTAACCAATCCGGATATGTTCAGGCTCGATCAGTTCAATGCCTGGTACGATCTCACTTACGACATGACCAAAATTGATGGCGTCGAAGGAGTTTTATCCATTGCAAAAGCCGCTAATATTGTAAAAAACGACAGCCTCCGCAAATACGATTTCCTGCCTTTGGTTCAGGCTAAGCCTGTCACACAAGATGAAGCAGATTCGTTGAAAGAAAAAATCCTTTCACTAAAGTTCTACGATGGTTTGTTGTATAATTCAAAAACCAACACGTACCTGCTTGCCATCACGCTGAATAAACAAAGACTGAACGATAAAAGCCGCCTGGTGCTGACTGATAATATTGTTGCCAGGGCAAATGCTTACGCCGCGCAAACCGGCCAGGAGTTGCATATTTCGGGTATGCCTTATATCCGCTCGGTAATGGCCCGCACAATACAGAATGAATTGTTTCTCTTCATTTTTCTTTCGATATTAATAGCAGCAATTATACTTTTCCTGTTCTTCCGATCCGTTAAAATAGTAGCCAGTTCATTGGTTGTTGTCGCTATCAGCATTATTTTCACCCTTGGGTTGGTGGGACTGATGGGGTACAAAATATCAATTCTTACAGGTGTAATCCCGTCACTCATCGTGGTGATAGCCATCGAAAACTGTATTTATATTGTTAACAAATATCACTGGGAATTCCGGCTCCACGGGAATAAAATACTCGGTCTTTCCCGCGTAGTACAACGCATTGGCTTTGCATCACTTATGGTAAATACTGCAACCGCAACCGGTTTTGCCGCATTTATACTCGTATCCAATGAAATGCTCCGCGAATTTGGAATTATTGCCGCAATCAGCGTAATGGTTGAATATATCTTGTGCATTCTGCTGCTGCCAATCATTTTCAGCTACATGGATCCGCCCACCGAAAAGAATCTTAAACATCTCGACAACAAACTTTTAGGCAACATCCTTGATAAAATTATTTTCCTGATCCAGTACAAACGGAAATGGATTTTTTCTCTGGCTGGAATTCTCCTGGTTATTGGTATAATTGGTATGCTGAACATGCGCACTTCAGGAAAAGTTGTTGATGATATAAGTGATGAAAATATTCTGTATAAAGACCTGAAATATTTTGAGAAACATATTGGCGGAGTCATGCCTTTCGAAATTTCGGTTGACACCAAAAAGAAGAAAGGCGTTATGCAACTTTCAACTATCCAGAGAATAGATGAGTTGCAGGAAGAAATAATGAAAAACAAAGGCTTCTCGAGACCGCTTTCGGTTGCCGAACTTGCAAAATTTGCCAAACAAGCCTACTTCAACGGGAACCCTGAGATGTATAGTCTGCCTAATTCGCAGGAAAAGAATTTTGTACTTTCCTATTTCCCTCGCAAAGCCATGGGACAGCAGAATATGCTTAATTCCTTTATCGACAGCACACAACGCGTAACAAGGATAAGTTTCCAGATGGCCGATGTCAGCACTAACGATATGAATCGCCTGCTCGACAGCATCAGGCCAAAAGTGGCTGAGATATTCCCTGCCGAAGACTATAATGTGACTATTACCGGAAATAGCCTGGTATATGCCCGGGGTACTGAATTTCTAATAAAACACTTGTTCCAGAGTGTTTTAATTGCCATTGGATTTATTTCGCTGCTTATGGCACTTATGTTTTCGAGCGTGAGGATGATTGCAGTTTCGATGTTGCCCAATATTATCCCGCTAATCATCACTGCTGCCATCATGGGATTTACAGGCGTACCGGTTAAACCGTCCACTATAATCGTTTTCAGCATTGCTCTTGGCATTTCGGTTGACAATGCCATTCAGTACCTCTCGCGCTACCGTCACGAACTTAAGGTAACCCATAACGATATCAGCCTTTCAACTATAAATGCTTTACGCGAAGCAGGTTTCAGTATGATTTATACTTCCATAGTACTGGTGCTCGGTTTCAGTGTTTTTATGGTTTCCAGTTTTGGCGGAACCCAGGCTTTAGGCATGCTGGTATCAACTACGTTATTTATTGCCTTATTCTTCAACATTCTGGTTCTTCCTTCGTTATTATTGGTACTTGATAAATATGTGGTTACCAAAGCATTTGAGGGCGAACCTGTTATCGAAATTTATGACGGCGATGATGAAACCAATGGGAATGGAACCGGGAATAAAAATCATAAAACAGAAAATTAACGCAAGAAGGAAATGAATTGACGAAGTACGATTGACGATTGACGGATTTATTGACAACTCTTATATCATTACTGAAAATTACGAATGACGATTTACGACTGACGAATGACTTAACTAATATAACTTATTCACAAATCACAAATCAAAAATCGTAAATCGTAAATCCCTTTTCCCCCTCGCCCCTCGCCCCTCGCCCCTCGCCCATTCGCTTATACTTAATTCACAAACACCAATAATTCCATGAAAGGTATCATCCTCGCAGGAGGTTCAGGCACACGGCTTCATCCCCTCACTTTAGCCGTTAGCAAGCAGTTAATGCCGATATACGACAAACCCATGATTTATTACCCATTGTCAGTACTGATGATGGCCGGTATTCGCGAAATACTGATTATAAGTACTCCTTACGACCTTCCAAATTTCGAGAAACTTCTGGGTGATGGTTCGGAACTGGGCTGTTCATTCAGTTATGCTGAACAGGTTATTCCCAACGGACTCGCCCAGGCTTTTGTGATTGGCGAAAAGTTTATTGGAAAGGATAAAGTTGCGTTAGTATTGGGCGACAATATTTTTTACGGAACCGGTTTGCAGAAATTAATTCAGGAAAACAATGATCCTGAGGGTGGTGTAGTATATGCTTATCATGTTTCAGATCCTGAGCGTTATGGTGTAGTTGAATTCGATGAAAATCACAATGCCATTTCCATTGAAGAAAAACCCAAACAACCCAAATCAAATTATGCGGTTCCCGGCTTATACTTTTATGATAATTCCGTGGTTGAAGTTGCCAAGAATATCAAGCCCAGTCCGCGTGGCGAATACGAAATCACCGATGTAAACCGATACTACCTCGAACAGGGTAAGCTCAAAGTCGGAATACTCAGTCGTGGTAGTGCCTGGCTCGATACCGGTACCTTTGCTTCGCTGATACAGGCATCGCAATTTGTTCAGGTTATTGAAGAACGACAGGGGCTTAAAATAGGATGTATCGAGGAACTTGCCTACCGCATGGGATTTATTGACAGGACCCAACTGGAAAAAATTGCCACTCCCCTGCTCAAAAGTGGCTATGGCATATACCTGATGAACCTTCCTGAAAGAGAAAAATAATCGGATAATGAACCCTATACAGGACCTTCAACAACGTATTGATGACGCTTTTAGCAGGATACAATTCCCGTCACATCCTGCTGATCTTTATGATCCGATAACCTATACTCTCGGACTTGGCGGCAAGAGGTTACGGCCTTTGCTGGTGTTAAGTTCGTGCCAGATGTTTGGAGGCGATACCTCTGATGCCATCAATCCGGCCATAGGAATTGAACTTTTCCATAACTTCACTTTGCTTCACGATGATATTATGGATGAAGCACCCCTGAGGCGCGGCAAAGAAACCGTTTATAAAAAATGGAACTCGAATGTTGCCATCCTTGCCGGAGATACCATGTTTGCCATTGCCAATAAATTTATGCTTCGCACCAGGTTGCAGGCAGTTTCACAGGTTGTGGAATTGTTCAACCAAACGGCTATCGAAGTATGTGAAGGTCAGCAATATGACATGGATTATGAAAAAAGACAGGATATTACCATCGCGGATTATATTGAAATGATCCGTCTGAAAACTGCAGTGCTTCTGGCTGCCAGCCTTAAAACAGGGGCAATCATAGCCGGTGCAGGAACTGCAGATTGTGATTATATTTACCAGTTCGGGATCAATATCGGGCTGGCTTTTCAGCTTAAAGATGACTTGCTTGATGTGTTCGGAATTCAGGAAAAATTCGGGAAAGTAAGCGGTGGTGATATTATTGCAGGTAAAAAGACTTACCTCTACCTGAAAGCGCTCGAATCGGCCGGACAACAAGGCGAATCTTTCCGCAGGCTTTATGCTTCTCATGAGATGGAAAGCAGTGAAAAAGTAAAGAAAGTGAAAGAAATATTCAACCAGCTGAATATTGAACAACACACCCGCAAACTGATTGATGAATATTATCAGAAAGCACTTCACGATCTGTCGTGCATCAGTTTATCGAGCGAAGCAACTGATTCGCTGAAGGAATATACCGAAGGTCTTATGGAGAGGGAGAATTGATACGGAGGCAAGGTAAATGAATTGAATCTTGATTTGATTTCTGATATAAAATTATTGAACAGAATAAACCATTTTCTGATACTTCATTATTCTATTGATATCAAGTCTTCCAATCGCCTGGTATATTTAACTCCAGCCTGTGTTTGAACTGACTATCCGCCCCATCTATACAATTTATTGTTAATTTAGCCAATTCAATTGTTTTTGCTCAAATATTCTATTTGTGAAGACCTACCTGCGATTGCTCGCTTTTGCAAAACCTTACAGGAACTACATCCCTGAGTACATTTTATACGTTATTCCTTCGATTATTTTCGGGGCACTGAATTTTACACTTCTCATCCCCTTATTTGATGTGCTTTTTAATGTAAATGCGACTGCTACAGGCGCTCAGCTGCCAGAATTCTCGTTTTCTCTGGATTACATGAAAGCGTTTTTCCAGTACGGGTATTTTTATATTGCCGGTTCGCACGGAAAAGTTGTGGCACTCGAAGCTATTTGCGGGATCATCATTATAAGCGTGTTTCTGACAAACGGATTTCGGTATATGTCGCAACGGGTGCTGACCCGAATGCGTACCTGGGTGGTTTTCAGGCTGAAGAAATCTCTGTTTCATAAACTCAGCACCTTGCACCTGGGGTTCTTTCATCGGCAGCAGAAAGGAAATTTATTGTCGGTAATGTCCACCGATGTTCATGAAATAGAAAATTCCATCGTCAGTTCCGTCCAGGTACTTTTCAGGGATCCTTTACAGGTTATTGTGTATATTATCCTGCTTTTCAGCATGTCGTTGAATTTGACATTGTTCACAGTAATTTTCTTTCCGGTTGCAGCTTTGTTAATTGCCGGAATAGCCAAACGGCTCAGGCGCAGCGCTGCTATCAGCCAGACATTGCTCGGGCGTTTACTTAACATTACCGATGAAACCATAACCGGGGCGCGAATCATAAAGGCTTTCACCGCTCAGCGTTTTGTACAGTCCAGTTTCGAAGTTTATAATGAGCAATACCGGAAAGTTTCCAAATCGATGGTAAACCGCCGCGAACTTGCCGGACCACTTTCTGAATTCCTGGGTATTATGGTGATCGTTGCCGTTATGATCTACGGTGGCCGGCTGGTTCTTAACCAGCAGTCTGAATTAACAGCCAGTGAATTTGTTACTTATATTATTCTCTATACCCAGCTTATTGCGCCCATCAAAAACATTTCAACAGCAGTTACAAGCATACAGAGGGGCCTTGCCGCCGGCGAGCGAGTACTGGCAATTATTGATACTCCAAACCAGGTTGTCGATAAGCCGGACGCTGTTGATCTTTCAAATTTCAATGATAAAATTGAGTTCAAAGCAACTACTTTTGCGTATAATACGGAGGAAGTTCTGAAAGACATTTCGTTTAGCATCCCAAAAGGAAAAATGGTAGCTATTGTCGGGCAAAGCGGCGCAGGCAAATCGACAACCGCTGATCTTCTCTGCCGTTTTTACGATCCCCAAAGCGGTGGCGTGTTTATTGATGGATCCGACATCAGGGATTATACACTCGAAAGCCTTCGCAGTCAGATGGGAATAGTAACCCAGGAAGCCATTCTTTTCAACGATACCGTTTTCAACAATATTGCTTTCGGTATTGAGAATGCGGATGAGAAAGATGTGATTCATGCTGCGCAGATTGCCAATGCCCATGAGTTTATCATGCAAATGGAAGAAGGTTATCAAACCAATATCGGCGATCGGGGTTCACGGCTTTCGGGAGGGCAAAGGCAGCGCATCAGTATTGCAAGGGCAGTGCTTAAAAATCCGCCAATCCTTATCCTGGATGAAGCCACATCTTCGCTGGATACCGAAAGCGAAAAACTTGTGCAGGATGCTATACAGAAACTGATGCTCAACCGCACATCGCTGGTTATTGCGCACAGGCTTTCAACCATCCAGCATGCTGACGAAATTATTGTTCTGCTGCAGGGTAAGATAGTAGAAAGAGGCTCGCACGAAAAACTTTTTGCCCAAAAAGGAGTGTATCGCCGCTTGTGCGACATGCAATCGTTTGGTTAAAAAGGATTTAGGGTTTGGGATTTAGGGATTAGGGAAGAAAATTTGGGAATTTTAGAGCATACTATTGGTTACACATTTCCAATCCTTTTGATTGTGGAATTACTCCCCATCTTAAATTCATCAATGCACTAAGCACTATGCACATTGCACTAAATCTTAATCTATGACCAATCCATTAAGAGAAAAAATAAAATCCCTTGCAGCTGAATTCGCCCCCGGTATTATCGATATACGAAGGCATTTACATGCTTATCCCGAATTGTCGGAGCAGGAATTCAAAACAGCAGATTTTATTTGTAAAACCCTCGACAGTTATGGCATATCTTATACACGGAATGTTGGAGGGAATGGTATTGTGGCAAAAATCGAAGGCAGGCAACCGCAAACAACAACCCTGGCACTGCGTGCTGATATGGATGCATTGCCGATTGCAGAACTGAATGATTGTGAATATAAATCGTTGAATCCCGGAGTGATGCATGCCTGTGGGCACGATGTTCATATGGCATCGCTGCTTGGTGCATCGAAGATATTGAATGAACTCCGCGATGAATTTGAAGGCACAATCCGTTTAATTTTTCAGCCTTCGGAAGAAAAATTCCCCGGCGGTGCGCTGGCTATGATCAACGACGGAGTTTTGAAAAACCCTGAACCCGCAAGAATTTACGGTCAGCATGTATTGCCTACGCTGGAAGCAGGTAAAGTAGGTTTTAAACCTGGCCGGTATATGGCTTCGACCGACGAAGTTTATCTGACCGTAAAAGGTCGCGGTGGCCATGCCGCCACTCCCGAATTGAATATTGACCCGGTGCTTATCGCGTCGCATATTATTGTTGCTCTTCAGCAGGTAGTCAGCCGTTCGGCATCACCGGGCATTCCGACAGTTCTCTCCTTCGGTCGGGTAATTGCAAACGGCCGCACCAATATTATTCCCTCAGAAGTTAAGATTGACGGCACTTTCCGCACATTCGACGAAACCTGGCGGACTAAGGCCCACGAAAAAATTACATCTATAGCTAAAGGCTTGGCTGAAAGCATGGGTGGCACCTGCGAAGTTTATATTGACAAAGGGTATCCTTTCCTGGTGAATGATGACCTGGCTACTTCCGAAGCGAAAGCACTGGCGCAACAGTATCTCGGACCAGAAAATGTTGTTGATCTTGATCAGCGCATGACCGCCGAAGATTTTGCTTACTATTCACATATTATTCCAGCTTGTTTTTATCGTTTGGGTGTTAAAAACCCTTCTTGGGAAAACATCCGAAACCTTCATACTCCCGAATTTGATGCCGACGAACGTAGTCTCGAAATTGGCATGGGACTTATGGCATGGCTGGCATTGGGTACTTTACAAAGTAAGGAATTTAGTGCATAGTGCTTTGTGCACAGTGCTATGTGCATATTGCCTAGTGCATAGTGTCTTGAGCACAGCGTATAGTGAGAAGCTCGTTGAATTTTAATTTATCAAGATAACTAAAATGCATTATTAACTTAATTTCAAATGTCATGAAAGAGAACAAATCATTTACAAACCTTAATGTTTGGATTAGTAGCCGTGAGCTTGTTAAACAATTATATCTTCTTACTAAAAATTTTCCTAAGGAAGAGGTTTATTCGCTTACTTCACAGATGAGACGAGCTGCTATCTCAATTCCGTCCAATATTGCTGAAGGTGTGGCCCGAAATCATGATAAAGAAACCATTCAATTCCTTCATATTTCAAAAGGATCGATATATGAGTTAGAAACCCAGCTGTATCTGTCATTTGATATAGGCTATTTAAATGAAGATCAATTAACTGCCATTCTGAACAAGATTGAAGAATGCAAGAAATTAATTTCAGGATTTATTAACTATTATCGAAATAAGCCACAGGGTAATTAGCTGTTTTTTAAAATTACACAAACGTCCAGCCACGCTCCAAGCACATTGCACCAAGCACATAGCACAAAACACTAAGCACAATGAAAGTCGCAGGAAAGCATTTCAGAACTATCTGGATGGATAATGAAACTAGTGAAGTGAGTATGATTGACCAGAATGCTTTACCCTTCTCATTTGAAATTTTTATAGCACAAAATTACCGCGATACTTGTCATGCAATTGTCACCATGATTACGCGCGGTGCAGGAGCTATCGGAGCAGCTGCTGGTTTTGCGATGGCACAGGCTTTTATCGAAGGATCGGCAAAAATGGGAAGTGAGTCTCCGGAATTTCTGACATTTATTAAATCTTGTCGTAAAGAAATTGAAGCAACCCGCCCAACCGCCCGGAATCTTTTTTATGCTACCGAAAGAGTTTATAACGCTGGTTTAATAAGTGTTGAAAGTGCTTTACGTGAAGCGCAATTATTAGCCGACCAAAACATAGCAGATGCAAAACAGATCGGAGAATATGGAAACGCACTTATTCAGAACGGAAGCCGTATATTAACCCATTGCAATGCCGGCTGGCTTGGTTTTGTTGATTACGGAAGCGCATTAGCTCCCTTATATATTGCAAAAGAACAGGGCAAGAATTTTTTCGTGTATGCCGACGAAACCCGTCCGCGTAACCAGGGTGCAAGATTAACTGCCTGGGAATTACAAAACGAAGGCATCCCACATAAAATAGTCCCCGACAATGCAGGTGCATACCTTATGAGTCGCGGAATGATTGATTTTGTTATCGTTGGAGCCGACCGGATTGCTGCCAACGGCGATACAGCTAATAAAATAGGAACTTTCGAAAAAGCGATTGTTGCAAAAGAGTTTGGAATACCTTTTTATGTGGCAGTTCCTTTTTCTACAATTGATTTTTCACTTTTTGACGGAACCCAGATTCCCATCGAAGAGCGCAGCGAAGATGAAGTGCTGACTTATTCAGGACCTGACGAGCAAGGCATCTTGCGAACCATTCGGATGGCTTCGCCTGGGTCGCATGCTTTAAATCCGGCTTTTGACGTAACACCGGCAAAGTATATCACAGGTTTTATTACTGAGAAAGGGATTATCAAACCCAATGAACTCAACAACTTCATACTCTGAAAAACTATTGAACTTTGAACGCGAAGCATTTGAACAACCTCGAACTACTCTGAACAACTCTAAACAACTCTAAACAACTCTAAACAACTTTGAACAACTTTGAACAACTTAACTTTAAATTAGCAATCCATTTTCAAATTCAGTTTTATGGAAACCACCAACACCTGCAACTGGCCCGGTAATGATCCGTTGATGATAGACTACCATGATAATGAATGGGGCATTCCCCTGCACGACGACCGGAAACTTTTCGAATTCATGATCCTGGACGCTTTTCAGGCCGGGCTTAGCTGGAAAACTATTTTGCATCGCCGCGAAGGCTTTCGTGCTGCATTTGATAATTTTGATATTCAGAAAATTGCAGCATACAGCGAAGATAAAATCCAGCAGCTGATGCAGGATACCCGGATTATCCGCAACCAGCTGAAAATCCGGTCAACTGTTACTAATGCGCAGGCATTCCTTAAGGTTCAAAAAGAATTCGGAACTTTTGATAAATACATCTGGCAGTTTACAGGTGGTACAACCATTTACAACAACTGGACCGACCTGAAACAAATTCCTGCAAAATCAACCGAATCCGATGCTATGAGCAAAGATTTGGTTAGGAGAGGATTCAAATTTGTTGGTTCAACGATTTGTTATGCATTTATGCAGGCTGCCGGCATCGTGAACGACCATATGGTTTATTGCAAGAGACATCCATATAGTATTGATAAATAAATAATAGCATTGAATAGTGTAACTTGTTGATCAGTTTTAATGGTAAAAGTTGAAATTACCTTTAAATTTGTTGACTGAAAATAATAGCTCTGCGGAAAACAGATCAATAAAAAAAGAACTGCAGATCGATAAATATTTTGCTAAGAATGAATAATGAGTATTAAAGAAGCCAGTATTCCTGAATATAAATACAGGGTTAAAGATTATTCGGTTGTAACCCCCTGGTTTCGTGAAACTGTGGTGCGTCCGTTATTGTCATTTGTCCCCTGGCGAATACCGGCAAATTATATAACAATAGTTTCAAATTTATTCATGTTTGCAGCACTTTTATTGGCCATGTTTTCCGGCGAAAACCGGTATGTCTTTTTAGTAGTGCCGATCCTTGTTTTAAGCTATATAATTGGCGACCATCTCGACGGGATGCAGGCAAAACGTACCGGCACAAGTTCAGCATTAGGCGAATTTTTCGACCATTTTCTTGATGTTTTCAACAACGGAATACTGGTAATGATAGTTTCAAGCCTGATGAATGTAAGTCCGTGGGTATTTGCTATTTGCCTGGTTGTAGGGTATATGGCTCATTCAGCGATTTTTTTTGAACAACTTAAAACCGGCTGGCTGGTTTTCGAAAAATTCGGTTCCTTCGAAGCTTTGATCGTAATACTTTTAATAATTACTTCTCTTTATCTTGTTCCGGTTCAGAAATTTCTTTTATCCAACACTTTCTTACAAATAACTTATTTCGAAGTATTTATGCTGGTCAGCGCTGCCATAGCTCTGATTACCTGGATTAAGACTCTGCTCCGTTTTAAAAAAGTAAATGCCAGGTATTTATCATTTGTTATTTCGCTGATGGCTATTCTGGCAGTTATAATTCCTATGGAAGACAGCACGAGTGCCTTCGTGATCATTACATTGTTCAGTGTGGTGTATATTGGCAGTAATCAGCGCACTCACTTAACCGGTTATGCCGAAAAATGGCCCGATTTTATAGCACCTATACTCCTGTTACTATCATTTTATTTCGAATTCTATTTCGAAATTATTGCAAACTCCATAATGATCTATCTGGCAATCAGGGTAGTATGGGTAGCCTTTTCAACAATCAGTATTTTACGCATATACTGGGTATGGCGTAATCCGGAAGAACCCTCCGTTTTAATCAATGGACCGGTACCAGATCAGGAAGGACTTATTATTTCTTCGAAAAATCAGTAAAGATACTCTGCAACAGAGCTTTTGCATTGTTTTGATCGGCTGTGGTTACATTTCCACGTTGTTCGAAGAACTTGTTTGCCACGGTATTATAGCCCACTGTCATGCCTGGCTTCAGCATTACTATTCCATTGCTATAAGTATAATATGCGAAATGGTCCGATCCTTCATTGGCCAAAATATCCTTACTGAAAAGGAACTTAGTATGCGGAACATCCATTTGCGACAGGATGGTTCCTGGTATATCCAAATGACTTGCAAAAGTATGAATAACGGTATCCTGTTTCGCCAAGGCCCCTCCCAGCCACAGCATGGGAATGCGAAACCGGTCAGGTTCCGATTCGGTTAAATTGCCCGGAGATCGGGCGCCATGATCGGCAACTATTACCACTAGAGTGTTGTTCCACCACGATTTTTGTTTAGCCTGTTTTATAAAACTCCCTATGCTTTCGTCGGTATAATGTATGGAATTGAGAAAAAGAATTTCATCCCCGTCGCCTTTCATAAAGGGCTTGGTAGGAATTTCGAACGGTTCGTGGCTTGTTAATGTAAAAAGGATTTTACAGAAGCGGGTTGCCGTATCGGGAGTTTCATCCAGCAGCTTTTGTAAAACAATATGATCCCAGGCTCCCCATTTCGAATTGTAGGTTTTCGAATCAAAATCATCCATCGAAAATATTCTATCGAAACCGGCAGCTACCAGGTACGACCGATAATTGGCAAAATCAATTGAACCACCAAAAAAATATGAACTCCTGTATCCCTTTTTATTTAATTCATGAGTGATAAAATCCAGTTTCTCGGTTTTTTGAGGGTACTTTATTACACTGGATCCCGGCAGCGATGGGTATCCGCTTATGACCGAAGTCATGGCCTTATCGCTCCTGTTGCCGTTGGCATAAAAATTATCGAACAAAATTCCTTCTTTTACAAGGCTGTCGAAAGCAGGAGTTATTCCTTCAAGCCCTCCGAGCGATGAGATACATTTTGCTGTAAAACTTTCAACAATGAGTATGATAATATTTGGTCTGTCGGTAGTGAGAATTTTTTCAGTTTGTCCACCTCGGTGCATTTCACTAAATAACTCTGAAGTAAGCTTATCATCCATAAACTTGTATGATGCCCTTTTTTCGTCGTCTTCTGTTATTGAATAGCTTAAATTCCAGATAGGATTAATCGCCGCATGATTTGCGTATTGGTTTTGCGAAAAATAGGCTGAACTGATGCTGATCGGGGCAATCCCAAAACTTCCCCGTATTGGAATAAAAAGTAGCAGGAATAAAAACACCAAAGGTATTGCAAGTATAGGTTTAGCTTTAATAAACCTGATTTTTGACCCGATCAGAAAATAATATATTCTGCTTACCGCATAAATCAGAACAGTAACCAAAGCTATTGAAAACACCATTTGCCAGATTGTTACTGATGCCGTCATTGCCTTTGCGTTATCCATATAAAGAAATGCCGAAGTATCGAGCCTGTAACCCCAGTAAGTATATAGTTGGTTATCAACAACAGTGAGTAAAGTAAGCACTCCTATTACCATGTAGGTATATATATTGAATATCCTGGCTAAAATTTTTATCAATCCGAAAGCGGAAAGGATGATTAAAAGGGTAGGGAGAACCATCAGGTATCCTGTGAAGGAAGCATCGAGCCGGAAACCATGAATAAATGTTCCGAAAACTTCGGAAACCGATAGAGTACTGGTGAACTCGTAATGAGTAACCAGAAAGGCTATGCGGCCTAATGCGAAAAACACATACCAGAACAGAAAATATGAGATATAGAGCTTAATCCTGTCTTTCATAAGCGAAAATTCAATTTGGCGTGCAAAATTGCTTAAAAAACCAATACGATCAATTAATTAACAATCTGGCATTTTTTATTCTTAGTTCTATACTTTTGCATTAATTTTAACAATCCCAGCCTAAATAAGGCTTTTGTCGTTTAAACGAAACGATCAGGCTAACTAACAACCGCTATATGAAAATTGTTTATCTCGGTATGACTGCCGATATTATGCACCCGGGTATAATCAACATTATTAACGAAGCTTCTAAATATGGCGAGGTGCTGGTGGGTTTATTAACCGACGCAGCTATTGCCCATCATAAACGCATGCCTTATTTAACCTATGAGCAACGGAAAATGATTCTGGAAAGCATGAAAAATGTGTCACGGGTGGTTCCGCAGGAAGAATGGAGTTATGTACCCAACCTGCAGAAATATAAACCCGATTTCATTATTCATGGCGACGACTGGCTCGAAGGACCTTTGAAAGAAGTGAGGGATGATGTAGTAAAAACCATGGAACAAATTGGTGGAAGCATTATTGAAATACCCTATACGAAGGGGATCAACTCATCTTCACTCGATCATGATATTAAAGTAATCGGCACCACACCTGATGTGCGTTTAAAATCATTGCGCCGCTTGCTTCAGGCAAAACCACTGGTAAGGATTCTGGAGGCTCATAACGGCTTATGTGGCTTGATAATTGAAAACCTGGCGATACAAAAAAATAACAGGCTTTTATCATTCGACGGATTATGGTCGAGCAGCCTCACCGATTCAACCAGCAAGGGAAAGCCTGATATTGAAGCTGTTGACCTGACGACCCGTTTGCAGGATATTAATAACATTCTCGAATGCACTACCAAACCTATTATTTTTGATGGCGATACAGGTGGCAAACCGGAGCATTTTGCCTTCACAGTAAGGACATTAGAGCGTAATGGCATTTCGGCAATTATCATTGAAGACAAGTGCGGATTAAAGAAAAATTCACTGTTCGGAACTGATGTTACACAGCAACAGGCTACAATCGAAGACTTCTGTGAAAAAATTCAGATGGGTAAAAAATCAGCGATAACCAATGATTTCATGATTATTGCCAGGGTCGAAAGCCTGATTTGTGGTCAGGATACCAGGCACGCCCTGGAACGTTCGCTAGCATATATCGACGCGGGTGCCGATGGAATAATGATTCACAGTAAAGACAAATCAGGGAAGGATATCAAAGAGTTTTGTCAGTTGTTAAGGCAGAAAAATGATTCTATTCCCATAGTTGTTGTTCCCACTTCTTACAATTCAATATACGAACACGAACTCGTCAGCTGGGGTGCAAATATTGTTATTTATGCTAATCATATGCTGCGGGCAGCTTATCCGGCCATGGTAAAAGCAGCAACTTCAATACTCGAAAACCAGCGTTCGGCCGAAGCCAATGATATTTGCATGCCCATCAAACAGATTTTGGAATTAATACCCGGAACAAAGTAAGTATATGATCGATGTTAAACGTTTTGTTGATTTGCTGATTGAGAATGAAGTGAATTTTTACGCCGGTGTACCGGATTCGCTGCTGAAAGATTTCTGTGCCTGCATAACTGATACGATTACATCAGAAAATAACATAGTTGCTGCCAATGAAGGAGCTGCTGTTGCCCTTGCTGCAGGAAATTACCTCGCCACAGGCAAACTACCTTTGGTTTATATGCAGAATTCGGGCCTGGGCAATACCATAAATCCATTGTTGTCGCTGGTTGACGAAGAAGTATATAAAATCCCCTTATTGTTGTTTATCGGATGGCGAGGCGAACCGGGCGTAAAAGATGAACCTCAGCATAAAAAGCAGGGAAAGGTAACCCTGGCTTTACTTGAAGCCATGCAGATACCTGCGATAATTCTCGAAGCGGATGATTCCCTCGCGGCTGAACAATTGTCGCGCATACTAAATGAAGCAAAGCAAACCGGAACTCCCAGGGCAATTGTTATCCGTAAAGATACGTTCGGGCCTTACCAGCAGCAGAAGAAAATTCCAAATACCTACACTCTCAGTCGCGAAGAAGCAGTGAAACTCTTTATTGACGCTGTAAACCCTGATGATATTGTTGTAACCACTACCGGGAAACTCTCCAGGGAACTTTTTGAATACCGCGAATTTACCGGGACGGGACATGCCAACGATTTTCTAACGGTTGGCTCCATGGGCCACAGCAGCAGCATAGCACTGGGCATTGCCATTGCAAAGCCAAAGCGGAATATCTGGTGCCTGGATGGTGATGGCGCGTTTATTATGCATATGGGAGCTGTTACCTCCGTAGGGCATATTGCACCGGCAAATTACAAACATATTGTTTTCAATAATGGAACACACGAATCGGTAGGTGTGCAGCCTACCTGCGCATTTGGACTCGATTTTTCCTCAATCGCACTGGGTTGTCGTTATAAAAAATACTGGAAAGCTGAAAATACTGAACAATTTTCGCTGGCGGTGAAGGAAGCACAACATTGCAAAGGACCGCTTATGATTGAAGTACTGATAAACACACAATCGCGCAAAGATTTGGGCAGACCAACCATTTCGCCGGTGATGAATAAAATTGATTTAATTGCAAACCTTTCTGCTGACTGATCATGGAAACCCTAAAACGAAATATTTTATTAAATCCAGGCCCGGCTACTACATCTGATTCCGTAAAACAGGCCATGGTAGTCCCGGATATTTGTCCCCGCGAGGCAGAGTTTTGTGATATAATGAACTCCATTAAACTCGATTTACCGAAGATTGTAAATGGTGGAGAGGATTATGTAGCCGTACTTTTTGCTTCATCAGGTACCGGAGCCATTGAATCGGCAATTACATCGGCAGTGCCAAAAGAGGGCAAATTACTGATTGTTGAAAATGGTTCCTATGGCACACGGATCTGTAAAATCGCGGAAAGATATTCTATTCCTTTCGTTTCATATTCAATAGCATATGGTGATTTTCCTGACCTAAAAGCGATAGAATCACTGATAAAGAATGATAAAAAGATTACCCATCTTGCCGTTATCGACCACGAAACCACAACCGGTATGCGTAATCCCGTTCATGAAATTTGTGATATGGCTCATGAGAATAGTATTGAAGTAATTGTTGATTGCATGAGTTCCTATGCCGGGCTTGAAATTGATCTGCAAAAATGGAAAGCTGAGTACATTATTTCTTCTTCGAACAAGTGCATACAGGGAATGGCTGGTCTGAGTTTTGTGATTTTTAGAAAATCACTTCTTGAAAAGATTAAAGGCAATGCCCGTTCCTTTTACTTCGATCTTTATGAGCAGTATTCAGGTTTTCAAAAGTCGGGACAAATGCAGTTTACACCTCCTGTTCAGGTTGTATATGCATTGCGCAAAGCCATTGATGAATTCTTTGCTGAAACGCTTCATGGACGATTGGCCCGTTACCGTCAGAATTACGAAACACTGTATTCTGGCCTTGAAAAATCAGGATTCCGCCTCCTGTTGCCTGCTGAACAACAGTCCGGTATTTTACTGGCAGTGCTTGAACCAGCCAATCCTGAATATAGTTTCGATTCCATGCACGATTTCCTTTATCAGCGGAATTATACTATTTATCCCGGTAAAGGAGCCAAAGAAGCAACGTTCAGGCTCTCTGTTTTAGGTGATCTTAATAAAAATGATATTGAAGGATTTTTATCAGCACTGGGTGAATACCTTGACCAGGCCGGGATTAAAAAACTTGTGTACTAGCCTGGTAATCTATATTTAAACATTCGCAGGACTCTTGTTATGGTGACTACAGCAGTAATAATGGCAGCCGGAATGGGAACCCGTTTCGGGGAAATGACCGCCGAAATGCCTAAAGGCTTTATCGAGGCCGGCGAAAAACCGATGATTATCCGTTCCATCGAAACTTTGCTGGCTTCAGGAATTAAAAGGATAATTATTGGTACCGGCTTTAAAAAGGAATTGTACGATGCTCTTACCTTAACTTACCCTGAGATTGAATGCGTTTACAGCCCTGCGTATGCCTCCACCAACAGCATGTTCACCCTTTGGAATTGCAGGCGGGCCATTGGTGATGATGCTTTCCTGTTGCTGGAATCCGACCTGGTTTTTGAGAAAAAAGCTATTGGTGATTTACTCCAAAACCATCATGAAAATGTTATGCTCTGTGCCGATGTAACCAAATTCCAGGATTCGTATTACCTGGAGTACAATCAAAATCTGGAGCTTGTGAATTGCTCAGTAAATGAGAATGATTTAAAAGTTTGCGGCGAAATGGTCGGGATACATAAACTCAGCAATCCTTTCTACAAAAAGCTTTGTGACTATTATTCGGCAATTGTGGATGCAAATCCGAAGCTGGGATATGAATTTGCATTGCTGCACCTCGCACGAACCTACGAACCCATTAATGTGCATAAAATTCCCGGTCTGGTTTGGTATGAAATTGATGATTATGACGACCTGGTATTTGCAGAAAAAAATGTTGTTGGGAAACTAGAGAGATAACATCCGAAAGCCTGGGTTGCTTCAATAGAATGATTCAGCGACAAGCGGGTATTTGCAGGCAATGATGCAGACAGACACGATGGTAAATGACCATACGGTAAATTGTTCGGAACACACGGCAAGTTCAGGTAAGTGATTCTACCTATTCTTTATACACCTGACAGAAAATCCTATTTTCTTTGAACCAGGAGTTTTGTACACATTGCTGGTATTATAGTTTAAATAAATGTGCCCGGCGTTCTCAGTTGAACTCTCTGTCGAACTCCACCACCAGCCGTATTTACCATTTAAATAAAATGATCCATTTGTATAACGGCTTCCTCCAGGAAGTGCAGTGAAACCGCTGCTGTTATCGGCCCCGGTATTTGGTGAAATCCAATGTGCCGTTCCAGCTTCCTTTAATATGCCCCCAACTAAAGTGGTATCGCCACCGAGATTGCTGATTAATATGTCCCATTCTTCGTCTGAAGGAACATGCCAGCCAACAGGGCATAATTTCCCGCTATTTACTGCATACCAATTGTATAGCGCACCATAGGTAGATTTATTGCTGATATCATTATTATACCAGCAATAAGCAGGAATAGTCAAGCCTCCCCAAGCAGTGTTATCAGTTACATTGGTTATACCATTTTCAATACCATCATTATAGTGAGTAGTTTTTAAATTTTCAACCATCCAGGTTTGTGTTTTAATAGTGACGGTATGGTAAACATTACCATCAACATCAGTAACAGTGGTACTGCTGGCATCATCCTTTTTACACCCATTCAACATTGTGAATATCAACCCCATGAATATAAATGGATAAATCAATGAACTGTTTTTCATGTTCATGTCAGATTAAGGTTTACGACTCTTGACAGAAATATTTTATGGTTCTGGATTTTTAAATCGACTTGAAACAGCCACATCCGGGTTCTCGGTTTTTCATCGGTTGAACGATCATTCCGAAAGCAACATTTTCTTTACCTCATAACAAGTATTCATCTGCAATTTACAGAAGTATATCCCCTTCGCGTAACCCAAAGCATTCCAATCTACAGAATAATCTCCTTTGGGCTTTTTCTCACTCACCAGGCTTGCGACTTCGCTGCCCATAACATCAAATACCTTTATCGAAACAAAGCCTGGCTCTGTAACCTTATACTTAATGGTTGTTGTTGTAGTGAAGGGATTTGGGTAATTCTGAAATAAAGAAAAAGCATTTGGTATATCCTTTTTTTGAGCTTCCTCTGTGGATAAAACAACACCGCCTTCTTTAAATACCGATACGCCATTAGCAGAGGTTCCGATCCACTTGTTTCCAAAGCTGTCGATCACTATTGAAGTAACCGTATTCTCAGGCAATCCCGAATTAAGAGGAGTATACACAGTCCAGTTTGTATCGTCAAATTTTACAAGTCCAAAATAGGTTCCTATCCACTTGTTCCCAGATTCGTCAATAGCTATTGTAATTACACAATTGTCGAGAAAGACTGAATTTGTGCTGTCGTATATCGTCCAGGTGGTGCCGTCAAATTTGGCAAGCCCTCCATGACTGGTTCCAATCCACTTATTTCCGGATCCGTCAATGGCTACTGAAGTAACATTGTCATTTGATAATCCCGTATTCGAAGAATTATACACTGTCCAGCTTGAGTCGCCGTTAAAATGGGCCAGCCCTGCGCCTGTTCCAATCCATAAATCCCCAGCATCATCTTTCACTATCGACCAGACATAATAAGAAGGAAACCCCGAATTTGAGGGGTCGTAAACTGTCCAGGTGGTGTCGCCGTCAAATAGGGCAAGCCCGCCACTGTAGGTACCTATCCATTTATTTCCTGAACCATCGAACGCTATTGAATATACTATGTGCCATGGCAAGCCCGAATCCGGATAGTCGTATACAGCCCAGGTTGTATCGTCAAATTTAGCAAGACCCTGGGTGCCAATCCACTTGATATCAGTTCCTTCTTCTATCGCTATGGCAGTGATACCGTCGTAGGGTAAACCCGAATTTAAACTGTTGTAAACCGTCCAGGTTGTGTCGGCTAATTTGGCAACCCCTCCGGCACCGGTTCCAAACCACTTATTCCCTGAACCATCTATCGCTATTGAACTAACATAATAATTCGGCAAGCCCGAATTTGTGGTATTGTAATTTATCCACTCGGGATTTTGAGCATTCAGAACACAAAAAGAAATCAGAAAATGGATAAGCAGTAAAATTGTTTTCATAATGTTTCCTCCTTAATTTTTTATGTGTTAATGAGAATTATTTTGTATTGCATTGTGATTCAACTCAGAAAAGATTGTTCGAATTATAAGATTCAAGCTATTATTAAGAAAAAAAAAGCCGGGAGTGGGGAGTCGGGAATCTGGAGTCGGGAGTCGGAAGAATATGAAGTTGAAATTCGTGTTTTTGCAGGTATTTTAGGTATCGATCTTTGCAACTTCTGAAAGCAAAAATCTGCAATTTAAAAAAGCCTCTTATCAATCTGCACTTCCAGAAGTTACAAAGAATACAATCATTTAATCCTTCAGACAACGGACGGAAAAACCTGTAGTTTTAGCTGAATAGTAGATGGCAGCACTGGCGGAATTATTGGTTATACTCAGGTAATAGACAGCCGCAGAAGAGGCTTCATCTGAACTCCACCAGAAAGTCTGGTCGCCACTATGGTAGGATGTACCCCAATTAATACGATAACCTGCAGGATAGCCAGAAAAGCCTGTCGCATTGCGCTTTTCAGAATAATCGGTATTACCAACTGTCCCGGTTCCGGTGTGAAATGTCCAGCCCGTTGCTGTTGCTAATGCCTTAGCGTATTTATTTCCGGTTGTTGTTCCATCGTAGTTATACCCGTGATCCTGGAGGAATAATTCCAAATCTTCCCAATCGGAATTTGAAGGAATATGCCAGCCGCCGGGACATAGTTTCGTATTCACTGCATATCCGTTGTACAATGCACCATAAGTGTCTTTAAACGCAGTTTCGTCGTTGTTGTACCAGCAGTAGGCAGCGGTGGTTAAGTTATACCAATCGTTGTCAACAGTTACCAAAGGAATATCAGTACCATCATTGAATTTGGTAGTTTTCAAATTTTCTGCCATCCATGTTTGAGTACCAAGCGTTATGGTTGCGTAAACGTTTCCGCTTGTATCAGTAACAGTAACAGGCAATGGAGCAGTTACATTAATAGTAACTGTTTTACTTATTGTATTATACTCAGCTATATCAGTCGGAGTAAAATCAACTTTCAGATTCTGATTGGCACCTTCATTTAGTTTTGTACCTGCAGCAGGTGTA
Organism: Lentimicrobiaceae bacterium; assembly: GCA_041753535.1. Lineage (GTDB taxonomy): Bacteria > Bacteroidota > Bacteroidia > Bacteroidales > UBA4417 > UBA4417. The sequence continues at coordinate 119,519 of JBGSUB010000055.1, forward strand.
TATACAAAGATGCCGGACACATCAGCACTTGCATTCAATTGGGTAGCACTAAGCAAGGTACCAAAACTGATATCTGCCGGGTTGGCCCAGGTGATAACCGGATCTTTTTTAGCTACAACATTTATTTTTACAGTTTTGCTGGCCGGATTGTAGTTGGCGGCAACCGTTGGTGTGAAATCTACTTTCAAATCCTGGTTCATGCCTGCGGTTAACGTGGTTCCAATAGCGGGCGTGTACAAAAAAGTGCCTGCTACATTGGCTGTTGCGTTTAATTGTGTTGAACTGAGTAGCGTGCCAGTACTAATGTCGGCCGGATTTGCCCAGGTAATAACCGGGTCTTTTTTTGCTGTTGTTTCATCTTTTTTGCAACTAACTGTAATTGCTGTTAATAAGCCTGTTAGAATAAGAAAACAAATTGCTGGTCTGATTTTGATTTTCATAAGTTGGAACTTTTGGGTTAAAAATATTTATAGTCTGTTTTTAAATGTTCTGATGCTAATTACATTACATAACTTTTTAGCAAATAGAGTAAATACAAGATGTATTATACGCAGCTTGGGCGTGAATTGTAGTAAATCCTATTACCATACTTCATCTTCCTTTAGCGGGTAATCGAACATAAATCGCAATATTTTAAAATCATTATACAAGGAATCAGAGAAATAGAGTGTAAGGGAAAGAACTAATTTTTGCGATAAAAGATCAAAGAACGAATTGTTGCCATTGCGCTGATTTTTCAGGTTCCGGATACTCCGCCAAGAGCATTTAATTGCCATAAATTTAAGTACTTATCAAGAGGTGAAAATCCGTTATTACACAACAGGCATGAATTGCGGGATGTCCTTTCTGATATTCTTGATGAGCCGGAAAACACTTAATGTTAAATAGCTGTAAATTGCAGTTGTTTTAATTGCAGCTTGTATGAGCCGAAAAATTACATTGACAGAGTTCGGGATTTATCTCCTTTTGTGGATTATTCTCACCTTTTTTCTGTTATACCTTATCTATGACTTTAATACTCCGTTTCTACAGCAATTTCTTGCCACACTTGTCGTAACCGGCTTTACGGCATTTCCGGCTTACCTGTCGTCAAAAGTGCTGGTGCCAAAGCTTTTATACCGGAAATTAATCAGAAAATTTATTATTGCATTGCTTCTGGTTGCTTTTACAAATACGGTTCTGACGTATTTTCTGGGCGGAGCATTGTATTATGAATTGAGCGGGAAATCAATATTTTCGAAAATCGCTGTCATACAAGCTATTTCTGCAGCTTTTTTTATAATCAATTGTATCGTTATTGTAGTAAGTGGTGCTATTCAGATTATAATCGATCGTTTTGGGATGGAAGAGCATCTTCATGAGGTAGAAAATGAAAAGGTGAGTACAGAACTTGCTTTCCTGCGTGCACAGATAAATCCACATTTTCTTTTTAATGTGCTGAATACCATTTACTTTCAGATTCAAAAGGATAACATTGAAGCGCGAAACTCCGTGGAGAAACTTTCGGAAATGCTACGTTACCAGCTTTACGAATGCATTACTGATATGATTGATATATCGAAGGAACTGGCGTATATTGAAAACTATGTTACTGTTCAGAAGATGAGGATGGAAGCCGGCACTGATTTACAGTTGAAGCTATCTGCAAATATCGGGTCATTTAAAATTGCCCCGCTTCTCATATTACCTCTCGTTGAGAATGCATTTAAGCATATTTCCAATTTCAAGGACCCATCACAAAATAAACTATTTATTAGCATCACATTAGAGGAGGATTCACTGTTTGTGGTCGACGTAATAAATACGTTTAATTCCTCTGATGGTACTGAGATTTTGCAGAATTCGAGCGGCTTAGGGCTGAAAAATCTCGAACGAAGGCTGGCATTGTTATATCCCGGAAAACATTCAATTACCCGGAAGCGGAACGGAAACACATACGAAACAACTCTAAAAATCCAATATCATGATTAATTGTCTTGTGGTGGACGACGAACCCATCGCCCGGGAAGGGATGATGGAATATGTGAAGCAGATTGACTATTTGAACCCGGTTGCGCAATGCAAAAGTGCTGTTGAGGCTGCAGGTTTGCTACAGAAGAATAAAATAGACCTGATTTTCCTGGATATACAAATGCCCAAACTTACTGGCATAGAATTTTTAAAAGCACTCGCCAATCCTCCTCTCGTAATTTTTACAACCGCCTACTCCGAATATGCCCTCGAAGGATTTGAGTTGGATGTGGTTGATTACCTTCTGAAACCAATTTCTTTTGCTCGATTCCTGAAAGCAGTGGATAAAGCCCAGAGTTATTTGAACGCGCGAAATAAAGAAGTGGTCATCACCAATGATTTCTTCTTTATAAAATGCAATGGTAAAATCGAAAAAATTATGATGTCAGATGTGGTGTACATTGAAGCCATGGCCAATTATGTTATCATTTATACCCGGCAAAAAAAATATATTACATATCTCACGTTTTCAGGCATCGAGCAACAGCTTCCTGCTCAGCTTTTTGTTAGGATACATAAATCATACCTGGTGGCAATTTCAGCTATTCAAACAATTGATGGTAATGAGGTTATTACCAGTTCAATGAGGCTGCCGGTTAGTAAAAATTACAGAAATGACGTAATGAGCCGGATTGAACCTAAGTTTATAAAACGATGATAATTGGTGCGTTAGTAGCGATCAATTCTGAGAAATCCAGTCTCTCTGGAAAGGCTTTGCTTTTACTAAGCTTTTATGCGCGCAGGAGTGAGGGTAAATGATCACCTTGTTAGATACAACTGTTATTCAAATTCTTCTTAATTGTCAGTCTTAATTTCAGTGTTGAATTACCAGTTTTTGCTTGCTAATGCTATTTTGGGATTTTAAATTCAGGAAATAAATTCCTGCCGGAAAATCAGAAGTTCGTATACGCAGATTTACATCCGAAAAAGCTGACGAATAAACTTCTTGTCCCATCAGGTTATAAAGTTTCAGTTCTGTGGGGTTAGCATTTGTAACAAGTTGCCTGATTTCTACTTCGTTATCAGCAGGATTAGGTGTGATACTATACTGTGCCGATCCTGGTCTATTTTCTGAAATACCCGTGTGATCGGCAATATGAAAATGATGCTGATACGTTTGCCCGTTAAATTCGGCCTGCCATGTCCATTCACCAGTCACCCACCACGAGCTAATAACATTGGACCAGCTAGCATAAGTTGCAGTTGAAAAGGACCATGGACTATTAAAATTCCAGTTCCAGGCTATTTCACTGCTAGGGGTTAATATACTTAGGGTTGTTGCTGCATTGAAATCAAGGTCGCGATAAAAAACGCGAAATATTATTGAATCCCCGATTGAAAATACATCTTTCTCAAATGTGATTTCAGGATTAGGGCAATTGTAATTGTAAAGAACGGTATAATGCGTTGAAATATGATTGATAGCCGGTTCCATATATCCAGGTTGTGATTGCCACCAACTGTCGCCGCCATTATAATTATTGCAGATTCCATCGTATGGATCAATAAGGTTATCATTTGAATCAAATACCTGGAAATGAAGATGAGGAATTGTTGAACTGCCTGAACTTCCGGCTGTTCCCAGGAATTCACCCGTTTCAACACTGTCGCCAATAGATTTGGTTGTAAGTGAACCCGATTTAAAATGAAGATACCATGTAGTAGAGCCATCCGGGTGATAGAGGTATATGCTGTTCCAGGTGCCTCCACCGTTATTTTCGCAACTGCGGTCGTAGTTCCCATCCACCTTATTCACAATTACGCCGGCAGCTGCAGCGCGAACTTCCATTACCTGCTCGTCCATCCGGCGCCACGAATATGGCCATAAAACGTAATCAGTTCCTGCATGGTTTCCACCGTTCCAATCGTAGGTGCGGGTTCCGCAAAGGTAATCGAGCAGTTGATTTGGGTAGGCCGGATTGTGATCAACTAAGTTGAAAATACCGTAATAACCGTAATCAGTAAATCCGGCCTTAGGCTGGATAGGTAGTATGAACTGAGGATGTGCGGCAGGATTTTTTGAAAAAGCTTTAGGGTTTTTAACTTTGAGTAATTCAATGTTACGCTGGATGGTTGATTTAATTTCATTTTCCTGTTCCGGGGTGATACATGTACCATTTTGAGGTTCAAAGAGAGCAAGTATTCCGGCTGTTGGTGCAGGGGTCAACGGGTATAATGACGTGAGGGACTTATTTTCAATCATCACATTTTTTGCGACTGATTCAAAGTTTTGTGCATACGTTTTTCCCAGTCCTAGTATCAGGGAGAGTAGCATTATAGAGTAACTTTTTTTCATAAGAACTTCGTTTTAATTGATAATCAATTAATTGGACTTAATAGTTTTCGTGGATAGCTTCGTTATATTGAAATCTGAAAAGTTGTATTTTAATACTCAATGGTATAATAGGTACATGCTTCGGTTAAATAATATTTGATAATAGACGGCCTCTATAATCTTTCATCAATCTCTTATAATCTTTCCTTTCCTGAGTACAGCATTTTTGTTTCTTACTTCGAAAATATAAATTCCTTTTGCAAGCTGAGAGGTATTTACAGTAGTTGATTGAGTAAATTTTTTCTGTACTATTTCCCTTGACGAAATGTCATAAATAATGATTTCACAAAGTTCATTCTCACTATTGCTGACAGTAAGTTCATTTGAGAAAGGGTTTGGAAAAACCAGTATAGTATTCCCGCTGATTAACGGTTCCTCAATATCAACCGGGTCTCCTGTGGGATTGCGTTTGTAATATATCTCGTTATTCCCGTCGCGGTTATCTTGCCAAATTACATGAACCGTATTTCCGGATATGGCTACTGAAGGATAAAAAGATAATGCTAAGTCATTCGTAATCCTTGTATCTGCTTCCCAATTTATTCCGCCGTCAGTTGAACGATTGTAATAAATCTCATAATTCCCATCCCTCATGTCGAACCATACAAGATGAACTACCGAACCGGAAACAGCGACATTCGGATACATTGAAATATCAGCCGCATTTGTCAGTCGGGTATCTGCTCCCCAGCTTAATCCACCGTCAGTTGAACGTTTATAGTATGCCTCATAATTCCCGTCGCGATCGTCGTGCCATACCAAATGAACTATTGAGCCCGATACTGCTATGCAAGGGTACCTTGAAACATGACTGTTGTTTGTCAGCCGGGTTTCCGCTCCCCAGCTAAGACCTCCATCTGATGAGTGCTTGTAATAAATTTCCCAGTTCCCGCTCCCGTTGCGATCGTCGTACCATGTTACATGAACATCGAGCCCGGACACTGCTATAGATGGATTCCAGGAATTAGCAGGATCAGTTGTCAAACGCGTATCTGCATTCCAGGTTTCGCCTCCATTTGTGGAAACTTTATAATATATTTCAGAGTTTCCCTGTCGCTCATCTTCCCATACCACACGCACTACCGATCCACTTATTGCTACCGATGGATTCCACGAATCAGAAGTATTGGTAGTAAGTCTTATATCCGATTCCCAGCTTTCGCCACCGTTTGTAGACCGTTTATAGTAAATTTCATAATATCCGTCGCGCTCTTCCTGCCAAACAATATGAACAACCGAGCCGGAAACAGCTACGCAGGGATCGTATGAATAAACCGTATTCGTCAATTGTGTATCTTCTCCCCAACTTACACCTCCATTGGTAGAGCGTTTGTAGAAAAGTTCAAAGTTTCCGTCACGCTGATCGTCCCATACTGCATGCACAGTATCACCGTTTGCAGCCAAACACCAGGCATTATTCAAAGATGTATTGGAAGCAGAAGGATTATTAGTAAGTCTCACTTCCGGTTGCCATTGGGCTTGTGAAACAAAAGTACCCAGTAAAAAGATTGATGCAATTTGTAGATGCTTTCTCATAGAATAGATTTTGTCAGTAATTTAAATGCTCGGTTCAATGATTAGTACAAATATACATATATTGATATATATATTTATATATATAGCACAATAAAGTTTCAATATTGAATTTGTAAATTATTGAGAAAGAATCTGTCCTGTTTGCCGATATATGTAAGATCAGCTATTTTTGTGTAGAAATAGCGATAAATTAACCGGATAAGTTCAATTAAGATTTCTTCAAATATTCCTGCACCATTCTTAATTCCCAATACGAAAACTGGTTCCCCAGTGCGGAAAGAGCATCGGAAAGTGATGCCGATTCGGCTGTATTGAAAAAAGAAGTAATCAGTCCGAGTTTTTCGGCAGGAATAAGTTTATGAATATCGAGTTCGCCGCTAACCACAAAACGGGCAAGATGACCGCCGATTGTTGAAGTGGTCAATGAGCGCTGGACAGCAATTTCTATTATAGTTTTTCCTTGCTTAAACATTTCAAGACTGGTCCGCTGAGTTTGTCCTTTCTCCGGCTTGGGTTTCCTGGCAGGTTCGTCCACCGCCAATTCAGCAGCAGTTATTAAAGGTTTGTCAGTTTGCAGATGAGTGCATATCATGGCAAGAATTTCGTCGCCGTATTTGAGCACCTTCTTCTTGCCAAAACCATTGATTTCCTTTAGTTGCCTGAGGTTCACAGGGAGTTTCTCGACCAGTTCGTACAAGGTTTTCTGCGGAAGCACCATATAAACAGGTAAATCCTCTTCATCGGCTTTTGCAGCCCGCCATGCTTTAATTTCCTGAAGCAGCGAAGCATGAATAGCTCCCGATGCCGGAATGTAAGCAGGTACTTTAGTTTCTTTCTTCAGCTGTATCTTTTCGATAGCGGCTTTTGCCCTCGCATCAAGGTAAGTTTTTACCGAAAACCCTTCGGTGCAAGCTTTGAAACAGGCAGTTTTGATAAAAGCTTCCTGGTACAGGTTTTCAATGGCTTCTCTGAGTGATTTCCTGATTTCTTTGTTATCGGTTTCAATATCCGTATTTTGAAGCACATGACCGATATGCTCTTCCGTTTTATCAGCAAAATAGGTACAGGCCTTTTTAATCCTTTCCTGTAAAACTTCATTACCTTCAATCATTGGCTGGCCGGTAAGCAATTGCCCGATCTGGGGATTGAATTTATTAACAATGCCAATAAGCTCTGAAGCCAGCTTTTCACTCATTGTGCTAAAGGTTTCAAAGAAAGCCGGCAGTAATACATTCGAATTTTCTTTTACCAGTTTCTGAATGTAATGCAGCCGTCGCTGGATCAGACCGAAATCGAGAAGTTCGACCAATAAAGTTTGTTGGTAAGCGATCCTTGAAGCAACCAGTTCTTTTTCACCGGGCTGGTTCATTTCGGCATGAGCCGAAAAGCCTTTTACACTTACATCGCTTTTGATGCAATCCTGCGAAATACGCGAACTCAGCACCATCCCTTCCATGGTTTTGCAGCGGCTCAGCGCTACATATACCTGCCCGTGGGCAAAAGCTGCATTGGCATCAATAATGGCACGTTCAAAGGTTAACCCCTGGCTTTTATGTATGGTTATAGCCCAGGCCAGCTTTAACGGGTATTGCATAAAACTTCCGACGGGGGTTTCAGTTATTTCCTTGGTTTCATCGTTAATCGAATATTTATTGTTTTGCCATTCAGCCTGTTGCACAGGAATAACTTCGTAATCGCCTTCGCATTTTACAAAAATGGTATCGTCTTCAATCCGTATGACTTTGCCGATTTTCCCGTTGTAGAACAGTTTCTCGCGCGAAATATCGTTTTTTACAAACATCACCTGGGCTCCTGCTTTCAGCACCAGTTCAAAATCAGTTGGATAGCTGTATTCAGGAAATTCACCTTCAACCACCGCTGTAAAATGATGCGGGTGACCTTTCAGCTGTTTCAGTTTGGCTTCGTTTATAGCCTGCGACTGGTAGTTATGCGTGGTAAGTGTAATGTAGCCTTCATCATTGCCGGGATTGAAATCCGGGATATAACGCTGGTTCAGGGCATCAATCGCCTGCTGATCCATTTTATTGTCGCGCACTTTATTCAGCAGGGCAATGAAAGTTTCGTCGCTTTGCCTGTAAATATGTTTAAGTTCAATAGTTGTGAAGTCGGTTTTCTGCAAAGCACGGCTTCCGAAAAAGAAAATGGTATCGTAATACGGGCGCAGAATATCCCATTCTTCGTCTTTGGCAACCGGGGCAAGCTGCTGCAAATCGCCGATCATAAGCAACTGAACACCGCCAAAAGGTTTGCTCCTGTCCCTGAACCGTCGTAAAACCTCATCAATTGAATCGAGCAAGTCGGCCCGGACCATACTTATTTCATCGATCACCAGCAGGTCGAGGCTTTTGATAATATTTATTTTCTCCTTACTGAAACGCTGTGAACGGTCGAAAATCTTTTGCTGATCTTTCCCCGATTTTTGATCAAATTGCTGGCTGTGACCCGGAATATGCGGTCCGAAATGCATCTGGAAAAACGAGTGTATAGTTACTCCGCCTGCATTGATTGCCGCAACTCCTGTTGGAGCAAGCACAATCATGCGCTTAGGTGAAATCAACTTCAGGTTTCGCAGAAACGTAGTTTTCCCCGTACCCGCTTTACCTGTCAGGAACAGGTTGGTATTGGTTTGCTGTACAAAGTCAAAAGCCAGTTTAAGCTGGGGATTGGGGATTTCCTGGGTCATTATTACAATTTACGCAAGGAACAATTTATAAATAACATCGAATCCTTTAATAGGCAGATAAAGCTCTTTACAAAAGTAAAAATATTTAGCCACCAAACCGGAGCATTACCGGTAGTAGCAAAGACAATCATTAATTGGGGAATGTTACCGTGTTAATTCCTGATCAATTTCTTATAACCTATATTTTCTCCTGCGCCGTATTTCAGAATATAAACGCCTTTAGCAAGTCCCGACAAATCAGGATAGTATGAATAAATGCCGGGTTGTTTTTGAGTTTCTTCTAATTTTAACAATAAATTGCCG
>JBGSUB010000056.1:0-39028 GCA_041753535.1 Lentimicrobiaceae bacterium
CAAATCGCTTGGGGCTTGGGGCTTGGGGCTTGGGGAATTGAACTAACTTCACTTCCAGGTCCTCCCAAGCCCGAGTCACAAATCCGAGACTCCGCCCGGTCCTTCCCGAATCTGAAATATTTTGTTACCCAATTTGGTACCTCATTCACCTCGCTTTCGCCGGGCGTTCAATGAACGTAGGTACCCATTTAGAACCTGTGTGAGGGCATCCACCAATGTCCTCAATTCAGTGACTTCATCGGACGTGAGGATTTGTCGCTGATAAGCTCGTCGCAACCAGTGTTTCGTTTCATAGAGCGATCCTCGCGCCATCAGGACAAATCGCCGATTGTCAGTTGCCGTACCGCGCCCGGAACCTTCCGCGACGTTCGCGCCGATGCTATCTGCCGCCCGAACCAACTGAGTTCCAACCGTGTCGCGAGTCAGTCCCCTCCACCTAACTACAACCCGCCATATCTTGTCACTCAGATCCTCCGCAAGTCGATAGACTCGCAGACTTTCGAAGTTCGTCCGTTGCATACCCCGTGTTCGCCATCCTTTGACCGCCCAAGTCCCAAATCCCAAGTCCCAAGTCCCAAATCCCAAATCCCAAATCAAAATCAAAATTAAAAGGACTTATTGCATATCCGGGGGTCAGTATTTTTTTGACCTGGAATTTTATCGCATTTTCATTATAAACTATCGGATCCGGAATTACTGCTAAAATCAAAACCTGCAACATTCGTGCTGCTGCAAAGCGGGCAACATTCCACCTCTTTTTCTTTCTCCGGATTATTGAAATCGCACTTGCAGTCAGCGCAATGATACCAGGTGCTGTCGAAATAAACCTTTCCGCCTTCGATGGTTATCTGACGGCCTTCAACAAAAGCTCTTGCAATTTTCTGACGTGCAGCAGCATAAATCCGTGTAAAAGTTGGTCTCGAAACGCCCATTATCGCAGACGCTTCATTATGAATCACCATATCAAAATCGCATAAACGTAAAGCCTCGTACTCTTCGAATAAGAGGAAAATGGGTTCCGGATTCAGATTAGCTACGCCTGGTCCAAAGGGTTTAAACCCTTTTATAATTGGCGGGTTTAAAACTTTTCGCGGTCTTTTGATCCTTGGTGACATGGAAATTTCCAGGTATTAGTCTGCCCCAAAAGTAATGAACATATGTTCAGGCTGCAATATTATACTTTAAAAGGGATAAAATCACTCATTAATAAAAAGACCCAGGTCCCAAAACCCAAATCTCAAGAACCAAGATCTGCTCCATAATTCCGATTGGAAATCGGAGCTTGGTCAGCCTGAGGCAGATGAGACTCAATAAATGCGGAAATTTATCCCGTATGCAGTATAAATAAAAAATCAAGGGTATTGCATACTTTATTTATTTAAAAGCACTAACCCTATGTCGGGCAAAATGCCCAAACGGTTTACTAAAGCAGCTCAGACTCTGATTGTAGATATAAAGTTGGTGATTCCGGTAAAAACCAATTGCACTCCGATGGTAGCCACAATAAGCCCGGTAATCCGGATAAGGGCGTTCATAAAGTTGTATTTTGTAAGAACATTCCCAATGGCCCGCGAATACAACATCAGCAGCAGATTTACGCACAAGGCGGCAAAAATACTGAGTATGGTAATTCCATAGCCATAATGTGCCGGAAAAGTAACAGCGGCAGTAATAGTTGCCGGACCCGCAATCATAGGCATTGCTATTGGAACTGCTGACAGGTCTTCGAGTTTCACATTTTGATCAACCTGTAGAAAAACACCTTTCTGCAGGCCCGAAATCCCATTATAAAACAAAACCACGCCACAGGTAACCTGGAACGCATACAGTTGGATATGAAACACATAGTTAAAGATAAGTTGACCCAGGAATAGAAAAAGAACCAGGATAATAAAAGCGGTTAATGAAGCTTTCAGAGATAAATGCTTCAATTCTTTATCCGCAAAGTGGCTCTGAAGTGATGTGATCACAAATATTTTCTGCACCGGGTTTATCAGCGCAAGTATCGCAACAAAACTGCCTAAAAGTAATTTAATATCCATGGCTGTAAAATGTCAGTATATTTGGAGTTCATCTTTCCAAAACTTAAGAAGAATTCAAATATATAAACCATGGAATATAAAAGTTTATTGTATAAAATCTGAGAGTTTGCGAATAACAACCTTGCAGGCAGAACTGTTTAAATTTATAATACTTTTGTTATAAATCAAGTTATGAAGGTGTCGATATAGTAATGAAGTTTCAATACGTTAAAAGTAAATTATATGCAAGAAGAAAAAAAACAAGGAACTGTAACAGATCATTTAGCCAACGAACGCACATTTCTTGCCTGGATACGCACTGGCATAGGAATTATGGCATTCGGATTTGTTGTCGTGAAATTTTCCTTATTTGTAAAACAGGTTTCTCTTCTGTTAGGAAAGGAATCTATTTTACATCAAAGAGGGGATTCAGCTACTATGGGAATTGTACTGGTGCTGGTGGGAACAATTACTTCCATACTGGCATACATTCGGTATAAGCAAACCGAGAAACAATTAAAATCAGGGCTATATCAACACTCCTCTTTGTTACTGACTCTTCTTACGGCTTTCATTTTTCTAGTCAGTATATTTCTTGTCCTTTATCTTATACAAAGTATAAAGTAATTTGAACTCACGGAAGTAAGAAAGGTAATTACTGCTGCCACTTCGAACAAAAAACATTCCGGTTTAAAATAGTCGGAGACAGCGATAAGTAGAAATGTCAAAAAAAAAACGCCCTTATTTGTATTTGAGTTGGAAATTGGAATCAGTGCTTAAAATAGTGATCATAGGGAAATGCAAGTATTGAATCTGGATACTTCTGATCGACTGCGATAGTCCGCAGGACTTTTATATCAACGAAGAAAATCCAAAGAAAGAAGATTGCCCGTAGTGCATCAATGGAAGCAATCCGGTCAGGTTTTCTTACTTCTTCATTCATATTCTATTGCTTTTGGATTCGAAGTAATACGAATATGGGCCCATCTTACTTTTTCTGGTAAACCTTAACCCAATCTACCGTCATAGCTGCCGGGAATAGTTTCTCGTCAACATCTGGCCCACCCCAGTTACCACCGATTGCGACATTGAAAATCAGGAAAAATGGTTTATCAAATGGCCAGTTGTCCTTGTTTTTTGCTTCCGGTTGGTAATGGTACACCAATTTCCCATCGATAAAAAAATCAACAAAATCTTTGGTCCACTCCATGCCATAGATATGGAATTCGTTAAAAGGATCTTTTATTTCAAGAATACCGGTATAAGGTGTTGACCCATAGCCCGAAGGATTGTGGACGGTTGAATGAATAAAGTTGGGATGTTTTCCCACATGTTCCATAATATCCAGTTCGCCGCAGGCAGGCCAGCCGACTTCGTCAATATTTTGTCCCAGCATCCAGAGTGCAGGCCATGTGCCTGTTCCCTGTGGGATTTTCGCACTGATTTCGACCAGTCCATAAGTAAAAATTCGTTTCCCTTTGGTGATTAAACGGGCTGAAGTAATTTCGTTATTCTCTTTTTTCGCGATAATAAGGAGTTTCCCGTCAGAGAATTCGATATTATCATTCGTATAGCGCTGCAGTTCGTTATTTACCCAGCCGGGCTCAGCGGTTTCGTGACTCCAACTGGTAGTATCGAGCGATGTGCCGCTAAAGTTATCTTCCCATACCAGGGAATATCCTTTTTCCGATTGCGAAAATCCGTTTACTGCAAAGCAGATGAATGCTATTGCAAATGCTCTTTTAAATGGTGACATCATTTTTGTGAGGTTAAGTGAACTGAAAATTTTGAATTGAAAGTTTCTTTTTTCATAAGCCGTTAATGTACAAAGAAATTCTTAAATAAGCACAACAGTATTATTTTATAAACCAATGTGCATATCAATTTTAAACTACTAAGCTTTCATTGCAGGTAACCCCGAAGTTGAAGTCACTTCCTGTTGACTTAGGTTTACAAATCTTTTAATTTCATTGATAATTAAATCCATTTGAGCATCCTTTGCCTCAATCACCACCGGATTTTGAAACATCCAGTTTTCAATAACCAGTTCAAGGAAACTTTTCCGTACCGTAATTATAAGTGGGATATTGTAATTGATAATCAATTCGTTCAGGCTTTTGGCCCAACCCTGTCCCTGCAATTCCCAGGCTCCGATTTCATCGATCAGAACAATTTGTTTATCCCGGATTCGTTCAGTTGAAAGAGCTGCAAGACCAAAATCAATCCCTTCGCGGAAGAAAAAATATTTACCCACTCTCGCTAACCCATCAATTTCATTTGTCTGCGATAGTGGCATATTTTTACCTGTTGCGATATCAACAATAGAATAACCGGTTTTGATACCATCAGTAAAAACTGCGGGAGCGATAATCCCACCCGCATAAATTGATTCCTCTTTTAAACGATCCACAATCTTCCTGATTAAGGATGTTTTTCCACTGCCGATTTCACCGATGATAATTATGACATTGCTCTTTTTCTTCATGGTAAGCGCCACTTTCTCGAGCCAGAATTCAGCCTGGGCTACTATTTGCCGCATTACACCCACAGGTTTGCGGAAGATATCTTTCAGAGAAGGTAAATTACCTATCACGAAAGGAAGCGTTTCGAATGCAACTTCGAGTGCCAGCGGTAACTGCCTGAACGAAGTGCGGATAAAATAATTCCGGATCACCGGGTTACTTAGTTCTTTCCCGATCACCGAAAAGCCGACAACCATCATGGCTGCACGGAAATTCATCTGCAAACCGATAAAAAGACCGTCAGATATTGATAATCCGGCAGATTGAAATTTTGCAAACAGGAAACTCGAAAGCATGGTAATGGCAATAAAAAACAACCAGAATTTTGGCTTCCGAAGCGGATTTAATGCTGTTTTATACCTGAAAACCCAGATCGCCATTAACACTGTACCTGAAACGGCCCACCAATAAGCGGTTGCAAAATTCATCAACACCAATACAGCTATCATCCCGATGAAATTAAATACAAGCCAAACCAACGAATAGTTGATATCGGGAGTTAGTTTTTTCGATTTTATTTCAGTCATCCGCTTTTTATCCGCGCTTACCATAACCGGGCCTTTTTGCAATGCGGTACGCCCGATACGAATCCCGATACCGGCAGCAAGAATTCCGAAAGCAAGGTATACTATCCATAATAAGATAACCGGCATCCATACCGTGCTGAAATGCATATGAAGCTGCTTTTCGGCAAATTTTACCAGCGATGCATACAAATCCACGATATTAAAACCATAAAAAATGATATAATTAATGATTTTCTGGAAGAAATTCCACGACATGGCCAGCAAACTTCCGAGCATAAATCCCACCATATTTTTACCGATAGCACGCACCGCAATCTCCAGCAGCAGCGCTTCGGACATGATAGCGATCATAGGTCCAAAAATAACTGCGCTTGGCGAAACTGATTTCATAAGGGCACATATCAGCCCCGATCGCCAGATCAAACCTCTATCCTTCCATTGATAACTAATTGAAATAAGCAGGATTATCCCTATTGAAGTCAGGAATATGCTGCTGAACGGCACATGCAGGTTGTGAAGGAAACTGCCAAGTACAATTTCGGACGATGCCCAAAGGCAGCCCAATACGGCAGCTCTGAGCCAGGTAATGCTAAGTTGCCGGTCAGGATTCATTTACAAGACAGATTTTTACAGCGCAACTCTTAAAAAGATGAAAACCGGAAGCACCTTCGGCTATAAGCTGAAACATCCTGTCAGGGTCGGTAATCCGGGTGGCTCCTATCAAATCAACCCCACGACTGAAAAACACATCCGGCAACAGGCTGCTGGTGGGTCCAACCAGGATCACCCGGGTATGAACCGGAATGATTTTCAGAAGATCGTCGAGAGTGTGGTTGGCGAGGGATGAGCCGGTAATAATAACAATATCGGATTGGGCAATAACTTCTTCCGACTTGCCTGCATGTACCAGAAACGGCTTATATTCATCAGGAACAGCGGCATCGTTAAGTTCTACAATTTGTAAAGTGCTACCTGATTCAAGAGTCTTTTTCATATAGGATAAAAACGCTCCTACAACGCAAACCCGCTTCGGGGCCGACAAATCGAGGAGATCAAAAGGATCTTTATTTTCGAGTATCTGGTAATCAGAATCTTCCATCAACTCAGCCGAAAGAGCATTCATTACGGCGAGTTGTACTGTTTTTATAAAACACGACTGATCGGTATGTGTAAACAAGTCGGTTACTTTTTGCCCGGAGAAGTTTCCGGGTGTAAAAATGCCGAAACCCCTGGTACGGTTCGACGCACAGCTATCGTCCGAATCATTTACAGTATATGCCAGCCCGCTGTAGCCACCTGATAGTTTCACGGCGGTAAAATAGATACCAGCCACGAGTTTCTCAATGGTGATCGTATCAAGACGGTGACCGTACCTTGATTTTATAAGTTCCAGAGTTTCGTCGAGAATCATACTCAAAATAAAAAATTTGAAAGATTAAGCTAGCATTGAAAAAGGGGAAAAATTGGAAACAGGTTCTGCCAGTTCACAAAAAATGTATTGAGGAGTAAAACTACAGAAAAATCAGGACTCAGAACAAAATTGAATCTAAACAGATAGTGCACAAATAAAAATAATGATTTGAAACAGGAGTTTGAACCCGGACTAGCATCATCCTTTTTCGCTGATGGTCTTCAATCGGTCGTAGTCCACAATACGGAAATATTTGCCTTTAATCTGGATAAGTCCTTCTTCGTCAAACTTTTTAAGCATTCTCACAACTGTTTCCTGACTCATCCCACACAATTCAGCAAGGTCTTTACGCGATAGAGGTAACTCAAATTCCTGCTCTTTAAAAATCCTGTCGGCAAGGCAAAGAAGGATATCCGCAATCCGCCCATAGGATTGTTTGTGCGTAAAACAGAAAAATCGACCGTTTATCTGAGCACTGTTTGCGCCTAATATCGAAATTACTTCCTTTGAAAAAGCCGGGTTTTCAGCTATTAATTTTTTAAATATCTGTATATCAATTTGCTTTATTTCGGAATCTATATATGTTTTTGCAGAATACTGGTACGTTTGATTTTCGGAACTGATCGTCGACAGACCTAAGAGATTTCCCGAAGTAACTACTTTTAAAACAAGTGAATTCACACCATCATCCAGGAAAACTTTAGCCAGACCGTTTTCAACAAAAAACATATGCGAAGCCAATCCTCCCTGCTTGCAGATAAGTTCACCCTTTTTATACTTTACAGTAACGGAATGCTTATCCAGCAGTTCAACTTCCTGAGATGTAAGCTTCTCAAAACATCTGCAAGTATAGGTCTGGATTGTACATCCGGTAAACTGTTCCATAAAAAATTCAACTTTTTAAAGCCATGCAAATATATGTATAAGTAAATAATTATTGATCTCCGTCAATAAATTAATTGCTACACAAGTAGCTTTATCCTTGTTCATGACGTATGTATCACATAACCTGAGCATTGAAAAATTATCACTTTTGCAGTACGAAATATCATTAAACTATACCACTATGAAAGTTTCAAGCAAATACCTGTTGTTATTGATGGCTGCTTTGCCGGTCGTTATTTTAAACAGTTGTGGCGATGAAGACAAGCCCGAGCCGGTAGTTGAAACATACGCTTCATGCGAAGGCTGCCATACCAACTACGCTCATCTGCAGAAAGTATATTCACCTGACACTGCTGCTCCTGCAGGAGGCTGTGGAGGAGAAGCCCCGCATTATGAGCCTTACGACAGGGTTTTTATGGGTGGCGAAGGATATGAAACCTATAAAACTACAGGACATTATGCGATTGGCTGCGTCGGTTGCCACAAAGGAACCGACAATACAGCTGATAAAAATATTGCGCATTCAGGTGATTTTGTAAGGCATCCTTCGGTTTTTAATGAGGAAACCTGCGGCACTTGCCACAAAGGGATTGTTGACAATTTCAAAACCAGTATTCACCAGGGCACAGGACAGAAAAGGAAAGTTGCCATCCGCAGCGGATTCACCGGTTCGGAAGATTTCGATAAGCTTCCGGCCCATCAGATTGAAGGCTACAATAAGAATTGTGCCACATGCCATGCTTCCTGCGGTGATTGTCATATAGTTCGCCCACCGATTGCAGGTGGTGGCTTAACTAAAGGGCATGAGTTTATAAAAACCCCTGATATGGTCAGCATTTGCGTTTCGTGCCATGTTTCGCGCGGGGGCCATGCATACCTGGGTGTAGCATCAGGAACCGAACCCGATGTACACCTTACCAAGGCAGGATACAAATGCATCGATTGCCATTCGGGCGACGAACTGCATGGCGACGGACAAAAAGTGGAACAAAGGTATGCTTACTCCAAGCTGCCAACCTGCGAAAATTGCCATACCGGAATTGCACAACAGAATGTTTACCATAACATGCACTATAACGATTTTAATTGCCAGGCATGCCACTCACAGGATTACAACAATTGCGGAAGTTGCCATATTCACGGTGAAGGGGCAAGAATACCATCATACCTTGGTTTTAAAATAGCAGCAAATCCAATCCCTGATATCAAAACAGGATATGATTTTACTGTTGTCCGCCGCACATTGGGAGCTCCTGACAACTGGGAGAAATACGGAGTACCACAATACGCGAACTTCGATGCGCTGCCAACCTACAATTATGCTTCACCCCATAACCTGCTGCGATGGACCACAAGGACAAAAAATGCCCCAGGTACCTCATGTTCAAGCAATTGCCATATTCGCAATGAAGGTGGCCAACTGATAAACAAGAGTCTTTACCTGTTTAAGGAAGACCTCCTCACCTGGGAACAACAGGCATCAATCAATATAACCGTGGATGGGAAATTACCACAGTCATGGTTTGTAGGAAAATAATAACTCCCTTATAACAACCAACCTAAACAAAACTTAAAAAGAAAACCCCATGAAAAAGATCAATTATCTGTTTTTACTGAGCTTCCTGTTCTTAGCGGTATTTATCAGTTCTTGCGAAAAGGATGACGATACTCCTGCAATAAACGAGTCGGAAGTTCTCGCTACTTACCTCGAATCGGCTGATTCACCACTACACAAAGATTTCGTTAATACTGACATGCCAACCATCATGCCCGCCAGCGAAGTTAAAACTCTGAATGAAACTGACCAGGTTTACATTATTGACATCAGGGCAGCTGCAGATTTTGCCTTAGGTCATATCGAAAATGCACATAATGTTTTATTCGCTGATCTGCTGACCCACATCAAAGGAGTAAATCTTACTCCGTACACAAAAGTGGCTATCGTATGTTATACCGGCCAAACGGCAGGTTATGGTGCCAGTTTGCTCAGGCTGATGGGATACGATAAAGTTTTCTCAATGAAATGGGGAATGTGCGCATGGCATTCGGATTTTGCCGGCAAATGGAACACAGCTACCTCAACAGGTAATGCATTTGCAGCACAATTTACGTCAACCTCAACCGCAAAAGGTCCAGCAGGCGAAATGCCGGTGCTTACAACAGGAAAAACCACCGGCCAGGAGATACTTGAAGCCCGCGTAGCAACGCTGCTTACCGATGGTTTCACGCCTGCAACAGTTTCGAATACAGTTGTATTTGGCAACCTCACCGGGTATTACATTGTTAACTATTGGCCGGCTGCCCAGTATGCTGATCCGGGACATATTCCCGGAGCAAGTCAATACACCCCGAAAGAATCAATTAAACTGAGTGCTGATCTTAAGACGCTCCCAACCGATAAACCCCTGGCAGTTTATTGCTACACCGGTCAAACCAGCGCTTTCCTCGCTGCATACCTCCGCCTGTTGGGATATGATGCAAAATCAGTACTATATGGAACCAACGCCATGATTTATGACAAAATGGTTGCTGCCGGCGGAATGACCGTTTGGGGACCTTCACAAATAATGGGATACGCTTACGTTCAATAATATTTTTTTACATGCTGTTCAGAAAGCTGCCGCGAATTTCCGGCAGCTTTTTTTATTCCTGTACATGAAGAAAAAATATCACCAACTTAATCAATACCACAATTCCGGAAGAGGGAAATTTGACCAAAATAAAAAGAAACAGAATTAATTAAGTACTTTTATGTGCGATTTTTAATGCCTGTCTGCATGTCAATATATGGTCACGACACCTGTGTTCCTTTTGAATACGACATTTCCTGCTTCGAACTGCTTAGTATTGAGGAGAAGGAACTGGTAAATACGCATTCGGTACTCGTGAATTTTAAAAAAGGCGAGATGGTGTGCAAGCAGGGATCGTTTGCTACGCATATCATGTACCTGGAAAAAGGTTTGGTTAAGATATACCTTGAAGGGAAACCAAAGGATCTGATTCTTTCAATTACCACGGAGAAAAACCTGATGGGATTACAGTCGTTGTATGAAGGCAACAATACATTTTTGTATAGTATCAGCACTTATAGTGAATCCACTGTTCGATTAATTGATATTCAGTTGTTTAAGCAGTTGCTTAAGCAGAATTCCTTATTTTCTTATAGGGTAATTAATATCCTGAATGAAAACACTTCGCAGTCATATGGCCGGTTTTTCAGCCTTACGCAAAAACAATTGCATGGGCGGCTGGCCGATATTTTGCTTTGCCTTTCGCGAAAAATTTTTAAATCGGAATCGTTTGATCTGCCTTTATCGCGCAGCGATCTGAGTGATCTCACCAGCATGTCGACCGAAAGTGTAATCCGGATCATGAAAGATTTTAAAGATGATGGAATTATTGATATAAACAGTAAATCTGTCACTTTGCTCGATATGCCAAGGCTTGAAAGTATAAGTGCGAAGGGATAGGATAAATGCAGGATTGTGGACTGTGGATTGCGGTTTACTGACGGATATAAGACTCTCCCGATCTCCGTTTCTCCGTTTCTCTCTTTCTATCCAAAAAAAACTACAAAAACTCGCTTCTACTCTTTCGGCCCAATACTGCCGGTTAAATCGCTTAAACCGATTTGGTTATCGTATAAATCGAGTACATCCGATTGATCGAGAAGAATAACCCTTTCAATTTTATTATCTGCCTGCCGGTACCATATTTCAGCGTAAAATCCTGATAATGTATAGAGATGTATGTTATAAAACAGATAAACCCTGCTCAGGACATGCTGACCATTTTCAAACAACATCTCTACCTGTCTGAAAATAGTCAGTTTCCGAAAATCATTGCTTTTCACTTTATGTTTTGTTTGAATTAAAGCGAAAACACGTTAGTACATAACCACGGTTTATCTCCGCTCAACTTCGATAAGGTATTTTTGCCTGAGAGACTGAAGTTTGGCAAGGTCGGCTTTACGGTCGTAAATCCGAACGAGTTCAATAATGCCGGGTTTATTGTAAATAGCTGCCTGAGCAGCATCGTAGGTTTTGTAATCGAAATTATTCCGTATGGCAATGGTGGCCTTTTCAAATTCGTCCCATGTCATAAAAAAAGGAACCTGCATATAATATGTATCAGGCTTGTCAACATCCTTTAAAATACCCTCAGCCATCACTTCAAGGTCGAAAAACCGGCGTATTTTTATCAGGCTCTGAAAAGGTTTCACCTGTTTTTGCGAATGGAATTTAACCCCGACCTGCTTATAATGTTTTATCAGTTCAGGAAGCTGGCTGTAGTCCTCCATATGAACACGAATCGATGTGGCGGATTCGTTGAAAAGCAAAATGCTGCTGAGTGCGGCATCAAATTTTATCTGATGATCGCGCTTTATATGCATCGTCATCCGGATAAAATCATCTTCGTGACACACATCAAAGTTCTTCAGCACCATGAAAACCGACTTTGGTTTGCTTTCCCTGGCATTGGTTGGAATAAAATACTCTTCATAGAATCCGGGGAATGGTTCGAGACTCTCAAGGAGCAATTCAGGAAGCGAATGATCCGATGCCAATGTGGCAAGTTTCTCTCTCTTTAAAAGATAACCCAGCGATTGCATATTCTCAGCCATAGTTTAATGATTATTTAGTGTGATGCGCCTTAGTTAATAAAGTTATTGGAGCCAGTATGGAAATTCCGGATTTATGGAGCCTTGTTACTTTCTCAGGAACTGGAATCCAGATAAACAAAAATATAGACTTTTTCAGATATATGCAAATCTCAAAGCAAATTCCTTTCTGATCTGTCCTGAAAACTTTTGAAATCGGAATTTAACAAACCGGACAACAATTTTGTTAATTTTACCCTTTGCTAATGTTAACAATCGCATTTTGAAAAAACACATCCCAAATTTCATTACCACCCTGAACTTATTCAGCGGATGCACAGGTATTATTATTGCACTCACCTACCGCATTGATTATGCAGCCTATTTCATCCTGATTGCTGCTTTGTTCGACTTTCTGGATGGCATGGCGGCGCGTTTGCTTCATGTAAAAAGTGAAATAGGCAAAGAGCTTGATTCCTTAGCCGATGTAGTTTCGTTTGGTGCATTGCCCGGAATTATTATTTATCAGCTGATGGCAGCCAGCCCGAATACGCCGGTTGCCGGATCGTATATCAGCATCTTTTCGTTGATTGCATTGATAATCCCGGTGTTATCGGCTGTGAGGCTGGCTAAATTTAACCTCGATACGCGACAGACCACATTTTTTATCGGCTTACCGGTGCCTGCCAACGCGCTTTTCCTGGGTTCGCTGCCATTAATAAAAATGCAGGCTGGTTTCAGCGAATCGCTTTCGTGGCTGACCCTTATAACCGACAATTATTTCATACTTGCCTGTATTGCCGTGGCAATGAGTTTACTGCTGGTTTCGGAAATACCTTTGATCTCACTTAAATTCAGCAACCTTAATTTTGCAGATAATAAGGCACAGTTCATACTTGTCGTATTTGCTGTAATTTCATTTGCGGCATTAACTTTTACAGCCATTCCTATTATAATACTGTCATATATTTTATTATCTGTAATATTTAAACCGGGGAAAAAGCCGATGCAATGATAATCATGCATTTTTGAGTTTTATACCAAAGCTATTAAATGATTGAATAACAATTTCTTTCAATCAGGAAAAAATAAATAAACGAAGGGAATTCTACCGGCGTAATTCGAAATTACTTCCCAGGTAAACTTTACGCACCTGTTCGTCTTCAGCCAGTTCTTCGGCTGAACCGGATTTTAGGACGGAACCTTCGAAAAGAAGATACGCACGATCGGTAATATTTAAGGTTTCGTGAACGTTGTGGTCGGTAATAAGGATACCAATATTTTTAGCTTTTAGCTTAACAACAATATTCTGGATATCTTCAACAGCAATAGGATCAACGCCGGCAAACGGTTCGTCGAGTAATATAAATTTGGGATCAGTGGCAAGTGCCCGGGCAATTTCGGTACGCCTGCGTTCACCTCCCGAAAGCTGAATGCCCATATTTTTACGCACGTGATTTAACCCGAATTCATCAATTAACGATTCGAGTTTCTCGCGTTGTTCAGTCTTTGTCAATTTGGTAAATTCGAGTACTGCCCTAATGTTGTCCTCAACTGTAAGTTTCCTGAAAACAGAGGCTTCCTGCGCCAGGTATCCTATACCAAGCTGGGCTCTGCGGTAAACGGGTTCGCGGGTAATATCGCGGTCGTCGAGAAAAACTTTTCCCTGAAGCGGCTTAATAAGACCCACGATAATATAGAATGAAGTGGTTTTACCGGCGCCATTAGGCCCAAGCAACCCAACAATTTCGCCCTGTTCAACCTGAATGGTAACCTGGTTGACGACGGTGCGCTGGCGGTATTTTTTTACTATCTGTTCGGTACGCAGGATCATTTCAATACGTTGAGGCGGTAAAGGTAATAAATTTGTTTGAAGGGTTTGAAGAGTTTAAAGGGTTTGAAGAGTTTGAAGAGTTTCGGATTATCCGGGGCACTGGAGTAGAAGTGCAGGTTTAAAGGGTTTGAAGAGTTTGAAGAGTTTCTGATTATCCGGGCACTGGAGTCGAAGTGCAGGTTTAAAGGGTTTGAAGCGTTTGAAGAGTTTCGGATTATCCGGGCACTGAGCGAATCGAAGTGCGGGTTTAAATGGTTTCAGGTTTCAGGAGAGCTGAGCCGGAGTGGAAAAATGCGTAAGGTGAATGTTCAATCCCATCAATCCCATCAATCCTTTCAATCCTTTCAATCCTTTCAATCCAACTTAAAAATCAAAATTCATCGAAAACATAATTCCGAAAGGTTTTATATCGGGATGGTCGTTGTAGAATAACCGCCATACGGCATCAATACGGATAAACCTGAAAATATTTTCAATCCCTACGCTTGCTTCCATATAGGGTTTGCTGATAAAATAACTCCCTTCAGGTAACTGGTTGTAAAATTTATTTTCGTAAGCAGTATGCCCGACGGCACCTTTGAGTGCAACCACTTCGCGCCATTTCAGTTTTCGTAAAAGAGGAACATGGTTAAGGAAAAAACCTTGCAAATGGTAAACAACGTGATACGAAGCGTATTCGTCGCTGATAAACTCGTAATAATTCATCAGGTTAAAAGCATAATCATCATGATAGAAAGTCTCGTTTCCAGAATAAATATTCAATAGAGGGAAAGGCAGCGTACCCCATATTTTTCCCGCTTCTATCGAGTATTTCAGCCAGCCTGCCGAAAGGAAACTGAACCATTGTGTAGCATTGAAACGAAGGTTGTGGTATTCGTATTCCCCATTGAATAACTCTTTTACTCCATAGGAATATTTCAGATTAAAAACAGGGTAAGGCGAACTTACCGCAATTCTTTCAAACTCTCCGGCTAAGACTTTTTCGCGGTAGCCATAATGCAAATCGAGCGATAATTCGGTAGTGGTAATCTGTGTTCGTTGCGTATAATCATGACTAACAGGATCGTATAAACTTATTCCTGAACCTTCGAGTGTGAATATACGACGGTTATTAACTGTAAATGTATTTGAAAACCCTGTGAACCATTCGTGTTTGTATGATCCTTTGTATTCGGAAACCATTGAAAGTTTATCCTGCGGATTCCTCCTGAAGATAGAATTCAGGATAAAGTCCTGCCTGAATGCTCCTTCGGCCATTCCCAATTGTTCCACATCATATTTATACGAACCGCTTAGAACACGATCCGGCAATTTACCAAGCATATACATAAATCCGGCATGATATTTCAAAACCTGGTCGCGCGTACCATAAGCAAGGTATCCATCAAGCATGACCCGCGTCGAGAAATCGTTACTCGTACGACCGCCAACCCTGAAACGGCTGCCTTCGAGTTGATTAAAACTATAGGTTGATGCGTAAGGTCCCCATTCAAACTTCTCTTTCACATAATACCCGGTTGCAATCATTTTTATAACATCGAGGTAGGTATTAAAGAGCGGCATTTGTTTTAATGTATCACTCAACCAGTAAACTGATGCCTCCCGGTGAGTGAGCGCTTCAGGTCTTGATGTTTGCCAGAATTCCTTGCTTTTCCGGTTTGCATCATCAAGCACAATGATATTATTGGGCATCGAATATATTTTTTCATCTCGTACAGGCGAAAAATCAAAATTCGAATATAGTACAGTGCGTGTTCCGAAAAATCCCATGGTAATTTTTGCATCTTCCACAACATTAAAATCGGCAATAGTTTGCTCCCGGGTTAGCATCCACTGTCCATTGCCTGTAATTTCAAATTCCTGGGAGATAACCATATCATTAATAAAATTGATATTGGCATCGCCCATCATACGCATCTCCAGTTTTTTAATGGCGAAGGAAGTATCGTTAACCCAAAAATTGCCTGTAAAAGCAAATTCCTGCTTTCTTCGTGGTTTGAACATGACGTTGTAACACCATTTATCCCCGATAAAAGTGGAGTCGATAAGGTAATACTTATAATAGAGCAATCCGAAGTTTGAAACAGGGCTGACAAAATTTTTCTGAAAAAGGTTAATGAAATTGTCATATACTTTAACATCCTGGGCCAGGTTACCGACAAACTGCGACATACTTGAATTTTCGACACCTGAAATCTGTGAGGCTTTGATAATCTCTTTCCTTTCCCTCGGCGATTTTCGAAAATATAAGTCAGAGAATGTTTCCGAAATCATCACAGGCAGATACACTTTCCCGTTTACCACGCTGGTGTCCATTAGCTCGAAAATGAATTTGAAAGGATCCATTACCCGTCTTTCACGGAATTTATCAGTAAGGTTGTTTACATCGAACTGCATTTTTGTGTACGCCTGACATTGGAAAGACTCAACTTTATCAGGATCGTTCAATGGTTTGTGGTCAATTATTTTCCGCAACAGCACTTCGGCAGGATTTTCTCCGGGACGAATAACAACACCCTGAAGTTCGTAACGCTCAGGTTCCATTTTAATATCCACCGTCTGGAAACGGTTCCGCTGAATCGGCAGGTGAACCGTAGTGTAACCAATATAGGATGCAACAAGAGTATCGGTAGCTTTGCGCGATTCGAGTGAGAATTTTCCATCGAAACCGGTGGTTGCTCCTATTTGTGTATTCTTAAAATATACGCTTACAAAAGGAAGCGTATCACCTGTTTGCGCATCGCGAATCATTCCCATTATTTTGGTTGCTTCCTGGGCCTGTGAATGCTTAATTGAACCTGATGCTATAAAGAGCAAGAGGACAATAAACGGTGAAACTAATTTTAAAAAACCTTTTTTAATCATACATTTTAACGCGAAACAAAGCACGTGCCACAGCGGATAAAAATTTGAAATCCTCAATTACAACTATGCTTATGCTTAACAAGATCAATGGCTTAACAAGTATTAATGCTCTTTGATTTTTGTTTTACAATTTAATTCTGATACTAAAACATGGGTAAGGCTAAGGACAGAATGGCATAGTTACACATCAGTCCTTCATATCGTCCCAGAACTCAACGGCGCGGCGCAAATGAGGCACAACAATGGTTCCGCCTACAAGGGTTGCTATTCCCAGCACTTCGAAAAGTTCTTCTTCCGATACATTATTTTCCCTGCATTTCAACAGGTGGTATTTGATACAATCGTCGCAACGTAATACCAGCGATGCAACCAGGCCCATCAGCTCCTTTGTTTTGACAGGTAAAACCCCTTCGGTATAAGCATTGGTATCGACGTTGAATATTCGCTTAATAACTTTGTTGTCGACCGAAAGAATCCGGTCATTCATCTTAGCGCGGTATTCATTGAACTGATCAGCTTTTTCACCCATCTTATCTTAAATTTCTTTTGAATGTTAATATTTATTCTCTCACTGTGCAAGTTCACAAAACCTAATCCCAAAACACTAAACCCTTTCAGATAATTCCTTCCTTCAAAATATCATGAAGATGAATCACACCAAGGTATTTACCACTATTAACAACCAGAAGCTGAGTAATGTTTCGCGAACGCATCATATCGAGGGCATCGCTTACCAGCGCATCCGATGTTACTGTAAGTGGATGAGGCGAGAGAATATCTGAAGCTGTAAGGCTTGTAACATCCGTATTTCCCTGAAGCATGCGCCTTAGATCTCCATCTGTGATGATTCCGACTAATCTCTCATTTTCAGCTACTGCCGTACAACCCAAACGCTTTGACGATATTTCGAGAATTATTTCCCGGATTCCCGTAGCAGGCTCAACCACAGGCTTTTCGTTATTAATATAAAGGTCGGCCACACGCAGGTACAATCTTTTACCCAGAGCACCTCCCGGGTGATACCTGGCAAAATCGCCGGCAGTAAAACCACGGCATTCCAGTAATGCAACAGCCAGGGCATCACCCATCACCAGTTGCGCTGTAGTGCTCGATGTTGGTGCCAGGTTGTTCGGGCATGCTTCGCGCGGAACTGTTGTATCAAGGATAACATCGGCTTGCAATGCCAGGTACGATCCGGTATTGCCAACCATGGCGACCAGTTTGTTTCCCATTAGTTTTAAAAGAGGTACAAGCACTTTAATTTCCGGAGTGTTGCCGCTTTTTGACAGGCAGATGATGATATCTTCCTGCCTGATCATCCCCAGGTCGCCATGAACAGCGTCGGCAGCGTGCATAAATACCGCCTGCGTTCCAGTGGAATTAAGGGTAGAAACAATTTTAGCAGCAATATTCGCACTTTTTCCTATTCCGGTTACAACAACCCGGCCATTCGATTGAAGGATAAGTTCAACGCATTTCACAAAATCGCTGTTGATACTATTTATAAGTCCTTCGATAGCTGAACTTTCTTCGGCTATAGTTTGCTTCGCAATCTGCTGTATTTGTTCCGGAGTTTTCAAAATTTATTGTCTGAGATTGAAGCGGCAAAGATAGAAAGAAAAAGCAGGAGTTGTTTTTAAGGCTCTGCCTGAACCGGAAAATGCTGTTAAATTTTCAGAATTTTTTACTATACAATCAATTCAATGATAGCCGGAGACACAGAAAGTATCTTATTTCCAGCACCAACGAAACATATTGCTTCCTGTATAAATTTGCTTTCTACAGAATCCTGGCTATGAGCAATTCAGCCCGAAACAAACCGGGCACCAATGTTCATTTTTTATATAGCTATAGGAATAAGGAATATACCCATGAGTTGAATGGAAAACTTCAATAGCTTCCTTTTGATTCGGCACCTGTAACCACCGCAACACTTGCTCCGCAACCCAGCCTGCTGGCCCCGGCGTGTATGAGCGCAACGGCCTGGTCGAAAGTTTTAATTCCGCCACTGGCTTTTACACCCATAGCCGGCCCTACGATACGGCGCATCAGGGCAATATCCTCAACGGTGGCTCCGCTGCCAGCAAAACCGGTACTGGTTTTAACGAAGTCAGCACCCGCTTTTTTAGAAATTTCGCAGGCAAGAATTTTTTCGGCATCCGTTAATAATCCTGTTTCAAGAATTACCTTTAAAACAGTCGTACTCCGGCATGCCCTTTTTATAGCTCTTATATCCTCTTCAACTAATTTTAGATTTCCCGATTTCAATGCACCGACATTGATTACCATGTCCAGTTCGGTGGCTCCGCTCGCCATGGCACTCCTGGCTTCAAAGGCTTTGCTGCGGGTATCCATTCCACCTAAAGGGAAACCAATAACCGAACATACTGCAATTCCGGTACCTCTCAGTTTTTTGGCAACAAAGGGCACCCACGATGAGTTTACGCACACTGATTTAAACTTATAACTGACCGCTTCGGCACAAAGTTGCTCAAACTGCGCTTCAACAGCTTCGGGCTTTAATAAAGTATGGTCAATGTATCCCGCCAGTTCGGCTTGTGACATCCGTGAAGCATCCAAATGTTGCTGAGCGATACCCTGACTCGTAACTTCATGATTGCCCGACTTTTCTTTAAGCCGTTGCATGACTTCTTTCGCTATTTTATCAATTAATTCTTTCTGATCCATAGTATGTTCAATCTCTTTCTAATGACATCATTTTGTTAATACGCGGCCAGTGCCTGCCACCTTCGAACCTGGTTTTGAGCCACAAAGCAGCCATAGTACAGATATCTTCGGGCTTATGCTGTGCTGTGCCCATGGTGAGGACATTCGCATTGTTATGTTCGCGGCTGTTGACAATGGTTTGCGGGCTCCAGCAAAGTGCGGCGCGGATTCCATGAACCTTGTTACAAACCATGGATGACCCGATACCTGCAGCGTCGAGCATTATTCCGCGTTCGCATTCGCCACTCACCACTTTTTTGGAAACGGCTATGGCAAAATCAGGATAATCCACTTTCTCCTTGCTGTTGAAAGTTCCAACATCCACCACTTTGTAGCCAACCGTTTCGAGATATGCTTTAAGCATTTCCTTTGAATCGAAGGACCCATGATCGGCACCTATTGCAACTTTCTTTACCTGGTCGTCAGTATTCATTACATATTTTCTTTTTGAACTTCGCAAATAATACCTGTAAATCCGGTTTCTCATGGGATGATATGCCTGCAAAATTACATCGTTATATGATCCACAATACCGGCTACTATCGCTTTTATTGTAAAAGTCTCAGGTTCATTGAGTATCATTCTTGCCGAGCCTCCTTCTTCGAGAACTATAACTGTATCGCCCATGCCTGCCTGTACCGTGTCGATAGCAAGGAAAGATGATCCTTTTGATTTACCGGAAGGATCAACAGGCTGAACGATCAGGATTTTTCTTGAATCGTATCCTGCTTCCGACACCGTGGAAACTACATTACCTATTATCCTGGCAAGAATCATTTTACACCCTCCACTTCCATAGCATCAACAATCCCAACAATGGCGGCATCACATGGATTCATAATTGTTTCCAGAACCCTGCCGGCTTCCTTGCTGGTTTCATAATAAATAAGGTCGCCAACTCCGGCCTGAATGGTATCGAATGCAACAATCGGGTCGCCGACTTTTTCAAGCTTTTCATTGAGTGGCTGAACCAGCATCAGTTTAATCCCTACGAAGGTAGGAACTTTTATGGTGCTGACTACTGTGCCTGTTACTTTGCCGAGTTTCATTTTAGTAAATGGTTAATGGTTAATGGAAAATGGTTTGGCAAATTGAAAACCATTAACTATTTTCAATTTTCTAATTTCTATCCTTAAATAATTCTGAAATAATCTACCAAAGTACATCGCCGTTCTCTTGTAAAAGTCCGTGCACGGGTTACGCCTTCACCGGTCGGACTTGCGATGGTAAATGAAGCAAAGCCAGCCCCTCCATAGCCAAGACCTGCATAACTGGGGCCGTTTTTAATAAATATAGAGCAGTTCATGGCTTTTGCCATTTTACTCAGTTTGGCAATATTGAGCGAATGCATAATGGCCGTATGGCGGAAACCATGCTCCACTTCAACAGCCAGGTCTATGGCCGTGTCAACATCTTTTACCCGGACTAATGGCATCACGGGCATGAGCTGCTCCGTCCACAACAAGGGGTGCTCCCTTCCCACCTCGCAAAGGAGCAGGCGGGTTTCGGGCGGGACAGTGAGACCGATTTGTTTTGCAATGAAATCAGCATTTTTGCCTACAAAATTTTTATTGGCTGCTCCTTCGTTTCCAGGGCCACCGGGTTGAGCAATCACAAGTTCGGTTATTTTTTTAACCTGGTCTTCGTTGAGCTCATAAGCGCCATTTTTCTTCAGTTCTTCTTTGAGCCTGTCAGCCACCGAAGCAACAACAATAATTTCCTTTTCGCAGATGCAGATTACGTTGTTGTCGAAACCGCCGCCAGCTACAATATCTCTTCCTGCCTTTTCGATATCGGCTGTTTCATCCACCACGCATGGAGGGTTTCCGGGACCTGCCGCTATTGCTTTTTTACCGCTGTTCATAGCAACTTTTACAACAGCTGGTCCGCCTGTAACAGTCAAAATAGCTATTTTGGGGTGAGTCATCAGTATTTTAGCCGATTCGATGGTAGGTTCGGCAATACAGCATACCAGGTTTGCCGGACCGCCTTCCTCCATAACCGCTTTATTGAGGAGACTGACGACAAAAGCTGAGACCTTTTTGGCAGCCGGATGCGGATTGAAAACAACCGAATTACCGGCAGCAATCATTCCAATCGCATTGCTGATTATGGAAACTGTTGGATTAGTGCTTGGGGTTATGGCTCCGATAACGCCATAAGGTGCTCTTTCGACTAATGTAAGGCCAAAATCATCCGAAAAGGCTTCCGGGGCAATATCTTCGACACCCGGTGTTTTATGGATTCCGAGTTCATTTTTAATAACCTTATCTTCCCACCGCCCCATGCCAGTTTCTTCCTGTGCCATTTTCGACATAGTTTCCACGTTGGCCTGGCATACTTTCCGGATGTTGGCAATACAATTTTTACGGATTTCCAGAGTAAGTTTACCGAACTCCGAAAATGCAAGTTCTGCAGCATCAATGGCCTGGTGAATGTTGGTAAACACACCCATATTTTTAACACCCTCATCTTTTATCGGGTGAAGATCCATGCTATTTAATACTTCTTCGATGATTTGCCTTACGTTTTGCTCCAGATTGTCCATACTTTTTACCACTTATGAAACTTAGGTTGAGGTCGGGGTTGAGGTTGCGGTTAAGGTTGAGGTTAAGGTTGAGGTTGGGGTTAAGGTTGAGGTTGAGGTTGAGGTTGAGGTTGGGGTTGAGGCTAAGGTTGAGGTTTTAGCCACTCAACCTTTTCCTCATACTTAACCTATTATGAATTCGTATTCAAGTCATTCTATCAGGGTTAAATTGTCCATAATTTTCGCCTATTGCATGAAAAAAGGTTTTGTTTCATGGTGTGGCTGAGGAATCAGGGTTGACATACACAAAAGTCCTTTCGACCTTGCTTTGGCTGTTCCGGCATCCATTGCGGCCTGCACTGCATCAAGGCTTCCCATGAGTTTCACGTAGGATTTGCCACCGAACCCGATTGCGAGCCTTACTTCAATAATTTTTACACCTCCAACCTTTGCAGCCAGATCGGCAGCTTCGATGGCTGAAACAACAGTGTTAGTCTCGATAATCCCGATCGCTTCCCATTCAGCTGTGAAAATAATTTTACCTATAGCCCTCATCGCGTCAGGGGAGATCTGCGGGAGGAATAAACTGTCAACAATAAATTCCTTACCTGTTTCAAAACCCTTATTGAAGGAATATTCAACAGCAGCAACATCTCCGCTGAATACAACAAGGTATTTCCCCGGGCACATGGTACGGGCTTCGATGATTCTGACGGGTGCAATTTTGACCATCTCATCCAACGCCAATATTCCAATGGCTATGCTGCTGAATTCCAAAGCACCTAACGCGACGATCTCCAATTCGACCTCCTCATTTGCTGTAGACAACTAAATCATTTTCATCAATCAGATCAACTATACCTACTATTAAAGCATCAACCGGTTTGTTAACAGTAAGCGGGGTTTCCCTTGATGGGCTACCCTCAGTAACCAGGACAAGTTCGTCATTTGCAACCCCGATACTATCGAGAGCAACAAGGAAATCGCCTTTTTTTGTCCCGTGCTGATCCGTCTTATCAACCAGCAGGTAGCGCGATCCTTTTATCCCGTCATTAATGGTACTGCATACGATGGTGCCTACTACTTTTGCAAGAATCATAATCTATTTGCCTTTCTGGTAGGTATAACTGCCATCTTTTTCAATATTATCAACAATGGCAATGATGGCCGAATCGGTTGGTTTTCCTTCGGTTACACCGGTAAACCTGGCACTGCTGCCTGAAACATAAAATACAATTTCACCCGTTCCGGCACCCACGCTATCCATGGATACAACAAAGTCATTTTTCCCCTTCATCGTTACAGGATCAATTTTTTCGAGAAGTAAAAACCTTATCCCTTCTATCTTAGGAGCTTTATGACTCGAAACTACCGTTCCGACTACCCTTGCCAATATCATATTGTTTCCGTTAATTGATTAATAGTTACGAAAGCGGAATAGTCCGCATCGCAAGTGGTTTTCGTACAAAATGAACGCCAATTTATTTCTTTGTATTGCCCCTGCCAAGTGGTAAAGCACTATCCACATTTGCGTGTGGCCGTGGAATGATATGCGACGAAACGATTTCACCCACTTTTTGTGCAGCCTGAACGCCGGCATCTACTGCGGCTTTTACAGAAGCGACATCGCCGCGTACAATCGCGGTAACATATCCGCCGCCGATTTTTTCGAAACCTATCAGTTCAACTTTTGCAGCTTTAACCATCGCATCCGAAGCTTCAACCATAGCAGCAAAGCCTTTGGTTTCAATCATTCCCAATGCGTCTGAAGTATTGTCATTCATAATTTGTGAGTTTAAGATTTGTTATTTTTTGGTTTTGTTTTAGGGTATTTGTTGTGCTTAGTGCATGGTGCTTGGTGCTTGGTATCGTTTTTCAGAATTGAGAAGGCTTCTTTTATGTATAAAGAGTCAGTCATCAGTAGTACTCAAAACTAAGCTATGTGCGCTTTCACATAATGAATTTTAGTTCTTCATTTTAACAAAATGAGACTTTTCAATATTCTTCTCTTCCCGTTATTTCAGCCAGGCGTTTTTCAACAATATTCTTCGCTTCGAGCACTTCGGCTTCGGCTCCGGCAATATAAACCCTGCCGAATTTGCCGAAGCCTATAACTTCGATAATATTGATATTTGCGGTTTTTTCGGCCTCATTGGCAGCATAATAGGCATACCCGGCAGGCTCAACCTCCAACACAAACAATGTGTCACCTTTAAGGATCATATTCCCGTGTCGCGTCCTGTTAATAAGCTGGGCATGGTGATCTTCCACATTTTTAATCAGCTGGCTGGTGAGTATCCGGGGTTTAATTCTGTCAAGTTCCGTTTTCTCAATGGTGCGCAGTACTGTTTCCCCGGCCACGCGGGTATCGCCCTGGCTGTCGGAATGCACTTCGAGCATTCCATATGCCCTTTCAACAATCTGCATTCCGGGAGTTACATTGGTTGCCTTCAGCGCAATATCAGTAAGGGTATTTATCTCAATTCCCGGAGCTATTTCGATAATACAGCAGGCCTGTCCGCTGACAGGCAGATACCCTTTTGACACTGTTGAAAGATACGAAGCCATCTGCAATTGCAGGGAATCAATAAAAATATAGGTTCTGAGATCAATCATGGCTATTTACCTTTTTTTGTTTGTTTTAATCCGAGCGGGAGTGCGCTGTCAACGTTAGAGTGAGGTCTTGGAATTATGTGAGTTGAAACAATTTCACCCACTTTTTGAGCTGCCTGAACACCTGCATCCACAGCTGCTTTTACTGCAGCCACATCGCCGCGAACAATAGCGGTAACATATCCGCCACCTATTTTTTCGAAGCCGACAAGCTCCACTTTTGCTGCTTTCACCATGGCATCGGAGGCCTCAACCATGGCCGCAAACCCTTTTGTTTCAATCATTCCGAGGGCTTTCATTTCTTCATTTTCCATACTAATTTTATCTTTAGTATTAATAATTATGGTATTTTCATTTTGATAATCAGATTAATAACAAGTATTCCTCTAATCAGGATTTACCTGAGTTTATCTGAGATTTGAGTTCTACTTATAAAAGTTGGTTTTCAAAGTATCAGAAAGTTTCATCTTTTCTTCAGGCAAATTTAATTTTTAAATCATTTATAGCCGATAAAAGTACTAAAACATTTCCAGCAATCATAACACTGTGAATGTCAATATAATTAATTAATCGAGGTTCTTTAAGAAAATGATGAATCAGGGTAAAAGCCAGGACACTCTAAAACTGAAAATCGAAAAATTCATTTTACTGATTGCTTTGAATTTAATTATACTTTTGCACACTTTTTGAGACACTGTATCCGAAAAGATCCTTCAGGTTCAACGAAGCCTGTTTACAGGGAGAAAAACTACTTCATGAAGGACTATTACGGGGAGTCAATAAATTAATACGTATTAAAAGCAGTGATAAAATAAATTAATGAACTGTTTTTGTGCACGTTATAATATTGTTAAAAAAAATAATCACGATCAGCAGATTTTTTTTTAACCAAAATCGTAAAGTTGTATTAACTTTACTTTACACAAGGGTAAACTGCAATTATCTGACTATATGTCAGTAGAATTGTTTCAGGAAAACATTAATTGCTTTCGTGGATTGTGTTAAGCCAACAGATCATAGTGACTTGCATCGAGGCTCTAAACTACCAGTGCCAAAAGTTCTTTAATTAAATTGACCTAAAAAAAAGATATTATAAATACCATATTTGGTATGAATACCTGAATAATGCTCGTGGAATGAAAAAGAATGAAGATTTCAAGGATTATCCTTTGCACTCAGTGCTCAAAAAAATATTTGGATTTGAGAGTTTTAAGGGGAATCAGGAAGCGATAATCCGCAATTTGCTTGCTGGCAACGATACTTTCGTGATCATGCCTACAGGCGGCGGCAAGTCGATGTGTTACCAGTTACCGGCGATGATTTTACCCGGCACAGCCATTATTATTTCGCCCCTTATCTCGCTGATGAAAAACCAGGTGGATGCCATGAGGCAGTTTGGTGCTGATAAAGGTATTGCTCATGTACTAAACTCATCGCTTTCGAAAGCGGAGATCACGCAGGTAAAAAGCGATTTAACCGAAGGGAAAACAAAACTGCTGTATGTTGCGCCTGAATCACTTACAAAGGAGGAAAATATTGCCTTTTTCAGGGATATAACAATTTCTTTTTATGCTATTGACGAAGCCCATTGTATTTCTGAATGGGGTCACGATTTCAGGCCCGAATACCGACGGATACGCCCTATAATTGATGCTATCGGCCAGGATGTTCCTGTACTGGCATTAACAGCAACTGCAACGCCAAAAGTTCAGCAGGATATACTGAAAAGTCTTACCATGCAGGAAGCTGCACTTTATAAATCATCCTTTAATCGTGCGAATCTTTATTATGAAGTAAAGCAGAAAAACGATGATGTTAATAAAGATGTTATCCGTTTTATAAAAATGCATACCGGCAAATCGGGTATTATTTATTGCCTGAGCCGCCGGCAGGTTGAAGAACTTTCGGAGACCCTGGTGGTTAACGGTATTAAAGCATTACCCTATCATGCGGGCCTCGACTCGGCTGTTCGTGTGGAGAACCAGGATAAATTCCTGATGGAAGAATCGGATGTAATTGTTGCAACCATAGCTTTCGGGATGGGGATTGACAAGCCGGATGTGCGTTTCGTGATACATTACGACATGCCTAAAAGCCTCGAAGGATATTACCAGGAAACAGGACGTTCGGGCCGCGATGACGGCGAAGGTA
This sequence comes from Lentimicrobiaceae bacterium, assembly GCA_041753535.1. Lineage (GTDB taxonomy): Bacteria > Bacteroidota > Bacteroidia > Bacteroidales > UBA4417 > UBA4417. The sequence continues at coordinate 26,684 of JBGSUB010000056.1, forward strand.
TCTGCCTGGCGTTTTATGCTTACGAGGATATAGAAAAACTCGAAAAATTCAGTAAAAACAAGGGTGTTGCCGAACAGGAAATTGCGAATCAGTTGTTAATGGAAGTTGTTTCCTTCGCTGAATCATCGATGTGCCGCCGTAAGCAGTTATTGCATTATTTCGGCGAAATATACCCTGAAGAGAATTGCGGCAACTGCGACAACTGCCTGCACCCGAAAACAAAAATCGATGGCCGCGAGTATGTTGATATTGCACTTGAGGCAGTAATAGCTACCAAGCAGCTATGCAAAGCCAAGCATATCGTCAACATTCTGATCGGTAAAGTAACTTCCAATATCAAATCCTACAAGCACAACGAGCTGGAGATATTCGGCAAAGGGATGGAGGACAGCGAGCGTTTCTGGGATGGAGTGCTGCGGCAGATGCTGATCGAACGCCTTGTTGTGAAAGATATTGAGAATTATGGAATTCTGAAAATCACCCCCGAAGGCCAGAAATTCCTGAAAAAACCATACGCTGTTATGGTAGCCAAGGATACTGACCCCGAAGAAAGCGATGACGATGAAATGATGGCAGGTGGTGGTGCACGTACAAGTACTACCGACAAAACCCTTTTCTCGCTGTTAAAAGATCTGCGTAAAGAAATTGCCCGCAAAGAAAGCCTTCCGCCATTTGTTATTTTCCAGGATCCCTCGCTCGAAGATATGGCGATACAGTATCCTATAAATATGGATGAACTTCAACGCATTACAGGGGTTGGAGCAGGCAAGGCACAGAAGTATGGTAAACCGTTCCTTGAACTGATTTCGTCATATGTGGAAGAAAATGAGATTATCCGTCCGATGGATATGGTGGTGAAATCGGTGGTAAATAAGTCGGGGCTGAAAGTTTATATCATAACCAACATCGACCGTAAAATATCACTCGAAGACATTGCCGTTGCCAAGAGTCTTACAGCAGATGAATTGCTTACCGAGATAGAAAGTATTGTTGATTCGGGTACAAAAATTGATCTCAGTTACTACCTGAACGAAACCATTGACCCTTATCACCAGGAAGAGATAATAGAGTATTTTGAAGAAGCTGAGACCGATTCGGTTGAGAAGGCACTGAAAGACCTGGGTGAAAATGAGTTCACAGAAGAAGAGATAAGGCTGATGCGTATTAAATACATCTCGGAAGTTGGTAATTAAACAATTAACAAACAAGTGTTTTTTTTAACTTCGCAACCTGGTTCATTCAATACATGAATCAGGTTGTTTTTATAATCAATCCTATATTCCAAAAAAATGACAGACGAACTCAACAACAACACCGGAAACACACCCATCGATGAGAAAGTGGAAACAAAAGAGGATACATTCATTCAGGAAACTACTACAGTTACCCCGGTAGTACAGAAAATAAATCCCATATTACTGGCACTTAACCTGGTAATGCTGGCTGGTCTTATTATTCTGTATGTACTCCATTTTACAGGTTCAGGCAAAAAGGGCACTTCCATATCCGGAGCAGTCGAAAAAGCAAGTAAGGGAACTATTTCGGTAGCATTTGTAAATAACGACAGTATTTTGAGCAGTTACGAACTGGTTAAAAAGATGCGTGCCGACCTTGAAGCAAAAGGCAGACGACTCGAAGGAGAAGTAGCGTCGAAACAAACAGCTTTCGAAAAAGATGCAGCGTATTTCCAGGAACAGGTCGCAAAAAAAGCCATCAGCGAGCAAAGTGCACAGGAAATTTACGGACAACTTCAGCAAAACCAGCAAAAGATTTACGAATTGCGCGACAGGTACGCCTCCGAATTACAACAAAGCGAGATGGATATGAACATTGCGCTGCTCGATTCGGTTATGAATTTCCTTAACCGTTACAACGAAAAGTATAAATTCGATTATATTCTTGGCTTTACAAAAGGAGGCAACATACTTTATGCCAACGATACACTGGATGTAACCGGTGATGTTATCAAGGAATTAAATGCAGAATACCTTAGCAAACATGCTGGAAAATAAATGAATACCGGCTGGTTTATCGCCTGGCATAATAATTTTCACTGAAGTACCTTTAGGATGAAGAAATGGGCTTTTGTATTTTATATAGCAATGCTGGCTGCATCATGCAACAGCATACTTAGCTCCAGGCCTTCAGGAACACTGAGTGAAGAACAGATGACCGACCTGCTTGTTGATATTCACCTTACCGAAGCAACTTTAAGAATTGCAAATGACTCGATTGCGCGCTTGAATGATACTACAGATATGCGTACCAGGTTTGCCGAGGTTTTCAGGAAAAACGACGTTGATCCGGATGATTTTAATATTAGTCTGAAATATTACCTGGAACATATTGAAGTTCTGGATAAGATATATACTGAAGTTATATCAAGGCTTTCGGAAATGGAAGCAAATCTGATGCAAAAAACTACAAATCCTGTTTCCGATAAAATGAACAGAACTTCTAAACTCCAACAAATATCCCCGGTCAACAACCCATGGTTCAGGACATTGTATAAACCGGGGCAAAAGCTGCCTGTAAGGTATTTTAGTCCCGAAGTGTATCCGGTATCAATGGAAGAATAGGAAATGCAACATTATCATAGAGAATCCACCGATAAAACAGAAAGCCCTGGAGTTGTTTCCGGGGCTTTCTGTTTTTTCACCTATGATGATGAATCAAATGACTACTGGCGATGAATTCCATTAGATATAAATTCAACTTCAGTATTTCCAATTCCACAGCTCAATTATGAGGAACTGTTTATTGTTTGGTAGCTGTTGCGTTATAGGTATCTTCATTACCACCGGCAATAATGGAATACGTCCACGACATGGATGTTTTACCCACATTTGTCATTTTGCCTGATCCTTCAACAGTCCAGCCATTACTGAGGTTTTGCGTTGAAACGACAATCTGGTTAGTGGTAACAGTACCCGTAACAATTACTTCCTGTAAACCGGGATTGCCAAAATTTTCGAGAATTACCTGGCTGCTGTTACCTGCATCTTTGCTGATAGTAACAATGTAGCTTTGTCCGTCGGTGCTTTTACTCTCAGCAAATTGCCATACCCCGACAAACTGATCACGTGGATCATCGCCGGTAGTATCGTCCTCAACCGGTTCGCAAGCTGTGAGGAATATGCCGGTAAGTGCTGTAAGCAGAAGGAAAAAACGCAGAGTTGTTTTCATGATAAATAGGATTAGAAGAGTGGTGCAAATTTATAATTAACTTTGATTCTACTGTTAGTTTAGTGAGTATTTTTATTTTGTTGGAAGCCAGAAGACGCTTGCCAGTTGCAAACAGGGAAGTCAGAATTTTCCCTGACTAATAATTTTCCATTGTATTGGTCATGCAACGCGTGTTGTTTAATACTGTTTCTGAATGATGAATGGTTGCAGATCAATAACCGTTCCATGGTTATTCCGGAGCAGTAAATAGTAGTATCCAGGTGCAAGTTCCGAAGTCCTGATCTGCAATCTCTCGCCGGGTAATATTGGCAATTTACTGATTGCATTGCTGCCATTTGCCGAAAATGCTTCTATATACCCAGGCTCAGCGAACGAACTTGAACAGGTTATTTTATCCCTGGCCGGAACAGGAAATACTTTCAGAAAACTGTTTTTATTCTCATGCTTCACTCCAAAATCAGAAATTGGAGTATTACAATCTGACATAATACCACCGTGAGCAAGTATCGTGCTATCGAGGTGTTCGGTGGATGGAGGCCAGATGTATTTTTCGGCAATATACGAATCGGGTAGTATCAAAACAACAGTGGGGTAAGAGAGTATTCCGTAATCGGCAACCACATGGTTTCCGTTTCCTTCCGTACCACTGATTTCGGGGTAAGAAACCCCGTTGGTGTTACCAAATTCAATAACCCCGGCGTTGTCGGCTCCCCAGTTTATTCCAAGGAAAATCACATTTGAAGTATTGCAACCGAAATGGGTATATGAATCGTTTATCAACGGTGCGTATACAGAGCATGGGCCACAGGTAATAGTAAAGAAATCAATTACCACAATTTTATTCTGTTCAAGATATTCGCTTAGGTAATGGGTTGTCCCGTTAACATCCTTCACAGTAAAGTTTACCGCTGTATCGAGCGATGTCTGGGCACGCAGTACTGACGATACCAGGAAAAGGGACACTATGTATAGCAGGTGTTTCAAGATTAAATAAAAGGGTAAGGAATTTTATAAATAACGACTTTCAGTATTGCGATCAGAGACTCTTTTCCCTATTGGAACCAGATAGAAATATCTTGTAGTCCAATCAGGTTTGGTTTATTCATTTTGAGTGAATAGTATTATTGAGATTGTTTTTATAATGTGTAATCAATTAACAAAGTGTTGATATATTAAGGCAAATGCTGCTTTTTTAATGGCATATCAGCCTATGTATTTCACCCTGTTTTTCTAATGGCAGCCAAACACAAACTTCGGGCAGTAAAGGTAAATGATAACTATCTAAACTCAAAACCTTTAAAAAATATCAGGCATATAAAAGCAATGTTAAAAAAGGACTTAATTTCTTAACAAACAGTCAATTAAACAGAAATAAGAAAGTTTTTAACAATTTTTCTATTACAATTCGGCGGCTTAGCTATTAACTTATACACTCCACAACTTGTACAGCTTGTAATTTCTACATCTATCTGAGTATTAACTATCTACCTACACCGCAAAATTATGAAACGGGCTTTACTCAACCTCTACAGGGTGGTTATGTCATACAGACATTTACTTCCTGTTATCTTGTTACTACTTGTCGGCCTTAATATTAAGGCACAATGTCCACCAACTATAGTTGCAACACCCGCATCAGCGAGCGTGTGCGCGGGCGACTCGGTTCAGATGGCATGTACACCAACTACCGGTACTACATGGCAGTGGTATCGAAATGGTGTTATCCTACCCGGTGAAACCGATAGCATTTGCTACGCATTTGCTGATGGTGCATATACTGTAATGGTTGGAGGATGCCCGTCTCCCTCCCTGCCGGTAAATGTAATAATCAAACCGCTTCCCCTAGTTTCAGTTTTCACCAGTTCAACAATAATATGCGCCGGACAGGAAGTTACGCTATTCGTAACAACCGGTCCGAATGTTGTATGGGTTTGGATAGAACCGCCTTCGTTATTCGGCACAACAACCAATCCGGTGACCCAGACCTTAAACAGTACCCAGACCTTCCAGATTATAGGAGCAGATCAAACCACCAGTTGTGCAAATACTGCCCAGGTCACTATACAGGTAAACCCGGAGTTAGTTTCGGGCACCATACAATCGGATGCAGAAATATGCCCCGGCGAAACACCTCCGTTAATTACGGCTTCACCCTCAACAGGTGGCAATGGAACCTATTCCTATCAGTGGCAAATGAGTACAATCAATTCTGCAACAGGGTACACTGATATCCCCGGAGCAACAGGATTGACTTATCAGCCTGGCCCGACAATGCAGACAACCTGGTACAGATTGGTAACTTCATCGCCTCCCTGCCTGGATGAAAACTCGAATATTGTTATTGTTCAGGTGAACCCAAATCCAATAATCACAAGTCCTTCAACACAATCAATCTGCTCGGGTGATGATGTGAACTATACTCCCAGCAGCAATGTTGCCGGTGCAAGTTACACCTGGACAGCTTCGGTTACTGCAGGTACAGTTTCGGGATTTACAGCATCAGGAAGTGGTGACATACATGATATTTTGTCGTTACCTGCCGGTTCCACTGTTTCGGGAGAAGTTACGTATATTATCACTCCTGAAGGCCCGGCACCATCGAGTTGCTTAGGAATACCCATGAGCCTTGTAGTTACAGTTAACCCAACGCCATTGATTACCAATGCCACCCTTTTGCAGGACATATGCGCAGGCACAGCCACCACACCCGTGTTATTGCAGTCGAATGTTGCTGCATCAACTTTTTCGTGGACAGCCACAGCTTCAGCAGGATTAAGCGGTTTCCTGGTTTCAGGAACTGGAGATATACCCGCTATGACAATCAGCAGTTCCTTGCTGATTGCAGGTTCAATCACTTATACTATTACGCCACAGGGGCCGTTGCCAAGCAATTGTAACGGGCCAACTGTCGCATATGTTATAAATGTGAACCCCGCCCCTATAGTAACCAATCTTCCGATGGATGAAACTATCTGTACGGGTGAAAATACCACTGCTGTGACATTGACTTCAAATGTTGCTGCCACTACATTCATTTGGACCGCAACAGCAGTTCCGGCAAGCATCAGCGGCTATGCTGCAAACGGAACCAGTTCAATTCCGGCACAAACAATCATCAATCCTTCCAATGCTCAGGGAACAGTAACATATCATATTATTCCGAGCGGAAGCATCAATGGTTGTGCAGGAGTTCCGAATGATTACATTATATATATAAATCCTGAACCTGTTGTTTCGGTTTTACAAACATCAGTAACCATTTGCTCAGGACAAACTACGAATATTGCGATTTCATCAACAGTTGCCGGCACAACATTTACATGGACGGCATCAGGGCCAGGATCAGTGACCGGATTCAGCAACGGATCGGGGGATTTAATTTCTCAGACTCTGGATAATACTTCAAACGCACCTCATGATGTTACCTATACAATAACCCCATTTGCCAACGGATGCACGGGAAGCCCTGTAACTGTTACTGTTACTGTAAGCCCGGCAACCACATTAACGGTTGTTCCTGCATCGCCCGTATCATGTTCGGGAAGCAATGTAGTAATTAACCTCAGCGGCAATGTGCCGGGAATAAATTTTACCTGGACAGCCTCGGCAACCGGAAATGTAACGGGATTCAGCAACGGCTCGGGATCTGTTATTTCGCAAACTCTCATTAATAACGACATTGTTCCCCTTACAGTAGTTTATGCTGTAATGATGGAACTAAACGGATGTACTGTTGGCCCAACCAATTTTACAGCGACTGTAAATCCTGTTCCGGTTGTAACCACTACTCCCCTCACAGCTATCATTTGCTCAGGAGATGCTTTTAATGTCGCTCTTACCTCGAATGTAGCAGGAACTACTTTTGACTGGACTGCTAACGGAACCCCCGGTCTTTCTGGATATTCAGCAGGGAATGGAGGTACAATAAATCAAACGGTACTGAACAGTACGAATGCCACAGGCACGGTTGTTTACACAATAACTCCAACAGCCAACGGGTGCGCAGGATTACCGGTTGATTATACACTGACCGTTAACCCGATACCGGATGTAAATCTCAGCCTTTCCAACCAGGCAATTTGCAGCGGAACTGCCACTTCAGTTGTCACTTTCAGCTCCTCGGTAGCCGGGACTACCTTTGCATGGACTGCAACTCCTTCGGGGGCAGGCATTGCAGGCTACACTGCTTCAGGTGCAGGATCAATTCCCCCTCAAACAATTAACAGCACATTAATAGCACCGGGAACAGTTACATATTCAGTAACTCCTTCATATAACGGATGCACCGGTTCAGCCACGAGTCATATTGTAACTATCCAGCCTAAACCTATTGTTACAAATGCTGTGATGTCGCAAACCATATGCAACGGAACATCAACTTCGCTTGTTAACCTTCTTTCGAATGTTGCAGGAACAAGTTTTGCCTGGACAGCAACCCCATCGTCAGCGGCAATTACAGGATTCCAGGCCAGTGGCGGGAACACTATTCCTGTTCAGACAATTTTTAACAGCGGAACTACATCAGGGACTGTCACTTACCTCATAATTCCAACATCAAATTACGGGCCTGCTTGTCCGGGTACTCCCGCCAGCTATACAATTACAGTAAATCCGACGCCATCCATTACCAGCAGCCTGGTTTCGGGTGTTTGCAGTAACCAACCATTTATTTACACCATAACAAGTAACATAGCCGGATCAACATTCACCTGGTCGAGAGCATCAGTTTCCGGCATCAGCAATGCACCTTCATTTGGTTCAACATCAACAATTAATGAAATTCTGATAAACACGACCAATTTTGATATTGATGTAATTTATGAATTGATTCCTGTAGGGCAAGCTCCTTCCTCGTGTGCAGGTAACCCTGTAAACCTGGTAGTTAAAGTCCGTGCAATGCCTTTGGTAAATGCAGGAACTGATTTTACAATTCCTTATGGCACCTATACAACCTTAAACGGAACTGCAAGCGGCGGAACCGGGGCATTAAATTATACCTGGACACCCAATGCTTACATTAACACAGGAGCTAATACCCTGACTCCACAAACCATAAACCTGAATTTAACACGAACTTATACTCTCACTGTAAATGATGCTGCAGGATGCAGTGCAAATGATCAGGTAACAGTATTTGTTGTTGGAACCCCGGTAACAGCATCGCCGACAGCAACACCGGCAAGTATTTGCCTGGGTCAGAGTACAACTCTCAACGCCAATGCTACCGGTGGTTCAGGTGCATATACATACACATGGACTTCAGTACCTGCCGGATTTTCATCCGCTTTTTCCACAGTAACTGTTACACCTGTTGTAAATACAATTTATACCGTAACTGTTAATGATGGATTCAACACATCATCAGCCTCTGTATCTGTAACAGTGAATCCATTACCTACCCAGTATGTACTTACAGGTGGTGGGAGTTACTGCACCGGTGGTTCAGGAGTAGTTGTCGGTCTTGCCGGATCACAATCAGGCGTAACATACCAATTGATGAATAACTTTACTCCTGTTGGTTCGCCGGTATCAGGAAACGGAGCAGCCATCAGTTTTGGGAATCAGACAGCATCAGGCATTTATACTGTTGTTGCAACACGTGTTTCGACAAGTTGCAGCATTGATATGGGAAGCAGCGTTTCTGTTTCAATCAATTCACTGCCAATTGCAAATGCTGGTCCTGATCAGACAATTCCATATGGTACAAGCACTTTACTGACAGGTTCTGCCACCGGAGGGTTTGGAACAATGAGCTATTCGTGGTCCCCTGTTGCATTTATCGGATCAGGTGCAAATACGTCAGCACCTTTAACTACGAATTTATATTCAAGTACAACCTATACTTTGGATATTACTGATGGCAACGGATGCCATGGTGCTGACCAGGTTTCTGTTTTACTTAGCGGGAGCGCCATTAGTGTTGTAGCATCAACTGTTCCTACCCAGATATGCGCTGATTTATCAACTGCACAGCTACAAGCTTCAGCATCAGGAGGATCAGGTTCCTATACATATGCATGGACATGCACACCAGCAGGCAGCCCTGTATGGACATCGACCGACCAGAATCCTGTTGTTTCACCAGATGTTACCACTACCTATACAGTAACAGCAAATGATGGATTCAACACAGCGGTTGCTTCTGTAATTTTAATTGTAAACCCACTCCCATTAGTATATAGTGTAACCGGAGGAGGTTCCTATTGTTATGCAGGAAGTGGTGTAAGTATTGGCCTCAGCGGATCAGAACTTAATACCAATTACCAATTATTCAGGGGTGGTATTGCTGATGGACCTGCCGTAACGGGCACCGGTTCACCAATCAGTTTTGGAAATCGCACAGTAGCATTCAATTATACAGTAGTTGCAACGAACAATACCACAGGATGTACCAACCTTATGAACGGGAGTGCAACCATATTTATACTTGCTCCTCCTTCGGCTTACCTGGTAACAGGTGGTGGTTCCTATCCGCTTGGCGGAACAGGGAAACAAGTAGGATTATTGCATGGTGATGCCGGAATCAGCTATCAGTTGTTCTGCAATAATGTTCCGGTCGGATTACCGGTTTTGGGAACTGAAACGGCAATTAATTTTGGATTACAGACTCAGGCAGGCACGTACACAGTTGAAGCAACTGATATTGCAACCGGATGCACAGCCCTGATGAATGGAAGTGTAGATATAACGATATTGCCCTTACCAGTTATCTTTAATGTATATGGTGGCGGCTCGATTTGCGAGGGTCAGACTGGATTAAACGTTTATCTTACCGGATCGGAAATTGGAATTGATTATCAATTGCTATTGAATGGGTTTCCCTATGGAACTCCTGTTGCCGGCACAAATGCACCTTTAACCTGGGGTCCGCTGGCTTCAGCCGGAATGTACGAAGTTCGTGCAGTCAATTCAACCGGCGGCTTTACCCAGATGATGGATGACAGTGCTGTGATTTCGGTTATTCCGTTAGCAACAATATTTTCGATGAATCCTACCGGAACACAATGCCCAGGTACAATTATCCGCCTGAACGGTTCAGAATCAGGATGGATGTATTACCTTCTTGTTAATGGCATACCAGTGGACTCACTTGCAGGAACCGGCCTGATCGGGTTCCTCGACTTTGGGCCACAAACAGTAAATGGTACTTACACCATTAAGGCAGTGAATATATCTGTTGGTTGTGAGTCCATGATGAACGGAAGTGTTTACATTTCTGTTGCTCCCCAGGTGTTTAATGTGATACCTGCCGGAATCCTTTGTCCGGGCCAGGTTATAAGCCTTTCAGGATCAGAGATCGGTGTAAATTATCAGCTTCGCTGGAATGGCACCTTCGATCTTGGTACACCTGTAGCGGGAACAGGATCAGCAATCAATATGGGTGTTGGCGGGCTACCGGGAGTGTATTCAGTTATTGCAACTAATGCCACTACCAACTGTGTATCTTATATGAATGACAGTGCAACGCTTTATACCAATCCGACAGTATTTACAATTACGCCCGACGGTGCTGCCTGCGAAGGCGATATTATCGGCTTAAACGGATCAGAAGTGGGAGTTGACTACGTTTTATTGCTCGATAACGCTATTCATGTTGACACTATTTCTGGAACTGGTTCCCAAATCAGTTTTGGACCACAGTTAACCGAAGGAAATTATACGATTATTGCAATAAGCCAAACCTCATACTGCCAGCTTGCAATGAATGGAACTGCCGTATTCAACGACAGCCCTATAAAATATGATATTCTCCCCGCCGGTCTTCAATGCATCGGAACTTCTATAAGCCTTTTCAATTCGCAACCAGGTGTTAGCTATCAGCTGATACTTGATGGAATATTCAACATCGGCCTCCCCCTTTCCGGCACCGGCAGTCCGCTTGATTTCGGTCCGCAAACCCTGAACGGATCCTATACCATTCGTGCTGTGAATGATATGACCGGTTGTAACTCATTTATGACGGGAAGCACCACGCTTCAACCCTTGCCTGTGGCTTTCACCACGGCTCCGGCAGGAACAAACTGCCCGGGAACTTCTGTTACCCTGAGCGGATCGGAAGTGAACGTAAATTACGTCCTTGTTTTAAACGGTACAATCCACATCGATTCCCTGGCCGGAACCGGAAGCTCATTAAATTTTGGCCCGCAGTTCACCGCCGGAACGTATACTGTTGTTGCTTATCATTCAACCACCCTTTGTCAGAACCTGATGAATGGCAACTCCATCATTGAAGCAGCTCCGCTCGCCTTCAACATGACTCCTGCAGGTATCGCCTGCGAAGGGGATAGTATCGGGCTCGAAAATTCTGAAGCAGGCATCTCCTACCAGTTACGCTGGAACGGAAGCATCAATATCGGTTCGCCTGTGGCAGGAACCGGTGCGGCCATCAGCTTCGGCGCTCAGGGGCTTGCAGGTACCTATACCGTAATTGCAATCAACACCAACGGATGCTCCTCTGTGATGAGCAGTACCGTCGATATTTATCCGCTGCCTGTCGCCTTCAACCTATTCCCTTCCGGAACTCAATGCCAGGGCACTGTTCTGGGCCTCGACGGTTCTGAAGTGAATGTTAATTATGTCCTGGTTTTGAATGGAAATATAATGGCTGATACCATTGCAGGAACCGGAAGCACCATTTCTTTCGGCCCGCAACTTACTTCGGGCAATTATACCGTTATCGCTTACTTTACTTCCTCACTCTGCCAGTCTGTAATGAACGGCAGTTCGGATATCTCCAACGTTGCCCCGGCTATCTATTCCATGACCCCGGCAGGGATCATCTGTGCCGGTGCTACCATTGGCCTTGATAATTCAGAAATCGGTGCCATTTACCAACTCCGTATGAACGGAACCATCAACATGGGAGCTCCCGTGGCAGGTACCGGTTCAGCCATCAGTTTTGGCGTTCAGACCTTACCGGGTGTGTATACCGCCATTGCTACCAACGCAAAAGGTTGCAACTCATTGATGACCGGAAGCGTGGTGGTAAACCCAAATCCTACAGCATTTGAGATTACCCCTGTGGGTGCTTTCTGCCCCGGGACAACCATCGGTGTGAACGGTTCAGAAGTGGGGGTAAATTATATTCTCGTACTCGACGGTTCCATAAATATTGATACGCTCGCCGGTACCGGATTACCGTTATGGTTTGGCGTACAA
>JBGSUB010000057.1:0-8519 GCA_041753535.1 Lentimicrobiaceae bacterium
TTATTTATCAACGCATACAAACATTTCCTGTTAACAACCCACGTATTTTCAGAACAGCAGACTACTCTTACATAAAACCACCTGAAATAGCACTGAAAATTGTTAATAACGTAGTAATTTTTTAAACTGATTAGTTACAAAGATTGTTCCCGAAATAAAAAAATACCTCAGGTTTATAAGATTGTGCCAGCAACCCGGAGGCGATTTTTTAAACTATATGGATAAGGAACTCAAATTCACCGATCAGAACAAAGATGTCAACCTGGACGATTCCAATGGCAGGGCTGTATGGGCTTTAGGTTATTTAGTATCATTAAAAGGCCTGTTACCTGCCGAAATCATTTCGGAAGCTTGCACTATTTTCAATAAATCGATGGTTCACATAAGCAAAGTACATTCAACACGGGCAATGGCTTTTTCGGTTAAAGGTCTGTACTATTATCATTCCACTCTGCCGTCATTCGAAAAGCTGGCAGTTGCAAAAACACTTGCCGACCGCCTGGTTCAGATGTACAAGCACGAATCGGGAGATAAATGGGAATGGTTCGAAAGCTATCTTACCTATGCCAACAGTATACTTCCCGAAGCTATGTTATTTGCCTGGCTGCTGACAAATGATGTTAAATACAAAGATATCGCAATCACATCGTTTAATTTTCTGCTGTCGCGTACGTTTAATAAAAACGGCATCGAAGTAATTTCTAATAAAAACTGGTTGCAGAAAGGCGAGGAAGCCGGCCATCCGGGGGAACAACCTATTGATGTGGCATACACCATTATGACACTAAGTAAATTCTACGATGAGTTCCAGGTGGAAGAATACAGCAGGAAGATGGAAAAAGCCTTTAACTGGTTTCTTGGCGATAACCGGCTGCACCAGATTATATATAATCCGAGTACCGGAGGTTGTTACGACGGACTGGAGGAAAATCACGTTAACCTCAACCAGGGCGCGGAATCAACGGTAAGCTACCTTATGGCGCGATTAACCATTGAGAAGTATAAAAAATGAAGGGAGAGGAGGAGAGGGGGAGAAAGCAGATGGGGGAAGGTGGAATATAGAAGGTAGATAAACAAGAGAAAAATGAGAAAGAGTTGTATAAGGCTGTTTAACAAGTTGCCATTCCCTCTCTTTTCTTTGTGTAACTCTGTGCCTCCAATGTGTCCTCTGTGTAATAAATTATTGTTTTTCAGTGGGTAACACATGTATTACATAGAATTTAATAGAGCAATAATCTTCCTTTTGATCACAAAAAGATACATGGCTACATTTTATTTTGATGTGCTGACTATATTATGAAGAATGAGTTTTTAAAGAAATTTGATCATTTTATTAATATCGGATTGAAATAATTTTTTCTCTTACTTTTTACTTGAATAAAAAGTAACAAAAATTCAAGGCTTTCGAAAAATGCGTTGCGGTTCTAATCAGGAGGTATTATCTCGCAATACAAGGCATGAAAAATTTGAGCAACGCATTGCATTTGTCGTTGCGGTGTATTGCTACGCACATGCCATCCGCACATACCTCCCTCAAGAACCGCTAACTTATTTTTCTAAGGCCGGTCACTACTTGGAAAACTTTACTGTTGGGCAAAATTATGGAACAAGGGCTTACATTTTTAGGTAAATTTTGGGTGTATAGGGACCGGCCTATTATAAATTTCACAACAGCTGTTGCTTCACCAGAAAGGCGCATTAGAATGAACATTGGAATAAGCGTAACGCAAAACACCAGCTTTAACCATGCCCGGCAACCCGACAAATCTAACAAGCCTTGTTTTGCGAGCCTTTCGGTGAGGCATACAGATGTGTGAAATTGATAATAAGCCTTGACCTTTTGGTTCTTTTGGGTCAAGCCAAAAGAACAAAATCAAAATCAATTTAGAAATTTTACTTTAATTGGTTATATACCCCAGCACATCAAATTAATATCTTGCCAGATACATACACACAGGCTTAAAAACATGTGAATTATGTAACTTTTTTAATTTTTTGTGTAACAAAAATAATTTGAAAGGGCCTCAATTTTGCACCCTGATAAACCATTAATTAACAAAAAATGAAAAACCCACTTTACATCCTTGTTTCGCTGACCCTTGTAGCAAGCCTGGTATTTACATCATGCGGTCCGGGTAAAAAGCTGGTGGCATCGCGCGAAAGAGTTGATAAACTGCAGAAAGACAGCGCCAATACGCACAATCAACTGAAAGACTGTTACGGCCAGGTTAATACTCTGAAGGAAGAAAAAACCTTCCTGCAAAATGAAAATGCTGCCGCCCAGAATAACCTGAAGGCAATAAATACCCAGTCGAAAATGACGATTGCCGACCAGGCTATACGATTACAAAATCTTCAGAACCTGATACAGGCGCAGAAGGATGTAATGAATAAACTAAAAAATTCAATTGCTGATGCACTTTTGAATTATACGGCTGACGAACTGACCGTTTACATAAAAGATGGTAACGTTTATGTTTCGATGCAGGAAAAACTCCTGTTCAAATCGGGCAGCGATGTGGTTGACCCTAAAGGGAAAGAAGCACTTGGCAAACTTGCCATGGTTCTGAAAAACACTGCAGATATTACTGTATTAATTGAAGGTCATACGGATAATGTTCCAATCAAAACCAATAAATACAAAGATAACTGGGACCTCAGCACAGCAAGAGCTACCTCTATTGTACGTGTTTTAACCAAAGACAATGCTTTTGACCCGAACCGTATCACTGCTGCCGGCAAAAGCAGTTTTCATCCTGTAAAAGGAAATGAAACCGCCGAAGGGCGCTCCGCCAACCGCAGAACTGAAGTTATTTTGTCTCCTGATCTGAAAGAACTTTTCAAAATATTGGAACAATAACGATTGAAAGGAACATATATCCTTTTAAAACAGAATTATTCCAATCAAGAGGTGAGAGGACTGAAGTGAGAAGCGTAACTCTCTTATTTTAGGAATCTCATCTCTTATTTATAGGTCTGAATGTAATTACTGCCCGATCATGAAATATAATTGAGACCGTTTGAATAAAACACCTTGTTACTAATCATTGAAAAAATGAAAAAAATCGGCATTATTATAATAGCGATAGGCCTTGTTTTAACTGTTTTTACTACGATTACTTTTTTTACCAAAGAAAAAGTAGTAGATTTGGGAAAAGTCGAAATCACCAGAAAAATAGCACACCGGCTCAACTTATCTCCTATTGTCGGGATTGCTTTGATGGGTATTGGCGGAATCCTTTTCTGGCAAACCTTCAATGATCAATAACCCCCGGATCCCGATATAAATAAGCACTAAAAATTTATAATTCTCCCTCTCCCATTCACCCTTCTCCCATTCACCCCTCTCCCACTCTCGCCCAAGTCCCAAATCTCAAACCCCACCACTCTTGAAGCTATACATAAAATACATGGTCAGTAACCGCTGCAAAATGCTGGTGAAGGATGAGTTGAAAAAACTCGGGCTTCACTTCATAGTCGAAATGGGCGAAGTGGAAATTATGGAGAATATCACTGACGAACAACATGAGCAGATACGGGTGGCTTTGCACCAGTCGGGGCTCGAACTGATGGACGATAAAAAAGCAATGCTTATCGAAAAAATAAAAAACATAATAATCGAAATGGTTCATTTTACGGATGAGCAGCCCAAAAGTAATTTTTCAGATTACTTAAGCGAAAAGCTGAACCACGATTATACCTACCTGGCAAATCTGTTCTCCGAATACCAGGGAACCACCATCGAAAAATTCATGATTTCGCATAAAATTGAACGCGTGAAAGAACTCATCATTTATGATGAAGTTAACCTTACCGAAATTGCCTGGATGATGCACTACAGCAGTGTAGCACATTTATCCAATCAATTTAAAAAAATTACCGGGCTTACCCCTTCACACTTTAAGCAACTTACGGTTAAAAGCCGAAGTCCTATTGAAGACATCGGAAATCCGGAAACCCTTTAAACTCTTCAAACTCTTCAAACCCTTCAAACCCTTCAAACCCTTCAAACTCTTCAAACTCTTCAAACCCTGCTTGCAGCAGGCAAGCCTTCAAACCCTTCAAACCCTTTAAACCCTTCAAACCCTTTAAACTCTTCAAACCCTTCAAACCCTTCAAACCCTTCAAACCCTTCAAACCCTTCAAACTCTTCAAACTACAAGAATAACTAAATAGAATAATGGAACGAACTAAGTCACACGATTCACAATACGCCAGCAGTCTGATAGAAGCCAGCCTCGACCCGCTGATAACCATCAATACCGATGGAAAGATTACGGATATGAACCAGGCTAAGGTAAATATTACCGGTATGGAGCGTGATGAACTAATAGGTTCATATTTCTACGATTATTTTACTGAACCCAAAAAAGCCCGCGAAGTTTACAAGGATGTATTTGCAAAAGGATTTATTGTGGATGCGCCGCTTACCTTCCGGCACAAACAAGGCAAACTTACTGATGTTCTGTTCAACGGTTCGGTGTATAAAGATTTGAATGGGAATATACTTGGCGCGGTGGTAGTGGCCAGGGACATTGCGGAGCAAAAATGGGCAACTGATTTACGCATTGCCAATAAGGAACTTGCTTTTCGAAATGATGAGAAAGAAAAAAGAGCGGCAGAATTAATTATTGCCAATAAAGAACTTGCTTTTCAAAACAAGGAGAAAGAAAAACGTGCTGCCGAATTAATCATTGCCAATAAAGAACTGGCATTTCAAAATGATGAAAAGGAAAAACGGGCAGCTGAATTAATACTTGCCAACAAAGAACTGATATTTCAAAACAAGGAGAAAGAAAAACGGGCGGCCGAATTAATACTTGCCAACAAAGAACTGATATTCCAGAATAAGGAAAAAGAAAAACGGGCCGCTGAATTAATTGTTGCCAACAAGGAACTGCTGTTTCAAAATAAGGAAAAAGGAAAACGGGCCGCTGAATTAGCCATTGCCGATAAAGAGCTTATATTTCAAAACAAGGAAAAAGGGAAAAGGGCAGCAGAGCTTAAAATTGCCGACAAAGAATTAGTGTTTCAGGCCGGGGAAAAGGAAAAACAGGAAACTGCCACTAAAGAGCTTGAAGCAATCAGTTATTCGTTAAAGCTCGCTTCGCAATACCTGCTCAGCCTGATCGAAGCCAGCCACGACCCCCTGGTTACCATCAGCACCGAAGGTAAGATTACCGATATGAATGAGGCCCTGGTGAATATTACCGGGGTAACGCGTAAAAAACTTACAGGCTCCGATTTCTTCGGTTATTTCACTGACCCGCAAAAGGCCCGTGAAGTTTACCAGGAAGTGTTTGCAAAAGGCTCGGTAGCCGATTCGCCGCTGACCCTGCGCCATAAACGTGGAAAACTTACCGATGTGCTGTTC
This sequence comes from Lentimicrobiaceae bacterium, assembly GCA_041753535.1. Classification (GTDB taxonomy): domain Bacteria; phylum Bacteroidota; class Bacteroidia; order Bacteroidales; family UBA4417; genus UBA4417. Next base: position 5,375 of record JBGSUB010000057.1, read on the forward strand.
AATGGTTCGGTATATAAAGATGACAATGGTAACGTTTTGGGCGTGGTAATTGTCGCCCGGGATGTTACGGCACAGAATTTGCTTTCAAAATACTCGCTGAGTCTGATCGAAGCCAGCCGCGACCCGCTCTTCACCATCAGTCCCGAAGGAAAAATTACCGATACAAATGAAGCCTCAGTGACGGTTACAGGCGTTCCACGCGAAAAAATTATAGGTTCCGATTTTTTTGATTATTTCACTGATCCGGGCAAAGCGCGCGAAGCGTACCAGCAGGTTTATGCCAAAGGTTTTATTGCAGATTTCCCGCTTACAATTACCGATGGTGAGTTGGTTGATGTATTGTGCAACGGCTCTGTTTATAAAGACGACAGGGGAAATGTGCTGGGAGTAGTAATTGTTGCCAGGGATATCACCGATCAGAAAAAAATCGCTAAAGAATTAACTGAAGCAATTGTATTTGCCGAGTTGGCGGTAGGAATAGCCGAAGAAGCAAAAATAAAAGCCGAAAGCGCCAAACTTGTGGCGGAAACGGCTGTAAAAGCAAAACAGCAGTTCCTCTCGAACATGAGCCACGAAATCCGTACACCTATGAACGCGATTATCGGGTTTACAAAAGTATTGTTGAAAACAGATACTTCAACAAAACAAAAAGAATACCTGCAGGCCATAAAAATGAGTGGGGACGCATTAATTGTGCTTATTAACGACATTCTCGACCTGGCAAAAGTGGATGCCGGCAAAATGGTATTTGAACAAACACCTTTCAAAATGGCCCTGTCAATTGCCGCTATGCTGCATTTGTTCGAGCCCAAAATACGTGAAAAGAATTTGGGCCTGGTAAAGGAATACGATACCCGTATCCCCGACGTTTTGGTTGGCGATCCGGTGCGTTTGCACCAGATTATTTTAAACCTGGTGAGTAATGCCGTTAAGTTCACTAACCGCGGAAGTATTACGGTGAGTGTTCGTTTGCTGAAAGAAGACGACTCCAAAGCGACCATTGAATTTGCAGTTAAAGATACCGGGATCGGAATTCCGAAAAATAAAATTGAACAGATTTTCGAAAACTTCCAGCAGGCATCGAGCGGAACATCGCGCTTGTATGGCGGAACCGGCTTAGGACTTGCCATTGTGAGGCAGTTGGTCGAAGCACAGGAAGGAACCATTAGTGTAATAAGTAAGATTGATGCAGGCTCAACATTCAGTTTTGTGCTCGATTTTATGAAAACAAAAGCCGATGCCGATGTAGAAGAAACACTTTTGGAATTGGATCCTGAAATTAAAAACATAAACGTTTTGGTTGTCGAAGATATTCCCCTCAACCAATTGCTGATGAAAACGCTACTCGACGAATTCGGATTTCAATGCGAAATTGCCGGCAACGGGCGGATTGCAATCGAAAAGTTACAATCCAATACTTTCGATATTATTCTGATGGACCTTCAGATGCCCGAAATGAATGGATTTGAAGCTACTGATTATATTCGCAACAATATGAAATCAAGCATCCCCATTATTGCGCTTACTGCCGATGTAACTACGGTTGACATTGACAAATGCAGGGCCGTGGGTATGAATGATTACATAGCAAAGCCGGTTGATGATAAAATATTATACAGTAAAATTGTAGGTTCTGTTAAAAAACCGCTCAATAACGGCAATGGAAACGAAAACCCGGAAATGAAAACCTTAAAATACACCGACCTCGATTACCTGATCCGGCGCACAAAAGCAAACCCTATACTGATGATGGAAATGATTTCACTTTACCTCGATCAAACTCCTGCACTGATCAGCGTGATGAAAAAAAGCTGGAAAGAAAAAGACTGGAGTTCGTTGTACTCGGCCGTACATAAAATGATTCCTTCGTTTGCCATTATGGGAATTAATGCCGATTACGAAGATATGGCAAAAAAAGTCCAGGAATTTGCCAAAAACCAGCAACAGTCCGACGGAATATCAGAACTTGTTCAGCAACTTGATACTGTTTGTACACAGGCCTGTGTTGAATTGGAAGCAGAGTACACCTTGATTAAAAAAGCACACTAATGAACAACTCACAAAAAATTAAACTTTTCCTTGTTGACGACGATGCCCTGTATCTGAAATTACTGGAAATCGAATTTCTCGAAAATGCCGATTTCGTTATCGAAACGTATGCCACAGGCGAACAATGCGTTGCAAATTTGTCACTTAATCCGGATGTAATCGTTTTAGATTATAAACTTGACGGAGTTGATAAAACTGCGATAAACGGAATTGAAACATTGGACAAAATAAAAGCCTTCAACCCGGAAACACCCGTGATTATGCTTTCGGCCCAGGATAAAATTGAAGTAGCTATTGATTGCATGCTGCATAAAGCTTCGGATTATGTAGTGAAAAGTGAAACTGCTTTTATCCGTTTGCAAAAGGCGATCAGTACAATTTTTCACACCCGAAAAATAGAAAAAACATTGACCTGGTATATGGACAGGATGTGACATTAAGGTAAGATCCAAGTTCCAAATCCCAAATCCCAAATCAATGTCGTTTAGTTAAGGGAATGAAAAAAATTAACCGCAGAGGACCGCAAAGTTTATCGCAGAGGACAGCGAAGAAATACCAATTTTACTTGCTCTGCGGCTCTTTGCGTATCCTCAGCGAACTTTGCGTTTAAAACATTTCAGCATCCAATTTTCTTAACTAAACGACATTGAATCCTAAATTCCAAGACTCAAGACTCAAGTCCGGAATATTTGCGATAATACGCCCTGGAATTTGAAATCCGGAATAAATCACAATAAACTGAATTACGAAAAGCCCCCTGAATTCCGTGCTACATATTATTTTGATGTGCTGGAAACAAATTTAGATATATAAGATTTAAACGAAATTTGATTGTTTGTAACTAATCAGTTTAAAAAATTACTACGTTATTAACAATTTTCAGTGCTATTTCAGGTGGTTTTATGTAAGAGTAGTCTGCTGTTCTGAAAATACGTGGGTTGTTAACAGGAAATGTTTCCTGACTTGTCCGCCCTTCATAAGTCATAAATTTTTGAGCCTGCAAATCAGTTAATTACGTTGATAAAAACTTAAATTTGTCGCACTAAGGCAGGTTTTATGTTACACATCAGGGTAATACTCACTGCTTCCGGAGCCA
>JBGSUB010000058.1:0-54958 GCA_041753535.1 Lentimicrobiaceae bacterium
TTATTTATCAACGCATACAAACATTTCCTGTTAACAACCCACGTATTTTCAGAACAGCAGACTACTCTTACATAAAACCACCTGAAATAGCACTGAAAATTGTTAATAACGTAGTAATTTTTTAAACTGATTAGTTACAAAAAAATGTTTGTTAGTTGAGGAATAAAATAATTTAGCATTGTTCTGCAAGGTAATTTTCGAGTTTCCTATTGCCTCTCTTGTTGGATGAAACTCAATTGTCAAATGTTTAGTATCCACCATAACAGAGTCGCTAGTTGTAATATCTAAATACTTGCTATTTTGTTTCAAAATTGTACGTCCATTTACATGATGTATTGTTTGAGCACTAACATTAAAAGTAATTGTCGTTAAATTCAGAACCAAAAAACAGATGGCTAATTGTAAAATTATCAAAGGGAATCTTTTTGTTTTCATTTAATTAGGTTTTGCAAAAATTTCCTATTCTTATTAGGTTCTTATAGTTCGAACCTTATTCCACTTACGCCAGTCAATCAGCCTATGCTACTGCATACGCGAACCTTGCGCGGCTAACTCTCATACCCGATGAATGATTAACCGATAAAATAGCTTAATTTTGTGCCGCCTCTCTGTGGTTTGGTTCGTACTCGGTTAATTTAGCGATTGATGGGTAAGCCTCGCAGGGAGGCTTTTTAGTCTACAATTGAAAAAGATGGGGTTGGCAGCCCCGCGCTTTAATATATTTTTTGATCAGGTGACATTTGGTTGCTTATTATAGAAGAATGCTTTTGTGATGAATTATTTAATTGTAAAAAAGAAATAAAAGTTTGTGAATATGAATTATTATAGTTTCCAAGCTCACTGAAATTCGTAATCATAATTAAAAAACCAACAGTAAAAAATATCAACAAAACTGATTACAATACAAATGTAATAATTAAAATTTCATTAAAAGCAAGGTGTAAATGTAAATATTTTTAAAAGTTATTAACAATTACTGTTTGTATTATACTGTATAACTGAAGGTTAAATACAATAAAATAACACAGCATGCTAATTTGCATACTGAAAACAAAATATTCTCACACTAAAACCAAAGATTACTAGGCTTTGTCCGTTTAGAAATTTCGCCTACATTGCTCTTTGGCTCTATACTTCTTTATCCAAAAAATGAAAAAAGGTGATACCGTTTTAAGAAAAAAAATTGAATTTTTTAAAAATATCTTTATCCTCAGTTTTTATTTGTTGTGCGACATGATGTTTCGCCCCTACGAAAAAAGCATTTGCGTTCCGTTTGATACATTCGTTCTCATTTTTTTGCATTCTGCTTTATAAAATTATATATTTGCTACTCTTCAATATTTGTTTCTTGCTTTTGATGGAAATACGTGATCAATACAATCTATAATCATTAACCACAAAAACAAAACGCTTATGAAATTCTGTCCGAACTGCGGAGCAGAGCTGAAACCGGAAGCCAAATTCTGTGCAGCCTGCGGAACACCTATTGCTGTAGCTACACCTCCACCCGTTCAACCAGCGCCTCCTCCCCAAACAACCTACCAGCAGCAACAGGAACCCGTATATGAGCATGCCAAGGAAGCATCGAGTGCTTTTAAAGAAGCAATTTCGGGAAAAACAAACCTGGTTCAAAGGGTAATAAACATTATTACCAAACCAAAACAGGAATGGGAAGTAATTGCAACCGAACAGCCTGATGCTATGAAACTGATAGGAGGCTATGCCCTGATTCTGGCACTTATTCCGGCACTTTCAGCTTTTATAAAATATGGTATCATCGGGATGTCTTTTATGGGATATACTACCAGAAGTATTGCTTCCGGAATACAGACCGGGCTTATTCAACTGCTTTCGGCTGTTATTGGTGTGTACCTGCTGGCATGGGTTATCGACCTGCTGGCTCCCTCGTTCGAATCGCAGAAAAACTTTGGAAGGTCGTTACAACTTGCTGTTTATGCCTCAACCCCTCAATGGGTGGCCGGTATTCTGCTGCTTTTGTCAACAACCATGAGCATGCTGATTATGCTTATCGGTTTGTATGCTATCTACCTGCTTGCCGTTGGGATGCCCATTATAAAGGGAACTCCGAAAGATAAAGTGGTTGGCTATGTTGCCCTTACCATTGTGGCGATGATCGTTATCGGGCTGGTTGTTGCACTGATACTGGGTGCGATACTTGGACTTTTCTTTGTCGGCAGTTATGGAGGATTCAAGTTTTAGCCTCTGTTGAAAAATGAATTTTACTTCGAAAAGCCTTTTTGTTAATTACCAGGTTGCTCGGGTAAGTGACAGGAAGGCTTTTTGTTAAATATGCAATTAAACTTTACACACCATGAAATTTTGTCCTCAATGCGGAACAACCTTTGAGCCGGAGGCCCGGTTTTGCTTAGAGTGCGGTTTCGACAGGTCGGCGGTTGAGCCTATTGCTCCGGAACCGGTTTCGATGCCCGAAGTGATTGCGAATGATTCAAAAGCGGCATCGGAAACTCCCCTGGAAGCTCCCGTGTTAGTACCGGAAAGCAAACCGGCCTGCCCACAATGTGGAACTACCCTTGAGCCTGGTGAGCGCTTTTGCGTGGAATGCGGTTTCGACTCAACCAAACCGGAAACCATTCCGGTAGTTGCAGAAATTCCGGTAGCGGAAGAAGTAATTCCGCCTGTTCTTCCACCAGAGGAGCTATTAATACCGGCAGAAATAAAGCAGTTTTGCCCGCAATGTGGTTCAGTGTCAGCAATGGATGAGAGATTCTGCCCGGAATGCGGATTTGATACAAGCGCTGGCAAATCGGCAGGTCAATCAACCTACCGGCCCGTTGAACAGCCTGCTGTAAATGCAGGACCTGTTTACACTCCTCCGGCAGCCGAGCCGGTTTCATCTCCACCATTGATGCAACAGCCCAATCCTGTTGTTCCGCCCCCGGTACAACCCGTTTCCAGCCGCGCACAAGCTTATTCCCCACAAACATCCTCCAGACAGGATGCTGGTTCGGGTCAAAAGAAAAAGAAATCCTGGCTTATAATTTTATTGGTTGTAGCTGGCGTTTTTGCTGTCGCTGCCGGCGGGTGGTTTGCTTATAACAAGTTCCTTGCTTCACCGCAAGAGACTGTATCTGATACAACTGCTGCTTTTGCTATTCCTGAAACCACGGCACCTGATATCGAAATCCCGGACACGGAAACAACTGAAACTAATCAGGAAGCTGTTAGTGAGCAGCCAAAAGCTGCTGCCAAACCCAAGAGCAAAATTGACCAGGAACTGGAAAAATATAAGGAAAAGGAAAAAAAGAAAACAGCACAGCAAACAACTCAGGCACAACAGACAAAACCGGATTTGAGTGTAAAAACTTCATCAAATGCTGCTGTAAATAACATGCTGTCGGAAGTTATACACGAGGTGGGCCGTAAGGAAGATCCGAAGAGTAAAAAGCCGAAAAATCCGGCAAAATTTACTTTAAAGGAACCGACTATGATTGTACGGATTACTACCGACCATTACAACGATGGCATGGGAACATCCGGCGTGGGAACAATTAGTATAAAAGATAAGGAAGGAAATTTACTGGGGACATATAAAGTGAAGGGAAAACCAGGGAAAGACGGAGCTCCGGATGCAAAATGGGTTGTTGAACCTAGCAAAGTACTTGATAAAGGCACTTATTACATCTGGGATTCGGACTTCTCGACATGGTCGAAGAATTTTGTAGGCAGCGGATTTGTTGTGATTGAAGGATATGAAGTGAAGTAGGGGTTGGGGGTCAGGCTTTTGGAGTTGGTGGTTCCAAAATAGTAATTAACCTATTTAAAAACTTGTTTAAACCATTAAAAACTGAATAATTATGGCATTTTGCAGCAACTGCGGAAGCAGGCTTCTTGAGGGAGCCGCTTTTTGCCCTGAATGCGGGACAAAGAATCTGATTGCCGGTGCTCCGGTGCAGCCGGCTCAGACATATATTCCTCCTTCGCAGCCGGCACCGGCATACCAGCCACCACCACAAGCTGTTCAGCAACCTCAGCCTGCCCAGGTACAATTCGGAGCGGTTAAATTTGAGGTTGTCGAAAAGGAAACGTTGAAATTCCTGAAAGCAGAGTTCGAAAACAGCGCGGTGCGTTACGAATCGGGTGGCATGTACTATATGCAGGGAAACCTGGAACTGGAGGCCAACCTGCCAACGGCAGGCGGTTTCCTGAAATCGATGGTGACCCGTGAAAGCGTTATAAAGCCCGTTATTCGTGGCAGCGGAACCGTTTGGTTTGAACCCACATTCGGAAATTTCACCATTATGGAACTAAAAGCTGAAGAATGGATCCTGGATAAAGGAGCCTATTATGCATCCGAAATGGGCATCGAAATAAGTTCATTCACCAATAAATCCATTTCCGGCCTTTTCTCGGGCGAAGGATTTTTCCAGACCAAAGTTTCCGGTATCGGTAAAGTTGTGATATTATCGAACGGACCGCTGGAAACGGTCGAACTGAATAACGGGAAACTGGTAGTTGACGGATCTTTCGCTGTTGCGCGGCAGGCGAGCGTACAACTAACCGTGGCCAAAGCCAATAAAGGAATCTTTGGCTCGGTGATTTCGGGTGAAGGCATCATAAACACTTTCACAGGAACAGGTAAAGTTCTGATTGCCCCGGCAGCCAACAGATATATTACGATGATCAATTACCTTTCAAGTATTCACCGGAGGGTTATGCAGATTAAGAATTCGTAGGATCACAACCATCTACCTCAATAACTGAATAAAGCCTGCCGGGAAAGACCGGCAGGCTTTATTTTATTACAAGCTTAATTTCTCAAAAATTCAGCGGTTTATTGCAGTGTTCAGAAAAAGTGCTCCGAAACAGCTTAACTTTTATTCTGTTAGTATTTCAGACCAGGGAAACCAGACTTCTTAGCGATAATATACATGTCCACTGAACAGGAAAAAGTCTGACCTTCCGAGATCTGAAATTCCGTCAAAGCCGGAGCTCCTAATCCTCCCGATCCATACCAGCCTACATAATCAGTTGAAGACCATCCTGCACTGTTATCAATATCTTTCCATACATCCAGGTAATAATTACCAGGGTTAACATTGGTAAGCGTAAAACTAACACTTGCGCCTGAACCTGTAACGGCACCAAATTTGATTGGCTGGTTATTAACCCAATTGTCCCAGGAAGTGTAAAGGCTGACTTTTGAGTTGGAGAGGTCGCCCGAAGTACCTGCCGGGAATTTGGCCGTACCTGTAACCTGTGTAACTGGTTGCAGAACAGTTAAGGCACCATTACCGGTTACCGTACCGCCTTTTCCATCGGAAACAGTTACAGTTACAGAATGAGCACCTGCAGCTGAAGGTGCGGTCCAGGAAACAGAAGCTCCACTACCGGAAATTGCTCCTCCGGTAACAGTATAACTGTATGTAAGAGGATCATTATTCGGATCCGTGGCAGTAACGGCAACAGAAACAATGCCGTTGGCATTTATACTTGCCGGGGTTACAAGTACTGAAGAAATGGATGGAATACCATTAGATTCTTCATCTTCTTTGCAGGATGATAATGCAAGAATCATTGCAAGCATTACGAAAAAGGGTAGAGTTTTGTTTTTCATAGTTGTTTGGTTAAGGTTAACGTTATGTAAAAATAGTTAATTATTTCACTGATTACAACACATTTATTTTTTTGCTTATTGAATTTGGTTTACAATTTTAATTTGTCGGTCAAACCTTAAGTAATTCTATTGCTTGCTATCCGCCGGCCTTGTTAACTCTTTTTATCTTTAGTTTTCAGCTTATATTTCATTAAGGAGAAAAAGAAAAGGTAGAAGAGCGAACATGAGAAAAGGTTGATTACAAGCATACCAATGAATCCACTTCCGTAAATGAACAGGATTGAAAAAAACAGCATTATATTGTTATAGAACAATGCTTTTACCATCGCCTTCCCGCGGGTTGAATCGAGATATTCCGATTCGATTTTCTCCTTCGAAAATACAATCAGGCTCAGGCCGGTAAAGAGCAGCATCATAGTAAGTTCATCAGCAAAGTTTGTGTTGAAAGTCACAAACATTTTTGTTTCGAGGAATGATGAAAAGATTGCAAATACGGGCATTGAGAACCTGAAATCGAGCCACAGATAAGCTACGCCCAAGAGTAATCCGGCAAAGGTCAGAAACAAACCTGCAAATTTCACAGGGTAGGGTAAAAGTAGCTTTTTCATTTTTTCTTCAATTCTGATTTAGTTTTGAGTTTATCCGTTACAGTTCAAATTTTTTCTTTATAGAGCAGATAGCGCTTAAACAGTTCAATTTTCTTCTTTTCTTTCTCAGGCATTTTTCCTGCCAACTCATCGGCAACCAATTTCCATTCCTTGGACAGTAGTTTTGTTTTTTCGGCAAGTTGCTGCATACTCTCAGGGTTATGAAGGTGTGTGGAATGTACTCCTTTCGCCTCTGAAAGATAGTTAAGAATTTCGGGTGTATCCATTATAGGGCAGGGGCGGTGCGGATTTTCGGAAAACGGTTTGGCTTTACGGAAATGCCTGAAAAAGTGTGAGGCCAATGCTTCGGAAAGTGTCTTTTCATTGATATTCACATCCGAATAGTGAAAAAACGAACAGGGTTCAAGGTCACCATTGGAGTTGATATGAACAAACTCGTTGCCTGCAGCTACGCATCCGAAGGCCATGTGACCCATATTTGCAAAGTCAACTATAGTAAACCGGTGTTTTTTCATATAGGTCTCAATCCGTTGCTTTACTTCGGCACGTTCAGCAGCATTCAGACACAGGCCTACATCGGCATCGCTTCCTATCGGAATATAATTGAACATCCAGCCAATCCAGGCACCTTTTTCACGCATGAAATCAAGAAACTCATCGCTGGATATTTCTTTCCAGTTTTTTGAATGGTAACAAACAGAAAAGCCAAACCCTATATCCCGCTTTTTAAGAATTTCCATGGCTTCCAAAACTTTGTCGTAAGTGCCAGTTCCACGGCGGAAATCGGTGGCATCGCGAAAACCTTCAATGCTTACAAAAGCGTTCAGGTTACCCAAAACTGCCATTTCATCTGCAAAGGCCTCGTCGATAAGTGTTCCATTTGTAAACATGGTATAAGGCAACTTGTAGTGTTTGCGGCATAATTTCAGAATATCGTCCTTGCGCATCATAGGCTCACCACCACTGAAAACGATACTGTTAATACCAAGTTTTCGTGCATCAGAAAGCACTTCATCGAGTTTCTCAAACGATAGTTCGCTCCTTTTATCATAATCCGCTGCCCAACAGCCCGTGCAACGAAGATTGCAGGCACTGGTAGGATCGATAAGTAAATTAAGCGGAATGGAATAGTTATATTTCCATTGCAGCCATTTCCTTTTTACCGCATCAAAAATGCCATTGATAAGAAGTAACGATAAGAGACTCCGGGCTTCAAAAAACCGATAACTCCGATATACATAATCTTTATGATGCGGATATGCGGGTATTTTCTTTTTCTCTCCACTAATGGTTAAATATCGCATATACCTTTATCTGGTTCTCCATGTATGTTAGTTCTCTGAACTGTTGTATATTGGGAAATTTACGGAGGTGCCGTCGTCGAGCGAAAATTTAACACCAACAAGCCCGAATTTGTGATTTGCAACGTAGGTAATCTTCGAAATTCCTCCGGATTTCAGGTAATTGGGACTTTCCTCCACCTGCACAACTTTAATAAGCATAAAGCCGTATGGATAATCATCGACACCTGTTTTGGCAACTACGGTTCTGAATTTCCCGGTTGATCCGATCGGGTATGTATCGCCAACTTTTGAATCGTACTTTACCAAAACACCTGCGCCCGGACCGGTTTTTAGCTCGAGCCCTTTTGTTGTAATTTTAAAATCCATACCCTCCGTTGAAACTTTGTCGCCCACAACACTAATACCAGGTATGTTTGAAACGAGTCCTTTTAGTATATCGTTTTTAACGGTTGCAGATCCCTTAAAAGTAGAAACTCCGCTCTTAAGTGCTATTACGGATGCAGAAAAATTACTTACTCCGGCAATTTCGCCTGAACTCGATTCGGTGGTTGCCCCAACTGCACCCATTGTTGATTGGTCGCCACCCAATGTACCGGCATCCTCTTCATCTTTATTAAAAAGTTTTTCACACGACAAGCATAAAACCAGTATGGTTACGCTTAAAAGAAGACCAATTAGCTTTTTCATGACAAGAGATTTTAAGTTAATAGTATGTTTTTGGGTTTGTAGTTATAATCGGCAGAGCAAAAAAACAGTACCATCAAAACCGTGAATCAACCAAATGCTTTTCTTCCTGTTCAAAGGGTTTTACTGCATTCATCCATATTGCGGCGAAATACTATTTCTTAAGCAAAAATGAACCAAAGAAAAAAAATATGCAATAGCCCAATCAGGTCATTTTTAATACAGTATTCCTGAGTCCCGTCAAGCATTTTGCAAAATTGCAATTGAAAAAATCAAATTACATGTAGCCAAAACTGAGTTGAAAAAATACCCCGCAGTTTTGCCACGGGGTATTCATTTAAAAAGATAATGTTGATATTAACATAACTTAGAGGAATTAACCCCATAAAAACCGGATATAAAATATTGCTAACCAATCAAATCTCAATCACAAGTCAGTTAAATTATGCATTAACAATTTCGTACCTTAAATAAACTATTATTTCCCGCCGAATTTATACCCCAGCGATATCCCAATTACTTTATTCTTGCTGCTATAACTATATTCCGAATACGGCGAAGTATTTGCCAAACCCAGCCCGTATTGGAAACTGAGGCTGATGCCTGACATTTCAGCTCCGGCGCCAAAATTTACTCCATAATCGAATGGTACCACAGCATCTTCTTCTTTATCGGTGCCAATACTTACTGTTTCTTCTTTCTGGTCGCCATTTTCACCCAAAATTGCCTCATCGGATTTCACTTTGGCTGAAATTGCATAGCCAAGGTAAGGACCAGCAAAAATTAACACTTTTACGCTCCCTGCATCAATTTTATATACAGCATTGATCGGGACTTCCAGGTAATTGATGTTATATTTGATGTTTGCACCGCTGAACTCTTCGGCGAAACCTTTTGCTGAATACAAAACCCCAGGCTCAATGGCAAAATTTTCTGAAATTGAAAATGCAGCGGTGATACCTGCATGAAATCCGGTTTTAATTTCGTAAGGTGTATCTTTAGCGTAATTGTTCTCATCATCCTGGGAAGTCATATTTGCCAAATTTATACCTGCTTTTACCCCGAAATTGATTTGGGCAAAACTTTGTGTTGCAACAAATAGCAACATCAACACTGCGAATAAACTAATTGCTTTTTTCATGGAAGATTCTGTTTATCAGGTTTCTGTTTTATGAAAGTGATTAAGGTTGGACAAAAGTGGGGTAAAGAAAAAAAACATGCAATAGCCTGAAAAGGTCATTTTCTCTTAAATCAGTTTATCTTTAAAAGCTTTAACCACAACCTGGGCCCGTGAATGGACCTGCAATTTGTCGTAAATATTTTTTATATGGTTTCGCACCGTCTGAACACTGATAAATAGTTTGTCGGCTATCAGTTCGTTGGTCATTCCCTGTGTAATAAGCACAAGGATTTCCTTTTCGCGAACGGTAAGGTTAGATTCGGATCCTGGTTTCTGGGCTTCGGGTTTTAAAAACGCCATCACTTGTTTTGCCACCATTGGAGTAAGAGCCCCACCGCCATCATAAACCTGTTGAATGGCGTCGAGGATTTTGTTCGGACTTGATTTTTTCAGTAAATATCCGTCAGCGCCATTTTTTATGGCTTCGAGGATATGGTAGTCATCTTCGAGGATGGTGAGCATTACAATTTTCTGTTGCGCAAATCTTTGTTTAAAGAGTGGAATAGCGTCAATACCCGATAAGCCGGGCAGATTAATGTCGAGCAGAATAATATCTGTTTCTGTAAAATTTTCAAGTGCTTCTTCAACGGAGGAGTAAGACCAAGCTACAGAATATTCGGAGAAGGAAGAAATAAGATACACCAGGCTTTGCCTGAATTCCGAATGATCTTCAACAATTCCGACCGTTATGCCCATTTATATGTTTTTATACAAAGTAAAGAGAAAAATCACATGATTAAATAGCCTTATCAGGTCATATTGTAAACTGAAGAAATATTTCGGTTCCGGTACCTTCGCCGGATTGAATTCTAATTTCGATACCTGATTCCTGGGCTCTCCTACGCATATTAACCAGTCCGTTGCCATGCGATCCTTTTTTGGGCAATCCCGAAATAAGTATTCCAATGCCATCGTCCTTAAGGCTTATTAAACAACTATTTTCATTCATAGCGGCCTTAAACGCAACATTTTGGGCTCCCGAATGCCTGATTATATTGTGCAGGCCTTCCTTCAGGATTAAAAAAGCATCGTTTCGTGTTTTTTCCTTCAGAATAACAGGATCGTCGGGAATTTCGATTGACGAACTGAAATTGATTTTGTTATCGGTCAGAATTTCAAGCATATAATTGCTTGTTTTCGATATAAGACTTTGTAAGGAATCATTTCGTGGGGAGGTCATCCATATAATATCGGAAATGGATTGCAGGGCCGACTGTGTAAGCCAGGCTATTTTTACCGACAGCTTTTCAAAATCCGACTTTGAGGGTTCATTCATCCCTTTGAGGGTTTCGGCATAAATGGAAATACTTCCAAGCGTGGAAGCCAGATCATCGTGCAGGTCGCGCGACAGTTTTTCACGCAGATCGAGTTTTTCTTTCTGTGCAAACCTTCTGAGTAAAATCCTGCCTATAAAGAGATCTAAAATTGCAAGTAAACCCAATACAACTATGGGTGCAAGAAAAAAGGAAAATGATGGCCATTGAAAAAGGAACAACTGATTTACAAGAAAGAAAACAGCCAGAATAAAGCCACTTGCCAGCCATCGCGTAATATCAATGTTTCGAATGTTTTTGTGTAACCGGAGGTTATAGAGAAACAACAACAGGGTAATCAGAAACGTTTTTATAATTTCAGGCTGTATTTCCGGATCAGTAAAAAAACGCACAAGATCGTTCCCGGTTTCAGTATTAAATGCTTTCAATCCCTGTAATTCGAATATTTCTTTGGTTTCGCCGGCAACTATTTGTTCAATCTTCAACGTGTCAGCTGACGACGGAAACTTAATCAATGCATAATAAACAGTTTCTTTTTCAACACCAAAAATCATTTCTTTCGCTGAAATGGATCCGTAGCCACTTCCTCCGCTCAACTCTCTGAAGCCTGCAAGAACAGCCGGATTTTTGTTACCTGCCACCTTATATAACCATACTTTTGCACCAATAGCATCCTTATTTGAGCGCACGCCACGAAGCTTAAACTTAACAAATGACTTTGTTTCGGTATTGTTAATGAATAGTTTGCTGTCGCCGTTTATGTAATTAGCAACATAGAGGTCGGGGTCGCCGTCATTATCAATATCCCCTGCTGCGCAACCGGTACAATAGCCGCTGAGTTCGGCACCGAATTCCGATGTAACATCGGTAAAATATAGCCCGTTTACGTTTTTATACAGTATATTTTCGCCAACATTGGTGATGTATAAATCCTGGTAGCCATCGAGGTCGAAATCAGCAAACACAGCTCCGTTACTCAGAAAATTCTCAGGCTGAAAATACTCGGCAGTTCTATCCCTTAAAATGCCTTTTCCATCGTTAAGATACAGTTTGTTTCCGGCATTCCGGTTGGCGATAAACAAATCAATGAATCCATCGTTATTTACATCGGCAAAAGCAACTGCATTGCTCTTTGCAGGAGCTGCTCCGGCTATATCGGTGAGATGCGTTGCATCGCGAAAATAAATTCTTCCGTTTTTTGATTCATTGAAATAGATTTTGTTGGTTGGATACCAGAAAGAAACACACAGATCGGGATATCCATCATTGTTAACATCAGCAAAAGAGGCGCACATTCCCCCGCTTACCGATGCCAGTCCGGAAGTTGCGGTAATATCCTTAAAATTGCCCGAGCCGTTGTTTTCGAAGAGCCTGTTCGAGCCTTCTTCGTTTGTAACGAATAAATCAAGATCGCCATCGTTATCCACATCGGCAAATGCAGCGGCATTGGAGCGATTCATGTTTTCGCACGCCCTTCTTTTCTGTTCCGAAACATTCCTGAAATACCCGTTTCCCCTGTTTAGCAGTAATTTATTGGTGCTGTTTAGGTAGCATAGATAGATATCCTGATCATTATCATTGTCAATATCGGCAACGCTTATTCCCAATTTAAGTTCATTCTGGGCAGTGCTGCTCCCGGGATTAATTACTCCGTTTGCATTTCGCTTTACCGCTTCTTCGGTAAAACCTTCGGTCCCGTATAATGAATTGGATGAAACAATATGGTTGATATAAAGCCGGTTTTGCTCATAAATACGAACGCTGTAAATATCTGTTTTGTTGTCCTGGTTAAAATCAGCCATAGCCACCCCATATTCATCATCTGTAGTTATGCCATAGTAAATAAGTTTATGTGAAGAAAATCCCTGGTTATTCTCAACATACTCCGCAAATTTCTGATCTCCGCTGTACAGCAGAAGCCCATTCTCACCAGATATCCAGATATTTTCAGTTCCGTTGGCGACCACATCGGTCAGATTCTCGGTGTATGGGATACTATGCCGCGACAATTGTCCTTTGGAATAGCTTAAAACTAACCCTTTGCTACCTATAAGGATCAGCGCATTGTTCGCAACCAAACATATTCTGTTTACCGACCGGAAATCGGGACTTTTAGCAACCTGTTTTATTCCTGAAGCATCTACGCGTAATAATTCTTCACCCGAAAGCAAATATCCGTCCTGAATATCAGTAAAACTAAAGTCGGTAATTGTTTTATTTCCCAATACTCTTTTATAAACACCATGATCATAAAGAAATAGTTCGCTTCGGTTAGTAAGCAAGTAAAAAATTTCAGCATTCTTGCCAAATACTTTTTCGATAACGAAGCGCGTAGGAGCAGGTGGAAGCTTCCTGAAGGATCCGTTTTCATATACAGCCACATCGGCAAAACTGGTCAGTATTCCTGTATTTTTTGATAAAAAACTGATTGAAGTAATGGTATTGGCAAAAGGTGGGTGAATATTTTCGGTTACCCCATCATGGTAATGATAAAGCATTGATGTGTTTGTAACCTGATCGGCAGAAAACCAGATATCCTTTGAAGAAACCGGGTAAAACTCTTTTATTTTTCCTTCAGCCGGAAAATCCTGTTTGCTCCATTTGTTTTCGTTCAGGAAATATATTTTATTGGCAAGGAAATATACTTCCTGTTGCTTGTTTTGTATGAGTGTGTGTATTTCAGCTTTTGTGCCGGAATTTATTTTTCGGAAGGAAAAGGGTTGGCCGATTGTTATAAACGTAGATAACAACAGTACGAAAACTGTCAGAAAACGTGTAAGATTAAGTATCAATTTCAAATTTAGTTTTTTTTTTCCTGTTTCTGAAAAATGGAGCCAGAAAGTAAGAATGAATGTAAAGTCATGCTATGACAAGTATTGAATTCTCCCGCTTGCGGGATAAGATCGCTTTGCTGAGTTGCAAAGCACTATGACGGCAACCATTAAGAATGCAGGTACGGGCAACAACACTTGAAATATAAATATTTTGCCAGTTTTTTCGCCTTACCGCCATTTTTGCCAATATTTAGAGCGTTCGCTGATGGCAAAAAGAAACAACGGCTTCTTTGACAGTCTTTGTATTGAGTTTAATATTCCATTGCTGAAACAGCCTGGAGGCTGCTTCAAAAAGATTTGCGGCATTTAATATTGATAAATTCATTTATTTTAATGTTTTCAGACTTGAGTTATTCAACAGAGATTGCATTTGTGTGATGGCAATTTTATTAAGTTGAATCAATCGTTCCGATTGGGGTAGTCCCTGATGGATAAGCACAGCATTAATGCTTTCCATATTGCTTAATACTACTAACTGTTCAATACTTGCTTCATCCCTGATATTTCCTTCTGCCTTTGGGTTGGCATCTCTCCATTGTTTTGCTGTAAGGCCAAATAGTGCCACATTTAGCAAGTCAGCTTCATTAGCATATACAAAGTTTGTTTTTTCTTTTAAAACGGCAGGTGGGATTAGTTTTTCTTTGATGGCATCGGTATGGATTTGATAATTTACCTTAGCTAATGTTCGTTGTAAATTCCAGTTAAGTTTTAAGCGTTCATTTTCATCTCCTTTTAATCTTTGAAATTCTTTGATGATATATAATTTGAATTCAATTGAAATCCAGGATGCAAATTCAAAAGCTATATCCTTATGAGCAAATGTGCCGCCATATCGACCCGGTTTAGAAACGATTCCTATAGCACCCGTGGTTTCAATCCACTTTTTAGGGGTTAAAACAAAACTATTTAAACCTGCTTGTTTTCTAAACCCCTCGAATTCGAGGGGTTTAAAATAAGGATTATACATAATCTCCCAAAAACCCAACAATTCAATTGTATTGCGATTCCTAAGCCAGTTTTGAATAATAGTATCTGTATTTGATGCATCCTTATATCTGGCAATATCAGTTAAAGAAATATATTCGGACTGGTCACCCTGAAAAATGGCGATTTCTAGACCCTGTACATTTATCTTTTTAGTTTTTGCCATATCATTTACCTATTTGATCGTACAAACCAATAGATTAAGTCGGAATTATCATATTGAATTTATTTTCCAGTTTCTTTTGTTCGAGTGTTATTTATTGCGGTAAAATGTTAACTGAAAATAAATGGATAAAAATAGAACTTTTATTTTTACCAATGCGTTGGCTTTGCGTGTCGTGGTAATAAATTCATTTACCTCGTGAGCGAATTACTTGATCTGAAATTCACCGGCAATCTTTATGGCTTCATCCATTCTTCCTTTTGGCACAGGCACCCGTGCCACTTCGTCCTGCCGGCCGTTGCGTGTAGGCATTGAATAATGGAATTCGAGTATGGGTGGTTGTTCATCCGTTACCAGTATTACCTGGTCGAGCCTTGCACCAAGTTTAACCCAAAGGTGAAACATTTTACCAACAATTACACCCTTTTCAGAAATCAATGCTTTACCTTCTGAAGTCTTCAGTTTTTTATAACGCATGCGGGGTGCAAGGAAAGCCGGAACAGCCACCACAGGAATGATGCCGAGTGAGATAAACATAATAAGAATATCCTCCATTGCAATCCAAAGAATGATGCCCACAATTACGCAAATTACCGAAACCAATATAAACAGGAACTTTTTAGCCTTTCTCTCCTCATCGAAATCAATTTCGCAAAAGCGTTCCCATTCTTCGGGCGAATATTTCCAAACGGCTATTCGCCCTTCACCGGCCAGTATATTGTCAAGCTGTTTTGCCCGTGAGCGGTAGATGAGGATCACGACAATGCTTGTGATAACCATAAAGAAGGAGACAAATCCGATGGCAAATCCGCCATCCATACCATCAAGGCTAATTATGGAAGGCAGGAAAATGAGGAATATAAACACAAACATCAGGATGATCCACAGGTTTACGATGCGCCGTTGTGAGTTTTTCATAGTGAATGGAAGGTTTGCAGCCTGTAACGGGGGCGAAACCAGAGTAGAGGGTTCGGAATTGCCGGAAGCGCGCGGTAATTGGACATCCGGTAGCACCGTTTTAATGTTTTCGCCGCAGCTACCGCAGAAGCGTGAGCCAGGCTTTATTTGGCTTCCACATTGGGGACAGAAACTCATGGTTTTGGGTTTTTATGGGTATCAATCAGTGGTGTATTCTGTTAACCAGATGCTGAGATTAATTCATCAATCTGCATCGTAAATTTTCCGGGTAGTAAAGGTGGCTGTCCAAAGAGTTTTACCGAAGCCGGTTGCACTCCAATCGCCCGTGAGCATATTTCCTTTAAAAGTACCCCTCACGGTATAGGTAAAATCTTCGACAACGGTCACTGCTGTAAACCCATTGCCCGAAAAGGTTATCCTGGTTCCGGGATTACTTCTATCTTTGAGTGGAGTTAGCTCCTGGGGTAAATGATTACTAATAAATTCGGCACTGTTACGAACAGTGTATTTTAAACCACTCACTGCATAGTATTCTTTATTATCCTGAGGTCTGAATATCTCGAACTTAATCCTCGGCGGTTCCTTTGCATTTGATACTACATACTTTCTGCTTGATAATTCGGCCTGTACCAAAGCAATACTGCCTTCTCTACGGTTTTTGATTTCGATTTCCCTGAGTTCTGGGTTGGCGCTCAGAGTTGAATTTTTCAAGCCCCGCTGAAATTCGGCTTCAGCCCACTCAGCTTCATTAAATTTAATATCGTATGTGCCCTGGTATATCCCGTATATCCCTCCCGTTTCGCTTCCTTCAAAATCGTCTGAAGCTACAACCACACCTCCGAATTCAATTTTGGCACATACTTTTTCGCCTTTCGCCAGCTTTAGTTTGGTTTCAAAGATACCATCAAGTGCCTCGGTTTCTTTTTCATCAACCACCTTCTGATTGCTGTTTTTTATTTCCAGTTTAACTTTGCCGGTGTACAGGATCTGTTGGGTGTATTCATCGTCAGTGGTATGAGTGATGGTGCCTTTCAGCAGACCTTTATCTAATGTATTGATTTCGATGCTGAGTTTGGGTATGAAGAGTTTTATTACATTGGCTCCGGCTTCCACCAGGTTGGGAACCAGCACAGCCGCCTGTGAATTTACGCAGTGTATATCCACAAAGGGGGCGCAGTAGCGTGGAATCATTTTTGCAAAATAATACCTGTCGGTACATTGCTTTATGCCAGTTGAAGAGACATAACAGTAATCATCCTTGTTATAACTCAACTGATCGAGCAGGGGTGCAAAATAGGGATATTGCGGATGTGTAATCTGCACCCTGAAGGTGCCCTCTTTATCAGTACCTGAAATGGTTTCGTTGGTAACAAAATTGATGTTGGTGAAAACAGCCAGTTCGTGGGCAATGGTTTCGGCCCGGGTAGCGTTAAGGAATTGCTGAGTCAACGAAGGATCAGTCGATCCTTTGGCAAAAGCAGCAAAATTGGCCGGAAAATCCCTGCGGATGATATCCATGAATTCTTCGTAAGGATCGGGATTACCAAATAGATTATTATTGCCCCACAAGGGCGAAGGGTGTGCATCGTTCCGCACATGCGGCGGGCAACCGTGGTCGGCAATCATATGAAGGGTTTCGCCAAGCGAGCGCCAGGCCAACGCCATGTATTCATTCTTTTTATCCTGATTTGTTTCCTTCAGTGCCATTTGTACCCACATTTTGCCGCGTTCCCAGGTATATTGATGATCCTGCGGGCCGTTCGATTTATCGCCGGGGGTTCCCAGTGCCCATTTGAGTCCGTCAATTTTTGGGTTCGTAAAGGCATATTTCTGTAGCGATCCCATGATTTTTGCATTTGTAATATCGGTTAAGTAGCGGTCGCCGGCCGGGCGTGTCGGATCGTAAAAGTGCCTTAACGAAGCCGGTATTTCGGGTACATCGGCCGAATAACCACCAGTAATAATCCACTGCCTGGGTGTCATTTCAGCGGGGCCTTCCTCGGCATATACTACGGAAACCACATTTTTTTCGACCATAGCACCAATACCTGCCATTACACCACCGGCTGCAACGTCACCGACATTGAAAAGACCTTCTTTGGTAATCGCTGTCCCTTTTATTTTCCCGAATTCTTCAAGGTTAAACGTGTAGTTTTTAAAGTCATAGTCCGGAAAACCACTTGTTTTGTTTTGTTTCAGAAATGCATCAACCATAAATTCGTTCAGGTCGGGGTGTACTTTTTTGTTACCGTAACTGGTGAACAATAAAATAATAATTGATCCAATGCACACCAGCAGCGGAAAGCGGAAGTCTCTGAGTGCTTTCATAGTTCTGAGTTTTTTAAAACCGCATTAATTTCCATTTCCCATCATCGCCCATGCAGAACTCGGCTGTAAACATACCATCGGCGGAACTGAATTCATACACCGCAAACCTCGCTGTACCGTATAGGAATTTGCGGGATTTAAAGTCCTGACCAAATGCTGCCATGTAAGGCTGCAGTTCCCTGAAAAATTCGCGTTTCTGTTCCAGGCTTGTGGGCGACAATATCCTGGCCAGCTTTACTGTATCGGCGGTGAGAAATATATTTTCTACCTCAGTTGCAGCACTGTCAATTTTAGCCTGATCCACTTTTTCTTCCTCGTACAGTGGAGATAAATCAGCATAGGATTCTTTGGGTTCGAAGGTTCCGAAAAAATACAATGCTGCTCCTGCAGCGGCGAGCAAAACTATTGCGCTTACCACGAAAACCAGTATTTTTCTTCCTGTCTTTTTTTTAGGGTGTTTTCCTGTAGGCGGTACCTGAATCTGCGATTGTAGTGGCGGGTTCACAATTGGTGGAGCTTGCACCGGGGGGACATTTGCAGTTACGGGCCTAATCAAAGGCGGAGCCGTAGTAAATTGTGCAGGTGCTCCGCATGATGTGCAGAATTTAACACCCGGCACAAGCAGGGTTCCGCATTTCGAACACGAGGGTTGCCTCACAGGTGCAACCGCTGAGGATTTTATTTCCTCTTTTACAACCTGCCCGCATTTGCTGCAGAATTTAGCATCGGGCTTAAGCTGGTTTCCGCAATTGGTGCAAAAATTCATGATTTCCAAATATTAATGGCCTTGTTTATATTGTTTTAAATCCACACTTGCCGCAAAACTTTGCACCTGGCTTAAAAGCGGACCCGCATTGAGGACAGAATTTTGGTGATGGCGCAGGTCGGAGGTCGGAAGTCGGAGGTGATGGCAGTGGTGAGGGGCGAGCCGGAGAAGGGGAGACAGGGGGAGCGGGAGAATAGGGGAGAGGCGGTGGGGTAGCTGCCGGAATGGCCGATACGTGTGACTTTCTGCGCCGGCGGATGATAATAATTACACCGATTACCAATAGTAAACTGCCAAGCCCTAAGCCAATGTATATCCACAATTTATTTTCACTACCGGCCAGCATTGATTTTTCGGCGGGCAGGATATTCACCCCCGGATCGGCGGGAAGTTCATTCAATGCGGAAGTCGCAACGCCGGTGGCTTCTTTCAGTGCTTTGCTGTTGCTGGCAGCTTCGGCTGCGGTTGTATTGAATTCGGCTGCGAGTTCCGGATTTCGCGGATCAGCGGCTATAGCAATGCTTAACACAGCAAGCTGTTCGGAATTTTCCCTGTATTTCGAAACATTTTCGAAAAGTGCAGCGGCTTCTTCACGTTTGGTAAATGCCAGGCGATAAACAGCCGACATATTCTCTTCCATCCAGGTTTCAAGTTGAGCTGAATTAGCGAACACCGCATTCAAACCATTAACGGGCAAGCCGTTTCCGGAATATTTCAACTGATCCAGTGTGGGGACTGACAGATTAAGCGGAGCTGTCCTGCCGGGAGCAGCAGCATATGCTGATGAAAAAAATGAATAATCGGATATATCTGTTGAAGTGGTCTTAATATTTCCCTGCAAAATGCATTTATTGGCATACACGAACGACGACAATACCTCGGCCCACAAATTATTATGGCGGTACAATTCCATCGAAAAACCTCCGGCAGTAAAGGCTGTTCCGATGGCGCTTTTGCCTTCATCCAGTTTTTTAAAATGTTTGGGTATGGATGTCCAGTTGCCACTGTATGCATCTACGATTACAACTATTGATTTCACAACGAGGTCGATACCAAGGTCAATGTAGGCTTTCAGCATTTCGGCACCGTAACGCCAGGCTGCCACGCTGCTGTAATAAGCCCTTAGTTCAGTCGATCTGTCGCGAAGTGCCGGTTGCAGGTTCGTATATACAAGATGCACATTTTCGGGCGACTGATCGAAAAACCTCAGAATATGTTCTTTCATTGATTTGTAATATGCGGTCTGTATAGCTGCTTTTATTTTATCCGGGACATAATCGGTAACTGCTTTCTGAGTTTCTTCAACATATTTATTACCCTTATCATATGTGCCCTTTATACGTGTAGGCACAACATACGTTGCAAGAGCCTCGGAAATAGCTTCGGATAATTGTTCCCATATTTTTCCGGCAACTTCGCCGCCCAAATCACCTAAGTGTTTGTAGTAGGTTGCTGATGCTTTGGCTTTGTCAGAGTTTTTAGCGCCTTCGGGAAGTACCGTTTCTGCAAAGAAATACTGGATTATTTTTTTTGTTCCGTATTTATAATCATCCATTGCCAGAGCCTTTTTCCAAAATGCATTCTCGTATCGCAAGCCAAGTTTGGTGAGTGAGTCGGTAATTTTGTCAATATTATCAAGCCCGGTTTTTTCTTTTACCTTTTTTCCATACTCACCCAGTTTATCCGATACTTTGTCAAGTTTCAGCTTCTTATACATTTTATCGGTTATCTCCCACTTTTTATTGGCGTACTCGGCAGCCGTTTTCATCAGTTCCCAACCCTGCGCTATCAGCTCATCATCAGTGTCTTTCATTAATTTGTCTCCGGTATTGGCATTTACCATCAGCATTCCGATGAGGTGAAGTTTCTCCTCTGTCATCACGGCTTTTTCGTGTTTTAGAAGGCACAGGTCCTTATCAATCTTAAAGAAACCATCTATCACCTTGTTAACAAATTCCGGATCTTCGAACATCGAAAGAGTTTTTCCCAATTCTCCCTTACGCCTGCCTGTCAGATCAGAAAGTTTCACCTGCAGGGGTTCCATTTTCAGTTTACGATCCGTATTTCCGCCGACAAGTAGTTCAAAATTCCCTTTTGCATCGGTTGTGCCCCAAAAACCTCCATCATCAGAACTAATATCTGTCAGAAATGTCTTTCGATTCTTCTTGAAATACAGTTCATAATTCCTTAAAAAGGTCTCCGGATTGAATTTAGCCCTCTCAATTAACACAATGGCATCGTTTACAGGCAATACATCAGGAATTGAGGGTGAATTGATCATTTCGACAAGTGCATTTATATTTCCTTCGAGTTGATACCGCTCTAGTTGCGGAAGGAGTATTTTCACAGGTGTAATTTCAAATCCCGGTTTCAGAATCCTGATGTTCCTTTCGATAGTTTTAAATACTTTTAAATCAGTACGAACCGATTCGTTCGGTTTCTTAGGTGTGCTGTAATGTGCTTTGAGTTCAAACCCATGTGTGTTGTTTTTTATTTCATGCCAGGTTGCATCCCTTTCTTCCTTTGTAGCTTTAATAACCGGGACCTGCAATTTAATTTCGGCATTGCCGGCTGCATCGGTAGTGGTTTGAGACGAAATGATTTTAAGTTCTTTCGGCACATTCCACCTGAAGTTAATACCCGAAACCGGCACTTTATTTACATCCTCGTAATGAAAAACAGCTGTTGCCACGCTTCGTCCATCGCCTATTACCTCATTGCGTAGAAATTTGATATACACATTTTCCCTTTTTTCAGGCTCAGGCTGTTGCCCTTGTGATACGTTGCTTTCACTGCTCCCGGTTGTGTTTGTGCTGGTTTGAGGCCGGCCACGGTATTCGAAAAGAATAGGAGGGATATAGGTAAAAATTCCGTTGTCGGGCATAGGTAAGTATATGGATGGCAGTCCGTTTTTACGAATATCGTATCCTTCCATATATTGCATATCGCGTTCCGAAGCCCCAACATATGCATTCATCCATTCGCCGCCACCCATCATCTTTTGCATGGCATCGTTTATTTCAGCTGACTTTTCGTTGGTAAACAATATTGTAACAGGCTCAATTCCGTTTTGTGTCATCTGGCCTTTGCCGCCGCTTCCTATCATCAGTTCAAAGTGCGCTGAACCGGTAACATCATACCCTTCGTAATAGCCGGGAACGATTGAACTATTGCCTCCTTCGGTAGCTTTCACAATTTGTATCTTCGTTTTTCCTTTCACACCGTTCATTTCGCAAACGAAATAGGCAAAATTGTCGTTGTCCTTTTTGGGTATAAGAGTGAGTGGGTTGATGCCTTCCTTAAAGGTTTCAATGGCTATTTTTCCGGCTAATTTCTGGTTCGACTCCATATCGGAGGAACCTGTGAAGCTGGAAAGAAATTTCCGGATAAACTTCACCATAAAATATACCATGCGTTGCGCAGCTTTTACCGGTTGCCCGAAGATCGGCGAAGTATATCGTGTGCAGGCTGTGCCGTTTACCATCAGTAGTTCATGTTCGTCAGTAAACCCTGCACTGCATCTCAGGCTTACCTTGCCGTTCATGGTAGTTATTATTTCACCTTCGGCATCACGGGCGGTTATAACAATAGTGGTATAATCGTCGCCATCGCCCATCATTTCAGTTTTTCCACCCTGCATATGCAACCTGAAAGCAGGCTGTTGTGCCAATGACATATTTGTTATCAGCAGGAAAATGAATATGCTGTATATCTTTATCATACTCATTAGTTTTCGAAATAATCAGGAATGGTATTGTATTCTTTTTCGACTGCCGATTTGTGTGGCATGCTTTTGTAAAACATATACCCGGCATATCCCAGTATGCCAACAATAAGTAAAAGCAGGATCATACTGCATCCGAAGCAGCATCCGCGTTTTTTCTTTTTCTTAGGGGGGAGATTGGTATCCTGAACAGGATCAGAGGGTTGTTGCTGCATCATAGTATAGTTTAGAAAATGCTCTGTTTACAGGCATTTGGACTACAAGTGAAGTATTTTATTTCAACACCACTAATATAAGGCAGGAATTGGCTGATAGCAACAGAGCCGGAAATAAAAAATTTCCGGCTCTGTCATATGTATTTTTAAAATTAATTTTGCATGCATTCAGGTTTGATAACCTTCAATCTAATCTTGTAAGAAAGTTATTTTCCACATTCCTCGAAAATCGCCTTCCTTATAGCCTGTAGCTAAATCTTCAGGATACTTTTGCTTTATTATTTCAGCTGTCTCCATATTAAGTTCTTTCCCTGTATTTCCATGACAGGTAAGACATGCCGGCATAGCTATTTTGATAGGTTTATAATAAATCAGCTGCCCGTTTTCGGAAATCAAAACAGGATTCATTGAAGTACTCACAGCCTTAAATATTTCTTCATCTGTTTCGGATAGCTTGTTTAAAGGATTGCGGTATTTATCCGATACTCTCTGAATCAAGCAATTATGTGCTTTTGCCAGTGAATCGGTAAGCGGCATAGCCTTTTCGTTGCAGTAGGTAACAGCAAAACCCGGACCTCCGGATTTCATTGCCTGCATTACATTCGCCAGTAATACTTTTTGTACAAGGCTTGAAATTGTATCTCCCTGTTTAAGAAAAGCAGAGGTATCAATTGCATTATGTAAATCAGCTGATTTCTGTTGTTTGCTTTGGCAAGAAACGAATAATAGTATTGCCAGGAAAGGCAACACAATGAAAAACTTATAACGGACCATAAATTTGAGTATTAGTGATTTTATGAAAGTTAACAAAGCCATTCAGAGGCTGTAAAAAATTGTTGATTTTAACTATCAGAAAGGGTGACATGGCGAGGGGCGAGGGGCGATAATCGAAAATATATTGAATTATGAACTTCAAACTCGGATTCTTCCAATTTCAAACTCCCATCTTCCTATTTTTATCTGACTAAATATTATTACCAGTTAAGTTTAAACAATATCTCAATCTTGAAAAAGAAGAAATTTACTCTATTCCTCAAAAGCCGGCCTGATAACATTCCCGTCATAGCGCTTTTCAATGTCGCCACGGTACGTTATGATCAGGAATGGAGTACCATCCTCGTTGAAGGTAATCCAGTCGCCCTCGCGGCTCCCGTTCACGAAATTGCCCTGATCTTTTAGTCTGCCGGTTGGCCAATACCAGTTCACTCTACCGTTCAGGTTATCGTCAATATACTCTCCTTCGAATTTCAGGGTTCCATCCGCATAATACGATTTCCACTTCCCGAACCGTGCACCTCCTTTATAACTTCCCAATTCGCGGTAGTTACTAAAATCATACACCCAATCGCCTTCTTCAACGCCTTCGGCAAATTGTCCTTTTACAATCAGGCGGCCGGTTTCGTCATGTTCTTCGTATTCGCCATCTTCCATACCTGCAATGTACGATTGTATGCGCCTTATGCTTGCATCTTCAAAATACCAGCGCCAGGTTCCGTCGAGCAAACCTAACTTTGTATATTTCCCTTCCGATTCCAGTTTGCCGTTTTCGAAATAGTATTTCCAGTTGCCGACAGGTTTACCTTTTGAATATGTGCCAACCGAACGCAGTGTGCCATCAAGGTAATATTCGCGCCATTCGCCTTCTTTGGTTCCTTCTTCATCCACAATTCCTTCACCGGTAAGAGCTCCTTTTGTAAAAACATATCCTGCTGTTATTTTACCGTATTCGCTGTACTCGCGCCGGACTCCCTCAGCAACATCTCCATTGTAACTGGCAACAGTTTTTACTTTACCACTAGGGTAATAATCAGTTTTAAGTTTCAGGCTGGTTAGTTCCGGAGCCTCAATTTGTTCAACGTCATTCACGTACTTTTTAACAGTAAGTAAACTTCCGTTCTCATCGTATTCTTTAAAATAGCCGTTCTTTTTATCGTCTTTATAAATTCCTTCCAGCTTAATGGTAAAGTCATCGTAGAAAAATTTCCACCTTCCCTGTTTCAAACCTTTGCTATCTTTTCTGTTAATTCGCTCACGACTGACGAGGAAACCTTTTTTGTACTCCATGTAAGTAATTACGGTTCCATCCGGTGCCAGTTCGCGGGCAATCCCGTTTTCGAGCCCGGCAATAAAATTTACGATCAGGCGGACTTTTCCATCAGGATAATAATACGTGGTAGGACCTTGTTTTATATCATTTACGAATGCTTCGGTCGTCATTTCACCCTGTCGGTACGTGGTTTTTAAACCATTTTTTTTATCTCCGGCATAAGTGATCGAAACCAGTAATCTTGCCGAATCATCATAAAACTTCCATACACTGTCGAGCAGGAAATTTTTACGATTGCCTTCTGATTTAATAACTCCGTTTTCGAAATATGTTTTCCAGTATCCATCAGGCTTGCCTTCGCGCATGGTGCCTTCGCTCGAAAGTTGTCCGCCCGGATAATAAAACTTTGCAAAACCATCAGTAACAGTATTTTCCTGTTGTTCCTGGGCTTTGGATTGAATAGCAGAAATGAACAGCATTGATGAAATAAAAACAATTTTCAACAAAGCATTTTTGAGAGTGTACACTGAGTAATTTTGCACTTTTTCTTAGTTAATGGAAAATGGTTAATGGAAAATGGTAGCTATTTCAAACCATTTTACTTAAACTACTAAATTAATATTTATCTCTATATTAACAGCTAATTGGCAACAGTCGGACTATTTTCCATTTTCAATTAACTATTTACTACAATCACCTGTTCTTTGACAATTCGAGCATACGCACAATAGGCCTGCGGGCTTTTTCAATTACTTCGTCAGAAAGGGTAATTTCAGGTTTTTCGTGCAGCATACAAAGATAGAGTTTCTCCAGCGTATTTAACTTCATATACGGACAATCATTACACGAACATGTTTCGTCCGAAGGAACCACAATAAATTCCTTGCCTGGCGACAATTTCTGCATCTGGTGAATTATACCTGTTTCGGTTGCAACTATAAACTTTTTAGCAGGGTCCTTTGCAGTAAAATCAAGCATGGCAGAGGTTGAACCAATAAAATCGGCCAAAATAAGAACAGGTTGTTTACACTCAGGATGTGCAATAAGTTTTGCATCCGGATGCTCAACTTTGAGTTTCATAATACTCTCGGTGCGAATGGTTTCGTGTACTTCGCAGGCACCGTCCCAAAGAAGCATATCGCGGCCAGTCAAGCCATTTATATAAGCGCCCAGGTTTTTATCAGGCGCAAATATAAGTTTCTGATCTTTCGGAAACGATTCAACAATTTTCACCGCATTACTGGAAGTAACAATTACATCCGACCAGGTTTTAACTGCTGCAGTACAATTTATATAGGTAATTACCTTATGATCAGGATGTTTTTTAACAAATTCGGAAAATTCTTTTTCAGGTGCGCTGGCAGCAAGTGAGCATCCGGCTTCGAGATCGGGTAAAAGTACTTTTTTGGTTGGAGACAGAATTTTGACAGTTTCGGCCATAAAATGAACTCCAGCAAAAACAATTATGTCAGCATCGGTTTCAGCAGCTTTTTGCGAAAGCTGCAAACTGTCGCCGATATAATCAGCGATATCCTGAATTTCGGCAACCTGGTAATAATGCGCCAGGATAACGGCATTCTTCTCTTTTTTAAGTTCCTGAATTTTTTTTACAAGATTATATTTTTCCATTTTTTCGTTTTATCTGTAACAGACATTATTAATATATCTTTTTATAATTTAAATATATGTTATTATTATATGCCTGTTCATAGTGTTAGCAGTTTAGTTGATTTTTATTTTCAATTGAAGCAAAGTGCAGTTTGTACACAGTTTATTAACAAGTATTTTTTCGTTTAGGTTCTGTAAATTATAGTTTTACGCTTGTTGTTAACATTATGTTCATATCAAGCCCGGCAGGAAAATTTACATGTTATAAACAGCAAAAAAGTGTTCACATCTTGTTTTAAAATGACTCACAAGTTGAGCAAACTTTTTTGGGCCCACCGTTTAACCCTTACCTGTGAATTAATTGTTAAGAGCAAGCAAATTCTATGCACATTTTAGTAACAAAAGTAAGCACTTATTAACAATAATTGTTTAAAAACTCTATCGCACTGATAATGAAATGACTTGTTTTTGGATGTACTTTTGTTTTTCAGTGTAAGTGGTTTAAATGAAAGCGAATGCGCGAGAAACCGTTGATAAGGAATAAATAACAGATAATAATTTATTAACAATGCTCGATAAATCAAAAACAATAGCTTTAGGTTGTGATCACGGGGGATACGCATTAAAGGAGTATTTAAAGATAAGGGTCGCAGAATCAGGTTATTCGGTTCGTGATTTTGGCAGCTATTCGTCCGACAGCATCGATTATCCCGACTATGCTCATCCTGTTGCATCGGCAGTCAATAATGGCCAGTTTCCGCTTGCAATTCTTATTTGTGGGAGCGGAAACGGGGTTTGCATGACAGCTAACAAGTATACTAATATACGGGCAGCATTATGCTGGAATACCGAACTTGCCAGGCTAGCACGCCAGCATAACGATGCAAATATTCTTTGTCTGCCCGGAAGGTTTATTACCGAAAATGAAGCACTTAGTGCAGTAATGGCTTTCCTTACAACCGATTTCGACGGTGGCCGACACCAGGCAAGGATCGAAAAAATACCATTAAAACAGTAATCATGGCTGGCTGCAATTTTTTCGGTAAGCTGTTAAATTTAAAGTTCCGGAATGAACAACACATTTAAACTCAATTTCTAATCGATACTACATGAGCGATTCCTATAATAAGTTTGTTGCAGATAGTGAAAAAAAGGTGTTTGACAAGGTTCACCGTGCAACCGTGGCATTTAACATTTCGCGCTACGATGCTGCCGTTGTAAGAGGGAAAGAGCAATATTCAAACCTGGAGCTGGCCAAACAACGAGGTGCTCATATCAAAAACAAAGTAATTACTGACCTTGCTAAATACCTGGTTGATTTCGAATCATCTTTTCAATCGCGGGGAGGCAAAGTAATCTGGGCATTGGACGGAGCAGAGGCTGTGAGCGAAGTGCTTAAAATTGTGAAAAAGCAAGAGGCAAAGCATGTCGTAAAAAGTAAAACCATGGTTACCGAGGAGATTTCGCTCAACGAAAACCTCGAAAAAGCAGGAATTGAATCACTGGAAACTGACCTCGGAGAATACATAGTGCAACTTGCCGGCGAAAAGCCCTATCATATTGTTACCCCAGCCATGCACAAATCGAAAGAAGAAGTAGCCGCTCTTTTCAACGACAAATTTGGATTGGATGCCGACAGTACACCTGAACAAATTACAGCCTATGTGAGAGCATTGCTGAGGGAGAAATTTTTTAATGCCGATATAGGAATTACCGGGGCAAATTTCCTGTTAGCTGACATAGGTGCAGTTTGCCTTACCGAAAACGAGGGAAATGCAATGATGAGCATGTCGTTTCCTAAAGTACATATCGTAATTGCCGGAATCGAAAAACTGATCCCAAAACTCCGCGACCTGGATCTTTTCTGGCCATTACTGGCTACATACGGAACAGGACAGAACATAACAGTCTATAATTCAATAGTAACTGGTCCGCGCCAGGAAGGCGAAAATGACGGTCCGGAGGAAATGTATGTGATCCTGCTCGACAACAACCGCACCGAAATACTTGCCCATAAAAATCAACGCCGCGCACTCGGTTGCATTCGTTGCGGTGCCTGTCTCAATGTTTGCCCCGTTTATAAAAGTATTGGCGGCCACGCATACGGAACTACCTACAGCGGCCCCATCGGCTCGGTAATTACTCCATGGATGCGGGGAATGAAAGATTTTAAACACCTCAGCTTTGCATCTTCGCTCTGCGGAGCTTGTAGCGAAGTTTGCCCTGTTAAAATTAATCTTCACGAACAGTTGCTATTCAACCGCAGCGATTCGGTTAAAGAAGGTTATACGAATCGGTTTGATAAAACAGTGATGTATGCGTTTAAAACAGGCATGGGTAACCGCAAATACATGGATATGTTCAGTGGCAAAACCAAAAATAAGGTTCTGAAGAAGTTTTTTGCAGCAAGCTGGGGCGCACGACGTGAGTTGCCTGTGGTAGCAACCAAAAGTTTTAAGGAATTGTGGGATGAGCGGCGAGAGGGGAAGAAATAGAATTAAGTTGATTAATCAGATTAATGCCTAATTTTTTCTTTGTCCCGGATCACCGGGTTTTCTTCCGGTTTTTCGTTTTCCATTGAAATTACGTTTCCCACCGAACCCTCTTTTTTCTCCTTTGGGCCTGATCTTTGGATTGTAAGCAGGCGTTTCTCCATATTGTTGAGGTACCTGTGATTTCTCCACAACACGCTCGAGCAGGGTTTCTATTGCATCAAAACGCTGCTGGTCGCGCTCGTTGATAAAGGTAACAGCTGTTCCTTCGGCCGAAGCGCGGGCTGTACGACCAATGCGGTGAATATAATCTTCGGCATCGTGAGGAACATCGTAGTTTATCACCATATCAATGTCCTCAATATCAATACCACGCGAAACAATATCGGTGGCAACAAGCACAGGTATATCACCGCTTTTAAAACGGATAATTACATTTTCACGCGCCGCTTGCTCGAGGGTAGAATGAATTTCTTCCGCTTTGATGCCGGTTTTCTTCAGTTCGTGGAATAGTTGCCGGGTCTTTTCCTTTGTTGAACAGAATATCAATACCCGCTTCATCACGGTTTCCTTCAGCAGCATTTTAATAAGTGGTATTTTCTGCGTATCGTAAACCACATAGGCTTTCTGAACGATCTTCTCAGCCGGTTTCGACATAGCGATGTTGATCTCCACAGGGTTATTCAGGATCTGTCTGACCAGGTGTCGTATTTTTGATGGCATCGTAGCCGAAAACATCAGGTTTTGCCGTTGCTTTGGCAGGAAGGAAATGATTTTCAGGATATCTTCATTAAAACCCATATCGAGCATGCGGTCAGCTTCATCGAGGATGAGGAATTTGAGTTCAGGGAATTTGATATAACCCATATTCATATGCGCCATTAACCTTCCAGGGGTGCACACGATCAGGTCAGCACCTTCGGTGAGAGCCTGTTTTTCGCGCGAAAAAACTGTTCCGTCAGTTCCGCCGTAAATGGCAATAGAACTGACATTGGTGTAATACGAAAAGCCTTCCATTTGCTGGTCAATCTGTAGCGCAAGCTCGCGGGTTGGCACTATTACCATGGCTTTCACTTGGTTGTCGTGAGGCATGGCCATCAGTTTTTCGATAACCGGCAGTAAAAAAGCAGCTGTTTTGCCTGTTCCGGTCTGTGCCGAAGCAATTAAATCCCGCCCTTCTAAAATGGCTGGAATTGCCGAAATCTGAACCGGAGTGGCGGTTTCGTATCCTATTGCTTCTATTCCCTGCATTAGGGTGGGGCTGAAGCCGAATGAGTTAAAGTTCAATGTTTTAAAGTTATTTTGTTGTTTTAAAGAAAAGAGGGGAGAGGGGCGAAATGGCGAATGGGGGTAAGCCGTGTATTTTTAAAGACAATTTATTTACTGATTTCCTTGTTTTTAGCTTGTTGCAGTGATTTTGCATTTTGGGTTGTTACAACTTTTTTTCCTGTGGTGTTTTCGAGTTGAAGTCGGGCGGCTTTTGCAACTTCGCCACCTTTTCGGGCAACGGTTTTATTTTCGTCGAATGTTTTCGGCTTTTTATCTTTTGAAATTTCAGTAGTAGAAGCTTCTGCCAGCATATTCAGAACCAACTCGAGGTTAGTCATATTATCACGGAGGTTTTCCTTTTTAAGGTCTTTGTGCTGTTTGTATTGTTTCACGCTAAGACCGCTCCAAGCTTTTGTTATTTCATCGGTTAGGATGGCATATTCCTGACCTTTTTTTACTCCGCGCCCTTCCCATTCGTCAGTAAGTTCCTTACGGATTTCTATGCTTTTCAGTCGTTGATTGATCCATTCTTTACTGTATCCTTTCTTCAGATAAGTTACCATTAAACGGTCAAATCCAATTTCAGGATCTTCAATTTCATCAATCCTTTCGCGGCCAGCCTTTGCAAGCCAAAGCTTAAAAGGTTCAGCTTTGGGCGAAGGAATGGATTGGATAAGCCGGAAAAGTTGCTCGGTATTGGCTACATCGGTTTTGTAATATTTGCCATCGGAAGATTGCATTTTCAGTTGGTTACAATCTGTAACCAACTCACTGCCTTCTTTTGCCAGCCGGTGTTTCAAAACTTTCCAATAGTTGTTTGGATTATTACTATCAGTTAAAACACCAACAACATCAACAATGGAAAAATACCATTTTTCGTTTTCATCATCCCAAATGGAACGGATTTTTTTCGATTCGAAAAGCTTTATGGCTGTGTCCTGGTTCATGATTTTAGAACATGTTTAAACGCTTAAATATAAGCATTTATATAGGGATATCAGGTAAAATTTTAAATGAAAATGCTCCGAAATTTACCATTTTTAAGTACTAAATTTTCCCTGAAAACTTATTTTAAGAATCTTACCGAGCCCGAAATTACTCAAAATTGCCGGATAATCCGCAAAACCTGTCCGGCATATCCCCCACCGAATAAGTTTACATGAACTAGAAGCGGGTATAAATTAAAAATATCCATTCGTTTTTGCCAGTCCTTTTCCATGGGCCATGCCTGGTTATATGCATGATAGAATTCGGGTTGAAATCCGCCGAAAAGTTGTGTCATGGCAATATCCGTTTCGCGGTGACCATAATAAACTGCCGGATCAATAAGGCATGCGGAACCATACTTGTTAACCATAAAATTCCCGCTCCATAGGTCGCCATGGACAAGAGCAGGTTTTTCGGAAGGAATAATATTGTGCAACGATTTGAAGAGGGAATCGAAAAATCGTGTATCGCTCAGGCTGAATGCACCTTTATTCCGTGCTTCTTTCAGCTGGGGCTCGATGCGTTGCTCGATAAAGAAACTGTAAAAATCAGTATGCTTTTTATTGCTCTGAGCAAGAGATCCGATATAATTATCATGATCGAGCCCGAAATATTCTGAGGTATTCCGATGCAAATCAGCGAGTTTTCTGCCAAAATTACTCCAGAAGTTATGTTCGGGAATTCCGCTTTCGATATGTTGGAGCAGGAGGTAAGCCAGTTTTCCGATTTCACCGTAACCGATTACTTCAGAAATGGCAATCGTTTTTGTATCAGCCAGTAATTTCAATCCTAAAGCCTCTTTTTCGAACATTCCCGGACATGCTGCTGCAGAGTTGTATTTGACGAAATAGTTCCCAACCGTTGTTTTGAGCGAATATGCTTCGTTGATGCAACCTCCGCCAATTGACCGAGTTTCAACAATCTGAACCAATGATCCACTTTTACCTTTTAGTAGCTGTTCAACAGAGCTTTTTAGTTCATCTGGAAACATTTTCCGGTATATTTTTGAAAAGTGAAGATAAAAAAAATCATTTTGCGGTGAGCAGCAAAATGATTTTAATGAATATAAGGAATTGATGTTTAACTTTTAGCAGCACGAACCTGTGGCTTACGGCTGATAATCTGGTCGAAAACTGACACTAGAAGAATAGCTAACGAAACCGGGATAAAGTAAGCGTATTTGCCAAGCGAGCCGATTTTTCCGAACATTTGTCCGGCCCACAAAACGCCCTCCGAAAGCAGGTTACCGGCCATTTGTGCAGCCGAAGTTCCTGCCATCTTAACATCAAAGTCGAAAACTGTCCAGGCAGGGAAAATTAACATCATGATTGCGATACCGGCAGCAACGGCAAGTATCCCGTACTGGTATGTGATCATCCATTTATTAACAGGCTCAGGTTGTAAAAGCAGGCGATCCATGATACGCGCGCTGAACCCTTCCGATGGCTTGTCGAGCCTGGTGCGGCTTACAATGCGGCGGATTGCTTCATCGTGGTTGTTTTTATCTTTTGTCATGGTCTTATGAGTTATTTTAAAGTTCGAATGTTCGATATTCTATTTTCATGAGCACTGAGCGAAGTCGAAGTGCAAAGGTACATTTTTTACTACACTGCCTGCATCTGCATTTTTGTCTGCAGTTCTTCATAGAGTTTTTTACGAATGCGGAACAGTTTAACTTTTACGTTTGATACGCTCAACCCGGTAATCTGGCTGATATCGTCGATGGTATTTTCTTTCAGGTAAAAGAGTGTAACAATGGCACTTTCATCGGCTGGCAGGTTGTTTATAGCTTCGTTTACAAGTTTGCTCTGTAGTTCAGCATCAAGTGTATCAAGATTTTCAAAAATTTCATCTTCTGTTGTTTCTCCGACAACCCGTTCGTCGAGTTGCGTAAAATCCTGTTTTTTGCGTCGGGTATGCGAAATGGCTGCATTGTAAACAATACGGTACAGCCAGGTGCTGAATTTCGAATCCCCTTTGAACGAGCGTAACGACTGGTAAGCTTTCACAAAAGCATCCTGGGCGATTTCTTCGGCATCTTCGCGGCTGCGCACAATTTTATTGGCAATCGTGAACGCCATATCACTGTGTTTTTCAACCAGGACGGCAAATGCAGCAGTATTTCCTGCCAGCACTCTCTGCACGTGAAAAATATCGTCCTGTTCTTTCATGTGGTAATATGACGCTGATTTCGAGATAAGGTTACAGGAGGGGGTTGAAGAGTATGGAGAGTTTGGATGGTTTGAAGAGTTTGGATGGTTTGAAGAGTTTCAGATTCCAGTTTTTAATTTCAATCCAATCAATCCTTCCAATGTAAAATTACAACAAATCTCCTCTTTTTCTGTAACCTGAAACAAATACTTTCGTCATAATGGGCAGAGAACAAAACACGAACCCTCAAAAACGTACTATTATGCATAATGCAGAATTTTTAATCCCGATTTCGTTTTTTGCAATGATACTTGGCATTGTATATATGTCGTACCGCAAAAAAGAACGCATGGCACTGATACAAAGTGGCCGAGATGCTTCCATTCTTAGTGAAGACGGCCGTTGTTATTCCTCACTCAAATGGGGTCTTTTACTTTTTGGTGTAGGCCTCGGACTGCTTATCGCCGAGTTTATGGCAAAGTACGATGTAATGTCGGCCGAAGCAGCCTATTTCTCTATGGCTTCCATTTTTGGAGGTATGGCTCTAATTATCGATTTCTTTATCGAGAAATACCGCAAGGAAAGCGATCCGGAACCTACCGTAAAAGAATGACAAAAATTATTTTTGATTTTTTAGCCCTGCGGGATTCGTTTTCCGGAGGGTTTTTTATGTTATAAGATTAACCACGGAGGCACGGAGGTCACAGAGGTACACGGAGAAAAATAAAAGTTCGTTTATACCTGCAATTACCAGGCATACTAAGGGATTTGGTTTCCGTAGGGTTTATATTTTTAAGGTTTAACCACGGAGGCACGGAGGTCATAGAGGAACACGGAAAAAACTAGAAAATCCGTGTTTATCCCTGCTTGCCGGTAACAATAAGTACAGACTTTTGGATAGAAATAAAAATTGAGAGGAGGAAGTCTGATTTATTTTAATTGCTTTACAACCTCTTCTTTATCAATGAATCCGGTATTAGTCCAGATGAGTGTTTTGTTCTTGTATAACTGTAAAACAGGTATGGCTTCAATTTTCAATTCCTTACAAAGTGCACGGCTTTCGTCTGCATTAATACGAACCACAACCACTTTATCTGCCATGTCCTTAGCTATTTCGTCCAGGTAAGGTTTCATTTTTTTACATGGAGCGCACCAGTCGGCATAATAATCTATCAACACTAATTTATCTGTAACAAGCAGGTTATCAAATTGTTGTTTGCTCATTCCTGTTGAAGCTAAAGTTTTGTCAGTAGTTTCAGGAAGGCTGGCAGCTCTCCATTTCAGTATGCCTCCGCTTAACTCATACACTTCTTTGAATCCTATTGATTGCAAATATCTGACTGCGTAGGTACTTCTGCTGCCCGTAAGGCAATACACTAAAACTGGTTTTAATTTGTCGAGTGAAGCAATTTGATTTTCAAATCCGCTTTTACTGATGTCGTAGTTAACGGCATTTTTCAAATGGCCTTGCGAAAATTCTCCGGGAGTTCTCACATCAATAATCGGGGCACCCGGGAGTTCTGCAATCTTTTTGGAAAACTCTGTAGCAGGAATAGATGGACCGGACGGCGCAGACTGCCCGTTGGTGCAACTGTTGAAAATAAAAGTGACAGCTACGAAAATGATAGATATATACTTTGTCATTTAATTATTTTGTTTTTACATCTTCAAAACTAACAACCCCCTTTGCGTTTTGTTTGGATTCTGTCGAACACTTACCGCCCATACAACTTCCAGATGCACAGCCAAAAGCGAACAAACCCATTGCGGCAAAATATCCGCCAAAGGCAATACCAAACCATTGCTGGCTCATGAATGACTGGATGACAACAAAAATCCCAATGATGAGATAGAATGCCCGTGTAAATGTCCAGTTTGTTAGAATTCTTTCTTTCATGTGAATTGTAGTATTATTTTAATTTGGTGGGAATAATTATTTTGTCGGAAGTCAGAAGACGGAAGTCAGAAGTTCCCTTGACAACTTTATTTAGCTTTAAAAGTTGGCCAGTGTTGGCCAATTTCCCTTATTCAGATATTTTCACCACCATATCCCAGCCCTGAAGTAGCAATTTTTCCTGGCTTCCATCTTCCATCTTCCGTCTTCCGTCTTCCGACCTTTTAAAACCCTTTCAACTCGTGGCCGATTATAATCTGTTTTGCAAACGATGTATTCCACCTCCGTTGTAAACATTTGTATAACCGTTCGATTTCAGGATATTTTTGGCTGCTGCACTTCTCATCCCTGATTCGCAGCAGGTAATTATTGGTTTTGACTTATTTTTCAGTTTATGAAGATTGTTG
Source organism: Lentimicrobiaceae bacterium (assembly GCA_041753535.1). Classification (GTDB taxonomy): domain Bacteria; phylum Bacteroidota; class Bacteroidia; order Bacteroidales; family UBA4417; genus UBA4417. The sequence goes on from JBGSUB010000058.1 coordinate 35,434, forward strand.
CCAAGTTGCTCAACGGCAATATTTACCGAGCCTCTTATGTGTCCACCGGCATATTCTCCTTTTGTGCGTACATCCAAAATTACAGCACCATCCTTTACGAGTTGTGCGTAGTCGGTTTTTTCTTTAGTGAATAAACGAATAAATGATCCGAACATTTTCTTTGTGCTTTTTAGCTTTACTTTAATTAAGGATTCTGAAACCGAAGAGCAATTAAAAAGGGCAAAAACTCAACAGACTTACAGTGTCAGAAAACACCTGCAAGAGCAAAAAGTTCAGTTACTACAGTTTGTGAAATCTGATTTGTGAACTTCAAGCCCGCTATTGCCAAGACTAAAAGCAATGTTTCCGCCTTTCAGCGGTTTTTATAATTTATTACATTTTAAATCAATTATCGTGAGTAAATTAATAATCTGCAAAATTGATATCTTGAAATTTGTTGTGCAGCAACAATTGTTTCACAAGCGATATTTTATTTCTGCCCAATTTCACCAAACCTTCGTCTTCAATGATTTGGTTAAGTTTCATCTGTTACTATTTTTTACAGGTCAGATGGGATTACTCATACTTGCTTATGTTTAAAGGTATTCGTGAAAACGCTTCGCTAGTTATTAACCTCTTAATTGATTTCGTAGGTTTAATGAAATCGCCTCGCTATGGTAATCACATCTTACTTATCTTAAAGGTGTTCACTCGGACAAACTAAGTGCATCGCGTGAGCTAAAGGTTCGCCTTGAATAAAAATCCCTCTGTGGGTCAAATTTTTCGAAATGGCTTGTTTCACAGCACAAGGATAAATTATATTGATGGCGGTAAGGCTTATGATGTCTCTGACAAAAAGGCCATTCGGAGTGTAAACTGGCAAAAACTACAGAAAAATTCCATTACGCTTATTCAAAATTTCGCCTGGTAACAAAGTAGAAATAATTGCTCTGGCAATTGCGCAAACGAGTAATTCTGATTTATAGTTTAGCAGAAAATACATTTACATACTGCGGACCATCGCGGCGTAAAATGCTTTCGTAAAGAATAATTTCGGTAACATTTTCAATCTGAATTTCCAGTGTACTGAAATTGCTGATTATTTTCTGAAACAGTGGTTTATCCTTTAATTCTTTTATACGCCCGATGGTAAGATGCGGTATGAAGTTCTGTCTGTCGGGTTGCCAGCCACACTTTTGAAGTTCGGCGAAAATGTTTTTTGCCAGTGTATCCAGTTCAGGATGTTTTTCAATTCCGAACCAGATCACCTTCGGATCGTAACGGCTGCCGAAGATACCTGTGTTGGAAATTTTAAGGATGAATGGTTTGGATTGCGAAACGGCAGTTTGCACCGCCAAATTTATAGCTGGGATTTGTTCTTCATCCGTTTCGCCAAAAAATTTTAAGGTGAGGTGCATATTTTCCGGTTCCACCCATTTAATACGCTCGTGACGAAGCGAGGATGAAAATTCATTTAAAACACTGATAAACCTTGTGGAAGGATGAATTTTAATAGCGGCAAACAGTCGTTTCATAAAAAATAAACTAATTTGTGTAAAATTAGGAAAGTTTCTTAATTTTGCGCCTCTGTAGCGGGGCGTTAGCTCAGTTGGCTAGAGTGTCAGACTGGCAGTCTGAAGGTCATGGGTTCGACTCCCATACGCTCCACCTGATAATCAAGGACTTACATGCACAAGTAAGTCCTTTTTTTATGCTCAAAATCGCCAAATTGTGTTGGAATGTTGCGGACAAACGCTGTTTGTGTTAGAATTCCAACACAAGATTTTGACATTTAGCTAACATTATCAGCTCTTCGCAAGACCTGCACTTAGATTAGATGTAGTGCCTTTTGACCCTTCTGAAAGTTCCTAGCAAAAATTCTAAGGAGGTTCTTTATCTGTTAAGTACTTATATCAATATCAAATACTTAATAATGCAGAATAGTAATCTTCAATACCCGAGTGCCTTGCATTATCCGAATTGGGAATAAGGTAATCAGTGAATTCAAAAAAATCACCCAGGACGTGTGATGATCCACCTGATGCAATATGATTTTTTATTTCTGTGTGGTCATATATTGTTTCTATATCACGAAGTTTATTGAGATTTGTCAAAGCAAGATCAGAATCCGGTTTAATCTGGTTCGTTATCATAGATAAACAATTTTGTAATACAAATTTCGGTATAAGATTTAATGATATTCACGCGAAATGAAATGATAACGATAATTTAAAACTCGATACCTATTGCATATTATCAACGTTGTAATAATAAATATATTTGACAGTCATATATCCTATCCGAGTTAAAACATATCACGGCAGGCTACTCACCATGGATAAAAAGTAGCAGGAACTAAATGAATTTGTCATGAAAAATATGGGTATTGAAGCACCAAAACAGGAATAAACTTTATTTTATACCGTTTTTGCAGCTTGTGTGGTTACAATCCATAGTGGTTTAATCAGCAATTGAATAAAGAATATACCGAAAGTCTTGTGTTAACTTATCCTGCCGGATAAAAAGAAAAACCCCGAAATAAGTCTATTTTGCTTAGTTCGGGGTAATCAGTTATGCAACTTATTATCAAGGAATGTTTCTGTTCAGGTTTTTATTCTGAATTTTAATGGCTATTGCAAATGCTTTATTAATTGTCTAGTTACAACTATATCCAAATTTACCAATAAAAATTAAAAAGTCAGCGGTATTAATCTCGCCATCACTGTTAAAATCTTCCGGGCAACTAGTGCATAGAGCACCAAAAGTTCCGGCGAACATATTAAAATCAATAGTACTAACTTCATTATCGTTGTTAAAGTCAGCCTTGCTGCATTTCACAATTATATTTAGTGGCAATGAAACCGTATTCACTCCAAAATTATCAGTCGCTTTTGCAGTAAGGACGTGGGCACCCAATGGAGGATTCAGAAGAGTAAAAGTATAAGGGCTTAAGCCTTGCTCTCCGATTTTATTTCCATCAAGATAGAACTCTACTTTTTGAATAGTACCAGATTGTGATGAAGCTTGTGCAGAAATACTTATAGGATCATTGTCAAATGAAACAAAATTTTCAGCCGGAGTATCCAAGCTACATGTCGGAGGAGTTATGCACGAATTGGGAGTTGACTGGAAACCCGGTAATGCCAGCGAGCCATCAGTTCCATCAAGTAACCAGGGATAAAAATTTACAGGCCCGTCAACCGTCGATGCCACATCCAAAGCAGAACCCCACCAATTACATGTGGCAGTGATGGAAGGAACAGAAGAGTTGATAATAGCCTTAACACCATTGTCCGATAAATCATTCTCATTCACAATACCTGTTACACCAGCAGTTGCATCAATGGATATACCCGTATTTGAATTATTACGAATAAAATTGTTTGTACAACTAACCAGATTTCCACCATTGTGTACAAATACCCCATCCATATTTGATGAAATTGTGGCATTTGCAATTTCTGCACTTGTGCTGGCACCATCAATGTCTACTCCTTTGTTTCCACCACTGATTGTGACGCCTGAACCAATTATTACATTAACTTCAGCATGAGTACTGCTGGTGTGATCATGCAAATGAACTCCTGTTCCGTTTGCTAATGGTGAGATAGTAATATTGCTCAATGTGGCATGGGCTCCATCAGCACCATTACTTGAATATCCTTCCCAGTTATTGGCAAAAATACCATCAGTAACATTTAAAACACTGCCACCAGTTATTGAAGCAGGAGCATTGTTTTTAACATTCCATATTTCATATCCAACCGAAGGGATGGTCAAACCTATTCCATTGATAGTGTTGTTCAATCCCACACCAATTGCTTCGGATAATGAACTAAATGCGAAGCCGATCCACCTTGTTTCATTTGTATCAGCCAATGCTGTAATCGTATTGTTCGAAAAGGTTAATGGTGAAGGGTTTCCTGTATGAAGGTTATAGAATACCCCACGCCGACGCGTTTGAATGGTATTGTTATCAATAACCTGAAACACAGAATCACCTGGATTTATTGAATGGAAATTGCCGGTTTGAATGCCTGTACGCACATTTGTCATGCAATTGCCGGTAACTGATGCATATTGGTTGTTATATAACAGTACTGCGCCACCCCATTTATCCATAGTCGAAGCAGGATCATAAGTTCCTAAATCCTGGAATTTATTGTTAATGATACTATGGCCGCTGGTTGCAGGCGCACTATATGAACTCCCAAATAATGTTACTCCGTAATATAAAAGGTTTTTAAAAATATTATTTTCTGTTTTCAGATTGTTCACATTATCAACATATACGGTAATACCCTCTGCTGCATGCATACCGGAACCATTAAATCCATACCCGTTTGCCGGCAAAGCTGGATTGTCGCCATCGATAGTAAAGCCTTTTATGGTAACATCCGATGAGGTTACATGAAAAATTTCACCATATACATCATGTACTGCCGGCACTATAATTGCTTCTGCTGTGCCTCGCGATAAGTCGCATCCATTAATTGTGGATTTAGGGCCCAGGATTGAAAGTGATTTATTAACAATTATATTTTCAGCAAATATTCCTTCCCCTACATTAACACTGAATCCTGCTGAAGCTAAATCTACAGCACGTTGTATCGAAGGACTTGTTGTCGCAGGTGCAATAAAACTATTAGCAGTAACAAAAACATTGTTTGCTTTAATATTTACAAAACCGAGCGCAGGATCATCAATTTTATGGTCAATCTTGTCTTCGGAAGAGATAAGAGCAGAAATATCCATCCCTGAACCATAATTTCCATCAAACATTACCTGAGTAGCGTCAATATTCGCGGTAGGAATATCAGTCCCATTGGTTTGTTGTACGAAATATTTTGGAGCGCTAGCTACACTTGCCATCGGAGCTGTACCTCCGAAATCAAGTGAAGAACCTGCTCCTTCAATCAAAAATGCCTTCATACCTGGTTCAGTTCCGTTAATAGTTGTTCCTGCAACAGTAACCGAAGTAGTTGCATTATTGGTATTGAGGCTGTTATCTTTAACATATACCCCTGCAATCAATGGATTTGATATTGTACCTCCGTTGATAATGTACGAACTGGAATTTGCATTTAAGTTGTATCCGTCATAGTTGTTTGCAAAAACACCATATCCACAGTTTACTAATGAGTTAGCTCCTATTGAGAGCGGGGTATTGGTTGGATTGTTCCATAGATTGATACCTGCCATTGCACCATCAACTGTATTATTGCTAACGTTAACTGAAGCAGCCTGCGCAATCGAGCTGATTAATATACCGCTGTTAATTGCTGAACCTGCCATTGTATTCACTGTGTTGCCCGTTATGGTAACGGGTGATGCAGTTCCATAGGCCAGATTATTCCAGATACCTATTTTATAGGATGTTATCACATTTCCTGACCAAACAGGGCTTACATTTCCGGCATTAGCAATGGAATTGTTTTCGCCTCCCTGAATGCCTTTTCTAACATCAGAAATACAGTTATTCAAAATGTTAGTGTAAGTGTTATTGCCGGTATAAATACCAATTCCAAAACCTGCTAATGGACTAATATTTTCTATTCTATTATTCAATATACTATTACCGGAAGTCATTGCATTAGCATCATCAGCCAGAATAATACCGACGGTTGCTAAGTTTTTAATAATGTTATTTTTTACCTGTATGTTGGCTTGACCGACGAAGCCTGCAATCCCCATGCTTGCATTGTAGTTGCCGGAACCATCTATACCAGGATTATCTCCATCAAGGGTAAACCCGTCAATAACAGTGTTGCTGGCAGTTAACTCAATCAATGCCGAACTCCAGTCAGCAGGGCTGTCTGTTGCAGGGAAAATAACTGCTTCCGCTGTCCTGCTTCCGCTACATGCATCTATCGTAGCATTAGGTCCGTTAAGAATAACAGGTGTATGAACCAAAATAGTCTCTTCATATGTACCTGAACTTGCGTTTAAAGTATTTCCTTGCACTGCTTCGTCAATGGCATATTGGATACACCCAAAAACCAAGGCAGGTTTTAAGGGGTTTTTAACAAACTTGTCGTAAGTGTTAAGTGAGTTTACATCACCGGCAGCATTGAGCCAAACGTGAATTTTATTATCGGCAAACGAATTGGGGTTGTAAGTTACACCTGTTGATAAAGTTGAATTAATACCAATTTCATTTCCGGTTAAATTATTGCTGCTTACCACACAGTTAGCTGCTTTGTATAACCATATACCGGTTGCCAGTCCGGTATGCGGGTACTCAACCTGGTTCCAGATATTATTTAAAACCGTATTGCCAGTCAGGTTGCCCGAAGCACCTAACATATACATGATACCAACCTGCCCTGTGATACCGGCAGTATTTTGACCAGTAACTGTATTTCCGGTAACCGTTGCCATAGTGCCGGGCTCCCTGATATAGATTCCGCCTTTTTGATAGTCGTCAATCAAATTATTTGAAACTGTAATGGTTTGAGTGAGCGTGGTATTTTCAGCATGAGTGGCATAAAAAGCATGTCCCATCTGGGCTCCGCTGAAATTTCCGGCATCATGTATTCCGGTTATTCTGCAGTCAGTAATAGTTCCATTGGCTTCATAATACAGCGCTCCTATAAACCAGTTCACACTCCTTCCATTGTTCCCATCAATAGTAATTTTACTAATATTAACAGTGTTACTATTTCCTGAGGCATAAATTACCGGATGTGAAGCTTTCCAGGCAACACTCGTCATTAAAGAGGCTTCGGGGGCCTGAATTATAGTTTTCGAACGATCAAGTCCTATAATATTGAGTGATTTTGCTATTTGAACCTGCTCAGCGTAAGTACCGGCATCAATATAAATATCTGCACTTACACTTGCCATATCTATTGCTTTTGCAATGGTCAGGTATGGTGCAGCTGCACTCCCGTCACCTGTAATATCATCGCCGGTTGCTGTGCAAAATCCATCATCCATGGTCGAATTATCGTTTACATAAACAACACCGGCACCCGGGGTGCTAAGTTGAACCCATATACGTGGCCGTTCCTGACCTCCGTTTCCGGTAAAAGATAATGTTCCTGTAATTTCAATATCAGCAAATACGCCTGAAGTTTCTTCGAACAATACACTAAAAGGAACCTCGCTATTTGATGTGTAGTTACCCATGCTAACTCCCTGTAAAGTTAAATTGGTAATTGTTGCCGACAGGGCTGCCGCATTTCCCTGCCCGAAAATATTTATGTATTTAAAACCTTTCCCAGCCAACGCAGGATCTGTATCGGATACTGTTTCGGCTACGTCAGTAAAATCACCATCACGGTTAAAATCGATACTCCAAGTGGTGGTTCCGGAAGCTTTTGTATAGGTAAACTGAAAATTGTGAAAATTGCCGTATTGATTCCCGTTGGTATTCCAAATTGGAGAACCCGATGGATCCATCTGCAACCAGTTTGAGTTGGCGGGAGTTTTGAGTGCTCCTTCGTAGCCGGAATTTCCATTTCGCGCTATCGCCTCTATCTCAAAAGAGCCTGGCAACGGATCGCCCGATTGGTAAGGCTGTGCCTTGATAAAACAATATGGGATGGCCAAAAGAACAACCATCAGTGCAGTAAATTTTTTTAAGTTCATAGTAATTTGATTTATTTAATGATTTATTTAGAAGCATTTATTTAATAACTATTGATAAATTGATAAGGGCATTTCAATTGCTCAATCAAAACTGCTTTGAAAGCTGCTTTGACAACTTCTGTTTACAATTTCGCGGATAAATGATAATGCCTGTCAAGTCTGAATTTGAAAACAGAAAAGTGCCGGGTTTAGCCGTTCGGCTGCATTGTTTGAAGTTCTCCTGGATAAAAGTTTTAACTGATTCCTGAAATTTGGAAATAAGTTTACGGCACATTTCACTTTCCTATTAGCTTGATTGACAAAATAAAGATCAACAGATTCTTCAGATGTATTTACTAAAAGAAAAAGAGCAGAACAAATTGAAAGTTGTAAATAGAAAAAGGAGTATAAGGAGTATTTTAAGCTCTCAGCAAAACATATGTGGTAAGAATAACATGTTATATATCTATACTTAATGCAAGGCAAATGTATTTCTGCGCCGTTAACATACCATTATGCAAACATTATTTACATATTATTATTGTCGAATTCTATATGTTTTAAAGTGCATAGTATAGTATTGAGATTCATAAACTAGCTTCACCTTTCAACTGTAATTATCTCGGATTCGGTTTGAAGAGAATTAAGATTGAAGACAAAGACCTGGGATAAAAATCCTGAAATTAACAGCTAAACTATACGACACATTGAGGCATGTAACTTGTCAAAATACATTCAAAAGACAAATACCTCCCTTACTATCTTTAGCTTCCTTTATTTTTTAGCTAAGCATAAAATTTTTAATTATTTAACCATGATAGCACAGGCTTAATAATTATTTAATAAATCATTTTTGAGGTATCAGTTTTTATTCAAAGAGGACTGAAAAAATCATGCCAGAAAAAACACTGACTAATATAACATATTAGTAATGAGTTTTATAAATAATTCTATGGAGAATTTGTATTTGTTTCGTATTACGTTAATGTTTTGTTAATCTTAACTTAATCAAATTAGGCTTTTTAAGTTAGAAATTTGCAAATTAATAATTGCGCCACATTATGTTTAATAAAATTGGGAAAATTAACCATTACTATAAAGCGAGGATTAATTCAACGTCCTTTCTAATAAAATTCATGTTATTCCTTTTTATTAAAAGTACTTCCACATACGCTCAAGAAAATTATGTATTAAGCCATTCCGATAGCCTGGCTCTCGAAAATGTAATTGTTGAAAAATATTATGTTTATAATCCGGATGATCATTCAGATTCAACTTTTATTGCCTTGCCCGAAGGTTCAGTTACGTACAGGATATTTATTGATATGTTACCCGGCTATTCCCTTCAGACTGTTTATGGTATTGAAAATCATGAGTTGTTTTTTAAAACTACAACAACATTTTTTAATGATGAGGAGACTTTTGCATCAACCGGTTTTAATATAGATGCAAAAAAACTGCATGTTGGCACCGTGGCCCTGGATTCGTGGATCACAATGGGTGCTGCTTCACGGGTACATACAGGAATATTGCGGTCGGAAGATGACTCTGTTTTTTCTTTTATAATAAATCGAGATTCCTTAAAAACCATTGATGGATTAACAAAAGGAGTTCTTCCGAATTTTAAAATTTTCAATCTGGATTTAAGTTTTTTTAAGACGAATAGCTCATTAAATTATTTTTCTACCAATGACGGAGCCTGGGCTGCTTTGGGCGGAGTTAAAGGCCCAACGCCGGAGAACAGGGTCTTAATTGCACAACTTACGACAAACGGGGAATTTACGTTTGGCCTGAACGTACAAATAGGCACTCCGACAGGTGGTTCTGTTCAATTTGTTGCTAATAATCCTAAAGGCTCTGAAATTCAATTCAAAGGACTGACAAATAATTAAATCCATAAAAATTACATCAATGAAAAGAAAATCTACAATTATAATTTTATCCTGCTTAACATTTTTCCTGTCATCGATTTTTTCCAAAGCCCAAAATAGTACAGGATTAGAAAAAGTAATAGTTGAGAAATACTATGTATCGGATGCAAATGATGCCGCAGGAAGTGAAGGTGTTCTTCCGGTTGGTTCAGTAACATATAGAATATTTGTTGACATGAAACCTGGTTATAAGTTTCAAACTGTTTATGGGGATGTTGTGGGCGAAGTCGGGCATAGCATGTTTATTAAAACAACAACTTCTTTTTTCAACAACGAGGACAGGGGAAGTACTTCCCCTACTTTTTCAAAGAGCCAGGCAAGGTTTAATACCATAATGCTCGATTCGTGGTTGAGTGCTGGTGCTGCATGCAACGGGAACCTGGGCGTTTTGAAGGCTGACGATGACGGGATAGAAACAATAGTTAATGGTGATGGAATTCTGAAAAATGCGGATCCGTCGGCAGGCATTCCATTAACTGTTCAGGATGGTTTCCTGGCAGGTTCGCCATGTCCGCTTACCGCGCTTGGTATTGATGACGAAGTAAAAGTTTTTGACGATATCAGTCAGGCTGGTAGCGAGTTTATAATTTTTGACGGGGTATGGAGTTGCCTTTATGGTGCCGTTGGTCCCGATACTACCAATAAAGTATTAATTGCTCAGATTACTACGGATGGAATCTTCTCCTTCGAACTTAACATTCAGGTAGGCACACCTGAAGGGGGAACTGAACAATTTGTTGCCAGAGATCCGGTAGGTTTGGAAACTCGTCTGCACAGCCTGACATATAATTCTTTATACGCCGGTATTGAAAACCTGCAAGAAAAAATCAATAATACAGATATGGTTTCTGTATATCCCAATCCGACAGAAGGAGTGACCACCCTAAAGATAATAACGGAAAATAATAACTCAATTCAACAATATACCATATACAATTTCCTGGGGAGTGTTATTCTCAAAAAAAGTTTTGAGAATACAGTCGGAAATTTCACTGATAAAATTGATTTAAGTTCTTACCCCAATGGGTTGTATTTTATCGAAGTCGCAGTAGATGGAAGTAAAATGACAAAGAAACTTATTAAAAAATAGATACTGCCAGACAAGATTCAAAAAAAGTAACTCCCAGCTAGCTTTGCTTTAGCTGCTCAACTCCGCATAACCTGCCCCCACTTTAAAATCAGTAATAATCTTAATTGCACACTTAAATATCTGATTAGTAAGTCATTATTTGATACATTTTCGTTCAAATAAGTGAAGATTGCTTAAAATCAGGAATTGCTAATTAACTATTTTTCGACCAGAATGAAAAAAATTGGTCTTAAAAAAGATATGGAATAATGCTGAATAATCAGGCTTGCTAAGTACAAATTTATAAACGAGGACAATGGCAAATGAAAAATAATTACATAAGAACAATATTTATTCTTTTTGTTCTCAACGTAATAGTGATAACTAATGCGGCCGCACAAGGTATTATAAGAGGAAAGATTACAGATTCGAATGGGGAAGTTCCTATCGGGGTCGCGTTTTATTTAAAATCAAACAACACCATTGGTGCCACCACAGATATTAATGGTGATTTTAGTCTGAAAATAAATACTTCAGCTGCTCAGGTATTTGTAATAAGTTATATCGGTTATAAAACTATTGAGGACACTATCAAATGCACCGGCGGGGCAGTTATTATTAAAAATTATGTTCTGGAACCCATAGCGACAACGCTGAGTGCTGTTACCATATCAGGTAAAGCAAAGAATAATCTGGATGTTCATATGGAATCGAAAAAGAAATTGTCCTCCACGACACTTGATTATATTTCGGCCGAAACCCTTAAAAAAACTGTTGATGCCAATGTTGCTTCGGCAATTACACGAGTAACCGGCGTTTCTTCAACAAGCAGCGGATTAATAACTGTGCGCGGAACAGGAGACCGTTACTTAAAAACAACAATTAACGGTTCCCGGATTCCTACCCTCGACCCATTTACCAATAATATTAAATTGGATATTTTCCCGGCGAGTTTGGTTGATAATATAGTAATCGCCAAAACTGCAAGTCCTGATTTACCCGGAGACTTCTCAGGAGCTTATATTTCGGTCGAAACCAAACAATATCCTGAAACTCTCGCTATCAATGCGGAAACCTCTGTAGGGTATAATCATCAAACTACATTCCAGGAAATTATTTCTTCGGAACGAAGTTCGACTGATTGGCTTGGTTTTGATAATAATTTCAGGGATCACGATCACGACAATTATGTTCAATTCAACAGCAATCCCTCGCAATACGAAGAATTTGCAGCCTTAGGACTTGGTGACTATTATAAGAATTTGGGTGTTACCGGCACTACTCCATGGAACGATACGTATTTTAAACTTGGGCTTATTGAACTGGGTTTACTTGGTAAAGCCCAATTCGATGATCCAGCCGCTTTCGAAAGAGCTAAAGAACAATACAATTCGCTGTATTACAGGGAACATGCTTATGGGCTTCTAAATGCAAAGGCTGTTGATTCAGAAAAAACACTGGCAAATACCTGGGAAACGAAAACCAGGAAAGCCCCGCTGAACTTTAGCCAGAGTTTAAGTATCGGAAATCAAACCAGGCTTTTTGGTAAAACACTCGGATACCTGGCCGGGATCAGATATTCGAGTGGAATACAATACGATCCTGATTCGTACGGTAGCCGTTTTGGTGTTGATAGTAAAATAATTGATGGTCAGCCTTACGGTTATGATTCAATATCTCAGATTGCGAGTAAAGAAATACATGGATGGAGTGCCTTGGTAGGTGTTGCCTATAAACTGAATGCGAATAATACCATATCGCTTCTGTTTATGCCCAATGTTACCGGCGTAAATACTGTACGCGACTTTACAACTTTTATTACACTCGGGTCCGATTCGGGAACCTATAATCAAAAGGTATATCAGTTTTATGAGTCGCGAAAACAAATGATTTACCAGGCAAAAACGGAACACTATTTCCCGGGTTCAAGAATGCGGATTGAATCCAACGCATCCTATACAATGGGAAGCAGCAGTCTTCCTGATTTGAGAGTTACTTCATATATGACGAATGCCCCTATCAAAAATTCACCTGTATATGTTATTGGAAATGGTATAGGGACAGGCCGGTATTTCAGATATTTAGATGAAAATGTATTTGATTCCCGGCTTTCAGTTGAATTGCCTTTAGACAGAAGGCCCGAATTTGTCAGAAAAATTAAATTAGGAGCAGCTTACCAGAATGGAAACAGGCAACAGAATAATTATTATTATCAATTAACGGAAGGCAACGGAAGCGAATACATCCGACAGGCATATCCGGAAGCTGATCCCTACGGATTAGACCGGTTTGATATAGTAACAATATTAAACCGGGGTTTAACCGGCGACCATGGTGACTCATTGCGTACAGTTCAGCAATACTACGACAGAACATTATATCCGAATAATGAGGTTTTTGGAAAAAGTAGTATCATAGCAGGGTTTGCAATGGTTGACTATTCAATAACTCAAAAGATCAGGTTTTCGGGAGGGCTGAGAGTTGAACAAGCAAATATATATACTGATTGTAATTTGTTCGATGAATTGAATTTGGCAGCAGATGACAATCGCAGGATGTTTGTTGCACCATCACCTATACTTGATATTATGATCAGGCAGGGAGAATTGAACGAACTTAGTTTTTTACCAAGTGCTAATATGATAATTAAGCTCAGACACGATGAAACAACGCCTCTGAATCTCAGGCTTAATTACAGTAAAACAGTTGCGCGTCCCAGTATCAGGGAGTTGTCAGATAATGCCTATTTTGACTATGAACTTAGCAAGGTAGTATATGGAAATTCATTACTTAAAATGGTAGAGATTAATAATTATGATCTGAGGCTTGAATCCTATTTTAAATCAGGTGATAATATTTCACTCAGTTTATTTTATAAGCAATTCAGAAACCATATTGAGGTGGCCGATTTTGGACAGTATCTTATTTGGCTCAATAATGAAAATACAAGTTGGGTAAAAGGGATAGAAATAGAGGGTAAAAAAAATATTGCTAAATGGCTTGAAATCAGGGCTAATGTAACACTTGTTGATTCCCGTTCTGCTTTTAATACATCCTATACAAAACCGGACGGATATGTTGTTACCGGACGTGATGTTGATCGCACCATGCTCAACCAGGCTCCATATGTAATAAATACAATGGTAACTTATTTCGCTGAGAAAGCTGGTATTACTGCCAGCCTGAGCTACAATGTGCAGGGTCCCAGGGTTGTAAGCACCGGCTCATACAGTGATATCCCGGACATATACGAACTGCCGCGAAATCTGATTGACCTCAAGGTGTTGAAAAGTATGGGCAAGCATTTTAGTGTAAGCCTGAAAGTGATGGATATTTTAAACTCCCCAATCGTAAGGGCATACAAAATTGATAATGCTTATGATTTGGTTTACGATAGGTACAGGTACGGAACTAATTACGTTTTTGCAGTCAATTACAAACTTTGAAAACCGTGAACTGTGCAAATTGATTAGAAAAAATTAATAGAAAAATGTGAATTGTTAAAAATAAATCTATGAAAATCATATTTATACTCCTGCTGACTCTTTCTTTTGTTATTGCTAAAGCGCAGGATGCAATAAAAAATGTAATTGTTGAAACATACTATATCTCCGATGCAAACGATGCTACTGATACAACCGGTGGGAAAATTGAACCCGGGTATAAAACATACAGGATTTATATCCAATTAAAGCCCGGTTGCAAACTCCTTGGATTATATGGGGATATAAACCATACTTTGAAGATATCAAGTACTTCGGATTTTTTCAATAACACTGACTATGGTAAAACTTTTGGTAAAGATTTTACTAAAAGCAATTACAATAAAAACACTGTTGCCCTCGATACCTGGTTAACCCTGGGGCAAACAACAAAAAAAGCAAGCAGTACTTATTTCGGAGTTCTGAAGTCGCAGGATACAGACGGTTCATTTATTGGAGGAGAAAACAATGATGGCGGTAGTGAAGGCATAACCACTGGTCTGCTGACGAATAACGACCCGGCTGCAGGCATCCCATTAACAGAGGCAGATGGGATGGATACCCTGGTAAACGTTGAGTCCAACTGGATCAGTCATGGATTTATTGATTTTATATCCGGTGAGGATTCAACCATTTTTGGCTCAGTTAAGGTCGGTTCGGAATTTATAAGTAACGATGCCTATTTGTTCAATACCGGCGTGATGGGGGTAAATCCTGACAGCAACCAAATTCTCGTTGCCCAGTTGACCACAAAGGGCGAAATATCTTTCGAATTAAATATACAGGTTTTTGATCCCAATACGGATCAGTCTTATCGAAGTTTTTATGTTGCTCAGGGCTATGATACTATTAATGAAACTGAAAAAAAGATTACCAAAGTATCTCCATTTCTAAAATACCCTGCTGAATGTGGTTGCAATGATCCGAATTTTCTTGAATATAGCAAGCAATATGTTTGCTATAGTGAGGGCTCATGCAAAAACCGTGTCATTTTGGGTTGTACGGATCCCAAAGCGTGCAACTATAATCCCGATGCCAACTACAACGTTCAAAGCTTGTGTTGTTACCCCGGACTTTGCTACGACCGCGACTTAAGCCTGGCGTGCCCCTCGGAAGGGGAATTGGTTCTTCATCTCGATGTTTATCCAAATCCTGCAGCAAACCAGATTACAATACAAACAACATCACATATTGATAATGAAGAATCAAAATATGTTGTGTACAATTATTATGGGAATGTAATACTTGAAAAAGATCTTGGGAAAGTTAACGGCAAAATTTCGGATGTACTTGGTTTATCAGACTTTGAACCAGGTATTTATCTGGTTCGGCTGTTTGCTGGCGATGCCTCCGATAGCCGCATGTTTATTAAAAACTAGTGAAGCACACTATTTCGTAAGAGAATGAAATAGAAATTAAGCAGTATAGGGGTTCCTGCAAGCTGAATGGGTTAAAATAACGGAATCTGTTAAATAATGAATCTTACTCCTTTATCATTATATAAATTCAAATGAAAAATCATAGAACAGGACCCTTTCTTATAATTCTGATTTCTTTTTTTACAATTCTCATAAGTAGTTGTGATAAAGATGAAGCTGCTCCTGTTCTTGAAACCGGAACACTTACGGATATTGATGGTAATGTATATAAAACAGTTAAAATAGGAACTAAATGGTGGATGGCTGAAAATTTGAAAGTTAAAAAGTATAGCAATGGCGATTCAATCAGATATGTTCCTAAAAATGCCCCTGATTCGGTATGGAGTGCTATGAGCACAGGTGCTTATTGCTATTTTAATGAAGAGTACGGGTTTTTATATAACTACCATACAATAAGCGATTTAAGAGATATTGCTCCGGAAGGGTGGCATATACCGGATGATGATGAATGGAAAGAAATAGAAATATTTTCAGGTATGAGCAGCGACGAAGTTGAAAAAACAAACTGGCGCGGTACGGATCAGGGTGATAAACTAAAAATTGTAGGAGGTGATACCAGGTACTGGGCAGAATCATCGGATGAATATAGAATATTCGGAACTAACGAAATTGGTTTCACTGCACTGGGAGGAGCATGCCGCATTTTTAACGGACAATGGGGTGATATCACACATACCGGTTTCTGGTGGACATCTTCGCTAAACGAAAACGAGGTCTGGTATCGTAGCCTGGATTATAACAAGTCAAATATCTTCAGGTATTTCGGGTCTAAGAATTATGGCTTCAGTGTCCGCTGTGTAAAAGACTAATAACAAAAAATTGCTTAAAATCAACTGAAATCCTCAAAATCAAATTTAAAACAACTCATTATGAAAACAAGAAAAACTATTTTAGGCTTATGTCTTTCTGTTCTTAGCCTGTTTACCCAGGCACAAAACGGACTCGAGAAAATTTTTGTTGAAAGGTACTATGTAGCAGATGCTATTGATGCTGCCAATAGTAATCCGGCAATTCCTGTTGGTGCCGTTACATACAGAATCTATGCTGACATGTTGCCCGGTTACAAAGTTCAGACAATCTATGCTGAACAATCGGTTTCTGGTGGCCCGGCGCACCCAATGACCATGACCACAACGACCTACTTTTGGAACCAGGAAGATTATGGTGCCCCTATACCAACATTCAGTTCAACTAATGCCAAAAAAAACACCGTGATGCTTGATTCCTGGTTGTCAACAGGTGGAGCTTGCAATGGATTTAACGGTGTTCCCAAAACGGAAGATAATGGACTCAATAATTTTGTAAATTCTAATGTTCCACAGCTTCTGCAAAACAACGCAGCCCAGGCTGGTATACCTTTAACTACCCAGGATGGTATGCTTGCCGGAACAGTTCCTACCACCGGTACACTTGGTATTGATCCGGCAATGCTTGATCTTTTCGGCGATGGTAGTGCAAACGGAAATACATTTCTTGTTACGGATGGTTCATGGTATTGTCTTGCGGGAGCTCCGGGAATCATTCCGGCAAGTAATAAAGTTTTAATTGCTCAGATTACAACAGATGGAATTTTTCATTTTGAGTTAAATATTCAAATCGGAACTCCTTCGGGCGGTACTGAAAAATATGTTCACAGCAATCCGACTGGTGTTGAGCGAACAATTCCCAGTCTTATTCAAACTCTTTACCCGGTGCCGGCAGCTCCTTCAATAAGTATAACGGCTCCTGCAAATAATTCAACATTTTCAATAGGTACTCCTGTCGTAATAGAAGCTGATGCAACTGATGAGGGTTTTATTGCCCAGGTTGAATTCTTCGTTGATGGTATTTCAATAGGTATTGATGAGTCAGCACCTTATACAGCGGACTATACGGGTTTAGTAGCAGCAAGTCATGTGATAACAGCAAAAGCAACGGATAACGAAGGATTGTTTACAACTTCTTTACCGGTTAATTTCACGGTGGAGGCACCTGTGAGCAATAGCATTGATGTTACAGTATACCTCGAAGGCCCATATACTGGATCAAGTATGAGCACATCCCTTAATCCAGCCCTTATCCCTTTAACACAGCCATACAATGTTGCACCCTGGAACTACGCAGGAACTGAAAGTGTGGCCTCAATACCAACAGGAGTTGTTGATTGGGTATTAGTAGATCTTCGCGATGCAGCAACTCCTGAAACAGCACTACCAGGGACTGCATTAGCCGGATGGCCCAAAGCTTTCTTCCTGAAATCGGATGGTTCGGTGGTAGCCCTTGATGGAACCAGTATGCCTGATATCGGCAACCCGACAGTAACCAACAACCTGTATGTGTTAATCCGTCACCGCAACCATATTGCAGTGATGAGTGCTAGTGGTATGACTCTTGCGGGAAGTAGTTATGGTTATGACTTTAGCACAGCTCTTTCTCAGGCCTACAATGGAGCTGCCGGTTACAAAGATATAGCCACCGGGGTATTCGGGATGGTAGCAGGAGATGCTGATGCAGATGGTGAGATATCCGTGTTAGATTTTTCAGTATGGGCAACTGATTTTGGAAGCAATCCGATATATTTTCCTTCAGATATTGATGGTGATGGGGATGTTTCAGTACTTGACTTTTCGAAATGGGCAACCAATTTTGGAACAGGTAATCCGATAGAAGGTAAACTTCAGAAAGGAAAGTACCATGCTCAGGTACCAGAGAATAATTAGCAACCAAAAACAATGGTACATAATCGCATCGCAATTATATGCCCTTCTAAATAAATAAACCTAAAATTAATAACAAATTAAACCCACACGTATGAAAAAACTATTCCTATTTCTTTTAGTATTGTTCCTGACCGGGACAATGAGTGCACAACAGTTATCATGGAGGTTTGCCAATCCAAGGATTATCACAACTGTGGTTGCAACAGTCCCGTATCAAAATCTTCAGTTTGATGTACAGGTTCAAAGTAGTCAGGCAGGCACGTACCTATGGACTGGCACAATTAAGCTTAATTTTAATAATACCACCTTTAACAATACAGCCAGTACTTGGGGTGCAACTAAGGTAGGTATTTTCAATTCCACTTTAAATTCAGCAGGAAATCCTATGTATGCATTAACCAAGACCATAACAGGGACTGCGCCAAATAGGGTTCTCAATATTGGTCTAACAGGAGATGTAAACGTATATCCTAACGGGCCTAGCGCAGAGGATTTTGTTGAAATGCCGACAACCTGGACCACTATTGTTACAATAACCGCCAGATTGGCTGTTGTAACAGGAGATGCAATTGCAGGAATGGATTTTTTGGAATCAGGGATGAACGGTTTCCAGCAATATATTACCGGGCCAAGCACAAACGCTTTATATACCAACCCGAATATATTTGATACGCGTGATTTCGTGAACTCCTTTACCGGAAGATTTTATTCAGCATTTCATGGATGGTCATCATTAGGAGGGTCAACCGCCAACGTACAAGTTAACAACTGGGCAGCCAATTACAGCACCACCGTATGGGAAGATGCATCCATTGCACAGACTGATAATACCGCCGCACTGGCCAATAACCTGTATATTGGCAATGGATCAGCAATTGTTCCTGTTCTTACAGTACCTGCCAATAAATGGTTAACTGTAGCTGGTACCTTAACGAATTCGGGTACAGCAGCAAACCTGGTTGTTGCCAATAACGGTTCACTTATTAATCCAACCGCTGGCGTACCGGCTACCGTTACGCGTAATATAGCGCCCGGCGAGTGGCATTTTATCTCAGCGCCAACATCGAATGCCACTTCTGATATGTTTGTAGATCAGTATTTACAGACTCTTAATGAAGGCAGCGGATTGTATGAGGATTTATATGCTTTAGGTGCACCTCTGGTTCCTGGTAAAGGATATGCCCTTTGGTCAACAGACGGCCCGGCTGTTTACATGGGTCCGTTAAATGCAACAGCATCCTATCCATACACAGCTGGTGGTTCAGGCTGGAACCTGGTAGGTAACCCATATGCATCATCCCTCGACTGGAATGTAGCTAAAGGAGGCAATCCTAATTTGTTAGATGCAACCTAT
>JBGSUB010000059.1:0-22717 GCA_041753535.1 Lentimicrobiaceae bacterium
ACTTTTACTGAATTGAGCCAGCCACCGGATTTTGGCAATGAATTGAGCCAGCCCGGGAAAGCGGCAAAAAGTGCAAAAGGCAGGGCAAGCGCCAGCGAAAAGCCAAACATACCTAAAGCTGGACCTGCAACATCGCCATTAACGGCGGCTTGCACCAATAAGCTCCCGATGATAGGGCCGGTACATGAAAAAGATACCAGTGACAGCGTAAAAGCCATGAAAAAGATACCTATCAATCCGCCTTTATCCGCGGCCTTATCAGAAGCATTAAGCCATTTGCTTGGAAGAGTAATTTCGAAAGCTCCAAAGAAAGAAACTGCAAAGACTACGAATATGGCGAAAAAGGCCAGGTTCATGATTCCATTGCTTGCCAATGCATTCAAGGCATCAGGACCTAAAGTGAGGGTAATTGTTAACCCAAGAGTAACGTAAATCACAATGATTGATAGTGCATAAATGATTGCATTGCGGATTCCTTTCGCTCTTGTTTTACTCTGTTTGGTAAAGAAGCTGACTGTAAGAGGCAGCATTGGAAAAACACAAGGGGTCAGCAATGCCAGCAATCCGCCAATAAATCCGGCAATAAATATTGCCCATGCTGAAAGGCCGCTTCCCGCCGGTATTACTTCGTGATTAAGAGTACTTATACCTGCTTCTTTTGCAACAGCTTTAATATTGATAGTAAATTCCTTTGTATCCGGAGGCAGGCACATTTCATCGTTACAAACCATGAAAGTTACATCAGCATTAATCATTATACTGCCGCTAGCCGGGATTGCAATTTTCTGAACAAAAGAAGCCTCCTTTTCGAAGTACGATACTATCTTATTGTCGTAAGCCGGCTCGGGTTTTGTTTCGGGTTTGCCTTCCTGTGTTGCGCCGATCAGCGTGTAGGACTGATCAGGTTTAAAATTGAAGGAAGTTGCGACCGGTCCATTTTTTATATTTTGTTTCTGGCTGTAAATATGCCAGCCCTTTTCGATTTTGGCACTGAAAGTGATTATTGCGGTATCGGGAGCCGACCTGGTGACTGATGTTTGCCATTTGACTGGTTCCTGAACCTGGGCGAATGTGATGATCGAAAAGAGCAAAATTACTGAGGTGATTAATGCTTTCATTTTATCAGTGTATTAATGGTTTAAGCGTTGACTTATGTATTATTTAAAAATTGTATTAATAATATCTTTTTTGCCTTTTTTCTTTATTCTTTCAACTTTTGCTTGATCAAAAGTTGAGCAAAAATCAAGACTCTATATAATTTTTGTGTTTTTCTAACAAGGTTTTTCATCACGCCACGCAAGCCATTCGCCATGAAACTGTATGCCATTTCCATAATTTTGTCGTTGGCTCATTTCTGCATGGCTTACTGATGCCCACCGCACAAAAACCTTGTAAGAAAGAACTACAAAAATTCTATAATGTCGGTCCATCATCATCTTTTTCACCAGATCAATCATTTGATTATTGAACCTAATCTAAGTTTAGTGAGAGCCATTTAGATTAATCTATCCAGCTTGTTAGTAAATTCTCTTTTAGGAGCAGCGCCGGTAATTTTATCAACTATCTGCCCGTTTTTGAAAAACAGAATGGTAGGGATGTTTCGGATACCAAACCGTGAAGCGAGTTCCTGCTGTTGATCTACATCCACTTTACCAATTGCAGCTTTGCCCTGGTATTCGGCATGTATTTCTTCAATTATGGGTCCGATTATTTTACAGGGGCCACACCATTGTGCCCAAAAGTCGACCATTACAGGTTGTTCGGATTGCAGCACCACTTCGTCGAAGTTGCCTGCTGTTAATTCTTTTGCCATGATTTTTTGTATTTGAAAAAGGCGAAACATTTTGTTTCGCCTTTTGATTAAACTTTGTTTCTATTTGTTATTTCAATCCTTTTTTTGCGTCCTTCATTGCTAATGCAAGTTCCTGGTCGGTTTTGGCAACACTTACCTGGCTTATGAGAGTCTTGGTTTTAGGATTAAAGAAGTAAGCAACACCAGTTGCCTTGCAGTTTGCAGCTACAGCTTCTTCCAGACCCAATTTTTTTAGTTCTGCTGCTGATTTCTGTTTAGTATTATCATCTGTAACATCATTGGCAACAAACTGGATGGACATATCCTTGTTGTTTGCCATAAAAGCTGCCATAGCTCTTTCGCCATTTTGCTGGCAGGTTGGACACCAGTCGGCCTTGTTGATTACTGCGATTACTTTTGCATTTGATTGAGCGAAAGCCGAAACGGAGACTAAAACTATCAGAATTGCGCTTACGATGATTGATTTTACTGTTTTCATGATTATTGGTTTTAAGGTTTATGATTATTAATTACAATCTTATAGTCGGGGGAGAAACTTAATCCTGACAAAAAGAATTATCTTTTAAGAAAAAGAATATCCTTATAATTACTAAGATGCTGAATATCAACAGTTAGAAAGGAATATTTTTTTTATTAGTTTCCACTGAATTTATTTGCATAAAGGAAATTGTATAAATATGGATAGATTTCACAAGCAACACATATTCCAAATGCTCCTTCCAAAAAAGAAAACAGGACTAATATTCCTGCTAAAATAAATGACAAGGAAGTGAAAGAAAGGAAAAAAGAAATTATGATCACGCTTGAAAGTACAAGGCCAATCCGAGCTGCAAAGATTTTAGGGCCGGCATTAATAAAGTATTCCTTAACCGATAGCCATCTTACTATATTTTGGGATGAAATGGCAAGCAGGCTTACTTTTGAATGACCTGTTGACCTCAAAAGGAAATCTACAACCAGAAATACTACGGCAAGAATATTTTGAGTAATCAAAAATGTCAGGAGCAACAGGACTGTAAATACTGCATTAATACGGGCTACCCGTTCATTTATTTTTTTATCCGATATGGGACACAGGGCGTATGTTTTCATTGGTTGTATTTTTAGGATTTGACTTAGTATTTGTAACTTAAATAATAGTCGCTGGGTGAAGGCAAACCTGACAAAGCCTTTATCTAAGGGTCTGATTTAGGTACAGAAAAACAATAAATATCTGTGCTGAAGGAATTTCTATTCCCAAAACGATCAAACCAATAAGGGGTATTTCTCCTTATTGGTTTGAAAACATGTGAAAGTCAAATGATCATTTATTTCACCCAGACTCTTCCAGCAAATACTGAATCTAATTCTGGATTTGTGATATGGTTTGAATAATTGCTCATAGTTTTCACAGCAATGCCGGCAATAATTCCCAGAACATGTATTTCTGAATACCCGGCAGCTAAAAACTCATCAACTTCAGATTGGGTTACAATACCACGGTTGGCTGTTAACGAGCGGGTTAGTTTGGATAAAGCAGACAGTTTTGCATCTGGAATTTGTTTGCCTTCCCTGATTGCGTTGGTTACTTCAGCCGGTACTTTTGTCATCATATCGCCAACAAAACTGTGTGCAGCCATACAGTACTCGCAGTTATTCTCATAAGCTGTCGATAGAAAAACAACTTCCTGTTCAACCGGACTAAATCCTGAATTGGCTCTGAAACTGTCGTAAGAATAAGTGTATGCATCAATTAAAGCAGCATTGGCTCCCATTGTCAGGTACATGTTCGGAACAAACCCGAGGCCTTTTTGAGTTTTTTCTAATATTTCATTTGTTATCTGAGAATTGGTTACATTCTCTAATTTTAAGTGTGCCATCTTTGTTTTTTTTAATTATTTATATTGTTATTTAACGATGCAAAGATGGGGCGTAAATATCGCGCGGATTTTAAAGGTTAGTTCAATAATTTGTTTATTTGGTTCAACCTGTATGCAGATGGAGAGGTACCATATTTTTCCTGAAAACACTTTGAAAAATGAGCCAGGTCATTGAATCCGGTGTCGTAAGCAATATCAGTGATTCTTTCAGTGGAAATCACCAATAACTCAGCGGCCTTTTCAAGTTTTTTAGTTCTGATAAAACTGGCAGGGCTATCCTTATATATCCGTTTAAATTCCCTTTTAAAGGTTGAGAGGCTTAGTTTGGTTAAAAGAGCTAAGTTTTCTAAAGATAAATCAGAGAAAATATGGGCATCAATAATTTGGGTAAACGAATATGTTGTGGGCGAAAACAAACCTGATAAAATTAAATTTATAGCTTGTGAATCGTCGGTTTGGGTAAGCAGCAAGATAATTTCCTTTAATTTTAACACAAGCAAATCTTCGTTTACCAATTCAGGGTTTTCAAAATAGAACAGCAAGCTCTCAATATATTTAGTAATCAGTATCGTACTTTTCACTTTCGACATTCCTGTTTGAGCTCCCGTACCGGGATTCTTCAGAAACATTGGAAGGTCATTTTCATAAATCTTTTTTAGGATTTCAGGATGGAAATGAACAGCAATTGTCTGGAAAGTATTTGAAGTTTTTGAGGGTAGCATTTTAGTGATATAATTCCCGCACTTCATTAATACAGCCTCTTTTGAGGGAAGCCTTATTTTTTCTGTTTCTGAAATAGTTTCACTAATGCCTTCTATTATATAAAAAAAGCAAGCTTCATTTGGCATTGAAGTAGACTTTTGAAAAGGAGGTTTTAATGTTGTCTTTTCAAATATCATTTTACCAAAGAGGTCATATTTTTTGTGTTCTAAGATCATAGCAATATTTTATTTCACGCAAAGGAGCGAAGACGTTAAGATTAGTAATGGCAAGGCACTAAAATGTCAAAACCTTCGCCCCGCTTTTAAGGTAATCCGTTAATGGTTTGCCCATGCCTTTTATGTCAAAGCCTAGTTTTTTGAGATCATCGACAACGTTGTAGGCGGTGGCGCAGGCAATACAGGCTTCAATCACCACACCATCTTTTTGCATGGCTTTCAGCTTTTCCTGGATTTTCAGGTTTTCGGATGTGAGCTTTGCCGATGGTCCCCAGATAATGAGGGTGACATCAGTGAACCAACCCTGAGTTTTGGCAGCATGGGTGTACATCAGCGCTACACGTTCGGCCACATAGGGATCGTCGCTGGTCCAAACAACAACAAGTTTGTCGGGCGTATTACTTTCTTTTTCATTTTGTGCCATGGATTTTGATGAGTTTAAAAATAGCAATGCTATTAAAAAGGTTAGTAGGATTTTTGTGTTCATAGGTTTTTAACTATTTTTAGAATTTAAGTTATTACGCTTTGCAAGTACATCCAGTGTCCGGGACTGCTTCCCATTTAAACCCTTCAGTCTTCTTGTCCAACTGTGTATTTGTAATATGGTTCACATAATTGCTGATAATCTTCTGACCAATACCCAATAAAAGTTCAAGTACATTTTTACGTGTATAGCCGGCGGCCAAAAATGAGTCAATTTCCTCTTCGGAAGCCCAGCCTCTTTTTTCGACTAATAGTATCGTGAATTTCCTGAATGTTTCAAGTTTCGGGTCCTTCAATGGTTGATTTGTACGCAAGGCCTCAATCATTTCTTCCGGTATTTTATGCATTACTGCAACCCTGGAATGTATAGCCATGCAATAATGACATCTGTTGTAATAACTAACTGCGAGCCAAACAATGTTCTTTTCAATTGGATTGAGTGATGTGGCATTAAAAGCGTCTGAAAGTTGTCGGTAGGCTTTTAGCAATTCGGGTGATTCGGCCATCATGCCATACAGATTTGGGATAAACCCACTTTGTTTTAAGGATCCGGATAGAATTTCTTTCGACCCTTCAGGTGCTGTTTCCAGAGTGTGTAATTTAAATTCTGTCATTTTGTTTTTTTAGTTTTATAAACCTAAGCATATGCTTAGTAATGGTACAAAAAAATTATTTGATCTGCTTTAATGCAAGTGTTATAAAATCGGTTAACTGATCACTATCCATTGTTTTTGAAGCCACTGAAATACTTTGCATGGCCCCCAGAAAGAAATTTGCCTGTTGTTCAATATTCGTGTCACCCGGGATTTCCTTCTTTTCAATTGCATGCAGAAATACATTTTTAAGCATCTCGCGGATGAAATCGTAATATTGGTTTACCTCTAATGCAATGTCTTTGTCTTTGTAACCAAGTTCGCCAGCTGTGTTCACTATCAGGCAACCTCTTTTTTCGGTTCCTGTTATATGTGCCTGTATTGAGCCGAAGAGAAATCCCTCAAGCTCAGCCAGCCCTGCATCTTTATGTAGCAAAACCCGGAACCGATTTGTTTTCACAAATTCTTTGTAGTTACGGATGGATTCAATAAACAGTTTTTTCTTGTTATGAAAGGAGGCGTAGATAGAGAACTGGTTAATGCCCATTTCCTTCTCAAGCATTCTTATAGATGTTGCTTCATAGCCATAATCCCAGAAAACCTGCATGGCACGTTCCAAAACAATTTCGTTGCTGTAAGACTTATTTCTGGGCATATTTGAATAACAAGATGCAAAACTAAGCAAATGCTTAGTTTACTGCAAATGTATTTAAATTTTATTGATCTTATTTTCTGAACAATTATGATTACAAGGGATTAATAAGGAACGCCATTTCTTCTCTGATTAGCAAAAGCTTCAATATACCATTCAAACTCATCCAGAAACCTGGAAGTGGAACGTAAGATTCGTTCGTCTGTGGTTTTGGAATCTTCCTTAAATAAATTACCTATTACTGGGAAAGGAAGAATGGAAGAGATTGCCGGCATTCCCAATTCGCCTAAAATCACTCTCAGGTGAACAGCAGCTCTTACACCTCCAAACGAACCAGCGGAATAGGAGGCAATGGCCGAGGGTTTGAAGTAGTATTCTGTTTGAAAATGATCGAGAAGATTCGATAAGGCTGGTGGAACACTGTGGTTGTATTCCCCTGTAACAACCAGAAATCCATCGGATTCACGGAGGAGATTTGATAATTTTTCCATTAGATGAGGCGCTTCACCAGGGCCATACTCCTTGTACATTTTATCTAAAAGCGGTAGCTTGTATTCAAGTGGATCGATGAAATGAACTTCTATTCCTCTTTCGATTAGTTTCTGTTCAAGAAAACGGGCTGCTTTGATTCCCTGGCGGTCGGATCGGACCGAGCCGTAAATGATGCTGATTGTTAATGACATACTATTTTTATTGTCAGAATGATTAAATATACTCTGTTATGAGCATTTGTGAGTTACAGGATTTGCCGGTAAAATGGAGAATCCTGACTAAGAGTATTGACGTCAGGTGTTTGTATTTAATGTTTCCGGATTGGCAATATTTGTGGGATAGCCATTTATGAAGCTTTTTGCGTTTTCAAATGCTTTCCCGAAATATAGTTCGTAGCTGTTTTTTTTCAACGTAGCCTAAATGTGGCGTAAAAACAACATGAGGAAGCTGAAACAATTCTAACCTTATTACCTTATTTCTTATCAATATACTTCTAATAAAAAATATCACTGAACTTCGCCATTTTATATATAGGTAAACACATTAATATCTCATTCAAAAACAAATACATAAATGAAATACTCTATTAAATCGCTAACAGTTCGGGCCGCTGCACCCACAGCTTAAAAAAGCAAACTCGAACCGATGTACAATCCACTTGAGCCGATTTGTTTATTTGCGGCCATTCCGTAATTGATGGTAATCACATTATTTTGATTGAAAACAATGTACAAACCGGGGCCAAAAGTATGTTGTACCTTCTGCTTGCCCGGATTAAAATAAACCGTTTTTTCCGCTTCGGGAACATTATCAAGGTTTACTTTGGTGGTTTGAGTGATGTAGGCATTGTCGTAAAATCCGGCAATGCTGGTCGAAAAATGCTGGTTCAGCAGTTGGAAGTCGAGGGTTTTCAACTTGATTTCGAAGTTTCCGGTAACAAAACCATCGGCGGCAATGCGGTTGCGCAAAGCTCCCCGCAGATTGAAAGCGCCTCCCACTCCATCGTATGACAAACGGCTGTCGTAAAAAGTAGGAACAAAATAAAACGGGATTTCACCCGAAAGTTTTTGCTGACTGGAAATCCGGAACGAAAAAGTGATTTTATCTTTTAAAAAACTGGTGTGTTGCCGGTAGGTTAGAATCAGTTTTGAAAAACCGGCATCGCCCAAAAAGGCTGGTGAGTAGTTAAAAACTGCATCGAACCATTTGCCATCAGTACAATAACAGGGGGCGTTGCGCGAGTCATAAATTAAACCCAGCGAAAACAAACTGATGTTTCCTCCACTGTTTTCTTCAGATTGAATTATTCCCCAGTTATTGTAATTTTCGAATAAAGTGGGGTGTTGAAAACCATCGGAGTTCGGATTGTCAACTTTATCTTTTCGCTCTTCGCGGGCAAGGGAAATATTATAACTATTAAAAGTGAACCCGGTGAGCAACCGCAACTTGCTTCCTGCAAGGTATTTTTGAACATCAAAGCGCAAGCGTAAAAAATTGCGGTGATATGCATAAAAAAAGTTGTTTTTGAATTCGGTGCTTTCAGGTTGAGTAAATTCCCGGTTATAAATAGCATCAGTTCCGTTAAAACCAAAAAAATCGAGTTTACGGTCAACGAGGTAACTGGCTTCGGCCAACACTTTTGCCTTGTTTATCAGTGTTTCGCTTTCCAGTAAAGCCTGTAAATTGAGCGTTCCTTTTGTGGTGTTGGTGAGTTTAATAAAAAGGTACTGCTCATAATGCGGCGGTAATTTGGCTTCGCCATAATCAAACAGGTTAACTACTGCGCCGTATTTAAAACCGAGGTCGGAATCGAAAGCCAGTGCCGGAATTACGCCAAAAGAATAACGTGATTTATTTTCAGTTTTCCTTTTTTCTTCCTCTTGTCCAAAAATTGACAATGGTAAAAACAGAAAAAGTGTCAAGAAGTGTTTTGCCATTTTTTTGCGGTTTTATGATTGGTTTTTGCGAATAAAAATTATGGTTCGATTACCTCAACCACCAATTCCCCAACTTCAGCCTCCTTTGCATGAGCTTCGACCCGGGTGATTTTAGGGAACTAGAAAGTACCGCCATCAATCTGAGTAAAAACTAATCCTGACAAAAAATTATCAGAAGGTGAGAACCTTTGCCCCGCTTTTCAGGTAATCGGTTAATGGTTTGCCCATGCCTTTTACATCGAAGCCCAATTTTTTAAGGTCATCGACAACGTTATAGGAGGTGGCGCAGGCAATACACGCTTCGATCACCACTCCGTCTATTTGCATGGCTTTCAGCTTTTCCTGAATTTTCAGGTTTTCGGATGTGAGCTTTGCCGATGGTCCCCAGATAATGAGGGTGACATCAGTGAACCAGCCCTGAGTTTTGGCAGCATGGGTGTACATAAGCGCTACTCGCTCGGCCACATAGGGATCGTCGCTGGTCCAGACAACTACAAGATTGTCGGGCGTGTTACTTTCTTTTTCATTTTGTGCCATAACTGTTGCTGTATTCAGAAACAGCAATGTGGCAAGGACAGAAAAAAGGATTTTTGTTTTCATGTTAATGGTATTTATTGGTCAATTAATAGGGCACGCTTTTTAATCGCTGATTTTGAAATGCTTCGGTGTACCATTCAAACTCATCCAGAAACCTTGAAGTGGAACGTAAGATTCGTTCGTCTGTGGTTTTGAAATCTTCCTTGAATAAATTACCTATTACAGGGAAAGGAAGGATGGAGGAAATGGCAGGCATTCCCAATTCGCCAAGTATCACCCTCAGATGAACAGCAGCTCTTACACCTCCAAACGAACCAGCGGAATAGGAGGCAATGGCCGAGGGTTTGAAGTAGAATTCTGTTTGAAAATGATCGAGAAGATTAGATAATGCTGGGGGAACACTATGGTTGTATTCCCCTGTAACAACCAGAAATCCATCGGATTCACGGAAGAGGTTTGATAATTTTTCCATCGGCTGTGGTGCTTCACCAGGGCCATACTCCTTGTACATTTTATCTAAAAGCGGCAGTTTGTATTCCAGAGGATCGATAAAATGAACTTTTATTCCTCTTTCAATTAGTTTCTGTTCAAGAAAACGGGCTGCTTTTATTCCCTGGCGGTCGGATCGGACCGAGCCGTAAATGATGCTGATTATTAATGACATACTAAACTTATTTGTCAGAATGATTGAATATACTCAAATTTGAGCATTTGTGAGTTATAGATTTGTCGGTAAAAAGGAGAATCCTGACAAAGAGTGATGGAATATTTGGAAACAAAGAGCAATCCTTCATTATCATTTATTCAACTATAAACTTATAAAGCTGTAAATTCTTTCACCCATTCATTCACAGGATTTGCCCTTATGGTTTCGGGAGAATCAAACTGCTCAATCCTACCTTCATTCATAATAACAACCTGGGTTCCCAGGGTGAAGGCTTCGTGCAAATCGTGGGTGACCATTACAAAAGTGATATCCAGTTTATGGTGCATCTCCTTTAACTCACTCTGCAGTTTCCGGCGTGTAATGTTATCGAGTGCGCCAAGAGGTTCGTCCATAAGCACAATTTCGGGTTGTGAAGCCAAAGCCCTGGCAACGCCAACTCTTTGTTGTTGTCCACCGCTCAGGTTGGAAGGGAATCCATCCAACTGCCTGTCATCAAAACTCATCATTGTAGCTAAATCACTTACCCGCTTATTTGTAATCTGAATGTCTTTGCCGGAAATGCTTAATACAAACTCTATATTTTGCCTTACAGTAAGGTGTGGGAAAAGACCTCCCTGTTGTATGGCATAGCCAATGCTCCGCCTGAGTTGTATTTTGTCCCAGTTTGCCATGTCCTTATTCATGACAATGATACGGCCTGAATCAAAATCTGTCATTCCGTTTATAAGCCGCAGCAGGGTGGTTTTACCGCAACCGCTTGGCCCGATAATAGTGACGAATGAGCCTTTGGATATAACCAGCGAAACATCGCGCAAGACCGGTGTCCCGGTTTGGTATGATTTGGTTACGTTTTGTATGTCGATGATTGTTTCAGCCATTTTGTTCTCCCGGTCTTTTTTATTTCTCGCAAAGCTGCTAAGTCGCAAAGAATATGTTCCTGAATATTTTTTTTTAGCACAGAAATCAATACAAAAATGTTTCCTGCTATCAAATAGTTTCAATGTAAACTTTGCGTCTTAGCGCCTTTGCGAGATTAAATCTTAAAGCAATGTTCTACTTTTTTATTAATCCGTGTGAATTTAAAAAGGTTTGAGCAACTTCATTGGGTGACTTTTTTTTGATTTCAACTTCGTAATTCAGTTGCAGCATAGTTGCATCATCAATCAGGCCTTCAAGCCGTTCGAGCAGAATAGTCAATTCCGGATATTTTTGTTGCGTTTCATTCCGGATCACAATACCAGCCTGGTAGGCAGGAAAAAACATTTTATCGTCTCTCAGTACCCTGAGGTTCATTTGCCGGATTCGTGAGTCGGTAGAAAAGGCATTGATAACATCCACGGTATGGTTTTCGAGTGCCTGGAACTTCAGGTTCACATCCAGCTCCACTTTGTTTTTAAAGTTGAAAGGATACAATTTATTCAGCCCTGTGAAGCCATCTTCGCGCTCGAAGAAATCAAATTCGGCTCCGAAAGTAAACTCGTTGCTTTTAGCTGCAAGTTCTGAAAATGTATTGATATGTTCTCTTTGAGCCATGGATTCAGGCAATGCCAATGTAAACGTATTGTCGAAACCCAGGCGACAGATCCAGTTAAGTTTGAATTTATCCGAATACGCTTTTTTTAAAGCTGAATACAAACTGTCAGGATTATTAATCTGAGCTTCCTTTAGTACAAAAAGCCAGGCAGTACCTGTGTATTCCGGATAAATATCGATTTCTCCTTTAAGCATGGCGGGATGAATATTGGATGTTCCACCACCAATGCCAAACTTCCTTATAACATGAATATCGGTATTGTTTTCAACGAGCTGCGATATGATTTCACCTAAAATATATTGTTCTGCAGTTGGTTTTGATGCCACCACGATTTCTTTTCCGGAGGTCTTGCCGAATCTTAACAAAATCATAAAAACAACAAAACTTATAAGGAGAAAAAGAGAGGAATACTTCAGGATTCGGTTGTTTTTTTCTGCATTCTTTGCTTTCACCTTCAATGACTTTTCTATTGCCCCGATGGATAAATCCGCAACCAACGCCAGAAGCGCCACTGAAATGGAACCTACCAGGATGAGCGAAGAATTATTGGTGTTGATGCCCCGGTAAATGGCTTGACCCAAGCCCCCGGCACCAATAAATGAAGCAAGTCCGGCCAGTGCGATCGTCATGACCACCATGGTGCGGAAACCGCTTAAAATTGTTGGGAATGCAAGTGGCCACCTCACGCGAACAAAAACCTGCCTGGGCGTGGCGCCCATTCCTTTTGCCGCATCAAGCAGCAGTGGATCTACTTCGCTTAATCCGGTATATGTGTTGCGGATTACAGGCAGCAAGCCGTAAATAACCAGGACAATAAGCGCATTGCCATAGCCAATGCCTATAAGCGGAATAAAAAGCCCGAACATGGCGATGGATGGAATAGTGTACAGGAAATTGACCAGGCCTAAAACAATCTGCCTTGATTTTGATTTATGAAGTATGGCTATGCCGGTTGCTATTCCAATTATGGTGATGATTAAAATGGCACCAAGACTGAGCATCATATGCTGAACCAATAACTCGAAGATGTATTCGCGGCGTTCAGTCAGCGTTTTTATTATTTCAGTCATTTGATACTTACGTTATTTTTAAAGTGTTTTTTCATTCATGAAATATTACCAGCACGATTTTTATTTTGGAAAACAGACTCAAGATTGGTTCGAAATTTTACTCTGAATAGATTACGCATTCCGGATGAAATGCAAACCAGGCGAACGCGAAATGGTTTCCATGGTTTATGGGTCGTAGTTTCACTCCTTTATGCGGGCCGGAGGTACAATTTCCTGTAATGTTCCAAACCGAACCTGTCTGATGATCCACAAAACCTGAATCGGATTTATCAAATGTAAGTAATTCTCCATCAACTATCGGTTCAAAAACCGTAACAGACCCAACTTCTTTAGAATCGGAAATACTTTTGTTGTCAAGCACGGAAACCGTTTTAGAAGTATAGAAAATCACGATGGGTTGATCGAAAAATGTGTCATTGATTATTCCTTTTTGTTGTATCACAGACAATGGGTAAATCTTAAACTTTTCGTTTACCTGTATATCAATCACCCTCTCCATGGCAGGAAGCCTTGGGTCAACATCACCCTTGTATAAGAATGGCTGAATATTTTCCTTGTCGTCATAACCTGTATATGGATTGGTGCCATATTTACTGCTAATACCGGTTTCGGTTGATAAGACCTGACCTTGCGGAAAAGTTTGAAGAAATTCAGTCAACGAAATGAGCAAAGACGAAACGTAAGTTAATTCAGCACCACTAAGTTTTCCGACCAGGGCTTCTCCTGTAAATTGTTGCCACCAGCTTTCGGTTTGACGGTCCCACATTACCAGGTCGCTGTTGCGCAACATACCGGAAACGCCAAAATCGAGCTTGTAGTTCGTAGAATCAAAATTGAGCCTCCGATCAAATACAATTGCCGCGTTGCATAGTGGACAGTAAGTTGCAGCTATCGGAACTCCTCCCAGTTCGTCGTTCACTATCTCGTGATACATCAAAACACTCAGCGGGTATGCTTTAGCCTCACCATTTATTTCAATGGCAATAACCGGCTCATGCAAAAAATACTCTTCCAGCGCTTTTTCTTTTCCCCAGAACTTCGGTGCATCAATTGGTGGGATACCATCAGGTTTCATTAAGGCGGTAAATTCTTCAAGAGGAACCTTGTGTGTTGACGTGTCCGTGTTCCAGTTAGTTTCAATATTACGTGGATTCTTTTGTGCCATAGAAAAAAGCGGAATTATCAAGAGTAGAAAAAACGTGAATGACTTCATAGCATTTGTGTTTTATTGATTTAAAAACCAATCCGTTGCTTCCTTAATAAAAGTTTGGATTGCATTAAAAGCATCCAAAGGAGATAAATCCAGTACCTCACCAATTGGGAGCACCGCACCATTCCAGTTTGACCCTGTTTGCCATCGCCCAGCACTTAATTTACCAAGGTTATTATATACAAGAATTGTCTTATCCTGATATCCTGACAGGTAAAAGTAGGGCTGTCCGATCATTGAATCTTCAGTAGCCAGGCCGAAGCCCAGTCCAAGATTTTCTTTAATCTGTAAATAAATTCCTGTGTCAAAATGGTGCGGCCAAATGCGTGTTTCACCTTCAGATTGTAAATAGCCTGAAATTGATTGGCAAGCCTGGTTTGCAAGTGTCCTGAAGAACATCCAACTTTTTAGTCCAGCGTCTGAGATATCGCTTTCAAGAATTTTATCTATTTTATAATCAGGAATTTCAAAATGCATCGGTTTGAAAAAATTCTCAACATTCATCTTAATTGAATGCAAATAGGCGCTTACACTTTTCTCTAATTGTGCGGCATTTATATTGAGAACCGGTACCTCATATAAGATATTATGTTTTTTATCCAACCATTCTAAATGCAATGAGTTTAAATTTAATGCCAGAATAACTTCACCTTCAGGAGTTTCAATCCATCGCCCCAGAATCCTTTTGCCAATAGAATCGTAGTAAAGGCTGGTGTGACTATCATCTTTTTTCGCAATCACATAAGTACGGTTAGCTTTGGCAATAATCTGGCTTAACCAGTGAATTTGACGGTCGGTGTTAATGTAATCCTGCATAATCTGTTTCTTTTAATTGATTCCTCTGGACGTTTATGATTGATGAGATTTTGTTGTTGTGATTATATGCCTTATCGTTTCTGCTCAGAATGGAATGAAATCACAAGAAACCGAACAACAGTTATTGAATAGCATGTTTCTGTCTCACAAACATCAAAATATGGGACTATTTGCCACTGACCCTCCACAATGAGTTTACGAACCAAGACCGATGATCATAAAAATTCCGCTCCACTTCAAAACCCGAATTATCAGCCAGACTGTTGATCATTTGTTGGTCATATTTCTGCGACATCTCCATAAATATTTTCTCATCAGGTAAAAAATGAAATGTCTTTTCCAGTTTCCTGGCATTGACGTGTTGCATATTTTTACTGATCAGATAACTCCTGGCCATTCCTGTTTCAGAGTCGTAAACTTCTTTGTGGTAAAAGTTATCCAATTGAAAATCAGCATCAAGTTCATGATTAATCCGGTGTAACAGATTCAGATTAAATGAAGCCGTATGTCCGTGTGCATCGTTATATGCATTAAGTATTATTTCGGGATCTTTCTTCAGATCAAAGCCGATTAATAACTGATCACCCGGATTTAAAGCATCATACAACTGCTTTAAAAATTGAAGCGATTGTAACTGGTTAAAGTTGCCAATATTTGAACCAAGAAACAGGACGACTTTGTTGGCCGAACCATTCAGCCCTGAAATCAATTGAAAGTAATCACCAATTCTACCATCAAAATTTAACCCCGGCAAATTGCATTTTAGATCGTGCTGGAGATTTTCTAATGCATTTGCTGAAATATCGATAGGGATATATTTGAAGTCAATACTTTGTTCGAGTAAATGAGATAATAGAATCTTCGTTTTCAAACCATCACCAGCACCCAATTCGATCATTTCAAGTTTGTTTTTACTTTTTCCGATATCCGCGACAATCTCTTTTTTATACCTTTCAAATATTTCGACTTCGCAATCGGTAAGATAGTATTCCGGCATCCGCATGATATCTTCAAAGATTTTACTTCCCTGGTGATCATAAAAATATTTAGATAACAAGAACTTAGGACTAGACGAAAGTCCCATCATGATGTCGGATGCAAAATCTGAAAGAAATGTTTGTTGTTCCATAGACTTATATTGTTTCTCGCAAAGGCTAAGAGACACAGAGATATTTTATCTCTGCGACCTGGTAGCTTGACGTGAGATTATTATTTTTCAGGGACTCCCGTCTCGTAGGAGTTTTCGGGATCGTTGCTCCATTCGAACCAACCGCCATCGTACACTGAAACTTTAGGCCAGCCCATCAGCCAGGCATTGAACCATGCTTCGCTGCCACGCCAACCTGTGCCGCAATAAAAGGCAAGATGTTTATCAGGAGTTATGCCACTCTGAATCCAGTTTGTGGCAATTTCATGATATTCGCGGGTGGTGTGATCCAGGTTGCGGTAATTTTCCATGTGGTAAGCATCGGTGCCACAATTGGCGAAAACTGCACCGGGGATGCGTCCTTTCTTTTCGATGTAATTGTAGCCACTCACTTCGCCGATGTATTCCGGCCAGCTACGAACGCAAACCAATTCTGCATTGGCAGAGGCAAGTATTTGTTTGGCTTCGGGCAGATCCACCGCCAGTTCAGTTTTTTGTGGAATGGATACTCCAAAAGCGAGAGCCGTGGTTTTGGGCACATCATCATAACTTACTTCAAAACCAGCATCGGTCCACGATTGAAAGCCACCATTCAGAATACGAACATCTTTTACACCAGCATACATCATGATGAAAGCATTCCGGATGGCACCAATATCGCCGGCTGCACTACCTGGAAATTCATCAGCATTATCAGGGTTCATGAATTTGCCATAGAGAATAACAGTAGTATCGGAAGTTATTCCATGTTTGAGCAATGCCAGTTCCAATTCTTCAGGAGATCGCCTGTTCCAAGTTTCGGGAGCCTCAAGTGCAAGCGTGTCCATATCAATTGCTCCAGGAATATGCCCGCTCAGGTAGGCTTCGCGGTTGCGGTAATGCGCATGGCAGATAATTACTTTTTGACCTTCAAATTCAGGAGCAGTATCGCCCGAAAGTATCGTTTTCAGCCAATCCGCATAAACCAAGTGTCTGAAGCGGGGAAGCTTTTCCATCGGAAAATCTTTATCCGTGGACCACTCATCAACGAAATGGCGGTAAACAAATAAATTTCTGTATCCGGCACTTTCGAACAAACTGGATACTTTTTCTGCATCACCATCCGGATAACCGTACAAAACAATCGTATGTTCCGGAACTATTCCTTTCGACCGAACAATTTCGATCCAGTCGATATAATTAATCCATTTTACCGGAAGGCTTTTCGCTCCTTTAATATGACCACCCCTCAATTCGTTTCGAAGCTTCCATCCGTTGTAAGCATCCACAGGGCGAACATCGATAATCCGGACCTCCGGATTCCCGATAATAGCAAGTAATTCCTTGCCTGAAATTTCCTTCATTAAAATCTGTCTTTAGCGTTAATGATCGATTTTATTAATCTTTACTTATTTGTACCCCTTTCCAGAAAGCGACACGGTTTTTTATCCCTTTTGCCAGCGAACTGGGATCAGGATAATACCAAACCGCGTCGTTGTTTGTTTTGCCATCTACTTCCAGGTTGTAGTAAAATGCTGTGCCTTTCCAATGGCAAACGGTGTGGGTTTCGCTGTCTTTCAAATACTCTTTGTTAACGGATTCAAGCGGGAAATACATGTTGTTTTCGACGTTAACGATATCATTGCTTTCGGCAATGATTTTTCCATTCCATATTGCTTTCATTTTTTTAGTTTAATTCTGAGTTAAATTACTAATAATTATTGATGGTGTGACTTTTTTATCAATAAATCCCTCTTTCGAAGTGTCATATTGAGAATCGGATTGTTTCCAGGGAAGTTTTGGCCTGATCAGTAAGCGAAGCGATTGATCGTAAGTGAAATAATTCCATGTCCAGTTTAAAAAGATGAAAAGCCTGTTTTTGACTCCCATAATAGTAAAAAGGTGAACGAAGCCCCATAAAATCCAGGCGACAAATCCCTTAATTTTCATACCGGGTAAATCAGCAACAGCCAGGTTACGACCTACCGTAGCCATAGAACCTTTATTCAGATACTCAAAATCAATTGTCTTTTCATTCCGTACCAGACGTTGCAGGTTTTTAGCTAAAAGCTTAGCTTGTTGAATGGCACCCTGCGCTACCTGTGGGTGACCGTTAGGGTATTTTAGAGTAGCCATTGTAGCAATATCACCTATTGCAAAAATGTCTTTGAATCCTTTGACGCGGTTGATCCTATCAACGATCAATCTTCCCCCCCGACCAAAGCTTTCATCACTAAAGCCTTTAACAGTATTGGCTTTTATACCTGCAGACCACACGAGAGTCCTGGCATTTACTTTATTCCCATCTGATAAGGAAATAGTAGTACCATCATAATCCAGAACTCGTGTATCCGTTTTAACTTCAATTCCAAGTTTTTCAAGGTACTTTTTTGCGTTGAGGGAAGCAGAATCAGACATGCTGGCAAGTAACGAAGGCGATGACTCGTATAAGATTATACGCATTTTCGATAAGTCCAGTTCGGGATAATCTTTAGGAAAAATGTATTTTTTCATTTCGGCCAGTGCTCCCGCTAATTCCACACCTGTTGGACCTCCGCCGACAAGCACTATATTCAGGTATTCGGTGATTTTATCCGGTGAAGTTTGCTGTAATGCCAATTCAAAATTTTGGAGTATTGTATTTCGGATTAAAATAGCATCAGCAGCCGATTTCATCGAGAGGGCATTCCGTTGAATGTTTTCCTGTCCGAAATAATTGGTATCGGCACCCATCGCGAGTACCAGATAGTCATATTTCAGATAGCCAATATTGGTTGCAATCTCATTCTGTTCAGGATATATTTCTGAAACTTCAGCCATGCGGTAATGTATATTGGGTTCTTTTTGCAATACTTTACGTAAGGGGAATGAAATTGCACTGGGTTCGAGACCTGCAGTAGCCACCTGATATAAGAGCGGCTGAAACTGATGATAATTATTTTTATCCAACAAGATAATCTGAAAATCCCGGCAGAGAGATTTCTGAACCAGTTTCAGGCCACCAAAGCCGCCGCCAACTATAACAAGACGTTTTCGTAGTGGATTGGGAATATTGGGGATATATATTTTGGAAGTCATATTCTTAGTGTTGATTGGGAAACTTAGTGTTTTAGCTATTTATTGGGTTGATATTCGTAGTCGGGTTTTAGTGAAGTTACTCGTGTTTCTTTTATTCCTGATGATTAGTTTTGCCGGGACATTAAAGTTTTATAAACTGAACAATGGATATTGCCACCAGCATGAAGCCAATAATCCGGTTAATATTTTGAGAAATAAGTTGCGATTGTCTGATGATTTTACTTCCTAACAATGCATACATGTATAATACAACCAGTTTTCCAATCCAAACTCCTGAAATAAAAAGGGAAATTTGTAGCAATGAGGAAGGGAATAAATTTCTAACTGAAAGAAATGTAACCGCCAGCAACCAGAATAAAAGCACCTGAATGCTCATCAGATTTAGTAAGACCCCTTTCAAAAATCCATTCGGATGCCTTTTGGTATTTTCATTTAAGTCGTTTGATTTTTTGAACCAGAAAAAGATCCCGGAAACGATCAGTACTATCAGAACACTATATTTTACCGTCAGATTTCCATTAAAATAACCAGAAAGCATGGTGCCGGCTAACAGAGCAGAAAGAGCAAAAAGTATTTCCACTAAAGCAGCGCCAAAAGCAACCGACATTGATTTGCTGGTATTTTGTTTGATGGACACTTCCATAACTGTAAGGTTTACCAAGCCAAAAGGGATGGCTCCAATAGAACATGTCAGGGCCCCAATGAAAAGATAGATGAAGGAATATGAATCCATAAGATTAGTTTCTCGTATAGTCGTTACGACCCTTGATTCCTGACAAATCCAGTAATTATTTTAACAGGATCTGATTTACTGGCAACAACAGAAATAACAGCGGATTAAGTGAAGTACCCGTTTTTCATTAAGCTATTTAATCAAAAGTATGATCGAAATACTAACCTGATTCAGAGATGTCGAAACTTAAAGTAATATTTACCTGTTAAGAACAGCGTTTAAAAATATAAAAGCATTTAGAAATTGGGAAACATCTGGTCAGCAGCAACTTGCTTTAAGTTGTATCGACGGACATTTAACGGAACCGTAACTGCAATACACACAGCAATCACCTTGCATGGGTTTCAGAACGGTACTGCAGTTTTCGCATTGGTAGAAAAACTGGCAGGAATCTGATGGCATTTCCTCTTCTTTTATATGCCCGCAAACGGGGCATGTAAGGACGGATTGGGTGATTATTTCCATTTTGCTATGAGGGTATTTAATGCTGTATGAGCAATCTGCCCTTAATGTTGGAAGGTTTACCCGTTGGGGATATAGTGAAGATATATAACCCTGGCTGAAGATTAACGGCATTAACTTCAAAAAAGCTTTCATTTGACGAAACAGACGAAACCAATAAACCACTCTGGTTGTAAAGAAGTAGCCGATGGTTCTCATGTTCTTTATTTTCGAAATAAATCTTTGCCTGGGTAATCACCGGATTGGGGCGAACCTGGTATCCTTTGTTCTCAAAATCAATGCTCTCAAGTGCTACTATTTCGGAAAATCCGTTGTTCCCTAATTCGAGGCGGTAATAGTTTCTTTGGTTTTTTAACGGATTTTCGTCAATAAAATCATATGGCACAGGAGAAGAAGAGCTTCCACAAATACCCGAAATATCACCAATTTGTGTGAAATGGATCTGATCGTCGGAACGATAGATTTTTGTTCCGTCGCAGGTGCTGCCCGAAGTAATTACCCATCGCAGATAAATCTTGCCATCGTTTTTGATTACTGTGAAATTGTCGAGAATGGTTGTTTCCTGGGCAACCAGGCTTGATCCTGCAAGGAAAACCAGAATCATAAATACAAAACCCTTAGCTGTTTTTGTTGCTTTCATAGTTCTTATTTTTAGATTAAATTGCTGTTTAACTCTTTGTTTATCTGTACAATGAACTTTGTTTTCTGGTTTAACATGGCCAAGATATCGCCTGGTACATTCTATCCATTAAAAAGAATAGTCGAAGTTTTTTCAAATCCTGACAGGTGAAATGATTTTTTTTTGAAAGTTTTTTGAAAGAGTTTTTTGATGTGAAAGAAAAGGGTGTGCTTCACAGGAAACACACCCTTATAAACCAAGGCATTAAGAGAAATGTTTACCTGATTACCACTAATTTATTAATACCAGCTATTTCGTTATTTACTGTTAACCGCACGAAATAGGTATTGGGAGGTAATGAAGCCAATGAAACTTTCAGGTTTTGAGTTCCTGAGATTTTGCTTTGTGAAGACTGAACAAGCACCAGGCGACCATTCAGATCAAATATTTTAACATCTGCTTTGGCCGCTTCCTTTAAACTGAACTGAATGTTAATAAAGTCCGTTGCCGGATTTGGATAAACACTGATACTTGTGTTAGCGGCAAGGAAAGGATTAATGCCGGTTATTGTGATATCGTAGGTGCCTTCAGCTGCAAATGTGAACGGTAATGTACCACCGGCAGTATAAGGAACACCATCTCCATCAGAGTCGTTTCCGGTTTCACCTGATTGTTCGGCTTCGGTAAGGATCATTTTATTGTAAACTGATTTAAATACGCGGGTGTAAATGGCGGCAGCATCTGCCTGGTTACCAACAAGTGATGCTTCGCGTAAAGATCCTGAAAGAACAGCCAGGTTGAAAGGCGTATAAGTAGCCGTGTTGTTATTTTTTTCTGTTTTGAATACATTCAGAGAAGGTACATAGAAAGTATTTATCAGATAATTGTATGCATCATTGGCTTCCTGAAGTAATGTGGCATTGTTTGTTAACAGATAAGCTTCATAAAGTCCGCGAATAATGGCAGCCTGCGATTCCAGGTTCTGCGGGGCATTGGACGGGCCATTACCTATGGTGTAACTGTTATAAAAACCACCATCAGGGTGTTTCAGACTTGTAAGGATGAAATTAACCTGGGATATTAAAGCGTCAGTAGCCATAGTTCCCATTGACATTCCGGCAAACTCCTGTGCTACTTTAGCCAGAACCACCACAATGTAACCTGCATTGCTCGCAGTGATTGCATTTTCTTTAAATACCTGGCCAGAACCGGATAATTCGGAAACATCAACAAATGTGCCTTCGGCCGCGTTGAAATGCATTTCCATTGTATTAAGGAAGAGCACTTTGCTTGCACCCATCATCATATCATAAGGACCCATCACTCCTGTTACTGACATAGGAGCCGGGAAAGGATCGCCATCGAAAACAGAATGATAAGCCAGGTGTTGCGGATCATTAATGGCAGGATCCATCATGTTGGTATATGATGCTGTAGCCCATAAATAGGATAACTGATCAAAAAGGTGGCTGCGTGCATCGGTTACTTCGAGAGCGCTTAGCATCGGAGGCAGCATGTCACCCATTGAGGTTTCAGTTGCAGCAATACTATGCGGGAAATATTGAATCCCGTTAGCAGGATCATAGGTCATAGGATCAACCATACCAAGAGTAGTTCCATCAAAAGCTAATTTAGTAAGCAAAAACATGGTTTTATTTACGGATTGAGCCGTAATTACCTGACCCATAAATCCATCCAGATTATTACCTCCATAAAACACATTGTTATTTGGGTCAAAATGTGAGGAGTTGGCGGAGTCGGGAGTAATGATGCCATCGGCTTCGATGGTGTTATCAAGGGAATCGTGAAAAGCGCCTAACATATCAGCTGCCCATAAGTATTGTTTCATCAGGCTTTGTCCCATAGCAGCCAGGTTCAGTGTTTTATTCATCTTGCTTCTGTCCCAGCGGGTTGAAGCAAAATCCATCTGAAAATCGGGAGCCACAGTTTGCGGCAGGTGCATATTACCTGATTCAAAATCAGCAAACTGCGGGAATGGATTAGCCGGTGCCATTTGGTTAGATAACATGCTAAAATGGCTAACCATCATCATCAATTCATCATCTTCGTTAAAGCCGTTAACCATTCCACCGGTAAA
>JBGSUB010000060.1:0-2493 GCA_041753535.1 Lentimicrobiaceae bacterium
GCAGGAATGCTTCTGCGGATTTCGTCGAAGTGTCAAAGTAGGAGAGAAGCCTGGTTTTCAATAAGCGAACTGAATTTTCGACCCGGTCAAATCTTCGCTACTTTGCCCGTCTGTGTGGGTTTCTTACGCTGCGCAGCTAACTAGTCTATAGCAACAAATATATACTACTTTTCATTACGTAACTAATGTTTTAAGCTTTAGTAGCCATCGTTTTTACAACTTTAATTGAATACTTTATGTTTGCTTCGAGGAACCCACCCCCTCTCTTTCCTTCAAAGAGAGGGGGCAGGGGGTGAGTTTCTTAACAAATTCACTTTTACAGAGTACAGTCTTCACTTCCAAACATACCAAGCATCCGGTTAAAAGAGTGGGGGAAGGGGCTGAGTTTTTTAACATATTCACTTTTACAGAGTCCAGTCTTCACTTCCAAACATAGCTTGCATCCGGTTAAAAGAGAGGGGGCAGGGGCGAGTTTTTGAACATATACTATTTCCCACTATCATCACCTCCAAGCAACCCCTGCATCCTGTCCAACGGGCTTATTACCTTGCGGGCTGCTTTAGGCAAAATATGGGTGTAAATCATAGTGGTTTTTATATTTGCATGTCCAAGCAATTGTTGTATATACCTTACATCTGTACCGTTCTCAAGCAAATGTGTGGCAAAACTATGCCTCAGCGTATGCACACTCGCTTTCTTTTCAAGCCCGGCTTTTTCAACTGCATTTCGCATCACCTGTTGCACAGTGCCCGTACTTAATGCCTCTCCCTTATACTGCCCCGGGAAAACCCAGTCAACCGAAGGATACATTTTATGATAATCCTCCAGGTATGCCACAATCGAATAAGGCAGCATTACCACCCTATCCTTATTGCCTTTGCTTTGTCGCACTATGATCTTGTGCTCATTAAATAAAATGTCAACCCATTTAAGGCCAACAATTTCACTCCGGCGAAGTCCTGCACCATATCCTAACAACAAAAGCAACTTGTGCTTCGGATTATCAACCAGCCTGAAAATACTCGAACACTCATCAATACTCAGCACCACCGGTATCTTATCCTCTTGCCGCGGCCTGGGAAGTTTTATCTCAAAAGCATCTCGGTGCAGAACTGTCCGGAAATAAAACTGCAATGAATTTATGATCATATTGACACCTGCCGTCGAAAGACCTTGCTCCACGCGCCGGGCCAGATGCCTCACAATTTGTCTCTCCGTAAGTGTATCTGGACTTTGATATTCATTGAAACGCATGAAAAGATTAAATGCATTTACATAATTCCGGATAGAACTTACACTATAATTCATAGCGTATAAATAATCGAGCATGGCAAGAGAATATGTCTGCGCCATTACCGGAACCTGCTGCAACAACATGTCTCTCAGTCCTTTGAGCTGTGTTGACTTCCGGTTCATTGTCTTATATTTTCGCAGGTAACCTTCGGGTAAATTGCTCCTGATTTGAATATTCAGCTTCATGGCTAAATCCTGCAGGTTCTCATAAACCGAAGGGGTGGCATTTAGCACATAGGCTTCGTTTGCCTTGCTGTAACGGCTTCCCTCCCATCGTTTCACCTGTTCAATCAGGAAAGGGATTTTCGGACAGCGCAAAACCATCCACCGCTTGTCGGGAATATATATATCCAACTCTATCAAACCGTTATCGCCGGTGAGTAGTTGTGTACCATCAAAGTATTCCTCAGGAAACAACGATCCGGCATCCAGCAATGCTTCAACCTTCATTTTGGTATTCACATGCCTGAAAACAAAGTAAGCCTTCTGTTTCTTATTCCAGAAAACACCTTTAATCTCCATTAACTTGCGTGAGATATCTTCTTTATAAGGAACCTGGAGGATCCAGTACTTTCCCACGCTTCCTTTGAAAACAATTTTTTCCGCAAATTCAGGGTTTTCACCCTTATGTTCAACCGGCAAAGCGGGTTGAAGTGTGCTGATTTCATCAGCTATGTGAACAATTTCATGCCTTGTATGGGCAGGTTCAGGTAGCGGTTCGTTGTTTTCGTCATTAATAATAATAACATTATCAAAGGTACGTAAAATAAGATTATAATTGTCCTTATTGTAAGGAATATACCAACATTTATTTGTCTGACTCCATCGGGCACCGATTTCTTTCGCTTTCACCTTAAGTTCAGCCTCAAAACCAAAATAAATTCCAATCTGAAATCCACCCCTGTGGTTTAATTTTCTGATTTGTATCATACCGTCCGATTTATAAAATGTATGATTGAAGAAAATAATAGAACGAGATAATTTATAGTGATTTAACAAAGATAGAATAAAAAACACGATTCTGAAACAACTAATTGAACGAAAAACGCATTTATACTTAAAGTCTGGAGTTTCCTCAAAAATTTAGTCAGGGAATAAAGATAGCTGAAAAGTATTGTAATCTGGCCCAATTCGGGATTTAAACGAATCAGGGCCTGTTCTTGAATGTTTAAGAAGTTCAAATATTCCATCAGCCATCGC
>JBGSUB010000061.1:0-157717 GCA_041753535.1 Lentimicrobiaceae bacterium
GTCAACTGATTTGGACTTACATATTTTGGGGTAAGTGCATGCTTTCTGTGGGCCTTATCCATATATCCGTGCATTTTATTACCCAAATATAGCTATAATTATTTAAACAATAGGACTTTGAGGATTAAACAGCAGACCCTATTTACTCCTTGAAGGGAAAATTAATGAAGAGACAAGGATAGTAGTCGAAACTGCCCGCGACCTTAATGATGCCAAT
Source organism: Lentimicrobiaceae bacterium (assembly GCA_041753535.1). Taxonomy (GTDB): domain Bacteria; phylum Bacteroidota; class Bacteroidia; order Bacteroidales; family UBA4417; genus UBA4417. Next base: position 218 of record JBGSUB010000061.1, read on the forward strand.
ATGCGTTGGGCAATTGAAGCATATCAAAGGCAACGAGAGTCGGAAAACAAAGAATATGAATTTGCAATAAGGGAATTATTAAGCGATTCAGATTTTAATGGGAATGCCAATCCATCAAATAACGAAGATATCGATAGGATGAGGTTATTTGTTGATCAGTATGATATTCCTGAACATGGTAAATTAGTTGCTGTTGAAGAACCAAATGTAAAAAGCAAGAAAGAGAAAAAGAAAATCGAAAAAGTTGAGCCATTTAACCGGTCGCCTGAATTTTTACAAAAAATAATGCAGGAAAAAGACCTGGTTAAAAAATACCGGCTATGGAAAGAGCAGGAATTCCGATGTATATACACGGGGAAAACAATCAAGATTACTGATCTTTTTGCTGAAAACATCATTGATTTCGAACACACTATTCCACGAAGTATTTCATTTGATAATTCCCTTGAAAATCAGACTGTTTGTTTTGCTGATTTTAACCGAAATATTAAAAAGAAAAAAATACCTTATCAACTTGGTAATCATGCAGAAATATTAGCGAGGCTTAATAATTGGAAAGCGAAAATTGAAAGATTACAGGACAATATTGAATTTTGGAAGTTAAAATCGAAAAAAGCTACTGATAAGGATAATAAAGACTATGCAATCCGGCAAAAGCATCTTTGGCAAATGGAGTTAAATTACTGGAAGGGGAAATACGATCGTTTTACCATGAAAGAAGTTACAAGTGGATTTAAAAACAGTCAGTTGGTGGATACACAACTGATTTCCCGATATGCTCTGCATTATTTAAAATCAGTATTTAGTAGCGTTGATGTTCAAAAAGGAAGTGTTACTGCTGCCTTCCGAAAGATAATTGGTATTCAAGATGAATATGAAAAGAAAAATCGGGACCAGCATTCCCATCATGCTGTTGATGCAAGTGTACTCACTCTGATTCCAAAAGCAGCCACCCGGGACAGAATGCTTGAATTGTTTTACAAAAAGCAGGAGAACAAGGATTTGATAAATGGGAATATGAATTCCATTGAGGTAGCTTATTTAAAGGCTGAAAATGGAAAAATTGAATCCGATCTGCAATTTGAAATTCGTAAATGTAAAATTGGCTCAGCAAATAAAATTGTTGAAACTATTGAGGACAATATTATTGTAAACGCAATAACTAACGACAAAACACTTAGCCCTGCCAGAAAAGTATTGCGAAAAAGAGGAAAACCAGTTCCTATTCGAGATACTAACAAGCAACCCATTTTTATTACCGATGATAATGGTAATATTAAATACCGAATTCACAAGGATGGGAATTTAATATTTAAAAGGGATGAAAAAGGACAATTGATATTTGATAAGAACGGAAACAAAATGCCAATCGCAGAAGTAGAGCCAATAATAGTTACGGGTGACTGTATCCGTGGACAATTGCACGAGGAAAGCTTTTTCGGGGCAATAAAAAAAGTAAAAAGGGACGATAATAATAAACCTTTATTGCTTGATAGAAAATTTATTTTTGAAGAAGGATTGTATTATGTCATTCGTAAAGACTTGAAATTCAAGAAGAATGCAAATGATACAGGGTTCCAAACACTTGCTGATATTAAAAAAGATATTGTTGACCTTAATGTTTACGAAGCAATCCGAAAACAAGTTGGAAGTGCCGGGAATTCGCTAAAAGATGCCATTGATAATGGTATCTTTATGTTGGGTAAGGATGGTACTCCAAAGAAATTTGATAAACGGGGAAACCCATTAAGTAAGATCAGACATATACGAGTATTTGTCCGATCAACAGAACCACTCACAATTAAAAAACAAACATATATTTCACATAAACCTTTGATTAACCTTGAGAATAGAGATCATAAAATGTTCTATTATGCTAACAATGCAACAACGCCGTATTATATTCTCTATCAGGGTATAATTAATGAAAAGATTGAGCGTAAGTTTGAAATAATTAATCTTTTAAATGCTGCCAGATTAAAAATCAATAATAAATTGGAAGTTCAGAATTGCGTATTTTACGATAAAAAAGAAACAGTTACAATTGATCTGCTTGCAATACTTAACATTGGGCAGCGGGTACTTTTTTTTAAAAAAGATTCGATTGAGCTATTCGATCTGGACAAAAAGGATTTAGGTAAAAGACTCTATGTAATCAATGGATTTGAAAAGGATGGAAGAATTAGGTTTACTTATCATGCGGAAGCAAGGGATGATAAAAAGTTGATGGAAGCTTTTCCTGAAAAGGGGACTGATTCTAATGGAAAGGTGTATGGTTTAGGTGGAAAAAATGGATTTTCAAGTATTAATTGGGATGTCCCATGGCCTAAACTAAAGCTTTCTATTGGCAATCTAAATATGGTTATCGAGAATAAGGATTTTAAGATCATGCCAGATGGGGAGATTATTCTAAATAACAGAATTTAATTTCGGAGTACATATCAAAATCACAATCCATCTGAAGTTAAATAAAGGCAATCAAATATTGTACTTCGAATCCACCGGCATATACCATATTTATAACCAGGGCAATAATAGGCAGGAGTGGAGGTCTTAGTCGGGGCGCGACTTCGAGTCGCACTCCGACTAAGAAACTCCGACTATAAAAGTTGCACTCCGGCTAAAAGCGAGGCTCGATAACTGAAATTCAAACAACTAACTAAATGTACTTCGAATCCACATGCATATACCATATCTATAACCAGGGCAATAACTGGCAAGCAATATTTTTTAACCGGGAAAACTACCTGTTTTTTATCCGTAAAATAAGGATTCATATCCTGCCTTTTGCTGATATATTAGCATGGTGCCTTATGCCTAACCATTTTCATTTAATGGTGGAGGTAAAGGATGAGTTTAGTCGGGGCGCGACTCAAAGTCGCACTCCGACTAAAGAGCCGAAGGTTAGTTTAATCTGAAACACTAAAATTATAGTTATATGCATTTTGAACCCGGTGGCATATACCATATCTATAACCAGGGCAATAACCGGCAAGCAATATTTTTTAACCGGGAAAACTACCTGTTTTTTATCCGTAAAATCAGGATTCATATCCTGCCTTTTGCTGATATATTATCATGGTGCCTGATGCCTAACCATTTTCATTTAATGGTGGAGGTGAAGGATGGGTTAAGCCGGGGTGGGGAAATTCTAAGTCGGGGCGCGACTCTGAGTCGCACTCCGACTATTAAAGAGCCGAGCCTTGCTGCAACTTTGAGCCGCACTCCGACTAAGGGTTCAAATCGCGAGCAGCCGCAATCCGGTCAGTCATTTAATTATTCCATCGGGGTAATGCTTTCGTCCTATACCAAAGCGATAAACATACAGAACAACGCCTCAGGCTCACTTTTCAGGCAAAAAACCAAAGCCATTTGCCTGAACGAAATCAATGGGATTTCTTCTCACTGGTACACTTCTTTCGGCGTAACCTTTATGAAAGTTGATATGCCCGAATATCAGTACCCACAGGTTTGTTTCAATTATATACATCATAATCCGGTGAAGGCTGGATTGGTAAAAAATGCTGAAGATTGGGAATTCTCATCTTATATTGATCTGGTAGGAATGCGGGCTGGCAATCTTGTAAACAGGGAAAGGGTGGAGAAACTGGGATTAATATGCGAGTAGTATTTTAGGGAGGGCTTCTTTAATTATGAAACCCTAACTAAAATGATAAAGTGAAACCTTTCACTAAAAGCTGAAGATTATGATCAAACGCACACTCTATTTTGGCAATCCCTGCTACCTGAAGAAAAAGGATTTGCAGCTTAGTATCGAATTTTCGGAGAAGGAAAGCAAGGCCCCGGCATCTGTTCCAATTGAGGATATTGGAATTCTGATTTTAGACAATCCTCAAATCACTTTAACACAGGCATTGATTGCTGATCTGAATGAAAATAATGTTGCAGTGATCAGTTGTGATATGAAACATTTGCCGTTCGGATTGATGCTGCCCATGTTTGCACACCATGCTTTTACCGAAAAAATGTACCAGCAGCTCGAAAGTTCCCTGCCTTTGAAAAAGAACCTGTGGCAGCAAACGATAATTGCTAAAATCAGTAATCAGGCCGCCTTTCTTCGGCAGCATGGAATAGATGATGGGAAGATGCAGTATTATCTCGGTTTGGTTCGAAGCGGCGACCCTCAAAATGTGGAAGGTCGTGCAGCAGCATATTACTGGGAAAAATTATTTGCAAATCATGCCAGTTTTAAACGCGATAGGGAAGGAGATATGCCAAATGCTATGCTTAATTATGGGTATGCTATTTTACTTGCCATCGTGGCACGCTCATTAATTGCCAGCGGATTGTTGCCGGCAGTTGGCATTCATCACCGCAACAAATACAACCCGTGGTGCCTTGCTTCGGATATAATGGAACCCTACCGGCCTTATGTTGACAGGTTAGTTATACAAGTTTCGTCCGAATATCCCGATTGTGAAGAACTAACACCGGAAATAAAGAGGAAATTACTGCAAATCCCGGTACTGGATATTTTTATCGATGGTAACAGCAGTCCGCTAATGGTTGGTATTCAACGAACAACTGCCTCATTGTCAGCTTGTTTTGAAGGAATCTCAAGGAGGATACTTTACCCTGAATTAAATTAAAAAATGTGGGATCAGATTTAACTGAACGACTTAACCAATATCGGATTTTGTGGGTTTTTGTATTTTTTGATTTGCCAACTGACACTAAAAAGGACAGGCGTAACTATGCCATGTTCCGGAAAAACCTGCAGAAAGATGGGTTTTGTATGATGCAATACTCTATTTATGTACGCCATTGCAATAGCCGCGAAAATGCAGATGTACATGTCAGGCGAGTAAAAGGCTTTCTCGCCCCAAAGGGTGAAATAATAATTTTCTCATTAACGGATAAGCAGTTTGGCATGATGGAATTTTTCCGTGGGCGAGACATTAAAGACAGGCCCGGAACGCCGCAGCAGCTTGAACTATTTTGATAACAGGAATAAAAAAATCCTTCTCTTTATAACAGAGAAGGATTTTTACCGAACACTTTTTTAATTCTGATTTTCGATTTAATTTGCTGTGCGTTAATTGATTGAACTTGGGTATGTTGTGTTCAGTCAATCAAAGATACAATCTAAAAGCAATTCACAACCATTGCGCGACGGGCGTCCGAAAGCATCGAGTTGTGTTCAGTCAATCAAAGATACAATCTAAAAGCAATTCACAACGGAAATCTCTTTACAAAGTCAAGAACATACGTTGTGTTCAGTCAATCAAAGATACAATCTAAAAGCAATTCACAACAGGCAGCACTCGATCAATCAGGTATGGCCGGTTGTGTTCAGTCAATCAAAGATACAATCTAAAAGCAATTCACAACCTGATGCAGCTGATAAAATACCTGAGCCAAGTTGTGTTCAGTCAATCAAAGATACAATCTAAAAGCAATTCACAACTGTCCGGGTTAACTGACAGCAGGTAGCATAGTTGTGTTCAGTCAATCAAAGATACAATCTAAAAGCAATTCACAACTGCCGGGCTTCAGTGTGCGAAGCAATGTATGTTGTGTTCAGTCAATCAAAGATACAATCTAAAAGCAATTCACAACATCGATATGGGACTTTTTAATAGAAATAAAGTTGTGTTCAGTCAATCAAAGATACAATCTAAAAGCAATTCACAACACGGAAGCTGATAACGGCTGAAATGCACCGGTTGTGTTCAGTCAATCAAAGATACAATCTAAAAGCAATTCACAACTTACAAATAAAGGTCATTACACCTGTTTCTGTTGTGTTCAGTCAATCAAATCCGCCTGAGGCGGATAAAAGCAATTCACAACCTATTATCGGCAATGTAATTGGTAATGGAAGTTGTGTTCAGTCAATCAAATTCGCCTGAGGCGGATAAAAGCAATTCACAACGAGCTGAAGCTTTCTGAAATTGATGTATTTTTGTTCATGAAATCTTAAATGTAAAAATTAACATCAAAAACAATGAAATATTTACTATCAGTATTAACCCTTCTAATTGTCCTGGCATCCTGTTCCAAAGATAAAGAAACAGCCAGCGAACTACCGCAATGGCTGCAGGATCGCATTGCAGCTGATGAAAAAGAAATTGCTGCCGATCCTCAATCAGGAAAAGATTTGGGTGCCTGGATAGAATATTCGTACCAGGATTCAACCTATTTTGAATATCACAATCTGCTTATGTCGTCGTTACCGAAAGTATATCATTTCAGCGGTACTGAAATTAATTACGCCTTGCCTGAATATACTGAATACCAGAATGGGAAATGTTGTAAGAAGTTTGTCTGGAAAGGGAAATCCTATTTTGAAGATTGATTTTTCAGTAATTTAAACCAAGAGGAACTAATTATATCCATAAAGTAAACATTATGAATCCATTAGAAGTATTTCAAAAAGAGGCTCCTGAAGTAGCTTCAGCATTTAACGGACTGGTCGTAGCTTTGAAAAATACCAGCGGACTCGATGCAAAAACCAAACAATTGGTTTATATCGGAATTAAATCGGCCCTTGGAGATACCGCAGCTGTTTATTTTCATGTGCCTATGGCTAAGAAACTTGGCGCAACCAGGGATGAAATTAAAGACACAATTCTTATAACTCTTACAGTTTGCGGATTGAAGGGTGTCGCCAGTTGCCTGCCTCTGGCGATGGAAGTGTATGATAAAGCGGAATAAGCCCGATAAACAGGATTCGACGTTGTTGCGTACATGGCTGATTTGCCGTAAAAAACATTTATTGAAATGAATTGCCATGCCCTGCTAAGTCTGCCATTTTTTAGCGTACTTTTGCACCCGATATCTTTCCATGCTAAGTAATTGATTAACATTATTCATACATGCGATTAGGTTAAAATTTCAAAATTAATTAAGAAAAAAAGTATGGGCAGACCACGTGAAACTTTTGGTAAAAAGGAAATTCGCAGTAAACAGGAAAAAAAGAGAAAAGAAAAAGTAGCAAAGAGGCTCGATAAAAAAGACGGCAGAGATGGCAACAACCTGGATGAGATGATTGCCTATGTGGATGAATTTGGAAGGATATCATCAACACCTCCCGATTTAACGCAAAGAGTTGCAATAAAAGCAGAAGATATTCAGATTGGCGTTCCGAAATACGTTGAACCTGGTGCCGGTGAACTTATACGTACCGGTATTGTAGCGTTTTTCAACGAATCGAAAGGGTATGGTTTTATAAATGATTCATTATCAGGTAAAAGTGTATTTGTGCATATTAATGGGCTCGAAGAGCCGATAAAGGAAAACAATAAAGTTACCTTCGAAGTAGTGAACGGACCAAAAGGGCCGAATGCGGTAAATGTGAAACTGGTGAAGTAGTCGGATTTTATTTAAAACATCCATTAAGTCAATTTCTAAATAATCAATAGCTTCTGCTGTTCAACTCTTCCTTTTTTACTTTACTTCAATACCCACCAACTCGGGCTTGGTGGAGCAATTGTTATATTAAATCAATAAAATAATTACTGTCAGGAGTGAACGTTTCGGTTTTCCTTTGCTATCAATACTCAGTACCTTATCTTGAAATCCTGAGTAATACACATTGATATGCAATGTTTTGCTTATTTCATTATTCAACGGATTACTTTAATTTCTGAGATTTTAGTTATCCAGAAAAGATTATGCCCGGATAGGTTTTATCTTAGCCTGCTGCATATTAGAATTAAACTATTTTTGTCTTTCTGAAAACACAACTGCATTCATGCAAACCCGCACCTCCATTTATCACAAGTTGATCCTTTATATTTTCTTTCTGGGGATATTTGTAATAGTGGCAGTCAGCCTTTATTCATTTATCACGGCACGGAATGCAATTCTGCAGCGCACCTTCGAACAGCTTACTTCGCTGCGGGTTGCAAAAAAAGAACAAATTGAAAAGTTCTTTAGCGACAGAATAAAAGAGGTGGAATTATTTTCCAATCAGGAAAATACAGGGCTGATCAGGATAAAAACCAGGCGACTTGAGAGTTTTATCACTTTTAATACTTCTGTTGAAGGAATGAATACAAACCTCGAAAGTTTCCTGAAATCGGGTGGCTATTTCTCAAAAGTTTATTTAGTAAACGAAAGGAAAATTGAATGTTATAATTTCGATTCCGTTTCAGGGAAATCCTATGAGCCTGATATTGAGGCACAAAAGATGCTTAAATCACTTTCAGCAAGGGTTTTGCATGAAAACAAACTTATAGTTGAAGACTACACAATTCTGGCAAACGACAGCATACCGCATCTTTTTATTGCTTCACCTGAACTCTTTTCCCTGAACTCAATACCAGGCATGGTAGTGTTTGAGATCAGGTCCTCTACCATCAACTCCATAATGTACAATAAAGAAGTTGTAAACGGATTGGGAAAAAGCGGAGAAGTTTACCTTGTGGGTCCTGATTCTTTAATGCGCAGCGAATCAAGATTTTATAAAAATTCTATTTTGCATCTTCCCGTTAGAACAGAATCAGTCAGGAAAGCATTTACTCAAAATGAAGGCACACAACTCAACTACGATTACCGAGGCATACAAACTTTATCATCATACAGTAAACTCCAGGTTCCGGGGCTCAACTGGGTAATAATTGCTGAAATTGATAAAAAAGAAGCCATGCGGCCCGTTTATAAGCTCGCAAATGAAATTGTATTCCTCAGTATTTTCATAACCCTCATTCTTTTTGTAGCTGCTTATATTATCTCGCGTAATATTACCGGACCTATTATCGAATTGAAAAATGCCACAATCAAGGTTGGAAAAGGAGATCTAGATACTGTGCTTAATATTAAATCGAATGATGAATTGGGTGAACTTACTGAGAATTTTAACCTGATGACCAGCCAGCTTAAAGCTCAGCAGGACGAATTGAAAGAGCGTGAGACCCGGATGTTTTCATCATTTATTGATGGACAGGAAGATGAACGGCAACGGCTGTCGCGTGAGTTGCACGACGGACTTGGACAGATGATTATTGCCACCAAACTGAAAACGGAGACAATAATGAACACGGGTAACCCAATTAATTCCGACAGCATTGTTCGCCTGCGGATGATGTTCGATAGCCTGGTTGATGAGGTGCGCGGAATTTCAAATAACCTTATGCCGGCAGTACTGCAGGAGTTTGGACTTGAAATTGCATTGAGCCAGATTTGCAAAGAACTCGCAAAACATAGCGGAATAAAAGTTATTTTTGATTCGGAAATTACTTCCGGGGAGCTAGATAAGCGAATTGCAACCTATGTTTTTCGTATCGCCCAGGAGGCTATAAACAATGCAATCAAGCATTCCGGTGCTTCGGAAATTATTGTTACCCTTATCGGTAACGAAAAGATGATAAACCTGCTGGTTCAGGATGATGGTATTGGTATTAACCTAAACGAACCATGCAATCAGAATGGCCGCGGCCTCAACAGCATGTGCGAACGTGTGAAACTGCTGAATGGCATGATTGACATTTCAAAAGGGGAAAATTACGGAACTATTGTTTCGGTTAAAATTCCGTTAATTTGAAGATTTGAAGATGTGGAGATTTGGAGATTTGAAGATTTGAAAATTTGAAAATACAAGAAAATGAGGATATGAAACCTTTGAAAGCCGAAGGCATTTGAACCGTTGAACTATCTTAACCCTTTAAACTCTTCAAACCCGAAACCCTCCAACCCGAAACTCTTTAAACCCGAAACCCTTCAAACCCATCAAACCCTTCAAACAATTCAAACCCGAAACTCTTCCAACCCGAAACTCTTCAAACCCCTCCCCAATGCCTCCAATTAAAATAATCCTCACCGAAGATCACCAGATATTACGCGATGGTGTAAAAGCACTTATTGCTTCCGAAAATATTGAAATCGCAGGCGAAGCTGCAACCGGGGCTGAGTTGTGGAAATTACTGGAAAATGAACAGCCGGATATAATTCTTATGGATATTTCGTTGCCCGATACTTCCGGTATTGAACTTACCCGCTTAATCTCCGAGCGATTTCCAAAAATCAAAGTGCTCATTCTTTCAATGTTTACTGACGAAAGTTTTATAAATCAGGCAATTAAATCAGGTGCAAAAGGCTATTTGCATAAAAATACTACCCGTGAAGAAATGCTTATTGCCATTGACACCGTATATTCGGGTAATGATTTTTACAGTGATAATATATCAAAGATTATTTTAAAAAGTTATATTGAGAAGGCTAAAGTGAAATCCGAGGAAATACAAAATCCTCATGAGGTACTGTCGAAGCGTGAAATTGAAATCCTCAAAATGTTTGCCGAAGGATTTATAAACAAGGAAATTGCCGACAAGCTTTTTATCAGCATCCGCACCGTTGAATCGCACAAAAATCACATTATGCAGAAGCTTAACCTCAAAACTCAGGTGGAACTGGTGAAATATGCGATAAGGCATAATCTGATCAATATTTGATTCTTAAATCCCGGGATAACTTTGTTTTTTTAACTTTCAGAAGGGGCGAGGGGGAGAAACGGCGAGGGGCGATATCCAATATCCGCTAAAATATGAACTTCATTTCAGAATCCTACATACTTCGGTCTCACCTGCCTGTATGGTGCAGTCAGGCAGGCATCTTCCTACTTTTACTCAACTAATTGTATCTTTTTAGCAAATTTAAACAGTCCACTCCTTTAGTGAAAAGTTATACTGCAAACGGGATAAATTTCCATATTCTATAAATCCCAAATTCCTAGTTCTAATTCCAGGAAGTATCACAGAGCAGATCTTGGTTCTTGGAATTTGGGTTTTGGGACTTGGGTCTTTGTTAAGTAATTTTATTACATGCAAAGTATAGCAAACCATAGATAATATAAGTGTATCACTTATTTGTTTTACGCAATATCCCGTAATATATTCCGCTTAAAAAATCAGTATTATACTTGATTGCCGGATCATTTTCGTATCCATACTTTTGACGCACTTAATAATCTAAAAAGTGCATCAAATGAAACAAACAACCCTAAAACTTTTTGTGACTGTGATGATTCTGCTGGTAGCAGGAAATACTTTTGCTCAGGATAAAAGTGCGTTCTCACTCAAAGCTTCAGCCGAACTTGTCAGCAGTTATATCTGGCGCGGATCGCCGGCGTATTCCATTAACAATGAACAGGCTATGCTTGCACCAAGTTTTCAGCCAACCCTCGGCTTTGTTTTCGGCGGGCTCGAAGTTGGCGCATGGGGTTCAACTGATTTTACAGGTGGATACCAGGAAATGGACCTGTATGCAGCTTACTCTTTCAAAGGTATAACTGCCACGTTTACTGACTATTACTGGGATGCTGCCTGGGCTTCAAAACCTTACTTCGACTACAAGAAAGAAACGACCGGTCATATTCTGGAAGGAAGCCTGGGTTATCTTTTTACAAAAATCCCATTAAAAATATCAGTTGCAACCATGTTTTATGGTGCTGATAAAAAGCCGGTTACCGGCGAAGAAGAGGTTGCCCCGGAAAACAATTACTCAACCTACATTGAACTCGGGTATGCATTCGAAGTAAATGAGTACAATTTTGATGCATTTATGGGCATGACTCCTTCCGATGGTTATTATGGCGACGGGTACGGAAACGTTATCGGCTTTGGCGTGGTAAACCTTGGACTTACCGGTTATAAAAAGATCAAATTCTCGGAGAAACTCGAAACGACCCTGCGCTCTTCGCTCATTTTTAATCCACAGCAGGAAAAAGCATACCTGGTGTTGGGCATCTCGCTTTAAGAAATTCCTAATCATTGCTATAATCCTTTACACAATAATTTCTTCTAAAACCAAACATTATGATTGACACTGGTTCGACCGGGTTTATGTTGCTGGCAACAAGCCTTGTTATGTTAATGACGCCTGCACTGGCATTTTTCTATGGCGGCCTTGCCTCGAAAAGGAATATTCTGGGTATAATGATTCAGAGTTTTGTCTCATTAGGTTGGACAACCGTCCTATGGGTAACATTCGGTTATTCACTTTGTTTCAGCGGCGGCGAGGGCGGCTTAATGGGAGATTTTAATAAAGCATTCCTGGCAGGTGTCGGCATGGATTCGATGTATGCCGGGAATAATAAAATTCCTGAAATTGTTTTCATTGCTTACCAGATGATGTTTGCGATCATTACTCCCGCGCTAATCACTGGTGCTTTTGTTAACCGCGTCACTTTTAAATCTTACATGATTTTCTTAACCGTGTGGCAAATACTGGTTTATTACCCGTTCGTACATATGGTTTGGGGTGGCGGATTATTAGCTGAATGGGGCGTTCTCGACTTTGCCGGTGGTATTGTGGTTCATGCTACAGCTGGTTTTGCAGCTTTGGCTTCTGTTTTTTATGTAGGAAAAAGGGTGAATAAGGAATCGGTTCCTAACAGTATTCCTTTGGTTGCAATTGGTAGTGGCTTGCTTTGGTTTGGATGGTATGGTTTTAATGCCGGCAGCGAACTTCAGGTTGACGGAGTTACATCGCTTGCATTTTTAAATACCGATATTGCTGCATCCTTTGCTACCATGGCGTGGGTTGCAATAGAATGGTACAAGGAAGGGAAACCCAAATTTGTCGGGTTATTAACCGGTTCAATTGCCGGTTTGGCAACCATAACACCATGCGCTGGTTTTGTTCCTTTGTGGGCATCGCCGATTATTGGAACAGCTGCCGGAGTCGCCTGCTACCTGGCAGTTCAATTAAAGAATAAAATGAAATGGGACGATGCTCTCGATGTATGGGGCGTTCACGGTGTAGGTGGTTTTATTGGTACAATTCTGCTGGGTGTATTTGCTTATGCCGGCACTAACGCAGTAACTGGCCAGGCATATAGCGGACTTATATATGGCGATGCTTCATTCTTTTTCAAACAGGTAATTACAGTTGTTGCCGCATCAGCCTATGCTTTTATATTTACCTATATAATGCTGATACTTATTAACTATATAACAAAAGTACGCGTAACCGAAGAGGATGAACTAATAGGCCTTGATACGGCCTTGCATGGCGAACAGGCTTATGATGAAGGTGCACTTTAATATAACTCGTTGCATTAAACAACAAAGGCTGCCCGTAATGAGCAGCCTTTTTTGTTTCAATCACTTTTTTTATACAGACTCTTTTCTATTTTGCGAAAAGAAAAGTTTCAATTGCATGATGGCCAACAAATATTTCTGCATCATTGCCCGAGGCCTTAATTTCGTATTGGGGATATTCGAGCACATCGGTGCGCCAGGCATTTTGCAAAGTTTTAAAAGTTATAATCTTTGCATTTGTATCATTACCTGACAAATCATATACCCTTACAACAAATCCATTATCATCTTCTGCTCTTTTTACCGTGGAAATCAATAGGTTGTCCTTATTGACGGAGAAAAAACTCAGTTCAGCTGGAAGTGATGCATTTTTGTACATAGTTGGATTTAAAACTACCTGCATCTGTTCATTGGCTTCCAATGCTTTTCGGTACCCGTTTTCCCAACCCGGTTTATGCGAAGTGAGGCTGAACGAAAAATGATGATCGCCGGTTTGCAGGTATTCGTTCCCTTCGCCATGGCAACTGCGTCTTGCGGCCATCAGCAAGGGTTGCAGAACAGTGTATTTGACAGGATTTGTAGTTGGATCAATCCAATCAGCAACTGCTACACTCGAACTCAATGTAACCCCTGCATTTTTATCGCTTGCGCTGATCCAATTCTGTATGCCCCGCGGGTGCATGTCTTTGCAAAGTGTTTTGTGCCGCTCTCCGGGTGTGCCTTCCATTTCTTCTTTTCCAACATTTACAACACCAAAAGGAACTTCGTAACTCACCTGAGCATCATTCATTACTAGGGGCAAAGCCATCCGGAATTCACGGTAAATTTCACCGTCCCAGTTGAGTATGGCCACATTGAAATCAATCCGTTTTTCGTTCCTGAAAACAGTCAGCGTTTCTTTAATTTCAGCATTCCTGATTTTACAACGGAAACTGTATTTGTCGTACAACAAGTTGTTTTCAACCCGTTTCCAGTTGGCTTCATGCAGACTGGTCTTGTCAAATCCTTCCATGGTGGGCTGCTGTATATCGGCAAATTCACCTGCACCGGTTCCTTCGGAACGCATTGTGAAAACTTCGCCTCCCAGAAACTTTTCTGTTTCAAATAATTCCGTGTTTAGTTCTTTGTCAAATATACTTTTGATTCCTCCGTTTGCAAAAGTAATCTTGTAAAAGTTGTTTTCATACTTGAGTGGATCAAGTTGAAGTTCAGGGTTTAACGCAGAAGCAATTATTGTATCACTTTGAGTGCTGATGTAAAAAGTTTTATATCCACAGGGAGGAATATTTTCGGCAAGGAAACTGAGCCTTCCAGCGGTATTATTTTCAGCTATACAGGCATTTCCTGAGTAGTCAGTAACATACATTTCTTCGTTACGTCCTTTTAAGCCTATAGTTATTACTCCGTTTCTTGTCCAGTTAAGGCTGTTGAAAACCACTACCGGGATACCCTTTCCCTGCACAGTTTCAACCGACGAAGCAAGTTCATTTAATGCCTGATTCAATACAGCTTGGGCTTCACTTCTTGCAAACTGGTATTTTTCCGTAAAAAGATCATCCGTTATCTGCCCGTTCTTGCCACCCCAGCCATGATCCGGAAAAATCTTTGCTTCCCAGGCATTAGTAAGCCTTTCGTATGGATATGCATCGAAATTTCCTTTTACAAGCGCGTTGGCAGTAGCGAATTTTTCAGCCATCGGCAGCAAAATATCCGCTTCCCGGCTTGCTGTAATTGCTTTATAGTGTGTAGGTCCATGGATATATAGCCACAGAGCGGGCCGCTCGCCCTTTATTTCAGGAATGTTTGTTTTTTCTTTTTCAATAGCAGCAAAAAAATCGGGAGCTGTCACTATTTTGAATTCCGGAAGTTTTGCGTTAATAACCTGGTTGTCATTTATTTCAAGTTTATTTATTGATTCCCATTGTTTGATGATATGGCAATAATCCTTGGCTGCGCTCATATCCCAGTCTGATAATATGGGTGTTATCGGGTTCCTGGTTTCCTGGCTGTAATATTTATTGAAATAGAGTGCCTGTTGTGCAATAAATAGCGAAGCATCGTAAAATGTTTTGTTCAGCTGAACATACGCATCACCATAATGACCCGGTGAATAGGCTGTAATATACGATCCGTCGGGACTATACCAGTGATAAAGTCCTTTTTCCTGCCGGCTGAGCATCAGGTTTTTTGTTCCTGCTTTGCGCATTATCTGCGGCATCTGCAGGGTGCGCCCGGGTACATCAACGTTCCAATAAGTGTCAGCAGTATAGTTAAACTCTTTTTTTAGCCAGCGTGCACCAAAGTAGAATTGCCGGGCAAGAGCTTCGCCTGAATAGAGTTCTTCATAGGGTTGAATGTAGGTGGAACCGCAGGAAATATTTCCATTTGTAAGCATTTGCTGAACCAAAGGGCGTTTATCAGGGTGGCGGGTGATATATTCTTTAATCATCAGCGCATCTTCCACATCAAAACGGTATTCCGGATCCCTTGAACCGATTTCGAAAAGCGGAGTTAGCAGCATGGTATCCCTGAGAATTACACATTTTTCGGGCGAATCCATCCAAGCAATATCCTGGTGGCTCGAATTCATCAGGTAAATCTTTCCTTTCGCAGCAGGGCTTTGTGCCAGTGATGCGAGGCTTTCAATAGTGGAAGGTTTATATGTGCGAAGAGTCTTTATCTGAATTATCTCACCCTGAACTGAGCAATCAACACTCAGCAATGATTTTGGAATCATAATGGTCTGGAATTCTGCCTTTCCAAACTCAGACTGCGTAAAGATTTTGCCTGTCGCATCTTTAATTATTACACTTTTACCTTTAACCGAATTCGGAAGTGCAAATGTGGCCGAACTGTTTTCACTTCCGGCAACCAGCTGATAATTTCGTTTTAGCTTTCCCGATTCAACAGTAATCTCTTCACCGGCTTTGGTCAAAGGAGCTTGCATAATTACCTGGTAATCTTTGTTTTGGGGCGTAATTGTAAACTCCGCCCATGTACTGTATCTCGCCGAATTCATCAGATAGGCAAGCGCATCTTTAGCCTGGTAAACAATGATCCAGGAATTGGACCCTGAAGCCTCACCAACAATTTTTATTGTTTGAGGTTTGCCCTGAACCAGCCAGCTTTTTGGCAGCCATGCCCACATGTACCCGTGGAAATCCCCATGCTGATCGGTCGAAACTGTGGTAAAGCCAAGTTTGCCTCCTAGTCCTTGAGTATTCACAAATTCTCTTTCCTGTTGACCGGAAGAAATAAAAGTGAACCGCAACTGATCGTTGATAAAAACATCAAACTTCTTTCCTTCTGTGGTGTGATCTACCGCGGCAAGCCAGATGAATCCGGCTCCATCTCCTTCAATTTCCTTCGGAATAGCTGCTGTTTCCCACTCAATGGCCATATTGCCGTCAGTGCACCGGGTGAGCATACTTGCCATTATATCGTCGCGAAGACTCTGGTAAGTGAATTCGTTTCCACCAATATTCTGTTGAAATCCTTCATAATACGATTGTGCAAGTGCCGAGAGTTTGAAAGTTCGTTGAATACTCTGATCCTGGGAGATAACGTTGTTGGTGAACAGGCAGATAATCAGAGTGATAATTGAGAAAAACAGCTTTTTTAACATCGTGTGAAGAAGTTTAATGAAGAACAAACTCTGTAAGTTTTAAAACAAAAATATAGATTAAATGTATTGCTTTGTGAAAATTATTATAAAGAGGGGGATTTGATAATATTTTTCTTAATGACATTATGGCATATTAACACGAAATAATATTGACAAAATGACATTTATTAGTGGAATTTTTCTTCTGGCTTATTTCTTGAGAGCTCTTATATAATAAATTCCGACACAATGAACTTCAATAAATATACAATCAAAGCCCAGGAAGCCATTCAGCAGGCCCAGCAGATTGCTGCAACAAACCAGAACCAGGCCATCGAAAACGCACATCTTGTGAAAGGCATGCTATCGGCTGATGATAATGTAATCCGCTTCCTGACCAATAAACTGGGAATTGATTTCAACATATTTGAAAAGGGTATTGACTCACTAATCAAGTCATTTCCTAAAGTACAAGGCGGAGAGCCCTACCTTTCGAGCGATACAGCCAAAGCCCTGCAAAAAGCTGAATCCATGCTTAAAGAGTTTGGTGATGAGTTTATTACCATCGAACTGGTTCTGCTCGGTATTCTTATGTCGAACGACGGTGTTTCGAAACTCATGAAGCAACTCGGCGCCAACGAGAGTGACTTAAAATCAGCTATTACCGAATTACGTAAAGGCTCGTCTGCAACCAGCGCAACAGCAGAGGATACATACAACGCGCTTTCTAAGTATGCCCGGAACCTTAACGACCTGGCCCGAAAAGGGAAACTCGACCCGGTTATCGGACGCGATGAAGAGATCAGGAGAGTATTACAAATACTTACCCGCCGGACTAAAAACAACCCTATCCTGATCGGGGAACCAGGCACAGGAAAAACAGCTATTGCCGAAGGAATTGCGCACCGTATTATCAGTGGTGATGTACCTGAAAACCTGAAAAATAAACTCATTTTCTCCCTCGATATGGGTTCACTTATTGCCGGGGCAAAATATAAAGGAGAATTTGAGGAAAGGCTTAAAAGTGTAGTGAAAGAAGTGATTTCTTCTGAAGGTGATGTAGTGCTTTTTATTGATGAAATCCATACACTTGTTGGAGCAGGTGCCTCGGAAGGAGCCATGGATGCGGCCAATATTCTGAAACCGGCTCTGAGTCGTGGTGATTTGCACGTAATCGGCGCAACCACGCTGAATGAATACCAGAAGTATTTTGAAAAAGACAAAGCCCTCGAACGCCGTTTCCAGGTGGTAATGGTGAACGAACCTGATACGCTTGATGCCATCTCGATCCTACGTGGATTGAAGGAGCGTTATGAAACCCACCATCAGGTGCGCATTAAGGATGAAGCCATTATTGCTGCTGTTGAGCTTTCGCAACGTTATATTACTGACCGTTTTTTACCCGACAAAGCTATTGACCTTATCGACGAAGCCGCAGCAAAACTGAGGCTGGAGATAAATTCTGTTCCCGAAGAACTGGATGAAAAAGAACGTCGTATCCGCCAGCTTGAGATTGAACGCGAAGCCATAAAACGCGAAAAAGACGAAGTGAAATTGAAACAGCTTACTGAAGAAATTGCTAACCTCGACGAAATCCGTAAAGCACTGAAAGCCAAATGGGAAGCTGAACGAAACCTGGTTAATGGCATTCAGCAGCAGAAAAAAAATATCGAATCATATAAAACAGAGGCCGAGCAAGCCGAACGTGAAGGTAATTACGGGCTTGTAGCCGAACTCCGCTACGGCAAAACCCAGGAAGCCGCTGCAAAGCTGGAACAACTTAAAAAGGAACTGAACCTGATGCAGGTCAATTCTGCTTTGGTTAAGGAAGAAATAGGTTCGGAAGAGATAGCAGAGATTGTAGCCCGTTGGACAGGTATTCCGGTTACTCGGATGTTGCAAAGCGAACGCGAAAAACTTCTGCACCTCGAAGATGAACTGCATAAACGTGTGGTTGGCCAGGATGAAGCCATACAGGCAATCTCAGACGCAATCCGCCGAAGCAGGGCAGGGCTTCAGGATACAAAACGACCGATGGGCTCATTTATATTCCTTGGGACTACTGGTGTCGGGAAAACTGAATTGGCAAAAGCTCTTGCCGATTATATGTTCAACGACGAAAATGCAATGGTTCGTATTGATATGAGCGAATACCAGGAACGTCATTCAGTTTCGAGGCTGGTAGGAGCTCCTCCGGGATATGTTGGCTATGATGAAGGAGGACAATTGACCGAAAAAGTCCGCCGCAAACCTTATTCGGTTGTGCTTTTCGATGAAATGGAAAAAGCTCATCCTGATGTATTTAACATTTTGCTACAAGTGCTTGATGATGGCCGATTAACGGATAACAAAGGCCGCACTGCCGATTTCAGGAATACAATTATCATCATGACCTCAAACATTGGTTCAATGCTGATCCAGGATAAACTGAAGTCAATAAACGAATCGAACCGTGAGAAAGTACTTGATCAAACAAGAGATGAAGTGTTCGATTTGCTGAAAAAGACAATAAGACCCGAATTCCTTAACCGTATTGACGAAGTGATTATGTTCACCCCACTGACTGAAAAGGAAATTGCAAAAATTGTCCGTTTGCAGTTAAAGAAGATAGAAGAAATGCTGCTTGCCAACGATATACATCTTGAAGTTACTGATGCTGCTATTCAGTTATTGGCTGCCGAAGGTTTTGATCCTCAATATGGTGCACGTCCGTTAAAACGTGTTCTGCAACGGGAAATCCTGAACAAACTTTCGAAAATGATTCTGGCTGATGAGATCAGGAAGGATAAAAAGATTGTGATCAGTGTTAAGGATAATAATTTGGAATTCAGTAATTTGTAAGTAGTTGAAAATAGTTAATAGAAAATGGAAAATAGTTGATCTTGTGCACCAACTATTTTCCATTAACTATTTTCAATTAACTAATTCTCCGGCGCACCCTGATTAATCCAGATATTCACCATTTTAATCTGGCAATCGCTCAGTTTATTACCATTTTTAGGCATAGCACTGTAACCGGTAAGATGGCTGATGGCTCCAATAAATTGCCCGTTATCAGCAATTGCTTTTACACCGGCATAAGTGGCCAGGTCGATTCCACCGCCCGGGGCAGCCCCACTGTGACAACCCTGGCAGCTATTCTGTATCAGAGGCTTAATGTGGGTGGAGTATTTAACATTAGTAGTATCGCATCCGCTCTCGAGGCAGCTGTTATTTTTTGCTCCTTGTGAAATCCATTTCGAAATAAGCGTTAGTTGAGCATTGGTCATTGGCGCTGCAGGTGGGGGAGGCATGCGGTCTTCCGGGTCATCTTCGGTCATTGCCTCATATATTTTACTGCTTGTAGGGTCATTCACTTTTATTCCACCTGTGGCAATAATATTTGCATAACTGTCGAGAATAATGCCTTCTTCAGCAGTCCCGGCATCGTGGCAGCCACTCTTGGCACAACTTGATTGAAAAATGGGCAGTACCTGCTGAACGAAATAAACAGTGTCGGGGCTGCATTGGGTACCTGTATTGTTGCCGGTAGTATCAACAGGATCAGTTATTACGAATGGATCCGGATCATGCTTGCAGGAATAGGGGAGAAGCAGGGTTGAAGTTATAACAGAAAATAATATTGCCGGCAAAATATGATTTTTCATACAAAACGCATTTTATTTAATTAATAACTTAGGTATAACGGAAATGTTGCAATGTGGTATAAAAAATCTAAAGTAAGAAATACAAACCCAAATTCGTAAAACCCATAAAAATCAGAATCTAAAATTCCTCGAAATCATAGTAGGAGGAAACTATTTAGCATCTGGTTTTTTCGCCGTAATATAAAGTGAACCTGCGATTTCTTTCAGAACGGGTATTTTTTCAACGGTTTCTCCAAAAGTAGAAACAATTGGAATCAGCGATCCGGGAACGGCCGGGTGAAGGAAGTCAAAAGGTTTAATTGTAATATCATTGAAACCGGTTTTTTTCAACAGCTTATTCAACGACCATCTGAAAAATGCTGTCTCGTCAGGCGAATCGCCAAGTTTTCGTTTGAGGGCGGGAATGTTTTTTTGCAAAGCAATTTGGGGGTTCATCATATTGGGTTCGGTGAAAAAGATAGTTCCACCGGGTTTTAAAACACGATACATTTCGCTTACCGCTTTTTCAATATCAAGATGGTGAAGTACCGAACTGCCGACAATAGAATCGTAACTATTATCTTCAAAACTCATTTCATATGCATTTTCAATAACAAAAGTTACGTTTTTATCTTTAATATCTTCTTCGGCAATAGTAAGCAGTTCAGGAGAAATATCAATAGCTGTAACGGAAACGCCTGTTTTTACAATTTCTTTCGTAAAATATCCGGTTCCGCATCCGATTTCTAAGACTTTATCCGAAGGTTTTAAATGAGCAGTGAGCATTTTAACTCTTCTCTGCCAGCGCTTTTTGCCTGCCGGCGACTCCCAGTTCCATACTTCACCGGCACCTTCCCTGGCCAGGAATTTTCCATGCTCTACTTCATTCTGTAATCGATTGCTCATTTTACTTTCAGTTTATATTGTATCTGACAATATTGTAATAGTAGTTTCCGCCAGAAAGCGGAATCTACTTGAATTTTATTTTTTTTGCCGCAAATGCACTCATCTTTATCAGTAACCATCCATGGCTGAAACGATTAATCTGCGTACTTCCATATTCTCGGTCGCGGTAACGGATAATGATTTCGGTAATTTTAAGGTTTAGTTTCGCAGCACCAAAAATTAAATCGAAATCGCCGAACGGATCAAAATCGCCAAAATAATGGCGGTTGCGAACAATCTCGTCGTAATCCTCTTTATACAAAACTTTAGTGCCACAGAGCGTATCCTTTAGCCGTTGCCCCAGCAGGTAGGTGAAAAACATACCGAAGAATTTGTTACCCAACAGGTTAAGGAATCGCATAGCATTTTTATCCATCGGATAAACTAAGCGGCTACCGTTTATAAATTCACCTTTATTGTATCGCAATGCATCGTAAAATTTTGGCAATTCTTCAGGTGGCATGGTGAGGTCAGCATCAAGGATCATTAAAATTTCACCACTTGCTGCTTCAAAAGCTTCCCGTACAGCATTTCCTTTCCCTTTTCCACTTTGCCTGAGTACTTTTATGTCTTTGTCTGGATAAGTTTCCTTCACTCTGAGCATTTCTTCATACGTATTATCCGACGAATGACCTTCAATAAATATATATTCCTGATGTGTTCCGAATGCGGGAGTTCGCCTGATGGCATTTTCAATATTGCCTTTTTCGTTACGGGCCGGCACAACAATTGAGACGCTGTATTGCTGATCATCGTTCAGCAATGGTCGGGCAATGATCAGGTTTACCAGGTCCAGACGGTTGAAAATCGGTAAATTGGCAAGTATCTTATTGAAGATCAGGTTAATAATCGGGATATATTTCGGGAACATTAGTTTTCGTTCAATCCGGATAACCTGGTATCCTTCCAGTTCAAGGAGGTTACATGTATCATTATTCGAAAACCAGTTTTGCGCAGGTTGTTTAAGTTTAAACCTGAAAAATTCCCCTGCCCTTAAAACTGGCTCCCACATATAGTTATACTGCGAAATTACAATGCGGGTCTGTGGGTGACAGAGTTTCTTTACATTGTGAAATGCGGTCTGTACATCCCAGAGGCAGTTAGTAAGATCGGAAAGTATTATATAATCGAATATTTCATTGAGTTTCAGTTCTTCAACATCATCAACTTTGAAAACCAGTCCGGGATACCTCTTTGTTGCAGTTTCGATGCAACCAGGCGCAAAATCAACACCAACCCCGTATGCGGGCCGGGTCGAATAAAGCAGATTGCCATTTCCGCAACCGATTTCGAGTACACGCTTACCTTCAGGAATTATTGATGAAATGTATCTTTCCAGAGATTTGTGATAAAAACGGTTCATTTTTTCCCACTTAGTGCGCGAAGCAGCCGTTTCTGAAAAAAATCGCCTAATATTCTCTTTATTCATTTTATAAATGTTTGGATCGCATAAAACGGGCAAAACTACAAAAATTTTGCGCAAGTGCCTTTGTGTGTTTTGTAAGTCTTATTAAAATACAGGCAGGCAGCATTCAGTTATTTAACCCGGAATTTGCAGGTATACCAAAATCAGCCGAAAGGTAAACGATCAACCAGATAAATCAAGATTCCCTGTTTTTCATTCATTTAGCAGCTGTGCCGCTTTTGATTGAGGAAAAATACAGATATTTGTAAGCGAATAAAGTAATGATATTTTACTATTGCACTTATGGCTAAGAAAACCGAAAATAAGAGTGAATCTAAAACAGCATCTGCACAATCAAAAAAAATAAGTTCTACTGAGGCAAACAAGGATTTACTCGGAATCCTGGACGGATTTTTTGATAAAAGACTTGGCTGGTTAATCTGGGTTATTTTAGGAATTACTTTTCTGTTTAGTTTGTTACTCTTCGATTCGCGAGTCAGCCTTTCGGGAGATGATTCCTTTTACATCATCAGGGCTTCCGATTTTATACATTCTTTTAGATATCCTGCATTTCAGGGACCCTTGTACCCGATGGTGCTTTCGTTATTCGTAGCAGTATTTGGTATTAATCTCGTTCCGCTCAAAGTGTTATCACTTATTGCTTTACTTGGATTTATGTATCTGTTTTACATTGCATTCAGAAAAAGAATTCCATCGACTATACTTGTTATTGCATTGCTTGTGATGAGCATTAATTCGTTTTTACTGTATTATGGCAGCCAGACCTATAACGAAGCCTTTTACCTTCTTGTTCAAATGGCGTTGGTTCTGGTTTTCTTTCGCTACTTTATTGATTATGAGCAGGCATTGCCTTTAAAACAGGAATTATACCGGCATCTTTACCTGGCATTATGCCTGCTTGCCCTTACACTTACGAAGAACATGGGATATTCGGCTGTTTTTGCAGTAGCAGGTTATTTCCTGTTGCGCGGTCAGTGGAAAAATCTTATTTATTCTGTTGCTGCTTTTGCGATTTTACTTGTTGTATTCCAGGGAGTTAAATACGTTTTATGGAACGAGGCGGGAGCACAATTCTCATCACAGGGATCTGGCCTGCTGAACAAAGATTATTACAATCCACAAGCCGGAAAAGAAGACCTGGCAGGGTATAAAGCAAGACTACTGGATAATTCGAACTTATACCTCTCGAAGCATTTCGTTTCCATACTCGGGTTCAGGAAAGCTGAGCCGATCATGACTGTAAATTCACTTGTTACCTTGTTCGTTTATTTGCTGGCTATTGGTTCACTGATAATTACTTACATCAAAAACAAGTATTTGTTTTTCAGTGGATTGTTGGCCGGATCTTTTTTACTCGTAACTTTTATTGTACTGCAAACCAAATGGGACCAGAGCAGGCTGATAATACCGGCAATACCCTTGCTGATTCTGATGCTATTCGCTTTTGTGTACTATATTTCATCCATCAAAAAGTATAAAATCCTGCAGGTTGCAGTTCCCATAGTGGCACTCCTGGTCTTTTTTCAGAGCCTGGCTGTTACAGCCGTGGCTGTTAAATCGAACCAGGAAATCAGCGGCCGGTATGGTGGCCTTACTCCGGATTGGAAAAATTACCTTAAAGCCAGCGAATGGGCATCTGTGAATCTTCCGGAGGATGCCATAGTAGCCTGCCGCAAGCCTTCTATTTCGTTTGTGTATGGAAAAGGTCTTAACTTTTACGGAATCATGCAATTACCAACTTACAGTACGGATGTTTTCTTCAGTAACTGGCAGAAAGATGAATCAGCTTATCTGGTATTTAATTATGCTGATTTCAATGGAAGGCAGCTGAACCCTGACTTGTATAAAGAGCTTAAAGAAAACCAACTGGCTCTGCTTTTTGTGAACGATAGTGTGTATTTTATTGATAAAGTAAATGATACATCCCGGGTTGGTTTTATGGAAAAAGTTAAAGCTGCCGGATTTAATTATACTTCGTCGGTAAGCAATTTTAAAGCAAAAATAGGGGAGGCAAAAGAAATGAAATTATACTATCCTGATTCTCTGCTCCTTCAGTTGCAAAACGCCGGAGTAACGCATATTTTAACTGCTAACCTGCGTCGTAACAGTACTAAAAAAGATGGAATGATCATCAATACGGTTGAACGTTATCTTGCATTTATCCAGGATAAGTACCCCGAGATTTATACGAAAGTATCTCAGATTGGTGATGATGGAAATGAACCGGCATCAATCCTTAAAATTGAATATGAACGCTATGGCAGAACAATCAGTAGACCAGCCGCTAAATAAAAATCAGCAGTTTACTTGTTTTTTTCATAGAAGTCCTGATACACAGACTGTAAGTATGCTTTTCCCTGTTTTTCGTCCATGCTTTCCGATCCTGGAATTATTCCGGTATATGTATTCGTAACGGTATTATATATCAATAATTTCCCTGGTTTTTGAAATCCAAAACCTTCGCTGAACGTATAGAAAGAGAAAGGTTTGTAACCTGAAGTTAAAATATTTCTGCTGAATTTCATGTCTTCACAGTTAATTTGAAGCTGGGCAAGCACAGTAGCGGCCAGGTCAGTTTGAGAAGCCAGGTTTTCAATCAAAGTGTCGGTCACTCTTAGTGCACCGCCAAGCCAGATCATAGGGATGTGGTATTTTGAATTTTCCCATATCTCGGAATTCCCGGGTAGGCGGTTGCCATGGTCTGCTATAATTACAACAAGGGTATTATTCCACCATTTCCTGGTTTTAGCCACTTTTATAAAATCGCCAATGACCTGATCCGCATAGTGCAATGAGTTCAGGTACTTTGTTTCATCGTCATTCCCTTTAAAAACAGGTGCCACAGGCGTTTCGAAAGGCTCGTGGCTGGTTAAAGTAAGTATGGTTTTAAAAAAAATATCATCATTATCTGGGGTATCCGTCATAAACCGGTTAAAAACTACATGGTCAAAGGCACCCCATTTTGATTTTAAGTCCGCAGCGGGGAAGTCTTTGTCCGACACCATTTTATCAAAACCAGCTTGTACCAGGAACGATCGGTAATTCGCAAAATCAAGGGTGCCACCGTAATAGAACTCACTCTTATATCCCTCGGAATTAAGCTTTTTAGGAATAAAAGCCAGCTTTTCGGTAAGTTTCTGATACTTGAGCGCACTTGATCCGGGCAAAGAAGGATAACCCGCCAGAACAGCCGCAATTCCTTTATCAGTGCGGTCAGAAGAAGCATATATATGGTTGAAAAGAACTCCTTCTTTTACTAACTGGTTTAATTCCGGCATTATACCTGCTTTCCCCCCTGTTGCTTCGAGTGCTTTTGCCGTAAGGCTTTCAGTTATGATGAGGATAATATTCGGGCGATTGTTGTTGAGCAGGTATAATACATTTCCATTAACTGGCAGAAGCGGATTTAATAGTTTCTTAACCTCGGATTCACTGTAAAAAATATATTTTCGGTTCAGATCATTCGCTTCGGTTATCGAAAAACCCACATTCCAGACAGGATTGATGGCTGCATGGTTTGCAAATTGATTTTGCGAAAAATAGGCTGAACTTGTTGTAAGGCTCGAAATACCCACGCCACCCCGAATGAAAATAAAAAGTAAAAGCGTTGCAGGAAAAAGAACATAGAATGTTTTATTGTGTCTTTGGAGGGAATCCAGTCGGGCATCAAACAACTTTAAATAAATATAATAAAGTAATCCTGTAGCAATTAAAACAGCAAGAATTCCCCCGATAACAGTAAAAATATTCACGCTTGCCGTCATTGCCTTCAGGTTGGTCATATAAAAGAGGGGAGTGGCATCCAGCCTGAATCCCCAGTGTTTATACATAAAGAGGTCTCCTGAAATAACTGTTATACAGGCAAGTAAAGCTATTATTGTAAAGCTGTGATAAAAATATTTTATGAATTTGGTTTTGAAAAATGAAGTGAAAGTCAGTAAAAGTGAAGGTATAAGAACAATGTACGCTGCAATGGCTATATCGAGTTTAAAACCATAAAAAAATGTATTAAGTATTTCTGAAACTGATAATTGCGTTGTTTTATCGAGATAAGTAATAAGAAAAGCGATTCTAACTATTATAAAAAGCACATACCAGTATACAAGATAAAGTAAAAATATAGAAATTCGTTTCTTCATAGTATGTGATTGGAATAGTAGCATGCAAAATTGATTTAAAAAAGCGTACTAACCACAGGATTATGGATTTTTATGATAACTTGGCTAACTATTTGGCTAAAATAAGTTATAAGTATTATAAAGTAAAAATAGTACATATTTTTTCAACTCAATTCTCAAAAATACAACATTATTAAAACCAAAATCTTTATGATAGACAACAATAAATTACAACAAAAAATTGCTGAAATAGAGCAAATTAGAAATTTTGAAAATAATAGTGATAAAATAGATAGCCTTATAAGTCTTGTAAGAGATTACTATGTAGCATCAGAAACTATGAATGATCTTCTTGCCAAAACAATAGAACAGGCTTCCGTTTTAAGTAGTTCTATTGCTACGGCATTAAATCATATTACCGTTGGTTTTTCTAAAACGGATAATAGATTAAACGAAATAGAAAAATACTTTCGTTCCAATTAGACTTAAAATCATACTGGCTGAGATGACAATACAACACAACTTCCGTGAATTGCTTCTCAAAGGCAATTCACGATCATATACAGATTTTGTGGCTGATATTGTTGAAAAACGTCCCGAACTGGTAAGTGAACTCTGGGAAATATATCTTGCCATGGAAGAGCCCGTTTCGCGCAGGGCGGCATGGATAATTGATACAGCATCGGAAAACAAGCCCGGGTGGGTCGAACCATTTCTGCCGGCTTTAATCACAAAACTTCCCGAATTCAACCACGACGGATTGAAACGCCATGCTCTGAGATTGATCTCCAGAACCTCTTTTCCAGATGGAGCAGAAGCTGAGCTTTTGAATATCGCATTCGGCTGGTTGTTGTCGCCAACTGAAAGTGTAGCCGTGAAAATGTATTGCATCCAGATTCTTTACAGGATTTCGGCAACCGAACCTGATATTCTTCAGGAACTATACGATACTATCGAATTTCAGATGGTTGACGGAACGCCGGGCTTTCGGAGTATTGGCAGCAAAATGATGTACCGGATTGATAAGGATATAATGAAACGGAAACTTGGGAAATAGGGTTTAGTGTTCAGGCTTTTGGATTTAGGGATTGCTCCCGCAAATATTGCAATTGAATGCTCTGTCCTCTGACTATTTCCTGTTAACTATTTTCTGTTAACCATTTTCTGTTAACCATTTTCCATTAACACCAAGTATCAGTTACCTCATATCATTCACCTCAACTCCCGGGTGTTCAGCTTTATTGAAAGTAAAAACATTATCAGCAATGGCCTGATCAGCTACAAATTTATCGACGATGTAAGAGAATGTACTTCCGTTTCGGTCGTAAATCACAAATTTACTGATCTGTTTTTTAGCTTTGTCGATAGTCAACTGCACCTTGGTAAATGATTTCCCCTTTTTCAGTGGATAGAGTTCAATTACCTGGGTGTTTCCTTTTTCTTCGATGAATTTCGATTTATAATCCTTGCTATAACCACTCAACAACTTGGTTGGGGTGAAAGAATCATCGTCATCAGTAACATTATTAACCTGCACTTCGTTGGCTTCCTTCAGGTAAGTCCAAACAGTTTTGCCATCACTGATCACATCCTGACCGGCAGCAGTAAGTTTGTATTTATCACCTTTCGAAATTAATGTTCCTTTGAACTTGTCATGAATTTTTTCCTTTACATTATCCATGGCATAGGTGAACTCAATTTTTATTGTTTTATACGACTTGGTTTTTACCGATACTTCATCAAGTATTGCAGACGCCTTTTTATCAGTCTGGGCAAAGCCGGAAATGGAAAAAACAACCATTATGGCAATCATCAAAAGGTTTTTCATTTTAAATTAATTTGATTAAAATTCCTCGTGTGTTCTGTTACTGTTTAAATCTTTCAAAAACTGTTCCAAAGCGAACTCTGTAGCAACTTTTACTTCGCGGGCTTTGCTTCCTTCGAACGGGCCGACGATGCCTGCTGATTCCAGCTGATCGATAATTCGCCCGGCACGGTTGTAACCCAGTTTTAATTTACGCTGTAATAAGGATGTGGATCCTTGCTGTGATGAAACTATGAGGTAGGCTGCTTCTTCGAAGAGTTCATCACGTTCACCCGGATCGAGATCTTGCTGTATTTCCGATTCTTCTTCGTTAAATTCAGGCAAAGCATAAGCTGAAGGATATCCACGCTGTGAACCGATAAAATCAGTAACACGTTCCACTTCATGTAAATCAATAAAAGCACATTGCAAACGGATCATATCTCCGCCCTGCGACATAAGTAAGTCACCTCGTCCGATCAACTGGTCGGCACCACCCGTATCGAGGATGGTCCGGGAGTCAATCTTTGAAATAACCCTGAAAGCAATACGTGCCGGGAAATTGGCTTTAATTGTACCAGTGATAATATTTACACTCGGACGTTGAGTGGCTATTACAAGGTGAATACCTATGGCACGTGCAAGTTGAGCAAGTCGTGTAATGGGATGTTCTACTTCCTTTCCGGCTGTGAGGATAAGGTCGGCAAACTCATCAATAACTACCACAATATAAGGCATAAATTTGTGCCCGTTCAACGGATTCAGTTTTCGTGCCAGAAACTTTGTATTGTACTCCTTAATATTCCGGACCTGGGCGTCTTTAAGCAGGTCGTAACGGCTATCCATTTCAATGTTAAGCGAATTCAGTGTTCTGACCACTTTCCTCGTGTCGGTAATGATAGCTTCTTCCGAATCAGGTAATTTGGCAAGGTAATGACGCTCGATTTTCGAAAACAAAGTTAACTCAACCTTTTTAGGGTCAACCATTACAAACTTAAGTTCCGAAGGATGTTTTTTGTAAAGTAAGGATGTAATTATGGCATTTAATCCTACCGATTTTCCCTGTCCCGTTGCACCGGCCATCAGTATGTGCGGCATTTTGGTAAGATCTGCGACAAACTCCTCATTGGAAATTGTTTTACCGATAGCGAACGGCAGATCGTATGTGTTATTCTTGAATTTTTCTGAAGCAATCAGCGTTTTCATTCCAACAATGGCAGGATTCTGGTTTGGAACTTCAATGCCGATGGTGCCCTTACCCGGAATAGGAGCGATGATGCGAATACCTAGTGCAGAAAGACTTAGAGCAATATCGTCTTCCAGGTTCTTAATTTTCGAAATTCGTACACCCGGAGCCGGGATAATTTCGTAAAGTGTAACCGTTGGCCCTATAGTGGCTTTGATTTTATCAATCTGGATGCCGTAGTTTCCCAATGTTGAAACAATACGGTTTTTGTTGGCTTCCAGTTCTTCTTTGGTAACACTTATTGTTCCCACACCATACTCATCCAGAAGGTCGATACCAGGCAGCATAAAGGAGGATAGTTCAAGTCTTGGGTCGTAAGGGGTGTCCATTGTATTGTGAACAATATCCGGATCCGGTTCTTTTCCGGCAGATTCCGGTTTTACCGGTGTAACAATCTCTTGTTGAATCGATGTAGTATTTTGAGCGGCTTTCACATCAGTGAATTCCGGTTCATTTGTCTCAACGGTGAATTCAACCTGTGTATTTACCTGTGGCTTATTTTTAGGCATGGTGACAGGTTCAAACTGGGTACTGGTGGCTTGTTCCTTCCCGTTGTCCGGTTTTTGCTGAGCTGTTTGTTTTGTAGGATTTGTAATTTTCTCGAAATCATTTACAGCATACTCAACCGTATTGTATTTATCCACAGGTAAATCCTGTGAGTTAGCACGATTGTTTATCACAAATTCCGGATCCTGGTCAGTAATTGGTTCATCACCTGTAGAAGATGCGGTTTTTTTACGCTTTTCGAGCCATGGCTTTACCTGGTGAAGTGAAAAATTGTAAACGATAACAAGAAAAGCAACAAAAATGAATACCAGTAAAAGCATGAGTCCCATTTTTCCCATCAGGCCTTCGAGGTAAAGAGAAGATTCATAGCCTGAAATTCCTCCAAGTATTGAGAGTGCCGAATTCCGGAATAAGAATCCCAATGTTACGGAAAGCCATGCCATCGCTAATAAAATGAACCCCAGGCTGGAACCAAGTGCTAAAATTTTATGCTTTAGCGTAAGCCTCACTCCAAGAACAAACAGCCATAAAGGGACGAATAAGGAGCCAATACCGAAGCCTTGTTTTACAAATAAAATAGACGCTGCTGCACCTAGCCTCCCACCCAGGTTGTTGGCTTCCAGGTTTTTATCGGAGAATATTTGAGAAATAGTAATTCCTGAAAAAATATCATCAGCATATCCTGCAAACCAGTTGATAAGGAAAGAGATGATGGCAACAAAAAGAAAAAATGCTGTAAGAAGAGAAAAAATACCGACAACCTGCGAAATCTTTTCCATCCGTGAAGTCTGCGGATTAAGATTTTCCGCCTTGGATTCCTTTTCTGGCTTTGGTTTCTTCTTGTCTTTTGTTTCGGACGCAGCATTAACCGGCTCATCCTGAAGCGTATTTCTGGGAAGTGAATTTGAAGTGTATTTGGGCATTATGTTGGGATCAGATAATTCGGTAAGTGGCTTTTTTGCTGCCTGTTGAGAATTCTGCTTCTATAGCTACGAACTGCAAAAATATAAAATTTTCACCAAAGCATCTAAGGCTGTTCTGTATAAAAAAACAGACCTTTCCCGATTGCTGAAAAAGATCTGTTAATTGATTTATTGATTGTTCTGTTATTTTTTCATCGGGCCCCTCATTTCGCGGAGTTTTGCCTCTGTAGTTTCAGTATAGCCCGACGGAATCTCGAATGTTTTGTTCGATACACGGCCAGGATTTACTGAAATAGCACTCAATTGCACAGGAATTCCCATAAGGTTGTATTCGAATTCGAGCATGATTCCGGAAATTGATCTCACATCAGTATTGAAATAAATATTGTTACTTCCTAATTCTTCGGAATAGTAAATTTTCGATTTGGTTTGATTATTACCATTCACCATATTGATTTCCGATGTTTTACAATTCTGACCGGCAATATTTTTAGTTTCTTTCAATGGAATGATCATTGGAGTTGTGGTCATTGTAAAATCTTCCTTGGTTTTTTTTACAAAATATTTACCGGTTTCGAGGTCAACCAAACGAGTAACTGTAAAATCGTCCCCGTTAATAATAATAACATTTTTTCCGAAAGGAAGCATCATTTCGGTTCTGGCCTTGTTTCCGGCTATCTGCATTTCGAGTGTAGTTGGTAAAGAAGAAATCATCGGATTGGATGCTGCAGCCGGGTAAGTAATCCGATAGGTAATTGTACCTGTGAATTTTTTAGCGGTTCCCTGTGCAAAAATTGTTGCTATTGGAAGGCAGAAAAGTAAGACGGCAATGATGGAAATACGTTTCATAATTTGGTTATCAGAGTTAGGTTTTACATTGAAAAGGATGAACGATAGTTTATTGCATAAATTGTACCGTAATTTCTCAATCGGTAAGATTTACATTTATTTAACAGTTCTGAATAATTTGCTCCATCTGATCTTTCCGTCAAACAGCGACCTGTTGTTATCAAGCGAAAGCCAGACAAAAACAGCCTTCCCAACAATATGATCACCAGGAACAAAGCCCCAGAAACGGCTGTCTGCCGAATTGTGGCGGTTATCACCCATCATCCAGTAATAATCGAGTTTGAATGTATAAGAAGTTGATTCTTTGTCATTTATATAAATTTTTCCGTCCTTAACGGCAAGCGAATTCAACTCATAAGCATTTATGATTCTTGCGTACAACGGCAGATTAGCAAGAGTTAACTGAACTGTAGCACCTGCTTTCGGAATATAGAGCGGGCCGAAATTATCAACGTTCCATGCATAAGCCGAATCGAAAGGAAAAATATAAGGTTGCCAATATCCCTTTGGTTGTATGATTTTATCAACAGCAAGTACGTTTGGAAGTTTCCTGAGTTTTTCAGCCGAGGCCTGGGTTAATGTAATTACCTGGTCACCTGTTTCGGTCATCTGAACTTCTTCCGTGATATCGAGATCTTTGAGGATTCGCCTGTTAATAGCATTCCCATCTGTTTTTACCTGGTACATGAACTGCGATAAACCAGGCATTTCGATGGGTTTTCCATTTATTGAGACAACCTCATTTATAATCTGAATAGTATCGCCTGGTAAGGCAATGCAGCGTTTGATGTAATTTTCGCGTTTATCAACAGGCCTTGCGACAATATCGCCGAAATTGAATTTATCATTCCATACTCTTTCGCGGCCTAATTGGCGAACCAGGCCATAATAGCTCTGATTCTGCTGTTTTAAAGCTACCGTATCGCCATCGGGATAATTAAAGACCACAACATCATTATGTTTGATTTCTGTAGTCCCGGGAAACCGGTAATAGGGCCATTTGATCCATTCAACATACGATTTTGCATATTTGCTCAACGGCATGGTGTGATGTACAAAAGGAAAAGCTAATGGGGTATTTGGAAGTTTTGGCCCGTAACTTAGTTTACTTACAAAAAGGAAATCACCTACCAGTAAAGATTTCTCCATTGATGACGTTGGTATAGTATATGCCTCAATCATGAAAATACGGATGATAGATGCAGCAACCACCGCAAATATTATGGCATCGGTCCATTCGCGAACCTGTGATTTTTTTACTTTGACCCTGTTTTCAGGTTTGATGTAGTGCTCTTTTTCTGAAATGCCAAGGTATGGAATGTATGCAAACGGAACCAGCACTGAAAGTGCCTGTTCGCCAAGGTTATGTTTCCCGTAGCTGATTGCGGTCTGAACCAGCATCAACATGATCATAAAAAAGTTGATAAACGGAATCAGCATCAGAATCAGCCACCACCAAGGTTTTCCGATTACCTGCAACCAGATGAAGTAATTGTAGAATGGAATCAGGGCTTTGTATCCTCCAACTCCGGCATCATTGAATATCCAGTAATTCAACATTGGAAAAAGAACGATAATAAGCAGTAAAATTGTCATCAGATCCATGATAGGTTTCTTTAATTGTTTGTTTTTTTAAAATCAGGCAGTATTGGTTAATAAAAAAGTAAATGTTTTTAATGAAGCAGTATTAAACCTAAGTTTCGTATTTCAAAAGTACTTTTAAGGCGCAAATATCTGCCAAAAGTTACAAGGTAATTGCCCTATCTTCGTTAAAATGTGTTAAAACACTGACTTATAAGTACATTATAAAGGTTTCTTTTCCAGGACAAGCATATCCTTCATAGTGAATACTCCTTTTCGGTTCTTTACCCATAATGCTGCCATTAATGCTCCCAATGCAAAGCCCTGCCTGTTCTTTGCTTCATGAGTGATAGTAATCTGATCAAACTCAGAGCTCCATATAATCGAATGAGTGCCGGTTACTTTTCCTTCACGAACCGATTCAACAGGTATTTCACCCTGATTCGGAATACCTGCTGTAAAACCTGTAAAGCGAGAGTTTGATGCAAGAATGTCGTTTGCCAGAGTAATTGCAGTGCCGCTTGGTGAATCAAGTTTTTGAATATGGTGAATTTCGGTAATCGCCGGTGAATACATGGGATATGCCTCGAGCAATGAAGCCAGCCGCTGGTTAATATCGAAGAAAATGTTTACCCCAATACTGAAATTCGAAGCGTGAAACAAAGTTCCGTTTCTGCTTTTACAAAGTTCGGTTATCATCTCAAACTGATCATACCATCCTGTTGTGCCTACCACAACCGGAACCTGTAATTCGAAGCATCTACGCATGTTTTCGACGGAGATGGATGGGATAGAAAATTCAATGGCAACATCGCAATCCTTCAGTTGTTGCGCTTTTTCATTCCAATCAGTTTCATTATCAATGATGACCCCGATTGCATGTCCTTTCTCAACAGCAGTTTTTTCAACCACATGTCCCATTTTACCATACCCAATAAGCGCAATTTTCATAAATCGTTTTTTTTATTTACCTCTGGATTTTACCAGTTTGTGTAAATTCTTAAAGTATTAATTATAAAGTTTCGTTGTAGTAATTTCTATCAAAATCGTAACGTCAAATTTACTCCACCCGAAATACCGTACGCAGTTTTTGCTCCTAATGCCGGCGCCCATGGCTTAACCTGAAGAGTAAGGTCATTGCTGATATCGTAATCGAAAAAATGTGCATCTACCGTTGCATCAACTATGGTGAGAATATACCATACACCGGTAAAAATATAACTTACTTCCAGGTCGTGCCTGAAAGAGTCACGATAAGATTTTAGCGTTTCAGTAGGGTATTTAGTGGCATACTCATTCGGAGGCTCAGGTATCGGATGAAAAATATTAACCGGAACTGGAGGATAGTTAGTTTTACTGGTGACTGAAGACCATTCGTATGCATCCTTCAGGTCCTGGTAATATTTATTGTTGTACTGAATAAAATAGATGCATGCAGCAAAGCCGGCATATACAATCGGAATTTTCCAGTATTTGTGGTTATAGGCTTGTCCGAGTCCGGGCAGTACCATAGCATAAATAGTAGCTTTACGTGGTGAATGTATTTCTTCAGGCAACACAGGTGCAACGGTAGGATTGAGAAGGGAAGTATCCTGGGCTATCGCTTTATTAATCAGAAAGTTACCGGATAAATTCAAAAGCAGAAAAAGAAAACAAATTCCGTAAACCTTTCGTGAAGAGGAAACCGGCAGACTTTGTTCCTGTTGGATATGCTTGTATTCTGCTGTGTTTACCACTTTAATTATTCAATTCCTAGCTTAGTAATAATTGCCTGCAAATCATCGTCCGAAGTAAAAGGTATGATTATGCTTCCTTTTCCTTTTGGGGTAAGTTTTAATTCAATTTTCCGGTTCAAACGTTCCTGGATGGAGTCTTTCATAGTCTCATACCTCAGAGGAAGTGCAATTTTACCCTGTTTTGCGACCGGGACCACGATTTTATCTAGTTGACGGACAAGCTTCTCAACATCACGTACGGATAGTTCTTCGGCAATTATTTTGCGGGTGATTATAAGTTGTTTAGCTTCAGTTTCAACATTTATAAGAGTGCGGGCATGACCCATGCTTATAGAACCGTCCCTGAGGGCGGCCTGAACTTCAGCCGGAAGTTTGAGCAAACGCAGGTAATTGGTCACCGTTGTTCTGTTTTTACCGACCTTTTTGCTTAATTCGTCCTGTGTAAGAGTACACTCTTCGATAAGCCTGTTGTAGCTGATTGCTATCTCGATGGCATTCAGGTTTTCGCGCTGTATATTCTCAATCAGCGCCCATTCGAGCATTTGCTCATCATTAGCAACACGTATATAACAGGGAATTGATTCGATACCTGCAATTTTAGCAGCACGGAACCTTCGTTCGCCTGAAATAAGCTGGTACTTGTCGTACCCCATTTTGCGAACAGTAAGCGGCTGTATAATACCTTGTTCGAGAATGGATTGAGCGAGTTCACTTAAAGATGATTCATCAAAATCCTCACGAGGCTGAAATGGATTTGTTTCTATTTTTCCGACAGGAAGATTCGCAATAGCACCGGCGACATAATTGCCGGAAATATCTTTCGAGGTAATATCAGTTTCGGGGCTTTCGAGTATTGCGCTCAAACCACGTCCAAGTCCTGTCTTTTTCTGAATTGCCATTAGTCCTGAACCTTAATTTCTTTTTGATCTTGTGAAAGGGAAGTCATATTATTTTTTTGCAACACTTCTCGGGCCAGGTTTAGGTAATTCATGGCTCCGGTACTGCCGGCATCATGCATCAGTACGGTTTGGCCGAAACTAGGGGCTTCGGCAAGCCTGGTATTTCGGGCAATAATGGTATGGAAGACCATATCCTGGAAATGGGTCTTTACTTCTTCAACAACCTGGTTCGACAAACGAAGGCGGCCATCGTACATAGTAAGCAGTATGCCTTCGAAATCGAGTTTCGGATTAAGCCTTGCCTGCACTATTTTAATTGTGTTTAATAATTTACCTAAGCCTTCCAAAGCGAAATACTCGCATTGAACAGGGATGATTACCGAGTCGGATGCAACCAATGAGTTTACCGTGACCAATCCCAGCGAAGGTGAGCAATCTATTATGATAAAGTCGTACTCATCACGCAGTTTTTCAACAACCTTTCGCATCATTATTTCGCGATTGGGTAGATTAATCATTTCAATCTCAGCACCAACAAGGTCGATATGTGCCGGAAGAAGAAACAGGTTGGGTGTTTCGGTAGCAAGAATAATGTTTTTGGCTTCAACCTCTTCGATGATGCACTCGTAGATGCTGGTTTTTATGGTTTTAGGATCGAAACCAACGCCCGAAGTTGCATTAGCCTGCGGATCAGCATCTATAATCAGTGTTTTGAACTCCAATACAGCCAGAGCGGCACCAAGGTTTATGGCAGTGGTAGTTTTGCCTACTCCGCCTTTTTGGTTAGCTATGGAAATTATTTTTCCCATTCGTGAGGTTTTATAAAAATTAAAGTGTTTTAAAACAGCGATTTATGAGCGAATAATTGAACCCATCCGGATAAAATCAAGCGATTGCAATAGCTGGCAAAGGTACAAAAAAGCAATAGCCATTTTGTCCCGTGTTAATAAGTTTTTACGTTTGAAATTATGAGTTGAAATCCTGCACTAAAAGCAGGATAGGGCAGGAATTGAGTTCCCGCAGGGATTATTCAGCAGTTTCCTTGCCCGAAGAATCGGTTTCTATGTCGGAAAGCCGTTTCACCTCTTTGTAAACTCTTTCAGGCGGTTCTTTCCCTGTTTCGATAAAACTGTATGCATCCTGAAGACCATGCATGAATTTTTCGAAATCTTCCTGGTATAGGAATATCTTATGTTTGTCATAAACGAATTTGCCAAGCGCATTGTCAAACCGTTTCTTGCTTTCAGTAATGGTTATGTACAACTCTTTGTCGCGAGTACTTTTTACATCAAAAAAATAAGTGCGTTTGCCTGCTTTCACCGCTCTCGAGAATACATCCTCTCTGGTATCTGTATGATCAAATTCTTCCATCGTTTAGTCGCATTACTGGTTATATAATCACTCCTTCTTCAACGCAAATGTAGAAATAATATTTCATTCGACAACAAAGCTGATATTTTTGAAAAAAAATCACCGTCAGGAGATTTGGCCGGTTAGAATGCCGAAAAGTTTCAACTTTTAAAGGTTTCAAGATTTTGGAATAACAATACCACAAAAGGGATATTTTTCTGTATTCAATAACCCAAGTCCCAAATCCCGGGACATGGGTACGAATCCTTTTGGAATTTGGTCCCGCCTTTGGGGGGAGGAATTTGGACCTTTTAAGATGCAACAATCTAAATTATAATCCGGAGGGCATGACGTTTATTCATTTCAATGCTTTGCAACGTAAAAGCCGGTTTCTTTTGAGTAATCCTGGTAATAATAAGCGTTTTCCACATATCAGAATCAATTAGTACTGCTTTTTGAAGAGTCTCCAACGTATTGTCGGACCATCACTTAATATTTTGTCCCCTGATTTAAGCAAAATCCTTACCTTTGCGCCCTCAATCATTAAAGGTTCATTTACATTTTATGCTAAGCAGAAGGTTTCTCCGGATAAAAGTAATGCAGGCGATTTATGCTTTTCAACAGGAAGGTCCTGAAAGTATCAACGCCGGCGAAAAACAACTGATCACCAGTCTCGATAAACTTTACGAACTTTTCATTTACCAACTCTCGCTGATTATTGAATTGTCCGATTTTGCCCGCAAACGTATAGAGGAAAACCGCTTCAAGCAACTTCCTACTCCCGAAGATCTGAATCCAAACCTGCGTTTTGTTCAGAATCGTTTTATCCAGCAGCTTGAAAACAATCGTGATTATCTGAAACGAAATGCAGCCTATAAAATAAATTGGGTGGATGAGGAAGAAATGATACGGAAATTTTACAACCTGATGCGCGAAGATGAAGGCTACCTTACATATATGAATAAACCGGAAGTAACTTATGCTGACGAGAAACGGGTGGCCGAGCAGGTAGTATTGCGTTTGTTTTCTGAATCAGAGCACCTCAGAAGCTATTTCGATGAACGGAATATCTACTGGACCGAAGACTTTGATACGGCAGTGATGATGGTAGATAAAACAATCAAAGGATTCAAAGAAACTGCTGATGAATACACAAGTCTTCCAACTTTACTCAAAGACGAAAATAATACCCAGGGAAGCGAGGATATGCAGTTTGTTAAACATCTGTATCGTAAGACGTTGATAAACAGTAGTGATTTGAATAAAGTAATTAGCGAACGTGCTGCAAACTGGGACCTGGAACGTATTGCTGTTATGGATACCATACTCATAAAAATGGCCATTACGGAGCTGATTGAATTCCCTTCGATACCAATAAAAGTGACTCTCAATGAGTATATTGAGCTGGCAAAAGAGTATAGTTCACCCAAAAGTAAAGTGTTTATAAATGGCGTACTTGATAAACTTATTGTTGATTATAAGGAACAAGGCATCATTAAGAAGTCGGGAAGGGGATTAATGGAGTAGATTTTTTGATTTACGATTTACGAATGACGATTTACGATTTACGATTTACGAATGACGATTTACGAATGACGAATGATGATTTACGAATTGGGGAATGGTTTGTTCAAAAATATGTTGATGAGTCAAAAATCGTACCTCAAAAATAGCAAATCGTACAAAACTAATTTGTGAAACCACCAGCAGAAGATAGATCCCTTCAAACTGTTCCACACTCATGAAACCCGCTTACCTGATCCGCGATTATACCGCTACCGATTATCCGGAAATGATCCGTTTATGGGAAAATCTTGGGCTGGGCGGAGCTCATCGGGGTGATGATGAGCAAATTATTCAAAAAACAATTAGCATGGGTGGGCAGCTCTTGCTGATGATTAAAACAGATACAGGTACCATTGTTGGGACTTCATGGCTCACTGTTGACGGAAGACGTACCTACCTGCATCATTTCGGAATTCATGCTGATTACCAGGGTAAAGGGCTTGCAAACGAATTACTCAATGCTTCTCTTAAACTTGCCAAATCCTTCGGAATGCAGATAAAACTTGAAGTTCATAAAGACAATATGAAAGCACTGGGATTATACAAAAATGCAGGTTTCACCTACCTCGGCGACTACCTGGTATATATAATCCGCGATATTTCCTCCATATAGGTTTCAGGAATCAGCGAATTGTTACTTTTGCACTCTCGAAAATTTTATACCCTGATGAAAAGAATTTTTCTTGCATTTATCTGTGCTGTTATAGTCGCTGTAACTACTTTGTCATGCAATTCAAAAACTAATAGTACTGATATTCCGGCAGAGGTCGTAACCAACCCAAATTCGGCAAATGGAATAAGTGATAAAGATGCTTTACCTGTTATAAGTTTCGAAAAGGACTTTCATAATTTTGAACGACTTGTTTCGGGTGAGCAGGTTACCTATGCATTCAAATTTAAAAATACCGGAAAATCTTTGCTGATCATTTCGAATGTTAGTTCTTCATGTGGATGCACCGTTTCATCTTTTCCCAAACAACCTATTAAACCAGGAGAAGGAGCCAGCATAGATGTGAGTTTCGACAGTTCGGGACGCCATGGTTTGCAAACAAAAACGGTAACCGTCTTCGGTAATACGCAACCTCCGACGACAACACTCAGAATACAAGCCCAGGTTGTCGAACCCGAAGATTTATAAACAGGAATACTTTTAATTAAATAATAATCAGTAACATAACAATTAAATCACATGAATTTACCAAACATTTTACTAATGGCTCCTCCGGCAGGCGGATCAGCAGGTGGCGGCGGAATGGCTAGCTCACTTATTTTCCTGGTGCTCATCTTTGTAGTATTTTATTTCTTCTTTATCCGCCCGCAGGTTAAGAGGCAGAAAGATCAGAAGAAATTCAGGGAAGGATTGTCCAAAGGACAGAAAATTGTCACAATTGGCGGTATTCATGGCCGGATTGTTGAGATGCAGGAAACAACCTGTACAATCGAAGTTGAAGGAGGAGTTAAGCTCAGGATCGAAAAATCAGCTGTTGCTGCCGATGCGCAGGACCAACTTACCGGCGAACCAGCCAAGTAAGTTATTCAATGATCTATTGAGAGTGAATTGAAATGGAGATTATGCAAAATGGAGATTGGGAGAATAACAGAAAACATCTGTGTATCCTGATTTCTTTTAAATTCTCTGATTTCTGAAATTGTATGCCTGCAGACAGCCAAATAGAAACGAATAGTAAGCCTACACCTACAGGCCGGAAAGAACACCGATCCCATCCAAAATTGGTAGTTTTTCTGGTCTGCCTGGTGATCAGCATACTTATGTGGCTATTTATTGAACTGATGAAAGATTATACCGATGAAATCAGGTATGATATTACTTTCATTAATGCTCCTAAAGACCTTATCCTTACTAACAGTGGAGATAATGTGCTCAGTATCGGCATATATGCACAAGGTTTCGAATTACTTGCAGCAAAGTATGTTAGGAAACGACGAACACTTAATGTTGATTTATCCACTTTAAAAATCAAATATTCCGGCGATGGATATACCGCGTACCTTCCTTCGATCAGGATTATTGAACAACTTGGCACCCAGATCCGGTTCGATAAGGAAATTACCTATATAAAACCTGACACGTTATTTTTCAGGTTTTCGGAGATTTATCGTAAGCAGGTGCCGGTCCGTCCTGACATCATTTATACATTGAACGGGCAGTTCGATATAACTGATTCAATCACTGTTCGTCCAAAGTATGTTACAGTTTCGAGTGTGAAATCAATTATTGATACTCTTACATTCGTAAAAACGCAAAAACTCAGGTTTAACCAGCTCGACAGCAGTATCAATGTTAATGTGGCTCTGTTTAAAGGGGCCCAGAGCCGGTTAATAAGGTATTCGTCCGATTCTGTAAATGTAACTTTTCATGTCGAAAAAGTTACCGAGGCCGGATATAAAATACCGGTTTCGGTTAACGGAAATGGTGAGAATGTGAAAATTTATCCGGATAAAGTAGACATTATCTGCCGCGTACCTTTATCGGAATACCCTCATATCGAAAAGTCGGATTTTGCCGCCGAAGTTGTCTATCTGCCATCAGAGAAAAATGAAAAGAAACTTACGGTAAATCTGGTAAGAGTGCCTAATTCGGTGAGAGTCTTAAAAATAATTCCTGAAGAAGTGGAATATATAATAATATCAAAATGAAACTCATCGGGCTAACCGGCAATATAGGAACCGGCAAATCAACAGTGGCCCGTATTTTTGAAATATTAGGAATACCCGTGTATCATGCTGATAAAGAGGCACGCACATTGCTCGATACAGAAGATGTAAAGCATCAAATTTCCTCTCTTTTCGGGAAACATCTGCTTAGCTTACAAAACAAGGTTGACCGAAAAGCACTCGCTGAAATTGTATTTAATGATAAAGAGAAGCTCACTGTTCTTAACAAACTGATTCATCCGCTGGTAGAAAAAGATTTCAAAAAATGGTGCAACGATAAGAACGATCAAGTCTATGTGCTTCATGAAGCTGCCATTTTATTCGAAAGCGGATTCGACAGATTGTTTGATGCGAATATCCTGGTCACAGCTCCTGAAGAATTATGCATTAAACGTGTATTGGAACGCGACGGCTTCCCGGAACAAATGGTTACTGACCGTATAAAGAACCAGTGGACGCAGGAAAAAAAACAAAAACTATCAGATTACCTGATAGTTAATGATGAAAATTCTATGCTGATCCCGCAGGTTCTGGCTATTCACAGCAAAATCTCAAAAAGTTGAGAAAATCAGTTTTTATTTAACAATACTGAAATTAAACATAGGAGTTGCCAGTGTTCCCATCAGCCTGATCCATACCGGCAGAAGCTGTTCGGTGCCACGTGCAGCCGAAATATCCCCAAGGTCAATAATCTTTTCCCAGCCAAACGAACGCAAAATAAGCTCCACTTCTGCTTTTGCACCGGCATCATTTCCACACACAAAAACGTTTCCTGGATCAGCCAATAACCCGGGATTTACCATAAGCTGACAATTCATGGTGTTAAGCGTCTTAACTACCTTAACATCAGTAAACTGCCGTTGAATTACTTCCCCCAATGAATCCGTATTACAAACTGAGAGTGAAGGAGGCATTCCTTTCGAAAAATCGAGAGGATTTGCGACGTCAACCAGGATTTTACCCTGCAGATTTTCGCGTCCTGCTAACTGAAGCGCTTCAAGTGATACCTGTCCCTGGGTGCAGTTAAAAATAATCTCGCCGAAAGCCGCTGCATCAGCAAAAGTCCCGTTCGAAGCAAGGCTTCCGTTTCGTGCTTTCCAGGCAACAGC
Organism: Lentimicrobiaceae bacterium; assembly: GCA_041753535.1. GTDB lineage: Bacteria > Bacteroidota > Bacteroidia > Bacteroidales > UBA4417 > UBA4417. The sequence continues at coordinate 43,187 of JBGSUB010000061.1, forward strand.
TTTTTCATTATTTGCTATACGCGAACCCATCATTACTTTATGACCGGATGAAACTAATTTTGTACCAATGGCATCACCTACCATCCCGGTTCCTAATATTGCTATATTTTTCATTGTGTTTTTAGATTTTGGAAATTATAAAACAACCGTTAGGAGTAAAAGTTTTCAGGATCGTTAATCATCTAATATTTTATCTTAGGGTAAAAAAACAAAATATTACAACTCTCTGAAATGTATTGCCGGAAATCCTATTTTTGTTCAATAATTAAACAAACCTCTTTGTTATGTCAGAATCATTATTGGGAGTAGGTTCCCGTGTAAAACATCCTCAATTTGGTAAAGGTGTTGTAGTTCAGATCCGTTCCGATGCTTACGAAATTGGATTTATCGAAAACGGAGTACGCCAGATCATGCGCGATTACGAAGGAATGGAAATAATTGAGGCCGTTGAAACTCCTTCGGATCTTGCTACCTACGAAAAGATTGAAAAAAGCCTTGTCAGAGTTTTGCGTCGTTTCAGTGATGTGCAGGAAACAGTGCCTCTTGGTCAAAAATGGACAGGAGGTAAAATGATACTTTATCCGGGTGATAAAGCTCTCAAAGAAAAAGAAGTACCCATCGAAACCTTTTTTCATAAAATTGTAATGATCCGCGACCGTGTACGTGTAATGGAGCAGCGTATTAACGGCAGCAATCTTACTGATGAGGAAAAAGTTGATCTGGAACAATATATCACCAGGATCTACGGCAGTTTAACCACTTTTAATGTTTTGTTTAAAAATAAGGAAGATCAGTTTACCGGGGAAAAAGGGAAAGAGTAAATATTCCTAGAGTATTTCATACAGAAATAAGAGCCGCAAATGAGAAATCAGATGCGGCTCTTGTGATAGGGATAGGGTAAAAGTTCAATTCAACAGGGATTTACTCTTCTCCCTCAAAAATAGTTCTTCATTACAATGTGGCTCTCACCGAAATGATGAAATTACGTCCTGGTGCCACAATCCCTGAACTGTAAGGTCTGTAACGCTGATCCGTAATATTTTCCAGCCCGGCACTGACCGAAAAATTATCAGTTATCTGGTACATGGTTTTGAAATTTAAAGTGTACCACGACGGTGACCATGGATTTCCATCGGAATCAACAGCATATATTTCCTTTTTTCCTTGTTCTTCTACCGGTAGTTGCTTGTATGTTTTTTTGCCACTGTACATTGCATAAAACTGCATGTTTAGCTTGTCGGCTGAATATATAAGTTTCGAAGTCCCGAATACAGGTGCAGCGTGACGCGAAGGACTTGTTGAACCGTCATCAAGTTCTTCTTCTCCTTTCTGGTAATTGAAATCACAAATGAACCCAAATCCATAAAGTAACTTAACTTCCAGACCTGCCTGAATTCCATAAACACTTGCCACTGCAGCATTTTGTATCGCTTGCACCTTGCTCATGGTTCCATCGTACATAATGCTATCCATTCCATTGAGCGTATAGTCGCGTCGTACCATGGCATCGTTTAATAAAGTATAATACCCGGTGAGATCAATTTTAACCACTTCACCAAATACTTTTGCGATACCTAATTCCATGTTGTAAGCATATTCTGCTTTCAGGTCAGGATTGGGAACCACAACATTACCCGGTTCAGAGTCAAATACTTTTCCTGCATCATCAACATTTGGTGAGCGGAAACCGGTGGATGCATTAATACTTATAGCCCAATCATTTGTCGGATGATATATTGCACCTAAACTACCGGTGAGAGCTCCATCGTTCATATTCATTTCGGAATAGGGGAAGGGGTAGAATGTATCGTCAAATGTAGCATCCATCAAATATTGATTATACCTGATTCCGGATTGTAAAGCAACTTTTTCGGATATCTTGAACAGATAATTCAAATATGCACCATACGATGCCCATACCGACTGAGGATAGCGAGATGGTCCCGGAGAACTGATTCCGGTTGAGATATCTTCGTCAATTCCGGTGGATGTAACATCGTTCATTACACCTTCGAGGCCATAATATAATAAGTGTTTATTTCCGAGTGTTTTGGTGAAATCAGCATTCAGCGAATATGCGGCTACTTCTTCAATTCTGATGTGGCGTTCATCCTTGTTGATATCCCGATCGATGCGGCTTTCTTCGAATGATTGTTGAGCTATTCGTATTGTCATCACATCGTAAACTCCGGTATTGCCAGTATTGGTTATACTCAGGTTATTCATCATCCATTTTTGGGGGCCATAGTACCATTCGCCATAACGTGGAAGTCCATTTTTATAACGAATGTGCCTGTCGTACCTGGAGTAATCAGAAGTGTTGGAGTAATGAAATCCATATTGGAAATCCCAATTTTCGTTAGGTTTATAACGCAGTTTCTGCATCATGTTCATTTGTGTATAAGCCGTAGGGACTTGAATTTGCTGATCCTCATTCGTAACAACCACATCAACACTATCAATCCGCTTAACGTAAAAAGGACGGAGGTATTCATCCGGGCCGTTGCTACCCATACGGAGATCGCCGAAATCATTACTGGAAAAACTGGTAACCGAAGCCCATTTCTTCCATCCAACATTTACATCGAAATGGGCAGTCTTTTCGGAGTTTGCCGAAGAATACCGGGATGAAGCACTTCCGGTAATCAAAGGTTCATTTCCGAGTGACAATTGTGGAGTTATCGTCTGGAAACTCATAACACCTCCAATGGCATCGCTACCGTAAATAACTGAACCTGGCCCGAAAAACACCTCTGTTTTTTCAGTTGCAAACGGATCGAGCGATATTACATTCTGAATGTTGCCGCTACGGAAAATAGCCGTATTCATGCGCACTCCATCAACCACGTATAGCAACCTGTTAGTCGCAAATCCCCTGATCATCGGACTGCCACCGCCTTGCTGGCTTTTTTGAATAAACACTTCGCCTGATGATCCTAAAAGATCTGCTGCAGTTTGCGGATTTTGCAAAATGACTGTTTTAGAGGAAATAGTGGTGATTTTTGAAGGAATATCTCTCGAATTCTGATTCCACCGCGAGGCTGAAACCACAACTTCATCCATTGTTATTCCGGGAGTCATTTTTAACATAAATCCTGCACTTTTTAATTGATTGTAACCCAGAATTTCAGTTTTATAACCCAGCATCCGGATTTCGATGATTTCAGCATTTATAAAATCAGAAATTTCAGCCTGACCCTTTGAATTTGTAATAGTATTTGCCCTGGGGATTTCACTCGATATAGTAACCAACTCAATGGGCTGGTGATTTTTACTATCAGTTATAGTTACTACCTGTGTATATGCGATGGCAGAAACTCCAGTAAGCAAAAAGAATGTAAAAATTTTTTTCATCATGATAAGTTTGATTTGTGAAAAACAAGAAGAACACCCAACTTTTAGAGCGGGTGGTGAAGTCATGTAGTAAAAGTTGGATTTATATTATTTTAGGCGGTGGTCCCGGAGGTTGAGTGTTTCCTGCACTGATAAGGGAAATATAATAAAATGAAAGGTTATGAAATTCCGGGGCATATGAAAACAGATTTCCTGAATTCAATCCTGGATGATATAAAGTTTTCAGATAGTCGAGTAGTTGGCTTTGTTTAACTGGTTTCTGAGGATCATTTCCCAGAACTTGTCTCAATAAGATAGCATGCTTCTTGTTCAGGCTTGTTTCTGCTTTGTCACACCAGCACCAAAAGGAAACTGAATCATTCCTGCTACTGCGTTCAACCACATCATACATCTCTCCTTCAAATTCAAATTCGCCTGAGTGCTCCCAGCGCAACCTGGTTTCCACTTCCGTATAGTGGAATGTTAATAATACCAGGTTTTCTTTATCTATCCCTTTTATCATCTGCCGTTTTACCAATTTACTGATTCTTGATTTTTCAAAACGAAAACCAAAGTAAACTCCGCCAAACGGAGCTACCATCACAATCACTAAAAGAAGTGGTAAAAGTTTTTTCATTATTTTCTACAAAGATAGAGCATTGCTGATTTTACACAATTATTTTGCAGTTAATTTATGTAAACACATTCGTACTGAAATTGTTAAATACAAGAAGTTACAAAAATAGAATTGATTAATTGTGTAACTCAAAACTTCACCGTAATTTAGTCGGTGCAAAACATCAAATTATTTAAATAGATTCAATATGTTATTTGACATTGAACTGGTCAGGAAAGTATATTCTACACTACCTTCCCGGATTGAAAAAGCGCGTAAATTAGTAAACCGACCACTTACACTCAGCGAAAAAATCCTTTACAGCCATCTCTGGGATGAACTTCCCGTTAAGCCATTCGGCAGGGGAGAGGACTACGTAAATTTTGGTCCCGATCGTGTAGCCATGCAGGATGCTACAGCACAAATGGCACTTTTACAGTTTATGACTGCAGGCCGCAGCCGCACTGCCGTTCCGAGTACCGTACATTGCGATCACCTGATACAGGCTTCGGTGGGTGCAAGTGCCGATCTTGGGGTGGCTCTCTCGCAGAATAAAGAAGTTTACGATTTTCTTGAATCAGTTTCCGCAAAATATGGGATTGGTTTCTGGAAACCCGGAGCCGGCATTATTCACCAGGTAATCCTGGAGAATTATGCATTCCCTGGTGGAATGATGATTGGTACCGATTCACACACAGTCAATGCCGGTGGACTTGGCATGATTGCCATTGGGGTTGGAGGTGCCGATGCCATGGACGTAATGGCAGGAATGGCATGGGAATTGAAAATGCCTAAATTGATAGGGGTAAAGCTTACCGGTAAAATGAGTGGCTGGACTTCAGCTAAAGATGTGATTCTGAAAGTTGCCGGAATTCTTACCGTAAAAGGGGGAACAGGTTGTATCGTGGAATATTTCGGTGATGGTGCCGATTCAATATCAGCAACGGGAAAAGGTACAATCTGTAATATGGGTGCCGAAATCGGTGCTACCACCTCAATTTTCGGATACGATACTAAAATGAGCGAATACCTGAAAGCTACTGGTCGTGAAGAGATTGCAACCATGGCCGATGGAATAATAAATGATTTACGTGCCGATGAGGATGTTTATCTTTCACCTTCAGCCTATTTCGACCAGGTTATCGAGATTGACCTGAATACACTGGAACCCTATGTTAACGGACCTTTTACACCTGATGCTGCTTATCCTGTTTCGGAATTTGTGAAAGTAGTTAAAGAAAAAGGCTATCCTCAGAAACTTGAGGTCGGATTGATAGGTTCCTGTACAAATTCATCATACGAAGACATTACCCGTGCTGCATCCATTGCCAGGCAGGCAACGGCTAAAAACCTAAAAGCCAAAGCAGAGTTTGTTATAACTCCTGGCTCGGAGCTCATACGTTATACTACCGAACGCGATGGATTGCTTAATAATTTTGAAAAAATCGGAGGCGTTGTAATGGCAAATGCCTGTGGCCCTTGTATCGGCCAATGGAAAAGGCATACCGATGATCCTGAAAGAAAGAATTCCATTATTACCTCCTTTAACCGGAATTTTGCAAAACGTAATGATGGGAACCCTAATACACACAGTTTTGTAGCATCGCCCGAAATTGTAACAGCCTACGCCATATCAGGTGATTTGTGTTTCAACCCATTGACTGATTTTCTGGTGAATGAAGCCGGGGAAAAAGTAAAACTGGATGAACCAATAGGAATTGAATTACCAGTTGCAGGTTTTGATGTGAAAGATGCAGGTTACCTGGCACCTCCGGCTGAAGGCTCCGCAATTAATATCGTTGTAAAACCGGATTCTGAAAGATTACAGTTGCTTGAGCCTTTCGAAGCCTGGAAAGGAACTGATTTGCTTGGACTTCCTTTGCTGATAAAAGCTAAAGGCAAATGTACGACTGATCACATTTCGATGGCAGGTCCATGGTTACGCTTCCGTGGTCACCTCGATAATATTTCGAATAATATGCTGATCGGCGCTGTGAATTTCTTTAATGAAAAGACCAACCTGATTAAAAATCAGTTAAACGGAGTTTATGATACAGTTCCTGCGACAGCCAGGGCATACAAAGCAGCCGGTTTAGGATCGCTGGTTGTTGGCGACGAAAATTACGGAGAAGGCTCTTCCCGCGAACATGCTGCCATGGAGCCTCGTCACCTTGGAGTAAGAGCAATCCTGGTAAAATCCTTTGCACGTATTCATGAAACTAATTTGAAAAAACAGGGGATGCTTGCACTAACTTTTGCCAATAAGGCTGATTATGAGCTTATTCAGGAAGATGATCGTATTGATATTGTAGGATTAACAACATTTACTCCTGGCAAACCGCTTCAAATTGTACTGCATCATTCTGATGGAACGCAAGATCAGTTTCCTGTAAATCATACTTATAACCAGGTGCAGATTGAATGGTTTAAAACCGGCGGAGCATTGAATTTACTGAGGATGAGTTTGTAGGCTATATTTTATAAAAATAAAAGAGCTACTTTTCCGGGGAAGGAGAGGTGGCTCTTTTTTAGTTACTTCAAAATGAATTTTTATTCTTTGGTTGTTGATAAAGTGAACTTTTCGAATAATAATCTTTCTTCTTGACTCATTTCATAGATTGCTTCTTTTTCTCCTTTAATAAAATACCGTATCCCAATATTAAAAAACCGGAGTGGATAAGTGAATTCGGGATTACTGCTAAAAATTTCATTGAAAAGATGTTCAATCATCTCCATCCTGGATGGTTTAATCTCCTTGTAATTACGAAGTAAGCCAAAGACAATGTTGGATAATAAGGTTGATAGCTTTTGCACTACATCTTTTTCTTGGCAAAGTATTATTAGTTTATGAAATATTTCCTTTATTTGAGTTTCACTATTTTCATATAATAAAACAAGTAAAGCCGTTTCAAGTTCTATTACTGAGTTAGACTTTTCAGGAAAAGAAAAATATAAATCAAGCGTTGATTTAGCTTCTTCAAATTCACCCAATTTAAAAAGAGAAGCGAGAAAGAAATCATAATTGATTGAAGTTTGACTTTTAGAATCACTTATTATATTTATAGCATTTTTCATAGCATTTTTTGAAGCAAGAAATTTATTTTGCATAAAATAGATTAATGAGATCATTTCCCAAACAATTGAATTATTTGGTTCAATTTCAACATATTTCGAAAAGGCATTTAAGGCTTCCTCATACTTGTTTGATTTGCTATAACTTAGTCCAAGATTAAGCCAATTCTGCTTATCTTTAGGTTTAAGATCCGTAGTCTTTCGGAATGCCTCAATTGCATTCTCAATAAGATTTAATTCTCTATATGCTATACCAAGACTAGACCAAACATCTATGTCTTCAGGAGTTAATTCTTTTGCTTTCAAATATACTTCTAATGCCTTATCATATTGGTTATTACTACTATATAATAACCCTAAACCATTCCATGGGAGAACTATATCTGGATTTATTTCAATTGCTTTCTCAAAAGATTTTATCGCTCTTTTGTTTTGCCCTTTTGCTCCCAAAGCCCCACCTAATAAACTTAATAAATAAGGATCGTTTGGATAAGTTAAGAACAGACCATTAACAATTTGAATAATTTCGTTCCAATTATGTAGGTTGATAAGTTCTTTGATTTTTACAATGTCAATTATAATTGCTTCTTTCTTTTGTGAAAGTTCCACAATCATTTTCTTTGCTTCATCTTGCTCACAGCATGATTTTAATCTTTTTTCTTCTTCTTCCAATATCGACCAAGAGTTAAGAAATTGTGACTTTACTAGACTATATATTTTTGCTTCCTCCTTATATAATTTACGAATGTGTTCTGGTTGAAATCGTTCAAGGTAGTTATAATACAAGTATTTTTCTTTTAATTGCTCTGCAGTGTAGAGCTTTCCTAAAAAGTTCACAAATAATTTTATAATTCCATTACGATCTTCATTAATTTCTATACACATTCGCAGCAATGGTTCACTAATTTCATAGTATTTATCTCTACCTTTCTCATTTACTGCATTTACATACCCAAGGCGTTGTAATTCAGAGATTTGTTTTGAAACAATACTCTTATCCAGAAAGCAGTTTCGGCCAATACTGGCTCCTTTTTGTGGGTTGCGTTGGAGAGCAAGATATTGAACAATTTTTTGTTGTTGTGGAGATAAACTTTTTATAAAACTGTCGTAATAAGGCTTAAGTTCGTCTATTGATTTCAAGAAAACTTCGGATAAGTTGCTGCGAAATTCAGCTTTTAAGAAATCTAAAAAAACCAATAATAGGCGGTGGTTGCCTTTGGTAAATTGATGTATGGCTTCCAGGTGACCTTTGCCATCAGGGGTTTCAAGAAATTGAAGTAGATCTTCGTTATTTTCAGTCGCTGCTAGTTTCTTTATAAACTCATATGATTCTTCTAAAGAGAGTCGCTTAAGCTGCACAACCTGAAAAAAAACATACAAAGGATTCTGGTTATCTGATAAGGAATGTATAAGTGCCTGGCTGGTAGCTATAAAAGATATCTGGTTGTGCTGCTGTATAAAATCCCGGAGTTTAGCAAGTTCAGAAGCTTTATCCTTCATATCCATGCCGCGCATAATTGAATCGAAATTTTCGATTAAAACTAATAAAGTCTTATCTTTCAATAAATCCAATAGTATTCTTTCTGCATTTTTTGTCCAGTCTTTAGGATAACTTTCTTTTAATTGTTCCAACTGTTTAAAAATATACTTCGCTTTCTGTTCATCTGTACTCCATCGTTTTAATGCTTCAAGCATTCGCTGTAATAAATCAAAATATGACCCTATTCCGGTTTCATCTTCTACCATGTAGGCAATTTCATGGACAGCCATATAATCGTGATTATTTGAGAGCCGGTCATAAATTACCCGGAGTATATGCGTTTTTCCACTACCTCGGGGACCAATTACCAAATACTGTGGTGGCATTCCTCCCAAACTATGTTGGAGTTGAGCTTCAACAAGAGCATTAACAATTTGCTCCCTTCCGACAAGCATTTGTTCCAGCTTTTCCGGTGTTTCTATCTTAGCATTAAACAGATACATAACTGCTTCAATTTTAGGTTAGGCATAATTTAATTTCCACCATTTTTTGAGTAAAACGAAACGGAACTTATATGTGACTGATTCGCCATCAATTATCCTATCAAAATACATGTCTTCATAGAGGTCATTCAGTATTTTCGAAATCTCATAATCATCAGCTTCGATGCTTGTCTTGACTTGGTTGATGAGTGTATCAGAGGATAAGGGTATACTGCTTTTGCACTGTAAGCGTAAAAGAAAGTGGGCTATTTTTCTTTCTTTGACTTCATAATATCCGTCTATACGTTCAGTAAAATGATTGAATTGGTTATTGTTTTCCCTACCGGCAATAAACATTTCAACAATATTATCTATATCTGCCTTTTTTATTGAGTTTCCATCAAATGACAATTTGATTTGAGTGATAATCCGATCAATAAAAAAAGGAAGGAACGAACAGGTTGACGCCAGATGAGGGACTAGCTCATCCTCAAGGATAAGGTTATTCTTTTTTATAAGGTGACTGACGAGTTGTTCTGCATCAATAACAATCATTTCCTTTACAATATAATGGAACATATTATTGAGTGGTGCTCCGGTATAATTGAATTTCCTAACCAGATGGTTGATTACCAGATTCATACCGATAGATCCGCAAAAAACAAACCGAAGTTTGCTTCTTTTTTCATGTTTCTCCCTTATAGCCCTCAATTCATCAAGAATTTCTTCGGCTTGTTGATGGTTCCCGTTTTGAATCAATTTCCACAACATTTTTGGAAATTCATCTAACATTAAGATGACTTGTCCGCTGTGTTTATCTATGAGATCATCAATCATTAAGTTAAGAATGGTTTTCCAATGTCTGGAGAATTCCGGTGTTTTAAAAATACCTACATCTTTGTTTCCAAGATTAGAATTTATCCATTGAAACATTTTTGTAAAGCCATTTTCTTCAATAAGTTTTTGACTAATAAGGTTTATTCGCAAAACATCGACAAATTCTTCAGCACTTTGAACTGATTCGATAAAGCATAGCATAGTTTTTGCTCCAGGGTAATGAATCTCATTCATCTTTGTGAGTATCATAGTTTTACCCATCCTGCGGGTAGAACTTAACACAACACTGGTGTTCTCAAGTATAACGCGAATTTCCTGGATTTCTTTTTCTCTTCCGATGATGTCAGTTAAGATGTTTTTCATATTAACAGAATTATTTGGTGTAAGATAATTATGACGTGCGATAAATACGTCGCAAATATAATATAAATTATTTCAAATTTTACAATCTGGAGAAAATAATTGTTTAAATACGGGCTTACTTAATTTAATTCAAATGAGAACTAACAGTAATAAAGAATCTTAAAAATGATAAGGTTGATATGCTTATCGGAATTAGGAGCGATAAAACTTGTAAATATGCAGTACAGAACTTCAGATATTATCAATTGCATAAGACATTCTGTGTCAAGAAAGTATCATATCCATTTAAATTGCCTATTATTATAATGGATTACTGCTTTTTCATTGAAACTTCTCAAATCTAATTATTTGTCTTACCAACCCTCGATCTGAACTCCACCAGCAGTCCTCTTAATAAAATCAGGATCCCGATCATCTGTGCAATATGAAAAATGCCATTGTGATCGAATTCCCAGAATAAAGTAATTTTAATTGATTCGACAGCCTGAATGCCGGCTGCAATTATTGTAACCAGTATTCCCATTGCCATTAATCCAGCTCCATTTACCTTTTTACGCGAAGCAAGCAGGGTGTATATAACGAACGAGAAAAGCATTGCAATTGCCTCATAAATAATGAATACAATAAAAGCATCCGGGATCATTACTGTTACAGTATAAAAAACAGTAGCAACAACCAGGAGTGCAGGGGTAAGAGTACGCGGAAGTGAAAAGTTCAGATAGTCGTAAACAACACCGGCAACAAATAGCCCGATGGCAACTCCAAGTGCCAAATTAAGCGGTTGCCACAAAATAAAATTTGTTAATTTACTCATCTGGAACCCATGGGCCACTGCACCGACTGCAGCTGCAAATGACAGCAATCCGAAAGCCCAGACCCATATCCTGGTTTTTTTCAGGTCGACGGCTCTGCCTGTCTTGTAAACTTTGATTGCGACTATAAACGCCAGGATGGCTAACAAAACATCAGTAGCAGCCGTGGTTTGTTCGGTTGGTATGTCAATTATTTGTAGCATTTGTCAATTGTTTGTTAGTCGATTTTTACTGGAAAGGAATGATTCTGCCAGACAGCGTTTGCTCTATAGCAAATATACAATTATCCGTCTCTTTTATTGCAAATTTTAAATCTCGTGGTGGCAGAATAACGTTACAATTAATTTGTTTGTAAAAAATATAGGTAATGAACTACCGTTTTGTAAAAATTATATCTTTGTTGTTAGAAGATTATTCTATCCGAAATTTTATTTTCACCCGAAAACACCATAAAATGAACAATACACATATTGCTATCGGAATCGATATAGGGGGCTCACACATTAGTTGCGGTGCAGTTGACCTTAAGATTAATGAATTGTTACCCGGCACCTGCTTCGAATCCAAGGTTGACAATAAGGCCTCCGCAGAGGCAATTCTGAACTCATGGGTAGGAGCTATAAAACTTACGATAGATGTCGTAGGTAAAGACCAGGTTGCCGGAATTGGTTTTGCCATGCCTGGCCCATTCGATTATGCCAAAGGAATAGCTCTTTTCGAAAGGGTGGAAAAATACCTAAACCTGTATGGCGTTCATGTGGATAACGAAATTCGCACCCGCCTTGGATTGCCTTCAACAATGCCTGTGCGTTTTATAAATGATGCCACTGCCTTTGCAGTTGCCGAAGCCTGGATAGGGGTAGGGAAATCGTTTCCACGAATTATTGCTCTTACACTTGGTACTGGGTTTGGATCTGCATTTGTTGCCGATGGAATTCCTGTACTCGAAGGAGATACAGTTCCGGAAATGGGCTGTGTGTGGCATCTGCCTTTTCAGGAAGGTATTGCCGATGATTATTTTTCGACACGTTGGTTTGAGAGATCTTATTTGAAACTGGCTGGTAAACCTGTAAACGGTGTAAAGGAAATATCTGAATTATTTGATTATGACGAAATTGCCCATAAACTTCTCGTTGAGTACGGTAAGAATATGGGCGATTTCCTGGCACCCTGGATAAAGAAATTTGATGCGGACCATATTGTGATTGGAGGTAATATTACCGGGGCTTTCGATAAATTCGGGAATTACCTGATTCAGTCGCTTGTTAATCACAATGTTGCTGCAGGAGTATCACTTTCAATACTTCGTGAAAATGCAGCTATTATCGGTAGTGCCCGTTTGATTGATGATGTCTTCTTCGCTAAAGTTGAATCACTCTTATCCAAGATGTAAACCAGCAATTTATGAATACTAAAATAAACCTGAAGTTTGTTTTTCCCGTTCTGATGTCATTCTTTGTAATGAGTTTCTGCGACCTTGTAGGTATTGGTGTCGACAGGATAAAGCCTGAATTTAACCTGAGTAATACACTCGCTCAACTCATACCGTCAGCAGTTTTTATTTGGTTTTTCTTTCTTTCTGTTCCCATTGGCATCATGCAGGACCGGATCGGTAAAAGGCTCATGTTGAATATTGGTATGGGAATTACTTTTGTTGGACTGATGATTCCTTTTGTTTTCTATACTTTTTTCGGGGTGTTGTTTGGTTTTGCCATGCTTGGAATAGGAAATACGATTGTACAGGTTTCGGCTAATCCATTGCTAGTTGATGTAGTCCCATCGAACCGTGCCTCAAGTTTTTTAAGCTTTTCTCAATTTATAAAAGCAATAGGGTCAATGATTGCAGCTCCTTTTGCCGGATGGTTGGCATTAACTTATGGCGATTGGAAACTGATGTTTATTGTTTTTGGAGTGGTGACCCTTATTGCCGTTATCTGGCTGGGATCAGTTAAAATTGAAGAATCTGCGGGTAGCGGAAAAAGGGCAACGTTCTCATCATCGCTTTCATTACTTTCAATCCGTTATATTACGCTCATGGCACTGGGAATTTTCCTTTTAGTTGGGATTGATGTGGGTGTAAATGCTGTTTCAGGGCAATTTTTTCTGAGCAAATTTCAATCTGCTCAAACCTTTGCCGAATCAGCCCGTAGTGTTTATTTCTTTGGAAAAATGGCTGGAACCTTTATCGGAGCTATATTACTGACCCGGTTACAATCAAGGCCTTTTTTCCGCTGGACTTCAATTGCTGCATTAGTTGCAATTACCGCACTGCTTTTTGCCCCCGGTGAATTTGCAGGTATGATCATTGTTTTTGTTATCGGTCTTACACTGGCGAATGTTTTCCCGCTAATATTCGCTCTCACAATACAGAAATATTCCGACAGAGCAAACGAAATATCAGGACTTATGATTATGGCTGTTTCGGGAGGAGCTGTTGTACCGGTTTTAATTGGCTGGCTGACAGATTCAATGAGTCTGACCGCCGGGATGTTAGTACTTGTTTTCTGTGCTTTTTACATACTGGTACTTTCACTTTTTGCTTCGGCAAAAGAATGATTTCGCTTCGTTAAAATTATTTTCGGCATCTGTCTGCACCGTTTTATCGCTGCCCGAACTGGAAACCACCTTTGGCTATGATTATTGTAAATAGTTAAGTCTTCCAACATCATTATTTTAAAACCAGTTGAAAATCAAATTGTTATAAATAGTACAAAGCTCATATAACATGAAAAAGATCGCTTTCATTGTGCTGGCTAATTTCCTGCTCTATGGAAATTTGATATTTGCCCAGTTTTTTTTTACACCTCACGATCACTTGGTTAACGGGTATGCTGCGAAAATTTCCGGAATGGATTTTGAATATACTTCCTGTATCCCCGGGCAACGCGAATGCATGCTACTGCGTGCCACCAACGGTAAGGATTTTATGGAATGGGAAACCGATCCGTCACCGGCAGCTATAAAAGAGAAATTTGCAACTTTTGTCTGGATAGCTGCTCTAGGTTCCGGTCCTGGACGAGCACGTATGGATCTGGCAATCAATGGAATTCAGAAATTTTCCTTTTACACTGATGCTCGTCCAACCTGGGAAGTTTCCGGCAATGACGGATCATACCTGAAATTTAACTCAATAATGGTTGATCAGCATGGTGATCATCATGGATATATGATTTTGAGGATTCCATCGAACAATGTTGAACCAGGTAAGTCTTTGAAAATAAAGGTTACCGGGAGTGAATCCAATCTTTCATCCTGGTATATGACGTTTAAAAAACCTGTAAAAACAGGCGTAACTCTTAATGCGTTCCCGGCAATCCTGAAAAAGGGAAATGATAGGTTGCAATTGGTCGAAGCCGCCATTTTCTATTTCGGAAAGGATGTTGATGCTCAGATTTATGCAAACGGAAAGCAAATAGAAACAGCATCTTTGAAATTTGGTTACAATAACGTTAACCTTGGATTGAAACCGGTCGAAAAACCTACAAAAGTAAAGATGAAAGTTGTTGCCGGAGATTTTGTGATGAACAATACGGTTACGCTTAATCCTGTAAGGAAATGGAAAATTGACCTGGTTCAGCATTCGCATACTGATATCGGTTATACGCGTTCGCAAACCGAAATACTCGCCGAACACCTTCGTTATATTGATTATGCGCTTGATTACTGTGATGCTACTGATAACTATCCCGAAAATGCTAAATTCCGTTGGACCTGTGAAGCAGCCTGGCCGGTTGATGAATACCTTAAATGCCGTCCGGAAAGCCAGATAGAAAGACTAAAACAACGGATTAAAGAAGGAAGAATAGAAGTTACCGGAATGTATTACAATTTCGATGAATTACCTGATGAGCAGATACTTGCAGCCTCTTTGAAGGCTTTTGGCAGGATTAAATCTGCTGGAATTCCTGTTACCTCTGCCATACAGGATGATGTAAACGGCATTGGCTGGTGCATGAATGATTATTTTAACCAGTTAGGTGTTAAATATTTAAACATGGGAACCCACGGACATCGGGCTTTGATTTGTTTTGATATTCCAACCATGTTCTGGTGGGAATCTCCTTCGGGCAAACGCATGCTTACATTCCGTGCAGAGCATTATATGACAGGAAATACTGTTCTCGAAATCCAGTCGGGTGATATTGACAAATTTAAGAACAATCTCTTCAATTACCTTCTCAGTCTTGATGCCAAAAAGTATCCTTTCGATGAAATGGCGATCCAGCATTCGGGTTATATGACGGATAATTCTCCTCCATCAACTATTGCAAGTGATCTGATCAAACAATGGAATGAAACATTTGAATGGCCACAATTAGCAACTGCAACCACTGAAAGCTTTTTCATTAATATGGAAAAAAACCACCGTACCGAATTCCCTGTAATTCGAGGCGCCTGGCCTGACTGGTGGACGGATGGTTTTGGCGCTTCAGCCCGCGAAACTGCCACTACCCGGGTAGCCTCTTCCACACTATCGGCAAATGTAGCCGGACTTTCTATGGCTGCGGTATCCGGAATGAAATTACCTGAAGAAATTGATGAACGTATTGATCTGGCAAACAATGCGCTGCTTTTTTATACCGAACATACCACCGGGTATTCCGAAAGTGTGCGCGAACCTTTCAGCAAACCTACTATGGATCAGAGGGCGCTGAAAGAATCCTACGCCTGGGAGGCGAACCGCCGCACAGCTTCAATTGGAGAGGAAGTGATGGGATTACTACAAAGCAAATTCGTCCGCGAAAAGGATCCTTCCCTGCTGGTATTCAATACGTTGAACTGGAGCCGTTCAGGGCTTACCATTATCTATATTGATCACCAGATTGTACCACGTGGAAAAATGGCCGGTGTATTTGATAATTCCGGTAAAAGGATGGCTGCCCAACCTGTTGAATCGCGTTCGGACGGAACATACTGGGCTATCTGGTTAACCGATATTCCGGCTTTTGGCTATAAGAAATTCCTTATCAGGCCCGTTGACGAAGAAATTGCATTTCCTGGTACTAAATCTTTTCAGACGATTGAGAATAAGTGGTACAAAATAGGAGTGGATGCAGCCAAAGGGGTTATTACATCGTGGTACGATAAAGAACTTGGCATTGAGCTAGTTGACGATAAATCTGGATATAAAATGGGAGAATTTATCCTGGAGCAACTGGGAAACCGCTCACAGATGGAAAGCAAACGATTGGATGATTTCAAACGAATACCTCTTGATAAAATCTGGTTCGATTCGGAGTTGAAAGGCGAAATCTGGACTAGTCTGAAATTTTATGGTGAATCTGTTACTACATTAAATCCAAAGGGTTATACTTTCGAAATCAGGCTTTTTAACACTGAGAAACGCATGGATTTAGCTTGTTCCCTGGTAAAAAAGAGCATTACTGATCCTGAAAGCTTTTATATTGCCTTTCCATTCGACCTGAAAGATGGAAAACATTATACCGAAGTGCAGGGCGGTGTAATTGAGACTGGAAAGGATCAGATTAAAGGTTCATCAAATGACTGGTATACTGTTCAGAATTTCACTTCTGTGCGTAATTCAAATTCACAAATTGTAGCAGGAAGTGCCGAGATGCCACTGATGCAATTTGGCGCAATCAACACAGGTCGTTACCAGGCTGGAGCAATGCCACAAAGCACAAACCTGTTCTCGTGGCCGATGAATAATTACTGGACTACCAATTTTAATGCTGAGCAGCGTGGTGGTCATACCTGGACTTACTATTTAACATCGTCAGCTGATAATTCCAACAGTTTTGCAACTCAATTCGGATGGGGTTGCCGTGTACCCTATCTTACACGTATCATCCCTGGTTCAGGATCTGGGGATAAAAACTGGGAAGGCTCATTTATAAGCGGATGGCCAGCGAATGTAATCCTAATCACTGCCGAACCAACTTTGGACGGTAAGTCTGTTGTTATTCACCTTCGTGAAACGGATGGAAAATCATCAGACCTAAGGCTTGCCAATGGAATCAACGGGAAGTCATTAAGGATAACAGAAGTTGATGTAACCGGGAGTATAGTTACCAATGGCAACAATGGAATCGGACCACTCGAATCAAAGTTTTTCAGGATAGAACTGTAACCATATAGCGATTTGGTTTTCTGACCTTCTACAAAAAAAACTCCGTTTGTTGACGGAGTTTTTTGTATTAAAATCGTTGAGGTTTCCTTAGGGAATATTTCCTTCCATAGCAGCATCCAGCAATTCTGATATGGTAGTAATCAGAAGTCCGACTGAAGTATCCGCAGCCCCATAGTAAATTTTCACTTCACTGTTTTCGAGTGCAAACCCTTCAGCATCATATTCTTCCACAATCATTCCGCTTGGAAAAGTTACGTTTGGAACCTGGCCGGCTAATTCCCATATTTCCCTGGGCTCCAGAATATTACACCGGCAACGACCAAGTACTTTCGACGGATCATGTAAGTCAAGAAGCATAACACCGCCCTGGTAAATATTTGAACTGCCAAAATGCCCCGCAACTCCGTGATAAACATGCAACCAACCTTTACGTGTTTTTACAGGGGGTGGTCCTGAACCTATAAACTCATCCCAGTAATGAAAACGGCCGCTGATAAGTGTGGATACATATTGCCAATTTACAAGGTCATCACTTTCGCTAAGGCAAATAGCACTCCCTGATGTTGGCCCGCCGCTGTGTTTGGCTTTATTCGGCCTGTCCATTCTGTAGTATTTTCCATTGATTTTCTCAGGAAATAAAACACCATTACGGATATCCTCGTTCGATGTTATTCCAAGGAATTCGAAGGATTTAAAGTCATCAGTCACTCCTAATCCAAGCTGGCATCCGTCCTGCATATCCATGGCAAACATGATGTAGAACCGGCCTTCGAGTCTGGTTATACGGGCATCGTAAATATGAAATACTTTTTCTTTTACTTTTTCAATTCCTTTAAAGAGGACGATCTTGTTTTCGACTTTAAAAATTACACCATCATGACTTTCGGCCATTACAAGGAAAGTTTCCCTCGACCGGCTCTGAACTCTTAAAATCAGGCGGTATACATTGCCGTCTTTAATTGCTCCGGGATTAAAAACACTCGTAACATCCACTAATTCAGGTGGGATAGGAGGGATGTCGGTCCGGGTTAGGATTGGATTATCAGAATGTCTTTTCATTAAATAAAAATTTACGATTTACGATTTGTGATCTGTGATCTGTGATTTACGAGGTACGATTTACGATTTCTCACTGTAGCCGCAGTGTTACGAAGTGAGATTTACGAAGAATATTTATTGATTTACTTAAAAGTCAAGTGGTACATTTTCCCATTGTCGAATTGTCAAATTATCAAATTACCCCATTACAACTTTAACTTTACAAACAGCTTTCTTACTGAGAGGAAGTACATTTCCTCCTATTAAATTCCCGTCAACTTCAATCCTTTTAACTCCTTTTTGAAATCCCCCATCGTTTTCAACTTCAATGATATAGCGTGTTCCGCGGTAAACTCGCTCAGCGCTGAAATTTTTCCAGTGTGATGGAATTGCGGGATCAATCAAAAGGCCGTTGTAAGTGGAGCGGATTCCTAGCAGGTAATCATAGCTTACTCGGTACATCCATGCTGCCGAACCGGTTTGCCACGAGTGGCTTGCTCTTCCGGGAGCGGAGTGCTCATTACTGGTGATATATTGCGAATAGACATATGGTTCAGCTACGAAAATATCGCTGTCGATTCGATTCGGCAGCATTTTCTTGAAATATGCAAATGCCTTATTACTTCTGCCAAGCATGGTTTCGGCCTGTATAACCCAGGTTGTTGGATGGCAGAATACTGCTCCGTTTTCCTTTTTGCCCCATACGCAACGGGTAACCAACCCGATTTTCGGATCAATTTCGCGCCATGCAGGTGTGCATTTTTTGGGACCCTCTGGCGAATCAAGGTACTTGCTCACACTGTCCATGGCTGTAATATTTCGCTCCCGATCAGGGAAACCGGCAATAACCGGCCATATTTGTGTGTTCAGGAAAATTTTACCATATTTATTGTCTTTCGAGCCAACCCTACGGTTATTTTCGCCGAACGCCCTGATATACCATTCACCATCCCAGCAATTTTCATCAACTGCTTTATATAGCGAGTCACGGACTAGTGCAACTTCTTTCAGTTCATTTTTTTTATTTAATTGCTGTAAAAGTTCAGCAAAAAGATTTAGCATAGCCGCATAAAACATTCCGCCCCAGACACTTTCGCCTCCATCATCACCGCCAATATAATCAAGGGTGTCGTTCCAGTCGCCTCGCCCGAAAATGGGTAACCCATGTTTACCAAGGTTATTTTTGGCATACGAAACCACAGCCAGCATATGTTCAAGGATAGTACCCGATTTGCCTTCATCAATAAAAGGTTGAACGTTTTCCAGGAGGCTGAAATCCCCTGTTTCTTTAAGGTATTCGGTTACAGCGAGCATAAACCACAGCGGATCATCACAATGATACGTAAACTCACCCTGACCATCGCCATGGAAATGATGGTATACCTTTCCATCCACGCGCATCTGCCTCGAAAGCAGCTGAATACGCTCTTTTGCCTTTTCGGGATTTGAAATGGTTACAGCAATAGTATCCTGGGCTGTGTCGCGGAAACCAAATCCCCGGCCGATTCCCCAGTAATAGAAACTTATAACACGGCCGACATCAAATGCAACTTTGGCCTGGTAAGGCAACCAGTACCGCATGAAAATATTTACATCTTCATCAGGTGTACTTGTAGTTGTGAATGTAAAATAATCGTCCCATTGTTTGTTCAAAGCTGCAAAAGCATTTTCAACAACCGTAACATCCTTGTATTTACTGACACGGGATTCCTTCAGTTCATCGAATCTTGTTTTTTCAATTACCCCGAGTGAAAATACCAGGTCAGTGCTTTCACCGGGTTGCAGTTCAATATCAACCTGCAGGGCACTTACTACATTTCCGAAATCCGTTTCCTGGCATGAAAGTGTTTCTTTTTCAATACTTTCAGGGTTATTCTCGTTACGGTACAACCCGAGGAATCGTTCTCGAACAGTTTCAAAAGCCTTGACCGGCTTGTTAACAGTAAAAAAAGTCCATTGATCCCATTCCTTATTTTCCTGTTGCTGGGTTCCCTTGGTCTGGGTTACCCAATACGTTTTGGTCGAAAACAATGCGTTGTGAGTTTCCTCAAAATGAGCCCTGTTAAAATGCTGGTCGTCGCATTGGTTAATCAGGTCAACAAGAGCATGGCCTAGAGCCAGTTCTACATATCCGTAAACTGACAATTTCCTGGGTTTACCAGATGTATTTGTTAAAACAGTTTTCCATATTTCCTGGTCGTCATCCTGTGGAACGAAGAAAAGTACAGATGAATCGATTCCGTTTACAGATGCTTCTGCCCGGGTATAGCCAAAGCCATGAGCAACTTTATACGCTTCAGGCGATTTGCCAACCGGCTGCCAGGTCAGACTCCATATTTCACTGGTTTCCTGATCCTTTACATAAATATATTTCCCGGGCCGGTCAGGAGGAACCTCATTAATCCGGTAACGGGTAATTCGCCCGTGAAGCGGACTTTTATAATAGCTGATTCCCCCGCCATTGTTCGAAATTGTCGAAAAATACCGCCCGTTATAAATGTAATTAATCCATGGACTCGGTGTTTTCGGATTGGTGATTATGTACTCTTTGCCGTCTTTTGAAAAATGTCCGTAATTCATTTGTGCAGAAATCCTTTTAAATTTTAACTAATTAATCACTATCCACTATTCACCATTCCCTATTCACTGATCACTTTTCACTGTCATTCCGAGCAAAGCGAAGGAACACTATTCACTACTTCTCCCTCTCCACAAACCCATCATCCTTATGATCCCTTATATTATGTCTTAAAGCATGTATCATTTCGAAAAGGTTTTTAAATCCACCTATTGTAAACCAAATAGTTACAATAATGGAAGCAGCCAGGAAAAGATAGGTATATACCTGCCAGAACGCCATCCATTGATCGTTGGTATATGGTTTGACAAAGAAATAGAACAGTGTACCAATTACGAAGACAACTACCCATGCTGCTGTCCAACCTGTTGTAATCCAATAAATTGCTTTATCGCCACGCGTAAATTCTTTGGTAGGAGCCAGAACCTTCCAGCCTTTTACTACTTCGTTACTTCCTGCGATAGAATCATCTTTAACTGCATATTCACCACGATGAAGAAGTTTGTCAAGGTTGAATGCCTTTCTTGGTGTAAGCAGGGAAACGAGGAAATATACAACCGATGCTAAAACCATTGCCATAAACCAGCCCCATTGTCCGTTAATAGGGTAGTCGGGGATATATTGTTTAAATAATATATTTAATCCGGCAGTCAGCGCCCCGGTTATCATTGCAGCCCAGGCTGCCGGTGTTGTGCCTTTACGCCAGTATAATCCACCAATAATTGCGGCACCCGATCCGCCGACAAAAATTGCTCCCGAAATATTCAGGAACAGGAACACTTTTTCTGTTTGCTGAAACACGATGCTGAGTATGAAAATCGTGATACCTACACCGAGAATGGAAAGCTTAAGGTATTTTAGATGCTCTTTGGGCTCAAAAGGCTTTTTTCGTATCGGCATTACCACATCCTGTATTAAAATGCTGCCCCAGGAATGCATATATGTATTGTGACATGTAATGGCAGCCGCGAGCATAATTGCTGCAAATGCGCCCTTCAATCCAACGGGAAGAAGGTAGTTTAAAACCATTGGTACACGCAGCTGACTTTGATCAGCAGGGGCAAACCCTGCTAGCATATTGTTAATATTGTCGGCAATTACTTTGTAGTTATCGTGGTGAAAAATAGTGTAGGCAATAATTGGTACGATCATCAGGAAAAGTCCCCATTGCGGAACCAGGCGCCAATTGGTAAGTACATCCGCCATTTTTGCTTCATGAGCACTTTTGGCAGCGATGTTAAACGAAGAATTTCCCTGCCAGGAAAGTTTCGTGTAAATCAAACCAAACATCCCGATAAAAAAGAACCAGGGATTGAAATCCTGTACTTCGCCTGCATCGAACGGATTTATGAGTGACTTGCCTGCCGGAGCGGCTTTAACAGCTTCTCCGATATCGCCCCAGCCAACCTGTACCAGAAGCAGAATAACTATTACAACAAAAACGATATTTACAAAGACTCCCTGTATAAAATCGGTGAACATAACTGCAATATGGCCTCCTGTGAAAATGAAATACAAGGGAACCAACACCATTACGGCTGCAGTTAGTATATAGGTTATTGAATAGGGACCGAGGAAACCAATTTCAGGAATTCCACAGAAGTAAATAAAGAATTTTGCACTTACCGCCGGGAAAATGATCATGTTTACAATCCCCGAAAGAAAAGCCAGCATCCCTGCAAATATCCTGAATGATCTGCTGTAACGCATCTCGAAGAACTGCGCCATAGTCAACGCCCGGGTTTGCCTGAAACGGTAAACGACCCAACCAGTTACGCTAATAGTGACCAGGATTACTGCTGTCGGCATTTCCCACCAGCGTGAATTAAAACCTGCATTAAAATTCTGCTCCAATGCTCCGACAACGGTTATTGCGCCAAGTGCAGCTGTGCCATGAAACATCGAAATAATGTAGCGTCCACCGGTTCGCCCGGTTGCCAGGAAATCACTAACGCTTCGCATCAGGTTTTTGCTCAGGAAAACCATTCCAAGCATTAAAATAAAAAGCACAAGGATAATGCTCCAGTCGAACCATGTTAAATTCATATTCCGGTATGTATTTGTTTTAACAAATTTATTGTCGATTTATTCAGCAACTTTAAATTTCCATGTGGTCTGTGAGGTAAATTCTTCACCTGGACGCAGAATAACATTCGGGAACTCCGGATGATTCATTGAATCAGGAGAGTGCTGTGTCTCCAGGCAGAAGGCAGTATGATTAGTATGAGGTTTGCCGCATTTCCCGGTTAAGGAACCATCGAACCAGTTTGAAGTATAAAGTTGAATGCCGGGTTCCGTAGTATGGACTTCAAGAATACGTCCGGATTTTGGGTCCTTTACGGTGGCTGCCAGTGCAAGTTTTCCTGATTGGTTTCTCAGAACAAAATTAGTGTCGTAGCCTTTATAAAGTTGCGTTATGCGTTCACCTATCTGATGGGGTTCAGTGAAGTCAAAAGGTGTTCCGGCAACGGGGGCAATTTCACCGGTTGGTATACTGTTACTATCGGTAACGGTGTAACTATCAGCTAATAACAGAAGTTCATGGTCAAGTATTTCACCGGATCCTTCACCGCTCAGGTTGAAATAGCCATGGTTAGTCAGGTTAACAGGTGTAGCCTTATCGGTAGTTGCTGAAAATTCGAGGCTAAGTTCATTATCGTTATTTAATTTATAAATTGCTTTCACTCTTAAATTACCCGGAAAGCCTTCTTCACCATCTTTACTGAGATACTTAAGTTCCAGACCAACTTTATCTTCGGTTTTAAAAGTTGAAGCCTCCCAGAGTTTCAGGTGAAAGCCTTCATGCCCTCCGTGTAACTGAAATCCGCCCTGGTTGTCAGAAACTTTATACTCAACACCATCTATACTAAACCTGGCTCCGCCAATACGGTTGCAGGTGCGCCCAACTATACAGTTAAAATAGGCTGGGTTTTTAATCCATCCTTCCCAGGTGTTCATTCCAAGCACAATATCTGATAAATTACCTTTTTTATCGGGAACAAAAAGTGATACGATAGTTCCGCCATAATTGCTGATTTTTACGACTACTCCATTGTCATTCGAGAGAGTAAATAGTAAAGCTTCTCTTTGATCATGTAAAAAGCCGAAGTGCTCCGATATTATTTGCATGAAATCTTGTTTAAATATCTTGCTATTAGTTGATTACTCCCGGATAATTCTCGTGCTCCTGTAAAAGTAATTATCTTTTTCTAAACAGCAAATATATTAAATTTGTATATGCTTTTTCTCGTTTAATGTAAAATATTTAAATAGTTGTAGCATCTTTGTAAAATAAATATCAAACATCTGCTATGAAAACAACACTACCATTAATGCGATTATTCATAACGGCAGTACTATTAAATTGTACTGTTTTGTTGGTCCGGGGTCAAACAGGTAAATCCCAGGCTGATTTCCCATTTTTGAATACTGAGCTTCCTTTAAATCTGCGGATTGACGATCTAGTTTTAAGGATGACCACCGAAGAAAAGATTCTTCAGTTGCAACACACTGCACCTGCAATCGAAAGGCTTGGAATCCCTCAGTACAACTGGTGGAACGAATGCCTGCATGGAGTGGCAAGAAATGGGATCGCTACAGTTTTCCCCCAGGCAATCGGAATGGCGGCTACATTCAATCCCGAACTTATTCAGGAGGAAGCGGATGTTATTTCAACCGAAGGAAGGGCGAAATATTATGAAGCTATCAGCAAAGGCCAGCATGAAATATACCAGGGGCTTACCTTCTGGTCGCCTAATATTAATATTTTTCGTGACCCGCGATGGGGAAGAGGACAGGAAACGTATGGCGAAGATCCTTTTCTGACTGGTAGTATCGGGGTTGCTTTTGTAAAAGGTTTGCAGGGGAATGATCCTGACTACTATAAAGTTATTGCAACAGCCAAGCACTTTGCCGTACACAGCGGTCCCGAATCGCAAAGACACAAATTCGATGCCTGGCCTTCGCAACGCGATTTATACGAAACCTATTTGCCGGCCTTCGAGATGCTGGTTAAAGATGCCGGCGTTTATTCAGTTATGAGTTGCTATAACCGGGTATATGGCACGCCTAGTTCAGCCAGTTTATTCCTCCTTGATAAAACACTGCGGGGGAAATGGGGTTTCAAAGGATATGTGGTTTCTGATTGTTGGGCAATATCCGATATGTATAGCTTTCACAATTTTGTTCCGAATGCCGAAAAAGCTGCTTCTTTATCAATCAAAGCTGGAACCGATCTGTCCTGCGGACCTGAATATGGTGCTCTTCTTAAAGCCCTCGAATTAGGTTATGTTACTGAATATGATATTAATACTTCCTTAAAACGCATATTCGAAGCTCGGTTTAAATTAGGATTGTTTGATCCTTCTTCGAAGGTAAAATATGCTTCAATTTCTTCGAAAGAATATGACACAGATGTTCATCGTGCACTTTCTTTAAAAGTTGCGCAGCAGAGCATTGTACTATTAAAAAATGATCAGGTCGAAAGCATTGGAAAAGCGGTTTTGCCTTTGCATTCAAAAACAAAATCAATTGCAGTCATAGGTCCATATGCTAACGATACAGCGGTACTTCTGGGGAACTATAATGGTGTTCCTTCCCATCCGGTTACTTTGCTGGAAGGCATAAGGAAAAAATCAGGAAAGAAAATCAAGGTGAGTTTTTGTGCAGGAGTCGAAAAGCCAGAAATCCAATCTTTACGCAACCAATCTGAATCTATTGAAAACAGTCTTCAATTTACAGAAGCTATAGCCCTTGCACTAAAAGCTGATGTAGTGATTTTTGCCGGTGGGATTTCCCCAAACCTGGAAGGAGAGGAAATGAAAGTTCAGGTACCCGGTTTTTATGAAGGTGACCGAACAACCATGGATTTGCCTCAAAATCAGCAACTTCTGCTCGAAAAGCTGAAATCAACAGGAAAACCTATTGTTCTTATTCTGACCAATGGAAGCGCGCTTTCAGTTAATTGGGCATCCGAAAACATTCCAGCTGTTATTGAGGCATGGTACCCGGGTCAGGAAGGTGGAAACGCAGTGGCAGATGTAATTTTTGGTAACTATAATCCGGCTGGCCGTTTGCCGGTAACTTTCTACAAATCAGTTAATGATCTCCCTGCATTCGAAGATTATTCAATGAAAGGACGGACTTATAAATATTTCACAGGAACACCTCTTTACGCCTTTGGCCATGGGATGAGTTATACTTCTTTTGAGTACAGCCAAGCTATGACCGAATCTGTTAGGCTTAATATTTCAGATACAATCAAACTCTCAGTATCAATCAGTAATACAGGAAAATACGATGGTGATGAAGTTGTCCAGGTTTATTTCAGGCAACCTTATGCTGTTATGGAGAAACCGATTAAATCGTTGGTCGCATTTGAAAGAGTGAGCTTTAGTAGGGGAGAATCCCGGGTAGTCAGACTTGCCATTCCTGTTTCCAGGCTTCGCCATTACAACCCTGAAATTAATGATTATTCTTTGGCCGTTGGCGAATACGAGTTATTGATAGGCGCAGCATCTGACGATATCAGGCTGAAAACAAGTGTTACCCTCAAATAATCTTTATATGGAGTTAGAGGGTTAAGGTTAACATCTATATCACCTTAAATCAAAAACGCCACAGGGAGTATACCTTGTGGCGTTTTTCGTAAAATCGAACTTCTTATTAACCCTGAAGTTTAAAGTAGATTGGCATGTTAAACAGAACGCGGACATTTTTCCCGTTTTGTTTTCCCGGGTGCCATTTAGGCATCATGCGTACAACGCGCAATGCTTCTTCGTCGCATCCTCCGCCGATACCCCTAAGGATTTTAACATCGGTTACATTTCCTTTTGAATCAACAACGAATGAAACATAAACTGTTCCCTGTATTCCGTTTTCAGTGGCCTGTTGCGGATACTGTATGTTTTCGGCCAGGAATTTATTGCGTTCAGCGTCGCCGCCGGGGAAGGAAGGCATTTCCTCAACAATGGTGAATACCGGTTTGGTTTCTTCCACTTCGATTACTTCTTCTTTAACCTCAACAACAGCAACTTCTTCAACACTAACTGCTTCGTTTGTGGTTGTCAGAGCGAGATCATCCTGATTAAAGATGTCAGCGTCTTCTACAACTTCTTCAGTAGTTACAACCGGAGCTACAAATTTCACTTTTTGCTCAAGAGCAGCCGGTGGTGGCGGCGGTGGCGGTGGGGGAGGTGGAGCTTCTTCTTTAGGCTTGTCCATATCGATAAATTCAGCACTGGCTGCTTTTTCAATATATCCAGCTCTTGCCTTTGCATAATAACTTGAAGCCAGAGGGTAGGCTAAACCTGCAAGCAATATAATTACTGCAAGTACCAATGCTCTGTTCATGTTTTTATTATACAATTTACGCAAAATGTACGCTCCATAAGTTTTATTCCTGTGCTCAAAGACGATCTCGTCCATTGGAGCGGCATAAACTTTTTGATTTGTCATTTTTGTATTTTGCTTTAAATGTGAACAACAACTTTTGTCAACAACTGTTGGATTACTTTACAGCCGGTGCTGAAACCGCTGTACCATCGATCATTTGCAGCTCAAGTGGTGAAATATCTACAACTGCATAATTGGCAACAGTGCAAATAGCCATTTCATCAATGATGTCAACAAGGTTTTTGTATTTGGCCTTCTCATCAGCTTTTATCAGGATGATAGGAGCTTGTTTATCAGATTTCTTTAACTCCTTTACTCTGCGGGCTAAAGTGGAATCTGCCAGTACTTCTTCCCCTTTGATTACCTTTTCTCTTAGTTCGGATACAGCTTTGAAAACTATCTTATTGCGTTGCAATAAAATTTTACGTATTCCATCTTTGCTGTAATCTGTCGGAACCAGGTTAGGAAGGGGTAATTTGGGATCTGCAACTCCAAAGTAATAGAAAATTTTATCTTCACCGGAAATAAGAATATTGATGGTCCTGTCAGCTTCAATTTTAGGAGCTTCAATATTTGGATCATCTTTCTTTTCTGGCATGGTAATTTCCATAGCTTTGGGTTTGGCGAATGCTGTGGTAAGCATAAAAAAGGTAATAAGCAAACACATCAGGTCGACCATAGGGGTCATATCAATGTGCGTCGAAAACTTTTTGGCTTTCTTTTTGCCGCCTTTTTGTTTGCCTTCCGCTTGGATTATTTCAGCCATAATATGATTTCTTTAAACATTAGCATTATTATTACTATTCTTCCAATTTTGCTTCTTCTTTCTGTAGATTCGTAGTCAGGTTAAATTTGTTAACCTGATTGTCCTGTAGAATGTCCATCACGTGTTTTACAGCCTTAAAATCAGCGTCTGCGTCACCTTTTATAGCGACTTCAGCATTAGGATTCTGTAAACGTATGAATCGAACCCATAAATTTAGCTGATTATCAGTAGAATCAACCGGAATACCTGTCTGAAACGCCTCGCGATCTTTTGAATCCGGTGTGTTTATCCAGGCTTTGAGTTTATCAGCCGGCATACCAAACGAGGCCCAGGTAGAAAAGGTTTTCAATTCCTTTTCAGTAAATGTCAGGTTGTACTGTTCTGCCACTTTTTTCAAAACTTCCTTTCTGATAAGTACGGATGTGTCCGGTCCGTTGTCGAAATTCAGGTAAACCTTATTATCCTTACCCACAAGAATGATAATGACATCTTTTTCAGGAGACACCTTTTCACTTACTGAATTGGGAGTATCAATAACTGTTGCTTCAGATGGACGAAAAGATGTTGTTAGCATGAAGAATGTAAGCAAGAGGGCAAATAAATCCACCATAGGCGTCATGTCTATGTGTGGAGTCCTTACCGGTGCTTTAATTTTTGGCATGGTTTCTTATTTAAAATTGTGAAAACCGGGCGCTATGCGCCAAAATTCAATTGATACTTAGAGCAAACCTTATTTGGCTTGGGCTGCAAAAGTCTGAGTAAGACTGAATCCTGCTTCGTCAATTTTATATGTCATTCCATCAATTTTCGTTGAGAAATAGTTGTAAAAAATGATGGCGAGTGTTGATCCTGTGATACCAAATGCGGTATTGATAAGCGCTTCCGAAATACCGGTTGCAAGAGCAAGTGCATCAGGAGCACCAGCTTGAGCAAGAGCAGCAAATGCACGGATCATACCCAATACAGTACCAATAAGACCGATAAGTACCGAAATAGAAGCGATGGTTGATAAAATAACCAGGTTACGCGACATCATAGGAAGTTCGAGAGCCGTTGCTTCTTCAAACTCTTTCTGCAAGGAAACAAGCTTTTGATCTTTATCTAGAGTGGTGTCCGACTGAAGTTCTTTGTACTTAATCAAACCAGCTTTCATAACATTGCCGATTGATCCTTTTTGTTTGTCGCAGGAAGCGATAGCCTGATCAATCTGGTTGTTTTTCAGATAATTCTGAAGGTTTGTCACAAAAACGTTAGTTGCACCGGTACCTTTTGCTTTACGTAAGGTTAATGCTCTTTCAATTGTGAATGTAAGAAGAACAATAATTAAGGTAATGAGAAGAGGAACAATGTACCCTCCTTTGCAAACCATTGCGAGGTAGTTACCCGGAATCGGATGCCCGTCAGGATTGCCACCTTCAAAGTTAACAGGATTTCCTAATACATAAAAGTAAATCAGGAATGCGATTGCCAAAGCAATCAAAATTGCTCCAGTTGCGAAAGCTGAACGTAAAGTTTCTTTCAACGATTGACCGTTTTTGCTCATTGTTAGTTAGATTTTAGGATTAGTGAATTGTATTAATTGTTTAGTTAAATTTTCCTTGAATTCAGAAGCAAAGATAAAGGAATTTATGGTTTAAAAAAGACTTTGCCTTATGAAGGGATTTTTATTTGTGTTAATTAGTTTTCTGCTTATTTCCAACAGTATCTCCAAGTTGCATAAACTGTTGATTCGGTTTGCCTGCTATTCCGGTTTTTGCATTGATGATTTAAACTCAGGACAACGTGGCTTCAGGTCTTTAAGTGCACTGTTTGCATTTTCATTTGCAGGATCTAGCGCGACTATCCTGTCCCAGTAATCAAGAGATTCGCAATAATGTTTGTTAATCAGGTAATAGTATCCAAGGTAATTATAGGCCTCTAGGATATCTTTTCCATATTTTACCGAATCAACACTGGCTTTTTCTATAAGTTTCTCATAAAATGGCTTTGCAAGCCCTTCTTTGGTATCGGGGTCAAGATTTGAGTAAACCCTTGCCCTGAAAAGGTAAGCAGGCTCAAAATCAGGACTCATTCGGTTTACAGTTACAAATGCTGAATCAGCTTCAGGCCAGTTTTTAGCATCGAAATAAGCACGACCCATTTTATAGTAATCGTTTACTCCTCCGTTAGTCCGCTGAATTTTTGCTTTATATGTATCACCAGCAGCCTGATGCCTTTTTGATTTGATATACGAAGCTGCTATTTCATTCAGAAGGTCAGTATTGGTGGTATCAGAATCAAACGCTTTTGTAAGATTTATTATACCTAATGAGTCTTGTCCGTTTTTAATCTGTATCCGGCCATAATACAGGTAGTCTTTTGATGTAATTTTTTCGACAGGGGCATTTGTAAAAAATTTAGAAATATAGTAGTCGGCTTTTGGATATTGTTTTTCTTCAAAATAGGAATAGGCCAACGCGCGGTTCAGGTCATTGTAAGTAACAGAGTCAATTGCAAGAATCTGTGTGATCTGTTCAATGGCTTCCTTGTAGTCTTCGGTTTGAATAAGCATATTGGCATACCTGCGCTTGGCAGCAATATTGCTGCTGCTGAGGTCGAGGTATTTCTTGAAGTTCTTTTTCGATTCTTCAGGCTCTTTGGTTTTGGCATAAAGAAAACCCATTTCGAGGTAAGCAGGTGCAAATGACGGGTCGATAGCAAGTGCTTCCTGGTAGTAAGTCAATGCGTCAGGATAAACTTTAATACGAGTGTATAATTG
Source organism: Lentimicrobiaceae bacterium (assembly GCA_041753535.1). Taxonomy (GTDB): domain Bacteria; phylum Bacteroidota; class Bacteroidia; order Bacteroidales; family UBA4417; genus UBA4417. Next base: position 73,806 of record JBGSUB010000061.1, read on the forward strand.
GCCCAGCCTTACACGTGCCCTTTTTGATTGCGGAGAGTAATCCTGCGACCTCTTATAGTTTTCGGCAGCACGACTTCCGTTATTCAGAGTGTTGATCCAGTAATCGCCGCGGATCAGATACAATTCCGGGTTTTTGTTGTCAAGAGATTCTGCTCTGCGTAATAAGCTGAAAACCAGTGCCGTGTCTTTGCTGTTAACAGTTACATATGCTTCGGCCAGCCTGATGAGAAGAGTTGCCTGTTCAGGCTTTGTAAGAGTTGATTTTACTTTTTTAGCCGGCAAAAAGGTTTGAGCTTTCGCAAAATTTTCGTCAGCAACAGTTTTATTATTTTGAATCAATGCTACTTTACCCAGTCCGATATAATTTAAGGGTTCATTTGGACTTGCAGCGATGCCCTGGTTGTAACGATCGTTTGCTTTTTTAGCAATAGCCTCAAAAGAGATATTTGTAGGATCGATGAAATAGGAAGCAAGTTGATTCTCACCGCTGTAATAATAATACTTCCCATTAGCCGGTTCACTTTTTATGAGTGCATTAAAAGCATTATCAGCTGCTTCAAATTGTTCCTGATAGGTCATATTAAGCGCTGAATTCAGATCCTGGGCGGATGCAAATGTTCCTAATAGCAGGAGGGTTATTCCGAAGAAGGTGTTTCTGATATTTCTCGTAGTTCGTAGCATTTTGTTTCTCCTCTGTGTGAATGATATATTAGTCTTTCTTTATTTCAATTAGCCTTACCGGCATGGTAGCAGGTACAAGTCCTGATTTAAGTATTATCCGTTGTCCCTGGTCGCCAGCTACAAAAGAAGCAAATCCCGTGCCAAGTCCGGAGAATGTTTCTCTGCTTATCATGAACAGATCACGGCAAAAAGGATACGAACCTTCGGCAATATATCCCTGGTAGGGTTTACAATAATTCATAGAGTTTGTTCCGACTTCAACAACACGAACTGATTCCAGGAATTTTTCCGAAATACTGTCCTGTGTGTCACTGATCCAATTAACGCTTATTATTCCTAAAGAATTCGGATTGTTTTTCACGTAATTAATTACCTCGGCATTGTTTTCAACAGCAAAGCAGTTGGAAGGAAAGTTACCTTTGATTTCAAATTTCTCGCGGAAATAACGCACATTCCCTGATTTATTGTTATCGAATACGACATTAATTGTTTTGTCTGCCGAATTCGGATTTAGTTGCTTCCAGGTCGATATTTTCCCGCTCAGAATTGCCGAAAGTTGTGAGTCAAGCATGAGGGTATCGGGGTTTCCGGGGTTAACAATGAGTGCAAGTGCGTCGTGGGCAACTTTGGTAGTACGGGGCGTAAATTTCTGAGAAACCAGATAATCCTTTTCTTCTTTTGTTAATTCACGGGTAAGAGTAATTGTCCGGACAGAATCGTTCATGAAATCAGCTAAAACTTCAACTTCCGGTTTATAACTCACTGCAATGTTTGCATTAACATAAAGAGATTCAAATGTATAAATCTGGGTATCGTAAAGCAATTGGAACGATTCATCAACACTGATGCGAATATTTCCGCGCGTTGGGGCTTCATCCAAGGGTTGAACTCCCATGGGATTGCGACACGAAACAGCAATTAGCAAGAGTGCGGTAAGTGCCAAAGTGAGCGGATGTAATACGATTCTTTTCATCTGAATTCCTCCTGTTATTCGTTAGGTTCTGACTTTTTTGTTATCATCTTTACCAGCCGGAAGAATCCATATGCAATAAAAAACAATGCAAAAGCAAATTTCAGGTTCCGTGGAATTCCCGGGTAAACATAAGGAATAAAAAGCATAACACCTAATCCAATGTAAATAACAGCCATCAGGTATCCGAAGAAAACCATGAATTTTGAAAATGATTCTTTGCTGAATATCATACCGATCCTGTTATTCCTTCTCTAAAATAAAACTGCTGACTTACGCTTTGGCTTCAAATGAATAACACAATCAGATGCAATTTCCTGATTAGTTTAGATTACAAAGCGTTTTTACAAGTATAATGACCTGAAGCAGATGTTTGGCTGAATCATCAAAAGTACTAAATATTGACGAATTCCGGCCTTTAACAGCCTGCAAAAGTAATTTTTTTTTTAAAGTTCAAAACTTTTTTTTTAGTTACAGACAAATATCAATTTTATATTGATTTCGGATATTGCGTGAAGATAAAGAATCTGAAAGAATGTATCTTAAAAAGCAACCGCTTTAATGCTTTTCTATTTAAGATGGATATGTTTCCCTAAATATTATCTTCCGGATTTGGTTATATTCTCAACTCATTGCTCTGTTTCGTATCTTTATTTTGCTTTGCTTTCGCTGAATGATAATTTTCGAAAAGATATGCTTGTTCATATTCATTAACAATCTAAATTTGCCGGCTATATATTGATAATTAACACCCTTAATTCCGATCTAATTTAAATCAAATGAAAAACAGTTTTCTGCTCATGGCATTAATTACGGCGGCACTTTTTACTGCCTGCACAAAGACACCAAAGAATGATAATCCATTCTTTACGGAGTATTCAACTCCTTTCAAGGTTCCGCCCTTCGATAAAATCGATACCTCACATTACCTTCCGGCTTTTATTGAAGGTATAAAGCAGCATGATGCCGAAATTAAAACTATCACCGATAATACTGCTGCTCCTGATTTTGAAAACACTATCCTGGCATTTGATAAATCAGGAAAATTGCTTAGCAGGGTCAGCAAAGTTTTCTTTAACATTCAACAGGCCAATACAAACGATCAGATTCAGGCCATTGCCAAAACAGTTTCACCGTTGCTCTCAAAACATAGCGATGACGTTTCGATGAACGCGGCACTTTTCGCGCGTATAAAATCGGTTTACGAGAAAAGAAACGAGGCAGGTTTGGATGAACAGCAAATTCGTGTTACAGAAAAATATTACCGTGACTTTGAGCGCCAGGGAGCAAACCTTACCGTTGATAAGCAGGATCAATTGAGGAAAATCAACGAAAAGTTGGCAATGCTTTCGCTTACTTTCGGTGAGAACATGCTGGCCGAAACAAATAAAAACTTTAAACTGGTAATTGATAATAAGGCTTACCTGGCTGGTTTGCCAGAAGATGTTATTAATGCTGCAGCAGAGGCTGCGAACAATGCAGGCGAAAAAGGCAAATGGGTCTTCACACTCGCCAAATCGAGTTGGATACCATTTCTGCAATACGCTCAAAACCGTGAACTGCGTGAAAAACTTTACACAGCCTGGTTCATGCGTGGCAACAACAACAATGCAAACGATAATAAGAAGATTGTTGCCGAAATGGTTAGCCTGAGAGCCGAGAAAGCAAAGCTTTTAGGTTTTGAAAATTATGCAACTTATGTGTTAGATCAGAATATGGCTAAAACCGTTCCTAATGTTGATGATTTCCTAAGTAAACTTATGGTTGCTGCTCTACCGGTAGCAAAAAATGAGCTGGCAGAAATGCAGAAAATTGCCGACGAGGAAAAAGCCGGGTTCAAGATTCAATCGTGGGATTGGTGGTATTATGCTGAAAAACTTCGTAAAGCTAAATATGATCTTGACGAAAATGAGCTAAAACCATATTTCAGCCTGACAAATGTCCGTGATGGTATGTTTGCTGTTGCCACAAAACTGTATGGCATTACCTTCGAGCAAAAGACTGATCTGCCGGTATATCATAAAGATGTTGAAACATTTGAAGTAAAGGATGCGGATGGATCGCACCTTGGCATCCTTTATCTGGATTACTATCCCCGCGAATCGAAGGGCGGCGGTGCCTGGTGTACCGATTTTGTGCCGGCGGGATGGGAAAACAACAAAAGAGTTGATCCTGTAATTTCTATTGTTTGCAACTTTACACCGGCTTCGGGAGACGCACCTGCATTACTTAACTGGGATGAGACTTCCACTTTGTTTCATGAGTTTGGTCACGGACTTCACGGTTTATTCACGCAGGGAAAATATTCTCGTACGGCAGGCAACGTTCCAACGGATTATGTAGAATTACCTTCGCAAATAATGGAAAACTGGGCCAGCGAACCCGAAGTGTTGCGCATGTACGCTAAACATTATAAAACCGGTGAAGTAATTCCTGAGGCTCTCATCACAAAAATTCAGAACAGTTCCTTGTTCAACCAGGGATTTGTAACAGTAGAATACCTTGCTGCTTCTATACTGGATGTTGAATTTCACAAGCTTACCAGTCCGGCAACTGTGGATGTACTGGCGTTTGAAAAGGAAAAAATGACTAAGGCCGGCCTGATTGAAGAAATAATTCCGCGCTACCGCAGCACGTATTTCTCTCATATTTTTGATGGCGGTTATGCAACCGGTTATTATGTGTATATGTGGGCAGCAGTGCTCGATGCAGATGCTTTCGATTATTTTAAACAATCGGGAGATATTTTTAATCCTGAACTTGCAGCCAAATTCCGTCAGCATTGCCTTGCCGAATGTGGCGGTGATGAAGGCATGACTCAATATAAAAAATTCCGTGGACAGGAACCTTCTCTGGATCCATTACTTAAAAGACGTGGACTGAAATAAATCTGTCTATTTCGAATCAAGCCTTGTTTTGCCTTATTTGCAGAACAAGGCTTTCTTTATTTTTACTGGCAATAAGAATCATGTTACCTTTACGGAAATATTTGACGCTTTCCCTACTTCAAAAAGCATAAAGAAAAGCTCAGTTTTCATGTCAGAATATATTCTTTCAAAATCAACATATATACGTGGTCTACAATGTCACAAATCATTATACCTGAATAAGTTCAGGCCTTATCTCCGGGATAAGATCACCGAAGAACAACTGGCTAAATTTGCCCGCGGACATGCAGTCGGGAAAGTGGCTCAGCAGCTTTTTCCTGGTGGAATTGCAATGGCGCGACCGGGAAAACCCTCAGCACTTAAAACAGCTCAACTCATCAGCGAAGGATTTCCGGTGATTTATGAAGCCTGTTTTATTTCCGAAGATGTTATTATTGCTCTCGATATACTTGTGAAATCCCAAAACGGTTGGCACGCTTATGAAGTGAAAAGCAGCCTTGCACTCAGTAATGTTTATTATAATGACGCGTTTTTGCAATACCATGTTATGGTTGGTGCAGGACTGAGACCGGAAAAGTTTTTTTTGATTAACCGGAACCCTGATGTAGAGCTAACAGAGACAAGTGATTTGAATGAAGCATTTATTTTTACGGATTTGAGTTCAGAATGCGAAATACAGGAAAGTTTGATCAGTCAGAATATAAATCAGATGCTGGAAGTGTTAAAACAGGACAAATCACCAGATGTTTTTCCGGGCATGCATTGCATGAAACCTTACCCATGCGATTTCCGGGGTGTGTGCTGGAAAAAACTGACAAAATCGGAGCAGGAAGAACTCCTGGAAAACAAAAGTTAGGATTGCCGGAATTCAGATTACAAAGTTCAAAATGCAAAATTCAAAAATCCGTCAAAGCCGAGATGAAAATTATTGATCTTTCACACACAATCAGTCATGGAATGCCTGTTTTCCCGGGTGAGGCTGGCCCCTCTGTCTTACGTGATCCTTTACCGGATGATGCAGGGTATGTAACTCACCGCCTGGAATCAAATATGCATACCGGAACGCATATTGACGCACCTTTTCATGCAAAAAGCGACACGGTAACCATCAACAAATATCCGGTAGAATTCTTTTCAGGTACGGCTGTAGTAATTGATGTAAGAGGGACTGAACAAATCGTTATGAGTCCTGAATGGAAAACACTTTTCTCTGAACACAAGATAGTTCTTTTTTGCACCGGGTACAGTAAAAATTGGAAAACGGAAAGTTACTATTACGAATACCCGGAATTTGACCCGGAAATAGCCCGATCGCTTGTAAAATATGGTGTCAGGATAGCTGGTTTCGACTCACCTTCGCCTGATAAATCACCTTTTGAATTTCATAGCATCTTTCTGAAGGAAGAGAAATTCCTGATTGAGAACCTGGCTAATCTCGAAAAGTTAATCGGTTTTGACAAGATTACGTTTATGGCATTCCCGCTAAAAATTGAAGCTGAAGCCTCCCTGATTCGGGCAGTAGCAATGATTGAAGAATAAGCGAAATGACTATTTACAGAGTTCCTTTACTTTGTTTTCGAGGTCTTCGCCACGCAGTTTCTTCGCAACAATTTTACCTTTTTTATCAATCAGAACAGTGTATGGAATTGAAGTAACTCCATAGGTTGCAGCACCTGCTGATTTCCAATAGAGTAAATCGCTCACATGGTTCGTCCATAAAAGGTTGTCTTTAGCTATAGCTTTAAGCCAACTGTCGCGGTCCTTATCCAGTGAAACGCTGAAAACTTCAAATCCTTTATCGTGATATTTATTGTAAACTGCCACAACATTGGGGTTTTCTTTCCTGCACGGACCACACCATGAAGCCCAGAAATCAATCAGCACTACTTTGCCTTTCAGGGACGAAAGCTTCCTGATATTTCCATCCGGGTCTTTAAGAGCGATCTCTGGTGCGGATGAACCAATGGCAGTTTTACGTTCAACTTCAACTTGCCGGTGCCGTTGCTGAACAAAACTATTCTCCGGATAGGCTTTAAAAGTAGCCGCATCAATTTTATCGATGATGTCGAAATCATTGGTCATATCCAGTTTATCCTGGAAGAATATCCAGGCAAGAGAAGCTGGATATTTCTCCATTTGGGATTTAACAGCAGCTTTTTGTAATGAATCATTAGATCGGAATTGATTGATTATAACAGCAGATAACGAATCACGTTTTGGTGACGACTGAGCATCCTGATATTGCTGGTTCAGAGTGGCCTTGCGACTTTCATACATCTGTGACGCATTCATTGCACCATATAACAATTGAGTATGAAACGATCCTTCAATGGTTGCATCACCGCCCAGTTTTGCTCCAACAGTTTTAATACTGATATTTTCGCCTGGAGTTAAAATAACCATCATGAAATTTTTATCATCAAGCCTGAGCCTGAAAATATCGGTAGCAGAGATGGGAGCAACAAGTTTAAAGTTTCCTCTTTCATCAATTTCCGAGGAAACAAAAATCCATGGATTATTACCGTTCAGAGTATCAAGATAGATTTGTTTGTAAGTACCTTTATCTGTTACTGTTCCATTGATTATAACAGGGTTTGCTGATTTCTGTGCTTGAGTTAATGTACAGAACAAAACTGCTAATATGATCAGTATAGAGATTTTAGTGAATAGATTCATTGTATCTAATTGTGTTATTAATAATGGACAAAAATAGATAATAAACTCTTATATTGAAGATATGGAATTTATTATCTTCAATGAAAGTTACTGATATGGTTGATAAAGCCAATTAAGACTTTCCAGATGAGAAAATTAATAAGTTCTTTGATCTGTTGCTGCATCATATTTATATACATTTGCACTGTTTTTCGATTCACAATCTAATAAAATATTTCAATGCCAAAGATTTCACAACGTGGCCTGCAGATGCCTGCTTCACCTATCCGCAAACTTGTTCCTTATGCCGAAGCTGCAAAGAAAAGAGGAATAAAAGTATATCACCTGAATATTGGTCAGCCTGATATCAAAACCCCCCAGGTAGCTCTTGACGCAATACGCAATTACGATGGAAAAGTTATTGAATACAGTCATTCGGCCGGAAATGAATCCTACCGCAAAGCTCTTGCCGAAAAATACAGAAGCCAGGGAATAAATGTTGATCACAACCAAATCCTTATCACCACAGGAGGTTCCGAAGCGATTTTATTTGCCATGTTCTCCTGTATGAATCCGGGTGATGAAATTATTATTCCTGAACCATTTTATACAAATTATAATGCGTTTGCGTTAACGGCCGGCGTTGTTGTAAAACCTATTACTGCAAATATTAAAAATGGTTTTGCACTTCCTCCAATCAGTGAATTTGAGAAAGCTATAACTGCAAATACCAAGGCTATCATGGTTTGTAACCCGAATAATCCAACAGGTTACCTTTATAGCAACGAAGAATTAATGCAGTTACGCGACTTGGTTTTGAAACATGATCTGTATCTTTTTGCTGATGAAGTGTACAGAGAATTCTGTTATGGCGGTATGGAACATTTGTCGGTCATGAAGCTTGAAGGGCTTGAGCAACATGCTATTATGGTTGATTCCGTTTCGAAAAGATACAGTGAGTGCGGAGTTAGAATCGGGGCTCTGGTTACGAAAAACAAGGAAATTCTGCAATCAGCTTTAAAATATGCACAGGCAAGGCTTAGCCCGCCATCGTTAGGACAGTTAGTTGGTGAAGCATCTTTGAAGACTCCGGATACATATTTTACTGAAGTTTATGACGAATATATTGCCCGCCGCGATTTTGTGATCGAAGAAATAAATAAAATTCCTGGTGTTTTTGCGCCAAAACCCAAAGGTGCTTTCTATGCAATAATAAGCCTGCCGATCGACGACAGTGATAAATTCTGCCAGTGGCTGCTTGAAGATTTTAATTTTGAAAACCAGACAGTTATGCTGGCCCCCGCATCCGGATTTTATGCTACTCCTGGCTTGGGAAAAACTGAAGCGCGAATTGCCTATGTCTTAAAAATCGATGATCTCCGAAATGCAGTTAAATGTTTGGAAGAAGCTTTAAAGGTTTATCCGGGGAGAGTTTGAAAATTTAGGAATTTGAAAATTTGAAGATTTGAAGATTTGAAAATATGAGAATGGGAGAGTGGAGAACGGAGAATGGGAAAGATTTCGGATTTCGCAAAGTGGATTAAGGAATGCATTCCATGAATGTTGAAATTAAGATTTACTATTTCAAGTTAAGTTTGATTCCCCAACCCCCAACCCCCAACCCCCAAAACCTAACCCCTTTTAATTAAAATCCGGGTACAACAGGTATTTCTTCCTTATTTCTTTAAATTTATCAAGTTCAGGGTTCCACGAATTACGGATTTCTGTTTCGCTTTTTCCGGCAATAATCTGTTCACGTAATTTGCTGGTTCCTGCCAGTTTATCAAAATAGTTGGTAAAGAATTTTGTCTGGGTATTCAGGTTTTTGTATGCATCCAATAGCCAGTTCAATTCCAGCTTTCCTTGATTTTTTAGTTTTTCGGCAGATTCACCTACGTATTGTCCATAACAAACCTGGCCTTTCAAAGGTGGGTTTTCGCTTACTCCTTTTATAGGTTGTGGGGTGAATGTATACGAACCTGAAGCTAATCCGGGATGACCGTAAACCTTAAATGGATTTGCCGTGCCCCGGCCAATACTAACAACAGTTCCTTCAAACAAGCATAGTGAGGGGTATAGGTAAATAGCTTGCATATCCTGCAGGTTTGGGGATGGACTTACCGGTAATTGATAACGTGAATTATGGGTGTAAATAGCACAATTAATAACGGTTAGTTTGCAGGACTTTCCGCCTTTAAGCCATTTTTCACCATTTACCATATTTGCATATTCCCCGATTGTCATTCCATATATTACCGGAACCTGATGCATTCCGACGAATGATGAAAAAGCAGTATCAAGGACAGGACCATCTATGTAATATCCATTCGGATTCGGACGATCCGTCACTATAAGTGGAATATCATTCTCGGCGCAAGCCTCCATCACATAAGTGAGAGTTGAAATATAGGTATAAAATCTTGCACCCACATCCTGAATATCGAAAAGCACAATGTCAATATTCTGCATATCCACTTTTGTGGGCTTTTTATGATTTCCGTAAAGCGAAATTACTCCTATGCCGGTTTTAGTATCTTTATTATTTCCGATTTCCTTGCCATCAGGCTGATCGCCCCTGAAACCATGTTCCGGTCCAAAGATTTTAACCACGTTTATTCCATGCGAAAGCAATGAGTCGACCAGGTGTGTATTATTTATTAACGAAGTATGATTAGCAACAACTCCAGCTCTTTTATCCTTAAGCGATGGTAAGTACTCGCTTGTAAGATACGCCCCCGGTAATATCGATTCCTGGATTGTGACTCCTTTTATGGCTGATTTTGGCTGTTGGCAGCTACCGTTTAAGACTGAAATAGTTAGTAGAATCAGAATTAAGTGTTTGATTTTCTGCATGTTCTATCTTGGATAAATTTCAGGTTGGATATTTATTCTTTTTGCAAAGATCATACAATTGTAAACGAAAAGTATGAATGAATCTTGTTTAGCCTGTTAAAAGAAATTTCAGATAGATTTTAATCAGAATTACCTGGGTATAAGATGAACTTAGTGATGTTGAAAATGGAAGGCTAAGACGGGATTTAATTGCATAAGGATAACCGGAGAAAAAAAGTATTTTTGCACCACTTTGTTTTCATCTGATCATGAATACTGAACAATTTATTGCTCGACGTCTTATCAAGGGAGGTCCCGGAAGCTTTTCGGCACCAGTGATCCGTATTGCAATTCTCAGTATTGTGATCGGACTGGCAGTAATGATCGTTTCAGTAGCTATTGTAACTGGTTTTCAGAAACAGATACAGGATAAAATTGTAGGTTTCGGTTCGCATATACAGATTGCAAAGTTCGACTCGAACAATTCATTTGAGTTTGAACCCATTTCTGGCAGCCAACCGTTTTATCAGACAATTAAAAAACAGAAAGGCATAAAGCATATCCAGGTTTTTGCTACAAAAGCCGGAATTATCAAAACTACAGATCAAATACAAGGCGTTGTTTTTAAAGGCGTTGGAGCTGACTTCGACTGGTCATTTTTCAATGACAAACTTGTTTCGGGCAAACATTTCTCAACGGTTGATACCACTATTGGAAGTTCAGTGATTATTTCGCAGAACCTTGCCGATCTTTTAAAAATCAAAACCGGTGATCCGTTGCGAATGTATTTTATTATCGATAACATGGCCAGGGCCCGAAGGTTCACAGTATCTGGAATATATAACACTGGTCTGGCAGAGTTTGACCTGAAATTTATTTTTGGCGACATAAGGCATATCCAAAAACTGAACGGATGGAGTCAGGATATGGTTTCAGGTTTTGATGTGTATATCAATGATTTTGATCAGTTGGAGCAGATGGGGAAAGTAGTATATAAAGAAGCAGGTTATGATCTGAATTCCAGAACTATACGAGAACTATATCCTCAGATGTTCGACTGGCTCGAACTTCAGGATATGAATGTAATTATCATTCTTATACTGATGGTACTGGTTTCAGGAATGGCAATGATATCGACTTTACTGATCCTGATTCTTGAAAGAACCAATATGATAGGCGTTCTGAAAGCATTGGGAGCGCGCAACATCAGTATCCGCCGAATATTTCTGTACAATGCTGCATACATTATCGGGAAAGGATTATTGTACGGCAATATTATCGGAATATCCATTTGCCTGTTGCAATCCTATTTTGGTATTATGAGGCTGCCACAGGAATCCTATTTTATGTCGGTGGTACCCATCAATCTGAATATCATTCATATTATAGTTTTAAATGTGGGCACTTTGTTTGCCTGTACCTTAATGCTGCTGCTGCCTTCGTTTGTAGTAACCCGCATCAGCCCTGTGAAAGCCATCAGGTTCGACTGATCGTATATTTATCTTGCTTTTTCTGACTTTTGGGATTATCTTTATTCGTGATTTTACGAAAAAAAATAATTACAAAAAAAATACAGATCCGATGAAAATATTTGATAACAAAGGGTTAATGATCATCCCCAGCCCCAAGGATCCAAAAGCTGAAAAGGAGGCACAGGCAGTAATTATTAAAAAGTGTTTCTGCTCCAACGGGCATAACCTTGTAAGTAAACAAGCCCAGTTTGGAATACATGAAGGGATTGTACTTGAAGTGATAATGGATGACAAATTGGGTGTAATAGCTTTAAGCCCTGTTTTTGGCGATAAATCAAGAATTACCCTTGGGATTATTTTAGAAGACGGGAAATTGGTTCAGTTGGTATGTCCGGTTTGTAAAGTGAAATTACCGGTTTTTAGCAGTTGTGATTGTGGTGGCGATCTGCTTGTAATGTTTACAGGTGCTTTAAATGATTTTAATAATTGCGTCGGCGTTTGTAACAGGGTAGGTTGTAAACATGCTGAAATTAAAAATGAAGGACATTTAATGACACTTTCAGCACCAGGTATGTTTTAAACCACAGCAGGAATAGTGAAAGTCTTAGCCGGTTTCCGGGCAAAAAAAATCCTGCAGGACGAACACTGCAGGATTTTAAGTATCTCAATATATTGCTTTACAAGATAACCACCGAATTTTCGCTTCCCAGCGCGTTGGTTACATATTTATCGGCAGCTTCGTCGTTATGCCAGATTTTTCCATCGGCCAAATAACGGAACTGTTGTTCACGGCCACTTTCCATTTCAACGGAAACTGAAAATGAACCATCTTTTGCCTTTTTCATTGGAGTTGAAGTCTCGTTCCAGCTGTTGAAATCTCCGACTAAAGAAACAGTTTCGGCTTCAGCTTTGAATTTAAATGTTACTTTACTAACAGGTTTGGTTTTCAGTAATTGACGTTTCTCAATCATTTTTTAATAATATTGGTTAAACATAATATGAGCTCCGAAAAGCGGTGCAAAAGTATGAAATTATTTGGAATAAATTCAGATAGTATCGTAAATAAATGATATTCAAGTAAGTGTAAAAATTACAATTAGTTGTTATTATCCAGTAAATTTCAAAACATAAGTCTTTGTGCTTTATTTCTAATTTACCTACCTTTAGGTATTCACATTGTCGAATTGCCAAATTGTCAAACTGTCACATTATCTTTAAATCTCCAACCTCAAAAACCTACTTCCTCCCATGCAACCCACATTCCTTACTATCAGGCAATTCCCACCACCAGCGACCGGCGCGCAGGTCTTCACCTTTTTCTATTGCACGAGTACAAGGCTGGCAACCGATGCTCGGAAAACCTTTGTCGTGGAGTTCGTTATATGGAATTGAATTGGACTTGATAAAATCCCAAACCTGCTCTTCGCTCCAGTCGAGTAGTGGGTTTATTTTTATAAGGCTATTTCCTGAATCCCATTCAACAATTTTCAGATCGGTGCGGGTTACTGACTGCTCACTGCGTAATCCGGTGATCCATGCATCCATTCCCTGCAATGCTCTGCGGAGAGGGGCTATTTTTCGAATATGGCAACATAATTTCCGGTTTTCGATGCTTTCGTAAAAGAGATTTATTCCTTTTTTATTCACCATCTCTTCTACCTCGGAAGTTTCGGGATAGTATGATTTAATTGCCATCCCGTAACGGTTTATGGTCCGGTGAAGCAGATCATACGTTTCGGGGAATACGCGTCCGGTATCAAGAGTGAAAATGTTTGCGGTTTTATCGATTTTCGAAAGCATGTAAGTAAGAACCTGGTCTTCAGCACCAAGGCTAGTGGCAAAAGATATTTTACTTCCGAAAAGTTCTAGTGCTTTTTCAAGGATTTCGTGAGCGGAGAGTCCGCTCCATTGTTCATTCAGTTTATCAATGTTGTATGCTGGATTCATGTTTTATAATTCTATTTGGTTCAGTTTAAAAGATTGATCAGGGGCTACACCTTTTTCGGAGTTCATTACTGTACAACATTCAATATCGGCATCATGTTCGAAGAAAAGTATATACTGATTTTCAACAGCTTCATTCAAAAATAGCTCCTTTTCCGTGAGGCTGATCAGTGGCTCAATATCTACCGAAGGGACGAAAGGCATGGGAATATGGGATTGACCCGGAAGTAAATCTCCCATGTAAACAACAGTATGCTTTGGGGTATGAATAAAGGGAATCAGTTGTCCGCGGGTATGTCCGTTAAAAACTTTGAGCGTGATTTGATCAAAGGGCTGGTCACCTTCTTCGAGCAGATGCAAACGGCCGCTGTCTGACAAGGACAGAAGATTATCATTGAAAAAAGCGGCGCCTTCCCGTTTGTTAGGATTTATTGCCCATTCCCAGTGAGCTTTCGAAATCCAGTAATCGGCATTTTCGAAAACGCATTCAACTTCACCATTCTCATTTATTCGCGTTGCCGCGCCAACATGGTCATCGTGCAGGTGGGTAAATAAAACATCTGTGATATCATCGGCTGAGAACCCGGCTTCTTTCAACGAATTTAATATACTGATTCCAGGTTTGCGGTACCGAACGGCATAATATTTTTCAGTTCGTTTATCACCCAGCCCGACGTCAACCAATATCCTTTTATCATTATGAATGATCAGCAGACAGCGGGTTGTAATTTTAATCATATTATTCTCATCGGCCTCTTGTTTTCGCGACCAAATCGATTTAGGAACTACGCCGAAAGCAACGCCTCCATCCATTTTCCAGTTATCGGCAATTAAGGGAATAAGCTTCATCCTGAATTCTGTTAATTCTCAGCAAAGGTAATGTTTTCTAAAATTTTATCTAAATTATTGGCTGGATGTAATTGAAACGGGGAATCGGTTTTTTCTTTGCAACGGCATAATTATATTAAGGTTTCTGTTTTACCTTCGCGCAATCGATTAACATATCTATTTATGACTGAGAAAAGGGTTCATTTTATCGCAATAGGAGGGAGTGCCATGCATAATCTTGCCATTGCACTGCATCGAAAGGGATATAGTGTCAGCGGATCGGATGATGAAATTTTTGATCCTGCACGCACACGACTCGCATCGAATGGTTTATTGCCGGAGAAATTCGGCTGGTTTCCCGAAAAACTGGATCAAAGCATTGATTCTATTATCCTTGGAATGCATGCCAGGGACGATAATCCCGAACTGGCAAAAGCTAAGGAACTCGGGTTAAAGATTTATTCTTATCCTGAATTCCTTTACGAACAAAGCAAGGATAAGTTGCGCGTTGTAATAGGCGGAAGCCATGGCAAAACCACCATTACTGCTATGATACTGCATGTATTGCAACATTGCGGCATTGATTGCGATTATATGGTAGGTGCCAAACTCGAAGGATTCGATGTAATGGTACGGTTGACAAAAGAGGCCAGGGTGATGGTATTCGAAGGGGATGAATATCTAACTTCAGCACTTGACCTGCGTCCGAAATTTCATTTGTACAAACCTGATATTGCTTTAGTTAGCGGAATAGCCTGGGATCATATGAATGTATTTCCAACGTTTGAAAATTACATCAGCCAGTTTCGCATTTTCATGGAAATGGTTCCTGATTCAGGTTCTTTGATTTACTGCAACGAGGATGCAATTGTTCGGGATGTTGCACTATCAGTAGCTGGTAAAATGAAGAAGCTTGCCTATGGAATTCCGCAACATTCAGTAATTGATGGAAAAACCATCCTTTCTTCTCCCGAAGGCAATTTCCCGCTGAAAGTTTTTGGTAATCATAACCTGATGAATATGGAAGGGGCCAGGTTGGTTTGTAACCAGTTACATGTCAGCAATGCTGATTTTTACCGGGCAATCAGCAGTTTCAAAGGTGCTTCGAACCGCCTGGAACTAATAGCTGAAAAACCTGGTTTTACCGCATACCGCGATTTTGCGCATGCTCCGTCAAAATTAAAAGCTACAATTGGAGCCGTGAAAGAACAATTTTCCGACCGGAAACTGGTTGCCTGTTTTGAATTACATACATACAGCAGCCTGAACAAGGATTTTCTGGATCAGTATTCCGGAAGCATGGAAAAAGCGGATCTTGCAGTTGTTTATTTTTCGCCTCATGCGCTGGAACTGAAAAAGCTACCGATGCTATTGCCTGAAGATATTAAAAAGGCATTCGGAAAACCAGGAATGCTGGTATTTTCGGAAACAGCTGATTTTCAGCAATTTTTAATTGGCCAAAACTGGGCTAACGCAAACCTGCTACTAATGAGTTCAGGAAACTTCGATGGATTGCAGGTAAAGGATTTCGCAGAGAACCTGATTGTTTAGATGTAAATAAAAATTCAGTAAGTCCCCTGTATCAATCTCTTCAATCCCCTCAATCCCCTCAATCTCTTCAATATTTATCTTTATCATTTTTCAACTCCCACATCCCCAGCATGCTCACACAGGTGCTGTCGGGGGTTGCAATTTTGGTACTGAAACGGAGCGTGCGTGTATCTTCGGGCCAGAAAATAACCGGCATTTTATCGCCGCCGAACTCACCGTTGCTTTGCAGGAAGCTTTCGCTGTCGTCGTTCACTCCCGAAAGACTGAACATATAAGGCCCTTTCCCCTGGTAACGATAAAAATTGATTTTGGATAAATCATCAAATTCAAGTATGACTTCTCCGCAAAGCTTTCCGTTTTCTTCGAAGAGCCTTTTCTTAAACTTTTTTGCTTTTGGGAAGTCTCTTTCCAGTTTTTCCCCATTCAGCCATAAATCCATCATTTCGTCATAATCCGCTGTAAGTTCGCCGGTTGAATCAATCAAACTGGAAAAAATATTCACATATTTAATAGTAAGCCTGCCGGAGTTTTCGCCTGTAAGCTGAATTGTATATTCTTTCCGTTCACAGGTTAAGCATCCAGCTATACTTAGCGGTATTATCAGAACAATGACCAATCGAAATATTTTTTGCAAGCCAGGCATATAGTCGGAAAGTGGTTTAAGAACAAAAGTATAAATATTTGAGCGACCATAAAGCGTATTTTTTAACATTATCAATAAT
The DNA here is from genome assembly GCA_041753535.1 of Lentimicrobiaceae bacterium. GTDB lineage: Bacteria > Bacteroidota > Bacteroidia > Bacteroidales > UBA4417 > UBA4417. Next base: position 90,349 of record JBGSUB010000061.1, read on the forward strand.
TCATTGTCATGGATGAACATCATTTAATGCCACACATACAAATCACTATCTTTGCCGCACTTTAAAAATATGACTGAAATCCTGAACCAGTTTTACGCCAATATCACTGACACTTCATGGCTCGAAGTGGTTGCGGTAGTTTTCGGAATTTTAAGTGTATGGTTTGCACGGAAGGAAAATATCTGGGTTTATCCTACAGGGATCGTTAATGTTCTGATTTATGTTTACCTGTGCTTTTTTGCCGGACTATACGCCGATATGGGAATTAACGCTTTTTATTTTTTTATGAGCGTATTCGGATGGTACAACTGGTCGAGGCGCGATGAAAGTATGCATCATGTGCCAATCAGCAGTTTGTCAGTAAAAAGCTGGACATTCTATATACTTCTGATAGCAGTTTCGTTTGGAGCAATATATTATTTTTTGAAAAATTTTACTGACAGCACAGTGCCTATTTACGATTCATTTACAACAGCTTTGTTTATTGTCGGAATGTGGCTTATGGCCTTAAAAAAAATCGAAAACTGGCTTTTATGGATCGCAGGTGATTTGCTGGTAATTCCTCTTTTTGCCATGAAGGGATTAGTCTTCACGAGTATTCAGTATATCGTATTCCTGGTGTTGGCTATCCTGGGATACATCGAGTGGCGCAGACGCTTGCTTCAAAAGGAGGGATCATGATACGTATTTCTGTTACAGGCCCTGAATCAACTGGCAAATCGTGGTTAGCACAGCGATTAGCTGAACATTATAATACTAAATGGATACCGGAGTTTGCACGAAAATACCTGCAAGAAATAAACAGGCCATACAACTTTGACGATATTTTAGTTATCGCTCAAAAACAGTTTGAACAGGAAAATTTGCACTCCGGCAACACCGGGCTATTATTCTGCGACACCGATTTTTGTGTAACAAGTATCTGGTGTAACGTTAAATACGGGAAATGCCATCCGTGGATAACGGCCCAACTCGAGATGGATAATTACAGCCTTTATTTGCTTTGTGATATTGATCTTCCTTGGCAGTATGATCCGCTGCGTGAACATCCTGAAATGCGGAAAGAGTTATTCAGAATGTATCAGGATTTACTGGAAAAACATCAGTTCAACTACAGGATTGTCAGGGGAACCGGTGAAGATAGGCTGCAAAATGCCATCAACTATGTGGATAAGTTCCAACTTTTAATGAAATAATAAAATCAGATACCTTTCAGAACTTGCTTATTCTATTTTAATTGCGGGTTGATCGTTGTTTATCTGTTCCCTGGGAACTATATCATTAAATTCGAATTTGAAAGCTTTCATGAAATCAGTAAATGCTTTGGTTTTATAGGAGCCGCTCGCCACATAATTCGACAGTATGTATAAAGCTTCGGGGCTGAGGTACAGATTTTCAGTGAGAATAAGTTTATTCGATTTATCGAAAAAGAAAATGGAAGGAAACTGCATCTGGTCTTTCATAAAAGTTTTTGCCAGTTCATGGTAATTGCCTGATTCATGCTTGTTTATATATTGTTTATCCCAGGTAAGCGTATCAGATGTCTGTGCGTCAATCCGTACACAATAAAAATTGTCATTCAGGTAACCGGCAACCTTATTATGGCTGAAAGCATTTACCAGCATAACCGAAGATGCCGCGCTGCTTTTGGCGAAAAAAGTTAGGAAAATTCCTTTTGGATTTTCCTTGTTAAGTTTCAGTGCTTCATTTAATGGTAACCAGTTAACAACCATCGGAATTCTGTTTACCTGCTTTTCGGGCGGAAAAGTACGGAAATAGGCCGGGGCCCATGTTTCATATTTCGATGTTTTCTGAACATTTTCCGAAACATAAACCAGCATGCAAATCATATCGTAGTATTTTTTATATCCTTTGAATGAAAATCCTTTATTCTCATCATCATATAGCAAAACGGTTGGTGCAACAGGATTGTCGCCTAGAAGCACCGCAGCAAGGTCATGGTAAGGTTTTGATGGATCTTTCTTGTATACTTTTCCATCCATGAATGTGATATCCGTTTTACTTCCGATATCCAATTTAACCGGGTAATATTTATTGTTCAGATACAAACATACTTCCTTTCGCGTGAAAGTTGTATTCAGCATAAGCTTCGAAGAATCGTCATTAGCTTTATAGCAAAACACCATAAGCGGTCTCGGATTTTCCTTGTTTAATGTACTTGCCTGCTCAAAAGTAAGCCAGTTAACGGCGGGTTTAATTTCCGTTTGAGCAGAAATGAAAAATGGGAAAAGAAATGCTGAAATAAAAAACGAAGTCTGTAAAAAAGCTAACCTTATGATTTTCATAGTTTAATGTGTCGGAAAGTTGTCATTTGAATGAACAGTAAAAGTAGTAAGTAATTGAACCCTATTTTTATTCCCGGCTGATATTGTACTAATTTTTACTTTTGATAACGATTTTTAACTAAATTCTTTTGAAAACGGCACAAAAAGTACTTTTTCTTGCACGTTGGTATCCTGACCGCTACGATCCGATGACTGGCTTGTTTATCAAACGTCATGCTGAGGTAGCTGCCGGATTTGCTGAAGTTGCCGTTTTATACCTCAGGGCTGCTGCCGAAAAATCACCAGGTTATCATATTGAGCGAAAAGTTGATAATGGCGTTGTTACCAACATAGTTTATTATGGTACAAAATGCAGTTTGCCGCCCGTTGCCGCCAAATTATTATCCGGATTTTTGTTTCTAAAAGCATTTATAAAAGGCTACCGATTTGTGCTTGAGACTTTTGGGAAACCGGATTTGATTCATGTAAATGTGCTTACACGCCTCGGGGTATTTGCACTCTGGCTTCGATTCTTTTATGGAATAAAGTATGTGATCACTGAGCATTGGTCGCGATATTTGCCGGTTACAGGTACTTATAGCGGTTTTTTTCGCAAAATTCTTACAAAAATTGTAGTTCGGAATGCAGAGGCAGTAAGTACGGTTTCCAAAAACCTGGCAAATGCAATGCAATACCATGGCTTAAATAACAGGTATTATACGGTTTTACCCAATGTAGTTGATACAGAGGTTTTTGTACCTGTGTATGGTAAACAAAGGAATGAGAAAAAACGGTTTATCCATATTTCCTGTTTCGAGGACCGTTCAAAGAATATTTCCGGGCTTCTATCTGTCATCAGCAAGTTAGCAGCACTGAGGGATGATTTTGAGTGCATATTGGTTGGAGAGGGGATGGATCTGGAGAAAATGAAAGCATTTTCAAGCCAACTTGGATTAAAAGAACCACGAGTAATTTTTACCGGATTACTCGAAAATGAAAACCTTGTTTCGGCCTACCAAAGTGCTGATTTTATGGTAATGTTCAGTAATTACGAAAATATGCCAGTTGTAATCAGTGAAAGCTTTTCGTGTGGATTGCCGGTGGTTGCAACCAGGGTTGGAGGTATTCCTGAATATGTAAATAACCGAAACGGAAAATTAGTTGCTGCCGGTGATGAAACCGCATTACTCGATGCCATTATTTTTATGTTGGATCATCATCATGATTTTGATCCGAAAGTGATCAGAAACACTGCAGTTGCAATTTTTGGGAAACAGGCTGTTGCGGAAAAACTCAGGGAACTTTACAATTACGCATCACATTGATTTTACTATAATTACAATATGAATTTCGGAATACTCTGCAACGGCAACCAGCTTCAGAAATGGCAACTCGAAACTTTGCGTCACCTGGTTTCGGGCGGTCATACATGTTCACTGTTGATTGTGAACGGAAATCCGTCGCAGGTTCAAAACTTCGCAGATAAACTGCTGCATTATCCTTATTCCCGGTTGCTGATCCGGTTATGGTTCAGATACATACTGAAACCTGATGCCAAAAAGCTGGTCAATCTGGCTGAAGATTTTCCGGATATAACCGAAATTTCATGTGCAACTTCGAAAAATGGGTATGCTGAATATTTCAAGAATGCTGACATTGAACTGATTAAGTCTTATAAATTGGATTTCATTCTCAGGTTTGGTTTCGGAATCATCAAAGGCGAAATTCTTGATGCAGCAATATATGGCACTTGGTCGTATCACCACGACGATGACCGGAAATACCGCGGTGTTCCAACAGGATTCTGGGAGATATGGTTTAGTGATCCTATAAATGCAGCAATTCTTCAGCGTCTTACCAATCAGATTGACAGCGGTATAATTTTGCGGAAGGCATATTTCGGAACTATTAATCATTCGTGGCAGGCAAATCTGGATAATCTTCTGAAAAGTACCACCGAATGGCCGTTACAGGTTTGCAGGGATATCGAAAACGAAAATTCTGATTTTCTGTCAGTTAAAAATTCGCCCGGATCAGCTATCTATAAGTTACCGGGTAACCTGAAAATGCTGCGTTTCCTGCTGAAAGTTTTTAAAAATAAACTCAGGTTCCACTTCCGCGATTTGTTCCTTACCGAAAAATGGAATGTCGGGATTATCCCTTTAGCTGCTGAAGAACTTGTCAGGCCAGGAGAATTTACAATTCCCGAACCCACATGGTTAAATATAAATAACAGGAAATCAGTGTATCACGCTGACTCATTTGGTTTCTTAAAGGAGGATCAATATCACATCATGTGTGAAGAATATGATTACAAGAGTGCAAAGGGATTCATCACTTCTTTTCAGGTTGACAGGAATTCTTTTGAAGTACAAAAGAAAACCACTGCACTCGAAAAAAACTACCATCTTGCCTTCCCTTTCCTTTTTGAACATGAAGACAAACAGTATTGCATTCCTGAAAACTCAGACGGAAACAGTATTGATTTGTATAAATATGATTTACTGACCGGTAAACTCCTTTTTGAACAGACACTTATCGAAAATCTGAAGGCTGTTGATCCGGCCTTGTTTTTCCATAAAGGCTACTGGTGGCTTTTTTTTACCGACAAGGTTTCTACTAATGAGAGATTGCACATCTGGTATTCCAAAAAAATGCTGGGTCCATTTACATCTCATGCCAATAATCCTGTAAAAGTGGATATCCGTTCATCGCGTCCGGCCGGGAACCCGTTTGTACTTGGTGGAAAGTTGTATCGTCCGGCCCAGGATTGTTCAATACGCTCAGGCAGAAGGATTTGTATAAATGAAGTGGTTTCGCTTACGCCAACTGCTTATATTGAAAGGGAATTTTCAATCCTGCACCCGGATTCCACTTCGGAAAATCCAAAGGGAATGCATACTTTTTGCGTTACCGATGGCGCTGTTATTGTTGATGGAAAGAGAGAATGCTTTATCTGGCAGGCATTTGTGAGAAAATTGTCAGGAAAACTCAATAAACTTTTTAGACACTAAGGATGAAAAAAAACACCTTCAGGTTCCTGTTTTTCTTACTCAGCCTCGTTAGCATTGGTAAGCTTTCGGCTCAACAGAATAGTACGGCTAATAGTTCTGAGTATCGCATGCATCGGGATGTTTCGATACTTGCTTCGGATTCATTGCAAGGTCGTGAAGCAGGCACTATTGGTGAACAAATGGCCTCGGCTTATATTTCCGCACAAATGCGGGAAATTGGCTTATTACCCAAAGGAGATGCTGAAAACTCATACCTGAGCGAATTCCGTATGAGTTATCCTGTCATTTTTAAGGCAGCCAAACTCCGGATCGATGATATTGAATTTAAACATATTGAAGAGTTCGGCGCTACCGATCTTTCGTCGGCGGGCAATGTAGATGCTCCATTAATTAATATCGGGAAAGGAATATCTGCATCAAAAACTGAGGTAAATGGTAAAATCGTAGTGATTGATATAGCTAATGGCTGGAAGAAAGAAGAAAATGCTGTCATACTGGCATCGATTATCACGAAAGTAAAATCAGTTGTTGATAAAGGAGCCGTTGGAGTGATTCTTAACAATAGCTCGCGGAAATCAACAGAAGATGTACTGTTCGGATCACCTTTCACACAGGAGTTTAATGTGCCGGTTGTTTATATCGCACGTCTTCCATATAATAAAATCAGGAAAATAAAATCAGCTGAATGTTCACTTTCCGTTGAGATCGATCGTACTATTTCGAAACCCGCAAATGTAATTGGTTGGATCGACAATAAATCTGCAAAAAACGTTGTGATTGGCGCTCATTACGACCATGTTGGAATTACCAAAGGCAAAGGTACCGGACCTGAACCCCAGATTCATAACGGTGCTGATGACAATGCCAGCGGCACAGCCGCTTTGCTCGAACTGGCGCGCTGGGCAGTAAACAACGAAAGCCTTAAATACAATTATATTTTTGCCGCCTTCAGTGCCGAAGAGAAGGGATTGTTTGGTTCCAAAGCATTCTGCACCCGCACGTGGGTGAATAAGGATAATATTTTATATATGCTTAATATGGATATGGTTGGCAGGCTGGGATGCCAAGGTGATACTGTGAGTGCATTGGGAGTTGCTTCATCCCCGGTTTGGGAGCAGCAGATTGACAAACTCGAACATCCTGATTTCTCTATAAAGAAAATAAACGGGGCACCGCCTTTTTCGGATCATGCGCCTTTCCTGAAAAAGGGAATTCCGGTCATTTATTTTACAACAGGCCTGCATCCTGATTATCACACTCCGAAAGACGATACGGAACTTATAAATTTCGCGGGAATGGCTGAACTTGTATCATATATCAGGCTATTTATAAGGGCTTCCGAAGCATTGCCTGAAATTCCGTTTCATAAAATAAACCCCTTACAGCAAACTAGAGCTTATATCCAAACCTTTTAACAGTTAATTGGGTTTCTTTTCAGCAGTGAGAAAAATATTGAAAGTAAAATCAGTGTTCGTAGTAATGTTTTTCTCAATCAGGAAAATTACCATTCCCTTCAGGCTGATTATTGGCAAAAGCAATAGTAATAATATATAAAGAACCGACGAAATAATTTTTCCTGTAATACTCTTCTTTTTCCATATTTCAACAAAAGAGCGCATATAACGCATAAACAATGCATAAACAGTTGATCCGAATCCCCCAAAACTTTCGGTCGATATATTGCTGAATCCATTTTCACTAGCCAAATCCTCCAGGTTAAATGCTGTATGACGATAGCGGTCTTCAACACTCCAAACGGGATACAGAAAGTCGGTAGATAGCAATAATTTTCCGCCGGGTTTTAATACGCGGTTTATTTCTTTGAAAAATACTTCAGGTTCGTCAATAACTGATAAAACCTGGAAGCATGCCACGCCATCCAACGAATTATTGGGCAGAGGAAGCACTTTTCCATCTTCAATCCAAAAGTTCGTTTTCCCGGAAATCAGTTTAATAGCTTCAGTTGAATAATGACGTTTTGTATTGGTTGTAAGGTATTCATCTGCATTTCTAAAATAATTTTTGTAAGGTTGATCTCCTGCCCCGATATCGAGCCAGCTGCCCTTGATTTTATTTGAAAAACGATTTAATTTATTGTTTATCATTGATTTATGAATATCAAATTGCATCAGATGCAGATAGTTTGAAAGCAACCTGGCTGGTTTTAGTTTCATTGTTATATTTATTTTTTTGCAAACTTAATCATTCAATGGGAAGATGAAGATGAATTTCCTGAGTTGGATCATTTTATGAACAAATTATCCAGAAATTTTGTACCTTTATACTTGCTTTTCAACATCGCACAAATGAGAAGTCCCAACCGTCTTCAATTGTTGTGTTTTAGCTTCCTGCTAATTTGCTGGAAGGTTTCATTTAACCAGGAAATCAAAGATCCATTACCCAACTCAGAGTTAACTGCTTCCGATTCTGTTGGTTCTTCAAGTGATATTAGATTACTTATCCTGATGCTTTCAGTTAAAGATGCAAAACAGAATGACAGCTCTCTGTTTTACTATTGGAAGAGCATCCGAAATGCTGATTTCTCTTATTCCTCACTTTGTGGCAATGAAATTTTGTTTTTCAGTAATGATCTGTACTTAAATGAGTCAGGCAGTTTAATGTACACTTATTGGAAAATTGATGTAAGTCAATCCCAAAATCTGGATTATAAAACGCTCTCGGGAAAATATCCAAAAACTTTTGAGGAGAAGCATCCCTGGGGCGGATTAATGTTATATTCAATCATATCATCGATATATCCTAACCATGGTTATGCCCCGGTATTGAATACCAAATGAGTTTTCGGAAAATCAGTTATAAATTATAGCGGATTATTACTATTTTAGCAAATCATTCTAACTTCATTTAATCTTGAATATGCTTTATCGTAAAGCCTTGTTTCTGTGTTTATTGCTGATGGTTACGGCATTTCCTGCGATAAGCCGCGAAATTGAATTTTTAGCATCTAATACAGATTCAGTTAAAAATGTGATCTCAGAAGATGAGTCTATCCTTTTCAATATGATTAACGATATGCGTAGGCAGGGCAAAATGCCGCTTATTCCGCTGTCTCCTGATTTATGTAAAGTTGCTCATGTACATATTGCCGACCTTATTGCCTCGCGCCCACAGGATAATGGTTGCAGCCTTCACAGTTGGAGTGCATCGGGAAAATGGACTGCCTGCTGCCACTCGAAGGATCCATCAGGAATACAATGTATGAAGTCAAAACCAAAAGAAATTGTGGGTTACCCGGGAAATGGATACGAGTTGATTTACTGGGGTGATGAAAATGCAACACCTTCCGACGCAGCTGCAATGTGGCAACAGGTTGATGCTTCGGCAGATATGATCCTCTGTCGTGGCAAATGGAAAGATTACAAATGGAAAGCTTTGGGTGTTGGTTTAAAAAACGGTTATGCTGTGCTCTGGCTTGGAGATAAGGCTGATAAAAAGGCAGATATTATTTCAACAGATACTTTATTATATTCTATTCAACCTGTTGAAAAAGTAAATGTTGCAGCCCATCAAACTACTGTAAAGAGGAATCAGGGTAAAACTGAAGTTGTTGCCCCGGCAAAAGCAGAATCAATAAAGTCAGAGACTAATGAATTTATATCATCCGGGCTTGTTACAAAATATTACCTGATAGTAGCTTCTGTAAAGACTGCCGAATCTGCTGAATCGGAACTGAAACGCATCAGAAAAAAAGGCTACCACGATGCAATTATTCTTGAAGGGGAGAAGGTATACCGAATTGCATTGATATCATTCGATGACAATAAAAAAGCCAGCCGGAAAGCCAACGAATTGAAAAAAGATTTTCCTGGAATATGGATATTTAAGAAATAGGATTATTGATTGTTTTGTTCAGTTTTATAGTTATTATTTGAAGGGTTTCGGGTTTGAAGAGTCTCGGGTTTCAAATCCTTCAAACCTTCCAAACCCTTCAAACTCTTCAAACTTTTCAAACTCTTCAAACTCTTCAAACTCTTCAAACCCTTCCAACCCTTCAGCCGCCTGTGCAAAACTCATTCATAACTTCTGACTGCCGGCTTACTTTCCTTTCCGGGATTCATTTATATTTGCGCTTGCATTATGGAAACAACTGGAAATTATAACGAGGAAAGTATCCGGTCACTCGACTGGAAAGAGCATATCCGGCTACGCCCCGGTATGTATATAGGGAAACTGGGCGATGGCTCATCTCATGATGATGGTATCTATGTGTTGATCAAGGAGATTATTGATAACTGTATCGATGAGTTTACCATGGGTCATGGTAAAAATATTGAAGTTACCATCAAAGAACATTCGGTTTCAGTGCGTGATTATGGACGTGGAATTCCCCTTGGAAAACTGGTGGAATGCGTATCGCAGATCAATACCGGTGCCAAATACGATTCAAAAGTGTTTAAAAAAGCTGTCGGGCTGAATGGTGTTGGTTCAAAGGCTGTAAATGCTCTTTCGAGTGTTTTCACTGCCCAGGCAATACGCGATGGACGAACCAATATTGTAGAGTTTCATCGTGGCGAACTAATTAGTGAAACCGGCGAACAACCAACTGAACTTAGGAACGGAACATTAATTTCTTTTATTCCCGATGCTCAATTGTTTGGTAATTACCATTTTCTGAAGGAATATATTGAGCAGATGTTGTGGAACTATTGTTTCCTCAACAACGGCCTGACCATTATTTTCAACGGGCAACGCTTCCAGGCAAAGAACGGTTTACTCGATATGCTCGAAAAGTCGAACAACGGTAACGCGATTAATTACCCGATCATTCACATAAAGGATGAAGATTTTGAATGTGCTTTCACTCACAGCGCCAAGCAATATGGTGAGGAATATTATTCTTTTGTAAATGGTCAGCATACTACTCAGGGGGGAACACACCTTGCCGCATTCCGTGATGCACTTGTAAAAACTATCCGCGAATTTTTCGGTAAGGACTTTGAATACAGCGATATACGTTCATCAATTATTGCTGCCGTGAGTATAAAAGTTGCTGAGCCCTTGTTCGAATCGCAAACGAAAACAAAACTAGGTTCGCAGCATATTGAGCCGGGAGGTATTACTATCAATAAGTTTATTACCGATATACTGAAAAAGAAGCTCGACAATTACCTGCATATGAATTCGGATACAGCCGAAGGGCTTTATAGAAAAATTTTGCAGTCGGAGAAAGAGCGAAAGGAGATGGCCAATATCAAAAAACTGGCCAAGGAAAGCGTTAAAAAAGTAAGTCTCCACAATAAGAAACTCCGCGATTGCCGTGTTCATTACAATACCAACGACGATCGCCGCCTCGAAACCACCTTGTTTATCACCGAGGGCGACTCGGCAAGTGGTTCCATCACCAAATCGCGTGATGTAAATACCCAGGCCGTTTTCAGCCTGAAAGGAAAACCGCTTAATTGCTATGGGAAAAGTAAAAAAGTGGTTTATGAAAATGAAGAATTTAATCTTCTTCAGTCAGCACTGAATATCGAGGATGATATTGAAAACCTGCGTTATAACAATATTGTGATTGCAACGGATGCCGACGTGGATGGAATGCATATCCGCTTGTTGCTACTCACTTTTTTCCTACAGTTTTTTCCTGATCTCGTCAAATCAGGTCATGTATATATTTTGCAAACACCCCTTTTTAGGGTCCGTAATAAGAAAAAGACAAATTATTGTTACTCTGAACAGGAACGGCAGGATTCTGTAAAAGAACTTGGTCCGAGTCCTGAAATTACACGTTTTAAAGGACTTGGCGAAATTTCACCTGACGAGTTCCGCCATTTTATTGGTGCTTCCATGCGCCTCGACCCGGTAATACTGAAACATCTCTCAGAGATTGATAAGGTGCTGTCGTTTTACATGGGCAGCAATACGCCTGAACGCCAGTTGTTTATAATTGATAACCTACGTAACGAAGGAGAGATTGAAGCAGTTTTGTTGGATGAGGTAGCGTAAAGAATCTTACTCAATTTAACTATTACAGACAACAAGAATAAATTCTTCAGGAATTCTTCAAAAAGCATACCCGAACGAAAGCCCGCCCGTAGGGTGAAACTCCGTTTCATCCCCGAGGCTAAGCAGGGGTGTAAAAGCTGCCCTCATAATAAAGTGGCAGCCCGGTTTCTGCAGCCGGTAACCCAGCCGCCCGGTCATAAAGCCATGCAATTCCCAGGCATTAGGAGGGTTTACCAGGTTCCTGGTCGATTCCACAGTAAATACATGTCCGACCCCTATTTCCATATGATGCTCATTGAACGAAATTATTTCGTTCACCAATACCGGTATCCAGATATCAATTATATCGGCGCTTGGCGGATAATAAGCAATACCGGCCTGCACCGCAGTTTTAAATCTAGGGGCATTCAGCAAAATACGTTCATAGTTAAGCGAATAGATAAGCCCATGCCCGCCCAATTCCAACTGTACGCTGTTGCGGTATTCAAAAGGAAGCGGGTTAATGGGTGTGTGCTGAGCAAAAGCAAATTGTACACTAAAGTGAAGAAGTATAATAACCGGTAATATTCGCATAAATGTTTATATCAGGGATTGAAATTAATGAAGTAACGCAAAAGAAAAATGTATAGTATATAACCATGGTGCGTATCTCCCGATGCATAAAAGTGTAACCCTTAAGTTGAACGAGCCAGAATCAAAAAGCATTGAAAAACACTTAACATTAAATCAAGAATGAACAAGAATGAAAAAGTGAGGGGGGCTTGCAATACTTTTACATTTTGTGTTCAGTGTTTAATGTTTATAATTTCTCACTGAAATATTCTTCCAGGAAAAATATAAACTTAGTGATTTCATGAGCTCATTCAAAAGAAGCAAGGAGCGAATAAATTAAAAGATCAGATACTAATACAACTCTTCAAACGCCTTCCCGAAATTTTCGATTATATCGCCCGCAATCAAAGCTTCATAACTATTGCCTGCAACAGCAATATCTCCTGCTCGTCCATGAAGGTAAACTCCCAATATACAAGCTTCGGTAGCGTTATATCCCTGGGCTAAAAGTCCTGTTACCATTCCGGTAAGAACATCACCACTACCACCTGTTGCCATCCCCGGGTTACCGGTTGAATTAAAATAGCAGTTTCCCAAAGGAGAGCACACAACCGTAAAAGCACCTTTCAGAACAATATTCAAAGTGTATTTGATGCACATTTCTTTTAATTGTTCCAGGCGTTCGAAACCATTCGAAGTTTTGCCAATCAATCGTTCAAATTCGCCGGGATGAGGAGTAAGCACGGTCCCTTTCGGTAAGAATGCAAGCCAGGTGCGGTTTTTCGAAATAATATTCAATGCGTCGGCATCAAGTAGCAGGGGAACTTTCGATTCCTGTATAAGGTGCTTAAGCATGGCAGCAGGGTCTTTGCCTGTTCCCAGTCCCGGTCCGGCGGCAATAGCCGAATATACATCCAGGTGGGGCAGTTTTGTGCATTCGTTTTCATTATCATCTTTCGAAACCATTACTTCCGGAACTGCAGTTTGAATGACCTGGTACCCGCAAGCGGGCAAATGTGCAGTTACAAGCCCTGCTCCCGACCGCAGGCATGATTTGCTCATTAAAACCGAAGCACCGATTTTACCCTTGCTGCCTCCTATCATCAGAGCATGGCCAAAAGTACCTTTATGCGAAAACCTGTTACGGGGTTTAAGAATTCCTTTCGCATCACTGAATTCAATAAAATAGTTCCTGCATGGTTCACTTTTGATAAAATCATTGTGAAGCCCGATAGGAAGCACATGCCAGTCGCCGGTAAAATACTCGTTTTCTGGAAAAAGGAACGCGAGTTTTGGAAACTGGAAACTCAGTGTATAATCTGATTTTACGATGGAATCTTTAGTGAAATCGACCGGCTTATCAGCAAACAAGCCCGAAGGAATATCAATTGCAATTTTGATGCAATGACTTAGGTTAATTGTTTTGACAAGTTCTTTGTATTTCCCTTCGAGAGGCTTCGACAAACCTGAGCCAAACAGTGCATCAATAATAAGTGTATTATCGTCTGTACTGCTTTCAGTAAATGAATCATACAACTGGATGTCAACTCCGCAATCTTTGGCTTTTTCGAGGTTAAAAACAAAATCTTCTGATTTTGTAATTGATTCATCAGCAACAAAAGCAGTAACCCTAACCTGTTGCCCGTGGAGCATCCGGGCAATGACAAGCCCGTCGCCACCATTATTCCCCGGGCCGCAGAAGATTAATACTTTTTTATTTTTAAGATCAGGATAATCATTCATCCAGTCGAAGCATGCCCTGGCTGCCCGCTCCATCAAGTCAGAGGACGAGACAGGTTCATTCAGAATAGTAAATTGATCAGCCTTTCTGACTTGTTCTGTCGTAAATATTTTTAACATAAGCCGTAAAATTCATTTCCAAAGTTACGAATGTAAAAGGTAGAAAAATGAAAATTGGAAAATTGGAAAATCAAATTGTGTAAAACAAACTTTGAAACTCAATTTCATTAGCTTCAATCGTTGTACCTTTGCGCAAAGAAATGTTTGATGTTGATTCTCGGAAGTTGGATATCTTTAATTTATAATTTTTGAATTCGTCATAGTTGTCTGTGAAGTCTCAAATTTCAAATCCCAAAATCCTCACAAATCTTCAAATCCCTAACTCCAAACCCCCAACTCCTAACCCCTTTTTAAATATGCCCCGTCGCCCCTTACCGTTTTTAGAAAATGTTACCATCCTCGATGCCGGAGCCGAAGGCAAAGCAGTAGCCCGGGTAAATGAAATGGTTGTTTTTGTTCCATTTTGCGTTCCCGGCGATATTGTTGATATACAAGTTATTTCGAAGCGGAAAAGTTATTGCGAGGGTAAGGCAGTTAAGTTCCATCATTACAGCGAACTCCGGGTTGAGCCCTTTTGCGAACATTTTGGAACCTGTGGTGGCTGCCGTTGGCAGAATCTGTCGTACGAACAACAGCTCAAATACAAACAAAAACAGGTTGATGATCATTTTACCCGTATCGGTAAGTTCCCTTTCCCTCCAATAAAACCAATAATTGCATCGCCTCTTACCACGGGATACAGAAATAAACTTGAATATACTTTTTCCGACAGGCGCTGGCTGAATGCTGAAGATATGGCACTACCTGCCGAAGATCGGCAGAAAAACGGGCTTGGTTTTCACATTCCGACGCTTTTCGATCGTGTTCTCGATATTAATCACTGCTACCATCAGCCGGAACCTTCTAATTCGATCAGGCTGGCCGTAAGGGATTTTACTCTTCAGAAAGGCTGGAGTTATTATAATCCGCGCTCGCACGAAGGTTTTATGCGTAACCTGCTTATTCGGAATGCAATTGCCGGCGACCTTATGGTTATTGTAGTTTTTGCTTACGATGCTCCCAATGAAATAAGTCAGTTGATGACTTTTATTGCAGACTCGTTTCCACAGATTACTTCTTTGATCTATGTGATTAATACCAAGCAAAACGATGTGATCACCGATCAGCAAATGCTCCTGTGGAAAGGAAATCCTTTCATTACTGAGTTTATGGATGCACCGGTTGATGGCGGTAAGAAATTGCAGTTCAGGATAGGGCCGGTTTCATTTTACCAGACTAATCCGCTGCAGGCATTCAATTTGTATAAAACAGCATTCGAATTTGCAGGATTTACCGGCAGTGAGCTGGTTTATGATTTGTATTGCGGTACAGGAACTATAACCAATTTCCTTGCTCCTTATGTTAAAAAGGCAGTAGGTGTGGAGTATGTTCCATCAGCAATCGACGATGCGCATGTGAATTCGGAGTTAAACCGGATTGAGAACACCGTGTTCTACGCCGGCGATCTCGCTAAAGTATTAAATGATGATTTCGTAAAACAAAATGGTCATCCTGACGTGATAATTACTGATCCTCCGCGCTCAGGAATGCACGAAAGTGTTGTGAAACAAATTCTTCTGATTCAACCTGCAAAAGTTGTTTATGTAAGTTGTAACCCGGCAACACAGGCCCGTGATATTGCCTTGATGATGGAGAAATATGAAGTAGCGGCTGTTCAACCTGTTGATATGTTCCCGCATACGCACCATGTCGAAAATGTGGTTTTGCTTACCATCAGGAAGATGATCTGAAATACTTCAGGATTTTTGATTTAAGTTCGCAAATATCAGGATTTGACGAATCCATGATTAGTTTAGCTTGTTCGTAAAATGGTTCACGTGATTTCAAATGCTGAGTAACATTCTGCAGGAAATTTTCTCCTTTCATTTGTTGGAAGAGCGGCCTCTTTCTCGCTGAGATTTCATTCCTCGAAATCAATAATTCTGGGGTCGCTTTCAGATAAACCGTAAATCCTGTTTGGTTCATCAGGTTCATATTATCGAAAAAACATGGCATTCCTCCCCCGGTCGAAATTACAATATCTGTTACTTTTGAAAAATCAGCCAGTAGTTTCTGTTCAAGTTCGCGAAAAGCATTTTCACCATATTTACTGAAAAAATCAGGAATGCCTATCTTATAACGGGTTTCGAATTCATCATCCGTATCTATCCACGAAATACCCAGTTCGCGAGCAAGGGTACTTCCTAATGTACTCTTGCCACTTCCCATATATCCAAGGATGTAAATTCTCATCCCACAAAGTTAAATTCTCTTTCCGAATTATAAACATAAACCCCGATTTTTGAAGTTTTAGCCTAACTTTGGACACTACATTATTCATGCAAGGCAGCGGAAAGCACTGTTAACAATCATTAACTGAAAAATTCTAGTTCTGTTTTTTCGTCTTTAGCCTTGATAATT
The DNA here is from genome assembly GCA_041753535.1 of Lentimicrobiaceae bacterium. GTDB lineage: Bacteria > Bacteroidota > Bacteroidia > Bacteroidales > UBA4417 > UBA4417. The sequence continues at coordinate 106,427 of JBGSUB010000061.1, forward strand.
CATCACAACAATGAATTAAAAACCATATGATATCATCACCTCACGAAATATTGAAAAGATATTGGGGATTCGATACATTTCGTCCTCTGCAGGAAGATATCATACTTTCAGTTTTATCGGGCAAGGACACTCTTGCACTTTTACCGACAGGTGGCGGAAAGTCGATTTGTTTCCAGGTACCTGCATTGTGTAAGGATGGGTTGTGCCTCGTCGTTACGCCTTTAATTGCACTGATGACCGACCAGGTTGAACATCTAAAGAAACGTGGAATAGTAGCCGTCGAAATGCATGCAGGAATGCATCCTCGTGAAATTGAAATGGCGTTCGAAAAATGTGCTGATGGAAGGGCAAAATTCCTTTACCTTTCGCCGGAGCGTCTCGAAACCCGTAAATTCCGTGAAATGCTCCGTGGAATTAATGTTTCGCTTATTGCTGTGGATGAAGCGCATTGCATCTCGCAGTGGGGGTACGATTTTCGTCCGCCTTACCTGCGGATTGCCGAAGTCAGGAATATTTTTCCGGAAGCCCCGGTGCTGGCTCTTACTGCAACAGCCGTGCCGGAGGTTATTGATGATATTCAGCAAAAACTTGAATTTCAGGCCAAAAACATTTTTAGTAAAAGTTTTGTTCGTAAAAACCTTGCTTATGTTGTTTCACGCGAAGACGATAAAATAAAAAAACTCCTCAGGATTTGCCATGGTGTATCTGGATGCGGAATAGTTTATGTCCGGAACAGGAGACTTACCGGGGAAATAGCCGAATTGCTTAACCATAATGACATTTCTGCAAGTTATTATCATGCGGGGCTCGAACCGGCAATACGTTTGACGCGACAGCACGATTGGATGGAAGGCAAAACGAGAATCATTGTGGCAACCAATGCTTTTGGGATGGGAATTGATAAGCCTGATGTACGGTTAGTTGTTCATATTGATTTACCTGATACACTCGAAGCCTATTACCAGGAAGCCGGAAGGGTAGGACGCGATGGCGGGAAATCTTATGCCGTGATGTTGTTTAATGAACATGATATTGTAAACAGCCGCCATCACCTCGAACTTTCATGGCCCGATCCTGAAACCGTGAGACAGGTTTACACTGCACTGGGAAATTACCTGCAACTTCCTGTTGGAGCTGGCAAGGATGTTTCTTTCGATTTCGACTTTGAAAAATTCAACAGTAACTATAAATTTAAACCTGTAACTGCATACAATGCATTAAAAATTCTTGAAAGGGATGGTTATATCACGATGAACGATGCCTGGGACAACCCTTCGAGGATATTTTTTATTTGCTCAAAGGAAGATTTATACAGTTACCAGCTGGAAAATGCTGAGGCTGACAAGATTCTGAGAATTATTCTCCGCTCGTACAGTGGTGTTTTTACTGATTTTACACGTATCAGCGAGAACGAAATTGCCCGGCGATCAGGAATTGACGCACCCCGGGTTATCGAATTGATCAGCAGGATGCAGAAACTGGGTATTCTGGAGTATTTACCGCATAAAAAAACTCCTCAGTTAATTTTCAATACCGAGAGGATTGATCCGGTTGATATTTCTCTTTCAAAGACTTTTTACACTCAGCGAAAGAAAGATGCATACGCAAAACTGGAAAGCATGATAAACTATGCTGTTTCTGAAACTGATTGCCGTAGCCGCATGCTTGTTTCCTATTTTGGTGAAAAAAAGTCAGAAAATTGCGAAGTGTGCGATGTCTGCCTCAAAAGAAGGCGAAGCACAATTAATGAGAAAAAATCAAAAGAAATTGAATTGGCAATATTGGGTATGATTCATACTGCCCCAAAGTCAATAACTGAAATAGTTACTGATTTAGTTAAATATAATGAGAATGATGTATTGGCAATTCTACGCTGGCTCATTGAGGAAAGTTATGTACAGTCTGAAGGTGATATTATAAAAGAACTTTAAATCAGCTTCATCGCATTTATTAGTCTGACAAAGGTTTAATTAAACAAATTTGAATCAGTTAATAATTGTGTTAAAAATTATTTTTATAAATAGTGACGAATTCAGCTTTCTTTTTATGTATTTTTATTAAATATTCTCAATCAACCACAACCCGGTTGAAAATCTTTAATGTTGGGTTTTATTGAATGATAAAAACTACTGCAACGACTCATATTTCTCAGAAATGACAGTTTCGGAAAAACGACTTGATATCAGCACATTCACATCATTTATTGGTCCTGACCGTAAGGTTAAATGGTCACAATTCAGGAATGTGAATTCGAAATTTTCATATCTTGAAAATCCGGAAAATAATATTTGTTGTACGTTGATGAATTCCACACAGGTATCATGTGAGGAATGTCTGGTAAATAAAGCATATCTTAACCAGACATTTAATGAAGTCGAAATGCTTGATGCCAATGGACGAAAGTGGGTCATTTCAACTTACCCGGTATACGATAATAAAGGTAGTCTTTGTGGTATTTTTCATACAGGAAATGATATCACTAAAGGTGAAAAATCTGCTGTTCAGTTTCGGAATTATGCATCGGAGTACAACATGATTTTTGAGAACCAGACAGATCTGATTGTGAAAATAGACATCCAGGGACGATTTCTATTTGTAAATTCTTCTTTTTGTGAACTTTTGGGAAAACGGGAAAATGAGCTGCTTGGAAGCACATTTTTGCACCTGATTCATGCTGATGACAGGCTGGTCGCTTCTCGCACAATTGAAATGCTAAAACAACCTCCACATCAATGTTACAAAGAACATCGGGCACATACCATACATGGCTGGAGGTGGATAGCGTGGTCGGAGTCTGCCGTATTTGATGAAAAAGGAGAAATAAATGCAGTTATAGGAGTCGGTCGTGATATACATGAACAGAAACTTGCGGAGGATTCGTTGCGCGAAAGTGAAAGAAGACTCTCAACATTGATGTCGAACCTTCCCGGGCTGGCATACAGGTGTAAAAATGACAAGAACTGGACTATGGAGTTCGTGAGCCAGGGATGTTTTGAGCTTACAGGTTATCTGCCGGCTGATTTAATCAAGAATAATAAATTATCGTTTAACGAATTAATTGTTCGTGAATACCAGGATGAAGTGTGGATTGAATGGCAGAAAGCAATAGAAGAAAAGAGATCATATACAGGGGAATACCAAATTATTACATCTGACAGGAAACAAAAATGGGTATGGGAGCAAGGGCAGGGAGTTTATAATAAATATGGAGAAGTCGTTGCGCTTGAAGGATTTATACAAGATATTACCGATCGGAAAAAGACAGAGATTGCATTAATAAATTCAGAAGAGAAATATAGAAATTTAATTGAGAGTGCACTGGTTGGTATATATTCAACCACAATTAATGGAGAGCTCTTGATTGTGAATGAGGCGCTTTGCCGGATGCTGGAATATGATTCAATAGAAGAACTTCTGTCAGTTCCTAATGTAATTTGCATTTACAAGAATCCTGGCGACCGAACCAGAATGCTGGAGTATATTACTCTAAATGGCAAACTGACAGATTTTGAACTTACCTGGCTCACCAGGTATGGTAAAGAAAAAGTTGTATTAATTAGTGCAGTGCTTGGTGACGACACTATTTCCGGTATGGTTATGGATATAACGCAACGCAAGCGTTCGGAGCAGGAATTACTTGAGCAAAAAATAAGAGCTGAACAAAGTGATAAGCTAAAAGCAGCATTCTTGGCAAATATTAGCCATGAAATTAGAACTCCACTGAATGGAATCCTGGGCTTTACTGAAATACTTTTAGAAAAAGACATCGCAGTGATTGATAAGGAGCATTATTCAAATCTGATTCATAACTTATCAGGTCAGTTACTATCTATTGTAAACGATATACTTGAAATTTCACGTATTGAGACCAATCAAATCAAGCTCTCATACTCGCAAATAAATATTAACCAGATTTTAAATAAACTATTTTTTAGCTTTGAAAAACTGGTAAAAGAAAAAAACCTGGTGCTTACATTAAGCTCAGTACTTGATAACGACAAGGTAACAATAATAGGAGATGGATTAAGGTTGACCCAGGTATTAACTCACTTGCTGAATAATGCAATTAAATTTACTTATTCCGGCTCAATCAGTTTTGGATGCAAAATGTGTGATGAGATGTTGCAGTTTCATGTTAAGGACACTGGCATAGGAATAAATCCAGAGAATATGGAGATTATTTTTGAACGTTTTCGGCAGGTTGAAGATGCTCTGACCCGTAAATTTGGAGGTTCTGGACTTGGTCTTTCAATTTCTAAAGCATTGGTCGAAATGATGGGTGGCGAAATATATGTTGACTCAGATTCTGGAAAGGGATCTGATTTTTATTTTACCATACCCTATAATCTGGTAACAAAAAAACAAAAAATTCAACGCAATTACCTCGAAACAAAATCTTGTTTGAGTGAATGTAAAATTTTAATCTGTGAGGATGATGATTTCGGTTACCTTTATGTGAACAGGCTACTCACGCAGGCAGGTGCTTCAACAAAAAGGGTAATTAGCGGCAATAAGGCAATACAGTTCTGTCAATCGGATGAGGAATGTGATCTTATTATTATGGACTTACGTATGCCTGAAATGTCGGGAAATGATGCTGCTGAGTTTTTAAAAAAGCTGAGACCGTCAGTTCCAATCATAGTATGCACAGCCTCGTCAATGCATGATATTGAAGGCCTAATGAATAAAAGCTTGTTTGATGATGTTGTATACAAACCTATAATAAGTTCGATACTTCTAGAGACAATTTGTAGATTAATATGAAAAGTGAGATTTTTTATAGTTATAGGCGTAGGGGCTCAATCTAAACTCTTGAAAGATTTATTTAGTTAAAAGGGATGTTGAAACTGAATTTAATATTTGAGAATAAATTGCTCATAAAAAATACATCCTAAAATTGGGTATTGAAATTTCTTATCAACGATAAAAACGTACTCCCTTAAACATTTTATAGAGCCTGAGGATAAGAATGGTTCACTCACACATTAAAATATGCTAAATAGAATAACATTATTTGTTGACTTATTAAATTAAATCGATTAAAAGCATAAAAGCTCCATAAAAGAGCTTTTATGCTTGTGAATAAAACCTATTTAACATTCTTTGCAAGGTCAGTTCCAGCTTTAAATTTAACTACTTTTTTGGCAGCAATCTTGATTTCTTTTCCGGTCTGTGGGTTACGTCCCTTTCGGGCAGCTCGTTTTGAAACTGAGAAAGATCCAAAACCAACCAAAGCAACACGGTCACCCTTTTTCAAAGCTTTGTTTGTGGAAACAACAAAAGCATCCAGAGCCCTTTTGGCATCAGCTTTAGTCATGCCTGCCTCAGCAGCCATCGATTCAATTAATTCGGCTTTGTTCATTGGTATAAAGTTTTAGTTATTAATAAAGGTTTTTAATTAATACAAATATAAGCCTAATCTCAGTGATATCAGCACATGCAGGCAAATTACCTTCTTAATTGTTAATAAAGGCGGCCTTTTGTTAATAACTTTGCAATAATAGCAGCACTTTTAAGGTATTAATCTGATAAAATCTGGCTATTCGAAATGAAACTCTGAATATTTATGCAAACCCCGCATGAATTCAATTATCCCCATCCTTTTCTTCCCTTCAACCTGCAATTCCAATAAGTTCACTAAACCATCTGACGCAATCACAGAAAGTGATTTCTTCCCGTCAGTGATTATTGAACCAGGGCTTCCTTCCCAATTTTCAAGTTTGAAAGTGGTTTTAAAAATCTTAATTTGTTTTGATTTATTTTCGTCTTTGGAAACAAGTTTGGTAAAAGCACCTGGATAAGGTGAAAGTCCCCTCACTAAATTATGTATGCTGAAACAAGATGAATTCCAGTGAATTTTGCAATCTTCCTTGAAAATTTTTGGTGCTGTTTTTAATTCAATTGAATTTATATCAATTTTGTCCTGACTTTGTAATGAAATATCGTCAAGTTCAATCCTTTTAATAGTCTGTAACAGCAATTGACCTCCATTATGCATCAACCGGTCGTGGAGAATGCCTGCATCATCTGATGGCTCGATAGGGAGTTTTTCCTTAAATAAAATTTTGCCTTTATCAATTTCTTTCTCAATGAAAAATGTTGTCAAACCGGTTTCAGTTTCTCCATTTATTATTGCATGATTAATCGGTGCAGCTCCCCTGTATTGCGGCAATAATGACGCATGCAAATTTACTGATCCAAATTCAGGCATCTGCCATATCACTTCTGGTAACATCCTAAATGCAACTACCACAAAAAGATTTGAATCATAGCTTTTTAACTCTGATATGAATTCCGGATTTTTAAGGTTGAAGGGCTGCAAAACCTTGAGACTTTTTGCAAGAGCATACTCCTTGACTGGCGAAGACCGAAGTACCTGACCTCTTCCAGTTGGTTTATCAGGTGCTGTAATCACAGCTGCAATATTATATCCTGCATCCAGAATCACCCGCAGAGGCTCTACCGCAAATTCTGGAGTTCCCATGTAAATAATGCGTAATTTCCTGCTCATGCCGACGGGTTTAAATGAAAAATACCTGAAGTTCATCCAGGTATTTTCCAATTGTTATGAACCAATTATTTAGAAAGTTTCGCCTTCGCTTGTTCAATGTATTTCTCAATATCTCTGGCTTCCGTACTTTTTGTATGTTCTTTTTGTATTTTCTCGTACAACTCAACAGCTTTATCAAACTTTCCAAGGTCCTCATAAACAAAGGCAGCTCGCATCATATAAAGAGGTGTGGTCAAATCATTAACCTGTTGATTTGAAGCTTTCAGGTAGTACTCCACGGCTTTGTCTTTCTGTCCAAGTTCCATATATGCATCACCTATTCCACCCGTAGCCATTGGCCCAACAAACTCATCATCACTATCAAATTTCTTGAGATAAGTAATCGCATCCTCAAATTTACCTTGTTTTAAGTAGATAATACCAGCGTAATACTTTGAAAGGTTTGATGCTTTAGTCATACTATATTCATCAATGATATCAAGAAAGCCAAGGCTGTTTCCATCACCGTTTAATGCTTTGTTCAGAGAATCCTGTTCAAAATACTTCTGAGCTGCAAATATTTGCCCTTGAGCTGCTTTCTCACGGGGAGCTATGTACAATTTCTGGAAAGCAAATATCCCGAGAACAATAACGACTGCAGAACCAATTATTATCGTCAGAATCTTTTGATTTTTTTCAATAAATTTTTCAGATTTTGAGAGCGCTTCTTCAACAGCGTGGATTTTCTCTTCAGTGTTGTCAATTTTCTTGGCCATAATTCTTAATTTTGAGGCGCAAAAGTAGCCTTTTTTTACTAAATAATAATCATTCAAAGCTTTTTTTACTAACATATCATTGTGAAGAGTGATAATTGGGTTCTAAAAGGCGATCTTTGTTTAAACCTATAAAGCTATTACTAATGAAATATATAATTTTGATTGCGATTTTTGCTTTGGTTTTGCGTCCACTATATGTAATCGCGGGCTGGGAAATTACCGGACGTATTATTGATCGGGAGGGAAATACTATTTTAAAAAGATATTTTATTCAGGATAGTGAAATAAAGGTTGAAAAATATGATCTTATTTATTCGTGCAATCTCAAAACTGAAAGCATTATAATTGTTGACCCTATCAATTTGGTTTTTGTTAAAACCACATTGAAAGCATATCAGTCGAAACTGCTGGAAATTAAATTAAATAAAATTAGCGAGTTACTTGAATTCATTCCTGATGACCAAAAAAAGAAATATGAAAGTTTATACAAGGCTAAAGCTGAGCAAGAAATTGTTCTTCATGATTTTATCAATGATTCATTGATTATAAGACAATTGGCTGATACAGTGAAATTAATGGGATATGATGCACTCAAATTTAATATCACATCTGATGGGCGCAAACTGGAAGAATTTTTCTTTACTTCTGAAGTAAATATTTCTAAAGATATCAACATGGGTTTATTCCTTCAGTACGCGTATTTGCTGGAACCTGAAGATTTTACAATTAAATATATGGTTTCAAAAAAATATCTTGAAACAGTTAAAGATGGTCTGGTTATCAGGAGGTTTATGTTTCAGGACGGCTATCGTACTGAATGGCAGGTAAATAAAATAGATAATAAAAATATTCCTGCATACGAGTTTGGTGAACCCGATTTATGTAAAGAGATTTCACTTGATAAATGGCTTACCAGGAGAAATCAAAACGAGGAAATATATTATGACGATTATGAATGATAATACTGGTGATAATGAGTATAAAGCCGGACTCTGTAATGTGTTCAGGAGTCTGAAACTTGAAAAGCGTAACTTATTAATGGACAAGGTATTGAATGACAGGACTATGTATATCACAGTGGTTTTGGAAAATATCTATCAGCCTCATAATGCCAGTGCCGTGCTTCGTTCGTGCGATTGTTTCGGAATTCAGGATGTACACATAATTGAAAATTCGTACCAGTATGAATTTAACCCTCATGTATCACTTGGTGCGGCTCAATGGCTTAATCTTCATAGGCATAATAGCCTCGAAAACAATACCTCTTCTTGTATTTCGCATTTAAAAATGGAAGGTTATCGTATAGTTGCAACTACTCCTCGACCTGATGCTGTTGCCATTCATGAATTTGATGTAACAAAAGGTAAATTTGCTTTGATTTTCGGTACTGAAAAATTTGGATTAACAGATGTAGCATGCGAAATGGCTGATGAATTTATCCGAATTCCGATGTACGGATTTACTGAGAGTTTTAATATTTCAGTATCAGCTTCACTCTGCCTTTTTCATTTTACCGAAAGAATCCGCACTGAAAAAGTAAGTTGGCAATTGTCGCAGGAGGAACAACTAGATATTGTATTGCAATGGTTTCGGAATACAATTACAAACAGTGAAATGATAGAAAGAAAGTTTCAAAAGGATTATTTTTCAAAATAATTCGGAAGTGTAAAATTGTATTCCCTACACAAAGCCGGAAGAAGGATTTTTTTTAAAAGACGGCGAACTTTAAAATTAACAATACATATAGCAAAGAGTCTTAATATTTTTTTATTTTGAAATTCAAACAGTTTTTTGCGTTGGATTCCAAATTTGATTAATTTTACGGCACGACCTAATAATCATCACTAAATATATATATCATGGGAAAAGGAGATAAAAAATCACGTAGGGGTAAAATTATTATTGGTTCCTATGGCGTTCGCAGGCCAAAATCTTCTAAAAGCAAAAGCGTTGTCAAAAACGAAACTGCTGATGCAATTGTAGTTGAAAAAGTTAAAAAAGTTGCGGAGAAACCAAAAACCGATCCAAAACCCAAGGCAAAAGTGGCCGAACCAGTTGTTGCAGTTGAGCCTGAAGTTACCGAAACTCCCAAAAAAGCAATAAAAAAAGCAGTTAAGAAAACTAGTGACGAAGAAGAAAAAGTTTAATTTCGCAACATTCAATAAATCAATTAATCTTGTGAGGGGCCCAGGTCTCTCACATTTTTTTTATAAACTTTTCCTCTTTCTTCAAAATTTTTAAACATATCGTAACTTGCAGCAGCAGGTGATAACAGGCATATTTTCCCTTTCGCTGTAATTTTACTCCCAATCGAGGTAACATCGTCAAAGTTGCCGGCATCAAAGGTTTTTAACTCAGTTCCATTTAATTCAGCCAGTTCCCTTTTCATTCGTTTACCGGCTCCTCCAACAAAAATAATATTGCTAATTCCTGATGAAAGTAAAAATGGATACAAAACTGAATAATCAATTCCCCTGTCGAATCCTCCAAGTATCAATGTGTCAACAATTTGAAGAGTTTTAACTGCTTCGATAGTTGCTTCGGGTATGGTAGCAATCGAATCGTTATACCAAATAATTCCTCCATATTCCCCAACCGGTTCAATCCGATGTTCCAGACCTTTAAATGAACTTATACCTGAACTGATTAATTCAGTTGGAATGCCTTTCAGGTAACATGCTGATGCAGCTGCCATGATATTATAAAGATTATGATGCCCTTGTAAAGGTTGGCCATAACTGGTATCATAAAGTTTTACATGCCCTGATTTAGTTTGAATTTCAATGCACTGATTGACTATATTAATTCTTACTGTTGAATCAGGTTCTAATGAAAAAGGTAACCTGATGTGTTCGTTTGTTAATGATTTCTGAACCAGTAGTTTGAGGATTTCATTATCATTGTTGTAAATAAAATAATCGTCTGTTTTCTGAAATTTCCCAATATTGATTTTTGCAAGCTGGTACTCCTCATAATTTTTATAATGATCGAGATGTTCCTGGAAAAGGTTCAGAAGAATTGCTATATGTGGCGAATGACTCACATATTCTAGCTGATGAGATGATAATTCCATAACAATTAAAGTCTCATTCCTTATCTCATCAATACAATTAAAAGGAGGGATACCGATGTTTCCGACAAACAAGGAATTTGTCCCTGCATTTTTCAAAATATGGTGAACCAGGCTTGAAGTTGTGCTTTTACCTTTGGTTCCTGTAACCCCAATTACTTGTTTTCCAAACAATTGAAGAAAAATATCAGTTTGCGACGTTATCCGCACCTTCTTCAGTTCAGCTGGTAATGAATTGGATGCAATGCCTGGTGATTTTATTGCTATGTCAAAAATATCGATTGATTGCATGCATCCGCTTCCGGTAATAAATGCAAGATTAGCGTCAGATTTCAAAATCGCGTCATTTCTGATCTCTTCTTTTTCATCAATAACTGTAAATAATTTTTGAGGAAATATCTTCCGGAGAAAAGTGTATGTTGAACGTCCCTCTCTCCCGAAACCTAATAGGGCAATGCTTTTATATTCAAATTCTGATTTTATTATTTCAGTCATTACAACTTCTGTTTTAGGATATCAAGGAAGAGTGGTTCCAGAAAATGATCGTAGTTAAATTCATTAAGTATTTTAATTGCTTCATTTGCGGGATTGTACCTCGAATAATTGGTTGTATTGCTGTAATAGTCAATCAGTAAAGGGAGCTTTTCATGCTGATGCTGTGCTATAAACATATGGAGCGCGGCATTTACTTCGTCAATAGTGCCCACACATTCAAATGGCTTTACTTCATCAATTCCGGTTAATTCTTTGAGGTAAGTGAGCATCTGTGGCAATTCGAAAAGATTTTTGCCGAAAATATGTACAAGTTCAATGATTGGTATAAACGGGCTCAGAATTGTGAAGGCAAAAAGGCATTTCGGACAATTGCAGCACCAGATATCGGTTTTGCTACCGGCATTACAACTCTTGAAAACAGGATAATACTTCACATGTTCAGCAAAAATGCGCGCAATCTGAAGTTCATTTAGCGGCCGCAGGAAACTGAAATAATTAAAATCAGCCGAAATATATTTCTTCACATATTCTCTGAAGGCTGCTTCGAATGCAAATGATTTGGAATACTGGTGATTTATATCTGTACTTGCAATTGTAGGTTCATTAGCACTCGATTCGTTGGATAATGCAATGTGCCTGTGCCCGGCAATTGCTGCAACCAGAATACTGTAGAAAGCGAGCATTGCCGAAAAAGGAGTATGCCCGTTCAGGAATCCCATGGCATTTAAATCGAGCAGCAATGGATCGAGCCTGCGATTTACTTCAATGAAACCCTCGTTTCCAAAACCCGCAACACGAATACATTCAAGTGTAGCACCTCTTGGATTCATAATAAACGGACGAACCTGTTCTGTTTTATTAAGAAGTTCTAACGTGACAACCGAATCTTTCCCGCCACCGATCGGAACAATAACTGAATCATTCAGAGAAATTGTCTGTAAATCAAAAGTTTCAGTTCCGGATGTTATTGCCATAAAATCCTGCAAGGAAGTTTCAATCTTATTTGTGTAAAAAAATTCTCCAAGTCCTTGATAATAAATATTTTTCCACCATGTTACCTGTTCGTCCGAAAGATGTTGAGTCCTGATAATGACTAAAGGAGGGCACGCAACTTTCCAATAACTAATTAGTTCTATCAAACCAATCTGAAAAATAAGATTCTGGAATAATTGATTATTTATCGTATCTGCTGAAGGAAAATTTTGATAAAATCTTCTTTTTGGTATTGTAAAACCCGGACGGAATGTAAACTTACCAGAAAGGTCAAATTCATAACTTACCTTCAATCCATCCTGATCAATACCAACTGTGTAACCGCAATATTCCATATATGGGTATTCAGTGCGAAACTGATCGAATTTTTCCTGTCCCGGAGATTTACCAGGTTTAATTGTATTATTCACAAGGTTATGCTGCAATTATATCGTTATATTTGAACTTCAAAGATAGAACAATCATACAATCTAACGTATATTTTTGCGTTACTAAAGGTATGACATGCTTATCATATTCAGTTGAATATGATAATGACCTTAATATTAAATTATGGTATTACCTGATCAAACTCCAACCGCGGGCGGATTCTTGTGAGTCAGCCATCACTCAGCGACAGGTTTTTTAGCCGTTCGATAGTTATGCTTGCGGAGCATAGTTCCGACGGGACCTTCGGCTTTATCATAAATAAACCAGCCAAAATCAAACTCAGCACTATTTCCGCTCAATTTGGAAATTTCGATACAGATCTATACCTGGGTGGTCCGGTTCATGTTGATAATTTATTTTTTGTGCATTCAAAGGGTGAACTTATAAAAGACAGCCTTAAAATCATGGATGGTGTTTACTGGGGAGGTGATATCGACGAAATTCGCAAACTGATCCTTACTGGAGATCTTACCACCAACGATATTCGTTTTTATGCCGGATATTCGGGTTGGGAGCCCAAACAACTCGAAAGGGAAATGAAAGAAAACTCCTGGATCGTTTTGGAAGGACAGAAAAGATATGTATTCGGAGCGAGGCCTGCGGGTTTATGGAAGAATATTGTACTTACGCTTGGCGAAGATTATGCTCCCTGGGTGAATTATCCTTTTGACCCTAATATGAACTAAACAGATAGATCAGAATTGGTGGTGCAGAAACCTGAGATGATGCTGATCATATACTCCCCGAGACAATAAATCCCAAAACTCATACACTTCCGGAAAGAATTGCTAACAAGCTGCTTAATAATGTTGGTTTTAAGACTATTGTGAACACAAATCCGAAGATTGCACCCCAGAAATGAGCATCGTGCCCTACGTTATCAATATTCTTTTTCCCCATATACCATGAATAAGCAAGATAAAGTATTGCAAAAATTATTGCAGGTATTCCAATCGGGATTAGAAAAATATAGATTTTGCTTAAAGGGTCAAAAATAATGCTGGCAAATACAACTGCCGAAACAGCTCCGGAGGCTCCGACCGCTGTGTAACTATAGTCATCCTTATGTTTGCCGTACGAGGGTAATGTCGATAGTGCAATTCCCCCTACGTAAAGCAAAATGTAGTAGAAAATGGCTTTGTTCCCAAAGTAAAACCCATAGTATGCTTCTACTACACGGCCAAATGAATACAAAACCATCATGTTCACTAACAAGTGAATCCAGTCGGCATGTATAAGGGCATAAGATAGGAAGCGATAGCTGTTTTTAAAGTGCTTTATATCGTAGGGACTAAATACCAAACGGCGGAAAAGTTCCCTGTTGCTGAATGCAAGTAATGATACAAATACCGTGAGTGCAATGATAATTAACGTAATTGTCATACGAAATTATAATTTAGGGGATTTGGTATGGTCAATTTCTGATCCGAACATACTGTGCGGGATAAGATAAACTATCAAAACCATAATGGCAGCAAAAACAGGCCAGAATTTATTTGCCGGATCTTTTCTGAGCTTAGTAATTGCCAGTATCCATGCCAAAACCATTACTAATGTTTTATTATCTGTAAGGTCGCCCATCTGGGAAAGATTGAATGAGCCATCAGCAAACGGCCAGCCTGTCCAGTAAGCGCCAAAAGCATATTTCTGAACAATCGGGCCTAAAATCAATCCCCCTACAATCAAGAATCCTAGTGTCCAGAGAGCAAGTTTATAAGTTCGGACTCCATTTATTAGTGCTTCAATAGCTGTTCTGGTACTGAATAACAAGCCTAAAAACATAAATAATACATGAGGGATTAATACAGACAAGGGAACTGGTCCTTTGAAACGCATTACTACAAATTCATTGTTTTTAGCATTGAGCTTAACCTGTTGGATGCCACTGTTCAGGACAATCTCATACATCATTTTACCGGCTGCTGGTTGTTTTGGCATCATGAAGAACAATGTATCATTTCTTCGTGTTAATGGGACAGTTTTAAGACTGTCGTTGCTTTTGTAACGCTTGTATGTTATGGTTCCGGAAATACTGGTATCAGGTACATTCAATGCCAGTTCGGCATCCTTATCATTTTCAGCGGTGCGCAGCAATTGATATTTAATTTCTTTTCCATTTAAGTTTGTTTCTCCAGAAATAGGGTAAGTTGGGCCAGTGATTTTCTGGTAACGTGCCATTGCTATAGTAAAAAATATGGCGAAAATCCACCAAAGGATTGATTTCAGTGTTGAGTTCATATTTAGATAGATGTTTTTCGAAAGGCAAAAATATCTTATTATTTTAATATAATATTGCAAATATGTTAAAACGGGTATATAATTTTTTCCCGGGATGTAAAGTGATGAAATATCCAAAGTAAATTTTCGTTTGTTAATTGTCTGTGACAAACAATTGATTCAAATTGATAAAAAAGCTCCAAATTTTTTGTTTTACTTTTCCTGAAAAAATAAAGACATCTCTCATCCTGATTTTTATAGTAATCAGCATAAATGTTTTATCAGCTCAGGAGATGCTTGGCATTGTGAACAGCAGCCGTTCTGGTATCAGCGGGTCAATGATTAATCCTGCCGTTTCGGTAACTTCTCCTTTTTATGTTGATATAAACTTGTTCTCTGTTGATGTATTTGCTGAAAATAACTATATCTACATGGCGGAAGAGGAATATAGATTCAAAAGGTTTCTGATGAAAGATCCGCAGTTCCCGACTCATGGGGAAGATAATAACCTTATCGTTTATGATTACTACAACAGTAAGGATAAGAAGGCATATGGAAATGTACGGTTAATGGGTCCATCCTTTTCCGTTACTTATGGAAAACATTCGTTTGGTTTGATTACCGGGGCGCGTGCAGTTATGTCAGCTAAAAATATTCCCTACGACATAGCAAAGTTCGGATTTGAACAGTTGGAGTATCCCCCTCAGTATGACATTAATTATGTCGACAACCGGAATATTTATAATTCTGAGATGGCCTGGGCTGAATTTGGGTTCAATTACTCTTATGTTGTTAAACAGCAAGGGCTGGATTATTGGGCCGCCGGGGCTACAATAAAGCTTCTGAGAGGATATGCCGGTGGCTACTTTAATTCTGAAAATATTGATTATGTTCTTCTTGATCGAGATACTCTTATTGTTTATAATATAAATGCCGAAGCCGGCTATTCGCTTCCGATTGATTACGAAACAAATGAACTTTCTAATAGTCCGTTATTCAGAGGTAAAGGTATTGGCCTGGATTTGGGTGTTATATATGAAAAGAAAAAGAGTTATGCCCGAAACGACAGGGTAAACAAACTCTGTGCACAGAGTTATGTTCCATACAAGTATAAAATTGGTATTTCTTTGCTCGATATTGGCAGAATTAAATTTAAGGAAAATGCCGAAAGACTAGTATTTAACGATGCTTCAACATACTGGCCCGGTGTCAATTCTGTTGAATTTAACAATGTGAATGATTTTACAAATATTATAAATAATCAGTTTTATGGTGATAGTTCGCAACTTGTGCAGGGAAATGAGGTAAAAATTGCTTTGCCGACAGCTATAAGTATCCAGGCAGATTATAACTATAAAGGTAACTGGTTTGTTAACGGGACGCTTGTTTATCCGCTTCAGTTTTCAAAATCAGGTATCATCAGGCCTGTACTTTTTGGTTTGACACCCCGTTATGAGACTAGTTTATTTGAAGTAAGCCTACCAATTACACTTTATGATTGGACAAAACCAAGAATTGGATTAAGTGCCCGATTTATGGGATTTTTTGTAGGTACTGAAAAGCTAAGTGGATTCTTTCATTTTACAGATTTCACGGGACTTGATTTTTATGCGGGCTTAAAGTTATCCTTTAATAAAGGTAACTGCCGTAGAAATACACCTTCCGATAATTGTGGAATTGAGGAATATAAAAAGTATACTAAGTCAAAAATTGAAAAGAAACCCAGGAATAAAAAGATACCTCAGTTATAGTGCCGGAATCGGTCTGGAGAATTCTTTCAATCTACAGTCCTCACATCCATTGCATCCCTCAAACCATTGCCAACCAGCATAAAAGCAAGAACCATAACCATAATTGCCAAACCGGGAAGTATTGCCAGGTATCCATAATCGAGTATGATATACGGGTAATTCTCCTTTATCATGCTACCCCAGGAGGGCATAGGTGGCTGAACTCCAATTCCTAGGAAACTTAAACCGGCCTCTAGAAGGATGGCTGATGCAAAATTGGCAGCCGAAATTACAATAACCGGTGCCATTGCATTGGGTAGAATATGACGGAATATTATCCTGAAGTTCCTGAAGCCAAGTGCTCTGGCTGCTTCTACAAATTCCTTCTCGCGCAGACTCATGAATTGTCCCCGAACCACACGAGCCACTTCGACCCACATTGTTAACCCAACAGCCACAAATACCTGCCAGAAACCTTTTCCAAGCGCAAAAGTTATAGCAATTACAAGCAATAAGGTGGGTATTGCCCAAACCACATTTATAAACCAGGAGATCAGTGCATCAATTTTTCCTCCAAAATAGCCTGAAATTGCTCCCAGGAAAATACCGATCAGCAATGAGATTGCCACTGATATGAAACCTACTGACAGGCTTACCCGAGTCCCGATTATAAGTTGGCTCAAAACGTCTCTTCCAAATCGGTCGGTCCCCAGAAAAAAGGTTTTCCTGGTAATGTGATTTTCTAAAATCTTATTCTGTAGTTCCTGGCATGATGCAAGTATGGTTTTCCCATCAAGCGTAATAATTGAAATCCGGCTTCCAGGCAAGTTCTTGACCGTATTCTCTCCAAGCGGGTAACAAACGTCGGCCAGGTGAAATGACATCTCTATCCCGGATGAATCTTTGCTGAATTCTGTAATCAAGATCGAATCTCCAGCAAACGTATATTTTGTGAATGGATAATCAGAATACATGTTTTCCCGTCCATACAGCAAGCCATAAAAAATATTCCGTGAAGGAATATCCTGGTTTTTCCTGACTTTCAGAACTGAAACCTTGGAGCCTGGTCGCAGGGTAGCTAACAGCAGGTTCTGCTCATTTACCATAGGCGTTTTGTCAGGTGTTATCCAATAGCCAATTATAGCAGTAAATGCTACCAGGCCAATAAATAACAGCGAAATAAAAGGAATCCTGTTACTGCGAAAACGAATCCACGCGAGTTTGCTCAGCGAACCGGTACTATCGTATTTTCTTTTTCGAAGAAACAAGTAGGAATATTTAGAAAATATTTCGGTTAGAAGAGAACTACTTTATTGTTTTGAACAATTAGAATTTCCTGTCACCACCAAGCAATCCGCCAAGAATATTGCCTCCAATTCCGCCAAGTCCATGCGATTCCTCGCGGTTGGTGCGTGATGAAGATACAATTCTGTCAGCAAGGCGTGATAACGGTAAGCTCTGAAGATAAACTGTTCCCGGACCGGTTAAACTTGCCAGGAAAAGTCCTTCGCCACCAAAAAGCGCATTTTTAAATCCTCCTACGAACTGAATATCATAATCAATAGTTGGTGACATGGCTACCAGGCATCCGGTATCTATTCGCAGATTTTCGCGATCGCGAAGTTCACGCTTGATAATTGTGCCACCGGCATGTACAAAGGCCAGCCCATCGCCAGTGAGCCTTTGCAGTATAAATCCTTCTCCGCCAAACAGGCCTGACCCAATCCTTTTGGTAAAAGCAATATCGATGTCAATGCCGTTGGCTGCACATAAAAAGGAATCTTTCTGGCAGATGTAAGTGCCTCCGACTTGTTTCAGGTCAAGAGGAATGATTTTGCCGGGATAAGGTGCCCCGAAAGCTACGCTGCGCTTACTATTAGCAATATTATAAAAGGTCGAAATAAAGAAACCATCACCGGTTAACATACGCTTGAGACCTTTAAAAATTCCCCCACCGGTGCCAGTATCCATCTGAATGCCTTCTTCCATAAACATCATGGCTCCTACTTCGGCACGCACACCTTCGGCAGGGTCAAGTTCAATTTCGACGATCTGCATATCATCGCCGTGGATTTTGTAGTCGATTATATCAGCCATTGGGATTGGGTTTAATTAATAATAATGGATAATTGAAAGTGGTTAATGGAGAATGGTTAATAGAAAATAGTTGTCAGAGAATTCGAAATTGCAGAATAACTTCAAGTACAAGTCTGTTCATGTTTTCTATTATCTATTTTCTATTTTCGATTAACTATTACCCCGCTACAAATCTATAAAAAATGATTCATAAGATTTTCAAATTTCAAATTTAAAGATTACTTTTGCATCATCAAACCAACATGGTGGTATTAGCTCAGCTGGTTAGAGCGTCGGATTGTGGTTCCGAAGGTCGTGGGTTCGAACCCCATATTCCACCCAAGTGAAAAGGCTGTCTACAGATGGCCTTTTTTATTTTTAAGCCACCAATAGTAAAAAATAACCACGGAGGCACGGAGAGCACGAAGGGACACTGAGTTGAAAGCATAGATGAATGAGTTGATTTTTCCTGTTTTTAGGGTCAAAAACCTTAGTGTTACTTAGTGCTCTCGGTGGTTTTATACAATGGAACGTGCTCCATATTAATTTCATAAAAAAAACCGGCTTTCGGCCGGTTAGGAATTTTTCTATTTTTCTTCAAAAGTCCAGTATTCATCCACACATTCCGTGGTTTTCTGATCCCAGTAGGCCGGTGAAACCCGTTTTCCGTCGGGTGTTTTCAAACTAAGTTCATAAACTGCAATTACAGGATTAAAAACAAGGTCAGTAACACCAATGGTAAAGAGGGTAGGGGCATCCTCAGTCTCTTTCTTATCTTCGCAAATAGTTACTTCAAATTTATTGAATTCAAGAAGATCCTTCAGGAAATCAACCCGCTTTTGCGTAACTCCCTTTTCGACTACAGTGCAGCGAACACCGTTAATTTCTTCAAC
Organism: Lentimicrobiaceae bacterium; assembly: GCA_041753535.1. Taxonomy (GTDB): domain Bacteria; phylum Bacteroidota; class Bacteroidia; order Bacteroidales; family UBA4417; genus UBA4417. The sequence goes on from JBGSUB010000061.1 coordinate 125,596, forward strand.
TATATGTTTTGCCTTGAGTGTCATAATTCAGCTTTGTTGTATTTGTAAGTCACTGTTATATATTAGTTTATAATTGCATAAGTGACTGAATCGATAATCTCGTAAAGTTGGCTCCAGAAACCCAGGACAAAAATACCTATAGCACAAACCACTAGTCCGATGCTGGTTAGCATATCGCTTTTAAAGTAGGCAATTGGTGTATCACTCTTATTAATAAACATTGCTTTTACAACGAGCAGGTAATAGTATAATGAAATGGTGGCGTTCAGAACAGCAATAAAGACCAACCAGTAGTAACCACCTGAAGCAGCTGATGTGAAAAGGAAAAATTTACCGAAGAAACCGGCAACAGGCGGAATTCCTGCCAGGGAGAACACGCTGAGCATCATCAATAAGGATAGCTTAGGATTGGTGTTGTAAAGTCCATCGTAGTCATCCATGCTTTCCTTGCCTGTACGGGCTGAAATAGCTGAAACCACACCGAATGCTCCAAGATTGGAGAAGATATAAACAAGTACGAAGTAAACGGTTGCTGTCATTCCTATTTTATTCCCGCCAATAATACCAAGCAGAATGAAACCTGCTTGTGCAATACTCGAAAAGGCAAGGAACCGTTTCATATTTTTCTGCCTGAGTGCGAAAAGGTTACCTATTGTCATAGTCATCACGGCTATCAGGTAAACAATATCCTTCCACAGGTAAGCGATGGAATGAAATACGGTATACATCACCATGATCAGAATAAAAGCAGATGCACCCTTTGAAATTACTGAAAAGTACGAGGTTATATTTACTGGCGATCCTTCGTAAACGTCGGCAGTCCAAAGATGGAAAGGAACCAGCGAAATTTTGAATGCCATTCCGGTAAAGAAGAAAATAAAAGCCAGAACCTGCAAAGGTGTATTAGAATAGAGTGCACCTACAGTATCAAAATAAATAGAACCTGTAGTTCCGTATATCATCGAAAGTCCGAAAAGCAGGATTCCTGATGAAAGAGCAGATGACAGGATAAGTTTTATGCCGGCTTCGGCAGATTTTGTCTGATGGTGTGTGTAAGCTGCCAATGCTGCCATCGGAATTGTTGCAAGCTCCAGTCCGAGGTAAAGCATCAGGAAGTCACCTGATGAAATCATAAAATTCATCCCCACCAGGGTCGACCACAGAAGGATATAAAATTCACTGATTTTTTCGCCGTTTTCATCCTTTTTAAGCCAGGTTGTACTTTGCAGAAGTACAATGAAAACGCCGACATTCAGAATATTTTTCATCAGTAAGGTAAGCCCGTCGGTATGATACATTCCACCGAAGAGAACACCGGTTTGGGCAGGAAGAAAACCAACCACTGTATGTATAAAGAACAAGGAAAGCGAAATCGGAATGATCAGATGTTTCTGACTCTTCTTAAGGTTCATATCGATAATGAGTACCAATAATACCAGCGCTGCCAGTATTAATTCGTGCCGCATTGTCATGAAATCGTTTATGCTCATATGCTGAGTATCTTAGGTGATGATTATTATACTGGTTTAAAAAAGTCCTGCAACAGCTGCCACTCCGTTTATTTTTTCAACAATTGGCCCTAAGCTGAAGTTGATCATGTTCGACAACCAAAGCGGAGCCATACCAATAGCAGCAATAGCAAGAAAAAGGGTTAAAGTTGAAAGTCTTTCGAACCACATAGCATCTTTCAGATGAAGGAAGTGATCATTTTTAATAGGACCAAAAAGCAAAGTTCCTACAACGCGCAAAATATATACTGCCGTGATAACGATTGAGGAAGCAGCAACGATAGTAAGCACCCTGTGGAAAGTATCGGTATGCTGGAAGGAACCAACAAAAATTGTCATTTCTGCAACAAAACCGCTTAAGCCAGGGAGACCTAAAGAAGCCAAACCGGCAATAACATAAACAACACCAAGAAAAGGCATAACCTTCATAAGACCACCCATTTCGTTAATTAAACGGGTATGAGTACGACCGTAGATCATGCCGATCAGTGCGAAGAAAAGTGCTGTCATTAAACCGTGTGAAATCATCTGGATAACAGCACCATTCATTGCCGTCTGGTTCATCATTAATATTGCGAAAAGCACTAATCCGCAATGGCTAACGGAAGAATACGCATTGATGTATTTCAGGTCTTTCTGAACTATAGCTCCGAAAGCGCCATAAACTACGCTGATACCAGTCAAAATAAGGAAAATCCATGCTTGTTCATGAGCAGCTTCCGGCATCAGGTAAATAGCAACGCGGAAAACGCCGTAACCACCAAGTTTCATAAGTACGCCTGCATGCAACATTGAAACTGCTGTAGGAGCAGAGGCATGGCCATCAGGTGACCAAGTATGGAAAGGAAATAGCGCGCCAAGAACACCGAATCCAATAAAAGCAAATGGGAACAGGAAACGTTGCATTTCGACAGGGATCGAATTTTTGGCGATTTCCAACAGGTTAAAAGTAAGCTGGCTTCCTGCAGGTGCCGAATAAAAATAAATACCCAATATTGCTACGAACAGTAAAGCTGATCCTGCCATAAGCATTAGAGTAAGTTTCATTGCAGAATACTCTTTTGGCCCTGAGCCCCAAAGTCCTATTAAAAGGTACATCGGAATCACAGCAAGCTCGTAAAACAGGAACATGGTAAATAAATCCAGTGATATAAAGAAACCAAAAACCCCCGAAGCAAGCAGAATTAGTGAAATAAAGAATTCCCTGTAAAGGAAATCGACCATCCATGAGGCAAAAATCCCGGCAAAAACCACAATGGAAGTCAGGGCAATCATGGCGACTGAGATTCCATCCACACCAATAGTGTAATGTATATTAAGTGTCGGAAACCATACGGCATCATAATAAAACAGCATTGCGGCTGTGTTTCCGGCATTTCTCTCGACGAGGTAAAGATAAACCAGGATTCCGGACAGGATAAGTTGAATTCCCATTCCTACGGCGCTCACAATCCTGGTTTGCTTCATATTGCTGGTAAACAATATGGCTATAATCGTGAGCAGAGGTATCAGAATAAATAAGCTGAGTATATTCATGATTTATTTCTTACAATTAACGTTTAAATTCTTTTTTGTTGAATTTCAGGAACTACCAGAGGAAAACAAATACCAACACCAGCGCGATGGCACCGGTAACAAATACATATCCATACTGTTGCAATTGACCTGACTGCATCCCCTTAATAAGCCTGGATGAATTCTCAACCACCCTGGCAACCAGGTTCATAAAACCATCAACAATATGCCTGTCGAACCAGGCAACAGGTGTCGAAATGTATGCGAAGATGATCTTTTTGGTTACAAACATATAAACTTCATCCATGTAAAATTTATGGTATGCCCATTTGTAACCATGACCAAAAATTCCGGCAAGTTTATCAGGTAAACCGTTAGTTTTACGATACATTGCTGTTGCTATTCCGATTCCAAGTAAAGCAATTAATACCGAAGGGATTGCAATGCTGTAATCGAGGTGAGCTTCGAAAGGCAAACCATCGGAAGTCACCAATTCGTTGAAAGGCAGGAAACCGGCAAAAACAGCACCAAAAGCCAGCACCATCAGTGGAATGGTCATTACATAAGGAGCTTCGTGTGGAGTGTGATGATAATGTGTTGCTTTTCCCCAGAAGATGCTGAAATACAGGCGGAACATATAAAAAGCCGTCAAGCCTGCTACAAGGTATTCGATCGAGAATAAGATTTTGTTGTGATGCCAGGCTGCAACCATGATTTCGTCCTTGCTAAAGAAACCGGATAGAGGAGGAATACCGGCAATGGTAATACAAGCGATCAGGAAAGTAGCATGAGTGATGGGCAGGTATTTGCGAAGCCCCCCCATGTCTTTCATATCATTACTATGCACTGCGTGAATAATAGCCCCGGCGCCAAGGAATAATAATGCTTTGAACATGGCATGCGTAAACAAATGAAAGTTTCCGGCCATAAAACCAAGTCCGTCGTGTCCGCCATAACCGGAAACACCAAGCGCAAGCATCATATAACCAATCTGCGACATGGTTGAGTAGGCAAGCACACGTTTTATATCTGTTTGCGTACAAGCAATAATTGCGGCAAAAAGGGATGAAATCCCACCGACCCATGCAACAACAGTAAGAGCGTCAGGAGCTCCCAGTGCATAAACAGGGAAGAGCCGAGCTACCAGGTAAACCCCGGCAACAACCATAGTAGCAGCATGAATAAGCGCTGAAACTGGAGTTGGACCTTCCATAGCATCTGGTAACCAAATATGTAAGGGGAACATGGCTGATTTCCCGGCACCGCCCATAAAAATAAAGATCAGCGACCAAGTAAGAACTGACATGCCCATGAATGCTGCTCCACCTGCCATTGTGATTGCTGGCCCGGTTGGACTTGTAAGAAGCTGGAAATCAAAAGTTCCGGTATTGAATGAAAGGATCAGGATACCGATAAGAAATCCAAGATCGGCAAAGCGGGTTACAATAAAAGCTTTTTTCGAAGCAGCAACGGCACTTGGCTTTTCATAATAGAAACCAATCAGCAGGAAAGATGAAACTCCAACAAGTTCCCAAAAAATGTACATCTCGAAAATATTCGTGGCTAACACCAATCCGAGCATTGCAAAACTGAAAAGGGATAGAAAAGAGAAAAACCTGTGGTAACCGCGCTCGCCTTTCATATATCCGATACTATAAATATGTACCATCAATGAAACAGTAGTAACCACGATCATCATCATTACTGAAATGGGATCAATAAGAACTCCCAGGTTGATGGTAAGTTTATCAGTTAAATGAAGCCAGGTTACTTCGAAGGCTTTTATCGATTTGTAGCCGGTTTCAGCAATGTGATCGGTCCAGAAATAACGGATGGCAGTGATATACGAGAGTATAGCCGCGACTGCTAATCCTGCAGTTCCGAGGAGTCCTGAAACAATTGGTTTCATTTTGTGTCCTGTAATCCCGATGAGAATGAATAACACAAAGGGAATCAGAGGGATGAGTAATGTATAGGTGTAGTCGACCATATCTTATTAATATGTCAGATGATTAATGTTTTAGTTAAAACTTCATTTCGTCAACGTTTTCAACATCAATCGACCTGAAATTACGGTAAATATTGATGATGATGGCAATTGCAACAGCGGCTTCAGCTGCAGCAATAGCGATAATTATAAGTGAGAAGAAATGTCCCTGAAGATTCTGCGGGTATAAATACCTGTTGAATGCTACGAAGTTGATATTCACCGAGTTGAGTATAAGCTCAATCGACATAAGCATGGTTATCAGGTTTTTACGCGTAAGAAACCCATAAATCCCGATAAAAAACATCAGGGTGCTGATTACCAGGAAAGCTTGCAACGGTATGGTTCCGGTCATGGGAAATATGCTTTAATTTTAATTTCTGATTGATGTGAGAATGGTGATTTACTATTTACGATTTATGATTTACGATTTACGATTTACGATTTACGATGAATCCTTTTCTGCTAAGAATCATTTAGTGATTGCATCTTTTTCTTTTCTTGCAACAATAATAGCACCGATCATGGCAGCCAGCAGTAGTATGGAAATTACTTCAAACGGAAGTGCAAATCCATCGCGGTTGTATGAAATAAGTGCATTTCCCACGTCAGTTACTGTAGAAGTCTGTGCAGGTTCAACGGATGGAATAAACGCAAACTTCATGATCGTGATCAGGGTTAATACTGCGCCTGCTCCAACGGCCAATGCTGACAATAAACTTTGTTTCTTGTCGGCCATAATCGCTTTTTCGCTGATATGACTTGTAAGTAGAACCGAAAAAATTATCAGAACAACTATACCGCCTGCGTAAACTGTAAGTTGAACAGCTGCAAGGAAGTTATATTCCAGCATAAAATAAATGGCAGCAGTTGAAATGAGCACAAAAAGCAGGTAAACCGCGGCGCGCAATATTTTCCGGCTTGTAACGGTGAGCACTGAAAATATCAGGATCATTCCGGCCAGAAGGTAAAACATTACTTCACTATTCATTGTATTTTGCTATTTTAGATTTAAAGAGGCTCTGTTGGGGAATTGTGTAAATCAGTTGTTGAGGGTTGAGTGTTTTGAGTTTATGAGAAGGTGTAGTTGTCATTCGGTTGATGATGGGTGAGTGTTTTTGAGAGTTTGAGCAAATTTAGTTGTCATTCAGTTGTTGAGGGTTGAGTGATTTTGAGTGTTTGAGAAGGGTGAGTTGTCATTCAGTGGTCATTCGGTTGATGAGGGGTGAGTGATTTTTAGTGTTTGAGAGGGGTGAGTTGTCATTCGGTGGTCATTCGGTTGCTGGTAACGAGCTTTTTCAGGTAATTTGAAGTTATTTTTTCTCCTATTCTCTATTCTCTACTCACTACTCTTTAACCCCATCCATAATCTTCGATCCCGGCTGATTGAGAACTTTTGTCATGGTTGTTCTGTCCCAATGTGCATGTTCGAAGGTTTGAGCCATAACGATAGCATCCGAAGGACAGGTTTTTATACATAAATTGCAGAAAGTGCACATGGCCAGGTGGTAGATATGCTGGTCGATTACGCGTTTCTTCTTACCTTCTTCATTCACAACAGATTTGGTAATAATCTCTATTGATCCGTTCGGGCAGTTGATTTCGCAGATGCCGCAACCTGTACATTTATGTTCGTTGTTTTCGTTATGCGGCATTACTACTTCCCCTCTGAAACGCTCGAACATCACGAGTGTATCACGGTTTTCGGGATACTGCTGAGTTACGTTTTTCCAAGGGGTAAAAAAGTACTTTGCTGTAACTTTCATTCCCGTAAGTAAACTCCAGATGCCGCTGAAAATTTCGGCTATATAATTGATGAATGATTTCATTCGCTCTGATTTGTTATTTAAAAGTTTCCTGGTCTAATTTTGCAGGCAACAATTATTTGTTTTCACTATTCACTATTCCTTATTCACTTTTCACTCCCTACCAATGCCATCCTAATAAAACCATGGTTGCCATCAACAGTATGTTGAAGAGGTTAATCGGGAGCAGGTATTTCCATTCGAGTGTGAGAATCTGGTCGATACGTAAGCGTGGGAAAGTCCATTTGAACCACATGATAAGGAATATTATGGCAAACACTTTCATAAAGAACCAAACGATTCCGGGGATAAAGTCCATTACATTGTTAAATCCTTCAAAACCGCCAAAATGGAATGGCATCCATCCGCCAAGGAATACGATAGTTGCCATGGCTGCTACAATAAAGAGGTTGATGTATTCTGCAAGGAAAAAGAAAGCGAATTTAATACCTGAATACTCGGTGTGGAAACCGGCTGTGAGTTCCGATTCAGCTTCTGCAAGGTCGAACGGGCCACGGTTTGTTTCAGCAGTACCTGCAATCACAAAAACGATAAAGGCAATAACGGCAGGGATATGTCCTTTAAAAAGGAACCAACCACCGCGTTGCAGTTCAACAATTTCGGAAACCTGCATGGTGCCAGCTAGTATAACCATGGTAATGAGTGACATACCTACTGAAAGTTCGTAACTAACAATCTGAGCGCCGCTACGCATACCCCCAATAAGCGAATATTTGTTGTTGCTGGCCCATCCGGCGAGCAATACGCCGATTACACCTACCGAAGAAACTGCTGTTACAAAGAATATCCCGATATCAAAATCAAGTGCCTGCAAACCCGGGGCAAATGGAATTACCGAAATAGTCAGGAAAGGAACAATAATTACAATGAAAGGAGCCAGATTGTAAAGGAATTTGTCAACACTCTTCGGTGTGATCAACTCTTTCATCAGCAACTTGATAAAGTCAGCAATGGTTTGAATTAATCCCCATGGACCGACCCTCATAGGGCCTAAGCGTTGCTGGAAGGCAGCACATACCTTGCGTTCGGCATATACCAGCAATAACCCGAAAACGGCAATAAATAACAGGTATAAAACCCCGATTATTGTCCATTCAATAATTGTAGTGAGAAGTGGTGAGACGTTTTCAAGCAATCCCTCGTGTATGGATTGAGTGAGCGGCGTAAAATCGTATTTTTCGAATGCCATTCTTAAATGGGTTTATCAGATTTTTAGCTTATTCAGTTGTACTGTTTTTTGACTTTGTACCCCTCTGTCCTTCGGACATCTCCCCTTGAAAAAAGGGGAGAAGCTAAAGACATATTTGCACTTATATTTTTTCTTATAGAGAACTTCCCAACAACTGTTTTCTATTTTCTATTTAATATTTACTATTTACTTCTTCTTCAGTCCCCTCTGTCCTTCGGACATCTCCCCGAAGGGAGAGCCATTCGACAGATTTTACTTCTTTATTTAAGAAATTTAAAAGAACAACCAACCCCATATTTCCCATTACCATTTTCTATTAACTTCCTCCTTACCGGTCAATATCAGGTATTACTAGGTCAAAAGTTGCCATTATTGCTACAAGGTCAGCTATTTTCCATCCTTTGGCAATGTGATTGATAGCAAAAAGGTTTGAGAACCCAGGCGAACGGAATTTAACCCGGTATGGGTTCTTTTTCCCATCGCTAACCACATATACTCCGAATTCACCGCGGGCTGTTTCAACTCTTTGGTAAAATTCTCCCTCAGGAAGTTTAACCACGCCTTTCATTTTTACTGCGTAATCTCCTTCAGGGATATTATCGATAAGCTGTTCAATAATATTCAGCGATTCCCACATTTCGTCCATCCTCAGTTTCCAACGCATGAATGAGTCACCATCAGTTCCTACCTTTTCGTCGAACTTAATATATGGATAAGCACTATAAGGATGATGTTTGCGCACATCGCAACTGAAACCTGATGCACGGCCGGTAGGACCGGTTACTCCGTAAGCTATGGCGTCTTCTTTTGTTAAAATTCCAACTCCTTTAGTACGGTTCTGGAAAATGATGTTTCCGGTAAGTAACTTATCATATTCGGGTAATGTTTTCCTGAATTTTTTAATAAACGCTTTTACCCTGTTCTGGAAGTTAGGATGAATATCGAACATTACTCCACCAGGTACACTATAATTTAAGGTAAGACGTGCGCCACATGTTTCTTCGAAAATATCAAGTATATCTTCACGATCGCGCAATCCGTAAAAGAAAGCAGTAAGAGCTCCCAGGTCCATTCCTGAAGCACACCACCATAACTGGTGTGAAGCCAGACGCTGCAGTTCATCAAAGATAGTACGGATGTATTTTACCCGTTCGGGAACTTCGACCTGTAAAGCATTTTCTACCAGAAGACTAACTGCTTCATTGTTCATATGCGACGACAGGTAATCCATGCGGTCAGTAAGATGCGGAATCTGTGTATAGGAAAGGGCTTCGGTCATTTTTTCGATGCCGCTGTGAATGTAACCAATGTGAGGTTCAACATTATGAACAATTTCGCCTTCCAGTTTGAGCAGCAGCCTAAGCACACCGTGTGTACTCGGGTGTTGCGGACCCATATTCACCAGGTACTCGTCAGTCTTTATTTCGTCGGTAGTGACAATTTTTTCTATGATCTCAGCCATAACTATCTTTCTACAACATGAATATCATCCTTAAAGTCCTTACGCAGCGGAAATCCCCAGGTATCGTCGAGGAACAGGCGGCGCAGATCAGGATGGTTGTTAAATTTTATTCCCAGTAAATCGTAGATTTCCCTTTCGTGAAATTCGGCGGTCGGCCATATATCGCTAACCGTGTCCAAAGCCGGAGTTTCCCTGTTTTCGGTATTCACTTTTACAACCAGAAAATGCCGATGTTTAGTTGATTCGAGGTGATAAACAACCTGAATATTAGCAGGATAATCAACTCCCGACTGGCAAACCAGGTAATCGAATGCCAGCTGGCTGTCCGATTTTATATTTTGCATAAAAGCATGCAGTGCATCGAAGCTTACAGTGATTTCAGGATACTGCATGCCTTTTTTGATAACTGCATCAGGATATGCGGATGAAAGTTTTTCAATAAGCTGTTCGTTGGTCATGGATTGATTTTTTTGGGATTATGCAGAGTGCTTTGTTTTTGCCTTTTGCGGCGGCCTGCTTTTATCCTTACTTTTTAATCTGCTTTTTGAAGTTTTTCTCTCTTTTAATCTTTTTCTGTAATTGCAGGAAGGCAAATAACAGTGCTTCAGGTCGTGGCGGACACCCGGGAACGTAAATATCAACCGGAATTACATGATCAGCACCTTTAACAATGGAGTAGGAATTGTAATAGAATGGTCCACCCGAAACAGCACACGCACCCATAGCAATTACATACTTGGGATCGGCGATCTGATCGTAAAGGCGTTTCAGAACTGGAGCCATTTTGTAGTTGATGGAACCGGAAATGATGATCATATCAGCCTGGCGTGGGGTAGCGCGGGCAACTTCATAACCGAAACGAGCCATATCGTGACGTGAAGCTCCAACAGCCATAAATTCGATGGCGCAGCAGCGTGTTCCAAAAGTTAATGGCCATACTGAATTAGAGCGGGCCCAATTAACAAGTGCATCAAGTTGTGTGAGTATTATACTTCCTCCCTCATATTGTTCAAGGATCGGGAAGTCGTTTTTCTCAAATTCTTTTTTTGAAGTTGTTATTCCCATTTTAACGCGTGTTTTTTCCAGCCATATAAAAGGCCAAGACCTAAAATGAAGAAAAAGATTAAAATTTCAACGTATGCGGTTATGCCGCCATTTTTCATCACCACCGCCCAGGGGAACACAAAAACGGTTTCCACATCGAAAATCAGGAAAATAATGGCAAACAGGTAATAACCCACTGTGTATTGCAGCCATGAACCTCCGATAGTTTCAATTCCGCATTCGTATGGCTCGAATTTTGTTGGGTTGTAGGATGTTGGTGGTACGAAACTGGAGAAAAGCATTGCTCCTCCGACAAGAACCACAGCAACAATGAAAAAAAGCACTAAAGCGCTGCTATCCATATTTTAACGTTTTTTATGACGGTTTTAAGGGGGCAAAAGTATTGAATTGTTGTAATTATATATGTATGAAATTTCATACTTAAGCTAATTTAGAACACCTCTAAATTAAGTATTCATAATATTAAATATAACATCATTGTGTAAAGTGCTGTAAACGAGTATATAGCGACAGTGGCAGTTTCTTATATATGTGCAGTTTTTTACGTAATTTCGCAATTCAATTGTTACTAAAAGTTTTCAACCATGCAAAAACACATTTTTATATACCTGGTATTCGCTTTTTTTATTTCTGTTAGCGTTCAGGCTCAAAAAAAGACCGAAACAATTAAAATTCAGACTTCGGCTCAGTGCGAAATGTGTAAAACACGCATAGAAACTGCCATGGCCTACGAAAAAGGAGTTTCAGGTTCTGATCTGAACCTGGAAGACAAGGTTTTGACTGTAACCTACAAATCTGGCAAAACAACGCCTGATAAAATACGGAAGGCTATAAATGAAGTAGGATATGACGCTGATGAAACTCTAGCTGATCCAAAAGCCTATGCAGCACTTCCGCCATGTTGCAAAAAACCGGATGATCCTGATCATGAAGGGCATGAAGGACACAATCATTAAGCCGTTCTCGCTTGCATTCCCGGTTATTAATTCTGCAAAAGCAGCAATGTTGCCTGCTAAAAGAAAGTGTAGAAATCTAATCCTGCTTTACGATTAGTTTATACGAGTTAATTTCTTTTTCATTCTCAACTCGAATCATATAAGTCCCGGAACTGAGATCAGATGTTGAAATCCGTAATTCGTTTTGAGTAGAAAGTGCTGAGACTTTTTCCCTTTTTACTTCCTTGCCTGATAAATCGATCAGGCTTATTGTTGCAGATCTTATTGTTTCGGGTAAAATAACGATTACTTCACTGGATGCCGGATTAGGAAATATCTCAATCTGATCTGAATTTAATTCAGCAACCCCAACTACTCCTGTATTATCAACCCTTGTAATATGAATATTATCAGATCCTCCGGATGCGATTGATTTTGCCCACACGGATATTACTTTATTGCCGGAGCACACTTGAACATGTTCGCTATAAAATGGGCTGTAAATTGGTATACAAACCTGGCGTCCGCTTTCATCCCACACCACAGTTCCATCATCCAATACTTTTTGTACAATATAACCTGCTGAGCTCGATTGGTGACAAATAACCATAGTATTGTCTTCATTCAAATCAAATTCGGGGTAGGGAATATAGGTACTTACACTGTTGGCGAGAACACCATTTTCGGTCCAGAGAATAGTGCCGTTTTTGTTAAATTTCTGAGCATAAATATCATAATTACCGGGGCTTGTTCCTGGTCTGCCATCAGCCCATGTGATGTAATAATTATCTCCTGATTTTTTCCAGAAAAAGATCCCCTGGGCTCCGTCGAGAACACAAACGGGTAATGTTGTGTCGCTCCAGGCAAAATTTCCGTCAGCATCAAGCCTTCGGGCATACAGATTCGCTGCTGCGCCTCCCTCACCATTGCCCTGCCACACAAACGTTATCCCATCCTCATCACTGATTCCTGACGATTGATACGAAAGACCGGCTGTTCCTGTAAGCACAGCTACGGGTCCCCAGATTGTATCGCCTGCGGTATTTACTTTCAGGCACATCAATTCAGCACCGGCGCCATTACTGGTTGAATAGTAGATATAAATATTATCGGCTGCATCAAAAGCAGACTGTAAACCAGAATATCCATAGTGATACTGAGTCCCTTCAGGTTCACCATTATACATGCCGGTTAAAACACCATCACTGCTGAAACGTGTAATCCTGTTCCCGCTTGAACCACCAAAATAAACGGTTCCTATCGAAATACAGTAGCCCGAATTGTCATGAATAATATTGTACCCATACATTCCTAAAATGTAATTGGGTGTAATGCCGGCATTAGCAACTATCAGTTCGTTTGTCCATAATTTCGTTCCATCTTCATCCAGGCGTTGTACTCTTAATGAGTCAGTTCCGGCTTCGTTAGCGGTAAGCCAACCAATAATAATCTCTCCGTTAAATATCCGGCTGACATTGAACCAGTTTATTTTATTGGAATGACTCAATATCAAACGGCCATCTTCTTCCCATAGTGCATATCCGTTTGCATCGAAATGCTGTCCATACACTTCATGTGCATAAGGATCACTCAGGCGGTTATCGATCCAAAAAACGTAAACTCCGCCGTTGTCGTCAGCAAATGCTTGTGGATTGCTTTGTACACCTGCGACATCACATACTATACCTGGATTTGCAGGATCCGTGGACCATTGTCCAAAAGTTATTGTTAACTGAAAAGCTAACAAACTCGTTAGAATGATGTATTTGGTTTTCATTTCGGTTGTAAATTAAATTAGTAAAAAGTGATTACAGCTTTATTCACAGCACATTAGCCTGTAACAACGAAGGGCTTTGTTTTGTTCAGGATATGCCCGGTAGCTGAATTTTACTTTTACTCTACAACCTTAGTGATAGTATTGATTCAGAAAAATGAATATAAGAATGAAAACTAAAAATTTATTATTAATAAATTAACGATTAAAAAAGTATTGTTTAAACGGCCGTTTTTGAATGCTCCACAACAACCCTCCCTGTAATTCTCCCTTTCAGAATCTTTTCAATACTTTTATGTATTGAATCCAATCCTGCCGTTTGTGTTTTTATTCGCTGGAAATCAGGTTTCCACTCATCAGCAAGTTTTTCCCATAATGTTTTACGCAAAAGCAAAGGCGTTGTGGCCGAATTGATTCCAAGCAGATTTATACCGTTCAAAATAAAGGGAAAAACGCTTGTATTAAGCAGGGGAGAGGCTACATTACCGCAACAAGCTACGTTGCCATGTGGTTTTAACGATTTAAGAATGGTAGCAAGTGTATTTCCTCCAACAGTATCAATGGCTGCGGCCCATTGCGGGCGCAATAACATCCGTCCCGACTGATCATCAACTTCTGACCGATCGATAATATTTTTAGCGCCTATATTAATAAGGTATTCAGTTTCTTCTTTTTTACCTGTTGAAGCAATTACTTCAAAACCCAGTTTAGAGGCAATTGCCACCGAAAGACTCCCGACTCCACCTGTTGCACCGGTTATCAGCAAAGGACCATCTCCAGGTTTTTGTCCACAACGTAACAGATGATGCATGGAAAGTGCTGCTGTAAATCCAGCTGTCCCCAAAATCATACTTTCTTTCAGGCTAAGGCCCGAAGGTAAAGGAATTATCCATTCGGAGGGAACATTGATATATTCGCCAAAACCACCCATGGTGTTCATTCCCAAGTCGTATCCGGTTACAATAACCTGGTCGCCCGGCTTAAATTCCGGCGAATTACTTTCGGCAACAATACCGGCAGCGTCGATGCCAGGAGTATGCGGGTAACGGCGTGTTACACCTTTATTACCGGAAGCGGATAAAGCATCTTTGTAATTGAGTGAAGAGAATGCTACTTTTATTAAAACGCCATTTTGTGGAAGATCATCCGTATTTCGTTGAATAATCTGGCTTTTAAATGTGCCGTCTGATTCTTCGGTTATCCAGTATGCGCTGAAAGGGATGTTTTTCATTTGTGAGTTTTTTTAACCACGGAGGCACTGAGGACACGGAGGGACACAGAGAGGAATTCAAAATTCAAAAAGTTTTTTCGGATTGATGATTCTCGCTTCATATTGTCATCCCCTAACCCCTAAAACCTAACCCCAAACCTCCTAATCTTCATGCCTTCGGTCCATTTCCCGTTTATTGTCCTTGGTCTTGAGCGTTTCGCGCTTATCGTAGTTTTTTTTGCCTTTGGCTATGGAGATGGTGACTTTGCAAAAGCCTTTATCGTTAATAAATAGTTCAACCGGAACAATTGTTAGACCTTTTTCACGGGTTTTGCCGATTATTTTTTTAAGTTCGCGGCGGTTAAGCAATAGTTTGCGGGCACGTTTGGCAATATGATTAAACTGGTTACCAAATTTGTACTCCGAAATATGAGCATTGAGCAGGTATAGCTCATCGCCATTAAAAGCGCAATAGCTGTCAGTTAGGTTCACTTTGCCTTCGCGTACCGATTTTATTTCAGTTCCCAGCAGCACTATTCCAGCCGTAAACTGCTCGACGAGGAAATACTCGAATCCTGCTTTTTTATTCTTTATAGTGATGATATTGGCCATGGGTGGCAAAGATAGTGAAAATAGGATTTAGGTTTTAGGGGTCGGGGTTTACGATTTACAATGTTTTATGTACGATTTGCGATGTACGATTTACGATTTGTAATTTACAAGGTACGATTTGTGATTTTGGAATAGCATTCTGCATTCAATGTCGTTTAGTCAAGGATTCATGATACAGTTCCCATAAATTTATTTTCATTTTCCAATTGTACCCCCTATGCTCCCCTTTTGCTTCACTTTGTTTGCAATGACAATGGGGAGGACTTACTAACAAATCTTGACTCTTCTCAAAAGTCTGGATCATTGTTGCGAACTGCTCCCTCCCTATTTTATAGGGAGGGTTGGGGAGGGTACAAATTCAGATAATCTTTTTTCTTTCTTTTCTGAGAACACTAATTAGTCAACATTAAATCTGAATTCGTCATTCTTAAATCGCACTTTACTAAAGTTTTACTGTGATTCCAGCCATAAAATTAACTCCTGCCTGCGGAAAATACCCATCCATTTTTTGAAGCGCCGAATCAAATGAATACCTGTACACCCAGGCATTGGATTCGTATTCGGTATTAAAAATATTATTGATCATCAGCGAGAAACCAATTTCTTTGCAGAAACCGGGATCCAACGTGTAACTTACAAGAAGGTTGTTCACAAAATACGGATCGAGCTGCCGGTTACTGCTTTGTGTATTATCAATATATTGTTTGCCAACTAATTTGCTGAATAAATTTAAATTGAATCCTTTAAATACTGCCCAACTGATATTGCTGTTCGCTATTATGGAAGGTGAAAATGCGAGGTCGGTATTTGAGCGTTCTTCAGTTAATTGCCCCCAAGTGTCCCAGTCGTCGATGTATTCGGTGAAGGATGTGATTTTATTGCGGCTGATAGTCACGGATGGTTCCCATTTCAAGTTTCCGGAAATTAATACCTTAGCTGATAACTCAATTCCAGTGCGATAACTTTCAGGTACATTTACCATAACCGGTGCTCCTACATCATTAATTTCGCCTGTAAGCACGAGTTGATCAAGGTAATACATATAATATAGGTTAGCCGTAAATGCAATTCGGCCCGAAGTGTAAGAGTATCCTCCTTCGGCATCATAAAGCGTTTCCTTAGCCGGTATAGGTTTTGTGAGATTTGCATCCACAAAGTTATCCCGGTTAGGTTCGCGGTTTGCTATTGAAACAGAAGCGAAAATATTCTGTTTTTCAGATAGCTGATAAGAAATTCCGACTTTAGGATTAAAAAAGTCGAAAGTATGGTTTTGTGTGATATCACGGCTGTCATCATCCATTCCATCCATCGTATAATAAATATGCCGGTATTGCAAATCGACCCAGGTATCGAGTAAATCGGTAACGGAATATTCCGTTTTCACATAAATGTTAAAATCTTTTTTTACTGCCTGGCTTCGGTACCATTCGTGGTTAATTTCGCTGTTGCCGGCAAACTGCGACCAGATAACCGTTCCGAAATGATTCCCCGTATAGGTATTCCACGATCCGCCAACTGAAGTTTGCAGATGGCTTACATGGTAATTCAGTGACCAGGTAAGTCCGGTAAATGTGTTTTTCAGTTGTTTGCGCCTGATCACGTCGCTTGTGCTGATTATTCCACCCGGTGTGAAAATGGTATCACCGTTCTGCAGGTAAAAAGCGGAATTGATATTAATTGGTTCAATTCCATACTCTTCAAGGTCATCGCTTTCGCGGTATTGCTCGTAATATCCTTCACCCTGTGTGTGATGGATGGCAGTATTCAGGAACAGCTTTTTACTGAATTCATGTGAATAGATTGCCTGGTAATGAGTTTGTTCATAATTATCGGTTTCGTTTTCATAATAACGCTCATTTCCATTATTATCAATGTACCAGCCCATCCCGTTCCAGGTCCGGTTAGTATCGAGGATTGTGGATGGAATTCCATCCCAGGCCTGGTATGTTTTTTCTTTTCCGGAGAAGATATTCAGGCGAAGCAAATCCTTGCCTGATGTGTAAGCTCCTGAAATATAGTAAGATAATAAGTCCGACGAAGCACGATCTATATAACCATCCGACGATAATTTCGAAATTCGTCCATCCATGCTGAAATGCTTATTGAACAATCCCGATCCAAACGAAATGCTGTTTTTCAGTGTATTAAATGAACCGTAGGCACTATTCAGTTCGGCGTAGGGTTCCGTTTTGAGATTGGTCGATTGCAGGTTGATACTTGCCCCGAAAGCGGAAGCGCCGTTGGTAGATGTTCCAACCCCACGCTGAATCTGGATATTATCGGTACTGCTTGCAAAATCGGGCAGATCGACCCAGAAAACATTATGCGATTCGGGGTCATTAAGTGGAATTCCGTTAATGGTAACATTTATTCGGGTCATATCCGTGCCACGTATGCGTAAAGCGGTGTATCCCATTCCGTTGCCGGCATCGGAAGTGGCCACTGCCGAAATACTGTTACCCAACAGTACCGGCAGATCCTGCCCGAAATTGATGGATGAGATTTCCTTCTTATCAATATTCTGATGTGCAACTGGAGTTTTGTCCCCGACCCGTGTTGAGCGTACAATTACTTCATCTTCGAGAATAATCGAAGGGTTTAAACTGATTTCGATATCTGCATTTTTTGAAAGATGAACAACAGTGGTGTCATTTTTATAACCGAGGTAACTAGTAACAATACTGTATTTCCCTGGTTTAATGTTTGCGATCGAGAATACACCTTTGTTGTTGCTCACAGCAGTGTAAAAAGTGTTGAGCAGCCTGATGTGTGCTCCCGGTAAAGATTGTTTTGAATCGCTCCCGGTTACTTTTCCCGAAAGGTTAAATTGTGCCAGTCCCAGGAAGGGTAGCATGACCAGCAAGGCTGGCAGAGTAAAGCATTTCATTAATTTGTACTTTTAATTTGTTAAACTTCAAATGGCGAACAGGGAAAATCCATTCATTTAAAGTTTGTCCATCCCTTCGCCGGCATTACCCGTATCAGGTTCAATGGGTTTGATCTCAGCCCGTTTTGTTAAGGCACCCCTATTCTTTATTCAAGTGCAAAAGTAATGCTTTTTATTGGAAAGATGGATGGTTAGATTTGGGATTTTGCGATTTTCGATTTACGAGGTACGAATTTTGAACTTTGATTTTGGGTTTTGGAACTTGGAATTTGGAATTTGGAATTTGAGTTTTGGAATTTTGGAATTAATACTTTCATGATTATTCACGTAAATAACTAAATTTGTTCTCAAATCTGCTTGTGATGAAAATCTGCATTATCAACGGTCCAAACCTAAATTTACTCGGAGTTCGCGAAATGGGAGTGTATGGCAGCGAAACTTTCGAAATGTATTATAAGTCGTTGCAGGAACGTTTTTCAAATATCGAATTCACTTATTATCAATCGAATATAGAAGGAGAAATTATTAATAAACTGCATGAAACCGGGTTTTCTTTCGATGGAATAATTTTAAATGCGGGCGGTTATACACACACTTCAGTTGCCATTGGTGATGCAGTGAAAGCAATAAAGACGCCGGTAGTGGAAGTTCATATTTCAAATATTCATGCCCGTGAAGAGTTCAGGAGCATGAGCCTGATTTCGGCCGGGATGCAAGGAATTATTACAGGCTTTGGATTGGATTCCTACCGGCTGGCGGTGGAGAGTTTCCTCGAATAAATTTCTGAAACTGATGGCTTTTTTGACTGCCGGATTATTTCCAGCGAAAGCTATTCAGCAAAGTCTTTTGCTTCTAATTCCGTAAAAAGTGTTTTCTTATTCAGATAGTATTCTCTCACCAGATTTTTTCGGTATATCCCATGTACCATATTTTGAGTGAGCAGTTTACGTTTTCGTCGGAGAGAGGCAAGATGCCCGTAAAAATAAAAATGTGCCCTGAGAACTGCATAAAAATCAGCGAATCCGCCGTCGAGAAGAAACTTTAAGGCAGCAATGCCGTCAAGCGGGAAACGCACTGCAAAAACAGGGAATAGCAAGTGGGAAGGAAGATTTTTATAAAGGAGTGAAATATTGTTTCGAAAATTCAGGTAGGTTTTTTGTGCTGATTTTTTGGGCAATGTTCCGCCACCAACATGAAAAACTACCGAATCAGGGCAAAACATAATTTTATATCCTCCGTTTTTCAGACGCCAACAGAAATCAATTTCTTCCATATGGGCGAAAAAATCTTCATCAAAACCACCAAATTTTTTATATAAATCAGCCCTTACAAACATGCAAGCTCCTGTTGCCCAGAATATTTCGACAGCATCATTGTATTGCCCGTTATCAGTTTCAATATGTTGAAAAATACGACCACGACAGAATGGATACCCGTATTCGTCGATAAATCCACCCGCAGCCCCGGCATATTCGAACTTTTCCTTTTCGTAATACGACCTGAGTTTTGGCTGGCAGGCAGCAATTGTTTTGTCGCTCTCCATCAGAGCGATAACCGGCTGAATCCAGTTTGGTGTAACCTCAATATCCGAATTAAGCAAAACATAAAAGTCGGCTTCAACCAGGGCTAGTGCTTCGTTGTATCCGCGGGCAAATCCGCCGTTGGTGCGGTTGGTGATTATCCGAACCTCAGGAAAGTTGTTTTGCAGAAATTCGATAGAACTATCAGTTGAAGCATTATCAGCAACAATTACTTCGGCAACATTCAGGCTGTTGGCAAGCACCGAGGGCAGAAATTTTCGCAAAAACTCCCTTCCGTTCCAATTTAATATTACTACTGCTATGCGTGCCAAGCCGGATAAATTGATTAATAATTACTGATCAGACTTAAATCATTTGATTCCACAGGCTTTATGGAGCCTGCTAAATTAGAGATAATTTATTTTGAAAATCCTGAATCCGAGATTACATTATGAAAATTATCAACAAAACGGCAGCAATTCACTTTTCGGAATTTAAAATGTGCTAATACTTCCAGCGGCGGTGCGACCAAAGCCAGGTTTCAGGTTGAAGCCGGATATCATTTTCAAGCATTTTCACATGGGTTTCGGTAATAAAATACGGAGGCGTTTCCTTTGGAGTATCAGTTATGAGTTCGAAAGAAACTTTATAGAATCCCTGAGCGGTATGATTCACATGACAAAAAATAACCGCATAATCAAGTGATCGTGCAATCCGTTCAGGTCCTAGAAAAACTCCGGTATCCCGGTTCAGAAAAGAAGTCCGGAACAAAATCTGGTTTTTATGTGGCGATTGATCGGCAATGGCGATTATCATACTTGCTTTATGCCTTTTTGTTGCAATATGTCTGGCTGTTTCGGTAAACGGGATAATATCGGCAATTCCCTTCTGCAGCCTGAGCCTGATTTGAGTGAAATATTGTTCAAAATATGAATTGCTTATTTCCTTGGCAATTACTCCTACATCGTGGAAGCCAACACCCGCGAAACACACCCGCTGGCTGACCCATTCCCAGTTTCCGCTATGGCTCATTACTACAACAACTCCTTGATTTTTGGATATTATACGGTCCAACACATCCTGACCATCAACGTTTACCCTTCTGAAAAGTTCTTCTTTTGAAATATCTTCGAGTTTTATTACTTCAAACATTATATCAGCAAGATTCCTGTAAAAGGCATTTGTCAGCTTATTTATTTCGCCGGTACTCTTTTCAGGGAAAGAATGCCTGAGATTATCCACTATGACACTTTTCCGGTATTTAACTAAATAACAAAGTATAAATGTCATCACTCCCGAAAAAAAATATAGTATCCCGAAAGGTAGTTTACTCAATATATGAGCCATGATCCGGAATAACCAAAATAAAATTTTCATTTTTAAATTATATAAATAGTTGATAACAGATGTTTAAAAGTGTAAGAACACTCAAAAAATACGGAATATTACTTGTTGAGTCAATTTGTTTTCTATCATCCTTCTATGATGCTTACCTTGGATTGTTGAAAAATTCGCCTGAATGTTCGCCAAACTGATCAATCTCGTAAGCGTTTTTATAAAGTTGATTATCAGTGTCCTTTGGCGGGCGCATACCTCTTATTTCGTATTGCCAGTTAACATTTTTCAGTTCGCCTATAGCATTGGAATGCGCCAGAATATAATCGTTAATGGAGCGGTCGGGAGTATAAAACACGAATTTAAGGTCGGTCTGTTTATCAAATTTATAGTATTGCCATATTTCATAAGGCAGCGAAGTTGGAGTATAAGGTTCAATTATTCTCTGGTTAGGCGGTCCATATTGAAGGTAAACTCTGCCACGATCAGTTTCATAGCCTTTTTTATTGGTTGAAGCAAATTCCTGTTCAACTCCCAGAACAATATTGTAATATTTTAGCCATTCGCCTTCGGGATCAGCAGGGTTCCGCTGCATCCAGAAATTAAGAAAGAATTGCTGTAAAGTAAGAAGATTTCCTGCTATGATATTGTAGTTTATAAATAGCTTTTCGTTTGCCCCGGCTATCGGCTGGCACATGCGGATGTATTCGCGCAAAGTATCTGGACGGTTGATTTTGGCAACAAAACTATTCGCTATAAATATATCCTGCAGGGTATTCGTATTGTATTTTACTCCCGGGTTCGATCGCTGAAAATATATACTTTTCGAAGCCAACTCTTTGTTTTCCTTGTCACGGGCCGAAATTACCAGGTTGTATTTACCGGTCGGGAGTGTTGAAATATCGAATTCATTGAATACAACATTCACCTGGTCGGCAGTTTCACGCTTTATCCTGAAAAAATCTTCGACAGGTTTACCTGTTTCAACCGATTGTATCGACATGGCTATTATAAATTGTGCTTCGGCGCCAAGTACAATAGCCGTATTGTAGATTTCAGTGTAAAACATGATTTTATTGATGCTCTGCGGATAATAAAAATCCTGGTATGGAATAAAATCATATCCGCTTTTTGCCATCAAAGATGTTTCAGTAGCTTTACTGAATGATTCGACCAATTCAATATCAGAAACCGATATTTTCTTGTTGTCGAAGTTTAAGGTCACAACATCGCTGGCTTTAAAAGCCTGTATCTGCCTGTTTCTGTCAGCCAGTTCCAGTTCCAGGTCGAACTTACCCGAAGGGAGCGCTATACGTTGCTGGTCGAAAAGAATAAAATTGATATGAGTTGTATCGTCAATTTCGACGGTTTGAAGGTCGTATTTCCTGAAATTCTTAATGCTGTCGTTCTGTTTGAAAAGCATGGTTACCATTACAGTTCCCTGGAATTTTCCGTTCTCGTTCTTTACAAACTGAATACTGCTGCCCAGTAAAGAAAGGTAGGTTTCGAGATAAGGCCCGTTATCGGGTGCATAAAACGATGCATGCGAGAGGTACGCACGCAATGATCCTTTTTGTGCGAAGGATGTGACTAAAAAGCTGAAAAGGGCAAGTATTAAGAGACTCTTTTTCATGGACTGTGACGTTTCATGCAAAATTACATATTTTAGTGTTAAAGCGGGAAGTATTCTACTTTGAATTCATGCTTTTTTGTGGTTATAAATGAATCGCGTAGCTTTTAAACAGACCTTTGCAGGGTTGTGCAGCCATTATTTACTGAAAAAGAATTCAATTGGTAATGGAGTAAATTGCAAAGAATTAGTGCCGACTGAGGGGCAAAGTGCAGATAGCAGTGTTATAAGTGCTAACTTTGTTATTTCTTACAATTTCAAATTCATTGAACCCTGCTATTTTCTGTGGCATTCGGATGGAATCGGAAATTGTAAGTGACTGTTTACTTTGTGAAAAATATCATCCGACATATCATTCTGATTCAGATTCTTTTTGCGCTGGTTTTTTTTAAAACCGGGCTTGCAGAAGGAACAAAACAGCTTGTACCTGCAGCTAAACGGCCGGATGCTGCCGGTAAACTTTACCTTTCCCATGATAATAATCCTGCTGTTCAAAATTCGTATTCGACTTTCGGACAGTTAAATGCCGATCCCGATTACAGGATCATGTTTTCCGTTAATAACCTGACTGAAGTTGCATATATGGGGTTCAACTCAGAGGATGTAAATTCTTCAAATCAAAGCCAGTATAAATATTATATCCGTCAACCTAACAATGTGCTTCTGGGTCCGTATAATTTTCCCATCTCAGGTAGTAATGGGTTTATAAATAATTATGCACAGGCTGATGCCGGCCCCAATACAATAAATGCTTCCGGGTATGTTCCAATTACCATCAATCCTGCTATGACGGGCGATTATTCCGTTGAGTTTACTTTTCCTGAACCCTCGCCCAATCATGGTACCTTACATATTCAATATTATGATATTACAGTAGCCGCAACAGTTGGTACAACGCATATTGCAATTCCCGGAAGGGTATGGTCGCGGTCGTGGCAGGTAAATATTGACTTTATGACTGAAAGTTTCTATGGTAGTTTCTACATATACTCTGATGATGGAATTGTAACGAAATTTGCTGCCGATAGCATGAAGACCGGAACGTTCAGTATTTTTAGCAATGAAACAGGTTGCAGTACAACCGGAACCTGGGAGCAGCGACGAAAATCAGTGAGTTACCGCGTTGATGCGCTTCCCCAGTATAAAATATTCCTGAACGATCCGGATGTCATCTATCCAATAGGTACACTAGGGCAAGTAATCAGTGCAACCCAACAATTGCCGGCCAGTTGCGATGGGTCGGTAGTTTTTATAGTTGTTGTTGACAAACCGGGTAAAGTAACCATGAACCTCGATTGTCCGCCACTAAATATCAACAACGGGGAAGATGTTACTATTACAAGCGATGTGCAGGCGACTATCAATAACCTTATTACCTGGAACGGGGATGATAATTTTGGGAACCAGGTGAGCAGTGGTACAAATATTATTGTTGATATTGATTTCCTGAACAGCCTGACTAATATGCCTTTGTATGATGTAGAAGGCAATGATAAAGGATTTAAAGTTGATATTGTCCATCCACTTCCTAACCCCCTTCCTCCTGAAGGTACAAAACTGCGTATATATTGGGATGATACAATCCTCTCTACCTGGGGAGGAATTAACAATTCAACGACAGGTTGTTTATATCCAGCGAGTTTACCCATTGTGACAGGATGCCACAGCTGGACTTTTGCTTCCTTCCTCCAGGGACAGGGAAATTATAATCTGGGCAATTACCATACAGTAAATTCCTGGTGGTATTATCTTTCGCAGGGAACGGTACAAATGTCGGTTATCATAAACCGTGCGCCGGGAACGCCGGCGATTCCTACCGGGCCTTCACCAGTTTGCCAGGGACAAAGTGTAACATACACAGTTCCTGCTATTCCCTCTGCAACATCGTACATTTGGTCATTACCTGACGGGACAAGCCAAACCACCTCAACCAACCAGATAACGATTACTTTTAATGCGCCTGTTACGGGAAACCTTTCTGTCCACGGAATAAATGCACAATGTGGTGCGGGACCTGAATCCATTGCGCTAAGTGTTGAAGTGCTTGAATCATCCACACCGACTCTTACGGGTAATAACAATCTATGTTCCGGTAGTACCGGAAATGTGTACACAACCGAACCCGGTAAAACTAATTACATCTGGACTATTTCTGCTGGTGGAATTATAACAGCAGGCGGAACTTCAACAAGTAATACCGTTACAGTAAACTGGAGTAGCAGCGGAGCAAAAACGGTGAGCGTAACCTACCAGGGGCCGCCACCCGGCAACTGTTCCACCGGCACACCTACAGTGTATAACGTTACCGTAAATCCTTTGCCTGTTCCTGTTATCAGCGGACCTGTATCTCCTTGTGTAAATTCCACCGGAAATATGTATTCAACTTCCCCAGGAATGAGTGGTTATATCTGGACTGTTTCAGTTGGTGGTGTAATTACTGCTGGTCAAGGTTCAAATGCTATTGCAGTTACCTGGAATACAACCGGTGCAAAGACTGTTTCGGTAACTTATACTGACAGTCATGGTTGCAGCCCGATCACACCAACCGTTTTCCCTGTTACGGTTAATTCTGTGTCAACACCAACTTTATCCGGGCCGTCAAGTGTTTGCCAGAATTCAACTGGGAATGTTTATACAACCGAAAGCGGTAATACGAATTATATATGGAATGTGTCGGCAGGCGGTGTTATTACTTCAGGAGGAACATCTTCGAGCAATACAGTGACCATAACCTGGAGCACAGCGGGCTTTAAATCTGTTAGCGTAAACTACACTAATTCAAATCTTTGTGCTGCAGGAGCTCCAACAGTTTATAATGTGAATGTTAATGCGGTACCGGTGCCGACAATCATCGGACCATCATCAGCCTGTGTAAATGCAATTGGTAATGTTTACTCGACGCAAGCTGGTCAGACTAACTATATCTGGAATGTATCAGCGGGTGGTACCATCACATTTGGAGGAACTTCAACGAGTAATACTGTTATCGTAACGTGGAATACAACCGGTGCCAAAACGGTGAGTGTAAACTATACAAATTCAGGTTTATGCACTGCTACAAACCCCACGGTTTATAATGTGACGGTAAATCCTGTTCCAACACCTTCTATTTCAGGTCCCGCGTCTGTATGCGCGAACTCAACCGGAAATATTTACACTACCCAAAGCGGAAATTCCAATTACATTTGGAATGTATCAGCGGGAGGTACTGTAACTTCAGGCGGAACCACCGGCAGCAATACAGTTACGGTTAGCTGGAATACAGCAGGGTCAAGAACTGTAAGTGTAAACTATACCAATTCAACGAATTGCGCGGCAGCAGCGCCTACCGTGTTCGCGGTCACTGTTAATTCGCAGGCGTCGCCGGCCATTAACGGGCCGGTGGTTGTTTGTGCAACAGCATCGAACAACCTCTATACAACCGAAAGCGGCAACACAAATTATATCTGGAATATTTCCTCCGGTGGAACGATTTCGGCAGGTGGAACAAGCACAAGTAACACAGTAACAGTTACCTGGAATACAACAGGTTCTCAATCTGTGAGTGTAAATTACACGAATGCAAGTTTATGCTCAGCAGGTACTCCAACTGCACTTAATGTTATGGTAAATCCTTTACCAACCCCAACTATTTCGGGAAATTCAACACTTTGCCAGAATACCGTAAATACGATTTACAGCACACAAAGTGGGAATTCGAATTACTCCTGGACAGTCTCACCCGGTGGAACCATTACCTCAGGAGGCTCATCAACGAGCAGCACGATAGGAGTGACCTGGAATACCGCCGGACCACAAAGTATCAGTGTAAATTACACGAAT
Organism: Lentimicrobiaceae bacterium; assembly: GCA_041753535.1. Taxonomy (GTDB): domain Bacteria; phylum Bacteroidota; class Bacteroidia; order Bacteroidales; family UBA4417; genus UBA4417. The sequence goes on from JBGSUB010000061.1 coordinate 151,873, forward strand.
TCAGCATCATGCGCGGCTAATACACCCAGTGTTTATTCAATTCAGGTTAACCCTGTTCCAGTCCCGGTCGTAACAGGACCTGACTATGTTTGCAATAATGCGATAAGCAATTCTTACCTGACAGAGGCAGGAAATAACACTTACTCGTGGAATATTTCCTCAGGTGGAAATCTTACTTCGGGGGGAAGTATAGCTGATAATACCGCAATAATTACCTGGGTTTCGCCCGGAAACCAAACAGTTAGCGTCAATTATCTGAATAGTTTCAATTGTACTGCTGCTTCGCCTTATGTTTTGAATGTTGTAGTTTCGCCCGAACCGGTTGTTTCGGCCGGAAACAGTTCAACTATATGTTCATCCGGAACATTGCAACTCAATGGTTCACAGCAATATTGCATCGGAGTAAAATGGACAAGCTCGGGTAACGGAACATTTAGTAATGATACTTTATTGAATCCAGTTTATACACCTGGTTCCGCCGATATAGCTTCAGGAAGCGTACTTCTCTCTCTTACCGGTCACGGATCAGCTGCATGCACAGGGAAAACAGATATAAAAACCCTTACCCTGAATATTGACCCGATGCCAACGGTAAATGCAGGAAGTGACGGTGCATATTGCGTTCAGGCTCCGGTTTTTGTGAGTGGAGCAACTGCCACGAATTATACGGAATTATTCTGGACAGCGGGTGATGGGATTTTGGAAACTGATACTCTTCTTGAACCAACTTACATGCCCGGAAATATTGATTTTAATGCTGGCACAGTAACTCTGACACTCAGGGTTAAAGGGGATCTGGCCTGTTCGAACCAATTCGTTACTGATAGCAGGGTGTTCAGCGTAACTCCTTATCCCACAATAAATGCCGGCCCTGATGATTTTATTTGCAGCAGCCAGACACAGTTCCAATTGGCCGGCTCAGGAACCAGTTATGCAACTAATAGTATTCAGTGGACTTACATAGGTGGTGATGGAACTTTGAATGATCCAACTTTAATTCAGCCGGTATATTTTCCCGGGCCGATAGATCTGAGTGTTATTGACCGATCCGTTCTTTTCAACCTAAATCTGCATGGGTACGGAAATTGCAGCGATGTGTCTTTAAACGACCAGGTGGAATGGAAAATAGATCCCCGTCCGATAAGCAATGCCGGTGTTGATGATGAAACCTGCGGGCAACGTCCCTATCATCTGAGTGCAACAGCTCAATATCATAATACAATAAACTGGGAAACCAATGGTGATGGGAGTTTTAATAATTCTACCATTCTTAACCCAACCTATACTCCCGGTCCTAATGACGTAAATCAAATTATTGTTCTCACACTCGATCTTTCCGGTTGTAAAAATCTGACTGGTGATGATATCATGCTCCTTACAGTGCATCCTGATCCGTCAGCTACAATCAGTGGTTCAACAACTGAATGTGAAGCTACGCCTGTTCCTTTAAGTATATCATTAACTGGAACACCGCCCTGGAATATTACTTATACAAATGGAATAGCACCGGTAAGCGTTGCAGGTATTTTAAATTCTCCCTATTCCTTCAGTGTTACACCGGCTGTAAGTACTGCCTATTGGGTTATTGCAGCAAATGATGCCTTTTGCAGCGCACCGGCTGATTCATTGCATGGGCTTGCGTTTGTAGCCATTAACCCGTTGCCGGATCCTTTTTTAGTTACAGGTTCGAATAATGGATTTTATTGCGAAGGGGATACCGGAATATCGATTGGACTCAATAATTCCCAATTGGGAATGACGTATGAATTGTTCAGAAATGGAATTGCGACCGGAATTGTGCTGAATGGAAACGGAAATCCTCTGCAGTTTGGGATATTTCCTGAATTAGGACAATACTCAGTACTGGGAACTAACCCGGTTGGTAATTGCCGGATCATGATGCGCGATACCATAACTGTTGTGATGAATCCGACTCCGGTAACAGATTTTAGTTCAACAACTGCCTGTTCCGGAGATACAACTTTCTTTATGGTAAGCGGTGATTTTATTCAGCAGATCAGCACATGGTTCTGGGATTTCGGCGATGGTACTTACGCAACTTTCAATGCACCACAGAATCCGCTTCATGTTTTTCCGTCCCATGGAACATATAATGTATTTCTAAGTATTATTGATACAAATGGGTGTAAATATTCAGTTAGTCATCCGGTAATTGTTCGTCCGCATCCTGTAGCTTTTTTTAGTGTTAATTTTCCTAATTGCAAGGGTATTAGTACTCAATTTACTGATTTGAGTACCAATCCGCAAGGGGAGGGGTATATCCGTGAATGGACCTGGGATTTTGGCGATGGCAGCCAGCCTGTAACGGTTCTGTTTCCCGCAAACCCGAATTTAAGCCATCTTTATTTTTTAGAAGGAGAATACATGGTTACGCTTTCAATTGAGAATTCAATGGGATGCTCGGATAGTTATACAACAATTATAAGTGTTGAAAGACCACCTATTGCTGATTTTTCATTTTGGGGAAATTGTGAAGATATGGCCGCTGTTTTCCAGGATAATTCCAACGAAAACCTGGGTGGACAAATTACAGGCTGGCTTTGGAATTTCGGGGAACCCACTTCAGGGGCTTTGAACTTCAGTACGCTGGAAGACCCGACCCATATCTATTCCACCCCTGGTCTTTTCGATGTCACCCTGATCGTTACCAACCTGAACGGATGCAGCGACACCCTGCAAAAGCAAGTTACGGCTAAAGCTGCACCGGTTTCCAACTTTTTCAAAAGCCCTGGCTGCCTGAACAGTCCAACCCTGTTTTTAGCTGACAGCACAATTATAAATATTCCGGCTACAGCCACTTACCTGTGGGATTTCGGCGACGGTAATACAGCTTTCAGTCGCAATGCATTGCACACCTACCTGGCACCCGGAACCTATACCGTTACGCTGACCATCACTGATACAGCCGGTTGCGCCGGCGACACAAGCCTGCAGGTATCCATCAACCCTCCACCGGTAGCGCATTTCAGTCCCAATACCGATAACTGCCAGGGGCAAGCCGTTGCCTTCAAAGACCTGAGCAGTTCATCTACCGGCTTTATCAACAAATGGGACTGGGATTTCGGCGATGGGAATGTGCAGACCGTTGTTTTCCCCAACACCCCCAACGTAAATCATACCTTTACCGGAGCAGGAACCTTCAGCGTTTCCCTCACCGTGACCAATAATGAAGGCTGTATTCATTCCGAAAGCAGGCTGGTGAATATGCTTGGTGCCCCGACCTCCGATTTTATGATGAACGGGCAGTGCGTGGGAACTGCCGTTCAGTTTACGGACCTGACCACAGTCAGCGGCACACAGGTTCTGAGCAACTGGAGCTGGAATTTTGGTGATCCCACATCAGGAACAAGCAATACCAGCACCCAGCAAAACCCGACCCATGACTATGCAACTGCCGGTATCTATGTTGTAAAACTGATCACCTTTACAGGCAATTCCTGTTCAGATACCATTACGAAAAATATCACGATAAAGCCCAGTCCTGCCGTTGATTTCAACACGCAAAGTGCCTGTGCCGATAACCCGGCGGCATATACACCCACGGGCATGGCAGTGGCAACCATTGCCAACTGGAACTGGAGTTTTGGCGACGGGGGCACTTCAACCCTTCAGGCCCCGGCGCACACCTATAGTTCGCCGGGAACTTATTCCGTAACCCTTACGGTGACTGATACGGCAGGCTGCAGCAACACCCGTACTAAGCCGATTATCATTGCACCGCTTCCCGAATCAAACTTTGGATACACTGCACCCACCTGCCAGGGCGATGCAGTGAGTTACACCGACATGAGCAGCACAGTATCCGGGTTTATCGCCAAATGGATATGGAATTTCGGCGATGGAAATACACAAACTATTATTTTCCCTGCAAGCCCTAATGTGATCCACGCGTATACCAATGCAGGCACCTTTAATGTAAAGCTGATTGTAAAAACCAACGACAGTTGTACCAACGAACTTACCCGTGTGTTAACCATCCTGCCAAAACCCACTGCCGCTTTTATGCATGGCCCTGCCTGCCTGGGGAACCAGGTTACCTTTAACGATTTGAGCATCAGTAATACTACGGACACCATCAACGGATGGACCTGGAACTTCGGCGACCCGACCTCGGGAACAGCCAACAACTCCGCGCTGCAGCATCCAACCCATACCTACAACACCGCAGGGAATTACACCGTTGCCCTGGTTGTTTCCATCCCCGGCGGTTGCAGCGATACGATAACGCAGCAGGTCACCATCGGCCCGCCACCTTCGGTTGATTTTACGCCAGTGGCAGGTTGCAATGGCGATACCACGCAGTTTACTTCTACCGTTAACCTGGCTACAACACAGGGATTTTACTGGCTGTTTGGCGACGGCGGCACAGCATTTACAGCCAACCCCATCCATATTTATGCCACAGCCGGAACGTATACGGTTACGCTCACCATCACCGATACCGCAGGATGCACCAATGTAAAAGTGAAACCTGTAACGGTCGCCCAGAGGCCGCTGGCTGTTTTCAGCAGCAGCACGCCTTCCTGCTCCGGACAGCCAATTACCTTCACCGACCTGAGCAGTGCCAACAGCGGAAGCCTTTCAGGCTGGTACTGGACTTTTGGGGATGGAACGGATACCACTTACAGTTCATCCATCAGCAGTTTTACTCATACCTATGCACAACCCGGAACGTTCCAGGTCACCCTGCATGTGACCACGGCAATCGGCTGCGAACATACGGTTCAAAATACGGTTACTATTTCCCCTTCGCCCGTTGCCGGTTTTGACTATACAAATACCTGCCAGGGTCAAAGCACACAGTTTACGGATATGACCAGCCTGAACGGAGGAAGTTCGCTTACTCAGCGGACATGGGACTTCGGCGACCCGGCATCAGGCATTCTGAACACTTCTAATTTGGTGAACCCCATCCATACTTTTGCCAACCCTGGGCTGTATATAGTTACTCTTGTAACCTTAAATGCCGGCGGTTGTGCCGATACCCTGGAACAAACAATTACCATTTCGCCCAAACCCGGTGTTGATTTTTACAACGACAGCCTTGTATGTTTCGGTGATCTGACCACACTTTTTACCGATACTATTCTCACCAATACCGGCATCATACAATATTACGAATGGGATTTTGGCGATGGCAGTCCGCATGCATTCACACAGAATGCTTCGCATGAGTATAATGTTGCAGGCACATTTAATGTAACGCTTACCGTTCAGGATACGGCAGGGTGTACCAATACCATAACGCGTCCGCTGACCATACATACAGCGCCCACTTCCATGTTCAACTATACCGGCATATGCGAAAATGCACCTACCCAGTTTACCGATCTGAGCCATCCGCCCCAGGGCGAAACCATTGTAAGCTGGTACTGGGAGTTTTTAAATGGAACGACAATTTTGGGCACCGACACGGTTCAGAATCCTGAGTTTAGCTTCCCGCTTCCGGGAACCTACAGCGTGAAACTGACCACCTTTACTGAAAACGGCTGCGACAATACTAAGCTTTTGCCGGTCCAGATTTGGAACAAGCCTACAGCCTATTTCAAGTATTCGGCAAGTCCTTGTGCGAATGGACTGGTGACTTTCCAGGATTCGTCATGGAGCTACCAGGGACAGGTAAACAGTTGGCAATGGGAGTTTGAGCCATACCAGTTCGGTACCGGAACTAATCCAAACCATACCTACTATGCCGTTGACAGCTGCTACGAGGTAAAACTTATGATTGAAGATTTGCGCGGTTGTCTGGATACGGTTTCACAGCAGGTTTGTGTTCCTTCGGAACTCACCGTTGGCTTTACTACCACGCTTACTTGTTTTGGTG
>JBGSUB010000062.1:0-5377 GCA_041753535.1 Lentimicrobiaceae bacterium
CCAAACTATTTTTAGCATTCAGATTACAATCCCCGAAACTAAAGAGCACATAAACAAAGTGTTGAAACTAACGCCCGAGCAGCAAATGCTAGCAAGGATTTTCAGGTTTTAATATTGGGTTACCCAGTGGCGAAGTCAGGAGGACTGGGGCAGGAGAATTTACCTATTCTTCTCTATCCGTCCGCATCTTATACGCTTTCCGGCCGGCGTATGCAACAGCCAGGGTAAGCAGTATAAATGCACCGTTGCCAACCGGGGCAGAAGGCTGATCGCCAACCTTAGTATTTGAAGCGGTCGGTGTGCTGCCATTATTGGGATGCGGAGGGTTTTGTGCCAGCATGAGCAAAGGTGCTGTTATAAGTAAAGTGGCCAGGAGTGTTATTCTAAAATTGCGTTTCATATTATTGTGTTGTTTCGTTATTACTTTTTTTACTGGAAGGGTTTGAAAGGTTTAGCTTCGCTGAGCTCGCTTCGCCCGGTTGAAGAGTTTGAAGGATACTTTTTCGCCTCTCGCCTTTCGCCCTTCGCCTCTCGCCCTTCACCTCTTCGCTCCTCATCTCTTTACTGTATGTACACTTTTCTTACAACCGAACTCTCCTTACTGATTACTTTCACGATATAATTACCCGTATTGGAAAGTTTAATTTCATTCATCCCCACTGCCGATGGCTTTGAAGTAACAAGTTGACCGGTGATACTGTAAACAAAGATGTCACCCTTAACATTTTCGTTCAGGTTGATGTAAACAGTTTGCTGGTAGCTGAATATGTTTGCTGTTGTATTCACCGTTTCTCCTATGCCTAATGCGCTGAAATGTAGTTTAAAGCGTTGCTCTTTTTCACCCGTGGCAAAATTAAAGGTATATGAGCTATTTGCCAGTTCAGTGAAAACACCGGTTTTGGTATCTTCAAGAGTTACAAAGTTCAGATCATTAATTTCAGTTGCAGCAATGGTATACGTACCGCTAATTCCATGCACTCCCAGCGGAACAACACTGGTTTCAGGCATGGTGTTTATCGCCAGTTCCGAACTACCTGTGGTATAGATCTGGGCAGCCTCGGGCACATCACCGAATAGTTTATGTGCATCGTATGCCCCGTCAAATTCAGCGGTTGCTTCAGGCAGGAACCTTACAACAGCCTGGTCGGTATAATTGTTGCCCGAAATCTCAACCCGGATAAGGTTATTCACAACTTCTTCCGAATTTTTGTAGAAGGCTGCTGATGAATGCACGCGTACAGAGTTATCTAACGATAAAGTTGCAGCAGCAGTTGCTTCAATAAAGAATCCCTGGCATGGAGCTATAAATTTTTCATTATTGGTTGGGGTGCCGACACCGTTTACATATGTAGCCCATGTTGAAGCATCTACATGTTTATAGATTGCATTGTTTATACCGGATGGTTTGGTTACCAGGTCCCAGTTTATGCTCGATGGATAAGGATTACCTGTCAGGTTCCAGCCTGCACCGTTCTTTGTGGCCGAAAAACTTTGGTTTCCTGTATTGAGGGTACCGGTAAAGCTTGCTGTAAACGGATTTACATCCGGCCAAAGGGCATATCCCTGCATTACATTTAAAGGATCAGTTATTGCAGTAACATCAGTATAGGCATTATTTTGTTCGCTATGCGACTGCAGATATTGACCGGTAAATATACCAGCCTGAGCACCTGCAACCGGTGAGGAGATAAGATGCCATTCGTTGGCTCCGATATCTCTTTTTACAATAGCCGAACCTGCAACTGTGCCGGTTGTTATTAGCGAAGCACCTGAATTAACAGTTAATGATGCGCCTGAATTGATTGTTAGATCTTTACAGGTTGCAGTAGTACTGATAACCGGGTCAATTGCTACATCGGGAATTATTGCATTTATGGTAGCCACAGGAACCCCATTGTCCCAGTTACCTGCAACATCCCATGCGTTGCTTTCGCTGCCATCCCATGTTGTAATAGTATAAAAATATTGATTATGATTGTTTGCACCTGAAGTGTTAAGCACTTCGGGCTGCCAGGCAAATCCAGAATAGGAAGTACTTGCACCTGCAAGTTGCAGCGAGCTACCTGCTGCTGCAGTTCCGGCTTCTAACACGCCTATATCAACCGATGTAACTCCATTGGCAACTCCAGCTGTTCCTGTCATAGTCCCCTCATAACTCAGGAACTGGCCTGGAACCAAGATTCCGTAATAGCTTAGTGCCATACCATCAGGTGATCCATTTTGAATGCCAGAGGCAAAGCTACTAGTAGTATAAAAGGTAAAATTCCCAACAGTATTGCCTAAGGAGAACTGGTCAAGTGTTTTGGTGTCATAGACTGTACCTCCATTGCCATTATATAAATCAATACGGATTCCTAAAAGATTAAATGATCCGGCATTCTCAACCACTACTTCAATAAATTCATTGATATCAGCCCCGGTATTATCATAATGGATTTCATTAATCCAGGCATTTGGCATTGGAGGTGCATTAACCGTTAAAATACCCGACTGACTGGTCGAAGAATTCCAGAAACCGTTAAGTCCACCGTACACATAATCAGCCAGTCCCATTTTAAAACGGCTGGCATAATAATAAGTACCAACCGGGAGTCCGGTTGCAATATTGGCCAAATATTCATCATTATTCCCGCTTTCGGTATTATATGTGGCTGCTACCCAATTAGCCCAGGTACTCGGATCTGTGTCGGTTAGTGAATATCCAATCCATGCAGTTATACCAACTCCTGCACCTGCTCCCGGTGTTACACCCGGCTCATATGCCTGGGCATATACATTAAATGTCCCACCGGCTGTGATTGTCCCGTTTGCCGGCGATTGCAGGTTAGCCCAGTCAATCTGGTTGGGTGGGTTTACAGTGAGTGTGCCTGATGTGCCTGATGTCCAGAAACCGCCGGTACCGCCATACACATAGGAGGCTGCGCCAAGCTGGAAACGGCTGGCATAATAGTAATTTCCGGTTGAAAGAATAGCCGCACCTAAATCAGCCATGTATTCATCATTATTTACAACATCACCATTATAAGCTGCAAGTATCCATGTATATCCACTAAGGTCAGTATTGGATGTACCGTAACCTATCCAGGCAGTTATTCCCGCGCCTTGTCCGGCTGGATTTGTCAGACCATTTTCATACACTTGTGCATATACTACAAATGCATCGCCTAGGTTTATTGTGCCACTTTGTGGGTATTGCAGGTTACACCAGTCGATCTGCGGAGGAGGCGCTGTGGTAGCCTGGCTGTTGGGGTTATTTGTTGCCGTTGTGGTAAGATACTTAGTAGTAAGTCCGGTACCGTTGTATTCATAAACCCTGAACCAGTATGTTGTGCTTGCGCTTAATCCTGTTACAGCTACCGAATTTCCGGATCCGTTATAAACCACTTGTTCACCACTACCGCTATAAACTGTGCTGGCCGACGGATCAGAGCCATCAGCAGGAGCAGTAAAGCTGTTGGAAGTATTCAAGATAACAACGCGTTTAGCACCATCGCCGTTAGTCCAGCCGGTAGTCATGCCTGTTTCCCCTATGCTGCTGAAAGTGATGGCTGAGGCTTGGGTGGTGGGGGCTGAACCACCAACTGAGGTAACAGTACCGTTAACAGTAATATCATTTCCAGTTCCGTCACCTGGTCCGCCTGCTCCCGCTGTAGCTTCAGCATATGAATAAAATCTGTAGGTGACTGCTGAGGAACTATTTGCTTGAGCAAAAGTCCACGAAAAAGTTTGGGTACTGGTGTTATCAACAACACTTTTTACTGCATCTAGATCAGTTGCGTAATTATCAACTGAACTTCTCAAAGCAATAGCGGTATTTCCAGTTGCGGATCTCTGCCATTGGACAACAATTGAGGAAACATCAAATTGATAGCCTGCATTTGGGGTGATAGTAAACTCCATATAATCATTTCCAGTTACTGCATTAGTGATTGAAGTTAAAGCCCATGATGTTGCATTAAACCTTCCACCATTTGCAGCGGCTGTTAATCCAGCACCCCTTGTGATTGTTGAAGATGACAGATTTGCATCATTTGAATTCGATAGTGCGGAAACTTCACTTCCAGTTAATGCAGAGAATTCAAAAGTCAAGATCTGCCCCCACCCCAAACCAGGTGTAAGCAACAGCATCAAAAGTGCTACCAAAGCACTCAATCTCTTAATTGTGTGTAATTTGTGTTTCATAAAGCGTGTTTTATATTGTTAGTATTTCAATTTTATTCGATTCAGTTTTCTTCGGAAATGCTATGTCTGTTCTTATAATCAGTCAGAATCAAGTATTAAGCAGCAATCGGTAGTTTAATGATGGTCCCGCCTGTTAAAGGAAGTAAATAGACCCCCGGTTTGGTAACACTTCCGAACACGAAAAATAGTTGATTTTAAGAATGCAAATATAGGCTATACTCTGTTACTCAGTATCAAATTGTACTAAATATTTGTTATTATTTAATGCTGGAAATTAGATACAAAGGTTCAGAATTGCAATGCCAGCTTATTGATATCAGAAAGTAGGAAACTCACCGGATCAGGGTTTGCTGTTTTTTCTCCTTTGCTGCGCCGGGAGAGAGTCTGTTCTTGCGAAAGTCTGGAAGCTAAGGATGCTCTAAGTGACATTAGGGTGAACCAGAACCCCAAAGAGCCATAGAATTGAAAAATTGACTCTCAGGAAATACATTATTATTTGAAAAGTGCCCAATCAGGCTGATGTGGACAGGAAGTAAGAGAATCTTAGCTTTTCTTCTCCTTCACTGCTTTTTGGATATCTAGTATTTTTTTACCACCATACAAGCCAGCTAAACCTATAAGCAATAGCATTCCTTCTCCAACCGGTGCGCCGGGAACAGGATCATTTTCAGTTGAACCATGCCCTCCGCCCGGAGGATGTGGTGGCTGTGCTAACATCAGTAATGGTGCTGTTATCAGAAAGGCTGCTATTATTATTTTAAAAATGTTTTTCATAATTTTTCGTATTTCGGGTTGAAATAAAATAAGCAATCACTGTACTTCAGGGTAACGGAAAATGAAGCATAAGAGTCTTAAATTAATCTGTCTATGTACTATATGGTATTATCATGGACAAAGTGTAAGCAAAGAGATATAAGAATATTCTCTTCAATTCGGGTTGACGATGCTGATAATATTTATCCATTTCACACCAGGAACTTCATCACCCTTTTTGCACTGCATCCTGACAATGTTTTTGACTGCTATCGTTAATTATTTGCATTAGCAAATAAACTATTTAACTTTCGCAAGTTCTATTTACCCTGCTTGCAATAGGGTTGTGTAATTTGTCAGTTTTATAATTCTTTGATTATCAGAGATTAGCTTTTCCATTAACACTTCAGTGTCAATTTCGAGCAGTTCGGCTAAATCAGCC
>JBGSUB010000063.1:0-61906 GCA_041753535.1 Lentimicrobiaceae bacterium
GGCTGATTTAGCCGAACTGCTCGAAATTGACACTGAAGTGTTAATGGAAAAGCTAATCTCTGATAATCAAAGAATTATAAAACTGACAAATTACACAACCCTATTGCAAGCAGGGTAAATAGAACTTGCGAAAGTTAAATAACTAATATCAATACGTCACCTTATACTTTTTCGGTAAGTCCGGCGATATCCACCACATGGACGGTGACTTCCGCCAACGATGCCTTCTGCAGTGTTCCGCCCGACTCCATTCACGGCCTGGCAGCTGTTTCGGTGTATCCGCTGCCTGATTTATTCCTGGTAACAGGCTCCAACCAGGGCTACTACTGCGAAGGCGATACAGGGGTAACCATCGGCTTAAACAACTCGCAGGTGGGGATGAATTACACCCTGATGCGCAACGGGCTTTCGTCGGGAATAACCCTGCCGGGAACAGGCTCGGCCCTTGTTTTCGGGTTGTTTACCACACCCGGTCAGTACTCCGTGCAGGGAGTAAACCCGGTTGCCAACTGCATCGCCATGATGCGCGATACCATCAACGTAGTGATGAACCCCACACCGGTGACCGATTTTACCACCAACAATGCCTGCGACAGCGATACCACCTATTTTACCTTGTCAGGTAACTTCCTTCCGCGCACCAGTTCATGGCACTGGACTTTCGGCGATGGCACCTTTGCCATCTACAATGCGCCTTACAGCCCGAGTCATGTTTATCCGACATATGGAATCTACACTGTTATACTCAGCGTGGTGGATACCAACGGATGCCAGTACACGGTAACACACCCGGTGGAAGTATTGCCGCATCCCACAGCCTTTTTCAGCACCAGTACTCCGAACTGCCTGGGAAACCTCACGCAATTTACCGACCTGAGCACCAACCCGGCCGGGCAAGGTTACCTGAACCGGTGGATATGGACTTTCGGCGACGGATCACCGGCCGATACCATCGATTTCCCCAACAGCCCGAATGTAACCCATCAGTATCCGGCACAGGGAAATTACAATGTTACCCTTACGGTGAACAACAGCAAGGGATGTTTTTCCATGTACCAGGTGATAGTAAGCGTAAGCAACCGGCCTGAATCTGATTTCACATTTTGGAGCAGTTGCGAAGACCAGGCCGCTTTTTTCCAGGATAATTCCAACGAAAACCTGGGCGGACAAATCACCGGCTGGCTCTGGGATTTCGGGGAACCCACATCCGGGGCACTGAACTTCAGCACCCTCGAAGACCCGACACATATCTATTCCACACCGGGACTTTTTAATGTCACCCTTATTGTTACCAACCTGAACGGCTGCAGCGACACCCTGCAAAAACAGGTTACAGTAAAAGCTGCACCGGTGTCTAACTTTTTCAACAGCCCCGGCTGCCTGAACAGCCCGACCCAGTTTTTAGCCGACAGCACCATCATTAATATCCCGGCCACAGCCACTTACCTGTGGGATTTCGGCGACGGAAATACGGCTTTCAGTCGCAATGCGTTGCACAATTACCTTGCTCCCGGAACGTATACCGTTACACTTACGATTACCGATACAGCAGGTTGTGTTGGTGATACAAGCCTGCAGGTAACCATTAATCCTCCGCCGGTAGCGCATTTCAATGCCAATACCGATAACTGCCAGGGACAAGCTGTTGCATTCACCGACCAGAGCAGCACTTCCACCGGCTTTATAAATACCTGGAACTGGGATTTCGGCGACGGGAACGTGCAGACCGTAGTTTTCCCCAACGCACCTAACATAAGTCATACTTATGCCGGGGCAGGAACTTTCAGCGTTACCCTTACGGTAACCAACAGCGAAGGCTGTACCCATTCCGAAAGCAGGCTGGTAAAAATGCTTGGAGCCCCTACCTCCGATTTTATGATGAACGGGCAATGCGTAGGAACAGCCGTTCAGTTTACGGATCTGACTACGGCCAGCGGCACACAGGTCCTCAGTAACTGGAGCTGGAATTTTGGCGATCCCACATCGGGAACCAGCAATGCCAGCACCTTGCAAAACCCGACCCATAACTTTGCATCTGCCGGGACCTATGTTGTGGAACTGATCACCTTTACGGGAAATAACTGTGCGGATACCATCACCAAAAGCATCACGATAAAACAAAAACCTGCCGTTGATTTCAACACACAGAGTGCCTGTGCCGATAACCCGGCAGCTTTCACGCCCACGGGCATGGCAGTAGCAACCATTGCCAGCTGGAACTGGAGTTTTGGCGACGGGGGCACTTCAACCCTTCAGGCTCCGACGCACACCTACACTTCGCCCGGGAACTATTCCGTAACCCTTACGGTGACTGATACGGCAGGCTGCAGTAATACACGCACAAAACCGATTATCATTGCACCTATCCCGGACGCCAACTTTGGCTATACCGCACCCACCTGCCAGGGCGATGTGGTGAGTTACACGGATATGAGCAGCACCACATCCGGGTTTATTGCCAAATGGATATGGAATTTCGGCGATGGAAACACTCAAACCATTACCTTTCCGTCAAGCCCTAATGTGAACCACGCTTACACCATTGCAGGTACTTTTAATGTAAAGCTGATTGTAAAAACCAACGACAGCTGCACCAATGAACTAACCCGGGTAGTTACCGTCCTGCCAAAACCCACGGCTGCCTTTATGCATGGCCCGGCCTGCCTGGGGAACCAGGTTACCTTTAACGATTTGAGCATCAGCAATACCACCGGAACCATCAGCGGATGGACCTGGAATTTCGGCGACCCGACCTCGGGAACAGCCAACAACTCCGCGCTGCAGCATCCAACCCATACCTACAACACAGCCGGAAATTACACCGTTGCCTTGGTTGTTTCCATCCCCGGCGGTTGCAGCGATACGATAACGCATCAGATCACTGTGAGCCCGCCGCCTTCGGTTGATTTTACACCAGTAGCCGGTTGCAACGGCGATACTACGCAGTTTACATCTACCGTAAACCTAGCAACAACACAGGGCTATTACTGGCAGTTTGGCGATGGAGGAACAGCATTTACAGCCAATCCCATCCATATTTATACCACGGCCGGAACTTACACGGTCACCCTCACCATAACCGATACAGCAGGATGCACCAATGTAAAAGTGAAACCGGTAATTGTAATTCCGGGTCCGACGGCCGTGTTCAGCAGCAGCACGCCTTCCTGCTCCGGACAGCTAATTATTTTTACTGACCTGAGCAGTGCCAACGGCGGAAGCCTGTCAAACTGGTACTGGACGTTCGGCGATGGAACGGATACCACCTACACTTCATCAGTGAACAGTTTCACGCACACCTATGCGCAACCCGGAACGTTCCTCGTTACCCTGCATGTAACCACAGCAATCGGCTGTGAGCATACGGTTCAAAACACGGTTACTATTTCCCCTTCGCCCATTGCCGGTTTTGACTATAACAATACCTGCCAGGGCCAAAGCACACAGTTTACGGATATGACCAGCCTGAACGGAGGAAGTTCGCTTACTCAACGGGCATGGGACTTTGGCGACCCGGCATCGGGCATCCTGAATACCTCCACGCTGGTGAATCCCATCCATAATTTTGCCAACCCGGGGCAGTATATAGTCACTCTGGTAACTTTAAATGCCGGCGGCTGTGCCGATACCCTGGAACAAACCCTCACCATTTCGCCCAAACCCGGTGTTGATTTTTACAACGACAGCCTGGTGTGTTTCGGTGATCTGACCACACTTTTTACTGATACCCTTTTAACCAATACCGATATTATTACCTACTATGAATGGGATTTTGGCGATGGCAGCCCGCATGCATTTACACAGAACGCCTCGCACGAATACTCCGTTTCAGGTACATTTAATGTAACACTTACTGTTCAGGATACGGCAGGGTGCACAAACACCATATCGCGTCCGCTGACTATTCATACTGCCGCAACTTCCATGTTTAACTATTCCGGCATTTGCGAAAATGCACCTACCCAATTTACCGACCTGAGCCTTCCGCCACAGGGCGAAACTATTGCAGGCTGGTACTGGGAGTTTTTAAACGGAACAACAGTACTGGGTACCGATACGGTCCAGAACCCTGAGTTTACCTTCCCGCTTCCGGGAACCTACAGTGTGAAACTGACCACCTTTACTGAAAACGGATGCGACAACACTAAGTTACTTCCGGTTCAGATTTGGAACAAACCGACAGCCTATTTCAAATACTCTACCAGCCCTTGTGCCAATGGCCTGGTGACTTTCCAGGATTCGTCATGGAGTTACCAGGGACAGGTAAACAGCTGGCAATGGGAGTTTGAGCCATACCAGTTCGGAACAGGGACAAACCCGAGCCATACATATTACGCAGTGGACAGTTGCTACGCGGTAAAACTTATGATTGAAGATTTGCGTGGTTGTCTGGATACGGTTTCACAGCAGGTTTGTGTTCCTTCGGAACTCACCGTCGGTTTTAACACCACGCTCACTTGTTTTGGTGAACCTGTAACCTTCACCCCGGAACTGCTTACCCCGCAACCGCCTGCCGATTCGCTGGTGGAATTCACCTGGAACTTTGGCGACCCGGTAACAGGAAACAATAATGTTTCCACCCTGAAAACTCCTGAACATATCTTCAGTAGTGTTGGATTTTACACTGTAAACTTTTTTGCAACAGACAAATTCGGCTGTATTGCCAGCAGTTACCAGACGGTTCAGGTAAATACATTGCCGGTGGCAAATTTCAGTTATACCACTGGATCTTGCGACAGCACCTTGATTTTCAGCAGTACCAGCGTTGATACCAGCAGCTCAATTATCACCTACATCTGGCAATACGGCGACGGAACTTCGGATACACTCAGCACGCCCGAAAGTACACACAAATATGCAAGTCCGGGCGAGTATATCACCACGCTGACCATTATTAACAACAACGGTTGCATCGATACATATACCGATACCGTTACCCGCTCGGCCTGCATTGTGGCCGCTGCCATCAGCACCGAAAGCCTTTTATGCCAAAACTACAACCTTACTTTTGCCGACATAAGCACCTGCGACGGAACCATTACCCAATGGAACTGGAATTTTGGCGATGGAACTCTACAATTGAATTACGGAACCTATCAACCCACAGTTACCCATACTTTCCTGAATCCAGGTCCTTACACCATCAGCCTGAAAGTCAGCACACAGGTTGGAATTTCCACCATCAGCGACAGCACAACCTTGCAGATACTAGTAAAACTTACGCCTTTGGCAGGGTTTAGCGTTGATCCGGTTTGCCTGGGTATAAAGGCTGAATTCAATGATACCACTAATGCCAATGGTGCAACCACTTTATTCTACCGCTGGGAATTTGGTGACGAAGGTGTTGCGGATACTTCCAACCTGAAAAATCCGGATTACCTGTACTCCGTTCCCGGAACCTACCACCCCGAACTGATCGTGAAAAACCAGTTTGGATGCCAGGATACGGCAACAGCAGACCTGACGGTGAACGGACTGCCGGATGCAGGCTATTCAAACAGCCTGGCTTGTTCGGGACAGATGACGTATTTCTTCGATGCTTCGCGGCCGTTCATTGCCCCGATCGCTGAATGGGGATGGCGGGTGAATGACAGCCTGGGGATGGTCGGAAGTATGCAGGGCAACACACCGGCATTCACTTTCGATTCAACCGGGCGGTACCAGGTGATGCTCACCGTGGCCGACAGCATTGGTTGTGCTGATACCATTATTCAGCAGGTGGCTGTAAATCCTTCACCGGCCAGTGCATTCAGCTATACCGAAAATGTTGACGAAATTCAGGGGCAGATACAGTTTACCAACGGATCAGTGGGTGCAGAAGAATACTACTGGGATTTCGGAAACGGGGAAACGGCATATTCCGAATCGCCCATCATAACCTATGCCGAAGACGGCACCTACGAGGTGATCCTGGTGAGTGTGAGCGAAAACGGATGCCATGATACGGCTACGATCACATACGAAATGATTTTCAAAGGGCTGTGGGTACCCAACGCATTTGCACCGGGCGGCACCATACAGGCAACGCGGTATTGGAAACCGGTGGGGGTGAACCTGGCATCGTACAACGTGGAGGTCTATAATAGCTATGGCGCACTACTTTGGAAAAGCAGTAAACTTGACGAAAAAGGCGCACCTGCCGAAGGCTGGGATGGAACTTACAACGAAAAAATCTGTCAGCAGGATGTGTATGTTTGGAAGATACAGGCTATTTTCCGTGATGGCTCAGTCTGGTACAACCAGGATGTGGGAGAGCACAAAGGCTTGTCGGAACCGGTGTGGGGGACGATTACGCTGATAAGGTAGGCTGATTCCTGACCCCTTCCAATCGTTTTTCAACTACGGTTTCAATCATTGTTAAACTACTTGCATTACACAAGAATGAAAATTATTCTTGAGGCAAATTATATTCTCAATATTTCTCTAAGTACACAATAAAGCTATTATACAGAATCTGCCCCCTCCTTGCATGCTATGAGTGAGCCGAAGCAAGGGAAAGTTGGGGGGGTAAATAAAACTAAACTCCTTAGTCCTATTGAATATTTTGGAATTCAGGTCTAAATTCATTCCCGGTTGGTGGGATTTTTTGAGCCCATGGAGATTTCATGAAAAACTTTTAAATGTGCCTTTTTAAAATAAAATACACGTTGATCCACAGAATTTTATATTTTTATAACCGATTTCTATCCCGGTATTTTATCCACTGGTATCCAACCTGCTTTTCAGATGAAAAAAAATATACTCTCTGTAGTCGTAACCTCTTGTAAGTCAATACACAGTAAATTTATTTTTTGTGTACTCCCTATACTTTTCCTTGCTATAGCCAGTTTTGGGGAAGGGACGAAACAATTGGAGCCACCTGGTGCTGTTCCTATTCCTCCCGCAGCAATACAGTATGGGAAAATCTTGCTCCATTATGATAATGGACAACACAGAGTCCCCTTTGCACAGCACAATTGTGCCCCTCAGTACCGGTTAAATATTAATATTGCTAATCATTTAACAGAGAATATTTATTACGGACTTGGACAAGCCACACAATATGGCGGTGGTACGACTTCAAACATTTATTATCGCATAGTTAGTCCTACAGGTGTGTATATTACAGGCATTGCACCAAACTATTACACACTTCTGCCAACCACTGGAGCAGGCTACATAAATACTCCTGGGCAAGCAAATGCAGGACCGAATATTTCTGGAAGCGTACCTGCAGGGTATGATCCTTTGATTATTGACCCGACAGAAAATGGTGATTATTTTATTGAATTCTCTTCGACAAGCACAGGCGGAGCTATTACAACAGGAAGTGGAATAGAAATAAAATATATTGATTTTACAGTTGCACAAGGAACAACGCCAGTAAACGGCCGGTTATGGAGTAAAGCCTGGCAGCTAAGTTCAAATGCAACCAATGCTAACAATGGTATAAACCCTAAAAATACATTTTCACAATTTTATGTTTATTCAGATGATGGCATAGTGACCCAATTAGATCTGAATGGTATGGCAGGAGGTGCGTTTACGGTTTATTGCAATCCCTGGGGTGTATCACATTCCGGGAACTGGGTAATTGACCGTAAATCGACAAATAACTGGCCTGCCGGGGGAGATATCCCACAATATAAGCTATTTCTTAACGATCCTGATATTAATGCTTTCCCAAGCGGGCAGTTCGGGCAGATCTGCGATATTACCCCCCATTCGTATTGCGATGGGACCATCGATTTTATTACCAAGGTATCAAAACCTGGTTCACTCACCATTGGTATTGATATTGACCCGCCCGGACCTTCGCCTGAAGATGTTACCTTAACCGGTGATGTGAACGGTATTGCCGATTGTTCGTTAATGGATACCATAACCTGGAATGGGTTAAGCGGCACGGGTCTGCCGGTGCAGAACGGGGTGAATGTTTCAACCAAGATTGAATACCTGAACGGGCTGACCAATCTCCCGTTATGGGATATTGAAGATAATCCTTACGGTATAAAAGTAAATATTGTACGTCCAACGCCTCCTTCAGGAAGTAATAAACTACCGATTTACTGGGATGATTCAAATATTTCAGGGGGTACTGTAAATGCCGTAACCGGATGCCTTTATCCTACCGGAGGCTTAGTAACCGGATGCCATTCCTGGGATAACAAAGATGCACAAATGTATAACTCCTGGTGGTATTACCTTACCGAAGGAAACTTTAACTTTAACCTCCAGGTAATAAAAACTCCGGGAACCCCGCCTGTCCCTAACGGGGATATGACAGTATGCCAGGGGAATTTTAATATCGTTTATTCTGTTCCGGTAGTTTCATCCACTGAAAAATATGTATGGTTTTTCGATGGAGCAAGCATAGATACAACTGCAGTGCCAACAATAAGCCTCGATTTCGACGCCGCATTTCCCCCGGGAATATATACTTTAACCGTTCAGGGATACAATGCCGATTGTGGTTTCGGACTTTTATCGCCCCCGCTCAATATAACCGTTAATCCTAACCCGGCACCTGTGATTACAGGCCCTTCAATTGCCTGCCGTGAAACCACTTCAACTTTTACCATCGGTACAGGCCTGACCTCTTACCATTGGTCGGTTACCGGCGGAACTATTATAGGCCCCGACAATACCAGCACTGTGAATGTGCTTTGGACTGCATCGGGAACCCAAACTGTGGATGTAACTACTGAGTCGTTCAGTTGCGGACCGATTATCACTGCTAAAAGCATCACGATTAATCCCCAGCCTGCCGTGGCATTTACATTCGGCAATAACTGCCAGGCAAACCCTGTTCAGTTTACTGACGGATCATCCATTTCATCAGGTAGTAATGTTTCCTGGTTCTGGAATTTTGGCGGTGGAAATACTTCAGCTAATCAGAATCCACAGTTTACTTTCGCCACTGCCGGAAGCAAACCTGTATCGCTTATTGTAACATCGAACCTGGGATGTACTGATACGCTCACACAGAATATTCCTGTTATTGCTTTTGCAACTGCCAATGCAGGTGCGAATAATGTTGTTTGCCAGAACAGCACATTTACATTCCCGGCTACTTATGCGGTTGCCAACAATTATTCTTCACTTTTATGGTCACATAATGGCTCTGGAACTTTAAGCGGAGAAACAACATTAACACCGACTTATGCCCCCGGAGGCAGTGAAACAGGAAATGTAACATTAACGCTCACAGCCATTGGCAATACTCCCTGCGGGAATGCTACCAGTACGGTTGTGCTTACGGTTAATCCTCCTGCAACCGCCAATGCCGGGATCGCTTCAACTATATGCGAAACCAGTACATTTACACTTACCGATGCGCTGGCAACCAATGCCGCTTCACTTGCCTGGACACGTTCAGGAACCGGAACTTTTAACGATACAACTATCCAGAACCCGGTTTATACCCCAAGTGCTGCCGATATTGCAGCGGGAACGGTAACATTAACATTAACGGCCACCGGGCTTACCGCCTGTGCCAATGCTGCGAATGCAACTACTCTTTCTATTTCGCGACAGGTTGTGGCTGATGCCGGCCCTGATGGCATTGTCTGCCAGACAGGTACATTCCCTGTTAGCGGATCAACATCTCAATACCAGGGCTCCTTGTTGTGGAATCACGATGGGGCAGGTTCAATTGCTGATCCAACTTTACTGCATCCTGTTTATACACCTGATATCAACGAAACCGGAGTGGTTACCCTGATCTTAACAGCCAACCCTATAACCCCCTGTGCAACGGTTAATGATACCATGCTGATCACTGTAAATCCCAAAGCAGAGGCGTTTGCCGGAACTGATGCAACCATTTGCGAAACAGGATCGTACACGCTCACTGATGCAACGGCTTCGGGTTACACCGGATTGCATTGGACAACTTCGGGCGACGGGACATTTGATGATGCTTCTGTTTTACATCCAACCTTTACGCCCGGTGCTGCAGCCATCGCGGCAGGTTTTGTTGATCTGCAGCTTACTTCTGTTGCACATGCAAGCTGTTCGGACGCATCAGATGTAATCCGGATTAACATTAACCGCCAGGCGACATCGGTTGCCGGGGTCAATGACACAGTGTGCCAGAATAATACAATTCAGCTTACTTCGGCTGCGCCGGCTAACTATGCATCCGTTTTTTGGGCACACAATGGATCAGGATCCCTTTCCGGCGAGACTACCTTAACGCCTACTTATACTCCCGGCGCTGGTGAAACAGGAACAGTAACAGTAATACTCACTGCCGTCGGACTTCCGCAATGCGTTGATGCAACTGATCAGCTATTACTTACCGTAAATGAAGCGGTTGTTGTAAATGCCGGTGTAACGGCAACCATCTGCGAGGGTAGTTCCTTCACCCTGTCAGGTTCAACCGCATCGGGATATGCCGGATTGCTGTGGAGCAGCGCAGGTGATGGTAGTTTTAATGATGCCAGCGATCTTCATCCCGTTTATACACCAGGAGCAAATGATATTCTTACCGGTTCCGTTAATCTTACCTTAACAGGGATTGCAAATCCAGCCTGCAGTGATGAATCTTCCTTAGTACGGCTTGATATTACCCGCCAGGTTACGGTTGATGCAGGTTCAAATGCCACTATCTGCCAGACTTCGACTTTCAGCCCGACGGATGCCGTTTCGCAATTTTACGATCATGTCTTGTGGACCCACAACGGCAGCGGCAGCATTTCGAACGCAAACACGCTCACCCCGGTTTACACTCCGGCAGCAGGTGAAACAGGGACTATTACTCTCACACTTACAGCGTACGCACTTTCACCTTGTGCAGATGTTGTGGACCAGATGAGCCTTACCATTAACGAACAGGCACTGGCTTTCGCCGGGCCGGCAGCTACAATCTGCGAAGGAAGCACTTTTACTATGTCGGCTTCAACAGCCTCGGGCTATGCCGATCTGCTGTGGGCCACTTCAGGAACCGGAACTTTCAGCGACAATACCGCACTCCACCCGGTTTACACACCATCCGTTGCAGATATTACCGCCGGTTCTGTCACGCTAACACTTACTTCCCATTCATTTACCGCTTGTACCGACGCAAGTTCAGGAATGGTGCTGAATATTACCCGCCAGGTTACGGTTGATGCAGGTTCAAATGCCACTATCTGCCAGACTTCGACTTTCAGCCCGACGGATGCCGTTTCGCAATTTTACGATCATGTCTTGTGGACCCACAACGGCAGCGGGAGCATTTCGAATGCAAACACGCTCACCCCGGTTTACACTCCGGCAGCGGGTGAAACAGGTACTATTACCCTCACACTTACAGCTTACGCGCTATCACCTTGTGCAGATGTTCTTGATCAGATGAGCCTTACCATCAACGAGCAGGCACTGGCATTTGCAGGTCCAACAGCCACAATCTGCGAAGGAAGCACCTTTAGCTTGTCAGCTTCCACAGCCTCAGGGTATGCCGATCTGCTATGGGCGACATCGGGAACCGGAACATTCAGCGACAATACCGCACTCCACCCGGTGTATACACCATCCGTTGCTGATATTACCGCCGGCTCTGTTACACTAACGCTTACGTCCCATTCATTTACCGCATGTACCGATGCCAGTTCAGGCATGGTACTGAATATTACCCGCCAGGTTACGGTAAATGCCGGTTCGGATGCAACTATTTGCCAGACCTCCACTTTCAGCCCGACGGATGCCGTTTCGCAATTTTACGATCATGTTTTGTGGACGCACAACGGCAGCGGGAGCATTTCGAACGCCAACTCACTCACACCGGTTTACACTCCGGCAGCAGGTGAAACAGGCACTATTACCCTCACACTTACGGCCTATGCCCTTTCGCCCTGTGCGGATGTTGTAGACCAGATGAGCCTTACCATTAACGAGCAGGCACTGGCTTTTGCCGGGCCGGCAGCCACCATATGCGAAGGAAGCACCTTTAGCTTGTCAGCTTCAACAGCCTCGGGATATGCCGATCTGCTGTGGGCCACCTCAGGAACCGGAACTTTCAGCGACAATACTTCACTCCACCCGGTTTACACACCATCCGTTGCAGATATTACCGCAGGTTCTGTCACGCTCACGCTTACTTCCCATTCATTTACTTCATGTACCGACGCCAGTTCAGGCATGGTATTGAATGTTACCCGACAGGTAACGGTAAATGCAGGTTCGGACGGACAGGTATGCCAGAATTCTACGTTTACGGTAAATTCGGCACTGGTCAATTTTCAGTCATCCATGTTGTGGACGCACAATGGCATAGGATCACTCATCAATGCAAACACTATCAGCCCGACTTATACTCCGGGAGCCGGAGAATCAGGCACCATCACACTCACACTCACGGGATATGCCAATTCGCCCTGTTCGGATGTTTCCGACCAGATAAGCCTCACGATAAGTGAGTCGGCCGGTGCTTATGCAGGTAATAATACAACAATCTGCGAAGGACAAACTTTTACACTCTCTTTGGCTAACGCTTCAGGATATACTGCACTGTCCTGGTCAGCCTCCGGAAGTGGAAGTTTCAGCAATTCAGCTGATCTTCATCCTGTTTATACACCCGGTCTTGCAGATATTACAGCAGGAAGCGTTATCCTCACGCTTACATCAATAGCTACCCCGCCCTGTCTGAATTCTTCTTCGAGCCTCACGTTGAGCATTACCCGCCAGGTTACCGCATTCGCAGGGGCTGACGGCCAGGTTTGCCAGAATGCTCCTTTTACCGTTTCAGGTGCCAACTCACAGTTTTATAATATTATTACCTGGTCGCATAATGGTGCTGGCATCCTGAATAATATCAGCACGTTGACACCAACTTATACACCAGCAGTCAATGAAAGCGGAACTATAACACTCACTTTGTCAGCTTCAGCAAATTCGCCCTGCGCGGATGTGAGCGACGCGATGCAACTTACAGTTCATCCGTTGCCTTTAGCCAGTGCAGGCCCTGATGAGTCTTCCTGCCAGGGATTTAATTATAATGTCAACGGAGCTTCAGGTACAGATTATTCAATAGTTTCCTGGACTGAAAACGGAACAGGGTCGCTGATTAACCCTTCAAATATAGCCCCGACATATGTTCCCGGAGTTGGGGAAACAGGTAATGTTACCCTTACGCTTACCATCATGGGCACCAATTCCTGTGCTGCTGAATCTTCAACTGATACACGGATTCTGTCAATTACACCATTGCCCGAAGTAGATGCCGGAATTGATGCAACCATTTGTGCTTCAAACACATTAACACTTAGTGCCGTTCAACAATACTGTTCAGTGGTATCATGGACAAGCTCGGGAGATGGAACATTCACTGATGCAAATTCGACTGCTTCTGTTTATACCCCTGGTATTACTGATATTGCAAACGGATTTGCAATTTTAACCCTTACCGGAACAGGCACAGGCTCATGCTCGGGGCTGAATGATGTGGATCAGCTTACATTGACCATTGATCCGATGCCAGCCATAAACGCAGGTCCTGACGGATCGCATTGTGTTCAGGATCCGATTGACATTACAGGTACTTCCGCAAACCATTATACCAGTTTTATCTGGAATACCTCCGGCGACGGAACTTTCGATAATACTTCGGCCCTTGCGCCAACTTATATGCCGGGGAATGTGGATTTCAACAACGGGGTTGTTACTTTAACACTATGGGCTCAGGGAAGGTTATCGTGTGCATCGAAAACGGTTACCGATACCAGAATTCTTCAGGTAGCTCCTTACCCCATTATCGAAGCAGGACCTGACGATTATATCTGTAGTAATGTAAACCAGTTTCAACTCAATGGTATAGGAAATAACTATAATGCTGCCAATATTCTATGGACTTTTGCAGGAGGTGATGGATTCCTGAGCAATCCCAATGCCATGAACCCGGTTTATTTTGCCGGACCGGTTGATTTGAGCACTCCAAACCGTTCCATAATCTTCACCCTTACCTTACAGGGAAACGGCAGTTGCAGTGGTGTCTTTATTTCTGATCAGCTTGAATTAAAAATAGACCCGACTCCGATCAGTAATGCCGGTCCGGATGATGCTACCTGCGATGAAAGGCCTTACCAGTTGAATGCCACAGGCCAATTCCAGTCAACTATGACCTGGACAACATCCGGCGATGGGGTCTTCAGCAATACAAATTCATTTACTCCTACATATTTGCCCGGACCCAATGATGTTGGAAATACTGTTATCCTTACCCTACAGCTTCAGGGATGTAAAAACCTGACCGGTGGTGACTTTATGTGGCTTACTGTTCATCCGGATCCTACGGTCACCATTTCAGGGTCAGCAGTGATATGCCAGGGCACTTCAACACCGATCAGCATTGATTTTACAGGGACGCCGCCATGGAATGTCACTTATACCAACGGAACTGGCGCACCGGTTACGGTAAATAATATTAACACCACACCTTACACTTTTAATGTTACGCCACCTGTTACTGCAACCTGGTGGATTACAGCCGCCAGTGATACTTATTGCAATGTCCCTGCTGATTCCATTTTCGGGCTGGCCTCAGTTTCAGTAAATGCAGCTCCACAAAAGTTTTTGGTAACAGGCTCGAATAACGGAAATTATTGCGAAGGCGACAGCGGTGTCATTATCGGTCTGAACAATTCACAACTGGGAATGCATTATGATCTGCTTCATAACGGACTTGATATTGGTAATAATTTAGCAGGCACCGGATCGGCACTTGTTTTTGGATTGTTTACCACACCGGGACAATATTCGGTGCGTGGAACAAATCCACTTGGAAACTGTATCGAAATGATGAGGGATACGATCAATGTGGTAATGAATCCGATACCCGTAACTGATTTTACTACCAATATTCCTTGTTCAAATGATACAACGTTTTTTACCTTAACGGGAAATTATCTGCCGCGAACCAGCAGTTGGCACTGGAATTTTGGTGATGGTACTTTTGCAACCTACAACGCTCCGTATAGCCCCAGTCATTTGTACCCGACCTATGGTAATTATATTGTTACCCTCAGTGTTGTTGATACTAACGGATGCCAATATATTGTTACTCATCCGGTTGAAGTGAAACCTCATCCGGCAGCATTCTTCAGTTTCGGAACTCCGAACTGCCTGGATGGATTTACCCAGTTTACCGATCTTAGCAGCAACCCGGCAGGACAAGGTTACCTTAATCAGTGGATCTGGGATTTTGGTGATGGCACACCGAAGGATACTGTCAATTTCCCTGATAGTCCTAATGTTACCCATGCCTATTCCGCGCAAGGGAACTATAGCGTTACGCTCATTGCAAATAACAGCAGGGGTTGCTCGGCTCAGTACCAGCAGGTAGTAACAGTCAGTAGCCGGCCAATGGCTGATTTCAGTTTCTGGAGCAGTTGCGAAGACCAGGTTGCTACTTTCCTTGATAATTCAAACGAGAACCTTGGCGGACAGATTTCTGGCTGGATATGGAATTTCGGCGACCCGACTTCCGGGGCTCTTAATACCAGCAACCTTAAAAATCCTGTTCACACATACTCTGCATCAGGTCTTTTCGATGTTATTCTGATAGTCACCAACCTGAATGGCTGCAGTGATACCATTCAGAAGACCGTTAATGTCAAAGCCGCACCTCTGTCCAACTTTTTCAGCAGCCCCGGCTGCCTGAGCAGCCCGACCCAGTTCCTTGCCGACAGCACGCTGATCAATATTGCAGCCACAGCAACCTACAACTGGAATTTCGGAGATGGATTTACCTCCGGAAGCCGCAACACTACCCATACCTACCTTGCACCCGGAACTTATACAGTAACCTTAACCATTACCGATACAGCAGGCTGCGAAGGTGCATTCTTCCGTCCTGTAACTGTAAACCCGCCACCGGTATCGCATTTCAGCACGACTACCGATAACTGCCAGGGGCAGTCCGTGGCTTTTGCCAACCAAAGCACATCACCGACAGGATTTATCAACAATTGGATATGGGATTTCGGCGACGGGAATACGCAAACCGTCGTTTTCCCGGCCAATCCTAATGTAAGCCACAGCTATACCGGTGCAGGCACCTACAACGTTACCCTCACGGTGACAAACAGCGAAGGCTGCACCCATTCCGAAAGCCGCCCTGTAAATATGCTCGGAGCCCCGACTTCCGCTTTTATCTCAGCAGGAAATTGCGAAGGTAATCCGGTAAGTTTTACCGACCAGTCCACCGTAAGCGGTACCCAAACCATCAGCAACTGGAACTGGGACTTTGGCGATCCCGCTTCGGGAACCGGCAATACCAGCATCCTGAAAAATCCGACACACAGCTATGCCACACCCGGAACCTACACAGTGAAACTGGTTACGTTCACAGGAAATAACTGTTCGGATACCCTCACAAAAAGCATCACCATAAAGCCCAATCCTACAGTCGAATTCAACACCCAGAGTGCCTGTGCCAATAACCCGGCTGCCTTTGTACCCACGGGAACGGCTGTGGCAACTATTGCCACCTGGTACTGGACTTTTGGTGACGGCGGCAATTCGAATGAACAGGCTCCAACACATTCCTATACTTCAGCTGGTACTTACACTGTTACCCTCACGATAACCGATACGGCAGGTTGCAGCAATACCCGTTCGAAACCGGTTATTATCGCACCGCTTCCGGATGCAAACTTCGGCTTCAGCACCCCGACCTGTAAAGGCGATGCAGTGAACTTCTCCGATTTCAGCACCGCGGCTTCAGGCTATGTAGCCCGCTGGACCTGGGATTTTGGCGATGGCAACACACAAAACTTCATTTTCCCGGCCAACCCGAATGTTACCCACCAATACACCAACTCAGGAACTTTCAATGTCACCCTTACGGTAAAAACCAACGACAGCTGCACCAACCAGCTCACCCGTGTGGTGACCATACTCCCCAAACCCACAGCCGACTTTATGCATGGGGCCGCCTGCCAGGGTAACGCGGTAACCTTCAGCGACCAGAGTGCCAGCAATACCACCGGGAGCATCAGCGGCTGGACATGGAATTTCGGTGACCCGACCTCAGGCACATCCAACAACTCAACGCTTCAGAATCCGACCCATACCTACAATGCCCCCGGAACATACACGGTGGCTTTAATAACAACCATCCCGGGAGGATGCAGCGATACCAACACACGCCAGGTCACGGTAAGCCCGCCGCCAACGGTAGATTTTACCCCGGCAGCGGGTTGCAACGGCGATACAACAACGTTTACTTCAGCCGTAAACTTGGCAACCACCCAGGGCTTTTACTGGCAGTTCGGCGATGGCGGCACCTCATTTGTTGCTGACCCCATTCATATTTACAGCACAGCCGGCATCTACACTGTGGTTTTAACTATTACCGATACGGCAGGCTGCACCAACACCAGGGTAAAACCGGTAATCGTGGTTCCTGCCCCGATGGCCGCTTTCAGCAGCAGCACACCCGCCTGTTCAGGACAGATGATCACCTTTACCGACCTGAGTAATGCCAACGGCGGAAGTCTCACGAGCTGGCACTGGGATTTCGGCGATGGCACGGATACCACTTACAGTGCTTCTGTCCCTTCTTTCGCACATGCCTACACCCAGCCGGGCACCTTCCAGGTTACCCTGCATGTATCTTCAGCACTGGGATGCGAAAATGTCATACAACATACGGTAAGCATTTCGCCCTCTCCATTAGCGGATTTTGAATATGCCAATACCTGCCAGGGACAAAGCACCCAGTTTACGGACATGACCAGCCTGAACGGGGGGAGTTCACTAACCCAAAGAGCCTGGAACTTCGGCGACCCGGCTTCAGGAGTATTGAATACATCCACGTTTACCAACCCGATTCACAACTATGCGCAACCCGGCCAATACACCGTAAAACTCATTACCCAAAATACCGGCGGATGCGCTGATACTGTGCAGCAAACCGTTTCCATCACCCCGAAACCCTGCGTTGATTTTTACAACGACAGCTTAGTCTGCCTGGGAAGCATAACCACTCTTTTTACTGATACCCTCCTGACAAATACCGGGATCATACAACAATACGAATGGGATTTCGGAGATGGAAGTCCGCACGCATTCACACAAAATGCGACACATCAATACACGGTAGCAGGAACCTACAATGTAACACTTACGGTCCAGGATACGGCAGGCTGCGGGAATACCATCACCCGTCCGCTCACCATCCATACCGCCCCCGTTTCGGCATTTATGTCCGATGGGAAATGCGAGGATGCTCCCACACAGTTTACTGACCTGAGCATTCCCCCCCAGGGTGATAACATAGCAGAATGGTCGTGGGATTTTGGCGTACCCGGATCCACAACAGATACATCGACACTTAAAAATCCAACATTCACCTATACCCAGTCAGGAACTTACACGGTAAGCCTCACTACATACACCGAATACGGCTGCAGCAACACCAAAACTCTGCCTGTGCAGGTATGGAATGCCCCGACCGCCTATTTCAAATACACGGCCAGTCCGTGCGGCAATGGATTGGTAACGTTCCAGGATTCTTCCTACAGTTACCAGGGTATTGTCAACAGCTGGCAGTGGGAGTTCGAACCCTACCAGTATGGCACGGGGAACCACCCGAGTCACATTTATTATGCCGTGGATAGCTGTTACGATGTAAAACTGGCCATCACCGACATGCGTGGATGCGTGGATACCGCTATTCAGCAGATATGTGTTCCGCCGGAACTGTCGGTTGATTTTGCAACGGGCCTGACCTGTTTCGGCGACCCGGTAACTTTTACTCCACAACTAATTGTACCTGCCGCACCTGCCGATTCGCTGATCAGCTTCGCTTGGAATTTCGGCGATCCTGCAACCGGAACCAACAATGCATCCTCACAGAAGATCCCTGCCCATGCCTTCAGCGCGGTAGGCTTCTACACTGTAAACTTCACCGGTACCGACAAGTTCGGGTGCACAGCGACAAGCTACCAAACGGTGAAGGTGAATGCCATTCCAACCGCTGGATTCACGTATACGACCGGTTCATGCGACAGCACACTGTTGTTCAGCAGCACCAGTACGGATAGCAGCAGTACTATAAACACATACATCTGGCAATACGGCGACGGAACATCGGATACACTCACCACACCAGGAACCAGCCACAAGTACGGTGCTCCCGGCGAATACCAGGCGAGCCTGACGGTGATCAACGGTAACGGCTGTATGAGCACAAACACTCAAACTGTGGTCCGCTCGGCCTGCATTGTTGCGGCAGCCATGAGCAGCGAAAACCTGCTCTGCCAGAACCAGGAGCTTTCGTTTGCCGACATGAGTACCTGCGACGGCACGATCACTGAATGGAACTGGAACTTCGGTGACGGCACGCCCACCCTGACCTATGGAGCCTACAAGTCCTCAGTAAATCATACTTTCACAAGTCCGGGCACGTACACCATCAGCCTGAAAGTGAGCACACAGATTGGGACATCAACCATCAGCGACAGCACAACAATTGATATTCTTGTAAAACCCACACCTTTAGCAGGATTCACGGTTGACCCGGTCTGCCTGGGAGTAAAAGCTGAATTCAGCGATGCCACAAACGCCAACGGAGCCACCACGCTATACTACAAATGGGAGTTTGGCGATGCAGGAAGCACAGATACATCGAACCTGAAAAATCCGGAATACCTCTATTCGGTAGCAGGAACCTACACTCCTGAACTGAAAGTGACAAATCAGTTTGGATGTGCTGATACGGCCACAACCGAATTAATGGTCAATGGGTTACCGGCGGCAGGGTATGCCAGCAGCCTGGCCTGCCAGGGACAGAAGACCTATTTCTTTGATGGTTCGCAACCCTATGTTTCACCGATCATAACCTGGGGATGGTGTGTTGACGACAGCCTGGGAGTGGTTGGCTATATGCAGGGAGCAAATCCTGATTTTATATTTGATTCCACGGGCAGGTACGAGGTAAAGCTCACCGTGGCCGATGGCAACGGATGTGCCGACACCATCGTTCAGCGGGTGAAAGTGAATCCGGCGCCGCTCACCGCGTTCAGCTATACCGAAAATGTGGATAATATACAGGGGCAGATACAGTTTACCAACGGATCGTTAGGGGCAGAGGAATATTACTGGGATTTTGGCAACGGGGAAACCTCGTTCAGGGAATCACCGCTAATTACCTATGCAACTGATGGTACCTACCTGGTAACGCTGGTAACAGTCAGCGACCAGGGATGCCACGATACGGCTATAATTTCATACGAAATGATATTTAAAGGCTTGTATGTGCCCAATGCTGTTGCTCCGGGCGGAACGATACAGGCAACGCGCATCTGGAAACCGGTGGGAGTGAACCTTGCATCATACACAGCCGAAGTATACAACAGCCTTGGTGCATTGTTGTGGAAGAGTTCCTTACTCGACGATAAGGGCGCACCGGCTGAAGGTTGGGATGGCACCTTCAACGAAAAACTCTGCCAGCAGGATGTTTACGTATGGAAGATCACGGCCATATTCCGCGATGGCAGTGTTTGGGAAAATCAGGATGTCGGCGAGCGTGAAGGCTTATCGGAACCGGTTTATGGGACAATTACGCTGATACGGTAAACCTTCTGGCACATTCAGATCTTTTGAAAACTCCACGAAAGCAACTACATCGTTTTCGTGGAGTTTCTTTTTCTGATCCAATAGTAAATTCCTGCACAGGCAGTTCCGATGATTGCACCTGCCACTACATCCGAAGGGAAATGAACCCCCAGCCACATTCGCGAAGTGCCAACAAGCGAGGCCCAAATCAGGCCCGGGAAAATTATATACCACCTTGGATAAACCAGTCCGGCTGCCACTGCGAAAGCAAATGCATCAGCCGTGTGTCCGGATGGAAATGACGGACTACCACCCGAGCTCAGTTTCTCGATAAATGGATATAGTTCGTAAGGACGCGGCATATCGAGGCTGAATTTCAGAATATTGGCAACAATTGCTGAAATGGCAACAGGTAAGAGGATGGCAAGCGCATTCCTCCATAAAGTCTTTTCCTTTTTCAGAAGCCCTGTGATCAGCATAATTGCTGGTACGCCGAAAGCTATTGCTGCGGCAGTATTAGTTATAACGATAAAAGTTGTATCAAAAAACGGATTCCTGTTTTCGTAAATTTCCTTGAGTATCCTGATATCCATATCATGAAAAACAAACAACAACGGGGATAAGAGAATGGATAGCAAGTGGTTCATTATGTGAACTTTTTCGGATTTAGTTGCAGTTGGCTAACGAAAGTATTTATCGGGCAAAATTAATTCTATAAGCCGGATAATTATGATATTGAAGGAAATAAAAGTTGTATATGTGTTTTTAAGCGTATCTGTTTTGTTCAATAGGTTAGATATTGGGAGAATGGGAATCATACAAATAAAAACTCTCCGCATCATAAAATACAGAGAGTTTTGGGTGAGGGTGAAGCCCCGTTATATAATCGAAAGCTGTTTTCTGTTTGTAACCGGAACAAAGCCCCGGTTACCCGGCTCAGCGGAACATATGATTGGGGTATTCGTTTATAATTTATCCAAAGCTACATTCACATCTACCTGAATGGCTTCCGCAATATTGTTGATCACCGCTTTTGGAATCGCAATGTTGTAATCCTTGGGCGAAACATTAAAAACTGCTTTTCCCAGTACTTTGCCGCCCTTTACTTCAACAGTTCCGTTCACTTTTACTTTATTGGTTACCCCGTGCATGGCAAGATCACCTTCGACGACTACCTTATAAACCCCGTCTTTGCCCAGGTTCACATCCTTTATGTTCGTGATTTTACCGTTAAATGTTGAATTTGGGAATTTTTCCGACTCCATGTAGTTTTCGTTAAAATGCTCCTGCATCAGGGCTTTTTCAAATTCGAACCCACGAATCAGTACTTTAAAAACAAAATTTCCTGTCGAAAAATCCAGTGCACTGTTCACCTGACGGTTTGTGGCTTCAATTTTTTCCATCGGTGTTTCCGAAAAGAATTTAATAGTACCTGCTTTAGTCATGTATTTCTGCGCATTCGCAAAAGGGGTTGATAATAGTACGATCGCCAGTAAGGTTATGATTTTTTTCATTGTTTATGATTTTTTTTGATTGTGTATAAATTGGTGTGAATTGGGTTTTATTTGCCAAATCTCAGCATTTCGTTCGATACAACATTGTCGTCTCGTAACCAGATTTCAGTTGCTGTAATTTTGTCAGTCAGCCATTTGTGACTCAGGTGGTCTATTTGTTTGTTACCTGAAATGCTGATGGTCAATTTATTGAGATTATCATCGGCCGAATTGTTCCCACTGTCATCGGGACTGTTGCTTCCCTGCGCCAAAAGCCAGGTTCCGTTATATGTAGCTGCTGATGAAACTGCAACAAACGTGCCATCGGTATTAAATTTAAATTTATAGCCTGAATAGTCGGAAGTTTCGTCTTTCCCGCTGTCAGTATACTGTGTAACTATCCAGTCACTCTGAACAACCATATTGGTTTTTGTCGTAAGGTCGGCAACAGGGTCGGAAGTAGTATCGCTGTTTGAGCAGGAGGCAAAAATTAGCGCCATAACCGGGAGAATGAGAAAAGTTTTCATAAAATAATTTTTTAGATTGTGCTTGTTTGTTTGATGAAGCAAAGTAACAACCACTTAGGTAAGCAGTAAAATGAATCTGGATGAACCCGAATTTTTTGCCGCCGAACCGGTAAAAACCGACCCGATATCTGATTCTTTTGAAATGGAATAAAAAATCTGATGTAACTTTGAGCACTTTTTAATTGGAATTCAAATGCAAAAACTCATTAAACCTGTTATAGCCTTACTAATAATGTCCGGATCATTGATTTCCGCTTATTCCCAATCTGCTGGAATAGTGAAACATGGGCCATCAGGCATTTTTATTTTTATGGGCAAAGAAATACCTTCAGGTATAAACGTTTCCTCCTACAAAATTGAACGGTCGCAGGATAGTATTAACTGGGAACCCCTTGCTGAACTAAAAATACCATCGAGCTTTGACGCTTTTAAAAAGGCCATTGATAAAGCCAAGTTGTATTTTCCTGTGCAGCCCATACCCTCAGATGATAAACTTACTCAACTTTACCAGAAAGCCGTAGCTACCGGGAATACCGATTCGTTAAAAGGAATGCGGCTTCTGTTCCCGATCAGGGTAGCACTGGGTATCATGTATTACGATACAACGGCGAGCAAACATACAACATACCGTTACAGGGTAAATGCCGATTATCCGAAAAGTAAAGTCGTTCAGAGTTTTGTTTCTGATACAGTTTCATTCGCATATTCAGGACAGTTCGATTCCATATCTTACAGCGAAAGCAGTCAAACCCCAAATTCTTTGGTTGTTAAATGGAAATCGGCGGGTAAAAATTCTGCACCCTTATTCGCTGTATATACGTTCAGATATGGTGCTTCGGTTCCTGCACGTGGAATTACCTCGCGATATAGCGTGAATGATACCACCTATTATGTTTTTACCGATACAACTATTGTCAGGCAAGACGGAAAGGAGCTGCAGTTTTTTATCTCACCGTATGATCAGTTCGGCAATTCAGGGAAATCATCGCAGGTAGCCATTATCGATTATGATAATTTCAACCGGGCAACGTTCGTTCGTAACCATATTGAATTTATGCCAAAACTGTCGGGTGTGCAGATTAACTGGCATCATACTGATCCTGTCACTGTGAAAAAAGTTGAAATTTTCAGGAGCGAAAATGAAAAATCGGGATACCAGAAATTGGCTGAGACTGAACCGGGCGATACAACCTACCTCGACCAGCAGATATGGCCTGAAAAGCAGTATTATTACTACATTCAGGCCGTTGCAAAAGCTGGTAATCGGGCAAAGCTAAGTGAAATATTGAAGGCATGGGTTCCTCCTGTTTCTGTTGGCACGAAACTGAATGCACCTGTGTTCAGGCATGTAGCCGTTGCGAATAATTCCATCAGGTTACTTATCGAAGTAAATGATACAACATCAACCCATCTCCGGATTTACCGGGGCGTGAAAGGGGGTCTGGTCGCCTTACCGGAACTTGTGAAAATTGATAGGGCCGGCATTATTGCTTTTACAGATCAATCCATGGTTGCCGCTGAAAATAAAGATATGCTTTACGCGGTGCGCAACGAGAAGGATGGTAAAGCAATCAGCAGCCTGTCGGAGCAGTTGCCGGTAGCAGTTAATACCGATGTAAATGAGGTCGCGTATTTTTACGCTTTCCCTTCAAATGATAAAATTGAACTATACTGGGACGATGTCATTAACCGGAAAAGTGAGTTTAAGTCCTGTACGTTAGCCCGGCAATATGGCCCGGCTAACAGCAAATCTCCGTTAATAATTCTGGCCGAAAATCTGACAGGCAGCAGTTATGTTGACACTACCGCGCAAACAGGAAATACATATACATATATCCTGAGCCTGATTGATAAAGCAGGCAACAGCAGCGGTAAAACCTATACGGTTACATACTCTCCCGGTAAATAGACCGGAACACCCCAAAATGCAGGAAACTCAATGGGTTAATAAAATCCCATCCTTTCCAATTTTTGATTTTCAATCTGTTTATTCCCTTATCCTGGAATTGTATACCTGAGATTTGAGATTTGGGATTTGGGATTTGGAATTTGGAATTTGGAACTTTCGTCATCGGGGGCAAAGCAACTTACTTCCCTGCCAGCCATTCTTTAAAATCGCCCGAACGCTCGGTACTCGAAATGGCTTCCAGTTCGCAGGGCGGATCCAGCGTGATCTTAATCCTTGATTTGCTGTACGAAATCATTTTCCCGATTGCATGGTAATTAATCAGGAATTTACGGTTAATACGAAAAAATAATTCGGGGTCGAGGCGCATTTCAAGGTGATCAAGGGTAAAGTCAACAGGGTAAGTTTTCCCTTCTTTCAGGCTCATAAAGACGATTTTTTCGTCGGAATGAAAATAGGCAACATCTTTTATTTCAATTGCTTTGATAACCTCCCCGTAGCGGACCACCAGCCTTTTCATATAGTCCGGTTTCTGAATTCCAAGGGCGCGGGCCAGTTTCGCAATATCCAGTTTTTCAATAGTAATATTATTTTCTGCTGAGGGGTGTCGTAATTTTTGGAATTTACGAAGGCTCTCGGCAAGGTTTTCTTTGTTAACGGGTTTTAGAAGATAGTCAATGCTGTTCACTTTAAATGCCTGGATGGCATACTGATCGTAAGCGGTCGTGAAAATGACAGGGCAATTCACTTCAATTTCTTCAAAAACGCCAAAACTTAATCCATCCGAAAGATTTATATCCATGAACATAAGATCGGGTTCGCCATGTTCGCTCAGCCAGGTCACGGTTTGTACTATGCTTTCGTGAATTGCCAGCACTTCAGCGTCGGGTTCAATTTCAAGCAGTAATTTCTGCAGCCGGCGTGCAGTGGCTGATTCATCTTCAATAATCAGAACTTTCATTTTCCGGGATATATTATTGGTAATTTTACTATAAACTGTTCATCTGAACCGACAATTGTTGCTTCGCCAAATCCGAGCAGGGAGTATCGGTTGCGGATATTGGCAAGGCCAATGCCGGAAGAAGGTGCAGCGTCTTTCTTGGGTTGCAGGTTGTTTATTACAACAATGTATTTTTCATCGGTAAATATTCTTACGTTCAGAGGTTTTTCGGCCGAAACTACATTGTGTTTAATTGCATTTTCAACCAGCATCTGCAGAACCATGGGTGGTATAAGTGAAGCTAGTTCTTTTTCGCCGACTTCTATTTTGAGCTGAAGGTTCTGGCAGTATCGTTTCTTTTGAAGGTAATAGTAGGTGTCTATCAGTTGAAGTTCTTCGCTGAGCGGAATAAGGTCCTTGTTGCGGTAGTCTAGGATATCGCGGAAAAACTGCGAAAGCTTTTCAACGTATTCAATAGCTATTTCCTTGTCTTCATCAATAATTGATATTAAAGTGCTGAAACTATTGAAGAGGAAATGTGGGTTAACCTGGCTTCGCAATGTTTGCAACTGGAACATGAGCTTCTCACGTTCATTGGCATCACGTTTTTTTATTTCTTTTTCGCGCAAATACATAAAATAATAGATCATCAGCGCTAATGCAAGCACCGAAGCGATAATAAACCAGTTGGTACTCCAAACCGGTTTTTTTATTGTAAATGAGTAGGATTTAATTTCCGACCGGGTGAAATCACCTTTTATGGATGCCCGCACCTCGAAAGTGTATACACCCGGAGGAAGGCTTGAGTATGTAACGAGGTTGTCGCGTGTTGAAATCCAGTCGAGGTCGTATCCCTTAAGCCTGACCTGGTATCGGACAACAGTTGGTGCTGTATACCATAAAGCATTGAAATGAAATGAGATGTGGTTTTTATCATAAGGAAAAGTATGCGAGTCTATATAGTTTTCCTTTCCCAGGAATACGGATACTTTATCCAGGTGCAATGAGGGTTGACGAATGGATATATTTTCAGGTATCTGTAATCTGATAAGCCCGTTTTGCGTGCCTATCCATGCAACATTTCCGGCGGTAAGTGAGCATACATTCAGATCAGGATTAATCTCCGACAACCCGATGCCTGATCCGTAATAAAGAAAGGTGCCATTGCGGAAATCGAGTAAATCCACCCCATTATTGTGAATCACCAGCAGGTGGTGCTTATCGTCGGCCAGTAACCCGGTAATATGCATGTCGCTAAGCCCGTCGCCGGTTGAATAATTACGGAAAGTCTTCCCGTTATAGCGGTAAATCCCTGCATTGGCTGTACTGAACCATATATCGCCGTCACTATCCTCGGCTATTGAATATATGACATTACTTTTCAGACCGTTCGCCTGGTTGAAATTGGTGAATCTGCCGTTTTCGAGCATCGAAATTCCCCTGCCGTCGGTGCCAAACCAAACCCTGTGGCGCGAGTCAATAAAAACAGTATAAATATAGTTGGTGCCGGGGAAATTCTGATCACCATAGTTGGTAAATGTAACCTGATGTCCACTTGCCAGTGGATCAGCCGCAATTTCGCATCTGTATGCACCTCCCAGGGTAGCCAGCCACACTTGTTGTCCTGTGCCCGCGATGCAGAGTATGTTTCCATTCGAAAGCCCTTCTGCTTCGCCGAAAAGTCTGTTCTTTTTTCCATCGGGATGAATACAAAAAAGGCCACTGCCAAATGTGCCCGCCCATATAAAACCATTATCATCTTCATACAGACTGATAATGTGTGTGGGCTTCATCAGCGGAAGGTTAATACTCTGCACTTTACCATCCCTGTAATCCATCCGGAACAATCCTGCATCGTTGCTGAACCAGATATCGCCTTTTCTGTCGGTAAGCAGGCTGTGTATGTTCTTACCGGAACTTTTTCCGGATTCACTAAATTGAAGAAAATCCTGACCAAACGACATTAATAACTGGCTTCCTGATGCAATCCAATAGTTTCCCTGCCTGTCGGCATACAAATCATTTACACGCGAAAAATTAAAATAATCAGTGCTTGTGTAGTTGCCGTTGAGATTTCCATCCGGTGATTCAATGCTGATAATCCCGTCTCGTTCTGTCGAAAGCCACAGCCAGCCTTCGCCGGTAACTATATCGTTTACAGGGCCGTATGTCCACGATTTTGAAGCATTCGGGACAGAAATTGTAAAAGTAGTTATGTCTACTTTGCAGATACCCGCATCCTGCATACCCGCCCACATACCGCTTCCGTCCTGAGTAAGGCTAAGTACAATGTTGTCAGGAAGACCTTCAGCGGTCGTCACTTTGTGCACCTTTTTTTTACCGCCGGCAATACTACATACCGAAATTCCTCCATCCGTGGCAACCCAAATGCGATTCTGTTCATCAGTGCTTACCGAATAGCAATAATTATCCGTTAACCCGTCATCTGTATTAAAATTATATATGTGACTGCCATCGTAGTAATATACCCCTTCGCCATACGTCGAAAACCAGAGATTTCCCGATTTGTCGTTGGCAAAACCTGTAATGGCAACCTGGGGATTACCTTCTTCAGGCTGGAAAGGTTGCAGACTATCACCCTTGAGCCTGTATATATCGCCCTTGCGGGTTCCAATCCATAAAACCTGGTCCGCTGTCATATTAATTGCCGACACCTGGAGGGAACCTTCATTGAAATCGCCCGGGAAATACACGAAATCATTTCCATCGAACTGATATAATCCTTTGCCTGTACCAATCCACATATACCTATTGTTGTCCTGGTAAAAGCAAGTAACGGAGGTTTCCCTGAAATCATCAGGACTTTTTATGTTTCTGAAATAAGGTGTCTGTCCCGAAGCATCAAATACTGGCAAAATAAAAATGAGCAATACTAGTTGTAATATTGCCATTCGGGTGCTGCCTGTTTCGATTATTATCATTATTTCTTTACAAATTCAGCTTTTACTATAACTTTTATTTCCTCAGCAATTTTCTGGAAAACAACTTTCGGGATAGTAATGTTATGATCAACAAGCAATACTGTAAAAACGGCATCAGCGTAAATCACGCCTTTCAAAATCCGCAGTTGAACTTTTATAATCCGCTCCTGTTCAATGCCATGGATATTAAGTTTCCCCTTTGCTCTTATTGTGCACTCACCGTCAATTGTGAAATCAATCTGTTCGATAATTTTACCTTCAAATTTTGATGTTGGATATGTTTTTGTCTCGAGGTAATTCTCATAAAAATGCTCCTGCTGCAAAGGACTGTTAAATCCCTTAAAGGACTCAGTGGAAATAATAAAGGCAAAAGTCCGCTTTTCAGCATCAATAAGCCCTTGTAGCTTAGCGGATGATGCTTTTATAAGTTCAAGCGGTGCGTCGGATAAAAAATTAACCTGGCTTTTCCGGGCAGTATATAAACCCTGTTGGGCATACACTCCGGCAGCAGTCGCGAGCAGTAAGAGGAGAATAAAGACAGTTGTTTTCATATAGGATCGTGAATGAACAAACTACAAACCACTGGTTTTGTTCGCTGTGTAATAAAAACCGATGTAATTCGTATGCTTAATGGTTGTGTTTTTATAAAATGACAAATCTGAATATATCTGTCAAATCAATCCTTACTTTTGCAATTGATAAGCAGCACAAGTGTCAACATCTTTGAAACTACCAAAAATTTCAATCGAATGAATTAAGGATGTTATCAAATTTACAGGTTTGAAATGGATTCCCCATAAAAGCCTCACTCATCTCACTTCATACCTCAAAATGGATTAATTTGAAAAATTCTGCCAGTTTCTAAGCACCTACAAATATACATTTATTCTTGTCATTCAAACGTTTAACCCGGATGTCACAAAAAGGCAATTCAATTTTTAAAGGCGATTTCGTGCTGGTGTTTTTTGCCAGCCTGCTTATGTTTACGGCATTTTATATCCTTCTGCCTACACTGCCTGTTTTTCTGACCAGGGAACTGAAAATTGATGAAGGACAAACCGGTATCATCCTGGCTGTATATACACTTGCAGCGTTGCTTATCAGGCCGTTTACCGGTTATATGATCGACAGGTACGGAAGGAAATTATTTTATATACTATCGGTTTTACTGTTTTCTATCATTTTTATCAGCTATCCGTTGGCGGGAGTATTTATGTGGATGATTTTCGCCCGTTTTGTTCATGGTATGGTATGGGGCGTTGCCACAACCACAGGAAGTACGTTAATTGTTGATATTATACCGCCTGAGCGCCGGGGTGAAGGCATAGGCCTTTACGGGCTGGCGATGACAATCCCTATGGCAATAGGGCCATTAGCCGGCATACAATTAACCGGTAATAACAACTATACTTTAATGTTTCTTTGTTCAGGTGCACTGGCATTTGCAGGGTTCCTGCTTACGATGTTAATCCACTACCCGGCAGTTCCCCTGGCAGCAAATAAAAAATTCTCCTGGCGCAATCTTATTGAAACATCCTCACTTCCGGTTGCCTTCAATTTGCTTATTGTTAACATCAGTTATGGCGGGCTGGTTTCATTTATATCACTCTATGCATTGAAAACCGGGATTGGCTACACAGGCGTATTTTTTATCATTTTTGCAGTGGGTATTACCCTGGCCAGGCTCTATATGGGTAAAGTATTCGACCGTCATGGCCCAAAAATGCTGTCAATTGCAGGCCTGCTACTGCTTATTTCCGGGCATGTCTTACTGGGATTACTCATAAATACTGCCGGGTTTATGATTGCAGGTTTCCTGCTGGGGCTGGGAAGTGGTATTATTTTCCCGGTTTTCCAGGCTATGGTTAACAACCTGGTTCCGCCACAGCGCCGTGGCGCAGCCAATTCAACATTGTTTTCGGGGCTCGATCTGGGTATAGGACTGGGAATGCTGATTACAGGTTTTCTGGCTCATCGCACCGGCCTTCCGAATACGTATCTTATTTATGGCTTGCTTAACGCGATAGCATTGATATATTTTCTTTTTGTTTCCCTGACTCACTACCAGAAGAAACTCGCTTCGATTGCTGCTGATAACAAATAAGTATGAGAAAAAGCAGGAAAAATTGGTTTCTCCGTCGGGAAAAGACTTTTGTGGGATTTTATCACGTTTGATGTATAATACCCTGAGAAATCAATTTGCTATTTGTTGAATAGGATAAATTACCGTACTTTTTTAGTCCCAACCTTCAATAGTCCCAACCTTCATTAGTCCCAACATTCATTAGCCCCGACCATCAGCTCGGGGAATATTTTGTTCAGAAGGGTTACAAAATGAAAAATCAACCTATTCACTTCAGGGATCAAGAAAAAACATGTTGATTTTTCATCTGTATAAATAAGCACGAAGCAAAGCTTAATTAATTAAAATTCTTTAAAGCGGGTTTGTAAAATAATTTTGTAACTTAGCGCCCCGTTAAAATAGGTATAAACCAGGATATTTTATATTGAAAATTAAACTGGAGAGATGGCCGAGTTGGTCGATGGCGCACGCCTGGAAAGTGTGTATACGCCAAAAGCGTATCATGGGTTCGAATCCCATTCTCTCCGCTGATAAAATGCTTCACAATAAGATCAATTCACTAAAAACCAAAATCAATACAGTGACACTATGAAAAAAGCAATTGCCTTCTTATCAATAGCTTTAATGCTATCTATCGGGTTGACGAATTTTACATTCGCTCAGGCTCAGCCGGCAGCTACCGATACAAATGCTGCTGCACAGGTTGAAACTACTGCTGCACCGGTTGAAGAATCTGCCGAGGCTGCCTCTGAAACTTCTGAATCTTTTCACCAGGTGTTGAAGAAAAAATTTATTGAGGGTAATGCATTCTGGATGTTCCCAATTCTTATCTGTCTGATTATCGGGTTAGGCCTTTCTATTGAAAGGATTATCTACCTGAACTTATCAACTACCAATACTACCAAGTTACTCAACAAAGTTGAAAGCGAACTTCAGGCTAATGGAATCGGTGCAGCTAAGGAAGTATGTAAAAATACCCGTGGTCCTGTTGCGTCTATTTTCTTCCAGGGATTGGATCGGTATAACGAAGGACTCGATATGGTCGAAAAATCAGTTATTTCATACGGTGGTGTTATGATGGCACGCCTCGAAACCAACCTTTCATGGATTACTCTGTTTATTGCTCTTGCGCCTATGCTCGGTTTCCTCGGAACTGTAGTAGGTATGGTTCAGGCTTTCGATTCAATTGAAGCAGCAGGCGATATTTCTCCAACCGTTGTTGCGGGTGGTATGAAAGTAGCCCTTCTCACAACCGTATTTGGTTTGATAGTGGCTATTATACTCCAGATTATTTACAATTACCTGGTTGCAAAAGTTGAATCTCTTGTTAATACTATGGAAGATTCAACCATCAGTTTTATGGACATCCTGGTTAAAAATAAAAACGCTAAAAACTAACAACTATGAATAGCTTCATCAATATCGGGCTATACATGGCATATTTTGCGCTGTTTGTAGCTATAGCTGCCCTTATTATTTTTCCGGTTATTACTACTGTACAAGGTAATATCAAAAATGCAAAGGGTACGTTAATCGGAGTAGCTGTTCTGGCCTTTGTTCTCATTCTCGCGTATGTAATATCGCCTGCCGATCAGGGATTATTTTATACAAAAATGAATGTTTCGGCCGGGACATCAAAACTTATAGGAGCCGGACTTATTGCTACCTATATCATATTAGCCGGGCTTGTACTCATTACAATATACACATCGGTTGTTAAATGGTTTAAATAGACCATAAAATCTTTACAGCAATGGCTAGAATAAGTCCTGAATTAAATACAGGGTCAATGGCGGATATATCGTTCCTGCTTCTTACCTTTTTCCTGTTGACTTCATCGATCGATACAGATCAGGGTATTACCAGGAGGCTGCCGCCACCGCTCGATCCGAATAACCCTCCCCCTGATATCGATATTAAGGAACGTAATGTGTTAAAAGTGCTTGTCAGCAAAAGTAACGCATTACTTGTTCAGGGTAAATTTATTGATATCCGCGACCTGAAAGAAACCGCCAAGAACTTTCTTTCTAATCCTCAGAACCGGGAGGACCTCCCAATGATGGACGAAAAGGATATTCCCGGTTTAGGAAAAGTGAGAGTCTCAAAAGGAGTAATCTCCCTGAAAAACGACAGGGGTACATCCTACGAAACATACATAAGTGTGCAGAATGAACTTGCTGCTGCTATCAGCGAACTCCGCGATGAATTATCAAAACAGAAGTATGGAGTAAAATTCAGTGATCTGGATAACGATAAAAGCGATGCAATTTCTAAAGCTGTTCCGGTAGCAATATCCGAAGCCGAACCCGAAAATATAGGAGGAAAATAAGATGGCACGTTTCAAGAAAGCAGGTTCACGAAAAGTTCCGGGTATAAACACCGGTTCCATGTCAGATATCATCTTTATGTTTCTTTTCTTTTTTATGGTAATTACTACCATACGGGAAGTTACACTGCTCGTAAAAATCAAAGCACCGCAGGCCACCGAGGTACAGAAACTCGAAAAGAAAGCACTGGTCAGCTTTATCTATATCGGACAGCCTGCACAAACAAAGTATGGCAACGAATCGCGTATTCAGTTGAATAATTCATTCGCTTCTGTTTCTGACATACAGTCCTTTGTAGCCATCGAACGGCAGTCTCGTAATGAAATCGACCGCAAGATGCTCACTACATCGTTAAAAGTGGATGGCGAAACCAAGATGGGTGTTGTTACTGATGTTAAACAGGAACTCCGCAAAGCAAGTGCTTTTAAAATCAATTATTCAACCCGTAAAAAAGGGAAAGTTACAGAATAAGCAGATACCGCAAGGTTCAATGTTAGAGA
This sequence comes from Lentimicrobiaceae bacterium, assembly GCA_041753535.1. Taxonomy (GTDB): domain Bacteria; phylum Bacteroidota; class Bacteroidia; order Bacteroidales; family UBA4417; genus UBA4417. The sequence goes on from JBGSUB010000063.1 coordinate 33,239, forward strand.
TTGTCAAAAACCGGCAATCTCTTTTTTTGTCCGGATATGAAATATAAATAACAAAGAATCGGAATACTTCCTTGGAGTGGTCCTTCTTTTTAGGGATCACTTTCAAAAGTTGGGGAGAAAAAGGGAAATTCCTATTTTGTTGTTTCCTGTTTGTTCGAAGATTTCACCTTTGAATTAATCTCTTGTTCTTTTACCTTGATGTAAAAGAACCAAAAGATCAAGGCTGAATATAAATTTCACACATATGTACACCTCGGTAAGCTCGCAAAACAAGGCTTGATAGGTTAGAGCATGATCCTTACAGCACGTGAAGCTGTTTTTTGCTACGCACATATCTACGCTGTTTACCTTCGGCTTCCGCCTCTGGCGGATGTGAAATTTCTATAAGGCCGGTCCCTACACCCTGGAAATTTACCTTTGAGTCCAAATTGCTGTCTCGCAATGTTGCCACATGGGATTATTCTCTTAGTACGGATCGGCCTTAGAAAAATAAGTTAGCGGTTCTTGACGGAGGTATGTGCGAAAGGCATGTGCGTAGCAATACACAGCAACGACAAATGCAGTGATTTGGTCCAATCCGTCATGCCTTGTATTGCGAGAAAATACCTCCGGATTAGAAACGCAACTTATTTTTATAAAGCCTTGATCTTTTCTTTGTTACTTTACTTTTGCATCAAGGCAAAAGAAAGTAAAACTAAAATCAATACTACAAAATAAACCTCGAATATTCTCAATTATAATTACTGACTCCCCAACTTCTGATTTTGAATCAGTAAATGGGTTCAAAGCTAATCTAAGAGTTGTTTCTGATGTTATATATTTTCTAATTAGACTTGAAAAATTATTAGCCTAAAACAGGTTACTCCCCAGAAAATGAAAGTGACCCCTTTTTAGTTCCTGGCTTCGAATTTCAGGTTTACGGTTCCGGATATTGATTTCCAATTTGTCCCAGGCACATGTTCCCTGAAATATACTTTTGATACTGTGCGAACTTAGCCCGGCCCGTGGTCTTTTACTTCCTTCGTAACCGTAATCTTATGAATATAATACAATAGTCCTGCTACCCCTATCACGCTGAGGACAGTAAACCATACTGCATTCTCCATACTGAAATTTTCAGCATTGGTTTGAATAATGCCTTTACGGAATAGGAACTCCACAATAACCGAAAGGAAATTATTTGCAAAATGCGCAGCAATTGGGAGCCACAGGCTTCCGCTCCAGATGAAAAGATACCCAAGTGCCATTCCTAAGAGAAACCTGGGTAAAAATCCATAAAACTGCATGTGTATGGCCGCAAATACAAATGAGGACAGGAAAATAGCGAAATGTGTGCTTTTTGACCAGTCTTTTAATAAGGTCGTCAGTGCACCCCTGAAAAGAATCTCTTCGGCAAAAGCCGGTAAAACAGCTATCATAAAAATGTTAATCATCAACCCGTTTACTGACGTTGTCGATAAAAAAGCCTCTGTAACTAATTCGCCCTGGTTTTCAGCTCTTTTCATCCATTGTTCAATACCAGATAACCATTCGGGCAACGAAAGGTAACTGTTCAGCTCGTTAGCCCACCCGATTAAAGGTTGGGCAATAATAATCAGGATAAAGGATAAGAGAACAGAAAGCGAAGTAAACGGGTTGGCCAATCTGAAAAATGGAGTGTCTTCTGAAGTGCACAGCCACAAATAAATAACTGCCGGGAGCAACAAGCCTCCGACTGAATTTATTATCTGCATTACCTTCAGGGCATTAATGGTCGCAGGATTACTGAAGTCGGGCGATGATAAGAAGTTTATTACTCCAGTACCATAAAAGGGCACAAGCACCAGTATCCCGAAGAGTGTGGAGAATAGCAGGAAGCTGAACACAAGGGTCAACAGCAATAGAAACTTGCCAAAATAGTTCATATGGCTGTAAGCACCCTTAAGCATATTTTTTTTTGGCAAAAGTAATGATTATGACTGAATAGAAAACTTTGGCCAATGTTACTATTTTTGCAGTATAGAACATCCGGATGATTATTGGAAAAACTGACCTGGGTAAATTCCCTGTACTATTAGCACCGCTTGAAGATATCACTGATTCGGCATTCAGGAATATTTGCCGTATTCATGGTGCGGATATGGTGTACACCGAATTTGTTTCTTCCGAAGCTTTAATTCGTTCAGCAATTAAAAGCAGTAATAAAATGTTGTTCGATGAAGCCGAAAGGCCGATCGGCATACAGATATTCGGCAACAATATCGAAGCTATGCGAAATGCAGCTTTACTGGCTGAACAGAATCACCCTGAACTGATCGATATAAATTTTGGTTGCCCCGTACGTAAGGTTGCCATGAAAGGTGCCGGTGCTGCCCTGTTAAAAGATATCCCTTTAATGACAGCCATCACCCGCGAAGTAGTAAATGCAGTGAAAGTGCCGGTAACAGTGAAAACAAGGCTTGGCTGGGACGAATCGGACAAAGTTATTGTTGATGTTGCCGAAAGACTTCAGGATGTTGGAATACAGGCAATTACCATACATGGACGTACACGTGCACAAATGTATGCCGGCAAAGCGGACTGGACACTGATCGGGGAGGTGAAGAATAATCCCCGAATGAAAATCCCCGTTATAGGTAACGGCGATATCGATAGTGCCCATAGATCCGCCGAAATGTTCAGCAGGTATGGAGTCGATGCTATTATGATTGGCAGGGCGGCCATCGGAAATCCATGGATTTTTGAACAGGTGAAAGCGTTTGTCATGGACGGAAGACTAATTTCTACGCCCGGATTGCATGAGCGAATTTCAGTATGCCTGGCACATCTAAAACTGGCCATTCAAAAAAAAGGCGGGCATAAAGGGATTATCGAGATGCGTAAGCATTATGCCGGTTATTTTAAAGGACTTCCAGGTTTTAAAAAGATACGGATGCGAATTCTGACCTGTACTGATTTTTCTGAAATACAGGAAATCCTCCTGAAATTATCCTGAACGCACAGGGACTAAAAAATATTATTTTTCATTCATTTTGTCACGAAATTTGTGCTATCAATTCAGCGTCAATAATTTGTTTGTCTGGCTATTGCGAATGATGAGGGTGAGTGTTTCGGGTTAAAGGATATATTATACATTATACTTTATAAGAAACAAATCGGAAATTGATTCTGATTCAAGTCGTAAATCCGTTTATTGCGATTATAAATAGCTGTTTAACAAGTTTATACGATGTTATAACTTAAGTTTCCAAAGTTCACATAAACCGTATTCCTCACTGAACGCAGAACCGAAGTTTCCCTGATGCATGAGTATCAATTTATTTTTTAAAATGGTACAAAAGCGGAAAGGTCTTCCCGAAATGAAAAAACACGTCCCCTTTTGGGACTTGTACTAAATTATTTAATTACTTTGTTACTTTTCCGTTTTTAGGAAATTAACAATAGAAAAGGACAATTATGGATGTATTTAAAATCTTTGTTGTGGAGGATGATCTCATGTACGCGAAAGTACTGTCATATCATTTATCCCAAAACCCGGATTATGAGGTGACAATATTTACATCCGGCAAGGAATTGCTGGCGAATTTGTATAAAGGGCCTTCTGCTATATCTCTTGATTTCAACCTTCCTGATATGTCGGGCTTTGAGGTACTGAAGCGAATCAGGGAGTTTGATCCTGAATTGCCTGTTATAATTGTATCGGGGCAGCAGGATATTTCAACTGCAGTTGAACTACTGAAAAAAGGCGTTTACGACTATGTTCTCAAGGATCAGGATACGAAGGACAGGATTTGGTCAGCCATGCGGAATATTAAATCGAATTTCAACCTGAAGCAGCGAATAGTAAATCTTGAGGACGAAATAGGTAAAAAATATGAGTTTAATAACCTGATTAAAGGCGATAGCGCGGCAATAAATGCAATTTTCCGGCTCATTGAAAAAGCCACAAAAACTACTATCTCAGTCTCCATTCATGGAGAAACTGGTACAGGTAAGGAGTTGGTTGCCAAAGCAATACATTTTAATTCGAAGCGAAAAAACAAACCTTTTGTACCGGTAAATGTAACCGCAATCCCCCGCGAACTTATTGAGAGCGAGATGTTCGGCCACGAGAAAGGCTCCTTTACCGGTGCCAACAACCAGCGTATCGGGCGTTTCGAAGAAGCCAACCACGGTACCATTTTCCTGGATGAAATTGGTGATATGGATATGAATATGCAGGCTAAGTTACTAAGGGTGTTACAGGAAGAAGAAGTGGTAAGGGTTGGTGCCAATAAACCTGTGAAACTTGATGTCCGCGTAATTGTTGCAACGCATAAGAATCTGCTTGAAGAGGTTAAGAAGGGTACTTTCCGCGAAGATTTGTATTACAGGCTGTTAGGCTTACCTATCGAACTTCCTCCTTTGCGTATGCGTGGAAACGATATATTTTTACTCGCCAGGTTTTTTGTTGATGAATTCTGTACAAAGAACAGCATGCCCAAACTTACAATTTCGGCTGAGGCTATGGAAAAATTCCGTAAATACCCTTTCCCCGGTAATGTGCGCGAACTGAAAGCCATTGTTGAACTTGCCGCTGTAATGACCAACACCAATACAATTCATTCCGAGGATATCAAATTACCGAATACAGCAGCTGTGCTCGATTTTGTTAATGAAGAAGCTTCGCTCGACGATTATATCAAAATCATCATTACGCATTACCTGAATAAATACGATAATAAGGTTCGCCTGGTAGCCGATAAACTGAATATTGGCAAAACTACCATTTACCGCATGTTAAAAGACGATGTACGGGAGTTGCAGTAGGATTTATGTTCTGATATTATTTTTACAAATCCGGTGATACGTTTACCGGTTCGTCTTTAGTTTCCCGGATTCAAAGAAATCCGTCACATCAACTTCACTTGTAATATGTATTCCGGCAATTCCCAGCTTTGCCGCTGCTTCTAAGTTAGGAAGCGAATCATCAATAAAAATACATTCCGAAGGATTTAAACCTGCATTTTGCAGCACATAGGTATAAATTCCCTCATCAGGCTTGTGCAGACCGATTTCGTACGAAAGATACAATGTGTCGAATAAATCGGCCATCTGTAAGCCATGCTTATCGTAGAATTCTTTTGTATAATGCCGGAAATGAATACTATTGGTATTTGACAAAAGGTAAATCCGGTAATTCTTTTGCAGTTGCTGTAAAAGTTGAACCCGGTGAAGCGGGAAATCGAGTAAAAGCAGGTTCCAGGCACGGTCGATTTCGGTGTTATTTACTTTTTTACCCATAATCCGGCATAAATCGCTGCGAAATTCTTCAGGACTGATGCTACCGGTATCGAATTTTTCGAATACGTGTTCATTTGCCAGCCTGATTTTAAGCTCTTCCTGTGGGATTCCGCTTATATTTGAAAATTCATTTAATGAAAGCAAGGGGTTGATATTCAGCAGTACGCCTCCTAAATCGAAGATAATATTCCTGGTTTCTGATGTTTTAATTCCGGGCATAAAAAAAATATTTGATACAGGCTTTTAATTTGACCGCAAAAGTGTAAATTTGCACCCATAATTACAAGTTTATACTGACTTTTAATTTAAAGGGCCTATAGCTCAGATGGTTAGAGCAACTGACTCATAATCAGTAGGTCCCTGGTTCAAGTCCAGGTGGGCCCACCATATATCATACTAAGTCTCTATAAATCAAATTTTTATAGAGACTTTTTTATTTAGGGGACATTGTGGGGTACACTTGCTACTTTAACGATTCAATTATTATTCATTGTTTTATGCAGCAATTTTGAATTTCGAATTAATATATTTCAATTAATCATGAGAAATCTTGAAAGACGACCTCAGAATTTTTTCGCAAATGCACAACTCATTAACGATGCAAGCGAAAAACAGAATTTATTATAATTTTATACCAACTAAGATTAATAATGAAATACTAAAAACTGTAATAAAACTAGTGATTATTGATCTTTTATAAAAATTATTATAAATTGATTCAACATCGTCTTCTATTGAAACTATTAAATCACTTGCCTCTTTGAATTTAGAAATAGCTAATGCGAACTCTTGGGAATTTAGTTCATTGTTTTTTAAATTTCTAGCTTCCATCCATAAATCTTGAGCTGTTCTTATTGTAGACTTTATCTTTTCATGAGCTATTTTATGTTTGTCTCTCAATCCAAGAAGCATTTCAAATCTTATGAAAGACTGTAAATATTTCCCATAAGTACGATATGCATTTGAAGAAAGGTATTCATAATGCTCTTGATATGTTTCAACTATGCCTCGTCTTAAATGTTCCTCTATTTCAACTATGTTTTTATCAAATACATCTTTGTCTGTCGGAGCTTGAGAAATATCTCTTAAATGTGATAACACATCCCTAGATTCTAAAAACACAGGATGAGGAATAATTCTTTGACTTTTTTCTATGTAATGTGCTGCTTCAAATAACTTTGGTACCCCTATACGCAACAAATTAAAAATCCGCTCATAAGATTGAGAGTTTTCAATATCCGTCATAAATTAATTCTAGTGAATGAGTGAAAATAGTTTTTCAGAATCAGAATGCATAAGTTTCCTCTCTTCCTCAGAAATCAGTCTTAAGTAGTTCCAAGGATAACCCATACGTTTTTTAACTTGGTTAACTTTTGTCGGTCTTTCAATTGGGAAAACCCCAATTAAAACTAAGATGTCCCTTAAAAAAGATGTTTGTCCCATTTTTATTAATTTTTGCTGTTTCTTCCATTATAAATGTAGTGGTAAAAAAAAGATTCTGCAGTAAGACTTCCTAAGATTGCTTGTTTAACAGTCACCGCTTCAAGTATATAAATTGTATAAGCTACTCCAATGACTCCACAAGTAAAGAACAAATCAAATATAAGGCATCTTTTGTCCATCTGAATTATGAGTGCCCAATTTTCCATTCTCTCTTGCAGTGATAATCTTTCTTTCTTTCCATTTTTCGTTGAGGAAGATGGAAAAACAATTAGGCCAAAGTATGAAATTGCACTACCTACTATTGATGCAAGTATGAGTTCTGTCTGCATTTCTTTTTAAAATGGGTGCAAAGATACAAAATATTTTGATACTAATCTGCTTCTTCTTCGTATTCAAAGAATTACCTTAACAATTTAGTTTTGTTATTAAATCCAGAAGTGCATCAAAAAACTCGTTCCCATGAAGACTTTATTACTAAGCTAATCATGGCCGCGATAATTTGTATACCGAGCTAATTAGTTTTATTTATTTTAGTCCATGTATTAATTCCCATGCAACCAAAAAGTGATATTTTTTATAAGAGTATTACAAATATATGCACAAAATATATAAATGAGACATTCACTATAATTATTTTTTAACAATTATGTTGTTGAGAAACTAGTTAATGCATTGAAGAACATTTGAATTCTCATTTGTATCTCATTTTTTCTTACTGGTTAAATTATTCGAATATTAATGAATATCCATTGCAAACTTCACAATGCAAAAAATAATCACCAACTTTAAATTCTTCGACCTCTTTATAGATATCCTCAGGGAGTTCCTCCAATTTAACTTTAATTCTTTTAGAACCACAATTTGTACAATGATTTAGCAAATGGTAATTAAGCATTTGTTTTAATGTCAATTCAATTAATTTGTTTTTTTCATGATTTTTGTTTTTAGTTGTTTGTTTTTAGTTGTTTGTTATAAATTGTTTCGTTTACAGAATCCAGATAAAAATAAATTTCATTCTTAGGAGTGAATTTAAATGCCCCTAATTTGCAGAAAGTATTTTTATAAGGATTGAATTCATTTATACTTTTGAGGTAGCTCCGGACAGAATTATCTAATGAGCCAGTCTGGCTTTTACAATAGACTTATACGGCATGTATTATATATGACTGATAAACTTTCTGCCCGGTACTGCGTTTGTATTATCAGTTAGAAATTAAAAATGAAAAGCAAAATGAAAATCAGGCACTTAATTCTAAGCATACTGCTTGTATCCGGCCTTGCGGTATCCGCGCAAATAAGCGCAACAGCCGGTTCTCCACTGATGATCGAAAGTACGAGCCGGTACGACTTTACCCAAACCATGGATGTGCTTTCGAAGGTCATTCCTGAAAAAGGCTGGAAAATAACGATCACCCACGATCTGCAGGAAACTATGAAAAAAAACGGAAAGGAAGTTTTGCCCGTTAAAGTAATGGAGATTTGCAACCCCGGGCTTGCTTTCCGTATTCTGTCGAAGGACGAACTCCGCGATGTATCACCCATGCTTCCCTGCCGCATTTCGGTTTACGAGAAGTCAGATGGAAATACATATATTGCCCGAATGAATGCCCCTGCATTTGCCGGTATGCTTGATGAAGATGCTGCGAAGACTATAATTGAGGCTTTCAACGAGGCTGAAGATTTTCTGAAGGCAGTTACCAGATAGTATGCCCGGGTATTTCCCGTTTCAGGTTAATCGGGCAAAAGTAAAATCTCAAACGGGTAATTTTGATCGGAAAGAAATTTATTCTCTGAACTTATACCGGTTTTTCATTGTTACTTTATACTATAATTTTTAAGCGATGAAATCTTTAATTAAACAAAAGAAATACACCTTTTCCCGTTATAGCCTGCTGGTAATACTGATTGTCAGCCTCTCGGTTACTCAAGGATGTAAAAAGGAAAGCCCGGAAGAAGAACCGGCAAATGAAGTATTGGTTTCGTATCAAAAGATTCTCACTCACCCGATTGAAACTATAAAGCAACAGATTGGATCGTGGCAGAATATTTATCCTGAAGCAGCCCTTATCGCCAATAATACTGCCTACGGAGTTGAAGTGTACAGAATCACTTATAAGTCAATTTATAAAGGTGAATCTGTTATTGCATCCGGGTTGGTATGCCTCCCTCAATCACCGGAAGAGTTCCCTCTTATTAGTTTTCAAAACGGAACCAATACCCAAAAGTCAGCTTGCCCAAGCGTGAATCCGACCAGTTATTACTATACCCTGATGGAATACATGGCCGGAAACGGTTATATTGTAGTCTTACCCGATTACATTGGATTCGGGGCATCGGCACAATATCTTCACCCGTATTATGAAAGGGAAACTACTGACAGGGCCGTAATTGAGATGATAAGAGCATGCCACGAATTGATTGGTGAAAAAGAAATACAAGCCAAATTCAGCGGTGAACATTTCCTTATGGGTTACTCACAGGGAGGATGGGCAACGCTTTCGGCACTTCAAAACATAGAAACAAACTACAAAACAACTATACCTGTTACGGCTACTTCGTGTGGTGCCGGGGCATATGATATGATGGCCATGTCAGCATATGTGTTGGCACAGCCAGTTTTCCCTGGGCCGCTCTACCTCCCGTATTTCATCTATTCGCAACAGATATTCGGAGCACATACTGACCCACTCAGTAAATTTTTCAACGAACCCTATGCCACCCGTATTCCGGAGCTTTTCAACGGAATGTATTCCAACACCCAGGTAGATGCACAACTCAACGATACCATTGCTGTGCTTCTCAAAAGCAGTATGATCTCCGATTTTGGCAGCGGGGCTGATTTTGCACAACTACGGTCGCTTCTGTCGAAAAATAGTGTAACGGCTTGGGCGCCATCTTCAAAAATTAATTTTTACCATGGCTCTGCCGACCTCAATGTTCCTCCTGAACAATCGCAGCTTATGTATACTAGTTTTTTAAACTTAGGTGTCGGCCAGGATAAAATTCAACTTATAAATCTGCCCGGAACCGATCATGAATTCAGTTTGTTGCCATGGGGGCTTAAAACCATAAGTTGGTTTAATGAACTGAAGAAATAGGCTAAAGCAATTTGAATACTTATTACCGTTAGTATTCTTGTTAATCAACCAATTCAAAACTTCCTTTGAGTGCAAGATTGTCGGAGGAAGTTCCTACAAACACCTCAAATTTCCCTGTTTCGGGAGCGAAGGTATTATCAAGGCGGAAGAAAGCCAGATCTTTCGGATGAATCTGAAAAGATACTTCTTTGCTTGCACCTTTTTCGATCATGATTTTTTCGAAGCCTTTGAGCTGCAGCAACGGACGCGAAACGCCATTACCAACCACATCGCGAATATAGAGCTGAACCACTTCTTCACCGGAATAATCACCTGTATTGGTGATGGTTGCTTTAACGGTAAGGCTTCCTGACATGTTCATTATTTCCGAACTCAATACCAGCTTGCTATAAGTGAAATTGGTATAACTAAGTCCGTAACCAAAAGCAAAAAGCGGAGCATTCGGGATATCGCGGTATTTGGAACTGAAACCGGTTGGGTTTGGATCGTATGGGCGACCGGAATTCATTTGTTCGTAATAAACAGGGATCTGACCTACGTGATAAGGAAATGAAGCCGGCAATTTTCCTGATGGATTATAGTTGCCAAACAACACATCGGCAATAGCATTTCCCGATTCTGATCCCAGCAGCCAGCAGTTGAGTATGGCGTCAGTATGTTCAACAACATCGGTAATAACCATAGGCCGGCCATTGAAAAGGGTTAAAATAACAGGTTTCCCGGTTTTTTTTATTTCGCGGAGCAATTCGAGTTGCAGGCCTTTCAGCGAAATATCAGCATAGCTGCGGCATTCACCCGACATATAAGCCGTTTCGCCAAGAGCTATAATTACAACATCAGCTTTTTTTGCGGTTTCAATTGCTTCGGCAAAACCACTGCGGTCGGTAGTATTGTATTCGAGTTGAGTAAAGAAGTTTTGTTCAGTGTTTTTAACCAGTTTGCAACCTTCGGCATATAAAACTTCAACTTTATTGCCTGAAATTTCGCGAATACCTTCCAGCAGCGATACAGCGGAATTAGGAGTTGAACTGCCACGCCAGTTTCCAAGAGGTGCATCTTTGTCGTTAGCCAAAGGTCCAATAACAGCAATGCATTTCACTTTTTTAGAAATAGGAAGGGTTTTGTTCTCGTTTTTAAGCAGAACTATTGATTTTTTAGCCACTTCGCGTGCAGCAATCAAATGATCGGGGTGCATGGTGAGTTCCGTCTCCTTTTGTTTATCGCAATATTGAAAAGGCTTATCGAACAATCCCAGCCTGAACTTGATAAGCAGAATACGGCTTACCATTTCGTCAATCTGGCTGATAGTTATTTTTTTATTATCCAGAAGTTCTTTTACATGTTTTACATAGATACGGCCTTCCATATCCATATCAATGCCGGCATCTACACCGCGGAATCCGATATCATAATTGGATTCAACATTTCCGTGGAAAATCATTTCGCCCAGCGAATTCCAGTCGGAAACCACGAAACCATCAAATCCCCATTCGCCGCGAAGGATATCAGTCTGCAGCCAGCGGTTGCCCGATGCAGGAACTCCGTTTACGGTATTAAAAGCCGACATAAATGTAGCAACACCTGCATCAACGGCAGCTTTAAACGGTGGCAGGTAAACTTCGCGCAACATGCGTTCCGACATATCTACCGAGTGATAATCGCGTCCGGCAATGGCGGCACCGTAGCCGGCAAAGTGCTTGGCGCAGGCGGCAATAGTGTTGGCATCGGAAAGGTTATCGCCCTGAAAACCATGAACCCGGGCAATGGCTGCTTGTTCACCTAGATATACATCTTCGCCGGCACCTTCCATAATGCGGCCCCAGCGTGGATCGCGCGAAATATCAACCATTGGTGCAAAAGTCCAGTGCAGTCCGTTAGCAGCTGATTCAATAGCAGCAATCCTGGCACTCTTCTGCATCATTGCCCTGTCGAAACTTGCTGCTTCGGCCAAAGGAACAGGAAACATGGTTTTGTATCCATGAATCACATCGTAAGCAAAAATCAGAGGGATACCCAGACGCGATTTTTCCACGGCAATTTTCTGCAGGCGCATGGTTTCATCTACTCCCAGAACATTCAGGAAGCTTCCGATTTCTCCATTGGCAATCATTTCATCAAACTTCTCTTCGCGGGCAGTCATAACACCTGTACCTGTTTGCTGGTAAGGGTTTGATAATTGGTTTAGCTGACCAACCTTTTCTTCCAGCGTCATTTTCGAAAGCAGCTCTTTGACTCTTTTATCCAAAGAATCATCGGGTTTATTTTCACTTATTTGCTGGCTGCTGGTAACTATAACGAAAAGTCCTGTAAGTAAAAGATATTGAAACAATATCTTAAATGGGTTTCGATTCATTGTAATCATATGTTATTGTGTTTTAGTTAGTAATCGGATTATCAAACTCTATTCGGATTTCGTATCCATTAATGCATCTAAGATAGGCATTACCCAGCTTTCTTTTTCAATGTTATAGACAATAAAATCGCTGTCGAATTGCCAGGAAGCCCAACTGAAGCCAAATTTTTCGGCAGTACGGGCAACATACGCTGTTTACCTGGTGCGCGAATCCGTATGACCTTTGTCTTAGGCGCCAAACTCGCCTGAGAAAATCGGCCGGTCATTTTTATGATTACTTTGGCTTTAACCCGTTAAAATTTTTTAAAGATCATTTATTATTGAGAAGATTTTTTCTTCCTCTTCTTTCGAAAAGACAATGTTTTTCAGCGTGTCGATATTATCATTCAATTGTTTGACTGAACTTACACCAACTATTACAGAAGTAACCCGATTGTCGCGAAGTAACCATGCCGTTGCCATTTGCGCCAGCGTTTGACCTCTTTGAAGAGCTAAATTGTTAAGCTTGCTAATGCTGGTGATCAGCTCAGGAGTGAGAAATTCGGGTTTAAGGAAATGAGCTTTGGATGCACGAGAATCGGGTGGAATTCCTTTCAGATATCTGTCAGTTAATACACCTTGTGCCAAAGGCGAAAATGCAACAAATCCTACACCGTTGTTTTCCAGAACTTCGAGCAGTCCGTTTTCGACCTTTCTGTCCATCAAGGAATAGCGCGATTGGTGAATAAGGCAAGGCGTTCCAAGTTTGTTCAGAATTTGTATTGCTTCTGTTGTTTGTTCAGGAGAATAGTTCGAAATACCTGCGTACAAAGCTTTACCGCTTTTAACAATATGATCGAGTGCCATCATGGTTTCTTCGAGTGGTGTTTCCGGATCAAAACGGTGCGAGTAAAATATATCTACATATTCCAGCCCCATGCGTTTTAAACTCTGATTGATGCTGGCAACCAGGTATTTTCGTGAGCCCCATTCGCCATAAGGCCCGTCCCACATATCGTAACCTGCTTTGGATGTGATTATCATTTCGTCGCGGTACGATGTGAAATCTTTTTTCATAATAGAGCCAAACACTTCTTCGGCTGAGCCTGCCGGCGGTCCGTAATTGTTTGCCAGGTCGAAATGTGTAATCCCCTGATCGAATGCTGCCCTTAGTATTTCGCGTGAGTTGTTGTAATTATCAGCAAACCCGAAATTGTGCCACAAACCCAATGATATAGCCGGAAGCATTATGCCGCTTTTCCCGCAACGCTTGTATTTCATGGTTTTATAGCGGGCATTGGTTGCAATGTATATATCAGTCATCTTTAGTTGTTTTAAGATTATCAATTGTTTTTTCATTTATTACGCTGTTTCAACAAACATAACTAACCTGAAATGATTTTTATATGACAAAGTTAAGCTATAAGATCAAAATAGTGGTGGTGAAAGTAGTGGTTGCAGCAAGCTATTTCCAGGATTTCATTTCAGTTTTATTTAATCTGATAGCTGTTATAAAAACTATGGAACACGGCTTAAGAGGGAACTGCACTAACCCATTGTAATAATAACAGAATGTGTTGTACCTGCTTCAAAAATAGGCAACAAATTCGAATTGTAGCATTTCCCATCTATTAATACTTCAATAACGCCTTTACTGATGTGGTTTTCATTTACAACTTTTATCTTGTAAGTCGCACCCCCGAATTTCCGCATAACTTCGAAACCATCCCATTTTTGCGGAATGCAGGGATTTATTCATAATCCATCGTAATCGGGCTGAATGCCCAGAATAAATTGCGTGGTGGTATAAAAATTCCACGATGCGGTAACGGTATGCTACGAGTTTTTGGCTTCGCCGGGTTTTACGGCATCTTTACCTGCGATCATTCTGCGAATACACGTAAGGCTCTGTTGTATGCAGTTAGCTTATATCTTCGAGATATGCCGGACAAATTTTTTTATAGTATTTCCACGCCTGATCGCCACGGCCAATTTTCGTTTCGCCAATCATAACCCATGGATTGTTATGACAGAATATTCCGGCATTTTGCTTGTAGCCAGGCGGATAGGTAGTTGAAGTTCCGTGCCTGGATGTTCCCTGGCATTGTATGGAAAAGTGATTCTGTCAAGTATTTGATACTCGAAAATCAGGAAGTCAGTTGATTTCGATCTTTTCGATAAAGCATACCGCTACATGATTGATAATTTTCAGCAAAATATATCTCCTGATGATGTATCGGGTATTGTAGGGATAACCGAAACTTCTTTCTGCCGGTATTTTAAAAAAGCATACAAAAAAATCGTTCCATTCTGTATTGAATGAGATTAGGGTTGGCCATGCCTGTAAATTGCTCCTGGAAGACAGGATGATTATTTCAGGAATTTGTTGCTAAAGCGGGTTTAATAATTTATCGAATTTCAACGAGCAGTTTAAAAAGATAAAAGGAGTTTCGCCAAGCGTGTATATAAAGATGAGGCAAAAAGAAGTCTGAAAAAACTAACACCAGTATCCAAACAGATGAGCTTTTTAAATTGTGAAGTCTTTTTTTTACGATGAATTACTTTTCTTTTTCAAAAAGTTTTGTATTGCATGATTGGGATGATTTTGAGACCTGTAATGAACAAAATGTATTAGTCTGACAGGCTTTGAATATAATTCTGAATGATATTTGCATTTCTTAACATACACATTTCAACGTTCAATGCATGTAATCCGCTTTTTACTTTATCTTTGCTTTCGAAAAAACATCATCAATGAACCGCAAAATAGTTTTAGTTATAGTCTTATTGGCTCTGGCAGCTTCATCTTACGCACAAAAACCTTCAGCCGAATCGATCCGCAAAAGATTAAGCCTTGGTTTTGGCGTCTTTAATGATTTCTGGATGAAAGTTCCTGATTCAATCAATCCCAGGGCGATCAACCAGGGTGTTGACGTTTTTATACATTACATGTTCCCTATGGATAAAAAGGGACATATGTCGTTCTTTATTGGAGGAGGAATAGGTGCACATAACTTTTACAACCAGGCTTTGCTTGGAGTTGGTGAGTACAATATTTATGAAGAACCTTTGATTGATGATCCTTTGCGACAGAATGAATCCTATTTTTACAATGTGCCAAAGAAATTTAATGGCAAAGCCATCGAATTGAAAAAAAGCAAACTCTCAATTACCTACGTTGATATTCCATTCGGTTTTCAGTATAAATCGAGCAGCAAAATACACGGTACACTTGGTTTTAAAGTCGGCTGGAGTCTCGATGCACACACAAAGTATAAAGGCAGCGACCTGGATGGCAGCGGTTACGAGGTAAAGGAAAAATCACTTAAGCTTCGCAATATTGATAATTTTCATTACGGCCCTTATGCTGTAATCGGATACAAATGGTTCGGCGCATCCGTATTCTATCAGCTTTCATCTGTATTTGAAAAGGATCTGGGTCCACAGATTTATCCCATATCGGTTGGTGTGGTTTTCAAACCATATTAATCATTCAATAACCGAAATTAATACTACTACCAATACGCCTGTAACATATCCCAGATACACCTGGGTCTGGTTGTGGGCGTTTTGTTTTAATCGTGCATAACCGGCAAGCCCGGATAGTACAATTGAAAAAATAATAAATATCATCAGCGGTATTCCCATCCTGATTGAAATACCGGTAAAAGTTGCAGCCATTGCTCCCCATCCGAGCGTGTGTAAACTGATTTTATAAACAAGATTAATTAAGAGACCAGCCAGCAGGGCAAATGTAGCAGAATAGAGTACGTAGAGGAAGAGGGGCGGTATGCCGCTCGATTTCAACGAATACAGCAATACCATAAACGAAGTACTCGCAATTAGTAATGGAATGGTACGTTCGTTCCGCTGATTCATCTCGATGGAGTTTAATGCGTTAAATTTCAGCAGAATCAACACACCGGTAACAGGAATTACAAGCGTAAAAACAATTACCAAGGATAAATACCAGATTCGTAATGCATCAGGTAATACAATCGAATACAGGTCGGGCCTGAGCATCAATGCGGAAGTGGCAAGTGTGGGAATTAAAAGCGGGTGAAGGGCATACGATAAAATCCTCGAAATATGGAAATCACTGGTTTGCATCGGGAATAGGGCTTGATGGATTAAATTGGATAATCCTTCCCTGAAAACAGAAAGGATAAATCTCGCGGAATAACTGTACACCGGACTTTTCAGAAAAACGAAATAACAGTTTTGGCATTCAGCGCATTACATAACTTTTCGGAGGCGTGCAACGGCAATATTGAGTTGCTCCCGGTATTTGGCCACGGTCCGCCGGGCAATAGGATAACCTTTCTGCCTGAGTATAGTCGTGAGTTCTTCGTCGGTAAGCGGTTTGCTTTTATCTTCAGCCACAATACAATCGGCAAGGATTTTCTTTATTTCTCTTGTTGAAACTTCTTCGCCCTGGTCGTTTTGCAACGATTCGGAGAAAAAACTTTTCAAAAGGAATGTCCCGAAAGGTGTTTGCACATATTTACTGTTGGCTACGCGCGAAATGGTCGAAATATCAAGGTTTACCCTCTCGGCAATATCTTTCAGTATCATTGGCCGGAGCAGGGTTTCGTCTCCTTCGAGAAAATATTTCGACTGGTAGTCCATGATAGCTTTCATGGTTAGATAAAGTGTATCCTGCCGTTGTCGTATGGCTTCGATAAACCATCGGGCTGAATCAATTTTTTGCTTAATGAAAACTACTGCATCACGCTGCGAGTCGTTTTTTTCTTTGCGGTTCTTATTCTCACCATATGTTTCAAGCATCTCGGTATAAGTCCTGTTCAGCCTCAGTTCAGGCATATTGCGCTGGTTCAGGATAAGTTCGAGTACGCCATCTTTATTGTCAACAATGAAATCGGGGATTACATACTGATTGCCTGCGGTTGATGCGCTGAAGGCACTTCCGGGCTTGGGATTTAGCTTAAGTATTTCGTTAATAGCATCACGCAGGTCCTCTTCTTCCGAATGGGTCCTTTTCAGTATCTTATCGTAATGTTTTTTCGTAAAATCTTCGAAACAGCGTTCGAGTATAATTACAGCCAGCTTAACCGAAGGTGTAGGATCCAGTCTCTTTAGCTGCAAAACAAGGCATTCCTGCAGGTTACGGGCGGCAACTCCGGCAGGTTCAAAGCTTTGAACGATTGTGAGCATCTGTTCAATCTCTTCGAGGTTGGTGGTAATTCCCTGTGTAAATGCCAGGTCATCTATCATAGCGCTCAGGTCGCGTTGCAAATACCCCGACTCATCAAGATTACCAATAATCGTTGTCCCGATAATATGTTTCTGCGGAGGTAGATCTTTCAGGTCGAGTTGCGAAAGCAGAACTTCCATAAATCCTGTATCGGCAACCATCGGGACTTCTTTATGCTCGTCGCTGGCGGAAGTGTTGCCTGCATTCAGCCGGTAGGAGGGAACATCATCATCATTCAGGTAATCGTTAACGTCAACCTCATTTTGATGATCTTCATTTTTATCTTTTAAAGAATCGTCGAAATCATCGGTTTCTCCGTCATTCTCTGAGTCATATTCCTCATCAATTTCCAGTACGGGATTTTCCTCAATTTCCTGCTTGATTCGCTGTTCAAGAGCCATAGACGGAATCTGCAAAAGCTTCATCAGCAATATCTGCTGAGGCGAAAGCTTTTGTAATAATTTCTGCTGAAGGCGTTGATTTAACATGTTGGCAAAATGAATTGTAAACGTATGCTACTCAAAGGTAATTCTTTTTATTTAATGGCACAACACGTGAAAAGTCATACGGCTTAATGTTAAAAATCAGCAGTCATAGGTGTACGCGGGAACGGGATCACATCGCGTATGTTGGCCATACCGGTCACGAACAGCATCAGCCTCTCGAAACCTAATCCGAATCCTGCATGCGGCGCTGTACCGAATTTCCGGGTTTCGAGGTACCACCACATATCTTTTTCGGGAATGTGAAGTTCGTGTATACGGTTTATCAGTTTTTCGTAATTTTCCTCACGCTGCGAACCGCCGATTATTTCACCTATACGGGGAAAGAGAACGTCCATGGCCCTTACCGTCTTGCCATCATCATTCTGTTTCATATAAAATGCCTTTATTTCGATGGGGTAATCGGTAAGGATTACTGGTTTCATAAAGACTTTTTCGACCAGGTACCGTTCGTGTTCCGATTGCAGGTCAACGCCCCATTCGACAGGGAATTCAAATTTTTGACCTGAAGCTAGAAGTATTTCGATGGCTTTGGTATAGGTGAGCCTTTCGAAATTATTGTTAACTACAAAGTTAAGTCTTTCGAGTAACTCATTGTCATACATTTTCTGCAGGAACTCGAGGTCGTCGTAACAATGTTCAATGGCGTAACGGATCAGGTATTTCAGGAAATCTTCCGCCAGGTCCATATTGTCAACAATGTCATAGAATGCCATTTCGGGTTCTATCATCCAGAATTCGGCCAGGTGACGCGGGGTATTGCTGTTCTCTGCTCTAAAGGTTGGCCCGAACGTATATATTTCGGATAAAGCCATTGCCGCCAATTCTCCATTTAACTGGCCGGAAACAGTGAGGTTGGTACTTTTTCCAAAAAAGTCCTGGGTATAATCAATTTCACCGGTTTCATTTTTTGGCAGGTTATTCATATCCAGCGTGGTAACCCTGAACATGGCACCGGCACCTTCTGCATCTGAACCTGTAATAATAGGGGTATGAATATAATAGAAGCCTTTGTCATTGAAATATTTATGAATGGCATACGCCATATTGTGCCTGATGCGCAGTACCGCTCCGAATGTATTGGTGCGTGGCCTGAGATGGGCAATTTCGCGCAGAAATTCCAAAGTATGGCCTTTTTTCTGCAAGGGATAAGTTTCAGGATCGGCACTGCCGTATACTTCAATTTGTGTGGCATGTACTTCTACCGATTGGCCGGCACCTGGAGATTCGACCAGCAAACCTGTAACGGCGATGCATGCACCTGTATTCACTTGCTTAAGTAATTCTTCGTCAAAATTAGCCAGGTCGACTACTACCTGGATGCTGTGGATGATTGAACCATCGTTAAGAGCAATAAATGCAACATTTTTGTTTCCGCGCTTGGTACGAACCCAACCTTTTATGCTTATACTTTTTCCAATGCCAGTATTTTCAGGTGATTTGAGCAGTTCAATAATTTTAGTTCTTTTCGATTCCGACATAAATGCTTTGTAATTAGATATTTGCAATTTTATTTTGATCAGTGTGCAAAGATAAGGAAATATTCACAAATCTCGCTGTGGGCTTAATATGGCTGAAAAGTAACAATTTTAGTGACGCATAGGTTCATTAAAACATACAATCCATGTTTTGTTTACTTTTACCCGGTTAAAACTATGGAAAAGCAATTTGATATTATCCCGCTCAGCGAATGGATGCCAACTGGTAATTTCCCACTGGTGATCAGTGGTCCGTGCAGTGCTGAAACTCACGACCAGGTTATGGAAACAGCCCGGCGGCTGGCTGTGATACCAGAAGTAAAAGTGTTTCGTGCCGGGTTGTGGAAACCACGCACCAGGCCTTCTGCCTTTGAGGGTATAGGCAATACCGGGCTCGAATGGCTGAAAAACGTTCGGCAGGAAACGGGGTTAAAAACTGCCGTGGAAGTAGCTCGTCCTGAACATGTGGAAGCCTGCCTGAAAAACAATGTGGATATTTTGTGGCTGGGAGCCAGAACGGTGGTAAATCCTTTTTCGGTGCAGGAATTGTCGGAAGTACTGCAGGGTGTAGATATACCGGTTATGGTTAAAAATCCGCTGAACCCTGATATTTCGCTTTGGATGGGTGCACTCGAAAGGCTGAATAAATCCGGAATCCGCAAACTGGTTGCCATACACCGGGGATTTTATTATTACCGACATGCTTTGTACCGCAATCAGCCCATGTGGGAAATACCAATTGAACTTCAGCGACTCGTGCCAGGCTTGCCGGTAATCTGTGATCCCAGCCATATAAGCGGCCGCCGCGATCTTTTATTGTCGGTAAGCCAGAAAGCACTCGATCTTGAAATGGCCGGATTAATGATTGAATCGCACTCGGATCCTGATCATGCTTTGACAGATGCCAGTCAGCAGATAACGCCTGAAGAACTTTCAGTATTATTAAAATCACTTGTTATCCGCCAGACCAGGGGAAGCATTGAGTTTGAAACCAGGCTCGAAATGCTGAGGCGCGAAATTGATAAAATGGATGCCGAGTTGCTTGATATATTAAGCAAACGCATGAAAATAGTGGACGAAATAGGGCACTACAAGAAAGAAAACAATATCACTATTTTACAGATACGCCGCTGGAGCGATATAATTTACGACAGGCTGAATCTGGGTACCCGCATTGGATTAAAGAGTGATTTTTTGCTTCAGATGTTGCAACTGGTTCATGAGGAATCCATCCGCAGGCAGGAAGAAATAATGGGGTTTAATGAGCCGGGAAATGTTGAATAGAATTGTTTGCGGTATTCATATTATACTGCCTGTGTTAATGCCACCGGCAGATTCGGAGTCAAAGTAGAAAATATCAAATTACCTTGATAAAATAATCATTCCCCTCAGTACTCTTTCCTTCTTATTCAAAGTAGCCGATTTACTTCCATATTTTAAAACATAAATGTAAGCACCAGCCGGACAAGGTCCGCCGCTGCACTGCCCGTCCCAGCCAATTGAAGGATTATGCGATTCGAATATAAGTCCGCCCCAGCGATTGTAAATAAACATGCTATACGTCGTAAGCTGGTCGGGATTGGTAACGGGTCGGAACACATCATTCAACCTGTCACCGTCGGGTGTAAAAGCGGTGGGAAGGTACAACGGTGCATATGGAGTTGTAATATACGCTGAATCTGTTGCCGAGCATTTACCGTCTTTTAACATTACCGAATACCAGCCTTCCGCGCCGGTGCGGATTATTTGGGTAGTATCGCCGGTATTCCACGCATAGGCATCAAACCCATTGCCTGCATCGAGGTCGCTGCCTGGATCAAGGTACAAGGTATCCTGCCCGGCAAACGATGCTTTGGGAGTTGGAATAATGATTGCTTCGGCAGTTATCGTGCTGGTGCAGTGGTTGGTATCGCTCAAAGTCAACGTATAAGTTCCCGACTGATCAGCTGTGGTTACGGGGAAATAAACCAGCTGTTTATCGCTTGTAAATCCGTACGGGCCTGTCCATGCCCAGGTGATGGTTCCATTGCCTGTGCCGGGCTGGTAGGTGGGCATGATCAGCAGATCATCGCCTTCGCAAACCGGTTTCGGATTGTTAAGGTTTGCCTTTGGAATACTGTACACTTTCACTTGTCCGGGTAGCAAGGATGCGGGTATGCTGCTTCCGAGGCTGTCAATAAACCGGCATATTCCGGGGGCTGGTTCCCAACTCACATTGCTCTGGCCTGTAAGTACGGATGCAAAACTCAGTTCGGTTAAAACAGAGCCATTGGATAAGGATATAGGTTTATTCCCATTCCACGAAATATTCACCTGTCCAAGGGCTGAGATAAGGTCTACGCTGAGCGAATCGCGCAGCAAAGGATCAGTATTGAGTGTATTCTGGCAGGTAACAATGGTCGGATCGTAATACAGCGTGGCGCTGAACGACTGCACCCCGTCGAAATTATTGGCCAGCAAAGGAACCACGGCCACATTGCCCAGGCAGGCGCTGCCATCGCCGGCAATGGCTTCGAGGTGTATCAGCGGCAGGTTGGTAATAGTTGCTGTAAACGTGGTATCGCAGCCAAAAGCATCGGCCACAGTAACTGAATAACTTCCTGCTGACAGGTTGCCGAACAATCCGTTGTCCGGCCGGGGTGTGCCGCCATTGATCGAATACCAGACGGTATCACTTGCTGATGTGGCTGTAATGCTGATGCTTCCGTTGCTTTGGCCGCCGGTTTCTGGTGTAACAGCCGGAGGTTGCACTACCGGGCCGGGAATATTTGAAATCACCACCGGGTTGCCGTCGTACACTTTTTTGCAGCCCAGCGAATCTTTTACCCATACCTGGTAGCTGCCGGGAGCCACCTGGCTGAACAAGCCTCCATTTGAAAACCAGTCGGTGCCGTTAAGCGAATACTGCAGCATATCCGTAAGCCCCGAAGTGGCGTTTATCTGTATGCTACCATCGGGCCGGGCACAATGAGCCGCTGAATTATTCACCGAAAGGATAAGCGTATCGCCTACATTATGAATGGTATAGGTTTTAACAAGTGTATTGCAGCCTGCCGAATCGCTTACCCACAAGGTATAATTATCCACAGGCAGGTGGTACAGGTCGGGTGTTGTTCCAAGAACGTTGCCGCTGCCGTTTTTCCAGGTAAGGGTATAGGGCTGCAAAGCGTTTACCTGTAGGCCGGTAATGGCGCCGGTGCTTTGGTTGCAGGTGGTGGGGGCAATGGTAAGATTGGCTTCATCAATGCTTGGTTGCGGGAACCATTGCAATTGCAGCGTATCGCGGTTTATGCAGCCGGTATCGTTTACCACTTCAACCCAGTACTGGCCGGTATCAGCAACGCTAATAGTTTGCCCCAGGGTGCCGTTATTCCATGTATAAGAAGCAAAGCTGCCGGGATTAAGCGTTACGGTTGTGCCTTTGCAAACGGTAATATCCGGGCCAAGGTTTGGCGCAGGTAAACCAGCCACAGTTACAATCCGCGAAGTTTGCTCAGTGCGCCCATCCGGGTAACGAACAAATACACTTACCGTATAACTGCCACCCTGTGCGAATACATGCGTTGGGCTTAGCATCGTGGTAGTATCGTTTATGCCGCTTGACGGATCACCGAAGTTCCAGCATATACTATCGGGTATAGGGAAAAATTTAGGAGTAAAAGTGAAAGGTGTGTTAGCACAAATGCCTTCGAAATTAAAACGGATAAAGTAGGATTGAATAAACTGAGGTAAAGCATGGTCACAATTGTTAACTGTGTATAGTCCATCGTATTGGAAATCACAAGCAGTTCCTTCCAGATCGGGACTATTTATAACGCTTAAAATTGGTGTATTGTTACGAGCTCCGTATAACTTACCATCAGGCGCTGCCTGGAAAAAACCGATTTGCTCTTCATTACTCGGTGCAATGCTTGTTCCAACTTGTATTTTTGATTCCAGGAAAGCTATTGAATCTGTCAACGTCGCATCATATTGTAAAACCACCTGGCAATTACAATAGCTGCAATTACACGGAGTATTTAAA
The DNA here is from genome assembly GCA_041753535.1 of Lentimicrobiaceae bacterium. GTDB lineage: Bacteria > Bacteroidota > Bacteroidia > Bacteroidales > UBA4417 > UBA4417. The sequence continues at coordinate 56,594 of JBGSUB010000063.1, forward strand.
TCATTGTTAACAGGTCCTGAAAGATACAGGAACCTTGATGATGGTGAAAACTCAGCAGTAAATACCTGTATGCCAGGTAAATAAACAGGTGGCAAACTAATGAGGAGCGGCGATTTTCTAACAATCTCTCCTGTTTTTGGATCAAAGGATCCTAAAAACATATCACCCGATAATCCACTATTTGATGAGAAAAATTTAGTTCCATCCGGTGATACTTTTATTACATCCCAATTTGAACCCCAATTACCAGGATAGCCCTTTTGAATAATGTTTTCTTTGACCAGGGTTACGCTGTTGCTGGTTACCAGGTATGAATTATAGATGTAATTGTCGTTATTGTATATTTCAGTTATCACCCAAACATCTTTAAGATTATAATGCAGTACCGAGGTAATGCAACTGCTGGCTAAATTTCCCTTGAAAAGCGGGATGTTTTTTTGAATTACCTTCCCTGATCCTCCATTTGCTTCCATATCTATTAAATTATACATAGCCCCGTCGTGAGGATTTCCGGGTATTGCCTCCGAATTGTCAACAGTGAAAATATAGTAATATCGTTTCGAACCAGGTCTTTTCACAATTACTGAGTTTTGAAAAGCGTCTCCTTTAAGACCGGTTCCGTTTTCCATTAGCTGTTGGTTTTTATTAACCACCAACAGCCCGTCAGTATAAAAAAGTAAATTACCTAAAGAATCAGAAACAGATGCCGATCCATTTTGGGTCGAAATAATATTCGCTGTACCCGGAACAGCAGTACCAGTATTAAAACTCAGACTGCTGATATTCCCGAATTGCCAGTTCCAGGCCTCTTTTTGTGCCATCACTTTTGTGAAAGAAAAGGCTAAAAGAAGTATCAGAAGCAATGTTTTTACTGGCCGATACGGTTTCATTTTAAAGCGTTATTTATGGCAGGGTCATCCAATGCAATTGAACTAATTTTAAGTGTCCTGACATTTTGTTCTGTAAGCTGGTTTCCGGAGGAAAAAGTACCTATACAAATGGTTTTATCGCTGCTATCTTTCCCAAGAACCTCGGCAGAAACCAGGTACTTTGTTTGCGGACTTATCCCGGAGAATATTGAACTATTCAGATTAAAAAAATACTTTGTGGAAACTGGTGATACAATAACACTCGAAGAATAAATATTCTTTTCATCAGGAAAAGCGGCAATACTCAGTGTAACGATGATATGATTAACACCAGTTATATTTTCCTGCATTTCCCAATGAATACTTATCATGCTGCTTTCAAGATCCTGCTGGCTGTAAGCCGAAAAACCGCGCAATACCAAAAACAGCATTAAGACGCTTATGTATAAATTTCTATGCATAGTGTTCAATTTGCTATCAGCAAAGATAGTCTAAAAACAGCGAAGATCTTTATATTCAAAAGGTTGAAACAGTTTTTTAAAATAACAAATCAAACTCACCTCACCACCGTCACCATTCCTCTCAGCACCCTTTCCTTCTTATTCAAAGAACTTGATTTACTTCCATATTTCACAACATAGGTGTAAGCACCAGCCGGACAAGGTCCGCCGTTGCACTGCCCGTCCCAGCCAATGGAAGGATTATGCGATTCGAAGATAAGCCCGCCCCAGCGATTGTAAATATACATGCTGTAGGTTGTAAGCTGGTCGGGATTGGTAATAGGATGGAAACTGTCGTTCAGCCCGTCGGCATCGGGTGTAAAAGCGGTGGGAAGATACAGCGGAGCGTATGGAGTTGTAATATACGTTGAATCCGTTGCTGAGCATTTGCCATCTTTTAAAGTAACCGCATACCAGCCTTCCGCGCCGGTGCGGATTATTTGGGTGCTGTCGCCGGTATTCCAGGCATAGGTATCAAAACCATCGCCTGCATCGAGGGTACTTCCGGGATCGAGGTACAAGGTATCCTGCCCGGCAAATGATGGTTTTGGAGTTGGAATAATTAATGCTTCAGCGGTTATTGTGCTGGTGCAGTGGTTGGTATCACTAAGAGTAAGTGTATAAGTTCCCGACTGATCAGCAGTGGTTACAGGGAAATAAACCAATTGTTTGTCACTGGTAAATCCGCCAGGGCCTGCCCAGGTCCAGATGATGGCTCCGTTGCCGGTTCCGGTCTGGAAGGTAGGCATAATCAGCAGATCACCGCCTTCGCAAACGGGTTTCGGATTGTTAAGGTCTGCCTTCGGAATACTGTACACTTTTACTTCTCCGGGTTGCAAGGTCGCGGGTATGCTGCTTCCGAGGCTGTCAATAAACCGGCATATTCCGGGGGCTGTTTCCCAACTCACATTGCTCTGGCCTGTAAGTACGGATGCAAAACTCAGTTCGGTTAAAGTAGAACCGTTATTTAAAGAGATTGGCTTGTTTCCATTCCACGAAATATTCACCTGACCAAGGGCAGGGATCAGATCCACGTTAAGCGAATCGCGGAGCAAAGGATCGGTATTCAACGTATTCTGGCAGGTAACAATGGCCGGGTCGTAATACAGCGTGGCGCTGAACGACTGCACCCCATCGAAATTATTGGCCAGCAAAGGGACTACGGCTACATTGCCCAGGCAGGTGCTGCCATCGCCGGCAATAGCTTCGAGGTGTATCAGCGGCAGGTTTGTTACGGTTACTGTAAACGTGGTATCGCAGCCAAAAGCATCAGCAACTGTGAGAGAATAACTTCCTGCTGACAGGTTGCTGAACAATCCGTCGATTGGTTGTGGAATACCGCCGTTGATTGAATACCAGACGGTATCGCCTGCTGAGGTGGCTGTAATGCTGATACTTCCGTTGCCTTGTCCGCCGGTTTCGGGTACAACTGCAGGTGGTTGAACTACCGGGCCGGGAATATTGGAAATCACCACAGGGTTGCCGTCGTACACTTTTTTGCATCCCAGCGAATCTTTTACCCATACCTGGTAGCTGCCGGGAGCCACCTGGCTGAACAAGCCGCCATTTGAAAACCAATCGGTGCCGTTGAGTGAATACTGCAGCATATCCGTAAGCCCCGAAGTGGCGTTTATTTGTATGCTTCCATCGGGCCGGGCACAGTGAGCCGCTGAATTATTCACCGAAAGGATAAGCGTATCGCCCACGTTATGAATGGTAAAGGTTTTAACAGGCGTAATGCAGCCAGCCGAATCGCTTACCCACAAGGTATAATTATCCACGGGCAGGTGGTATAGGTCGGGTGATGATCCAAGTATGGTGCCGCTGCCGTTTTTCCAGGTAAGGGTATAGGGTTGCAGGGCGTTTACCTGTAAGCCGGTAATAGCGCCGGTGCTTTGGTTGCAGGTGGTGGGTGAAACGGTAAGGTTGGTTTCATCAAGGCTGGGTTGTGGGAACCACTGCAATTGCAGCGTATCGCGGTTTATACAGCCGGTATCGTTTACCACTTCAACCCAATACCGGCCGGTATCGGCAACGGTAATCGTTTGACCCAAAGTACCATTATTCCATGTATAAGCAGCAAAACTGCCGGGATTCAGCATTACGCTTGTGCCTTTGCAAACGGTAATATCCGGGCCAAGGTTTGGCGCAGGTAAACCAGCCACAGTTACAATACGCGAGGTTTGCTCTGTACGCCCATCCGGGTAGCGAACAAACACGCTTACGGTATAACTGCCACCCTGCGAGAAAACATGCACGGGGCTAAGCTGGGTGGTAGTATCGTTTATACCACTTCCCGGATCGCCAAAGTTCCAGTGAATGCTATCGGGAACGGGATTAAAGTTTGGGGTAAAAATAAAAGGTGAACCGGCACAGGCACCGGTGTAATCGAAACGAAGGAAATAGGATTGGATGAATTGTGGAAGGCCGAACATTACTTCACCGTAAATAGCCTGAACAGCGTTTTTTTGATAACCACACGATAATCCTGTAGAATCAGGCCAATTAATAACACTTAAAAAACTGGTTCCAACATGACATCCGTATATTTTTCCATCTGGTGCAATCTGAAGATTTCCTGTAGTTCCGTCACCAATTTCAACTACAGATTGAAGAAATGATGTCTTATTGGTTTTAGTCAAATCATATTGTCTTACTTTCTGGTTTGACACGTCCGGAGAAATATATAGATACGTTCCATCTGAAGACATCTCAGCCCCAACAGGTCTGCCTCCGTTTTCAAATTCGAAAAGGAACTCAATTGTACCAGTTGATGAGTTGAATAAACACCTTTCGTTTTTATTTACATCATCATTGATGCATATTAGATGCCGACTATCGCCGGAAATTTTAATACAACCTTCAAAAATGTTTGATATTGGGATATACCTTCCGGTACTACTTAATACCGGATTTGGTTTAATTCCATTCTCTGTTATTTGATATGCTATATATCTGTCGTCATCATATAATCGCGTAATAACCCAGATATCTTTGTTGTTGGAATGCCGTACAGCCGTAATCCGGCCAAAAGCTTTATCTCCATAGGGCAAGAGTTGGTTCTTAAGTGTAACATCTCCAAGAGAACCATCTAAATTCATATTTACCAATGAATACCTTAACCCATAATAAGGCGAAGGCAAAGGCTGTCTCCCATCTACTGTAAACAAATAGAACATATAGCTACTCCCTGGGAAGGGAACTATGAGTGCTGATTGCGAACAATTTTGATTTTGAGCTCCATATAATCCTGTCCCATTTGGCATATTTTGATTGTTACGGTTCCAAACATCAATCCCGTTTGAATAAAATAACAGGTTTCCCATCGAATCACTGATGGAAGCACAGCCTGAAACCGCGACCATTTGACTTCCTGTAAATGTAACAGGAGTGCCAGTATGAAATTTCATTGCGACCTGATTTCCAAAAAACCAATTATAGCTTTCCTTCTGTCCAAAACCATCCTTGCCTGCAAAAATAAGCAACAGAAGCAGGATAAAACGTAAAGTTTGCTTTTGGATAAAGTGCAGCATGGGTTTAAAAAACGATATGTAAAGGTAGGAAGAAATGTGGGAAGTTGGATGGGGAATGTTGGATGTGGAATGTTGGATGGAGGATCTTCACTTTGCCCTTTGATCAATGTTTTTTGTTTTTTGAATTAAACTACTCACTTTAATTCCTTAATTTTCTTCAATAAAACCAGGGAGCCTGCATCCATTTTTGAAAACGCAAACCACTTTTTACCAAGGTCTTTGAGTGAAGCACCAATATGGTAAATTTCATTTTCGTCAATAATCAAAAACCGGTCGTGTGAGGCTGTCAATTCTTTTACATCAACCGGTTCATACTGGCTGTTATGCTTGTTCACATCCTGTTGCAGTGCTTTGCCCGGTTTTGTATAAATGGTTACTTTTACACCTGGTTTCCGTTTGGTAAGCAAAAGC
>JBGSUB010000064.1:0-2510 GCA_041753535.1 Lentimicrobiaceae bacterium
AGGTTTGAAAGTCCTTGTGCCGTCAGATAAGTTATAATGCCTTATGTAAACGACATGAATTTCATTTTCCACTGCCCAATCTATTGACCGATTAACATTGTCAATGATTTCTTTGTAGTTTTTGGTAATGTCATTTTGAATGTCAATTACAACTAAAGACTTTTTCTGCATGGGATTTTCTTCTTTTATTTTTATGTTTTACCTAAATTTCTAAAATAAAAGATGCATCTGTCAGATAAAATGCTTATATTTAGTGTGTTAGAACAAAATTTAACACTCACCCAACAGATGCAGAACAAAAGTAATAAAACCATGGAATTTAGGGCAGGCAAGGCCAATAAAAATTTCACAGAGGAACGATTAACAAGTTACACGGGGTTGACCGTAGTTTCAAAATATATACAGGCACAGGGTCTTGGAAGGCGGTTAGATAGGTTATTCCCAACCGTAAAGCAGAACGCAACGAAGTTCAGCACAACACAGATTATGCTGGCAGTTGTGTTAGCATCCATGTCAGATGTTCATAGGATGAGTAGAATAGAGAATTTTACCTGCGACCCATTGGTACAACATTTACTGGGCTTGAAGGAAGATATAGACCAGGATACCTTAACCGGTCGTTTGAAAGCATTAGGCCAAAGAGGAGCTTTCTCATTACAGGAAGATCTCTTTCAGTTTACAAGCAAGATGCTGAAAAAGAGTAATTTAAGTCATATCACGATAGATTGTGATTCCACCGTGGCGACAGTATATGGCAACCAGGAGGGAGCAACCAAAGGATATAACCCACAAAAATTAGGAGCTAACAGTTATCATTCACAACTCTGTTTTTGTACTGAGATGAAGTTGATCCTTAATAGTTGGTTTCGTACAGGTTCGGCCTATACCTCAAATGGTATTTGTGAGTTTATGAAGCAAACCCTCGCATCATTGCCCCGAAGGGTGCGCAAAATATTCTTTCGGGCAGATAGTGGTTATTTTAATGGAGAGTTGTTTGATTTATTGGAGAATAAAGGACACGGGTATTTGGTGAAAGTCAAGCTCAAGAACTTAAGCAGATTGATGCTGGAACAAAAATGGTCGTCGATCAATGAAAAGGAGTCTGTTTGTGAATTTGAGTATCAGGCCAAAGATTGGAAGAAGACAAGGACACTCAGGGGCATCCGCATTTTAACCGGATACAAGCAAACCAACTTCTTTGGAGAAATAACCCTTGAGCCTGAATATGAGTATTATTGTTACTGCTCTAACCTGAACGACAAGGATGGAAAGTCATTACATGAGCTATATAAGAAGCGTGCTGAGAGCGAAAATTGGATTGAGCAAACCAAAAATCAAATTCATGCTTCACAAACCCTGACTGATGATTTTTCAACAAACGATATACTTTGGCAGTTAGCTGTCTTGGGTTACAATCTATCAGTAATGATGCGGTATGAAGCAAACAGTATAATATGGAGGCAGGAACACTTGACATTTTTCCGTTGGTTTATCAATGTGCCGGGCAAAATTGTCAAAACTGCCCGAAAAGTGACAGTTAAGATGTCAAGGCATTATTGGTACACTGACCAATGGCGGGATTTTGAGCAACGATTATCAATAGCTTGTTGAAAAACCCTGAAATGCCTCAGAAAATGTTAATTATCACTTAATAAAATGGAAGAGTTATCTAAAAACGTGAAATTATGACCATGGAGCAGAATAAAAGCGGATAGGAAACAACCTGATAGCCCACAAATTGAAAAAAATGTGGGGGATAACTTTGCAAAGATCCACAGATGCAAAGCTAAAACATAAATTTTCGATGGAAAAATTTTTAATTTAGAAATTTAGGTTTTAATTTATTGTCTATTTCATTGTCCATCGCACTGTCGCTTGTTCGCTGGCGGCTAACTATTTTATATCCCCCACCCTCATTCCTACTCTGCCCTACAGGTATTATAAACCTGAAAAACCATCCCTTTATCAAATTTAGAAAATTATATTCGGATATTATGAAAAAATCCGGGGAATTTCAAAATTGCCAATAACGACCCAACAAGACTTGATTATAATATTTAATCAAAATCATAGAAAATAAAATGCCCGGCAAACCCTACCATTTAAACCCAACAGAAGGCGATATTCCAAAACCAATCCCCAAACAAGCCAGAGAAATCTCAGCTTTCTTCTCCCTGCTCATTGATGAAACCATGAAAACAATGCCTGATGAATTAACCCAAACATGGATACGATGTTTTGGAAAAGGATGCACGGGAACTATTTCAACTGCGGTTGACCTGGATGATAATAAACTTTTCCGGGAATGTTCAAAATGCAGTAAGCATGGAACATTATCCGGAATTTAGTGACAGAGTTGGCTTTAAACAAATACTTCAGCATCTCCTTTCGGTGTTGTTAATCCCGAAGGGATTTGATGTTTTTAGAAAAGGTACATACGGGGGAATGTGTGGCCCCGAAGGGTTCATATCAAAACCTCCGGTCCTTCGGATTCAAAAATTCATTGACCA
>JBGSUB010000065.1:0-16790 GCA_041753535.1 Lentimicrobiaceae bacterium
TGAGATAAGCGCTGAAAGCATCTAAGCGCGAAACTCAGCCCAAGATGAGGCTTCCTTTAAGGGTCGTTGTAGACTACGACGTTGATAGGCTGCAGGTGTAAAGTCAGTAATGGCAAAGCCGAGCAGTACTAATTACCCGTATATTTTCTGCTGTCGTTGATCATCTCATTCGTGATATACTATGTGTGTTCTTTCTTTCAATTGTCAATTTTTTTTCGTTCTTATAGAAAAAACCAAAATATTTAAAACCTTTTGGTGGCTATAGCGGCGGGGCCCACCTCTTCCCATTCCGAACAGAGTAGTTAAGCCCGCCTGCGCAGATGGTACTGGATCAAACCGGGAGAGTATGTCGCTGCCGAATTTTATTCGTCCTGGTATGTGTATACATATCAGGACTTTTTTTTGCCCGTTTTCTATTTCTTAGAAGATTGGATCAAGCTCAAAAGTTGTGGAGCAAATATAAAATATTGATTTTTGCAGAAAAAATTCATAATACCTCATCCCGTTCCGATCCGACTCAGGAGGATAAGCCCGCATGCAAAGAAGATAGCGCATCAAACCGGGAGTCCCGCCAAGTGCGGGATAAAATCCTGTCGCTGCCGATTTTTATTCGTCCTGCTATGTGTAAACATAGCAGGGTTTTTTTTTGCCCTTTTTCAATATACCTCTTCCCATTCCGATCCGCCTCAGGCGGATAAGCCCGCCTGCGCAGATGGTACCGGATCAAACCGGGAGTCCCGCCAATTGCGGGATAAAATCCTGTCGCTGCCGATTTTTATTAAACCCTGCTCCCTAATAGTTGCAGGGTGTTTTTTTCTCCTTTTTATACTTCCCCACCCCGATTCCCAGGCTACAGATCGGTATAAGTAACTGAACGATCAAACGTTTTGAACAAAAGAGCAAATGAACCTTCGAATTAAATGGCAATAGCAGAATTTAACAATCTTTCTGGTATATTCCAATTATGAAGCGATTATATCAATTAGGGTCAACAGGTTTTTTAAGTACTTTTGCAGCATAACTGTAATAAATTCAAGAAAACTATTAAATGATCCTCCTTCGAGTATTCATCTCATTTCTTCTTACTGCTTTATTTGCATTTGGAACTTATGCCCAACAATTAACAGGCGATGAGAACATTGAAGGTGATGAAGAAAAAGCTTCGAAAGATGCTCATAGCCCGGATTCGGTTTTTGTAAGTTATTTTTCGTTGAACGAACAAGGTGCGTATACCCGTTATGCTGTTTCGAAACCACTCAACCAATTCCAGGAATATGACGTTGCAAAGCAAAATAACCAATTCTTCGCTAACCTGGGAAATCAAAGTTCCGCTTCATATCCCCTTCTGTACACATTGAATACAGGTCCCAATTTCCGCTTCCGGCCTGATGTATTTAATCCATATAAACTGAAGGATGACAGTATCAGATTTTATATCAGCGAGAGTCCTTTCTCACACATAAGGTATCATCTTGGGACTGCCAAGGAGCAGAAATTAGATCTCAATTTTGCACAGCGTATAGGAACTGGTATTTACCTGGGATTGAGTGCGCGTTTCGCCAATGCCCCCGGAATTTATCTCCGCCAGAGGGCATTCAATGCAGGTGCTACTTTTTATGCAGCATTCCTTTACCCTTCGCAGCGATATGGTGCCTTGGTTACATTTAAAACAGACCGTGCCGCTAATAATGAAAACGGAGGAATAAAAAACGCCTCGGATTTTACAAATAATCTTGAATCTCAAAGGAATGCAATAGCTACCAATTTATCTAATTCAATAAACCGCAGTAAAGATGTAGGGATTGTATTTCAGCAGTATTTTAATATCCTGAAACCTAAAGTAGTTCAAAAAACAGACTCAACCATTACACTTGTGCCAAGGAAATTTGATGCCGGCAGGATTGTTCATACTCTTAGGTACACCCGCTCGGGAAATGCATACCAGGACAACTCTCCTGCAAATAATTTCAGTTATTATCCTGATTATTTCATTGATACTATTGCTATTTTCGATTCGGTATTACATACCCATTTTGAAAACTGCATAGTTTATTCCAATGAAGTGCCTGATACGCTTGGCAAAAGTTTTCCGCTTCAGTATTCATTCGGGCTGCGGTTTCAAACCGACAGGCTTCACCGCGATACTACCATGACTGATGTATTCCGGCAGACAGTTCCTTTCGGGATGCTTAAAGGTATCATCAAGCAAAAAACATTTTTCAAAGCATCAGCCTTCCTGGTGCTTGGAGGGTACAATGGTGGTGATTTTTCGCTGGATGGAAGTTTCTACCAGTTTTTCGGAAAGCAAAATTATAAAGCTTACCTCAACGTTTCCCAAGGACTGAAGCATCCAGACTACTACTATAATAATTATTATACCGATTATTTCAGCTGGAATAATTCATTCAATGCGCAGACCTATATTAAAGGTGAATTCGGAGTGGTGCTGAAAGGGTTCGATATGAAAGCGACCTATACAAGACTGACAAATTATGTGTATCTGAATCAACAGATTCTTCCTCAGCAATATTCCGACGGGCTTACTGTTCTGGCAGGCCAAGTGAGTAAAGAATTCAGGATAAAACATTGGATAACTACCGTTTATGCTGCGGCACAGCAAGTAACTCCTGATAGTATTCTGCAGTTACCAGTTTTCATCGGTAAGCTGACTTTATGCTATGATATTGAATTGTTTAAGAAAGCTCTTCATGCGCAAGCAGGCATTAGCGGAACTTACCACTCGGAATGGTACCAGGATGCCTATATGCCGGCTTTAAGGGCATTTTATAAGCAAAGAACTTATATGTCCGGAAACTATCCGTATTTAGATGCATTTGTGAACCTGAATATCAAAAGAGCAAGGATATTTGTTAAATATGAACATTTTAATGCCGGACTTATGGGCTATAATTATATGATCGTTCCTGACTACCCGCAGGCCGATGCTGCCTTTAAATTTGGGATTTCATGGCTGTTTTTTGATTAACTTAAGGATTAAAGCAAGGAAGTATATGTTCATACAACATCACCTCTCCCTTCCTCATTTCGCACCTAACCTTTTACCATTTCGACATAGGACTCATCTTATTATCAAGATCCACTCCCTCATCCATTATCCCTGCTCCCTTTGTCTTATAACTTCATAAACCAGCACAGCAGCAGCCGTAGAAACATTCATTGAATCGGCGATCCCCTTCATCGGAATAATGATCCGGGCATCCGATTTCCCGAGCCACTCCGGGCTGAGTCCCGTTGCTTCGGTCCCCATAACAATAGCCGTCGGACCATGATAATCCATTTGATGGTAAATCAATGCATCAGCAGTAAGAGCAGCAGCAAAAACTTTTATATTATTTTTTTTAAGCCAGTTAAAAGCTTCAGCTGAAGTGCATGTAACAACCTGCCTTGTGAAAATACAGCCTACCCCTGAACGGATTGCATTGGGATTGTAAATATCAGTCAGCGGATCACATACAATTACGGCATCAATTCCGGCAGCATCAGCCGTTCGCATTATTGCACCCAGGTTGCCTGGTTTTTCAACAGATTCCAGAATAAGAATGATCGGATTTATATTTAATTTCAAATCATCCAGGTGCAGATTTCCGGGGACGGCAAGTGCTATGAGACCATCAGATCCATCACGGTATGCTACTCGTGAAAAAGCATTGGCACTCATTTCGGTTACAATGAACTTTTTAGCTCCGGCTACCAAGGCCTCACTCCTACCCTGCTTATCAAGTTCCGGGCATACAAATAATTCAGTGATCTCGATTCCTGAATCAATAGCCCGGCTTATCTCCCGGAAACCTTCGATTACAAAAAGATTCTGGTTACGCCGCTCACGGCTGTTGGCCTGCAGTTTAAGGATATTACGTATCCTTGGATTGGAGGGAGAATTGATGGGATCGGGCATTTGATCGGGTTTGATAGCAAAGATAGGGTTAAAAAGAATTGTTTGAAGGCTTGCCTGCTGTAAGCAGGGTTTGAAGAGTTTAAAGGGTTTGAAGGGTTTGAAGAGTTTCGGGTTGAAGGTATAGAGGTTCGGGAATTGTACGAGCACAATTGATCGCTGTCGAAAGAATATTTAAATCTTGCTTTTGAATTTCAAAATACAAAGAATGAAAATTATGTCTTAAAAACATCAAATATTTGAAAAAAAACTCTTCCAACCCGAAACTCTTCCAACCCGAAACCCTGCTTGCAGCAGGCAAGCCTTCCAACCCTAAACCCTTCCAACCCTAAACTCTTCAAACCCGAAACCCTGCTTGCAGCAGGCAAGCCTTCCAACCCGAAACCCTGCTTGCAGCAGGCAAGCCTTCCAACCCGAAACCCTTCCAACCCGAAACCCTTCCAACCCTAAACCCTTCAAACCCTAAACTCTTCAAACCCGAAACCCTTCAAACCCGAAACCCTTCCAACCCGAAACCCTTCTTCCAGCTGGTAAGCCTTCAAACCCATAACTCTTCAAACCCGAAACCCTGCTTGCAGCAGGCAAGCCTTCAAACCCGAAACCCTTCAAACCATCAATCAACAATACAAAACAATTAAGCAACTGTCACAGAAAATAATAAAAACCGTACTTTTGCAAAAAAATAACCAATCCAATTTTCAATATATTTTCAGAATTATGTCAGACAAACCCCTGAATTTCGGGCTTATCGGAGCCGGCGGATATATCGCACCAAGGCATATGAAGGCGATAAAAGAAACCGGCAACACACTTGTTGCAGCACTCGACCGTTACGATGGAGTTGGCATTATGGACAGCTACTTCCCTGATGCTAACTTCTTTACAGAACCCGAACGTTTCGACAGGCACCTGGATAAACTCCGCCGGAAAGGGCCAGGTTTTAAAATTGATTATGTCAGTATATGTTCGCCTAATTATCTTCACGATGCCCATATGCGATTGGCTATGCGCAACGATGCACATGCCATCTGCGAAAAACCGCTTGTTCTGAATCCATGGAACCTCGATGCCCTGGCTGAACTTGAGCAGGAAACTGGAAAACGCATCTTTACTATCCTCCAGTTGCGTTTGCATCCGGCCATAATTGCCCTGCGCGAAAAAATTGCAAACGGCCCTGCCGATAAAGTTTATGATGTTAAATTAAACTATATCACCAGTCGAGGTAAATGGTACCATATTTCATGGAAAGGCGATATTGCCCATTCAGGTGGAATTGCTACCAATATCGGAATTCATTTTTTTGATATGCTCACGTGGATATTCGGTGATGTAAAAGAAAACACCGTAAAAATCCATGAAAGCGATCAGGCTGCCGGATTTCTGAAACTGGAAAAAGCCAATGTAGACTGGCATCTGAGCATTAACGCCGATCACCTTCCATTTCAGGCAAAAGATCAGGGAAAACGCACCTACCGCTCTATCACCGTTGATGGTGAAGAAGTTGAATTCAGTGAAGGCTTTACTGATCTGCATACCCGCAGCTATGAGCAGATTATTGCAGGCAATGGTTTCGGACTGGAAGATGCCCGGAGAAGCATAATAATTGCGCATGGGATACGGAAACAGATAAAATTATAAGCTGACCTGTATGCGATTGCGGTATTGAAGTGTTTGAAGAGTTTGAAGAGTTTGAAGAGTTTGGATTGTTTGAAGAGTTTGAAATGTTTGAAGGCTTGCCTGCTGCAAGCAGGGTTTTAAGAGTCTGAAGAGTTAAGTCATCAAACCTGACAACTATTTGAGATTTTATACTATAAGCCTGACGCAATAAAATCCAAGTTTTTCAAATTCAAGACTTCCGGTCCGAAACTGAATTAACCTAAAATAACATGACCTACCGATCTTGCTCTCAATTATTATTTACAAAAAATCTACATTTCCTGATCTGGCCGCTTGATGGTATAAAAATTGAAGCTACTTAAAGTGCTTTTCTGTTTTCTAATCCATAAAATAAAAAAAAATTGCAGAAACTGACTGTCAACCTGACATAGGACTGATTTGAAGTGCCGTGTCGCGGAAATAAACAATTTGCTTAATTTTGAAAAATGACACCATTAAGGAACATGTTTTCCCGTTTTCGAACAAAGTGCAAATTTAGAACCCGATTTTAAACCCTACATACCCAATTTATCACGATAGATATGAAAACTGCTTTAATCACCGGTATTACTGGTCAGGATGGTGCTTACCTGGCTGAGTTTTTACTTAAAAAAGGATACCAGGTCCATGGGCTCAAACGAAGGAGTTCACTTTTTAATACTGATCGTATTGATCACCTTTACCAGGATCCCCATACCGAAAAGAGAAATTTCTTTCTCCATTACGGTGATATGACCGATTCATCGAACCTTATCCGAATTGTACAGGAAATACAACCTGACGAAGTATATAACCTGGCTGCTATGTCGCATGTTAAAGTTAGTTTTGATACATCGGAATACACCGCCAATGCTGATGGCATAGGCACACTTCGGCTCCTTGAAGCTATAAGGCTGCTCAACCTCACGAAGAAAACACGCTTCTATCAGGCTTCAACGAGCGAACTCTACGGCCTGGTACAGGAGGTTCCACAGAGCGAACGTACACCTTTTTATCCGCGAAGTCCTTATGCAGTAGCAAAGTTATATGGTTACTGGATTACGGTCAACTACCGCGAAGCCTATAATATGTTTGCCTGCAACGGCATACTTTTTAACCACGAATCGCCTATACGCGGCGAAACCTTTGTAACCCGTAAAATTACCATGGCAGTTGCCCGTATTGCACTTGGAATGCAGCAAAAACTTTTCCTGGGTAATCTCTCCGCCAAACGCGACTGGGGTCACGCCAAAGATTACGTGCGTGCCATGTACCTCATGCTTCAACAGGAAAAACCCGAAGATTTTGTTATTGCAACCGGAGTGACCACGATGGTGAAAGATTTCGTTCAGCGGGCTTTCGTGGAGGCAGGTATTGAATTAGAGTTCAAAGGAGAGGGTGTGAATGAAAAAGGAATAGTAGTTTCCTGCAGAAACCAGGAACATATGATTGCACCCGGAACCATAGTGGTTGAAGTTGATCCAGCGTATTTCAGACCCACAGAGGTTGATTTATTGCTTGGAGATCCTACCAAGGCTAAAACGAAACTTGGCTGGGAGCCGGAGTACGATCTGGCTGCATTGGTAAAGGATATGATCGAAAGCGATCTGAAACTGGCTAGCAAGGAAAAATACCTGAAAGAAGGAGGATTTAGGGTGATGAATTACTTCGAATAGGATTTCCCCACAAATGCTCACAAATGCAGCACTGATTTACACAAATAAAGCTATATTTTAACATCTGATGGAAGAATATATACTTAAGGACGAATGTTATAATATTATTGGAGCATGCATGGAAGTTCATTCAGAATTAGGTTCCGGATTTCTTGAGTCAGTTTATCAGGAAGCTCTGAAGAGAGAGTTTGCCGCAAGAGAGATAGATTTTTTTTCTGAAAAAAGGTTGGAAGTATATTATAAAAAAGAGAAACTCGATAAACACTTCTTTGCTGATTTCATCTGTTTCAACCAGATTATAATTGAGATTAAAGCAGTTGAAGGACTCACAGATGAGCATTTTTCGCAAGTGCTCAATTATCTAAAAGCCACTGGGCTCAGAATTGGATTATTGATAAATTTTGGAACGTCCAAACTACAATACAAAAGAATAATCTTATAATAATTAGTAAAATAATCTGTGCACATTTGTGAAATTATTTGTGTACATCTGTGGAAAATCAATATGGAAAAATATTCAAAAATATACATCGCCGGCCACAAAGGACTTGTTGGCAGCGCCATACATAATAACCTTAAGCAGAAAGGATACAACAACTTTGTTCTGCGGACTTTCGAAGAACTAGACCTCACAAACCAGGCAGCCGTTGATTCCTTTTTTGCTATCGAAAAGCCGGAATATATTTTCCTGGCAGCAGCAAAAGTAGGCGGTATAATGGCCAACAACATCTACCGTGGCCAGTTTATTATCGAGAACCTGCAGATACAAAATAATATAATTCACTGTGCATGGGTGCATGGCGCTAAAAAACTGCTGTTCCTCGGAAGTTCTTGCATCTATCCGAAAAATGCTCCCCAGCCAATGCACGAAGATCATTTACTTACAGGAGAACTGGAATACACCAACGAGCCTTACGCTATCGCAAAAATTGCCGGCATAAAAGTTTGTGAAAGTTATAATCTCCAGTATGGAACTAATTTCGTTTCTGTAATGCCAACCAATCTGTACGGACCAAATGATAATTTCCACCTCAAAAACTCACATGTACTTCCCGGAATGATGCGAAAAATGCATCTCGCCCATTGCCTCGAAAATAATGATATGGCAGCTATTCGTGCTGATATAGCAAAATTTCCGGTTATGGAGATCCCATCCGATGCATCCGAAAGTATCATACTGAATTTCCTTTCTGAACAAGGAATAAAAAAGGGAAATGATGGCAGCGTGAGTCTTGCATTATGGGGAACAGGTGCGCCTTTACGTGAATTTCTTCATGTATCGGATATGGCCGATGCTTGTGTTTTTGTGATGGAACATATTGATTTCGAACACTTAAAACCCGCAGATACTAAAGAAATACGTAATACGCATATCAATATCGGTTCGGGCAAAGAGATAAGCATCCGTCAACTGGCGGAACTTATTCAAAAAATTACCGGTTTTGGTGGAAAAATTATGTTTGATGCAACAAAACCTGATGGAACCATGCGAAAACTGATGGACGTGAGTAAACTTGCGAAACTGGGATGGAAGAGTAATATAGAACTGGAAGATGGAATAAAAGCAGTGTACAACACATATTTCCGCAACAGGCCAAATTAGATAAACTTTATAAAACAGTACCTTTGCATCGAAATACTGATATACGGATATGAACTTAAAAAATCCAGCCGAATCTAACTGGTACGCAGCATATACTAAATCACGCACCGAAAAGAAAGCGTTTGAAAGGCTTACTGAGGCTGGCTTCGAAGCGTATTTACCTATATTAAAAAAAAGACGCCAATGGAGCGACCGGCTTAAATGGGTTGAAGAACCCCTTATACGATCCTATATTTTTATTCGTGTTAACGAAAAGGAGTATTACGATGCTATAAATACACCCGGACTTGTATGTTACGTTACTTTCGAAGGAAAAGCCGCACCTATCCCTGAATGGCAGATTGATGCACTTAAAATGCTGCTTCACGAAGGAGCCGAAATGGAAGTAACCAGCGAACGCTTTGCCCAGGGAGAAAAAATCATTGTGGTTTCCGGAACATTGGTAGGCATGCAGGGCGAAATGGTAGAATACCGCGGAAAGAAGAAAGTCCTGGTACGATTGGGTACAACAGGAACGAACATTCTGGTAACTGTTGGTTTGGATTTAATAGAGAAGGAATAGAATTTGAAGAGTTTGAAATGTTTGAAGGGTTTGAAGGGTTTGAAATGTTTGAAGAGTTAAGAGCAATTTAAACTAAAAATCCCGAAACCCTGCTTGCAGCAGGCAAGCCTTCCAACCCGAAACCCTGCTTGCAGCAGGCAAGACTTCCAACCCGAAACTCTTCCAACCTAATTCATTTATTCACATTTCATTATTAAAAAAGGAATATCCGGTAAAAAAAACATTTTGAAATAAAAAAAATAAAGAGTAATTTTGTTACTCAATATCTAAATAGGATACTATATTCCGATAAGTGACTCGTTACTTTCACCAGCTTTTTACCTTGTAACACACATTTACTGAGCCAAACCAATATGCTGGATTCTCTCATTACTTCCAAAACCCGGATAAAACTGCTTACCAGGCTTTTTCTGAATAGCAATACTTACGGGCATTTGAGGGGTCTGCAAACTGAATTCGGAGAAAGCAGTAACGCGATCCGCCTCGAATTGAATAGATTTGAACAGGCAGGATTACTCACTTCACACAGTGAAGCCAACCGAAAAGTATATGCTGCTAATACAGCGCATCCTCTGTTTCCAGAAATCAACAGCCTTTTACGTAAACATCTGGGTCTCGATCAGTTAATCGAAAGGGTTATCGAACGCCTTGGTATGGTCGACATTGTGTACCTTACCGGTGACTTTGCGTGTGGTAAAGAAAGTCAATGCATCGAGATGCTGATAGTAGGTGAAAACATCAACACCCAATACCTCGATCAACTCATTAAAAAATCACAAAGCCTGATAAAGAGAACCATTCTTTATACCCTGTTTACTCCTGAAAAATTCAAAGAACTTGCCGGCAATATTAAAAAAGACGAATTACTGCTGCTTTGGAAAACGAAGGATTCAGGAGAATAATGCACCTAAATAAAGCCTCATTGCTTTTTTAAAGGACACAAAAAACAATATTTTCTACTCTAAGTACACTAAATGATGTGACTGAAAGGGCGAAGCTGTGGGAAGGGTTAGAAGAGTTTGAAATGTTTGAAGGGTTTGAAATGTTAGAAGAGTTAAGAGCAATTTAAACTAAAAATCTCATAATCTTTCCAACCCGAAACTCTCCAAACCCGAAACCCTGCTTGCCTGCCAGCTTTGCGCAGGTAAACAGCAGGCAAGCCTTCAAACCCGAAACCCTTCAACCCTTCCAACCCTTCATAAATAAAATACCCCAAAATATCATAATTTTATCCAACTCATTTTCCATACCTCATGAAACCATACAAAATCTCAATGATCGGCCTCGGATACGTAGGCTTGCCACTTGCAGTGGAATTTGCAAAACATTACCCGGTAACAGGTTTTGATATTAACCAAAAGCGGATTGATGGCATCAATCAGGGCCATGACGATACCCTTGAGGTTGAAGACGACAACCTGAAAAGTGTGTTATTGCATTCGAAACCCGTTGATAAAGGGCTGTACCTCACCAGCAAACTTGACGAAATCCGTGATTGTAATGTTTATATCGTCACCGTGCCTACCCCGGTTGATAAAAATAACCGGCCTGACCTCACACCCCTGGTTAAGGCCAGCGAATCCATCGGCAAGGTGATAAAAAAAGGCGATATCGTTATTTACGAATCTACAGTATATCCTGGTTGCACCGAGGAGGATTGCATACCTGTAATCGAAAAAACATCAGGTTTGAAAATGAATGTGGATTTTTACGGAGGATACTCACCAGAGCGCATCAACCCGGGCGACAAGGAGCATACTGTTACCACTATTCATAAAATCACATCGGGATCAACACCTGAAATTGCCGAAGAGGTGGACCAGTTATACAAAAAAGTAATAAAAGCAGGCACGCATAAAGCGCCATCGATAAAAGTTGCCGAAACTGCAAAAGTTATTGAGAATTCGCAGCGCGATATCAATATTGCATTTGTGAATGAGTTGGCGCGAATATGCGCTCATATGGGACTCGATACCCGTGCTGTGCTCGACGCTGCCGGCACCAAGTGGAATTTCCTGAAATTCTCCCCGGGCCTTGTCGGTGGGCACTGCATCGGTGTTGACCCTTATTACATGGCTCAGAAAGCCCAGGAAGTAGGGTATCATCCCGAAATTATTCTTGCCGGCCGCCGTATGAACGATGGTATGGGTGCATGGATTGCTTCACAGGTCGTGAAACTTATGATCCGTAAAGAAGTTATCGTTAAACATGCCAGAGTGCTTGTATTGGGAATTACATTTAAAGAAAACTGCCCCGATATCCGCAATACCAAGGTAGTGGATGTAGTGAAAGAACTGGAGCAGTTTGGTTGCAATGTGGATATTTATGATCCATGGGCAAACGCAGGGGAAGTGAAACATGAATACAACCGCGATATCGTTTCATCCTATAAGCTCGCTGATTATAGTGCTATAGTGCTTGCCGTAGCTCACAACGAATTCAAAAAACTCGATTTCAGCAACCGTGATGCAAATACTGTGCTTTACGATATTAAATCAATATTGCCGGTAGAAATTGTTGATGGAAGATTGTAAGACACAAAATGATTCACATAAAAGACTAATTTTCTGAGTATTAATTAAAAATCATACTTGTCTTAAAAAAACTCAGTAATTATTTAAAATCAATGGTAATTTATTCCCGATTGGAGTCTTTTTGGAATTTTGCATAGAAAATTGTGGAGTAAATAGAAGAGCCAGATATCCTGCCAAAACTTAATTATTAATGACTGCTCAATGAATTTTCCTGCAAAAATTAAAAATATCTTAAAACAGGGCGGTGCAGTCAAATTATATTATACCCTTTATACGTTAGGTTTCAAGATCCGTGAGGAGTTTCTTTTAGAACTTTCACCCTACCGTTATGCACAATACAGGTATAAACGCAGGTATGGAAAACGGGCCGACCTAAATAACCCAGCGACTTTTGACGAGAAACTCCTATGGTTAATGCTCTATTGGAGGCATCCTCTCAAAACAGAATGTGGAGATAAATACACCATGAGAACATATGTTCAGAATCATGGTTGGGGTGAGATACTTCCCGAATTATTAGGCGTCTTCCGGAATAGCAGCGAAATAGACTTCGATTCTCTTCCCTCGAAATTTGTTTTGAAATGTACACATGGCTGTGGGTTCAATATAATTTGTCACGATAAAGCGATGGTTAACAGGGATGAGATACGGCAAAAGCTCGACCAATGGATGAAAACTGACTATAGTAAATTTGCAGGGGAATTGCATTATGCTTCAATGACACCTCGTATTATCTGCGAAACCCTATTAGACGATCTTGAAGGTAACCGGCCAACTGACTACAAGATATATTGCTTCGGCGGCAAAGCACATTGTACTTTAGTGGCTCTGGACCGGGATATCGACGGGCATACTGATAAGTTCGATATTTATGACGTAGGATGGAATACCAAACTGCCCTACTATAAAACAAGTTTACTTGCCGACAGAAATTCACCAAAACCGGAAGCCTACGATGAGATGATAGAAGCAGCAGAGGCATTATCAAAACCTTTCCCATTTGTGCGTATGGATTTCTATAACATTAGCGGGAAAGCTGTATTAGGCGAAATGACTTTTACCCCGGCCGGGTGCATTCAAAGCGGATACACCGAATTAGGGCAGAAACAACTTGGAGCCTTGATAGAGTTACCAAAACGTATGAAATAACTAACTCAGTATTTTTACACTTCACCACATAAAACAGTCTGCATCAGACACTTTCATTGAATAAAAATTGTTAGGGTTCCGGAGTTGGGGTTAGGTTTTAGAGGTTGGGTTTTAGGAATTTTTTAACGCAAAGACGCATGGAGTTTTTCTCGCATCTATAAACAAAAGGAAATAGGATTTTGAGGCTAGGTTTTAGAGTTTTTTCACCGCAAAGACGCAAAGAGATTTTTTTGCATTTTCAAATCTTCAAACTTAGTGAAGAGATCTCATGAGCTCAGCGAATAAATCTTCAAATCTTCACATTAAATTTCAACTGAAAATGCCCTATGTATCCATGTTTTTCGGCATTATCATCCGGATGTTCTATAACGAGCACAACCCGCCTCACTTTCATGCCGAATACCAGGGAGCTGAAGGTACTTTTAATTTTGATGGCGAGCTGTTGCAAGGAAATATAAAATCGATTACGGCATTAAAACTAATTAAGGAATGGGCTGTTTTACGTAATATGGAGCTGGAAGAAAACTGGAAAAACATCATCGAAAAAGCTCCAATTAATAAAATCGAACCTCTTCACTAAAACTAAAACTATGAAAACAGTTTATATGCCCAGGGTAATCGATGCAAAATATCTTCATGATTATTTAATCCATATTGTATTTAGTAATGGAATTGAATCCAATATTGATCTTAAGCCCTTTATTGGCCAAGGAGTGTTTGAGCCTTTAACAAACCAGGCTTACTTTAAAAAATTATTTGTCGACGGTTGGACAATTTCCTGGCCGAATGGTGCAGATATAGCTCCTGAAACTCTTTATGAGCTCGCTGAAAAAGCAGGTAAAATGGTCAATGAGGACTAAACAACTATTGATTAAAAATCTAACTTCGAAAGGTTAAGGTTAAGGTATAGGTTGAGCACCTTCGAAAGGCTAAGGTTAAGGTATAGGTTGAGCACCTTCGAAAGGTTAAGGTTAAGGCTAAGGTTAAGCACCTACTAAGTTAATTCCTGCAACCTGTCACCCTGAGCGAAGCCAAAGGGTCAACCTTAACGTAAGCCTCAACCTCAACCCTTTAAGGTTATAACCATAAAAATTATTAAAAAATTAACTATATTTGTGGGTATAACCTATTAACCAACCGGAATGATTGTAAGGGAAATATATTTACGCCAGCTACGCGGCTTTATTGATAAGCCATTTGTAAAGGTTATCACCGGGTTACGCAGAAGCGGAAAATCTTCGATCCTCAAATTGTTGAGTGATGAATTCATTGTAAATGGAATCGAAGAAAGTAATATTATCTATCTCAATTTCGAAAGTTTCGAATTTTCAGAGGTTGATAAAGCGGATAGGTTATACAAGTATATACAGGCTAAGATTGTAAATAATGAACGGTATTATATCCTGCTCGACGAGATACAGGAAGTTGCTGGCTGGGAAAAAGCCGTAAATTCTTTTTTGGTCGATTTTAATGCGGATATCTATATTACTGGCTCCAATTCCAGGTTATTATCATCGGAGTTGGCTACATACCTGGCCGGCCGTTATATTGAAATACATATAAACACATTGTCATTTGCCGAATACCTGCTTTTCAAACACGAACGTACTCATGCTGATATCGCAGACCTCTACCACGAATTCAACCATTTTTTACGAATGGGTGGATTTCCGGTTTTGCATACCGGGGAATACAGCTTCGACACTGCCTATAAAGTAGTGTACGATATATACTCCTCAGCTATTCTGCGCGATACCGTTCAACGGTATAATATCCGTGATGTTGAATTATTGGAACGTGTTGTTAAATATGTTTTTGATAACATAGGCAATAAATTTTCGGCTAAAAATGTGGCTGATTATTTCAAAAATCAATTTCGCAAAATAGATCTGAACACAGTTTATAACTATCTGAATGCTCTTGAGGGCGCGTTTATTATATACCGCATACCCCGCTATGATATTAAAGGAAAAGAAATCCTTAAAACAAACGAAAAGTATTATGTTGGCGACCAGTCATTACTATATGCCGTCATGGGTTTTAAGGACAGGCTTATATCGGGGGTATTGGAAAATATTGTTATGCTGGAACTAAAACGAAGAGAGTACAGGGTTTTTGTTGGAAAATCAGCCGAAAATGAAATAGATTTTATCGCCGAACGAAATGAACTGAAAGTATATGTGCAGGTAGCGTATAAAATGACAGAGAAAACTACTATTGAAAGGGAGTACAAACCCCTTCTCGAAATCAAAGACCATTATCCCAAATACGTTGTAACAATGGATGAAATATGGAAGGACAATATAGAAGGCATTCAACATAAACATATAGCCGATTTCTTACTTATGAAAAGTTGGTAGCAATCACACCCCGCGACTTTAACTATGTAAAAGATACCTGCAAAGGCTTCCTTGCCATTGCCGATTGTAACGAAACTATCGGAAAAGAAATAAATATCTCTTCGAATTTTGAGATTTCTATGGCTGACACCCTCAATATTATTAAAGATATTTTAAAAAGCGATGTGAAGTTTATTAACGACGAACAACGCATCAGGCCCGAAAACTCGGAAGTATTCCGCTTGTGAGGAGATAATACATTAATAAAACAGTTAACAGGCTTTAATCCTGAATATAGCATACATACAGGCCTTGAAGAAACTTGCAGTTGGTTTCGCAGTCCAGAAAACCTGAAGAAATATAAAGCATCCATTTACAATTTATAGGATAAGGTTAAGGCTGAGGTTAAGTAAGTTCTAAGTTATATCCTTCATATTCAAAGGTTTAGGTTAAGGTTTAGGTTAAGTACATTCTAAGTTATATCCTGCGACCTCAACCTCAGCCTCAGCCTCAGCCTCAGCCTCAGCCTCACATGTACAATAACTTCACCGATATGCCAGTTTGGCAAAAAGCACATAAACTTGCTGTTGAGGTATTCAAAATTACCGTAGGATTACCAAGATCTGAAGATTATGGATTGACCTCTCAAATCCGGAAATCATCAAACAGTGCACCTGCCAATATTGCTGAAGGTTTTGGAAGAAATACAAATAAAGACAAAGCAAATTTCTATATCATTGCACGTGGCACTTCGTTCGAAACTCAGAATCACCTTTTGTACGGAAATAAAGTTGGCTACTTCAATGATGCAGACATTACAAAACTTTTCAGTGAATACTCTGAACTGATCTATGAATTGAACAAACTTATAAATGCCATAAGTAAAGGATAAAGACTTGAATAAGGTTAAGGTTAAGGCTAAGGTTAAGCACGATTAAAAAAGGTTAAGGTTAAGGCTAAGGTTAAGCACGATTAAAAAAGGTTAAGGTTAAGGCTAAGGTTAAGGACGATTAAAAAAGGTTAAGGTTAAGGCTAAGGTTAAGCACGATTAAAAAAGGTTAAGGTTAAGGCTAAGGTTAAGCACCTTCTAAGAGTTAAATCCTGCAACCTCAACCTCAACCTCAACCTCTACCTCTACCTCTACCTCTACCTCTACCTCTACCTCTACCTCAACCTCAACCTCAACCTCAACCTCAACCTCAACCTCAACCTCTACCTCTACCTCAACCTCAACCTCTACCTCAACCTCAACCTGCAACCTGTCACCCTGAGCGAAGCCGAAGGGTCAACCTCTTCGCTTTTAATTATTCATTATTTCGTAACTTTGTGTTTTAAAAGATAAATACGATGGTAACAATTATAAAGAGAGGCACCTCACG
>JBGSUB010000066.1:0-4125 GCA_041753535.1 Lentimicrobiaceae bacterium
TTTTTTGCTTATTTTTAAAATCAGTCAACAACACTATAAATCCGATTAAAATTCCTATTAAAGTCAAACTTAATGAAATGAAAACTTCAAACGGAATCAAATTAGGACTATAGTGAGTCATAAGAAACGCTTGAATCAATACAATTACAATAATTAGCAGTATTTTAAACAAAATCTTAATCATTTGTAAAGTTTCTCGGTCTTCCTAAAATGGGGCACAACATCCCTGAATATCCCACCCAAATTCTCCATCCCAACTATTTCAGCCTTGTACGTAAACATATTTTGAGTTGCGTGTTCAGGTTTAACACTTTAAAAGTAGCGTTCTTCATTAACAAATCCAACGTATTTCACCTTTTAATTGATTTATAAGTCAATAAACCATACAAACCAATTACCAATAAACCAATATACTAATATACCAAACAGTTGCTTTATTACAGTCCTGCTGTTTTCTTGTGTGAACGAATAATTGACAAGGTTAGATTTGCAACAATTCGAGATTGCTGGATGAATCTGGACAAACTGGTCTACACAATGTTGAACTAAACCTCCCTTTCGGGAGGTAGCTTTGGCGCAGTACCAATAAAATTGTATAATGCCCCTGATATTTATTAACAAAAATTAATATGGGTAAAATTACAATTTATTCTCAAGCCTGCAATGAAATTGCAGGTTTTCGTTCTATGTCAGAAGAGTTTACACGTAAGCTGGTTATCAATGGCAAATCAAAATCTACCTACCAAAACTACCTTCGGCAGATAGCAAAACTGTCCCTTTATTATGGGCGCTTACCTTTGGAACTTGATGTAGACCAGATAGAGGAATACCTCTACTACCTGATCCAGAAAGATACGGACGATCAAAGTTCGTTCAAGCACCTGGTGTACGGCCTGCGGAAACTGTACCTGCTTATGGACAGGGAAGATCTGCAACTGGCTCTACCGTGTATCAGCAGAGCAGAAAAACTTCCGGTAGTCCTCTCTGCCCGGGAAGTAAAAAACCTGCTTAAAGCCCCCAAACATTTGAGCCAAAAAGTATTGTTTGGCCTTATTTACGATACCGGGCTCCGTATAGATGAACTCACCAGCCTGCTCATTGCCGATGTCGACCTGGACAGGCGACAGATACATGTGCGCCAATCCAAGTACAAAAAGGACAGGTATGTCACCATGTCGGGGCATGCCGTGCGTGGTATCAAAAAACACCTGGCATTGGCCGGCCCAAAGCAATACCTGTTCGAAAGCAGCGTGAGGAAAGGCAATCCTATCAGCAAAACCAGAATAAGGGCCGTACTTAAAGATGCTGTTGAAAAAACTGGGATCAAAAAGCAGGTTTGTGTGCATACCTTAAGGCATACCTATGCAACACACCAACTGGAGGCCGGGCAAAACATCATGACATTAAAAGAGTCAATGGGGCATTCGGATATCCAGACCACATTGGTTTATCTGCATATCGCACAACTGGACAGTGTCAAGAAATTCGGGTGCATGGAAAAGCTTTACCAAAAAAAAGGAAATGCATAGCCTTACCAAAGATGAGCTGGCAACTGTAATCGATAATTTTCTTCCATCATTTAATGCAGCCAGCAAGCTGCCCGCACATAAATTGCGTGTGCTGGATGCTCTGCAAAAGTGCCGCACAGCTTACATGGGCGGGCATGTCGAGGCTTGCCAGGGCTGTGGGGCGCTCCGTGTTGCAAACAACAGCTGCCGCAACAGGCATTGCCCAAAATGTGGGGCTATTGACAAGGAAAAATGGATCTTGAACCGGGAGCAGGATTTAATCCCTGTCAAGTATTTCCATCTTGTTTTCACTGTCCCCCACAAGCTCAACAGCTTGTTCTTGGACAACCAGGAAACCATGTACAACCTGCTGTTTGCCACTTCATGGGATGTACTGAGGGAGTTTGGCCAGGACAGGAACTGGATTGGCGGAAGGATCGGTGCCACTTCAATCCTGCATACTAGCGGACAAAACCTGCAATACCACCCCCACCTGCATTTTATTATACCGGGTGGGGCATTGATGCCCGATGGCCTATGGAAACATTCACGCAGCAAGGGTAAGTTTCTTTTCAATGTCAGGCAGTTGGGCAGTGTGTTCCAGGCCAGGTTTGTGGCCCAGCTCCGTATCTTAATCAAGGAAAAGAAAATTGTGGGCAAAGAACCCTTTGGGCTTTTTGAAAAAGATTGGGTAGTGTATGCCAAACAACCTTTTGGCGGGGCCAGGCAGGTGATCAACTATCTTGCGCGCTACACGCACCGTACGGCAATTTCAAACGACAGGATTTTGGAAGTTGGCAGCCAAAATGTGACTTTCAAGTGGAACGATTACAAAAACAACTATTCCAAACGGGTTACAACGGTTCCAGGTGACGAATTCCTCAGGCTGTTTTGCATGCACATTTTACCACCAGGCTTCACACGCATCAGGCATTATGGGTTTCTTTCAAGCGCTTCGAAACGAAAATCGATAGGTATTATCCGTGCTTGGCTAAAGGTACAGCCTGTGGTTGTAGAAAACCAAAAAACTTTACTGGAATCTGTTTTTGAAAAACTGGGCATAAAACCTGGAATTTGCAAATGCTGTGGGGGACAAATGGTTGTCATTGAAATAATCCCAAACCAGTTCAGGAATAAAAAACTAAGGGCTCCTCCTGATAATAAAGTGGCAATCCAGATCCTCAATAAATTTTAAATTGCACCCTAATCTATTGTTTTACAGTAGTAGTGGGAATGGTATATCCAAATTTGTATGAAATCATTGATAATTCAGCTATCGGGCACGATTACTCAAATAAAATCATAAGCTGTGATAAAAAGTATCTTAAAACAGACTGTTTTTTACATGAAAATTACCCTGGTCTTCAATCCCTACGGATACCTCAAAAATCGATTCCACAATATACAAGGTAACCGCTTTTCGATTATCCCGGTTTAGTTCAACAATAAGCACATATTTAACTATCGCTGAAACAGTAGAGCCCTGAATATGCTCCTTTGCTGCGATAGTCAAAAACGATGCTTAAATGTTAGGCAAAGTTATTTTTTACCATCAAGCGTATTCTGTAAATCACTAATCAGTTCAGGCTCTATCAATTCTGATAATGTATCTTTGTCAATATTATAAACTTTCATAATCATTGGTTCATCCCAACCATAATAACCATTTTTATTTTTATCAAGTCCATATTTAATAACAAGTACATTCTTGCCTTTAATAATCTCATAATTAACGAAATCTGTATTTTCAGATTCAATGCCTATGAGTTTTTTGTTAATAGTCCCGTAAATATAAAGAGTCTTAAAATCATTTTTATCTAATATCCCGTCTTTATTTGTATCTCTGTCTGTTGCTGCAAGAAGAATATAGAATTTATTGCCAATTTTTTCCAGGTTAATTTTGTTTATACTTATTCTTGTTTCGAATAATTTTTGTATTGAAGCATCTCGAGAATCATAGATTAGTAAATTGTTGTAGGAATAATAATCATAGTAAAAGTTATCAAAGTCACTATACATGTTCAAGAGGCCCATAGTTCCGTCTTTTGATTTGTTTTTTTTATCAACGTATTCAGCAAGTTCCAACGCAGTTTGAGATACTGGAATAATATAAATTAAGTTTACAGAGTCAACCAGCTTGAAGTCCTCAAAGCTGACTTGATGTGTTCTTATATTTTTTTCATAATTCTCAGATGCTTTTTCGTTTGAAACGATTTCAGTTACACTATCTCTTCTCGATGAAAAGTCATGAAATAAACTGGATAAGAGCCAAATTATTAAAATTGCGATAAGTAAAATTGCTAGTGAACCGAAAATCGCCAATATTTTCTGATTGAATTCTTTAATCTTTTCAATATTCATTTTTCTATTTTGGTTAATTTAAATTAAAATTTTGCCTAACGTGAACTTGTAGCCTACGTTTGCCCTTTTACCGAGGTTTCGCGCCCGCGAAACCGTCGGAAGGGCAAATGGAGGCTACAAAATGTTATGCCTTGTAATTTAATATTTCTTCTCCTTGCGCAGTCAATACAGCGTTTAGCAAGTCAATTGAATAGTACCGCTTGTTTTTCAAAAATGT
The DNA here is from genome assembly GCA_041753535.1 of Lentimicrobiaceae bacterium. Classification (GTDB taxonomy): domain Bacteria; phylum Bacteroidota; class Bacteroidia; order Bacteroidales; family UBA4417; genus UBA4417. The sequence continues at coordinate 4,087 of JBGSUB010000066.1, forward strand.
TTCAAAGAAAGGTTTTAGATGTCCTATTAGCCCTTTATC
>JBGSUB010000067.1:0-309606 GCA_041753535.1 Lentimicrobiaceae bacterium
AACAAAAAATGGCGAGGTAGCTCAGTTGGTTAGAGCATCTGATTCATAACCGCCTGAGGCGGACCCGAGTTCAGCTAATGATTAAATAAAAACAAAAAATGGCGAGGTAGCTCAGTTGGTTAGAGCGTCGGATTCATAACCGCCTGAGGCGGACCCGAGTTCAGCTAATGATTAAATAAAAACAAAAAATGGCGAGGTAGCTCAGTTGGTTAGAGCGTCGGATTCATAACCCGGAGGTCCCGAGTTCAATTCTCGGCCTCGCTACAAGCTTAAAAAAGCTACTTCTAACAAGTAGCTTTTTTTATGGAATATGCTGTATATATAATGTATTCAAAACGTTGTGACAAAATCTATATTGGGTATACTTCAGACTTAATAAGCAGGTTTCTTTCACACAACCGTCTTGGCCATAAAGGATGGACAATAAAATATAGGCCATGGCAAGTAATCTATTGTGAATTTTATACTGAAAAATTAGCAGCAATGAATCGGGAGAAGCAATTAAAGGGAGGTAAAGCCAGAGAATGGATAAGGGAAAGAATAAAGGGTGAATATGCGGAAGTCGGATTCATATCCGCCTGAGGCGGACCCGAGTTCAATTCTCATCTTCATTACGCCTAATCATCGCATAATCAGAATAAACAAAAGGCTTCCGATCCGGAAGCCTTTATTTTTGAAAAATGAAGTTAAGTTTTATAATCTATCGTAAGTATCCGGTAATTCTATTTTGATGCTACCTTTAGTATAGTTTTGTGATCGAAAGAGTAAAGGTGTTTCCCATCAGTTGAATAATAAGCTTTAGCCTCTTTCCGGGCGTTATAGAAAGTTGCTTTACCGTTATTTACGTCAATGGCAAACTGATCATCATTCTCCTTCTGGTAAAATGCAGTTGTTCCATAAATCCCATTGAAATCACCAGCTTTGGTTCTGTTAGCCCATACTTTAGCCCCGGTTTTCATATTGTGCGCGCTAACGCCTTTTGAGCCCACAATAATCACATTGTCTTTGTTAATATTTTCACCCAGTGTAAAAGGATCTATAATTTTTTCTGCAAGTGCAATGTCATCGTCAGCCAGTTGCACTTCATATTGTTCTTTGCCGGTTTTACAATCGAGTTTATATAATGCTTTCCCGCTACAGACAATCAGGTCTTTCTCATGCACAAACATATTTGTGATTCCTTTCTTAAAACGTTCGCTCTCCCATATCTGCTTGCCGTCTTTTGCGTTAAATGCCTGAACATTATAAGGTTTTACGTTTGCATAGTTTATTGATCTGTAGGTGGTTGTTGTTGATCCGGTTGTACTGGTGGTTGTTTGAACTGTAATTGATTGTACTTCGACAGCACCACCCACCTGCATCAACACTATATCGTCAACAAGATATAAACCGGGTATAGCCCTGGCCGATTTTATTTCGGGTGATGTCCAGACAAGTTTACCTGAATTTACTTCATATTTTTTCAGATACTGCGATGATTTGCTTTGGAAATCAAGTATATATACAAATTCACCATCATATAGCGGATCAGCCACAGCACCGTAAACTCCCTTGGCAACTACACGGCCCGGTGTATTCACTTTCGCAAATTCGTCGAACGAAACATCATATGTAGCACTCCATATTTGCTTACCGGTCTGGTAATCATAAACCTGCAAACCGGCAAGTTGGAGCATCAGTTTGTTTCCGTCGGCCAACACGAATTTCGCTACCGGATCTTTCGAAATCACTTTCTTTTCAACAACGCCTCTGAATGTCTGTTCCCATATTACATCCCCGTTTTTAGCATTAATTTTAATGATCTGATTCTTGAATCCCTTCATAATTGCCCCAACAAGAGTACGGGGCATATTTATCATGGTTATCATTTTTTCTTTGTCGTCATAAATGTATCTGCCAACCGGCGTGTTCATGGTTTTGGTACTCCAGAGTTCTTCGCCGGTGCGGGCCTTAACCATGGTAAGTGCATCTTTGGTTACAATGGCATAGGAATTCATTTCGGGAATATACACTACTTCATCAGGATGATCAATTCCCTGGTATTTACTGGTGTTCCAAAGCATTTTTCCTGTTTCCATATCTACCACCACCATTTGATCTTTTCCTGTTTTTTTGTCAAAAAGGAATATTGCCTTTGATTCATACATAGGAATCTGCAGGTCAACTTTCCTGATGTTTTCATAAATGTCGCTGAACTTTTTGCTCCAGATTACACTTCCATCAGCTTCCTTAAGTGTACTGAAGTTTTTGTCGTTGCTTCCGTGTATTACTCCATTTGTTTCGTCAACCCCGGTAACATCAAAATCGTGTGAAAGTTTCTTTTCCCAGACAGTTTTCATTTCTTCAGCTTTTTGGGCAAAACCCGAAATGGTTAAGGACAGTAGCAGTCCAAGTGTAAGTGTTCTTTTTTTCATTGTTTGTTTTATTTAAATGATTAATAAATAGATGGTTAAAGTGTAAAAGTGTATGCAAATTTTATTCGTTCGTTTTTAGGCACAGAAACATCAAACCGGTATTTTAGTATAATGTCTTTCAGCATGTTCTGCATTTGTATATTCGTTTTATCATCGGATTGAGCAAAAATCGAGACCACTTCACCGTTCTTCTGAATTGTTATATTCAGCAGGAATAATCCGTTAATCTGTTTTTTAGTAATTAATTTGGAAAGCGGGCTTTCAGGATTCTGCAGATCGGAATCGAGTTGTTCCGTGGCTTTATCCAATATCGCATTCGCATTGACTGGTTCAATGTTTTCGGTATATTTTGGGAAAAGGGAAAAATTCCAGTAGGTTAACTTGATCCCGTTAGCTACCAGAATCTCCGATTTATTTTCAATTGCAAATGCCGGCGAAAATAAGTTTCTCGTTTTCGAACGGCCCTGAAAAGTAAATGTTCCTAAAAATTTTTGCTGCTCACTGAATTTTACTACTTGAATGTCCCTTTTTCCGGCAAGCATGCCCCTGTTTTCGCTGAATACAAACAGATCATAACCGAGGTTCAAATCTGAATTTGACATTTGCTCACTGGTCTGATATATAAAGTTTAGGTTGTCAACTTTCAGGTTGCTCATGTCAATGCGTTGAAACTGGTTCAGATCGAGGGTTTTATCCATACCATTGAGTAAATTCGAATGCTGATGCTCAGCTTGCCAGGTACGGTTGAAAAGTACAAGGTACCTGTCGTCAATGGTGTAATGCATATTGAAAACAACATCAATTTCTTCGCTAATAACACCGGCTTTTTTCATTGAGGGGTATTCGTAGAAGGCGACCAGCCGTTTGTTTTTTGCAGCGTTTTTAAGCTCCTTTTTATTTAACCCTGCACCATCAGCCTGGGTAAATTCATCGCGTGCCGGATCGTAGGATACAGCAAGGATGTTTTCTGAATGGTTTAAGCAGGCAATCTCACAATCTTTAATTTTTTTCTTTTCCCCCTTGGTTCCGGACTTAATATTATAAGTCAAAACACCATCATCGTAAGTTAGCAGTAAGGTTTGATTGTCGTTTAAAAATTGTGCGCTGTTAACTTCATTGGTTTCATATACTATTTTCCCGGTTTCGATCTCTAAAACGCATATTTTAAATGATTTAGGCCTCTTGTTGTCGCGTGCATACAAGGCATTTTGTTCCGAAACAAGAATGTATTTTTCATCATCTGAGTATTCCGCATCCCCGCCAATATCAAAACCATTGATCTCAAAGTTTTTCCATACAGGTAATGAATTTTCGGTAAGTTTTCCTTTACTGTTATCATAAAGTAGAAAACGTCCTCCGGCAAGAGTCAGAAAAAGGTATTTTGAGGAAGGGCTTTTCTCCATTCCCAGTATTGGGTATGCCACATCAGGTAAAACGAAAGGTTCAGGTTTCTGCTGGGCGTTTAATAAAATGGTAATGAAGAGCAAAAGTGTAGTTGTAAATATTCTCATATTGATATTAATGAATATGAATAATTCCTAATAACATCAAATTTTATTAATTGTTTAAGAGATTGTCAAAAAAAATGAAATTTTATTAAACTGGATTCAATACCCGTCATAAATAGTCGATAATTACATAATAGAAAAATAAAAGCTGCCCCGGTTAAAGAGCAGCTTTCAGTAATATAAAGGTATAAGAGTCGTGTTACCTGACTATTTGTACTTTAGATGTAATCCTTGATTTTCCTGCACTTACTGACACAATGTAGAGTCCTGCAGGAATATCTGAAACATTAACTGATATATTTTGAAATTTATCAGCCTTTACTCCCGGATTGCCTGTTTTAACCAATTTACCTGCACTGTTAAACATCTTGTATTCAACAGCAGCATTTGTTTCCATTTCAAATTCTATATTTAATTGGTTTGAAACAGGATTCGGATAAATGTGCATATTTGCTGAACCCGAGGTAACTTCATCGATTCCTGTTATGGTTAGTGGAATAAACAATCCTCCTGACGGTAGTACACCAAATAATCCGAAACCGGCACCATTGTTATTATTTGATGGATTTAGGAATCCTGATGCTATTACACCCAGTGCCTGTCCCTGCAAACCCAGTGCTGCGAGAGGGGCAAGATAAGAAGCAACCGTTACTGTTCCTGTTTCATCCCTGACTTCAAGAATATAATTATCGGTCGGCAGTTCCAGGTAACCTGCAAAATTGCCGTAAGCAAGGTTGTCAACAATAGTTCCTGCCCCAACGCCTGTTTCTACAACATCAACCACAGGAGCATCTGTTGAACCATGAAAAACAAGTACATCAGTGTTCGATGTTTCGGTAGCAAACTCGCGCCCCATATCGTAAACATAAATGTTAAAAGGTGTTGCAGGGTTATATCCGGTAGGAATGACAATGCCGTTAGCAACCAGTACATATTTGCTTCCGCCGGAGAGATTATAAGTAAAACGGGCCAGGGCATTTGTTGTATCTGTTGAGTTTGAAGGCTGAATTACAACATCAAAATCAACCCCGGCAGGAGCATCAATAAAAGGTGATGCACTTCTAAAAGCAAAGTTGTCGATCAGTAAAGTATTATTGAGCCAGACATCTACCTCTGCAGCAGCTGCATCAGCCGAATTGTGAATTACCTGTACACGGGCTGTTGAAATAGGTACTGAAGGCAGTGCAACCAGATCGCCTCCAGAGGGCAATGCTACATAGAGTCCAAAGGCTGGTCCATTATTATTTACTGAAGGATCGAGGAAGCCAGAAGCAACTACAACAGCAGCTGCTCCATTAAGTGCAAGTGTGGCAAGTGGCGCAGCAAATTGAGCTACAGTAGTTGTTCCTGTCTGGTCGCGAACCTGAAGACTAAAATCGAGGGTCGGCAACTCAAGGTACCCCGCAAACTCAGCATATTCAAGGTCATTAACAATAGTTCCGGCACCCACACCAACTTCAACAACATCCACTATGGGTGCATCTGTTGAGCCATGAAAGACAAGCAGATCGGTATTAGCCGGGTTTGTAGCGAATTCGCGCCCCATATCGTAAACATAAATGTTAAAAGGTGTAGCAGGATTATATCCCGTAGGAACTACAATGCCATTGGCAACCAGTACATATTTGCTTCCGCCGGTGAGATTATAAGTAAAACGTGCAAGTGCGTTTGTTGTATCAGTTGAGTTTGATGGCTGAATTACCACATCAAAATCAACACCGGCAGGAGCATCAATGAAAGACGACGCACTTCTGAAGGCAAAGTTGTCAATCAGTAAAGTGTTATTGAGCCAAACATCTACCACTGCTGCTGCTGCATCGGCTGAATTGTGAATTACCTGTAAGCGTGCTGTAGAAATGGGTAATGCAGGAAGAGCAACCAAATCGCCTCCAGAGGGCAATGCTACATAGAGTCCAAAGGCTGGTCCATTATTATTTACTGAAGGATCGAGGAAACCAGAAGCAACAACAACAGCAGCTGCGCCATTAAGAGCAAGTGTGGCGAGTGGTGCTGCAAATTGAGCTACCGTAGTTGTTCCGGTCTGGTCACGTACCTGAAGACTGTAATCGAGTGTAGGTAACTCAAGATACCCCGCAAACTCAGCATATTCAAGGTCATTAACTATAGTTCCGGCACCCACACCAACTTCAACAACATCCACTATGGGTGCATCAGTTGAGCCATGGAAAACCAGTAAATCGGTATTGGCCGGATTTGAGGCAATTTCGCGTCCCATGGCGTAAACATATATATTAAAAGGGGTTGCAGGAGTATATCCTGCCGGTACTACAATTCCATTGGCAACCAGAACATATGTTTCGCCATTGGTGAGGTTGTAAGTGAATCGGGCTAATGCATTGGTGGTATCCATTGAATTCGAAGGCTGAATTACAACATCAAAGTCAACTCCGGCAGGAGCATCAATGAATGGCGATGCTGTGCGGAATTCGAAATTGTCAATGAGAAGTGTATTATTGAGCCAAACATCAACCACTGCTGCGGCTGCATCAGCTGAATTGTGAATTACCTGCAGGCGTGCCTGTCCGAAAAGCATAGCTGGTAATAACAACAGCAGGAATAATCCTGAACGAAGAGTAAAATTAATTGTTTTCATGATTTCTGTATGTTTTTTATTGGTTAAACTTAGTTTCATAATGAAACATAGATAAATTTAAAATGTTTAACGAAAATAAAAATAAATTAAACAAATATTATAATCAAAATATTTAAGTAATTGGATAACAGTGATTAAAAATATTTGTTTAAAAATATTTTAACATTAGTTTAACTAAAGTTGATAAATATTAAACAAAACTTTAAGCAAAGGTAATGGCATTTAATAGGGCAAAGACACTTTGCTTCACAATGATCCAGATTAAATTTTGACACAGGAAGGCTGAAAGAAAAGTTCAATATGACAATCATTTACTAATTTTGATTCTCAAATTCCGGTTTTACTGAAAAAATTAGTCCTATGAAGAAATTATACCTGATTCTAAGTCTTTTTCTGGTTGTTAATTCTGCCAAACCGCAAGCTACACTGGTTGCAGGCGACTTAAAAGTGAGCTTTGGTAAACATGGAAGTTTTACTGAGATTATAGACATTAAAACAGGTATCAATTATTTATACAAGGACACGCTCGCTCCGCTTATTACATTGATATCCAACGAAAAACGATATCTGCCCGAGACATTTAAATATGATGCATCCAGGGGAATTGTTACGTTAAGTTTTTCTCAAATAAAAGTAAAAATCGAAGTTAAAGTTCTGGTCCATAAGTCGCACCTGACTTTTGAAGTTATTAAAGCTGAACCAAGTACTATGATTGATGGGCTGGTTTGGGGACCGGTTCCGACTATAATTTCCAAAACAATTGGTGAGATAATAGGTGTTGTAAGAGATGATGAAATAGCGATAGGAATTCAGGTCCTGAATCCCAAAACGTTGGGAGGTGATTATAATAAGGAAGGAATGACCTGGAACAGGGGAGAAGCAGCTGTGAAAAAAAAGTGGGGAAGTGTATTACAGGCATACTCTATTAACCGGGATAGGGTTCGTTTTGTGGATACCTGGGGCGGAGAATATAAAAATACGCCTGTTGCACCTCTAAAAGGAGAAACCGTTGTCGGGAGCAAGATTTCGATGTTTCTGTGTGATGAACCCGGAACACTTGATATGATTGAGCAAATTGAGCTGGCAGAGAATCTTCCTCACCAGACTATCAAAGGAGTTTGGGTGAAGAAAGCGATTCAGCGCGGACGATCCTACCTTATAGCTGGTTTCAACGAAAGTGAAATTGATGAAATGATTGCATACACCAAAAGAGCAGGTCTGATAAGTCTTTATCATGAAGGCCCTTTCAAAAATTGGGGACACTACGACCTTAATCCTGATTATTTTCCAAACGGAAAGGATGGTATCATAATGTGTGCACAAAAAGCTAAGGACGCGGGCTTGTATTTCGGTGTTCATACACTTACCAATTTTATTACTACAAGTGATGCCTATGTTACCCCGGTTCCTGACGACAGGTTAGCAATTACCGGTTTTGGAATGCTGACAGGAGATATTGATGAAGGTACTACTGAGATTCCCGTTTCAATCAGGGAATACTTCGACAAACAGGCAAACAACTGGTTGCATACTGTCAAAATTGGGAAAGAACTGATCCGTTATAAATCAGTAACTGAAACGCCTCCATATAAATTAATTGACTGTAAGCGTGGCGCTTTCAAAACAAAAGCCGCAACACATATGGCAAAGGATACCGTCGGGAAACTTTACGATCATGCCTACGAAGTGTTTTTCCCCAACCTTGAATTGCAAAGGGAAATTGCAGTAAACCTTGCCATTTTTTTCAATGAAACGGGAATCAGTCACCTCGATTTTGATGGCCACGAAGGCTGCCTGGCATCCGGGCAGGGCGATTATGCAATCAATCTTTTTGCAAAAGATTTCTACGATCATCTCGATCATGAAGTGCTTAACGGAACCAGTCTTTCGAAAACGTATTACTGGCATATCAATACTTTCTGCAACTGGGGCGAACCCTGGTATGGCGGATTTAAGGAAAGCATGCAGGAATACCGGATTAGTAACCAGGAGCTTTTCGACAGGAATTTTATTCCCCATATGCTGGGATGGTATTTACTGACTCAAAATACAAATCTCGGTGAAATGGAATGGATGCTGGCAAGGGCTGCAGGATACGATGCCGGGTTTGCTATGGTTGCTCATCCGAAATCCATTAAAAATAACCCGATTGGCGGCCAGCTTTTAGATGCAATACGTGAATGGGAAACCGCCCGGCTGGCAAAGGCTTTTTCTGTAAATCAGAAAGAAAGAATGAAGAATACTCGGAATGAATTTCATCTTGATAAGGAAAAAGATGGAGAATGGAATTTATTCCAGTACCAGTTTTTTGGTCCTTTCCGCCATGCTAAATTTGAACGCCAACCGGGTGAGCCAACTAATGCTCAATGGGATTTCGAGCTGAAATCATTCAACCAGGCGCTGCAGTTCAAATTAGATATTGTTGGAAAAACAGGTATGGTAAAGGATTTTAAAATTCAACTCGATAACTATGCTGATATTGAAATTGAACAAGAATTTTTAGCAGGTGAAACGCTGATTTGTGATGGAACAAGCGTTTTGCGGGTTTATGATAATAAAGGCAAACAAAAAAGCACTATTGAAGTAAGCACGAAAATACCTTCGTTAACTGTTGGAAAGCACCGGATTACATTCAGTGCGAGATTCGCTGGCGAAGAACCTCCACTGGTTGAATTTACAGTTAAATCACTGGATAACCCGGAAAAGATTTTTGCTGAGCAGAAATAGACTAACTGCTAGAATAGCACCTATTAATTTCCACCGAATCCGAAATATGATGTTGGTAATCAGTTACATGTTTCTCAATATATTTTCCGTTTTTGCCATCATCTCATCCGTAATATCCAGATGCGTAACGAAGCGAACCTGTTGCGGTGCCAAAACCATGGCATAAATATCGTTTTCGCGGAGTTTCTTCAGGAAAAAATCTACAGGCATTTCGGGTTTCAGACTAAAAAATACCAGGTTTGTTTCCACCGGTGTAACACTCTCAACAAAAGGAAGCGAATTCAGAATATCTTCAAGTGCCTTTGCCCGGCGATGATCATCGCGCAGTCGTTCAACATGATTGTCAAGCGCATAAATGCAGGCTGCTGCCAGATATCCTGCCTGCCGCATTCCACCACCGAAAACTTTCCTGATCCGGCGCGATTTCCTTATAAATTCCTTATTACCGATAAGCACCGAACCAACAGGCGCCCCAAGCCCTTTGGAAATACAAATTGAGATACTATCGAATAATTGACCGTAATCGCCGGTTGTGACATCTGTTTCGACCAGGGCATTAAACAGGCGTGCTCCGTCGAGATGGAATTTAAGCCCGTTGTTGGTGCAAACTTTCCCAATTGCCTGCAATTCATTGAAATCGTATATGGAACCACCACCTTTATTCATGGTATTTTCAACTGTAACCAGCCGTGTCAGCGGACGATGCGGGTCATTCGGCGGGTTTATGTGAGCAGCAACATCTGCAGCCATGATCCTTCCCTTGTCGCCTTCGAGCAGGCAAACCGAAGCACCTGAATTCATAGCAATTCCGCCACCTTCGTAATAATATACATGCGATAATTTATGGCAGATCACCTCATCGCCCGGCTGCGTATGCGCTTTTATTGCTATTTGATTTGCCATGGTTCCCGAAGCGCAGAAAAGAGCAGCTTCCATGCCAAACATATCGGCAACTTTCGCTTCCAGCACATTTATAGTTGGGTCATCGCCGAAAACATCATCACCGACTTGTGCGGCAAACATAGCCTTTAACATTGATGGCGTCGGGCGGGTAACGGTATCACTTCTGAAATCTATCATTGGGAATGAGGAGTTGGGGTTTAGGGTTTAGGGGTTGGGGTTTTGGGGACTGGGCGACAAGGGGATTGTAAGATAAGGCGACCAGGAGTGATGGGGGAAAGGAGACGGCCATAAGCTATTAGTCTATTGTAATTGATGCTCAAAATTCTCAATCTTCCTTCTCCGTGTCTCTCCGTGAACTTAGTGCCTCCGTGGTTATTTTTACTCGACACAAACACTTATTTTTTTTATTCTACATTCATATTTCGTAGTCAATACATACTTTGGCAACAGAGTAATCTTTGTTAAAAGCCACAAACTCCTTGTGTGCAGGATGAATAGTGTACGCATCAAGATCATTCATACTGTCGAAATCCATCACCAGCGAGATGTCATACGACCATTCAAGCTTCCTAATATCAACTCCTGCTTCGAATTTTCTTATCAGGTCTATTGTTTTTGGCAGTTCATTCAGGCGTTCAAGAACTTTTATAGCTGCGGCCTTTTTATCCGTTTCGTTGTCAAATTCTTTGAGCTTGAACATTACAATATGACGAATCATTTTTTTGAGGTGTTGGGGGATTAGGTTTTAGGGTTTAGGGTTCAAAAATTCAACTTTCAGTTGGCTGACCGGAATTCGGTTAATTCATTATTTAGGATTCGAATCTCAAAATCTCTCTTCCCCTTTTCTCCCATTCTCCCATTATCTCCTCTCCAAATCACTTTTTAAGAGATCGCCATCTTTATCATCTCCAATGCCTTTACCAGTGTAGTCCTCGGGCAACCGATATTCATCCTCATAAATCCTTCACCGCCAGGCCCGAACATAACCCCCGGATTAAAGCCAACTTTCGCTTTGTGAAGGAAGAATTTATTCAGATCCTCATCATTCAAGCCCATTTCACGGCAGTCGAGCCAGACAAGGAAAGTTGATTCCGGCCGGATAACCTTTATATTCGGAAGATGTTTCGCGGTAAAATCAATAAGTGCTTCAATATTTCCGGTTAGGTAATCCATAAGTTCATCCACGTAAAGGTCGCCAAGCAGGTAAGCTTCTTCTGAAGCAATGTTTCCAAAAATATTACCGCCTCCGATATGCAGGTGTTCCATTTGCGAATTGAACTTCCGGCGAAGGCTGTCGTTTTCGATAACTACCGAAGACGTTGAAAGCCCTGAAAGATTAAATGTTTTGCTGGGAGCGACTGTAGTAATGGTTTGCATACTTATTTCCTGCGACAGGCTTGCAACCGGAATATGTTTGAAAGGTTTAAACACCAGGTCGCAGTGAATCTCGTCCGAAATTATCAAAACATTGTATTTCAGGCATATTGCAGCCATTTGAGTCAGTTCTTCTTTTGTCCACACGCTGCCACCTGGGTTGTGAGGATTTGAGAGAATTAACATTTTAGCCCCGTCTTTGGCAAGCATTTCAAGATTTTCGAAATCCATACACAAACGACCCTTTTTCATAACCAGTTTGTTATAAACCAGGGTCCTGTTATGATCGGTCACTGCCGTAAAAAAAGGAAAATATACGGGTGGTTGGGTGATGATTTTATCTCCTGGCGAGGTGTAAGCCAAAACAGCTAAATTAACAGCCGGAACAACGCCCGGGCAGAAACTGATCCAGTCCCTCTCCACTTTCCATTGATGACGACGTTCAAGCCATTCCATGAGGGAAGTAAAATATCTTTCTTCGCGCAGCGGATAACCCAAAACCCCGTGGTCAGCCCTTTTAAGTATTGCTTTGGTAATAAAATCAGGAGTAAGAAAATCCATATCAGCCACCCACATTGGCAGAACATCTTCAGCACCCAGAAATTTCCCAATCCCATCGTATTTTATGCACGAACTGCCTTTTCGTTCATTTATTCTGTCAAAATCAAAATTCATATTCGGTAAATCTTTTTGGAACGCCAAAGGTATTATTTTTTCAGGTGAGGAGGGATGAAGAATAATTTGCAAATGCAACTCAAAGATGCTCAGACAAGAATAAATTGCACTTAACAGCATTGTATGCCGAAGGCATTGAACCCTTGAAATTCTCAATCCCCTCAATCCCCTCAATCCCCTTTTTCTCCCCACACTTGCCCATCCAACCATAAATCTCTATTTTTGTTATTCTTAATTTGATTTCATGATTAATTCCCAGATAGCCCAGGTTTCACGAAAATATTATTTCGACGATACGCCCTTTATTAAGCTGATGCGTAAGAGAATACACAAGGTATTGCTTATTGCCAGTAATTATGATGCTTTTATCCTGGAAAGTGACGGACGGATTGATGAACATATTTTCAATGAATATACTTCGCTTAATCTCAGCAATCCGCCTGAATTTATCCAGGTTCCATCTGAAGAACAGGCGCTTGAAATCCTCGAAAGCGATAAAATTGACCTGGTTATCTGCATGCTTACTCTCGAAGATATAGACTCCTTCGACCTTGCCAAGCACGTAAAACATAATTATCCTACTATCCCGATTGTTGTTCTGACACCTTTTTCGAGGGAAGTATCACTCAAACTTTCTAATGAGGATCTTAGCATTATAGATTACGTATTCAGCTGGCTAGGCAATCCTGATCTTTTGGTAGCTATTATCAAACTGCTAGAGGATAAAATGAATGTGGAATATGATGCCCTTGAAGTTGGAGTGCAGGTCGTTTTATTGGTTGAGGACTCTATCCGTTTTTATTCCAGCTACCTGCCTAATATCTATAAGATTATTTTCCAGCAGACAAATTCATTTATGACCGAAGGCCTGAATGAACACCAACGCATGATGCGAAAGCGGGGCCGGCCAAAGCTTGTTATGGCAACTACCTACGAAGAAGCTGTGAGGTTATTTGATAAATACGAAAAGAATCTTTTAGGAATTATTTCGGATATCAACTACAAAAGAGGAGGTAAGGATGACCCGGAAGCTGGTTTCCGGCTGCTAAATTATGTTCGTGCGAAAACTGATTTTCTGCCTTTTGTTTTACAATCCTCGGATTTAAAATTCCAGAAAGCGGCAAACGACCTGGGGGTAGGATTTATCAATAAATATTCAAAAACACTGGCAATCGAACTTCGTAATTTCATGATGGAGTATTTTGCTTTCGGTGATTTTGTGTTTGTTGATCCGGCAACACATCGTGAAATCATGAGAGCCCCCGATTTGAAAGCCCTTCAGAAACGCATCTTCCAGATTCCGGATGCCTCACTCGAATATCATATATACAGGAATCACCTTACAAGGTGGTTGTTTGCAAGGGCTCTGTTTCCGCTGGCTGAATTTTTCAGGGATGTAAGGCCCGGCGATTTTACCGATCTGGATGATATCCGCCGGTTTATTTTCGAATCCATTGCCGGATACAGGCTGAACAAAGCCAAAGGAATTATTGCTCAATTCGATCGCGAAACATTCGACGAGTATATTAGTTTTACCCGGATTGGCGAAGGCTCAATAGGAGGTAAGGCTCGCGGACTAGCATTTCTTGATGCTATAGTAAAGCGTAACCGACTTTTCGACAGGTTCAACGATGTGGTAATTAACATTCCGCAGACAGTAGTACTGTGTACCGATATTTTTGATGAATTCATGGAGGACAATGATCTGTACAAGGTTGGTCTTTCCGACCTGAGTGATACCGAAATTCTTATCAATTTTGTGAATGCCAGGTTACCGCTTCGTTTGCACGATGATCTGCTTAAGTTTATTCACCTTGGGAAAAAGCCTATTGCGGTGAGATCGTCGAGCTTGCTCGAAGATTCACATTACCAGCCTTTTGCAGGTGTCTATTCAACATATATGGTGCCAGTTATGGCTGATGACGACAGGTTTACGCTCGAACTGGTGAGTAATGCAATTAAAAGTGTATATGCTTCGGTGTTTTTTCACGACAGTAAAGCTTATATGGCTGCTACCAGTAATGTTATCGACCAGGAGAAAATGGCAGTAGTACTGCAACATGTGGCTGGCACGCAATATGATGACCGGTTTTATCCTTCATTTTCGGGAGTGGCCCGTTCAATTAATTTTTACCCGATTGCACCCGAAAAACCTGAGGACGGAATTGCCAGCATTGCCATGGGTTTAGGAAAATACATTGTTGACGGAGGAGTTTCGATCAGGTTTTCACCTAAATATCCCCAGAAGATTATGCAGCTTTCATCAGCAGAAATGGCTTTACGCGAAACGCAGAAGTATTTCTATGCACTGGATATGGATCCATACAGTTTCCGACCATCAGTTGATGACAGTGTGAATATGAAGAAACTTAAGATTGAGATCGCAGCCGAAGATTCCTCTTTCAGGGATATGGTTTCAACGTTCGATTTTGAGAACCATGTTATCCGCGAAGGTATTTTATATGATGGAAAACGAATCCCAACATTTGCCAATATTCTGAATCATAATACGTTCCCGTTATCACAGATACTTTCTTTATGCCTCGAAATGGGCCAGAAAGAAATAGGAAAACCAATTGAAATTGAATTTGCCGTCGAATTGAATAAACCCAAAGGGCAGCCAGCTATTTTCAATCTTTTGCAAATCAGACCTATCGTTGAGAGCAAAGAACGCGTGGATGTAAAAATTGAAGAAATTCCCTACAAAGATACTATACTCTATTCCCATGCTGCGCTCGGTAATGGTACTGTGAATGATTTACACGATGTAGTTTACGTAAAAACGGCATCGTTCGATCCGTCGCGTAACCCGGAAACTGTGCTGAAGATAGCAGCACTTAACGATACATTCCTTGCGGTGCATAAACAATACATTCTTGTCGGGCCTGGCCGCTGGGGATCGAGCGATCCATGGCTCGGTATCCCGGTTAAATGGCCGCAGATAGCTGCAGCAAGGCTTATCGTGGAATCTGGGCTCGAAAACTACCGCATCGATCCCAGCCAGGGAACACATTTCTTCCAGAACCTGACCTCTTTCCGCGTTGGTTACTTTACCATTCATCCCTATATCAAAGATGGTTTCTTTGATGTGGAATATCTTGACAGCCTTCCGGCAGAATACGAAGATGAACTGATCCGTCATGTCCATTTTGAAGAATCACTGACTATGATCATTAACGGGCGGACAAACTCAGGGGTGTTGATGAGGCCAAAATCGAAATGCCTGCCTAAAGATGATAAAACGGAGAAAGAGTAAAACTGAATCCCCTTTTCTTTTCAAAAAAATCCGATTTTCGGGTTGAACGGATTTTAATATTTGTGCAAATTTGTGCTCAATCGGAGTAATTTGTGGATAAATCCATGTCGAAGGTCATTGCTGGTTCATGGTATCAATAATGCATCCATCCGACGTACAAAACCTCCTCATCAGGTTAGCTGTCAGGCATGAATGTACGGGTAAAATTGCAACCAGATCACCGGGTTTCAGGTTGCAGCCAATCTGTGTTAATGAAATAATGCCATGTTCCTGCGAAAGCGATCTTACTTTTCCAAGTAGTTGAGCCGTATCCCATTTATTTCCGTCCCAGGAAACCGCTAACCCGTAAATAGCCTGATTATCAGGTGGCAACGTGATTTGTTCTTTCGAAAGATGTATTGCCCCACCGTAAATTACCGCTTCCAGCCGGTTATGATGAACCGCCACCACCGGGCAAACCAATGCAACGGCAATCTGATCGAGAGTGCAGGAGCCCAGCATGAATTGCATTACATCGAAAAACACAAAATTGCCCGGTCGTATTTCATTTATTCCTTCAGCCGGCAAAAGTTGGCTGCAGGTTGGAGTATCGCCCACCGAAAGTATCAGATCAGGATATAGCTTCGAATAACGCTTTTTTAAACGTACAAGATTTTCAGCAGTAAATCTTTGAATCTGAGTGATTTCATCAGGATTTTTCGCATAATATGTATTGCCGCTGTGAGTCAGGAATCCTTTAAAACTGAGAAAAGGTGATTTTGCACTTTGCAATACGCTGTCAATCAACATTATGCTGGAAACTCCAATGCCGGTTCGATGGTATCCTGTATCAATTTTTATAAAATAACCACATTCTGACTTTAAATTCTTCGACAGAAATAGGGCAGTTCCTTCCGATTCAATCAACAGGTTGATCTGAATCTTTCCGGCGAGTTCATTAATCTCATCTATCTCAAGGAGGTTCACAGGAAATGCAATCGTAATATCTATCCAGCCATGATCTGCAAAATACCCGGCCATACTCACGGATGACACTGTAATTGCGGTAACTCCTTCTTCACGGAACCATTCGCCGATAGTAGCTGACTGATGTGTTTTGAAATGTGGCCTGAAAGTAACCTTGCTAACACGTGCTTTTGCCGCCATTGTCCGGATATTTTCGAGGCAGATGCCGGTATTCAGAACAAGGCTGGGCTTTTTGATACTAAGCATAAGGCTATGACGTTATACCTGCAAATTTGATACTTTTGCACAAACAAAAAGCAAATCATGAATAAATTAGGTTTTTTCGGGCTGATCCTGGTTTTTACGCTGCTGTTACCTTCCTGTCGCAACAGTGAAAATTCAGAGAAAAATATTGTTACAAAGCGTATTCAATACGATGTATTTATCCATAATACCGAACCTGATATGGATTGGTGGGTTCAGAATATTGAAGGCAGTAACCGCGAAAAACTGGTGAAGGACATTATTACACAGGTTTCCGAAGGAAAAGTGAAAGCTTACGATTTCCTGTCGTGCAAACCGTTTACGGCACAGGAAATAAAAACTATGATGAAGCGCGTTGATACAATCAGTGTTGAAAGAGCCACTCCACCTTACGACCTCGTTGATACTCTGCTGGTAACCGAAATCCGGCTCAGCGATATTAAAAAGATACGTTTCCTCGAAGAATGGCGGATGAATGAAAAGACACTTGAGTTCAGTAAAAAAATTGCCGGCATTTGTCCTTTAGCCGAACGACTTACTGATTCCGGTGAGTTACGCGGCTATAAGCCCCTCTTCTGGGTGTTTTTTGATGATAAATATCCGGCTGAACTGGAAGGGAAATGAAGAGTTTGCGCTCGGCGAGTTTGAAATGTTTGAAGAGTTTGAAAAGTTTGAAGAGTTTGAAATGTTTGAAGAGTTTGAAATGTTAACCGAAACTCTTCCAACCCGAAACATTTCCAACTCTTCCAACCCGAAACCCTTCCAACCCTTCCAACCCGCAACCCTTCCAACCCGAAACAATTCCAACTCTTCCAACCCGAAACCCTTCAAACCCTTTCCATGCCTTACCAATATTACGAACTTAAAAACGGCCTCCGCCTTGTTCACAAACAGCAACGTGGAACTGTTGCCCATCTCGGAGTGATTGTAAATGCAGGATCGCGCGATGAACTGCCTGATCAGCAGGGGTTGGCACATTTTATCGAACACCTTATTTTTAAAGGAACTCATAAGCGAAGCAATTACCAGGTGCTAAGTCGTCTTGAGAATGTAGGAGCTGATCTGAATGCTTTTACTACTAAGGAAGACACCAGTGTTTATGTTTCCTTGCAAGGCAGGTATTATCAGCGTGCGGCCGAATTGCTTGCCGATATCGTCTTTCATTCTGTTTTCCCGGAAAAGGAAATCGAAAAGGAGAAAGCGGTAATTATTGATGAGATTAATTCCTACAAGGATAATCCCGCCGAGTGGATCCACGACGAATTCGACGAGCAGGTCTTCAATGGCCATCCGCTTGGGAGAAATATTCTGGGTACACAGGCAAAACTGAAAAAATATACCCGTGCTGATGTTCTGAATTTCAGGGATGCAAATTATTTACCGGGGCGTATTGTTATCAGTTCAGTTGCAAATATTAAGATGAATAAAGCAATTGAAATTGCTGAAAAATATTTCGGCACAGTTGAATCTGGTTATCAGGCAGGACAAAGAATTTCTTTTGAAAATTATTCCCCTGCATCTGTCACTCGCAGGTTTTCGCGGCACCAGGCCCATATTGTCATTGGGAATATTGCTTACGGTGCACACGACGACCGACGTTATGCTATGTCACTTCTGAATAATATTTTAGGTGGACCGGCAATGAATTCGAGGCTGAATATTTCACTTCGCGAAAGGAATGGCATTGCCTACAATCTCGAATCAAATTACCAGCCTTTTTCCGATACAGGCCTGTTCAGTATCTATTGTGGTACTGACGATGCTTTGATGCCGAAAGCTATTGAGTTAATTAATCGAGAACTGAAAAAGTTGAGAGAAGTTAAACTTTCACCGACTCAGCTTCATACAGCTCAAAAGCAGCTTAAAGGACAACTTGCGCTTTCGCTCGAATCACACCAGAACGAAATGCTTGCCATGGGAAAAAATATGCTTGTCTACGGCAAGGTTGATCCTGTTGAGGAAATCTACAGGAAAATTGACAGTATCACAGCCAATGATATTTC
This sequence comes from Lentimicrobiaceae bacterium, assembly GCA_041753535.1. Taxonomy (GTDB): domain Bacteria; phylum Bacteroidota; class Bacteroidia; order Bacteroidales; family UBA4417; genus UBA4417. The sequence goes on from JBGSUB010000067.1 coordinate 18,684, forward strand.
TGCAATTGCGAACGGGATATTCAAACCTGCGGACTTGAGTACTCTAATATTTAACAATCAGAAAAATAGTAATATATGAGCGAATATGAAGAAGGGTTGCTGAAGCCGGGAATTGAAAAATATGCTGTTGAACATACTTCCGCTGAGTTGCCGGTGCTCGCTAAACTATCGCGGGCCACTCACCTTCGGACTCATCAGCCACAGATGCTTTCGGGCCATCTTCAGGGAGCATTCCTGCAGATGATCAGCCATATGATAAAACCTTCAGCCATTCTCGAAATCGGAACATTTACAGGTTATTCTGCAATTTGCCTTGCGCAGGGACTACAACCCGGAGGCATACTTTATACCATCGACATAAACCCGGAGATGCAAGATTTTGCAATGCCTTATTTTGAAGAAGCTGGTTTGAGAGATAAAATTATGATGCTTACCTGCAACGCCGGCGAAATAATTGAGAATCTCCCTGGTCCTTTTGATCTTGTTTTTATTGATGCCGATAAGGAAAGCTACATTTCGTATTTCGACCAGGTTTTACCTAAAGTTACTCCAGGCGGTTATATTCTTATTGATAATACATTATGGTATGGCAGTGTTCTTAAATCCACAGCCGAAACAGATAGCGAAACCGCCGGTATTGTCAGTTTTAATGAATATGTACAACAACATAATGCGGTTGAAAATATTCTTCTTCCCATCCGCGATGGAATTACGATAGCACGAAAAAAGCCTGAATAGATTCATATTCAGGATTTTAAAAAAAAATATTTAGTCTAAAGACGTATTTACACTTTAAAATCATACTTTACTTTAGCCAGTTCATCATTGGCCTGTATCATTTTCTTTTTAAGTTCTTCTTTAAAAGCAACAAGCCTTCCAAAAAGTTCAGCATCGCCCAGTGAAATCATTTGTGCAGCCAGTATTCCTGAATTTCGGGCTCCATTAACGGCGACGGTTGCAACCGGAATTCCCGGGGGCATCTGTACAATAGCAAGCAACGAATCCATCCCGTCGAAGGATGATTTCACCGGTACTCCAATCACAGGCAAAGCCGTAAAAGCAGCAATAACACCCGGAAGATGGGCAGCCATCCCGGCTCCGGCAATAATAACCTTAACACTGCGGCTGTGTGCATTCCGGGCAAATTCTTCCACTTTTTCCGGGGTGCGGTGTGCCGATAAGGCATTCATTTCGAATGGAATGCGAAGTTCGTTAAGCACTTTGGCAGCTTCTTCCATTACCGGAAGATCGCTGGTGCTTCCCATTATAATACTTACCAATGGTGTCATAATTGTTTTTTCTGCGAAAATAAGCAAAATCTTACTTTTTGTGAGATTGTGGAACTAAAACAACTAACAATTAAATGAAAGATTAAAAAATGAAGTCAGCTTTCATCTTTTTAAAGGAAATATCGCCCGTAAACTGTAATTTTGCCCGATTACAACCTCAAATTATTTTTTATGCCTGAAATCTGGAAACTAAAGGACAAATCCTTTGAAAAATATATACTTAACGATGATTTGCAAGCTAAAGTAAGCGAACTTTCGAAACGGATAAATACCGAACTCGAAGGGAGAAATCCTGTATTTGTTGTAGTTCTGAACGGTGCATTTATCTTTGCGTCCGACCTGTTGAAAGGCGTTACCCTCGATTGCGAGATTGCGTTTGTAAAACTTTCGTCCTACCAGGGTATACAGAGTTCAGGCGTTGTGCAGCAGATCATAGGGCTCGATCTCGATCTGAAAGGCCGCACCATAGTTGTCATAGAGGATATTGTAGATACCGGTCTTACCCTCGAACGCTTTATGATTACATTGCGTGAAATGGAACCTGCCGATGTAAAAATTGCTACCTGCCTGGTGAAACCGGATGCATTCAAATCGAAATTTCCGGTTGACTATGTATGTTTCAATATTCCAAACGATTTCGTGGTTGGTTATGGTCTCGATTATGATGGGCTGGGGCGTAATTCGCGCGATATTTATAAAATAGTTGAAGGATAATTTTTTCATATCTTAGCGCAGTAAACGCATGACTGATTAAATTATGCGAATTATTAATATAGATCAGGTGAAAAGCCGAAAGATGCCTACCTGGCTGTATCATACACCCAAGGAAGTCGTTAGACTGAAGTAGGAATTATTCGAAATTGAAGCCTGATTTCACCAGATAATTCCGATTTTCGCCCCTTCCCAACTCGCCCTTCACCCCATCTAAAAGTAAAAAGTGATAATTTTTGACAAAATAAAGAATATCAACAATAACCTGATGATTTTCCTTCCTGACGAAGGATTTCTGAATTAAACCATTCTGATATGCTCAATATTGCTCTATTTGGTCCTCCGGGAGCCGGAAAAGGTACTCAGTCGCAAATGCTGATTGAGAAGTATAATCTCGCTTACATTTCAACCGGCGACCTGCTCAGGCAGGAAATTGCTGAAGAAACTGATCTGGGGATGCAGGTTAAGGACCTGATTAGCAGGGGAGGACTGGTTTCGGACGAAATTATGGTCGAACTGATCGAAAAAAAGATTATTACAAGTTCTGATAAGAAAGGGATACTATTCGATGGTTTTCCACGTACACTGGTTCAGGCTTATATCCTCGACGGACTGTTATTGAAACTCAATACTTCGCTTTCGTGTATGCTCAGCCTCGAAGTTCCTGACGAAGAACTTACACGCCGTCTTCTGGAACGCGGTAAATCTTCGGGCCGTGCTGATGATACCGAAGAGGTAATAAAATTCAGGCTAACCGAGTATAAAAACAAAACATCACCGGTTATAGGCTACTACGAGGAAAAGAACCTCTATGTACCCATAATGGGGGTTGGCCCTATTCCCGAAATCTTCGAAAAGCTCAGCCACGCCATTGAGCTAACTCTTCAAAAAGAATGGTTTAACCTCGTTGTTTCCGGCCCTCCAGGCGCCGGTAAGGGAACACAAGGCAATATGCTGGCGAAAAAGTTTAATCTTTACTATATCTCCACGGGATCCTTACTTCGGAAAGAAATTAAAGCAGGCACCGAGCTAGGGCTTAAAGTAAAGGAAACACTCGAAAGGGGAGACCTGGTTTCGGACGAAATCGTTATAAGGTTGATTGAGAGTGAGATGAAGATGCATAACCATGTAAATGGATTTGTTTTTAAAGGATTTCCCCGTACCATTCTTCAATCGTATATTCTCGATGGCTTGTTGCGTCGTATGAACATGGGTGTTTCTTATGTAGTTGAGTTAACTGTGCCAACCATAGAGCTAATTAAACGCCTCGACAAACGTGGCCGCTCGGATAAAGCGCGCCCCTACGATCTAACCACTGAGCTAATTATTCACCGCCTGGAGGAATACGATACCAAAACAGCGCCTGTAATGGAACTTTATAAACGCCAGAATAAACACGTGGTTGTAAACGCAGTTGGAAGCAACGAACAAATATTCGAACTTTTATCGGATACTGTTGAGGCAGCCATGAAGAAATCAAGGTAATTAGTATTATCTTTACGCAAATACAAAACTGAATGGAACCGGTTGTGTTTAGCAGGTAATATTCAGTATTAAAATGCGCTGAAATCTATTGAACACTTATTTTTCGTCCAGACAGACAGCAGAAATAATTAACACTCTGGATTCCTGAAACCGGCTCTTCGTAATATTTTTGGGACGGATTGCTTCGGGGGTTCGACTCAGTTCACCCGCCTTCAGCAACCGTAACTCATCCGCCATAGTCTCTACTCAACTGTTTTCTACAGCCCTCTCTCAGAGCCCTCAAACTCGTAATGCTTGATCCCTTAAACCCTTGAACTCTTCAAACTCTTCAAACCCTTCAAACTCTTCAAACCCTTCAAACTCTTCAAACCCTGCTTGCAGCAGGCAAGCCTTCAAACCCTTCAAACCCTTTCTATCCATGGCCAGTTCAAATTTTGTTGATTATGTGAAAATTTATCTTCGTTCGGGTAAGGGAGGTGCCGGTTCGCACCACTATCACCGGGCAAAAGGTATTCCGATGGGTGGACCCGACGGAGGTGACGGTGGCAGGGGAGGTCATATTATCATCAAGGGTAACCAGCAGTTGTGGACCATGCTTCACCTGCGTTACACAAAACATATATTGGCAAGCGATGGTGAAAGTGGTTCGAAGTCTTTGCGCACGGGGGCTAACGGAGAAGATCGTATCATCGAGGTTCCGCTTGGAACAATAGTCCGTGATCCTGAAACAGGAGAAGTGGAATGCGAAGTTACTGCTCATGATGAAATGCATATTATTGTTCCCGGTGGTCGTGGTGGACTGGGAAACGATCATTTTAAAACTTCAACCAACCAGGCTCCGAAGTTTGCTCAACCTGGAGAGCCTTTTACCGAATGCTGGAAAATTTTTGAACTGAAAATCCTCGCAGATATTGGTTTGGTTGGATTTCCGAATGCAGGTAAGTCAACACTGCTTTCAGTGCTTTCGGCTGCCAAGCCTGAAATAGCCGATTACCCTTTCACCACCCTCCGTCCAAACCTTGGTATTGTACCTTATTATGATGACAGGTCGTTTGTGATGGCTGATATTCCAGGTATAATCGAAGGTGCTCACGAAGGGAAAGGGCTTGGCGTAAGATTTCTGCGCCATATTGAAAGGAATTCGGTATTGTTATTCATGATACCAGCCGACAGTAAAGACATTAAAAAGGAGTACAAAATCCTTCTGAATGAGTTAAAACAATTCAATCCTGAGCTTTTAAACAAAGGCCGTTTACTTGCCATTACAAAATGCGATATGCTGGATGAGGAAATGTTGAAACAATTGAAGAAAGAATTACCGAGGGTTCCTTCCATCTTTATTTCTTCACATACACAGCTTGGACTTAAAAAGCTTAAGGAATTGCTTTGGGAACAGTTAAATGCTTGATTTCTCGATTATCTGAATCTGCTCTAAAATACTCATCAGAAATCATCGTGTTGAAAATACTGAAACAGACTGCAACAATGAATAAATTCGAACATTTAAAGCCGGAATATAAAATATGGTTTTCCTCGATGCAGGGTGAAGGCTTATTTGGTGATGGGAAATGGAAAATTTTAAAACAGATTGACGAATGCGGTTCTCTGGTTGGTGCCTGCGAAAAAATGGGCATTACATACCGCCGCACCTGGAACGATCTTCGGAAGATTGAAAAAATGCTTGGTTTTCATCTCCTCGAAACAGTCAGGGGAGGGCAGGAAGGCGGAAGCACGCACCTGTCGCCCGAAGGCAGTCGGTTGGTGAAGTGCTTCGATACCTTTCATCAGCGCATGGATAAAATAATGCAAAAAGAGTTCATAAGGTTGATCGACGATCTTAATTCATAAAGCTGATTGCTACCGATACTTTGAAATATGCTTGATATTCCCAATATGGTTATGATTGGCGGCAATATGCGGAATGCCGGTAAAACTACGCTTGCTTGTAACATAATCAGCCGATTTTCGAAAACTCATGAAGTGATAGGCATAAAAGTAACCAGCATTCAGCCGGATGATAAAAAATTTCATGGAAATCATCTTGAACTTGATTTTAAAGGCTTTTCTACATTTGAAGAAACTGACACGGAATCATACAAGGATACATCTAAAATGCTTCAGGCCAGGGCAGCAAAAGTATTTTATATCCGTACTGAAGATTTTTTTATTGAACAGGCACTATTACATTTTCTTTCGAAGTATATTAATAATCAACTGATCGTATGTGAGAGCAGGAGCCTGCGCGATTTTATCAACCCGGGATTATTCCTGATGATGATGAAGTCAGAGCCTGCCGAAAAAGCAAAAGACGTTTCAGCTTTTCTTTCGAAAGCCGATAAAGTTTTTAGATACGGTAACGATCAGGATGAAATCAGCCTGTTTGTTGCTGAAATGTATTTTGAACAAGGCAAATTCAAAATAGCTGATTGATTAAAATCATTAATTATTAGCTACTTTTGCAAACTTTAACTGCATTTTAGCAAATCAATCTGAAAAAGAGTCATCGCGAAAGTTATTTTTCAAGAAAATCAAGAAAAAGAACAGAGAATGTTTTAACAGTAGTGAACACAAATACTGATTTCTCGTTATAGGAAATGGATAATCTGTTATGAAAAATTTGAGCAAATGAAAAAATATAGAATAATTCTGGTAATCATTTTTATGTTGTTATCAATCGTTAAAGTCCAGGCTCAAAAAGAGGGCTCTTTATGGATCAACCTCATAACCGGTCTTAATAGTACATGGATAGTAAATCAAAATGCTTATGGGAACCCCGAAATTGAATACTCAACAACATTTGGTTTTACAGGAGGAGCAGGGGTAAGCTATTATTTTAGTGAAAAGAATGGTTTTAGCGGATCAGTGCTTGCAAGTAAATTAGGGCAGAATTACAGTGGAGTTATGAAGGGTGATGACGCAGATCGTAAGGTTAAATTAACTTACATTGAAGTGCCGCTCGTATTTATGAGAAGTATTCCTTACACCCAGAATCCTACCTGGATTTCTTTTGGTCCAAATATAATGTTACTTATTGATGCTCAGCAGGAATTTTTTCGAAAATCAGGTACCAGCGATTTGACAAACCCTGATGGAATGAAACAGGGCGACGTGAAAGAAAGATTTAACAAAACTGATGTGGCTCTGAGTCTTGCATTAAATAAGTTATATCCACTTGATGATTCAGGTAAATCGATGTTTCTGCTCTCTTTTAATACTTCATTCGGCTTAACTGATATTAATTCGATTGAATGGAAGTTGCCAAATATGCATGACGAATATGCTGCATCACGTAACTTTTACATTGGAATTAAAGCGGGTCTTTCCTTTAATGCCACAAGAGATAAAAGCAGCAAAAAAGATTAACTGAACAATACGCATCCTGACATGATGCGTTTTTTGTTTTCGGGAAAATTATACTTATTCTATGGTAACAACCGGCCAGGGTTCTGCATTTTCCCAGGCTCCACGCGTAAAATCAGGAATATCAACCGAATTCCCACGGTTCATAACACTCTTTTCACTTAGAGGTACTATGCTGCACCATGTTGCTGCATCATATACATCCTGATCCAGGGGAAGCCCGTTACGAAGACAATACATAAGGCGATAATCCATAATAAAGTCCATGCCTCCATGACCACCGACTTTCTTCGCTTTTTCTCCCATTTGCATTGCCAGAGGATGCTCATACTTTTTCATTAATGCATCAAAATCTTCTTTTTTTAGAAACTCATGAGCCGAAGGTTCCAAAGCAATATTTTCCTCAGGATATTTTACAGCCATTCCCTTGGTTCCGCTTATCATGTGAATACGGTCGTAAGGGCGCGGACTGGTTGTATCGTGCTGTATCATAATGGTTTTACCCTTCAAAGTTCTCACAACAGTGGTATTCATATCGCCAAGTTTATAGGTTTGGAGCGCTTCGGGCGAATTCTCGCCAAACTTATCCTTTGCATATAGCGACATGCCTTTCTGGTTGGTTGATACCGAAGTAAGGTAATCGAATCGGTCGCCACGGTTAATACCCATTATCTGTGCTACTGGTCCCAGTCCATGAGTAGGGTATGGATTGCCTGTATGAAGTTTGCTGTATTCGAGGCGCCACATATTATGGTAACCACCTTCTTTCATGAATTTCAGCCAGCGTAAATCGTGAATATAAGCACCTTCGGCATGATAGATATCTCCGAATACTCCGTTTCGGGTCATATTCAGGGTGTTGAGTTCGAAGAAATCGTAACAGCAGTTTTCGAGCATCATACAATGTCGCTGCGTTTCCTCGGCTGTATCAACCAATTGCCAGCATTCGTCGAGAGTAACAGCAGCCGGAACTTCAATAGCAGCATGTTTACCATGTTTCATGGCATAAACTGCAATGGGTGTATGAAGCAGCCAGGGCGTACATTGATATACTAGGTCAATATCGTCACGCTCGCATATTTTTTTCCAGTCCTCTTCTCCTGTATATTCAAAAGCTGCTTTTAGTCCGGCATCAGTAATCTGCTTATTAGCCTCTTTCACAGCTTTGGGAACTACATCAGAAATGACTTTCAATTCAACCCCTTCGACTTGTATCAGCCTACGGACAGCCTCGCTTCCGCGCATTCCCAGTCCGATTACAGCAATACGGACGGTTTTCAATGGCTCGCACCTTAATCCCATAACAGATTTTCCTTTGCTTGCCGGAGTAATCATTTTTGAAACGTGCTGAAAGGTTTCAGGACTGCTCTCAGAGCCAAAAATATTAGATATAGGAGCAACTCCAAAAGCTGCCGATCCTGCCGCGGCCAGCTTAATAAATTTCCTGCGGCTGTTGTTTTCGTCTTTAATCATAGGGAAGAGATTTTTTTCAAAAATAGGTAATAAACGTATTAAAGCGGGGAGGTTTATAAAAATATTCACGAAGATTATCGCACCCAAATAAGCCGGTGGTATTCTAAATTCTGGTATTAAGAAATTGCCGGAATATGGTTATTTTTCGCTCAGAGCAATAAAAGGTATTCCTATACGTATGTTAATCAGATGCAGGTGATTGATTTCCTGATTTATTTGAAAAGAAGTTGGTAATATTACAGGTGTTTGATAACCGCATATTAAAACAGAAAGCAGATCCGGAAAAATACGACGCAGAATTCTTGAAATATCGAAACACTAATATTCATAAAAACGGGTATGATGAAAACAAAAATTTTATTAGCAATTATCAGTGCTGCAGTAATTTGCAGTTGCAGTAAGTCAACAGAACCGGAATTCCTTTTCCTGAATGCAGAGCAGTTAAAGCCTCTTGGCATTGAACTCAATGAAAGAGGATTGTTTTATAAAAATGTAAATCCGGACTGGCAAAAGGAGAATGAAAGGTTTGCAGGTTTAGCTTTTTCGAGCAGTGAAGGTAATTACCTGAGCACTACTCATTTCAAAGAAACTGATACACTGAAACCAGCTAACCTGATCGACACTTTATATATGCTGAAGGAAATTACCAGGAATGATTTTTACCCTCTGTTAATTGGGAATAACAGAGGTGAAAATAGTTTGGATAATGAAACTTTGCCTTCAGATATGAAACTTCTTCCCATTGCTATCTGCATGGCTGAAACAAAAATACAAAGCAGAAACGATACTCTGGTAGTTTGGTTTAAGCCAACCGAATCGTTACAAAAGGCTCTTCCTGATACGATACAGATGGATGAATACCTGAGAGTAAGGATGAAAAAAATATAACTAACCACGTGCATAAGGTAGTTAAATCTATATCATCAGAAACGTTTGGAATTACCAGGTTCTTGTTTTCTTGCAGCGTTTGCTGATGCAGAGATAATAGTCTGATATTATTTACTGATTAGTCATATTTCCTTTCTGTTGTAAGCCGGAAATGCCGGACTAAAGTTAACTTGTTCAGGCATTTTTATAAAAGAGAGTATATTCACAATACGATCTTATTTTGGTAAAATATTTTTATTTATCTTTTTATATCATAAGCCATTAAAGCATTGTTATGCCTGAGATATAGTATCCCGTTGTGAATTACAGGGTGCGACCAATAAGGCCCTGTTGAACCTTGAGTTACCCGAAAACCACTCACCAAATCAAATTTTTCAGAATTAGCTTTCAGGAGTCCGACATTTCCTCTTTTTTCGTCATAAATATAGAGCATACCTTCGGCAGAAATGATAGAGCCTTTGCAATTCCAGGGTTCCTCCCACATCTTTTTACCGGTTTTCCATTCAATGCAGCACCAGTTTCCATTTCCGTTGTTCAGCCAGTTTGATCCATAGATATAACCATCAACAAGTACAACTCCCCCGTGGTGAACATCCAAAATAGTGTCAGTCCATAATACACCAGCACTTTTGCCATCATCAGCGATTGAAACCATCATACCGCCAGTGTTATAGCCACCGGTAACATACACATTGCCATTGTGGAACAGGGGTGTTACACATTTTATCAGTTCCCACTTAGATTCAGCAGGTTTTTTATGCGCAACCTTCCAGAGAATTTGCCCGTTCGACGCATCAAGGCCGAAAACATGGTTCATCGAAACATTTATAATCATTTTTTTTGATGCATATTCGACAAGTATTGGTGAAACATAGCCGGGTTTGTCATTAATGCTTTCTGAATTCCAGATTAGTTGCCCTGAAGTTTTATTAAGTGCGATGGTCATTGTTTCAGGTCCTCCCGGTGAAAAATAAAGTTTACCACCATCAATCAGGAGCGATTCGGCAATGCCCCATTTCCCATAAGTTCCTTTATGTATTTCACTGGCTTTATAGGACCAGATTATCTTTCCGGTGATTCCATCAATGCAGGCAATATCGCCCAAACCGCTTGTAGTATATACTTTGTTGCCTTCAACGGTTGGAGTTGCGCGGCTATCCGGATAGGATTCGTTCCAGGCTCTGCCCATAACGGTTTGCCAAAGCATTTTCCCATTCGTGTCTAACGCATAAAGAATGTCGACAGAATCTTTTGTTCCGGTTGTATAAATGCTGTTACTGCCAAACGAAACTGATGAAAACCCTTTTTGAAGGTCAGTATTTTCCCAAAGCAGGGCAGGGCCGTCAGCGGGCCATGATTTTAAAAGTCCGGTTTCGGCTGATACACCGGTTCTGTTTTCCTCGCGCCATTCGCTTATTTCCTGGGCTTCAACAAAACACGGATGCAATAAAAGAAGAATTGCGGATAAAATGATTAGTCTCATTGAATGATTGTTTTATACAAAGGTAAAAAACTGATTCGTTGTCGGAATGGGTTACCGAATTATTTGTAATTTCAAAATAGGCTATGTAATCCACTTATTTTCATTATTTTGAGTTTTCTAAAATTATGTTTTTTGTGTTGAGCACTTTCCAAACTTACAGTGTTCCCTAAAAGTGATCCGTTTTTTTTTGAAAGCAGTGGAGGTAACCAAAAGGCAAAAAGCCCCGTCAATTTTTACATTGAGGAGCTTTCTGTACCCGAAGCCGGAATCGAACCGGCATGGCCGCAATGGCCAAAGGATTTTAAGTCCTTCGTGTCTACCTATTTCACCATTCGGGCGCCTGAAAAAAAACCTCCTTGTTACTAACAGGAGGTTTTTCGTGGCTGAGCGGAAAACGAGACTCGAACTCGCGACCCCGACCTTGGCAAGGTCGTGCTCTACCAACTGAGCTACTTCCGCATTACTATCCGTTTTGGGTGTGCAAATATACACACATTTTTTACATTCAAAAACTTCCCTAATATTTTTTCAGCAAATTTTTTATCTCATTCAGTTTCATCAGTGCTTCTACCGGTGTTAACGTGTTAATATTCAAATTCATGATGTCATCACGTATTCGCTCCAGCAAAGGGTCATCAAGCTGAAAAAAACTTAACTGTATATCATCTGCTTTTTTCTCACTTTTTACTGAACTGATGCTAGTATCCTGTTCATCAGTTACATGCTTGGTTTCAAGTTGTGCAAGGATATTGGTGGCTCTTTGCAGAACACTGCCCGGCATCCCGGCCATTCGTGCTACATGAATCCCGAAACTGTGTTCGCTTCCACCGGGAGTAAGCTTACGCAGAAAGATTACTTTTTTGCCGATTTCTTTCACAGCCACATGGTAATTCCTGATGCGGGGCTTGGTGGAAGCCATTTCGTTCAATTCGTGGTAATGCGTGGCAAAAAGTACTTTAGCCCGGTACAACGGATGATCATGCAGGTATTCGGCAATAGCACGGGCAATAGAAATTCCATCGTACGTGCTGGTTCCACGGCCTATTTCGTCGAGCAATATCAGGCTGCGGTTCGAAATATTATTCAGGATACTGGCTGTTTCATTCATCTCGACCATGAAAGTCGATTCGCCGGAAGTAATATTATCCGATGCCCCTACACGGGTAAAAATTTTGTCAACCATGCCAATACTTGCCGAATCAGCAGGCACAAAGCTGCCTATCTGTGCCATAAGCACAATTAAGGCTGTCTGACGCAGCAGAGCCGATTTACCTGACATATTGGGGCCGGTAAGAATGATAATTTGTTGTGAGTCATTATCAAGCAATACATCATTAGCAATATACTCTTCGCCGGTTGGCAGGTGTTTTTCGATTACCGGATGCCTGCCGTTTTTGATGTCGAGGATGAATGAATCGTTCAGTTTTGGTTTTACGTAGCGGTTCGCTTTTGCTGAGCGGGCAAAGGATAATAGGCAGTCGAGCCTGGCTACCAACTGAGCATTAAGTTGCACCGGCTGCACATATTCAGCCAGGTGGAGTACCAGTTCATTGTAAAGCCTGTTTTCAATCTCAAATATTTTCTCTTCTGCACCCAGGATTTTCTGTTCATATTCTTTTAACTCTTCGGTAATATATCGCTCGGCATTTACCAGGGTTTGCTTTCGCATCCATTCGGGTGGAACCTTGTCCTTATGCGAATTGGTGACCTCGAGGTAGTAACCGAAAACATTATTAAAACTCACCTTTAGCGATGTAATTCCGGTACGTTCAATTTCACGCTGCTGTAATCTTACAAGGTAATCTTTTCCTGAATAGGCAAGTCCCCGGAGTTCATCCAGTTCGTCAGATACACCTGATGCAATTACCTGTCCTTTCGAGATCATTGTTGGTGGATCATCCTGTATGGTTTGCCCTATTTTGTCGGCAATCAGTTCGCAGGGATTAATTTGTTCCCCAAGGTGATTCAGCACTTCCTGGGTTGCATTCATGCAAGCTGATTTTATGGGAGTAAGTGCCTGAAGGGCTCTTCTGATCTGCAACACTTCACGTGGATTTACTCTTGCAACTGCAACTTTCGAAATTAAGCGTTCGAGGTCGCCTATGGTTTTTATCTGCTGTTCTATAATTTCTGTAAAAGGTTCATTTTGTATATAATATTCAACAATTCCATGGCGCTCAGTTACCGGCAGCCTGTCTTTCAGCGGAAGCAAAATCCAGCGTCTCAGAAGCCTCGAACCCATAGGTGAAATGGTATGGTCGATGGTTGAAAGCAGTGTATTGGCATTATCGTTGGGCGATTGGAGTAGTTCGAGGTTACGAACGGTAAACTTATCGAGCCATACATAATGATCCTCCTCAATTCGCGCAATTTTGCAAATATGCTGTACTCTATCATGCTGGGTTTCCGAAAGATAATACAATGCAATTCCAGCCGCAATCACACCGTTCTCGAGTTCGCTTATACCAAAACCCTTGAGTGATGTGGTGCCAAATTGTTTTAGAAGCAGCTCTTTTGCAAAGTCAAGGGTAAAAACCCACTCATCGAAGTACGAAAAATAGAATTTATCGCCGAATGTTTCGATAAACTGCTGGCGTTTATTTTTTTGCACTATAACTTCAGTTGGCCTGAACGTCTGCAGCAATTTTTCTATATACTCATTCGATCCTTGTGCTACAAGGAATTCCCCGGTCGAAATATCCAGAAACGCAATTCCAGAAGCTTTTGGCAAAAGATGAACACAGGCCAGGAAATTATTTTCCTTGTTTTCGAGAATTTTATCGTTATACGATACTCCCGGGGTTACCAACTCAGTAACACCTCTTTTAACAATTGTTTTGGTAAGTTTAGGATCTTCAAGCTGATCGCAGATGGCCACCCTGAATCCTGCACGAACCAATTTCGGGAGGTATGTATCAAGCGAATGATGCGGGAAACCTGCAAGTTCAATATATGCAGCTGAACCATTTGCACGGCGCGTCAGGATTATACCCAGAATTTCAGATGTCTTAATTGCATCTGCCCCGAAAGTCTCATAAAAATCGCCCACCCTGAACAACAACAATGCATCAGGGTATTTTGCCTTGATGGTATTGTATTGTTTCATTAGCGGTGTTACCACAACTTCTTCCTGTTGTTTCCCTTTTGCCACGTGAAAAATGCTTATTAGTATGGCAAATATAGGATTATCTATCAGTTTTTTGTATCATTCGATCGTAGTGTTAATAATTATTGAATGCAGATACCCGGAAATAAAAGGTATTTTTGCTTCATAATTATAGGATATGCGAAAACTTACTATGGAGGAGCTGAACAGGGTTAGTGTTGAAAAATTCAATGAATTAGACAAACTGCCAGTAATATGTATTCTTGACAATGTAAGAAGCCAACACAATATCGGTTCGATCTTCCGAACTTCGGATGCATTCAGAATACAGGAATTGTATTTATGCGGAATTACATCCACACCTCCGAACCGCGAAATTAATAAATCGGCTCTTGGTGCTACCGAATCAGTGAAATGGCAGTATTTTTCAGATACTTGCGTGGCTGTTCAGAGTTTAAAAAGTAAAGGATTCCAAATAGTAGCGGTGGAGCAAGCTTCAGGCAGTATATTACTCGAAGATTATAATCCTGAAATAAATGAGCAAATTGCTTTGGTATTTGGTAATGAAGTTTCGGGAGTTAGTAATGAAGTATTAGAAATGGCAGATCGCTGTATTGAAATTCCACAATTCGGCACCAAGCATTCTTTTAATGTATCAGTAACTACAGCAATCGTGTTATACCATTTTCATATAGCACTAAAAAAGAAATATTTATTTTAGGGAATAATTCAGTCAGTTTTTTACTATCTTTGTTACGATTATAATTCCTTTCTAATTTAATATCCTGATATTATGAAGCTTCTTTTAGGCCGTTTTGCTCTTACCTTAGTTACTTTGCTTGCCATTCAATTATTTTCTTCTCAAGCTTCCGCGCAAGAAAGGGATTCTACGGCAACTTTTAGCCCCTACCTTTACCTTGTTCCAAATATCGGTGCCAGCCAGTATTTTGGCGACCTGAATAAGGATGATTACTGGAATAAAAATCAAAAACTTAGCTATGGTGCTGTTCTGGGTTATCAGATTAGTCCTGTATTTGGAGTACGAGGCCAGTTTTTGAAAGCAAATTTGTACAGTGAAAGGACAGATAGAAATGCGAAGTTCAGTTCTGATCTCTGGGATGCAGGCCTAAATTTAACTGTGAATATAAATGAGATTTTTGCTGATTATAACGAGAAAAGATTACTTAATTTCTATCTCTTCAGCGGAGCTGGCTTAGCATCATTCAAGTCGAAAGTTCAGGATTTGACTACTGACGCCGTTTTATCGGAGCATACTGAAAGGCAAAAGGAATTTTTTGTACCTGTTGGAGGAGGTGCTTTTATCAGGTTAAACCATACTTTTTCTATCAATCTGGAATATGGTGATCGTATTATTTTCGACGATATTGCTCTTGATTTTAAAGATGCAGCCAAACCTCATGATCATTATGGATATGCCTCTGCCGGATTATTTATTCGATTTGGAGCCAAAGACACTGATAAAGATGGATTAAAAGATAAGAAAGATCGTTGTCCTGAAATCCCTGGTAAGCTTGAACTACAGGGCTGTCCGGATAAAGATAATGATGGCATAGCAGATATGGATGATGATTGTCCTGATGCTGCAGGGAAGCCTGAGTTTAAAGGTTGCCCTGACACGGATGGTGATGGCATAATTGACAAGGAGGATGCCTGCCCGACTGTTGCCGGTAAGAAAGAATTAAAAGGATGTCCCGACACGGATGGCGATGGCGTTATTGACAGTGAGGATTTATGGCCAACAGTATTTGGATTGGCTATTTATGCAGGCGTGCCTGATCCTGATGGTGATGGAGTTCCCAGCAACATTGATGATTGTCCGGATATAAAAGGCTTGCCTCAGTTAAAAGGATGTCCGGACTCAGATGGTGACGGAGTTGCTGACAAAGACGACAAATGCCCTGATGTATTTGGCGTTGCTACTAACTCAGGATGCCCGGCTGAAAAAGCATTCGAATTCTTTAAGGTTGTCTATTTCAATTTTGACAAATCAGTTGTTACAAAGCAGAATCTGAAAGACATTGATGAATTGGCTGAGATATTAAAAGCACACGATCAGGTTAAAGTCAAAATTGAAGGACATGCCGATGCAACCGGTCCCGATAGTTACAATATGAAGTTATCAGAGAAACGTGCAGAATACGTCATAAACTATCTTGTAAATAAAGGTATTGACAAAGCTATTTTGGTTAAAGCTTTTTACGGTGAAACCAAACCGGTAGCAGGTAACGATTCAACTGAAGGAAGAGCGAAAAACCGCAGGGTTGAGATTAATACAATTAAATAAATTCAATTTTGAATAAATGCATGAAGAGGTTGGTCTTATGGCCAGCCTCTTTTTTTATGCCGTGCATGCAGGTTTGATCCGGATAGAATAGTGAAAAATGCGCATTAAAAGTAAATGCGCTTGTTTTACACTACCGACCATCAAAAAAAAGATTCCAATAAAATAGTGTAGGATTATTATTTTTTAAGATATTTTTATATTTTTGCGGATCATCATAGTAATGAAAATCAATTAATTCCGTGAATATGAACAAATACCTCTACTATTTTTCAATAATTGCACTTGCAGTTGTTGTTATCCAAATTAATGCCAGCAGTGCGTTTGCTCAGGATACCACTAAGGTTAAGACTTTTAACGGCTATCTGTACCTGGTGCCGAATATTGGCGCCAGCCAGTATTATGGAGATTTTAACGAGGATAATCTATGGAATAAAAACCAAAAAATAGGTTACGGAGGAATTCTTGGTTATCAGCTAAGCCCTTTATTTGGGCTCCGTGGTCAGTTTTTAAAAACCAGTCTGTTTAGCGAAAGACAAGATAAAAATGCTGAATTCAATTCCGATTTATGGGATGCTGCTTTGAATCTGACATTAAATATTAATGAAATCTTTGCTGATTATAATGAGAAAAGATTCTTCAACTTGTATCTTTTCAGTGGTGCCGGAATATCTTCTTTCAAATCAGAAATTTCTGATTTGACTACTGGTATTATAGTTCAACAACATGCAGAAAGACAAAATGAAATCTTTCTACCGGTAGGCGGAGGAGCAACATTTCGCCTGAGTAATGCTCTTTCTGCAAATCTTGAGTATGGTGATCATATTATTTTTGATGATAACGCACTTGATTTCACTAGTTCGGTAAAACCACATGATCATTATAGTTATCTTTCTTTAGGTTTATTAATAAAATTCGGGTCAAAAGATACTGACAAGGATGGTATTAAGGATAAGAATGATTTGTGCCCTGAAATACCAGGCAAGGTAGAATTAGCCGGTTGCCCGGATAAAGACAATGACGGCATAGCCGACAAGGATGATGCATGCCCGGATGTGGTAGGAAAACCGGAATTTAAAGGCTGTCCTGATACTGATGGAGATGGAATAATTGACAGCGAAGATTCATGTCCTGATGTTTTCGGCAAGAAAGAACTTAAAGGCTGTCCTGATAAAGATGGCGATGGTGTTCCTGACAAAGATGATTTATGGCCTGATGTATTCGGCCTGGCAATTTTTGCCGGTGTTCCCGATCCTGATGGTGATGGTATTCCCAGCAATAAAGATGATTGCCCCGAAATAAAAGGCTTGTCCCAGTTTAAAGGCTGTCCGGATACTGATGGAGACGGAGTGCCTGACAATATTGATAATTGTCCTGAAGTTGCCGGAGTAGCTGCAAATAATGGCTGTCCTGCCGTGATTATGGGTTCCGTAAAGGAAAAAATAGTATATTTCGATACAGATGCCAGTATAGTGCTTGCAAAAAATATTATTGATCTGAATGATATAGCTGCATATATGAACGAAAATCCAAGTGCTAAGATTTCCGTTGCCGGCCATGCCGATATACGCGAGTCAGAAGAATATAATATGCAATTGTCGGAGAAACGGGCTGATTATGTGATTAATTACCTGAAAAAGAAAGGCATGAAGAACGCGAAAATCGATAAATCTTTCTATGGCAAAAGCAAACCTGTAGCTGATAATTCCACTGCTGAAGGCCGTGCTCTAAACCGCAGGGTTGAAATAAAAATCACGAAATAGAGGGTGCAGAAATTATTAGTTAGAAACTACTAATTTGACTCTGCTAATAAAATCAAAACACTGTTTACTTTTTGTCAGGCTGAGTTCCCGAAATTTTGGGGCTCAGCCTTTCTTTTTGCTTCAAAATTCTCTTTTATTCCGGATTAAGGCCATAATACTTGTTTGAGAAAAAGTTGTGTTTCTAATGAAGGTGTTTCGAAGCTACCTGAATGCCATTTTACTCATGTAAAATACATTCCTCTTATTATTTTCCATGTAATTATTGCGAATGGTTTCATAACCTGTTGCGATAAAATAGTTATCATACCAATGTTCAATTGTTCCCAGGTACTCATCAAGGTGCTGGTCGGTACCCCGGACAGGTGCGAGCGTAGTGTATGAAGTATTTTCAACAATACTATTTCCTTTTATAGTCTTAAATGCAACTTTATTATTTGCATTATAATATAGTGTGGTTTCTTCATCGTCAAACAGGCAGTTTAATTTACGGTTCAGGTACTTGGTGAGGATATCGCGCATCTCCATGCCATTATTCCATGTCATCGCGCCACTACTGTCAAAGGCAGCAACAAAAGCATGTGAATAGCGGAATCCGTCAAATACCTGATACGAAGTTGGGAATGCCCTTCCATAATAATCATACGACATTTGTGTATTAGTATGGTATTCAGGAGAGTATGCTTCCGATGTCAAAATAAACCGGCCGTTATTTATGTAAATGTCATGTGTCAGAAGTCGAAGATTCAGTGTTTTATCATTCTCTTCATCTTCGCGCGTATTGGTTTGATCGCTTTCTTCCGCCTTATCGTTCTTTTTCTCAGGCTTAGCTTTCACTCTTAATGCATTTACATTGGTAATATATTTATAGACGTTATTAAAATTGCTAAAATTGTAATATTTAGTGGTGCCAGCAATTCCATTTTTGACCAGGGCTGTAAAATATCCGTCCGAAACAGGGGTTTTGTCTTCATTGGCATCGTAGTTTGATTGTCTCAGGTAGTAAGGCGAATAATAATTGTAGTAATAGCTGTTGTAATAATTATCGTAATAATCGTATTGTCTGCGTGTATTGGAAACATTATACCCATAAGTGCCTGCAACAAGTCCATCCCCTTCACCCATCGGAATGTATTGTGCCGAATTAAAATTCCTGCGTTCAACCTGTTCGGTAAAATCGAAAGTTTTTTCAAGTGCACCGGGCGAATTATACTGGTTTACATATAAATGGTTTCTTGACGAAGCGTATTGGATTTTATAAGTAGCAAATATTGTTTTACTTGTTGTATCTATTGCAATGTCAAGCAGTAATGCATCCTTTTCCGCAGTGATTTCGTAGGTCCTTTTTTCACCTGTTACAAGCGAAAATCCAATAATTCCGGGTTGGCCTTTCCGGCTGTTATATCCAATAAAAGCATAATTATTCGAAACGTCAAAATCTACCACTTCAGCTTTATCAGGTATTATTCCTTTATGTTCAGTTATTATCTGAAGTCGTGGTATGATCATAAAAACCAATATGTTACCGTCTTTATTTCTTTTGGTATCATGAAAAAGCAGGTAAATGGCATCGGTTGTGGAAAGACTTTTTAAATAGGTAACATCCTCATGAAGAGGAACCTGCTTGCGCCATACTTCTTTCAACTTGTCGTTAACCATCATAAACGACCAGCTTATACTATCACGCCCGGTTTCATTTATTGTCGGATAAAAAATACAAACTCCGTTTTTACCTGCCGTTACATAATTAAAAGGATCGCTCCCGTTGGGAGCCTGTATTTCGAGCCGCAAAGGGTTACCACTTTGCGCCCATAAAGTAAAAGCAGCCGATAAAAAATAGGCAATAGCAATTAGTTTTTTCATACATTTAATTTCAACCTTCAAAAATACTAACAATTTTACAGCCATTTTTATTTTATTCCCCGAAAAAAAAGGCTGTCATAATTCAGACAGCCTTTTGTAAATTTCTGCTTTTAAATCAGTTACCTGACAATTAATTTATGAACTTCTTTAAGTTCACTGTTTGTATTTGATATAGTTACAAAATAGAAGCCTGATTTAATTGAATTTGTTTCAACTTTCAATGACTTCTCCGAAGTTTCAATCACTTTTAAAACTGCTCCCTGAGCATTAGTTATAGTGATTACATGGTTCCCACTTAAAGGCATACCAACATTAAACCAGCCATTACTTGGGTTCGGGAAAATGCTAGTGCTTGCATTGGTAACAATATTATCACCTATGCCAAGCTCGGTATTTCCGGTTACGCTTACTTCATCAATTTCCCAGGTGCGCGATTCGGTTGTATTGCTTGTGTATTTGAAAGCAATATGAACATTACTTACATCCGATAATCCAAGGTTAATGTATCCTGATGAAGTCCAAGCCCAACCTCCCGGTGAAAATATAGCTGATGCTGAAATATCATTCCAGGTACCTGATGTACTCGGGTTTCCACTCGTGTAATCAGTTGAAACCAGAACGGATAGCGGATCCCCATCATAGTTATAGGCTGAATAAAAGTTAAGTTTGGTATTCGTCATATGAGTAAAGTCGATGGCAGGGGATATCAGCCAGTCTTCATTTTCAAAACTTGAGCCTGCTTCAAATCCGCTCATTTTAGCACAACCGCTGCCGTTCAAACCGTGGGTAAGGTCCGGTGTCCAGATTTGCGTTCCTGTAACGCTGTATTGTGTCCAGGGAGCCAGGTCTGTATCAAATTTGGTGTTCAGGGCAATATTCTGTGTTGTGGCTGTAGCAGAAGGAACATTGCCGTCTGTTTTATAATCAACAAGTGTTCCTCCGTTTGTGTATGGAAAAATTTTGAGGTTGTAAACTGTGCCTTGCGCCAATCCGCTGAACAGATAACTCTGCTGTCCGAAAGGAACATTTTTAGCGCCATTTCCATCTGAGAAATCCAGATCATCAGCAACAAAAGTTCCATCCACCGGTGAACTGATTGTTGAACTTATACTTATCTTAACCAGGTATCCGGCAGGCAATTGCGATCCTGAAGCATCAGTCCAACTGGTAGTAATGCTTGTTCCTGCAGAAGTTGCTGCAAATACAGTAGGGTAATTGGTTGGTTCCGGATCAGCAGTTACAGTTCCGGTGGTTACGGTTATTTCAAGATTGTCGATAGTGCAAATACCATCACTGCCCAGATCATTTACATCCGACCAGCGTATCCATAGGGTTGAGCCGGCCGTCCAGCTTATCCCAACAATATTCGCACTGATGGCTGTTTGGTTTTCAGCCAGATTACCATCCAAAGGTTCTGCAGCAATTGATGATATGATCTTTTCAACCAGATCAAAACTGGTAACCGGGGTCCATGTTCCTGTTGAGAGGTCGGTAGCATCAAGACTATATTCAAATGTATATGTTTCAGTAACCGTGTTATTTGAGCCTGTACGCCACTGTTCCATTAACCCTGTCAATGCAATTGTTGTAATCCCTGAGCCGGTGCTATTCAGAAATGAAGCACCAAACCTGGGAACAGTGCTTCCTGAACCGAGTGAACCAAAAGAACGGTCGTCAGTTCCGGTTGTACCAACGTTATAGATCGCGCCCGTATTTGAAGACCCATCAGTTACCTGCATGGTTAAAACTTCGCCTACAGTGCCAGTTCCTGCCCAACGTATTGCTGTCCAGCCATTAAGGTACGAGGTACCCGTGGGCCCCATTCCGTCAAAACTCTCCGTATAACTTAGTTGTCCTGCAGCGAAAGTGAATGCCTGTGCATTAGCTTTCATTGTCCATCCCAAAAGGATGATAATTGTCAGAAGTGAAATTGCTTTTTTCATATTGGTTTTCCTTTATTTGTGCAATGAAAAGAAGAACCGGCAATAATTATTTTGATCATCTCCTGATCAATTTAATTGCCAGTTCTCCGTTCTGCTTTGTTATTTATTGCTTTTTATTTCAGTATTACTTTTATTACTTTAACATTCTGTGAATTCTTATCGGTCAAACGCATCAGGTATAATCCTTTTGGTTGTCCTGCAATATCAATAGAAATGATTTCTTCTGCTGATACAATCGTATTTACCTGCTTTCCATTTGCTGAGAAAATTGAGATATCCCGGGTTTCCCTGGAGGGATTGGTAATAAATAATTTTCCGTTAGTCGGATTTGGGTAAACAGAAAATTCTGAGGGAAGAGTAGTAACGCCATCAACACCGACACTAATATAATCAGTTTTTGTGAGAGTATTGTTTCCGTAAGCATTTGTTGCTTTCAGGGTAACAGAATAAACGCCATAGGTATTGTATTTTATCAAAGGGTTTTGTTCGGTTGAAGAAGCAGGTGTCCCACCATTAAATGTCCATTCCCAGGCAGTAGGATTGTTCGTTGAGAGGTCATGGAACTGAACATCTTCGCCTTCCAGCAATGAAGTTGGATCAGCTTCAAAATTAGCAACGGTTGGAGGATTAACACATCCACCCATCGGGGTAGCAAAAATACTGTCACCGGCTGCATTTACTAAAATAAATTCTGAGGATGCCTTCCAGTTAATTGCCAAAGCATTGTTACTGGCAGGATCGCATAGAGTCAATGATGGTCCATACCCATCTGCCAGCGAATCCCAGGGTGATACATCAGCATATGTTACTTCATCAATAGTAATTCCATAGTTATCTTTCAAAATAATAGCCTCGCCTGAATTGTTTAATCCTCCTGTACTCCATTGTAAGGCAGATTTTCCGAAAGTATACTGTATGGCGGCTGCATTATAGGCCACAAGCAGGTATTCGCCGTTTGCCAGGGTAGTAGAAGGAAAAATGAAGTCAACTCCGGCTGAGAAATAGAAACCCTGAAGATTAACTGAATTTCCGGCATTATATAATTCTATAAACTCAAGACTGTCAGTTCCTGATTCAGGTGGGTTATACATGATTTCCGTAATTACCAGATTGGCTCCGCTGATGCACGATGTACCAGGTGAAGCAAAGATTGGTTGTCCGTTACCATTAACAGCAATCTGGTTGGTAGATGCTGACCAGTTTTCGCCAAGAGCATTGTCAAGAGAAGTATTACAGAAGGTAAGTGAAGGGCCGCCGTTATTGGGAGTAGTAGGCCATGGTGCAGTCGGAAGGTAATATACACTGTCCTTTATCTGGCCGATACCATCCTTCAGAACAATAGGTTCACCGGCATCATCAAGGAAACCAGAAGTCCACTGGGCGGCAGTAACACCAAAGGTGTTTTGCATAGAAATCGCTTCACGCGCAATCAGATAATACGCATTTGGTGCTACTGTAATATCAGGGAAAACATAGGTAACACCTTTCGAGAAATACCAATCTTTCAGGTTTACACCAACTGATCCTTTATTATAAAGTTCGATAAACTCAATCGTATCATTGCCGCCGTCAATAGGGTTATACATGATTTCGGTGATCATTATATTATCACTCGAAACATAACATCCTGCGCCCGGAGTAGCAAAAATTGTTGTACTCTGCAGGGTAACAAATGGTTCTGTTGAAGCTGACCAAAAAGTTGCTACACTGTTATCCTGGGTGGGATCACAGAAAGTTAAAGAAGAACCGCCTCCATCAGGACCTGTTGGCCATGGTGCTGCGTCAGCATATTTAACCGAGTCGATAAGCTGACCGTATTTATGATAAAGTTTAACCTCGTCAGTTGTATTTCCGAAACTGAATTTACCGCTTCCGTCATAATCAGGAACAAACGGGAAAAAGCCGGCAGTTGCATTTTCAACTGTGAACCGGTCACCAGCTGCTACAATCGAGCCGGAGGGTAAAACAATCGGATCAGCCATATGGGCCGGGTCATCGTCAACAATATAGAACCCGCTGATATCTACTGAACTTGTTCCGTTGTTATATATTTCAATCCATTCTTCGTCATTACTGGGTGAGTTATACATTATTTCAGTAATAACCAGGTCAGGCAAAGTATAAGGTGCAACAATCGCAAAAGTAAAATTGCTCATGTCAGTTGGATCACCATCAGTTGCATCCGAAATTTTCACTTTATAGTCGGTGGCAATAGTTTGTGATGCTGGAATATTCCAGGTGAAACTGCCGGTATTTGCAACAGAGGCAGCCAGAACTGACGGATTTGATCCGATGAGTTCAATTTTTACATTTCCGGTAAAATTCGAACTGGTCCAGGTGATGTTATGTGATGAGCCCTGTTGCCAGAATTCATTCCCGTTTGGTGAAGTCACGGTTACTGTAGGTATAAGTAAGAAGAAATCTGCCAGATTGCGGCTCGTAATATAATTCCCGTCTGTACGTGAATTAGGTAAAACAACAAGGTCTATTGCTGTTATTGGCACTGGTGTTCCGATGTAATCTACATCAAAAAAGGTGGTACGGAAATTACCGGCGACAGCTACATTATCAAGTACAGGGTAGACTACTCCATTTGCGAAATTTCCGGATGCACCGGTAAAAGTGATGTTAGCAATTCGGACCAGCTCGGATTCATAATTTTCCCAGTTGTTTGTTAATTGGGTAAGTGTTACAACTTCAGGCGAAATCACATTACCAGATGAAGCCGGTGCACCAGGATCGGATTCGGGCGTAAACTGCATCATGCCTCCAAATTCTGCAACAGTACCTGTAATATTAGTCAGAGCATCTCCAATTGCATAAGTGGTGGTAATTTTTCCTGCGTTATCATCAATAAGGATAGCTGCTGTGGCATCCTGAATGTATTTCTGTTTGCGGAATGCCTGTTGAAACGTCAGGATGCCCTGGCCTGTATAAGTGTAAACAGTTCCTGGAGTAGCTGCCCTTAGTGCAGCCAATGTTGATATCTGTGGGGGAGGAGGCACAATACTGAAGGTGCCGCTTAAACCAGTTGCAGTTACAGGGATATCAGTGATCCGGATTTTACAATCAGAGCTCAAAGTTTGTCCGGCCGGAATACTCCATGCCCAGGATCCTGCGCTTGCCGCGATACTTGCATTTAGGGTAGTCCAGGTTGGAGTCCCTGCTGATGCATTATCAGTATATTCTATCATTACGTTTGCATTGGTAAGGCTGGCCGACCATGTGATATTGTGTGTCGTTCCCTGACGCCATTGCTCGCCAGCACTTGGTGAACCAACGGTTATACTTGTTGTAGGAGTGCCTCCAGCTACATCATTCCATGATGAAGCGATTCGGATACCATCCAGTTTTACATTCACCAAATTGGCTGTGGTACCCTGGCGCATTGCAACAGTACCAATGTCAGCCGGGTCAGTTTGTGAAACATCAATAGCAGTCACAGTTACAGGAGGTTCAGCTGCACCGATCACAGGATTGATGATCAGCGATACTACATCATTTGCTGTACCACTTACAAAAGTATATTTAACTACAATCAGATAAGTGGTATTTAGAGCATAATTAAAAGGTGTATATGTAGCCGGATTAGATGCACCTCCAGTATGTGTAATTCCAAAAGCCAGGTTAGTGCCTCCGTCATTTTTTACAAATACGCGCGCTTTGAATGATGTTCCCATGGAAGCTGCTCCCAAGTGAAAGAAATAGTCGCCGGTAGCTGATGTACTCGAAACGTTTACAAGGAATGAGGCATACACTGATCCGGCGGTCTGAGCTGTAAAAGTTTTATTTACATCCTCACCGGTTGCAAGTAGCGTTACTTCATTACCAATTCCTGTTGACAGATATCCTGGAAAGGAGATAGAAGAAGCAGTTGTGGCGATAAAATTTGAAGTCCCTGAATGAGCCGTCCAGCCATGAGCTGTGAGTAAATCGCCGACAGGATAAGCAAAATTTTCTTCAAAATGCAGTTGCCCGTTTACACTCGGGATCAACCCGAAGAGGAAAAAGAAAGGCAGGATACCATAAAGTAATTGTTTTTTCATAAAGCATTTATTTAAGTATTTATTTTATGTTGTTTTCTAGTTAAGGGGATACAAATATGGCGCTTTTTTTGCTTGAAATTCACATTGTTAATTAATAAAGGATGAGATTTGAGTCAGCTCTCGTCAATACTAAAAAAAAAGAGGCTGTAATACAAATTGTTACAGCCTCTGATATAATGTTGGGGTCAAATTATTTTACTTCTTCAAAGTCAACATCAGTTACTTCCTGGTCGGGTGATTTTGCCTGCTCTGAACCGGGTTGGCCTTGTTGTTCTGCACCAGGTTGCCCTTGCTGTTGAGTGTTTTTATACATTTCTTCGCTTGCAGCCTGCCAAACGCTGTTCAGTTCAGCCATGGCAGTGTCAATACCGGCTATATCCCTGTTTTTATGCGCCTCACGAAGTTTATTCAAAGCTTGTTCAATTGGTTCCTTTTTATCAGCCGGCAACTTTTCGCCAAATTCTTTCAGTTGTCGTTCAGTCTGAAAGATCAGTGAATCAGCCTGATTGATCTTGTCAACTTCTTCTTTTGCCTTGCGGTCGGCATCAGCATTAGCTTCTGCTTCTTCTTTCATACGTTTGATGTCGGCTTCCGAAAGGCCTGAAGATGCTTCGATACGTATCTGCTGCGATTTTCCGGTACCTTTATCCTTGGCTGAAACATGCAGAATACCATTGGCATCAATATCAAAAGTGACTTCAACCTGAGGTACTCCACGCATAGCAGGCGGAATTCCATCAAGATGGAAACGGCCCAGGCTCTTGTTGCCGGTTGCCATCGGACGCTCTCCCTGAAGAATATGAATTTCTACGGATGGTTGATTGTCAGATGCTGTACTGAAAGTTTCTGATTTTCGGGTAGGTATGGTAGTGTTCGACTCGATTAATTTTGTCATAACGCCACCTAAAGTTTCAATACCTAAAGAAAGAGGAGTTACATCAAGCAACAAAACATCTTTAACTTCACCGGTTAATACGCCACCTTGTATAGCTGCACCAATAGCTACAACTTCATCCGGGTTAACTCCTTTTGATGGTGTTTTGCCAAAGAAGTCTTCGACTGCTTTCTGTATTACCGGTACGCGGGTCGAGCCACCAACGAGAATTACTTCGTTAATGTCAGCTATTGTAAGTCCGGCATCCTTCATAGCGTTGCGGCATGGTTCAATAGTAGCACGAACAAGATCATCAATAAGCTGTTCGAATTTAGCTCTGCTCAAAGTACGCACCAAATGCTTTGGCATACCATCAACAGGCATAATGTAAGGAAGATTTATTTCGGTAGATGATGA
This sequence comes from Lentimicrobiaceae bacterium, assembly GCA_041753535.1. GTDB lineage: Bacteria > Bacteroidota > Bacteroidia > Bacteroidales > UBA4417 > UBA4417. The sequence goes on from JBGSUB010000067.1 coordinate 45,684, forward strand.
GCTTGAAAGTTCTATCTTGGCTTTCTCAGCCGCTTCTTTCAAACGTTGCAAGGCCATAGGATCTTTACGCAGATCAATGCCTTCGTCATTTTTAAATTCATCGGCTAACCAATCAATGATACGGTGGTCAAAATCATCACCGCCTAAATGTGTATTTCCATTGGTTGATTTTACTTCGAATACCCCATCACCTAATTCAAGTATCGAAATATCGAAAGTTCCACCGCCAAGATCGTAAACGGCGACTTTGATATCCTTATGTTTTTTATCCAAACCATATGCCAGGGCAGCAGCTGTTGGCTCGTTAATAATACGTTTAACGATGAGTCCGGCTATTTCGCCCGCTTCTTTTGTAGCCTGGCGTTGTGAATCGCTGAAATAGGCCGGAACGGTAATAACAGCTTCGGTAACAGGCTGCCCAAGATAATCTTCGGCCGTTTTTTTCATTTTCTGCAGAATAATTGCCGAAATTTCCTGTGGTGTGAAAGTACGATCATCAATTTTAACACGGGGTGTGTTGTTGTCGCCTTTTACAACCAGATAAGGCATTCGCTTTATTTCCTGGGTAACCCTGTCATAAGTTTCACCCATAAACCGTTTGATTGAAGAAACAGTTTTTGTTGGATTGGTGATAGATTGCCTTTTGGCCGGATCACCAACTTTTCGTTCGCTGTTTTCGGTAAATGCAACTATCGAAGGAGTGGTGCGTTTCCCTTCACTGTTCGGAATTACTACAGGCTCATTGCCTTCCATTACAGCAACGCATGAATTTGTAGTTCCAAGATCAATACCAATTATTTTTCCCATTATTGTATGTATTATTATTTCTGTTATTAACTTTTCTTATTTTGACATTTAGGTTTATTCAATCATTATGCCACAAATACAATTGTCTGTTTCGAAAAGATTGATAAGGAGCCTAAATGATTAAATTGATTGTTTTTTTGAAAAGCTTAAATATTTATAAATCAGGTTTATATATCAATATTTTATGTAAAGAAAGTGGTTGTTAAAGCGAATTCTTACTGAATGACAGAAACAAAAGATTTCTGACAAAACGGCAGAAAATACTACAGATTCCTGCTGTGAAAAAGCAATTGAAAACAGATGTATTTTGAAATTGGCTTGATGACGTATTAAAATAGTCTATGTGGAATACACGCACAATTACTAAACATTCTAATGGAAATTCCTTTATATAAAACGAAAATCTTAATTTGGTTTAACAAACTTAAGGTCTGTAGTGGTAGAAAGATCAAGTATTGTTTCAGCACTCAAAGGCATGGATCGTTGAATTTGGTAACGGCAGGATAACAATCCGAGTCCGTTTATAATATTGCTATAGGCTGGTTTTTCGATTAAAACACCCGTTGAAGGTGCATTGGCCTCGAGGTAAGTATTAAATTCGTCGCCGACTGCCGTAACTTCAAGTATGCAAACGGATGCATAACGGTTAATAATATTTGCTTCTGCAGCAACATCACTATATGGAACTTTCGAATCGCATAACTTATAAAAATCTTCATTTACATAGTTTACATCACTTTCACCGCTCCCATCTATTTTTTCCGTAATGTTATCGGGAAACACCCAATCAATTTTCCGGTAAACCGTATCGCCCAGTGTGGTTAATTCTTTATAATTGAAATAGAGCCGGAACTGGTATCGTTTACCATTTACGGCATTTCCCCATACAAATTTATTGGGCTGAGTAATTGATCGTTTAAAATTAAGTGTTTTAGTAAATTGGGCCGGTTTTGAGAAACTGAAATTATGCACAAGCCTGGTTTCTGAGCTTATTTCGTAAGAAGTCTTCAGGTTGGTAATTGAGAGTTTGTAGGTATTATTCTCATTAAGCTTTGCTTTTGAATAGAAAAATAATTGGTTGGGGGAATAAAAATCGCCAGGCTGTTTATTGGATAAAGTCACGGTATCGAAAACAATTTCTTTTTTAATTCCTCCGGGTGTGGTTTCGGTTAAAATTACCCTGATATCAGCCCCAAAACTCGATGAATCGGCAATCTGGGCATAGGTAAGGGAATTACCATCTCCCAGAAAAGCTTTGTTGATTCGCAGGTAATGCACTGAATCATTCTGGTTTAATAATCCATAAACAATTGCTACTTCTTTGTAATCAGCAATTACATCAAAATCAGTTTCACATGATGCAAGGAAACAAGGGATAAAGAAAAGAAAGAGTAAGCGAAATAGTTTTTTCATTTTGTTATACTAATTGTAAATACCGGAGGACAAAAGTAATTATTATTAGCAACATGCGAAATATACCTTACAATCGAATATTGAATGTAATTCTTTGTAGTTTTGCGAACTAAAATCGCATTGCAATAGATTGAAGGCGGGCAATTAATGCATGAAACTACGCACAATGCCTACATATTCCCAAAAATTAAATTCATGACATCCAAACCAATTGTTGTTGCAAAAGTCACCACGCATGTCCTGCAGGAGATGAAGCATAAAGGTGAGAAAATATCAATGCTAACCGGTTATGATTATTCAATGGCCCGTTTGCTCGACAAAGCCGGAATCGACATTATCCTGGTTGGAGATTCAGCTTCCAATGTCATGGCCGGTTACAGCAGCACTTTACCTATTACCCTTGATCATATGATTTATCATGCTGCATCAGTTGTGAGAGGTGTAAGTCGCGCACTTGTAGTGGTTGATATGCCTTTTGGCACTTATCAGGGCAATTGGAAAGAAGCACTTTCGTCGGCCATCCGTATAATGAAGGAATCGGGAGCGGATGCTGTAAAGATGGAAGGTGGTGTCGAAATTATTGATTCAGTCGAACGTATATTGTCAGCCGGTATTCCGGTTATGGGCCATTTGGGACTAACACCGCAATCCATCCATAAATTTGGAACTTATGTAGTCCGGGCAACCGAAGAAAAGGAAGCACGAAAGCTTGTTGAAGATTCGAGGTTACTCGAAAAAGCCGGATGCTTCAGTATTGTACTGGAGAAAATCCCGGCAAGGTTAGGTGAAGAAGTTTCACGCAATGCAAAAATCCCGATAATTGGAATTGGTGCAGGGAAGAAAGTTGATGGTCAGGTCCTGGTGCTTCATGATATGCTTGGTATTACTATGGAATTTTCGCCCAGGTTTCTTCGCAGGTATATGAATCTGAGTGAAGATATTGTATCGGCTGTTCAGAATTATATTGTTGATGTAAAAACACTTGACTTCCCCAATGACAGGGAACAATACTAATCAGGCAAAACCTGCCCGGAAATTATTGCCCGAAAATATCCTGTTCGAGGATAACCATATAATTGTAATTAATAAGTTGCCGTCGCAAATCGTGCAGGGTGACAAGACGGGTGATATCACTCTTGCTGATATAGTAAAAGAGTATATTAAAGATAAATATAAAAAAACAGGCGAGGTCTTTCTTGGTGTTGTACACAGGCTCGACAGGCCGGTGAGTGGAGCTGTTATTTTTGCACGTACCAGCAAAGCACTTACCCGTCTTAATGCCCTGATCAAAAACAGGGAGATAAAAAAAACGTACTGGGCGGTAGTAAAAAACAAACCACCCAGGGAAAATGATACGCTCGTTGATTTCCTTCGCCGGGATGAAGCACGGAATAAATCATTCATTACCGGTGAACATTCGAAAAATGCACAAAGAGCTTCTCTCACTTATAACTTAATAGGTAGCAGTGATAATTATTATCTCTTAGAGATTGACCTCCTGACAGGACGTCATCACCAGATCAGGGCGCAACTTGCCGGAATAAGCTGTCCCATTAAGGGAGATTTGAAATATGGTTATCCCCGTTCCAATCCGGATGGATCTATTCACTTACATGCCAGAAAACTCAGTTTTATTCATCCTGTCACGCTAAAACAGGAAATTATTTTTGCAAAAGCACCTAATGACCCGGTTTGGGATTTTTTTACTAACAATTTTGATAGGTATTAACATTTTCTATATTTATTTCTATCAGATATTTGAACAGATTCTTACAATTGAGTGTAATATTTTCAAAAACGTTCAACTAAAGGTGCTATTTTTTCATTATGGGACATATTTAATGGTTATCTTTCTAAGAATTTAATCTATATGTTTGACAATCAGTATATAAAAAAAACAGGCATATTGTTTGTTAAATCCTTTTCGTGATTATATTAAGTTATTTTCATCTCTCTCCTCCTCTGCTTGTATTTCTCCATCTTGCTTTTTATTAATACGTTTTACACAAGTTGTATGCCGTTTGTCAATTTCAAATCAGGTTTTCTTTTGAAGGTAATGTTCACACTTTTAGCTGTGACATTGTACTTTGTGCCTGGTACTTTTGGCAGGAGTGGCTTAAAGTTATATTCAGCCGGAAACAACTTAGCCTGGAATTCTCCTGCTTCCTGGTCATTATCTGTCAATGGAGTTCCTGCTGGCTTAGTTCCCCAGTTTAATGATACCGTTATTATTGATTGCATAATAATTCAAAACGTGAATTTTACTTTTTCTGATTTTGGACATTTAGAGATTCAGAGTTCAGGTTTATTGCGGGGTGATAATTTAGACTTAAATTTTTCAGGTAGTTCCAGTTTAAGTTGCTTTGGAGAGCTAAAAACCGGCAATCTGACCTTTACTCAAAATGCAGCACTTGTAATTCAAACAAAAGGAATAGTAAAAGTTACAAACTCAAGTACAATTTATTCCTCGGGGTTTAATATAATTTCAGGAAATCTTTTGGTTTCAGGAGTTTTTTCGGTTGGGTTAAATACGGATATTGCAGGTTCAGGAACTATTATAGCATCAAACTTTGATGGAAATGGTTCCGCCTTCGGGATTACCCCGGTCTCCGTCATTCCTGATGGTGTGTTAATTTCAGAGAATAATTGGTTAGGGTCCTTGAACGATATATGGAATGAACCGATGAACTGGTCGAACGGATTGGTTCCGGTTGAAAATGCAAATATCTCAATCTTGCCATCCTCAAATAATCCTCAATATACTGGTAAAACCATTTATGGTAATTTACATGTTAATTCTCAAGCTGTCCTGGCGGTGTTGCCTTCAGCAGTTATTGAAATTGGTGGTACCCTTTCGGTAAACGAAACCGGTAAACTTATCCTTAAAAATACGTCAACCGAAAAATCGTCCCTTATTTTGAACGGTGATGTCAGTGGCAAAATTCAGTCAGAATATCCGGTGATTGCAGGACAGAATAGCCTGGTTTCGTCACCTGTTGATTTGGCTGTATCAGGAACATTTTTAAGCATGTATCTCAGGGAATATGATGAATCTTCGTCGCAATGGGGCAGTTACATAGTTCCAACAGAGGATCCTTTACAGGTGATGCGCGGGTACGAAGTTTATTCGTTATTCAGTGAAACCAGGATTTTCGACGGAACCCCTAACCTGGATTCCAAGACATTTGATATCTCTAACTCAGGCAACGGGCTCAACCTTACGGGAAATCCATTTACTTCATATATTGACTGGGAAAGCAACGATAACAATTGCTGGGAACGAAGCTCTGTGGCGTCAGCAATTTATTACCCCGATCCTTCAGGTTCAGGTAATTTTTCAGTATATCTGCCTGGTGGCGATGAAGCGGTTACACTTAACAATGGGAGCCGTTATATTTCGCCAATGCAGGGTTTCTTTGTTAAAGCCAGTCAGCAGGGATTACTTACTGTTACAGAAAATTCACAAGTCCGCAATTTTAATGACTCACCGGTTGTATTAAAAAATAATTCGATCAAATTCAAATTGAAGGATAGTGAAGGTCTGAGCGATGAAGCTTTATTCCGCGTAATTTCAAATTCTACATCCCGGTTTGATGATGATTACGATGCTCTAAAATTGGTTGGTCTAATTTCTTCCCCATCCATTTATTTAGAAGCGGATGATAATGTTAATTATGCTGTAAATACAATTCCTTCTATTAGTTCATCTCTTGATATACCTTTAAATATTATATGTTCCGATGGTGGTACCTTCACAATCTCAACCACAGGATCATTCAATTTTGAATTTCGCTATCCGGTTATATTGGAGGATAAAGAACTTGAAAAATTCATCGATCTCAGGGCTGATTCAGTTTATACTTTCTATCATTCCCCGGAAATGAGCTCTAAAAGATTCGAAATTCACTTCAATTCACCGGACGGTATTGATAATCAGAATGAAATAAATACCGAAATTATTGTGATAAACGGAGAAGTGAAGATAAAAGGCAACGATAATAATGTATATACCGCCAACTTATTTTCTGTTGACGGGAAGTTCATTAATAGTAATAAAGGAATTCTTTCTGAAGGCATTAGCCTGACTGCAGCTAACCAATCTTGTGGAATTTATCTTTTACAATTATTTGATGGAAAACACACAATGAATAAAAAAATATATTTAAAATAACTTGTCGGCTACTAAAATTTCAAAAAGAAAAAATAATGAGAAATTACAATAATCTAGACCTGATGAGAAAACTGAATATCTTGCTAGCCGAGGACGATGAAATGATTGAAAAAATAACAACATTTTATCTTAGACGCAACGGTCATGAAGTGGATGTTGCAAAAAACGGAAACGAAGCTGTCAGCAGGTTCAAAGTTAAAGAGTATGATCTTATACTTATGGATATTCAGATGCCTGAAATGGACGGACTTCAGGCTGTTAAGGAAATCAGAAAACTGGAGTTGGAGTACCTCAAGAAAGGCCACACAACCATAATCGCTATCACTACAAATCCTGATAAGGCAGAATGCTTGAGAGCGGGGGTTGATGGATATGCACAAAAACCTTTTAGCTTCGAAGAATTAAGTACACTATTTCGTGATTACAATTTAGTTTAGTTTTCATCTTAAGTTTTTCATCTTGTTTTTTATAAGCGGGGGTAAGTAATTGCTCCCGCTTCATTTTTTAATTTTGTGAAAGAAATATTTGCCGAAATGCCAGCTAATAACCATTTCCGACTCTTAGGGATAATTGCATTTGCTTTATTACCGTTTCTGTTATTCGGGCAATATTTTAACCTTGGCCAGGACCCGGCATCCCTTAAATGGAGACAAATAAAAACTGATCATTTCCGTTTGATCTACCCGGAAAACTTTGAGCATAAAGCACAAAAAATGATGCTTGCCCTTGATTTCGCCAATGCAAATGTGACCAAAACTCTTGCTTATGAACCTAAACAAGTTCCTTTCGTAATACATAACTACAATATTATCCCCAATGCTGTTACTGGATGGGCTCCCAAACGTGTGGAAATATTTACAACTCCACCACAGGATACATATGCTCAGGATTGGTTAAATCAATTGGTTCTTCACGAGTATAGGCATGTGGTTCAGATTGACAGAACAAACCAGGGATTCACAAAAGTATTGTCGTGGTTTACCGGTGAACAGGCTGCCACTATGATTAACGGATTGTTTGTTCCTTCATGGTTTATGGAAGGGGATGCAGTTTGCACGGAAACGGCACTCAGCCGATCGGGCAGAGGTCGAATACCTGCTTTCGAAATGTTGTTAAGAGCACAGGTCTCACAAAAAGGAGCATTTTCATACGATAAAGCGGCTTTAGGGTCATATAAAACTTTCGTTCCAAATCAATATGTTCTTGGATATTCGATGGTTGCTAACGTGCGAAGGAAATATGGGTATCAGGCCTGGATAAATGCACTCGATGAAGTGGCACGAAAACCATATATAATTACTCCTTTTAACAGGGGATTAAAGAAATCAACAGGCTATGGGAAAGTGGAATTATACCGGATGACAATGTTCGATATGGATAGTTTATGGAAATGCCAGGATGCCCAAACAATAAAAACTGACTTTATTCAACTCACAGTCAGTAACAGGAGAAAGTACGAAAACTTTAAGTTCCCTTTTTACCTGAACGATACGTTGATTGTAACCCAGTATTCCAGTCAGGATGATATTACCAGGTTCGAGTTGAAAGGACCTGGTGATTACAGGCAATTAATTACAACTCCCGGGTTTTTATCTTCCGAAATCTATTCAGTTGTTAACACGGGGTTTTTAAATGATATTTCTTCCAGAGAGAACAGGACTGAATCAACACCTTTTCTTTTACTAGCCTGGACTGAAACAATAAATGATCTCCGCTGGGGAGAAAGAAATTATTCGGTAATCAGGGTTTATGACAGCAGAACTGGAAATACACGTGAAATATCGAAGAAAAGCCGGTATTTTGCGCCTGCTTTCTCGCCCGACGGACGCCTGCTTGCGGTGGTTACAGTTGATCCGGAAAGTCATAGTTCAATCGTATTGATCGATGTTGAAACTGGGAAAGAAACGGATACAATTATTTCATCTGAAGCTGATTTCTATATGACACCTTCCTGGTCGGAGGATGGAAAGCATCTCGTTTTTACAAAACTGGATGACGCAGGAAAGAGCATCATTTTTTATAATTTTGAAAAGAGGAAGTTTACAACCCTGGTGCAACCTACTTTTATTGAAATATCCGGCCCTGTTTTCGCAGATAAGTATGTGCTCTTTACCGGGTCATTTTCAGGAATTGAAAACATCTATGCTGTTGAAATAAGTAATAAGGCAATATTCCAGGTTACTTCAGCAATGTTTGGTGCTTGCAATGCAGATTTAAGTCCTGATGGGAGTATGATAGTTTACTCTGATTATTCGTCCGGTGGGTATAGTTTGGCACAAGCAGCGTTTAATCCTGAGTCCTGGATTAAGTTGGATGAAATCAGGGATTTTTCGCCATCACTCTATAAATATATTGCTACCGAAGAGTCAGGTATTCTGGAGAATTCACTTGATACAAATGCAATCTTTCATTCACAACCTTACAGGAAGAGTGCACATATTTTCAACTTTCATAGCTGGGCTCCGGCTTATATCAATTATATGTCGGGCGAAAACGGTGCAGGAATTTCTTTTATGTCGCAAAACGACCTGAGTACAGCAACAACCGTGGTTGGGTACAAGTATGATATGGCTGAAAATACAGGGAAGGCAACGCTCGATTTCAGCTGGCAGGCCTGGTACCCGATGATTGACATAAATACATCCTATGGTGCACGAACTGCTTACACGGATTCGGCTCAGCGATACAATTTTAACGAAACTATTCTTAGCGGGGGGATCACTTTACCTTTAATTTTTACAGGAGGAAAATATTACAAAGGGCTTCGTCTGCAGTATTTTACATCCTTTTATAATATTACTGATAATACTTCACCACTCGAAGATAAACTTGCCGGTACAATATACTCGCTGGATTACAATATGTATGCTTACAGATACATAAAGCAAGCGTATAAAGACCTTTACCCTCGATGGGGGCAATCTGTTACCCTTGCTTTCAGTCATTCTCCGTTAGGAGAGAATGATTATGGGAATATTGCTTCTGCTTCAACTCGCCTGTATTTTCCGGGTTTGCTGCAGCACCATGGGATCAGGCTTGATTTTAACTGGCAGCATAAACTCCCGGGTACATATTCCTACAGCAACCGTATAAATCTTCCCCGCGGTTATACTTATATTGATGCGCAAACATTGACCTGCTTTGCCCTGAATTACAAATTCCCATTTGCATATCCCGATTTTTCGTTAGGACCGTTGGTGTATTTTAAGCGTTTTAAGGCCAATCTGTTTTATGATGGAGGTATTGCTGCTACTCACGGTGAAAATCAGCAACTTCAGTCAACTGGTGTCGAAATCACATCGGATCTTCATTTGATTCGGTTTATTTTCCCGCTTGATCTTGGATTCAGATTCGGTTACCTGCCAGATGAAAAGCATTACTTTGTTAATCTGCTTTTTTCTGTAAATTTGTCCAATTAATTTAAGTCTTTACCAATGGGATTTCTCCTCAAATTACTTGTTTCTTCTCTCGCTGTTTTCTTCGGAGCCTATATTCTTAATGGCGTTTACCTCGATGGCTTCCCAACGGCTATCCTGGTAGCCTTGCTTATGGGTTTCCTTAATGCTTTCCTCAGGCCAATACTTATAATCCTCACAATTCCTATTACACTCATAACCTTTGGCCTTTTCCTTTTAGTGATTAATGCAATAATCATATTGCTGGCCGATTATGCGCTTACAGGCTTTATTGTAGACAGTTTTTTTACGGCAGTTTTATTTTCGATTATTGTTTCACTCATTACCTGGATACTCGAAGCTTTAGCTAATCCAAAATCAGGTAGAAAAAGCAGCGAAAAAGTGTAATTTCCGGATCATCCCCGATCCCTAACCCCAAAAACCAAATCCCTTTTATAAATGCATCACCGTTTTATAACCGATCAGGAAGAAATTGATGAAATAATCAAAAAATGTGAAGTTTGTTACGTGAGTATGGTCGATGAGAATAATCTGCCTTATGTACTTCCATTTAATTTCGGATACAATGATGGGGTAATATACCTGCACTCATCGCAGAAAGGTCTAAAAATAGATATTCTCAGACGAAATCCATCAGTTTGTATAGCTTTCAGTACCGATCACCAACTTCGTTATCAGAGTGAGCAAATGGCTTGTAGTTACAGCATGAAATACCGGAGTGTACTGGCTTTTGGCAAGGTCGAATTTGTTGAGGAAATGGATGCGAAAATTGAATTTCTGAATACAGTGATGGCGCATTATACTGATCGAGAATTTACATATAGCCCGCCCTCTTTGCGCGAAGTATGCACGTATAAGGTTAAAGTTGAAAGATTTACTGCCAAGATTTATGGTTATTAAGTCTGCTCCGGCAGGTACCTGCTTCTTAGTTTATTGTGCACGTAGGCAACTCCGGTTCCAATAATTGCTCCCATTAATGCACCTGCCAGAATGTCGCCCGGATAATGGACCCCAAGGTAAATACGGCTGTATGCGGTGAGACTTGCGTACAGAAGTGTGGCCAAAACTAAAAATTTATTTTTCCACATTGTAGCAGAGAGAGCAAAAAATGCAAGGGCAAAAGAATTGGATGCATGTGCCGAATAAAATCCATACGTTCCGCCTTTATACCCGTTTAGGGTGTGAATTAATCCTTCGAGGTGGGGCTCATGAGTTGGCCGGAGACGCATTATGTTCTCTTTAAACAGATTACAGATCTGATCTGAAGCAAAAATCATTACCAATATTGCTACCAGTACGGTCCAGTATTGGTTAGGATATCGTTTGTATAATAACCATAATACCCAAACATAAAAAGGTCCCCAGAAAAGCTTGTTACTGAAAAGCCACATCAGGGGATCGAGAAAGGTATTATGCTGTGCATTCAGGAACAGAAAAAGGTTTTCGTCAAATGTTCTGAATACATCAAGCATTATTCAATAGTTTCTAAAAGTTTAAAATTTCAGGCACACCGGAAACTTGTCGGTAAGATTATTTCTTTCAGTTGCTCAATAGTTACTACCGATCCGCTGACAATATCGTCGTTAAAAATGGTGCTGAGTATTATTTGTGCAATATCATCCGGATTACTAAGCTTACCTTCTTCATACAGCCGTATAAACTTATCTCGTTCGGGAAAAAGATTTACATCTGTTGTTCTGATCAGTTCCTGCATGCCGGTTTCTATGATTCCGGGAGTAAGAGCAAAAATTTTGACCGGATGAAGTTCGGTGCTTTGCTCAAGTCCTGAAACTTGAGTGAGCATATCAAGGCCGGCTTTTGAACTGCAATAAACACTCCATCCGCTGTAGGCAATAAATGAAGCTCCCGAAGAAATATTTAAAATTACTTTTTTCTCAGCAATTCCCTCGGTCTTAGTAAGAAAAACTGAACTCAGAATCATCGGTGTAAGTAAATTCAAATGGAGGTGATTTTCTGCAAGCGCAAAATCAATCGATTTGACGGGTGCAACAGGTTCGAGCATTCCGGCATTATTAATCAGTACTATCCTGTCATATTGCGTTAATTGTATTTTACTGAAAACCTCATTAATAAAGGATTCTGCATTTTTACTGGAGCTGAGATCAACTTCGTGATAAAACAATGGCACATTTAAGGAACAAGCAAGTTCAACCAGGTCTTCATTCAAAGTTCGGGATGCTGCAAATATGGTATTGCCTGGTTCAATAAGTTTGCGGGTAAGTGCCTCGCCGATTCCTCGTGATGCTCCGGTTATAATGTAGTAATTCATTTTTGATGCTTTTTTGTAGTGCGTGTAATGTCAGGTTTTTTAGATACAACCCTGCAAATATACAAACAACTGAACATTCTATATGTTTTTTATGTTCATTATCGAAACCTCTGCGGATATGGCAAGGCAGGTGTTATCAACATTAGTTTCAGAGCAATTTTAATTAGCAATTTAGATGAATAACGCAGTTTTTATTTTTGACTATCCTGCCAATGAAGTGGTCAGGTCATATTCCCCAGGTTCACGCGACCGTAAAGACCTTCAGTCTGAACTCGACAGGCTTAGTGCTGGTCAAGTGGAAATTCCGCTAATCATCGGTGGTAAAGAAGTTTACACAAGGAATATTGATACGGTTGTAATGCCTCACGATCACGGACATGTTTTAGCCCGTTACCACAAAGCGGGTGAAAAGGAAGTGAAAATGGCGATTGAAGCTGCCTTGAAAGCACATCGCGAATGGGAATCGTTTTCCTGGTTCGAAAGAGCTTCGGTTACTTTAAAAGCGGCTGAACTTATATCGAAAAAATACAGGATGCTCATTAATGCGGCTACCATGCTCGGGCAGGGAAAAAGTGCTTACCAGGCAGAGATTGATGCTGCCTGCGAAACCATTGACTTCCTCCGCTTTAATGCGCATTATATCTCAGATATATACAATGAACAGCCTCACAGTGATCCGGGGATTATAAACAGGCTTGAGTACAGACCTCTTGAGGGTTTTGTTTTTGCTGTTACTCCTTTCAATTTTACGGCTATTGCTTCTAACCTGAATATGGCACCAGTACTGATGGGGAATTCCACCATATGGAAACCTGCCACTACTTCAATATTATCCAACTATTTTCTGATGCAGGTTTTTAAGGAAGCAGGATTACCCGATGGAGTAATCAATTTTATTCCGGGTCAAGGCTCATCCGTTGGCAACCAGGTGATTGCAGATAAATATTTTGCGGGATTGCATTTTACAGGCAGCAACGGAACATTCAATAAATTATGGCAAAGCGCCTCTGCTAATCTGGCAAACTACCGTTCATATCCACGTATTGTAGGCGAAACCGGAGGAAAAGATTTTGTGTTGGTGCATCCCAGCGCCGGTATCGATGAAGTATCAACAGCTCTGGTTCGTGGTGCATTCGAATACCAGGGACAAAAATGTTCGGCAGCGTCACGGGCTTATATCCCGGAAAGCTTGTGGCCCGCTGTTAAAAAACGGGTAGGGGAGATGCTCGCTGAAATTAAGGTAGGCGATGTCCGCGATTTCAGTAATTTTATGAATGCTGTAATCGATGAGAAATCATTTGATAATATTACAAATTACATTGGCAAAGCTAAAAATACTATCAATGCTGAGATTGTCTTTGGAGGAACCGGGGACAAATCAAAAGGATATTTTGTGCAGCCAACTATAATACAGGCACATGACCCGCATTTTGTTACCATGACTGAAGAGATTTTCGGGCCGGTACTTACAATTTATGTTTACAAAGACAAGGAATTCGATGAAACAGTACGCCTGGTTGATGAAACTTCACCTTACGGATTAACCGGATGTGTTTTTGCACAGGATCGTGGCGTGCTTATTAAGGTAGCAGATGAACTGAAATATGCTGCAGGTAATTTCTATTTCAATGATAAGCCTACCGGGGCAGTGGTCGGACAACAACCTTTTGGCGGTTCACGGCAGAGCGGTACCAACGATAAAGCCGGCAGTCACCTGAACCTACTACGCTGGATAAGTCCGCGGACAATAAAGGAAACACTAATTCCCCCGACTGACTACCGGTATCCGTTTATGAAGGAAGATAAATGCCACTAATTAAGGTATATCTTTGCCGGGTTTTCCTGGCTTTTTTAATTTCACTCAAATTGGAGTCACTATAGTATTTTATGGAGCAGCATCGTAATGGCAAAATTCTTGCCTTACTTTTTACGGGCGTATTAATGGGTGCCCTCGATATTTCCATCGTGGGTCCTGCTATTCCTGCCATTGAAGAGACTATACGTGTTGATCACCGTTCACTGAGCTGGATTTTTAGCATTTATGTTCTTTTTAATTTGGTTGGAGTTTCATTGCTGGCTAAACTGTCTGATTTATATGGACGTCGGAATATCTATATACTTTCAGTAGCTGTTTTTGCAATAGGTTCAGCCATTGTCGCACTATCCGACAATATTACATTTCTACTGGTAGGCAGGGCTGTGCAAGGTTTTGGATCGAGTGGTATTTTTCCCGTGGCATCAGCAACTATCGGCGATATTTTTCCTCCCGAAAAACGTGGGCGCACACTGGGAATGATTGGAGCAGTTTTTGGAATAGCATTTATTATCGGGCCGGTAATTGCAGGAGTGTTGTTGCTCTGGTTCGAATGGAATGCGCTTTTCCTTATTAATTTGCCTATTGCTGTTGTAGTAATCTTCTATTCCTGGCGATTGCTTCCCTCAAAGAAGAGCAAACTCAAACCCCATTTCGACTGGATCGGGATGGCACTCATTGCAGTTTTGGTTTCTTCTTTTGCTTATGGTATCAATAATATCGAAGCTTCATTAGGATTTAACAGTATCCTTTCGATTGAAGTGTATCCATACTTACTCATAACTTTATTCTCGTTGCCTGTATTTATTTTTTTTGAAAAGCGCTCTCCTTCACCGGTTGTAAAAATTCAGTTATTCGATGTAAAACAAATCCGGATTGTCGGGATAGTTGCGTTTGCAACCGGAATAATACAGGCCGTGACTATTTTTGTTCCGGAAATGGCTGTTAATGTCTTTGGCGTTTCTACCTCGCAGGCCAGTTTTATGCTTATCCCTTTCGTACTGGCTATTGCCATCGGTTCGCCGGCTTCAGGTCGTTTGATCGACACGATTGGATCGCGGTTTATAGTTATGGCCGGCTTATTTCTGGCGGCTGCAGGTTTGTTGATTTTTTATTTGGATGCGTCCTCAAAAGTAAATTTTTACACAGCAGGAATCCTTGTGGGATTGGGATCAGCAATGTTGCAGGGTTCAGCATTGCGTTATATTATGCTAAACGAAGTTAAATCTTCAGAAAGAGCACTGGGACAAGGAATTATTACGCTCTTTACCAGCACAGGACAAATGACCGGGGCTACACTCATTGGAATTATTGTGGCCTCTTTTTCAACAAAACTAGAGGGTTTTTCGCAAAGTTTCCTGGTTATTGCTGTTATTGCTTTAGTTGTTATGCTGGTTGGATATAAGTTAAAAAACAGACAGGAAGAATTGGAGGCTGCTTCCTCAATAGAGGATTTATAAAATATTGATCCTTATCAAAAGTAGCTTAAAAGAGAAAGCAAGTGAACTTATTCATTTGAGCTCCTGACGAGAATACTTCCTTTATTTTCATCTAAGTAGCCTTTTTCAGACTGAAGCTGTTATTTGAAGTCCTTAAATTAGAGTATTTTCAGGGTTGTATTTAAGGATAATTGACTATACATGAATGACGTAAGATGTAAAATTAAAATTTTGAAATGAGTCTTCTAAGAAATTATGGATAAATTATAATTTAACAATTGTGACAAGAATGTTAATAACTTCTTTCAAAAGCGTAAAAACATTTTGATAAATTTGCTTGAAACAGAGGGTAATTAAATTTAATATTTTCTTAACTTTCTAGAAAACTGAGAAGAGTCCTTATTCCTAATTTTGCACCACTTCTTTGCAATAGTGTTTACAGTAAATATTTTTTAAAAAAGTTAAACCATTTCAACCATTTTAAACCAATTAACTAACCAAATCAATTCACAATGAGAAAATTTAACAATTTTAACCTTGGGGTTTTCAGACAGTTTTTACTGTCGGCTGCTTTTCTCCTGATTGCAACTATGTCTTTTGGGCAGGTTACAACATCAGGAATGAATGGTATAATTAAAGGTTCAAGTGGGGAAACCTTGCCTGGTGCAACTGTTATTGCGCTTCACACTCCATCAGGGTCACAATATGGTACCCTAACTGATGCTGATGGTAATTATCGCATTCCAAATATGAATGTCGGAGGCCCTTACAAAATCACAGTCTCATATGTGGGATTTGAAAATTTTGTTCAGGATGAGGTATTCCTTAACCTTGGCCAGACCTATAAACTGAACGTTTCCCTTAGTCAGCAAGCTGCAACAATTACTGGTGTTGAGGTGCTTGGAACCCGCAATGATCTTTTTAATGGAAATCGAACCGGAGCTGAAACTAATGTCAGTATTCAGGCTATTGAGAGAATGCCGTCTCTGGGACGAAATATTTCAGATTATACCCGATTAACTCCTCAAGCCAGGGTTACCCAATTAGGGGGTATTGAAATATCAGGAACCAACAACAGGTATAACGCAATTTATATAGACGGTGCAGTTAACAATGATGTATTCGGATTAACTGACCAGGGTACAAATGGAGGTCAAACCGGGATTTCTCCATTTTCAATGGATATTATCGAACAGGTATCTATACAAATTGCCCCTTATGATATAAAACTTGGCGGATTCGCCGGAGCAGGAATAAATGCAGTAACCCGCCGAGGCAATAATGACTTTCAGGGGTCAGCTTATTTCGTTAACAGGAACGAAAATCTGGCAGGTAAAACTCCAACCGATAATCCGGAAACAGAAAGAGTCAAACTAAATCCTTTCACTTCAAATACTTATGGTTTCCGTCTTGGTGGACCGGTTGTAAAAGATAAACTTTTCTTTTTTGTAAATGCTGAAATCCAGAAAGATGAAACTCCTCAGCCATTTGATTTTTCAACTTATAAAGGAGATGCTACTACAGAAGATTTAGGACTGCTTGTTGCACAACTTTCCGAGTATGGTTATGACGCTGGAGGTTATACTGATGTTAACCGTACGCTGGAAGGAACAAAGTTTTTTGCCCGTTTTGATTGGAATATTAACAAGGTTCATAAACTAATGGTTCGTCATCAGTACACTAAAGCTATTCAGACCAGCCCGGCAAATTCGAATACAACAAATATCAGGTTTGCTAATGCAGGTATCTATTTCCCTTCCACAACTAATTCATCAGCTGTTGAACTGAAAAGCAACATCAGCAATAAAATGAGCAATAGCCTTATCATGGGACTGACTTTTGTACGTGACGACCGTGACCCGATGGGCAACAACTTCCCTTACGTTAGGATTAAAGATGGTACTTCAAATATTTATTTTGGCTCGGAAGAGTTTTCAACCGGTAATCAGTTAAATCAGGATATTATTACTCTGACTGATAATTTCGAACTTTATAAAGGTAAACATACCTTCACCTTTGGAACTCACAATGAGTTTTACAAGATGTATAACCTTTTTATACGTCAAAACTTTGGCTCTTACCAGTTCAATAATATCAGCGATTTTATTTCAGGTGCTCCGGCTTACCAGTTCGATCGTACTTTTTCAGCTGTTGATGATGTAACAGGAGATGGATCAAAGGCTGCAGCAGAATTTAATGCCCTTCAGTTAGGCCTTTACGCACAGGATGAAATTCAGGTTACCAACAAATTCAAAGTAACTGTCGGATTACGCATTGATATGCCTATGTTCCTCGATACACCGCCTGTTAATGAGGACTTTAATACTAATGTAATTCCGATTCTTGAAGAAGCAGGTTGGGACCTTGAAGAAGCTAAAACCGGACAAATGCCTGATCCTGCAATAATGTTCAATCCTCGTTTTGGTTTCAATTACGATATTCTTGGAGATCAGAGTTTTCAGGTTCGTGGAGGAGCAGGCCTTTTTACCAGCCGCATTCCATATGTATGGCCGGGTGCTTCATTCCAAAATAATGCCGTTGTTACCGGGGGTATGCGAGTTACAGCTGCCGGATCACCAGAGCTGATCTTCAATCCGGCTTGGGATAATCAACCGGTTCTTCCACCAACACAACCATCCGGACAGGTGGATATTTTCGCGAAAGAATTCAAATATCCGAAAGTATTCCGTACAAGTCTGGCAGTTGATAAAAAACTCCCCTGGGGCCTGGTTGGAACATTTGACGTAACCTACACCAAAACACTCAATAATGTACTATATTACAACCTGTCATACGAGAAAACCGGAGAACTAACCGGAACCGGCGATAACCGTCCTATCTGGACTAAAATTGCCTTGGGTAATGATGAAACTACCGGTAAAAAACGAGCCTATACCGACATTATGCTTGGTACAAATACCAATAAAGGCTATTCTTATAATGTAACTGCCCAATTACAGAAGAATTTCAGCAGTGGATTTACAGGTAATATAGCTTATTCCCTGGGTCATGCCAAATCAATGAACGATGGCGTATCCTCCCAGAACTCATCACAATGGAGAGTTCCCAATGTACGTGGAAAGAACGATCTCGATTATGCAACTTCCGACTTCGACATGGGATCGCGCGTAGTTGGTTTCATATCATATAAAAAAGAATATCTGAAACATACCGCAACTACAGTTTCTTTATTCTATACCGGACAGTCTGGCCCAAGTTTTTCTTATGGATATGCTGACGGTTCATCAAAATACCTGGGTGAAGATAATAATAGTCTTGAACTCATGTATGTTCCAAAGGATCAGGCTGATATTCATCTTATTGATCTGAAGGACTCAGATGGTAACATCACTTTGTCGAAAGAACAACAGTGGACTGATCTGAATGCTTTTATCGAAGCTGATGAATATCTGAAAGAACGCCGAGGTGATTATGTCGAAAGAAATCATTCCCGTGTGCCTTTTACCAACCTGTTTGATTTCCGCATTGCCCAGGATTTCTTTATAGAAGCTGGTGGTAAACGCAATACACTTCAGGTTTCGTTTGATATCTTTAATCTTGGAAACATGATCAATAAGGAATGGGGACGTATCTATTATTCTTCAGGTGCGTATTACAACAATTATCCATTGGTTAAAATGGAAGGATTCGAAGAGGATGGAACTACTCCTAAGTATTCATTTAAGAAACCAGCAGGCGATACCTGGGCTATTGATGATATTGGTATCCTTAGTTCAAGGTGGCAGGGTCAGATCAGTATCAGGTATATTTTCAACTAATAACTTACTAAAAAAAGAGCTCTGTTTTACAGGGCTCTTTTTTTAGTGTATTTTGTTTTTGTGTTTTGAAACGTATTTTTGTTACCGGACAATTCAATAAGTTATAATGAAAATTCTTTTTCTTGTTATTCATTTCTTGCTGAGTGTTTTATTTTCTCTTGCTCAATCAAGTATAGGGAATACAACAGTTGTTTTATCACTTGATGGGTTCCGGTGGGATTATACTGAAAAAACCAAAACTCCGTCGTTGAACCTGATCGCGAGGGAAGGTGTTAAAGCAGTTTCGCTTATTCCTTCTTTTCCTTCAAAAACATTTCCTAACCACTATACAATTGCTACCGGACTTTATCCGGATCATCACGGTTTGGTGAATAACTCTTTTTTTGACCGTACATTGAATAAGTCTTATGCTATCAGCAATAAGGAGGCACGATTTAATCCTGAGTTTTATGGTGGCGAACCAATATGGATAACTGCGCAAAAGCAAGGTGTCCGCACAGCATCCTTTTTCTGGGTCGGCAGCGATGTAATGATTCAGGGAAGACAGCCTGATTATTGGAAACATTATGATGAAACGGTTCCATTTATTGTCAGAATTGACACAATAATAAAATGGCTGAGTTTGTCACCCTCAGAAAGACCAAAGTTGATTATGGCTTACTATCACGAACCTGACGAAATAGGTCATAAATATGGGCCTGATGATGCACGCACACTGAATATGGTTCATCAACTTGATAGCCTTACGGGGATTCTTTACAATAGAATCAGGCACTTACCTATCGGTGATAGTATAAATTTTATTGTAGTTTCTGATCATGGTATGGGTTCAGTTTCTTCTGAACGTAATGTTGTACTAAGGGAGTTAATCCCGGAATACTGGCCAGTATTGATTGAAGGAGGAAATCCTAACTTTAACCTTTATTGCGAAGGAGCCTGGATTGATTCTGTTTATAATGCGCTTAAAGGAGTTGAGGGAATACAAGCCTGGAGACCGTTTGACGTGCCTGGCTATCTGAATTATGGCCATAACCATAGAGTTGGTGATATTATTATTGTGGCCGATTCTGCATGGAGTGTAACAAAAAATAAACCTGAAAATGCTTATACCGGAGGTACGCATGGGTATGATATAAAAAACACTGATATCCATGCAATATTCTATGCTGCTGGTCCTGATTTTAAGAAGGATTATGTACATCCTTCGTTTCAGAATACACACATATATATACTGTTAGCTCATTTACTTGGTATAAAACCTGTGGCAACGGATGGTAATTTTCAAACAATACAGGATATGCTGCTCGATTGATTCAAATTTTGAAATTGATCTTATTTCTTGCTTGAAGGCAGGAAAACAGGGTAAACTACAATTTTTCGATAAATTCAGGAGAAAAGCTTTGGTGAGGTAACGATTCCATTCAAGTTGCAATCGAATAGAGAAATGAAATATGGGTTGCTATAACCGTTTAATTATTCTTAAGCTATGACTATAACTCCCTGATTCACTGCTGAAAATTCCATTGTGATCAATTTTGTCAATTTTCACCCGCCCCGAGGCATGAATGATTTCACCGGGTCCTGTAATAATACCAACATGAATGATTTCACCTGCAGGATTATCGAAAAAAGCAAGATCTCCTGGACGTGCTTCATCAATAAAATCGATAATTTTGCCTAACAGGGCCTGTTGTTCCGCATCACGTGGCAAATCCATTCCACACAGTTGAAATACTACCTGAACAAGACCCGAACAATCTATACCCATTATACTTCGGCCACCCCACAGATAAGGAGTATTCAGATAATCTGATGCAATTTGAGCTATTTTTGATGCAGCGAATTTTTTTGGCAAGGGTTTGGCTTTATTGATGGTTGTATATGTATTTGGCCCAAGGTGGAAAGTGCTGTTCGCCAACAACGGTAATTTACACCCTTTCCCTAGCAGAATATAGCTGCTGTCATTTTTGCAATAGCATAAAGCCGTCTTATCAGTGATATAATGGTCAGTACCATTTTTTATTTTTTCGATAAATTCATCAGTAACTTTAATGGATTGCTTCTTGTCAATCCAACCTGTATAGTTATCCTGGTGTAATTGAATCAATAGCCAATTTCCTCTTTCTTCGAGTATGCTGAAAGTTTCACCAAATAATATCTGGGTAACCATTTCACTTCTATCCGATGGTTCGAGTCTTACAGGTACTTGCGCTAAAGGACATATTGCATTCATAATATGCTGGATAAAAGATTAATAAATTATCTGTAGAGAAAGATTTTTCAAGTATCAACGAATGTCAAAGATAGTAAATGACGTGTTGAAAACAAAAATTCATATATTCGTATTCTTATTCCATACTGATGAAGTTTATTATAACCAAAAAACTTTGGCGCAATTATTATCAGATCAACAAGATCATTCTATTCCTTATCACTTTGGTTATTTTACTTGCCTTGTTTCCACGTGAAGGAAAGTTTAAATACGAATTTCAACGTGGACGTCCCTGGCAGCACGACGACCTGATCGCACCATTTGACTATGCCATACTCAAGCAGAAGTCGGAATTACAGAAGGAACGAAGGGCTGCTCTATCCGAAGCTTACCTTTTTTTTAAAGTCGATCCGGATAAGATGGAATATGCAAAAAGTGAATTTCTTGCACGATTGGACAGGGAAAGCCAGAACAGGGTGACACCTCAGGAAAAAGAACTGGTTATAAAAGTAGCATTTGCACTGCTCGATAGTATCTACAGCAGAGGAATAATTGAAATGATACCGGCTCTCGAAAAAGAAACTCCAGATTTTAAAATAGGAGTGATAAAAGACAATATGGCGAGGATTGTTCCTGTAAAAAGCTTGTTTTCAATCAGTAAGGCAAATGAATATTTGCTTATGAATCTGGCTGCTGTGAACGAAGTAGACGGGAAATTTATTTTACCCATGTTGCAGGCAAGCATTATGCATAATGTTGTGTTCGACGATTTTCTTACTAAGACTCAGCGTGAACAATCACTTGCCAATATTTCGACAACCCGCGGGATGGTGCAGAAAGGGGAAAGGATTATCGGCAAAGGCGAACTGGTTGATGAATCGAAATATCAACAACTGGAATCTCTCAGAGTTGAATTTGAATCAAAATCGGCATCAGGGTATAACTTTAAAATGATTTTACTTGGCAGGGTGATCCTGATTTCAATGGCATTGCTTGTATTTGGTTTATTTGTGTTTACGTTCAGGCATGATATATACAGCGAAAACCGCAATATTGTGCTTTTACTTTTGCTGGTAACAATAATGGTATCATTCACTACTTTCGTGATGAACTTGCATGTGGCATATATCATGGCTGTTCCAATCTGCCTTGTTCCTATTATTGTCAGAACATTCTACGATACACGTCTTGCTTTATTCGTACACATAGTTACTATCATAATCCTCGGGTTCCTGGTGCCCAACAGCTTCGAATTTTTGTTTATGCAACTGATCACAGGCATAATCACTATAATTAGTATCGTGCATCTGCACCATCGTTCGCAGTTTTTCTTTACTTCACTAATGATACTTCTTTCATATTCAATAATTTATATAGGGATGACCCTGATGCAGGAGGGATCAATTGAACAATTGAGCCAGGCCAATTTCCTGATGTTTGGTATCAGTGCAATGCTTACCCTATTCTCTTATCCGCTTATTTACCTTTTCGAACGCATTTTTGGCATGGTAACTGATGTTTCGCTTATTGAATTATCCGATACAAATTCGAAACTACTTCGTGAACTTGCCATTAAATCGCCAGGCACATTTCAGCATTCGCTTATCGTTTCCAATATTGCAGAAGAAGCATCACGGGCTATCGGTGCAAATTCATTGCTTGCTCGCACCGGTGCATTATATCATGACATCGGGAAAATGGATATGCCGATGTATTATATTGAAAATCAGTCGGCTGGTATTAATCCGCATGATGATCTTTCGTATGAAGAAAGCGCGAGAATCATTACCGGTCATGTAATACGAGGAATTGAAAAAGCCCGGCTATATAAACTGCCTGAACCAATAATTGATTTTATCCGTACTCATCACGGAACCCGCTACACCCAGTATTTTTATAATAAGTATAAAGAGATAGCAGGGGACACCCCATTTGATGAGTCGCCATTCCGTTATCGTGGACCAATCCCTTATTCAAAAGAAACTTCGATATTGATGATGGCTGACTCAATCGAAGCTGCATCGCGATCACTTAAAGCCCCTACTGAACCTGAGGTTGGTGAACTGGTTGAGCGGCTTATTGATAATCAGATGGAGCAGAAACAATTCCGGAACTCTTCATTAACTTTGAGGGATATATCAACTATAAAAAAAATAATTAAGAAGAAGCTGCTAAGTATATATCACATCAGGGTTGAATATCCCGGAGTGTGATAAGTTAGACTGTTGGTGAAATTTTAATATTTGAAAGATATTGTAAAGCATCCGGACCTACATTGAAAATCAAATCAATAATACTAAGGTCAGGAGTATAGCCATGATTAACTTCAAAAGCCTGTATATACCTTGGCAAATCGCCTGAAATACTTTGATAAGGGGTTTTCTTTGGATTAAAACTTAGTCGCAGGTCGATACAGTGAGGAATATACTGATATTCTGTGGTAAAATTCATATCAATATTCTTGATATTCAATGCCATAGATAGTTTATTGAGAATCTCACTGTTCAATTCCACCAGCAATTCGAAATTCCTGCGGTAAACAGGTTCAAACAGATCGCGATAGAAAAGGAAGTAAGGTGATTTATTGTAAGCAGTTACTATGGATCTCCAGTGCAGTTGCTGCCAGTTTTTTGAATTATCAATGGTGATATCAACAGTTTTTGTATGGTTGCCGTTTACCTTCATTACCGGCACCGAAAGGGGTAAAATTCCTGCTGAAGTTGCTATGTTGCAGCGGTTTCGGAAAGTCTGTTTCAGGTAAGTTTCCTGTATTTCAATATTGATATTCTCAGCCTGAATAGCAACGGCCATCCACGATATAGGTGGGAGATAAGCCGTGGAGAGCAATACACTTTTCATTTTTAACATTTGCGGGCAAAAGTACTTAAAAGAAAAAGGACAGCCAACCTGGCTGCCCTTATTATCTGTTTTGCTTGTATTAGTTTGATGCCAGCAAAACCTCGTTAATAGCATCAGTCATAGCCTGTTTGGGTAATGCACCCATTGCCATCTGAGGTTTTCCGTCTTTCGGGCAAAATAAGAGTGAAGGAATGCTTCTGATTCCAAAAGCGGCTGCCAGTTCCTGCTCAACTTCCGTATTTACTTTATAGATATTTATTTTACCATCGAATTCTTTAGAAAGTTCTTCAAGTATAGGTGCAACTATTTTGCATGGGCCACACCAGTCGGCATAAAAATCAATTAAACAGGGAAGGTTGCCTTCAAATTTCCATTCCTGGTTTTGCTCATAGTTAAAAACTTTCGACAGAAAAGTTTCTTTTGTTAAATGTTCCATTATTGAGATTTTTTGTTTTTTTTTAGTGATGATATTTTACTTTTTCAGCAATACATCGGTTATTACTTTTTCGAATGTTTCCTTAGGTAAAGCGCCTTGGGTCATTTGGGGTTCACCTGTAGGAGGGCAGAAGAATACAGTCGGTATGCTGCGAATTCCGAAAAACTGGGCCAATTCGCGTTCCTGGTCGGTATTAACTTTGTATATAATAATCTCTCCTTTGTATTTTTCTGCAAGCTCTGCCATAATAGGTGCAACCTGTTTACATGGCCTGCACCAGTCGGCATAGAAATCGATCACACATGGTTTATCGCTCTTAAATGTCCATGCCTTGGGGTTCTTCTCGTAGTCATAAACTTTTTCAAGAAACATAGCTTTTGTAAGCATAATTACTTGTCCTTCTCCGGCTGATGCTGAAGAATTATTCTCAGTCTTATCGCCTGTTGGTGTTACTATCTGTTCAGTCAGACTGGAATTTTCTTCTGTTGTATCACTTTTGGGATCTGATTTCAGAGATCCGCCGCAACTACTGAGCCAGATGATAGAAAGGAATATTAATCCAAAGAATGTGTTTTTCATAGTAGTTTTGTTAATTTGAAGGTTAAAAAAAATTAATGGTGCAAAGATATGCTTATTTTTTCATATATCGCATAAATATCACCATTTATTTGTAAATTTGTCAACAAATATCATGCCACTGCATTTTTGTCATGAAATTGTTAAAAACTTTGAATTAAAAACGTATGATCGATCAAAGAATTGTTAACCTGAAAGAATTAATAGGACATCTCGATCCCAGCCGATTCAGGGAAACTTATAGTTCTCAGGAGGAATGCATTGAATTGCTGGCAAATGCCAAATGGGCAGATGGATTTGTATGCCGTAATTGTGGCAATGATAAGTACTGCAAAGGAAAATCAGCATTTGCACGCCGTTGTACCCGATGTAAGCGGGATGAATCTGCCACAGCACATACTATTTTTCATCATTGCCGTATGGATTTGCCTAAGGCCTTTGAGATTGCTTATCTGGTTTGTGGTTCACCGGCGATGCCAGCCAGTGAAATATCGCAGGTGATGGAAACCAGGCATATGACTTGTCTTAACTTTAAAAAACGTATTTTACAATGTTTACAATCGGAAGGAAATCTGATTACTGAATTATAAAATAAATTTCGAAACGAATATACATCAAGCAGATAAAAAAGCGAAGAATACTATCAGCAAAAAAAAAGCTAACCGTTCGGTTAGCTTTTTTTTGCTGTATTAAAAGATATTATTTTATAGTCTTAATTTCAACCCTACGGTTCAGAGCACGACCAGCTGCTGTATTATTGTCTCCTACAGGATTTGCTTCGCCCATCGATTTTTTTACAAGGCGGTCTTTTGCAATACCTTTTTTAACAAGGTAATTCATTACATAATCAGCACGTTTCTCTGTAAGTTTCAGGTTGTATGCGTCAGGACCTTGTGAGTCAGCATAGCCTTCTAATGTAACGCTAACATCGCTGTGATCTTTCATGAGAGTAACTACTTCGTCCAGATCTTTCGTGTATTTTGTCAGCATGACTGATTTGTCTGATCCAAAATAAACCACTTTATAAATTTCGAACTTCTTGACCTCAGGACAACCAAAGTTAGAAGCGACACCGAATACATCCGGGCATTTGTCGTCTTTATCAGCAATGCCATCACCATCGGTATCAGGACAACCTTTGAATTGAGCCAGACCTTTTACATCCGGGCAGGCATCGTCATTGTCAGTTATACCATCGTTATCACGGTCAGGACATCCACCAAGTTCTTTCTTGCCAGCAACATCCGGGCATTTGTCATCTTTGTCAGCAATGCCGTCACCATCTTTATCAGGACATCCGTTGAGTTCTTTCTTTCCTGCAACTGTCGGGCAAGCATCTTCGCTATCAATTATACCATCACCGTCAGTATCAGGGCAACCTTTAAATTCAGGTTTTCCGGCAACGTCCGGACAAGCATCATCTTTGTCGGCAATACCGTCATTGTCTTTATCAGGACATCCTGCAAGTTCAACTTTACCAGGAATTTCAGGACAAAGGTCATCTTTATCTTTTACACCGTCGCCATCAGTATCTTTAGCACCAAAACGGAATTTTGCGCCCAATGTGTAGTGCATGTAGTCATCACGTTTTGCTTCTGTAGTAGATAATTGGGGTGTAATTATATAATCGTATGCACCTTGAAAATTAAGTCCGACATTTTGTGTCAGCCAAAAGTTAAAACCTACACCTGTAACCTGTTTCAGGTAGGTAGTGCCGTTGGTTGCACCTTTATCATGAATACTGGAAGCACCGATTCCTAAATAGATGTACGGGTCGAACCAGCTTTTTTCTTTCATTATGTAACCATTGGCAAATTTATAGGCAATATTTAAATCACCTGTCCAGAATTTTTCATCTTCCAATGGTTGTCCGATTGATTCCATCCTGTCCATTTCTAATTCGCTGATGCCAAACTGGGCAAAAAGGTTAAATGAAGGATTGAGGTTGTAGCCAACTGAAAGCGCAGTAGGAAATTTGTATCCCTGCCATTTAGTGTACTGAAACTGTTCAGGAACACTAAGGTGCACTGTGTTGAAATCTTCAAACTGCCAGTTTATTCCAATAGCCCATTTATAGTCAGTATTCTGGGCGCGAAGATTAAGAGAGGCAGCAAATACAGCAATAATTGCCAGGAATGTAAACTTTTTCATAAGTATGCGATTTAATTTAAATTTATGTTGCTATCTGGTTAGTTGTTATTTATTTGAAAGTTAAGACTTAACGATGAAAACCTTAGTTTATTGTATGTTTTTTTGTCACATTCTATTGCACTTTGCAAAATTCGTCATAAATATACGGAAATACAAAAGTTTTTCACTACTTTTTTTTAGGAAAAATAGTAAAAATGAACTAAAGTGCATAATATCAGTGATTTGGATTATAAATATTATTTAGAAATGACAATTTCAATGACTTCTTTTTGTCGTCCTACGGTGATAAGCAATAAATATGTGGCATCAGGAACTTCTAAATCGACAAACGAAAATTTATTGAATCCCTTAACCACTTCAGTTATTTTTTCGTAAACTTTTTGTCCTTTCATATCAATAACAGTAATGATCACATCATGTTCAACTATATCTGGAAAATATTTTTCAATTGTAATCTGTCCATCTCCCGGATTAGGATATACTCTGGTCGGAAAAGCGCATGGATCAGTTTCTGCAAATCCAACTCCTGATGTCGAATAAATACCTGACCAGCCTTGGGCATTACCAGCGCTGTTTGTAATAAAAAGGATCATCATTTTACCACTGTTGGCTGTAATCGCAGGTGGTAATTGGTTACCATGGAAAATGCCAAGTACTTCCTGTGTCTGTAAATCATAAACCTTTACTATATCAATGCTGTCATAGGTTTCGAAAGATGTAAAAAAGAATGTAACCGGCATACCATCATCCGGCATTATTTTCCAACGGCACATGGAATTATTGCTGTATTTCTTATCTCCGCTTCCATCTTCAATACTTCCTGAATTTTCATTCATGGTGGTAATGCCTGAGCAATATACAGGGAATATACTTTCGTAATCAATTTGCCAGCCTTCTTTTGCAATGGCTGAATTGGAGTGGAATTCCAGATACACTTTATTCCCGGCAGAGGTAATTACTCCCGGAATTGTATTCCCGGAGAATGCACCGATAAGCGGTGATGATGCATCGTATCCATCATATACAAATAACGTATCTCCGTCTGAATCGGTATCAAATTTTAAAAAAGTAAGTTTTACATTTTTAACTGAATCATATTCTGTGTCCTGAGGCGCAATTAGCCAGGAGCAGGATGCATTATTCTGATAATTGAACCATCCGCTGCCATCTTCAACAGAACCTCTTAATTCGGTCAGGGTAGTATGTCCCTGGCAATAAATGGGATATATATTCTGTAAAGTATCCGGGAATAAAGGAATAACTTCCTGCGCAAAATTAAAGCTGTTGCCTCCGGGAGTCAGATTTGCGGTATAAAAATAACCATCCTGCGAACCTCCCCATCCCCAGTTGAAATGATAATAATTCGCGGGTTGGTATCCATCGCAAACAAATGCATGACCGCTGGTTGACTGAACTCCTGCCCAACCGGCATAGTACAAAGGTTTCCGCTGATCAAGATTGGTTACCAGAAGGCTATCCCAGTCAATCGAAACACTGTCGCGAAAAAAGTATTGAGTCTCAGGCCCGTATCGGAAATGAGTTTTTAATGAGTATGCCGCTTTATGATTCCACATTCCGCTGCCATCGGGGCCGTAATCCATATCGACTGATACACCCTGGTGAAAAAGAAGTTCACCAATTGAGTTGTTGCGTTTTGAGATGGCTGAAGGCATAAAAGCCCAGTTGTAAGTGGTAGTCCCAAAATTGGCTGAGATTGTCCCATATTCAGGATGCGAATAGGCATAACTTCCCTGTCCCTGCTGCGGATAACGGTAATAGTACAATAGCTGTCCCATAGCTGTAGCAACACAACCTGCATAGCAGCGTCCGCCAGGGCCGGCAGGGTCAATCGGACACCATGAGTTATATGGGGAGTCCTGGTTCCAACTCGACACCAGTAAAGGCTCAACGCTTTGCATTGATTTTATGTCTTTGCTGATTTCGAAATTGTTACTCAGAAGTCTCTTCCATTCGCTCACAGTTGTTCCCGATGGGGTTGTATTATTCTCAACTGCAAATTCAATTTGTTGCGCATAGTGATTCATCCATGTTAAAAATCCATCAGGGAGGTCGGATTCTTCCAGATAATTACCTTCGAAAGAATATGCAAGCACAGGAATTACATTGTCAGTTGCACTGATTACTACAAATCCTGCAGGCAGCATATCGCATACAAAGTACAGGGTATTGATGTTTCCAAATGGTCTGATCCCTGAAATACTAATGTCGTTGTAGGATATGAATTTAGAAAGGTTTGCTCTTTCATAGTAGAAATTTTGAGCAACAACAGCAGCATTTTGTTGCGTGATATTACCGCTTAAACCTATAATCGGGAGAACCAATATGACCAGAAAAAAAACGGAAGTACGCATAAATTTCTTTGTTAAATGGTTATTGTGAATCTCTGAGAAATGGTGCTAAGGTTTTAAATCATTCAGGAACGAAAAATGTTGATTTATACGTTTATCCTTTCATTTAATTTAAGATTACTTTTTGATTTGCCAGACCTTTTTCAGAAACAACCTGAAGCACATAAATTCCTCTGGGGAAATCTGAAACATCGACGGAAACATTAACATTTCCTGTTTTGGATTCCACAATTTCATCATATAAAGTTACACCATTTGCGGAAATGAGTTTGAGTGTATAAACCTGAGTTAATGACAAAAATTTTACCTGTAAAAGATTTTGGGCTGGATTTGGGAAAACCGTAACGTTAACATCGATGTTGGGTTCAGATGAACCGGTAAGTTCGGATGATGTATAAGTGAAATCCCATCCGGTGCCGGTGTTTTGCTGGTCGGTTATAAATACAATATACAGTTTTCCTGTATTGAAATTCAATATACCCGGATTCGATTGACCATAAAGTTTGGTCAGTAGTGTCTGGGTTTCAAGATCGTAAATTTCGAGATAATCACCCTCTCCTACAGTATTGAACTCATTGAATGACAAGCTTATTGATTTAGCTCCGGCAGGTAAAATCTTATACCTGCAGATGGTCTTGTCGCGATAGTTAAATGAACCGCTTCCATCGGAAAAGCTTCCCGAAAGGGCAGTGGTTGTTGTGATACCACTGTTACAAAATGTTGCCTGTTTGGCATTGTAAGAAGCACACCACCCGTTGGAAGTTCCATTACCATCAGTAATAAACTGCACAAACATTGAACCTGAGAATGCTGTTGTAACAGGAGGAATCTGGTTGCCGGTATAACTGCCTATCAGCGAAGCATCAGTTCCCGTACCATCATAAATATGTATGAAATCTTTTCCTTCCTCGAGGTCGAAACGATCGAAAGTGAGTTTGATATTTTCGAGGGTATCACCTGGTAAAATAAGCCAGTTACAAGTTGAATTGTTAAAATATGGTGAAACCGGACCGCTGCCATCTTCTATTGTCCCGCCAAGCATGCTTAATGTGTCAATTTGCCCGCATTGTAAAATATTATTACCCGCTGGAATAAAATTTATTATGGCACCCTGTCCGTAAGTGAAGGTATTTCCTCCGGGATTAAGGTTAGAAAGGTGGAAATAACCATTGTATGAACCACTCCACCCCCAGTTGAAATGGAAAAACATAGTATCCTGGTATCCGTCGACGTTAAAAGCATGGCCACCTGATCCGAAACCATGGTAGTACATAGGTTGTCCGGCATCAATCTGCGCCTGAAGTAACAATTTCCAGTCATCGTAAGCGTAATCATCCATATAAACAAGTTCAAGGCTCTGATCGTATCCGAAATAACTTTTCAATGCTTGCGCAGCGTCTTCGCTGTACGCACCGGAACCACTTCCGCTATACATCATATCCACTGATATTCCAAGGTGAGACTGCAATTGTGCCATTTCGAAATTCTGGGTAGATGTGCTGTTCAGCATTTCTTCCCAATGGTATGTTGTATTAGCAAAGTCAGCAAAAAGGTATCCATAGGGATTCCAGGTATACCCGTGCGACCCGGTTCCCTGTTGCGGATAACGCCAGTAATACATTACCTGTGACATTGCTGTTGCAACACAACCTGCATAAACATGTCCACCTGATCCTGTTGGATCGGACGGACATAGATAATTATACGGCGAGCCCTGATTCCAGGTGCTTGAAAGTAATGGCCCTACTGTCGTGATATCTGAAGCATTCTTATATGCCGTAGGATTAATGAGAGATTCCCATTGTTTTTTATTTCCTTCCGACGACTGAATATTATTCTCTGAAAGATAATTTACCATTTTAACGTAGCCTTCCATCCAAAGAGAAAAGTTTTCGGGTCGGGTTTCTGCTGAATAGTTGTTTTCGAGAGAATAGCCCAACACTGGCGGAGCCGCATCGCATGCAGGAACAATAATAAACCCACGGGGATTTAGGTTTACTATATAAAGTGAAGGATTCCCACTATGTTTATAAGTATAATCGGACGAAATCTGAAGCATGCCGTCATTTCCCATAATGATCTGAGATTTAAGGAAGCCTTCTGCTACTTTACGTGCAGTTGGTAAATCAACATTTCCGGCATTCAGATTTAAAATTATTAGCGAAAGGATAAACAGGGAGTAAAGTTTTCTGAACATAACTGATTATTTTAATGCCAAAAGTATTGAAAAATAGTTTAGTATAAAAATGTGAAATCGATTTTGATGAAGTATCAGTGTGATTTGATTTCATTTGACAAACAATTAAAACTTATGAGAAGAAATCAATAGTAGTTAGAAAATTTATGCATTGCTAACCCAAAAATAAAAAAAGCCCGTAAAGTGCATTTTACGGGCAATACTGCAGTACTGTCAATGTCAGGTTATTCAGGTAATCGGGCAATCCAGCCAGAAACTTCGTTGGCTACCTTAACATTGTATTCCAGGGCTAATTGTTTATGATTAATCAGGTCAACAATGGTTCCGATAAAGCATAAACCAACTGTAAAAAAATAGAGTATTCCCATTCCAATCTGGTCAGTAAGGAACCTTTGAATACCGGCAACTCCAAGGAAGCCTGCCAGTCCTGCAAGTAATATTAATTGCGGATCGCGCCGACGGCTACGGTAGAAGTTAGCAAAATTAAGTAATTGCTGATCGTTGTAATTTTTTACCAGCGACTCTACATAGGTCATTTCCTGCATATCAAGTTCAGGCATCAGTTGGAAAAGTTTTGTGCTCATTTTATTAAAGGTTTAAGGTTAAATGATTTTAATTTTATTGTTTGCAGCTTAAAGTTAGAAAATTCTATTTAATTTTCAGAAGTTTTAAACGGATTGTTTATTCCGGTATTTATTGGGTCTTTTTTCAGAGATCCGGAGTATTCAATAATGTATGCTGCTTTTCATGCTGGAAGTAATTCCGGAAAACAATTATAATTCGAAAAGCCAGGATTACAAGCGCAAATAGAGCAAGTGGATGCGTAGCGAATGATTCGGATACGTTACCATGAAGCAGCAAAATCATAGATCTGCCTAAACCGCACCCCGGACAATACTCAAATCCTGCCAGGCTTAAAGGACAAATTGTAAAATGGTTTTCGGAATGTACCGGCGAAAGGGCGAAGTATAGAATTGCCGAAATCCATGCAAATGCTTCGAGGTTTTGCCTTAGAAAATTGCCGGTAAAATTAATTGCCTTGTACATTTATCTGTGTTTATGTTTCTTTTGACGCCGAAACTCCGATAAAGTTACATGATTTTCATAACAGAACATATGAGATAGAATAAAAAAAACGCCCGAAATAATCAGGCGTTTTTCAAAAAAATAGATTTTAAAAGATTCAGATTCTAAAAGCAATCTGAGAAAGTACAGTCAACGATATTATTTGACAATTATTTTCTGCGTCACTCTTCCATCAGTTGATTGCATCGACAGGAAATACATGCCACCATTCAGGCTGCTTACATCTATTGATTTTTCGATGTTCCCCTTGGCTGCAGCGAAAGTTTCCTTATACAGGTTCTTCCCGGTCATATCATTAAGGGATAATTCAATCTGCTGGTTTTTGCTGTTGTATGCACGAACCATAATGAAATCGCTTGCCGGATTTGGAGAAACGTTGAGGCTGCTGATACCAGGTAATTCGCTTGTGTTTACATTACCAACTGAGTAGGAAGCGCTAAATCCGCCAGAGGTGTAATATGCATTGGTTTGGAAAATAATGTAAAGTCCACCAAAAGGAACAGTTATCGGATCAGGAATCTGGTTACCCGTAAGTGTTGCAATAATGTCGCCGGATAAAAGTGAATGAACTAAAAGCTGGTCTTCATCGAGCAAATCAAATGCTTCGAAGGTAAGTGTGAGATCCATTGCATATAATGGTTGGATTTTATATTTACAAAGTGTATTGTTTCTGTAATTAAAATCGCCGCTTCCGTCAGTGAAGGAACCACTTGGTTCAGTCATAGTTTTGGTGCCACTACAAAAACTTGGGAATACTGACGAATACTCTACCAACCATCCTTCATTCTGACCTGTTGCATCAGTTACAAACTGAATGAATAATTTATTTCCTGTTGAGTTAACTTCTGCCGGAAGATCACTTCGGCTGCCGCCTGTATAGGCTGCTAAAAGAGGTGCACTTGCATCAGCTCCATCATAAAAATACAATGTATCGGAGCTGCTGAGACCAAACCTTACGAAAGAAACAGTAATGGAGTTAACAGAATCAACAGGGGCAATGAGCCAGGTACAACTCAGATTGTTGTCATAGGATTCTAATGGCCCGCTTCCATCTTCAATACTCCCTTTTGCAAGTTCAAGTGTTTTTGAAGAACAGCCGTAAGGGTAGTTAGTACCAGGTACAAAGTTGCGTACAATTGCCTGTGAAGTTGTAAAGCCATTTGGGTTTGTTGATGTAAAATACCCATTGTCCTGCCCTCCCCAGCCGAAATTGAAATGGAAAGTTTTTGCAGAGCCGATTTTCTGATATCCATCGCATACCCATGCATGACCACCATCGGGACTCTGACCTGAATAATAAATAGGTTTTTTTGCATCTAGTTGTTCGATAAGTAAGTTCTCCCAGTTGGTTGTTGTATATCCGCTGCGGGATACATATTGAACCGTGGGTGAATATCTGAAATAGGTTTTTACAGCATAAGGAACATCAGTACTATATGCACCAGACCCGTCGTTACCATACATCATATTTACTGCAACCCCGGCATGGTATTGAAGCAGGGCATTGGCAGGTATACCTTGTCCGCTTGAGCTACCAACAGAATTCTGCATTGCATCCCAGTCGTAAGTAGTTGCACCATAATTTGCTGTTTGTGTACCATACCCCATTGCATAGTAGCTGTGCTGGCCGTTTCCGGTAACAGGATATTTATAGTAATTCATCACCATACTCATAGCTGTAGCTACACAACCTGCGTATACATGTCCGCCCGGTCCTGCAGGATCCTCGGGGCAAAATTCGTTATAGGGGTTATCCTGGTTCCACATCGTGGTAATCAGCGGTCCAACAGTGGTGGTGTCAGCAAGAATTGAAAAATCAAACTGGCCAGATACATATGCATTCCAGCTATTGAGTATATCAGGTGATGCTTCCATGGAATTGTTCCTGACATATTTAACCTGCTCACTGTACTCATAGAGAAGTCCTTTGAAGTTAGGGTTTGATCCTGGTGTCGAAAAGGTACTTTCGTAAGAGTACCCAAGCACAGGAGTAATAGCGTCATCGGCTGCGATGAGGATAAAACCTTTACCATTGTTGGAAAAAACAAAGATTACCGGTTTGCCCTCAGCCTCAATAGTGGTGACATCAACTATTGACAGATTGTTGGCATTCCAGTTTACCTGGTTGTAAATAATACGTTCAGTAAAGAAGTTCTTAGCAACAACACGGGCTTGTTCTTTTGTAACAACTTTTGCCAAAAGGGTTGGAAGTGCTGCTAAAATAAACGCCAATGTGAATAAAAGCGTACGGATTTTCATGTTTTAAATGGATTTTAAGATTTAACCTGCCCCAAAATTACACAAAGTATTGATATGTTTACAAAGACACTCTGATATTTAGTTGTTTGAAGTGTTAATTGGATGTTAAATGGATGGAGAGATACTAAATAATAATGATTTTCAGGGAGGGTTTAGAGATTATTTTTCTCTGATTTAAAGTGTTTAGTATAACAGTTATTGCATTATCCAAACAATTCATGTACGTTTGATGTGAAATTTAAATAATATGAAAATACTGATAATCAATATAAAAGAACTGGTTGGTGTGAATGATTCTCCAACTCCATTTGTAAGTGGATTAGAAATGGGAAAGCTAAAAATTATAAAAAATGCATTCCTGTTCATCGAAAAAGGACTCATCCTGGAATACGGGATTATGGAGCATCTTTTTATTCCGGAAGACTGGAAGAAAAAAGGAATTAAAGTTATTGATGCCGCCGGAAAGCTGGTTTTTCCATCCTTCTGCGATTCGCATACTCATCTGGTATATGCTGGTAGCAGGGAGATTGAATATGTTGATAAAATCAAAGGATTATCGTACGAAGAAATTGCAAAACGTGGTGGCGGAATTCTGAATTCAGCCATACGCCTGCATGATGCATCCGAAACTGAACTTATCGGTCAGGCTCTCGAACGCCTCGAGGAAATTACCTGGTTTGGTACAGGAGCCGTTGAAATCAAAAGCGGATATGGATTGAATACCGAAGATGAATTGAAAATGCTCCGCGTTATCAGGGAATTAAAGAGCCTATCGCCTCTTACTATTAAATCTACATTCCTGGGTGCACATGCCATTCCGCTCGAATACCGCGGTAAGCAGCATGAATATGTTGATTTGGTTATAAATGAAATGATTCCACAGGTTGCAGCCGAGGAACTGGCCGATTATATTGACGTGTTTTGCGATAAAGGATTTTTTACCGCAGAAGATACCGAACGGATATTAATGGCCGGCATGAAACATGGACTTAAGCCTAAAATTCATGCAAATGAACTTGGTTATTCAGGAGGCATCCAGGTAGGAGTTAAATACGGTGCATTGTCAGTTGATCATCTCGAATACACCGGAGATGCAGAAATACAAGCCCTGAAAAATTCTGAAACTATGCCTACAATACTACCGGGAGCTGCCTTTTTCCTCAATATGGTTCATGCCCCGGCGCGTAAAATGATTGATGCCGGATTACCGGTTGCACTGGCAAGTGACTTTAATCCGGGATCATCACCATCAGGAAATATGCAACTCATACTTTCGATGGGTTGCATTATGTACCGGATGACTCCCGAGGAAGCAATAAATGCAACTACATTAAACACTGCTTATGCAATGGGAGTTAACGATGAACTTGGAAGTATAACTATTGGGAAAAAAGCGAATGTCTATATAACTAAACCAATTCCCGGAATTGAGTTCATGCCTTATGCCTATGGCAGTAACAAGGTGGATACCGTTATTTTAAATGGAAAGATTATGTAAATATATACAGCATTGAAACTTAAAAATTGAAAAATCGCATTTTCAGCGGTTTATCATATGAATACACTTCGGAATTTTTGCCTCAATCAAAGGTTTTACTTACTTATTTAAGATCACTTTTCTGAGTTCGGTAAATCCATTCACCTGAAAGTGAATGAAATATAACCCGTTAGGAAGTAATTCTCCAGAATCAGAAGATCCATCCCATACAAAACTACTGGTACCGCTACTGAATGAATCATTTACCAGAACAGCAACTCTCCGTCCGGACGCATCGTAAACGGTAATATAAGCTTGATAAGGTTTATCACATTTAAGTTGGATGGTTGTTTCCTTTTCAAAAGGGTTTGGAAATATTCTAACACTTGCTCCTCCTTTCGAAAGGTCATTTATACCAACTCCCAGTGGAACCCAATCAGCCACAATATTTTGGTAATAGGTTGCATTGACAGGTGTAATGTGCTGAATGGCAGGGCCTTTTTCAAAATCAACAGATAAGGATGGTCCCTGGTTTCCGTTTGAATTGGAATTTGTGCTTGAGTATTCGACCCATATCTGGTAAAGTCCATCCTGCATTTCATCCCCTGCAGAGTTCTTTCCATCCCAGGTGATAGTATGTGTCTGGTGTGAACTGAGCGTTGAACCGGTAATTGCAGAAACTGTATTTCCGGCGGAACTCATATTCCATTTAACAAGGTGCTGCTTTCGCGAAGCCGCCATCACTTTTCGCGAAACCACAAAATTCCCTTGCGCATCTTTAATCCAGATTGCCAATACATTCTTAGGCGAATAGGTCGAGTTATTGGTAATGGATTTAACTGTAAAGGTTAAAGTTCCTGGCGTAATCCCTGTATTGTTAAATCTTTCCTGTGCTGCGGTCGCAAACGGAAAAATCATTGTTATTACGATAGTAGCCAGAATTGCAAGAATTGGTTTTATTGTCATATTCTATTGTATGGTTTTGCCGCAAATGTACTGATATATTAAATAAGCTTCATATTTCATTTTCGACATATCCAATGTATGAATGCAGCTGCAGGCCTTATTTGATAAAAAATGAGACCCAGAAATAAAGAAGCCAGTATAATACGGAATAATCTATCAGATTTTATCTGTGGTAAAATTATTTTGGCCAAAGAAAATATATATAAACCAGGTAAACCACTATCATAAAAATGCCTTCATCGCGCTTAAGGGTATAATGAGTTCTGAAAAATGGCAGAAGCAGCAATGTAACTCCGATCATTACATAAAGGTCAATATTACTGATTGCAATTGCTGACAAAGGTTTAATAATAGCCGATAGACCTACAATTCCAAGAATATTAAAAATATTAGAACCTACTATATTTCCTATAGCGATATCGTATTCCTTTTTCATGGTGGCTACAACCGATGAAGCAAGTTCAGGAAGGCTGGTGCCAGCAGCAATAATTGTAATACCAATAATTGTTTCGCCTACACCCAGTGAACGGGCAATATCAACAGCGCCTTTAATCAGAAATTCCGAACCGGCAACTAAGATCCCGATGCCGGCCAAAACCATACCCAGCGAAATATACCATTTATTGTTTCCGCCTGCAACTGATTCCTGGAATTCATCCAGTACTTCAGGATTCTTCTCACGGCGGGCAAGGTAAATATTCAGGAATGTATATAGTGCTAATCCGGAAATAAGTATAATGCCCTCAAAACGACTGATATGCCTGTCAGAAAAGAGCAACATGAATCCAATGGTAGAAATTATCAAAACCGGGATATCAATTTTAAGTAACTGCATTTTTATCTTCAAAGGATCAAGTAGTGCAGAAATCCCAAGTATTACACATATGTTAAATAGATTGCTGCCAACTACATTACCTATTGCAATGTTTCCCTGACCGGCAATTGCTGTATTGACACCTACAACAAGTTCAGGTGAACTGGTTCCGAAGGCAACTATTGTTAGTCCTGCCACAAGAGGTGATATACCTGCTTTAATTGCCAACGATGAACTTCCCTTTACAAGCCAGTTAGCTCCAAAATATAACAAAACGAGAGAAGCCAGAATATAGATTACAGAAATGAGCATAACAGAAATCAGAGTTGTTTGCATTAATAACTTAGTGTTCAGGCAAAAGTTCAACAAGATAGTGCGAAAAACAAATTTTCCCGAAATTACTGTGTTTTTGAAACAACCTTTCAACAAGAGTTTTTAAGAATTATATTACGGTACTGATAATTTTTCTCAAGAGTTCAGGAGAATATCTCTATTATCATTTTTATTGCCTTTTCATCTGGCATTTGCAGTTCATAGTCAGGAATTGAAACATTACCTCCCATGCTCACTAAGGCTTGTTTGAATTTCATTTTACCCGGTAAAAATGAACGGGTTGAGAGATGCAGCTCTTTGACTCCTGTTTTGTCAGCAATATGCTTGATATTGGATAAATTAATTCCACTTCCGGGCATAATCGAAATACGGTTACCGGCTTTTTGAACCAAATCCGCCAGTTTTTCGATTCCGAGTGGCGCAGTCTGCTTACCGCCAGAAGTAAGTATCCTTTTGCAGCCTGATTTAATAATGGCTTCCAATGCTTCATCATGGTTTTTTGCCATGTCAAAAGCCCTGTGAAAAGTGACATTCATCGGTGCTGCAATGTCAACAAGAAAAGCAGTTCTTTCTT
Organism: Lentimicrobiaceae bacterium; assembly: GCA_041753535.1. Lineage (GTDB taxonomy): Bacteria > Bacteroidota > Bacteroidia > Bacteroidales > UBA4417 > UBA4417. The sequence continues at coordinate 85,121 of JBGSUB010000067.1, forward strand.
CATCAACCGAACCGTCAGCATTCAGGATACCTGCAACAACTCCCTCCATTCCAACTATTTTGGCAGCTTCAACATCCAGGAGCATTGTTTCAAACTCTTTTTCTGTGAAGCAGAAATCTCCTTCTCTGGGTCGGATCATAACATGGATTGGGATTTTTATATATTTTCGAGCCAGACGCATAGTCGCAGTTGAGGGAGTAAGACCTCCTCCGGCTGGAGCGGAGCAAAGTTCAATCCGGGGAGCACCCGCATTATAAGCTATTATGGCTGACTCGAGATTAAAAACTGCAATTTCGATGATCATGATATGAATTATTTACGCCCAAAAATAACGTATTTCATCCTCATTTTAGTAATTTCAATGTTCTGCATGGGGTATGTTTTAGTGATTATTTTGGCATATATCCATATTTGGGAAGATATAATTCTTATTGACGCTTCCTTTCAATACTTATTTGTTAATTTTGCCCTTCTTTTAAGGGTGTGAACAACTGTAAAACATTGAAAAACAAAAATATATGAAACAACTGATTGAATGCGTCCCTAATTTCAGCGAAGGCAGCAACATGGCTATTATTAAACAGATCACTGACCAGATTGAATTGGTAGAAGGTGTTCGTTTACTCGATGTTGATCCTGGTAAAGCAACAAACCGCACTGTAGTAACTTTTGTCGGGACACCTGATGAGGTTATTGAAGCTGCTTTTCAGGCTGTGAAAAAAGCATCCGAAATTATTGATATGCGCACCCATAAAGGCGAGCATCCCCGTTTCGGAGCTACCGATGTTTGCCCGCTTATACCAATTTCTGGCATTTCAATGGAAGAGGTAGTTGAATATGCACGTAAACTCGCTGAACGTATTGGTATTGAATTGGGGATACCAGTTTATTGTTACGAGAATGCTGCTTATAATAATGAAAGGCGGAACCTTGCAAATAACAGGTCAGGCGAATACGAAGGATTGCACAAAAAACTTAGCGATCCGCATTGGAAACCTGACTTTGGCCCGGCTGAATTTAATGAAAAGGTTGCTCTTACGGGGGCTACTGCCGTGGGTGCCCGTGATTTTCTTGTTGCCTATAATGTGAATTTAAACACAACTTCAGTTCGAAGAGCCAATGCAGTTGCTTTCGATATCCGTGAAAAAGGTCGCCCGGTGCGCGAAGGCAATCTGGTTACCGGAAAGATTAAAAAAGATGAAAATGGTATAGACATTTGGGCACCCGGATCACTAAAAGCATGTAAAGCAATTGGTTGGTTTATTGAGGAATATGGAATAGCTCAGGTTTCGATTAACCTTACAAATATTAGTATAACACCAGTACATGTAGCTTTTGAAGAGGCATGCCTAAAAGCTCAGGAGCGCGGAATGCGTGTTACAGGCTCGGAACTTGTAGGCCTAACCCCACTGAAAGCATTAACTGATGCCGGAAAATACTTCCTGCGCAAACAGCAGCGTTCTGTTGGCGTTTCAGAGGAAGAACTTGTTAAAATAGCCGTCAAATCTTTGGGCCTTGACGATCTGAAACCTTTCAACCCTAAAGAGAAAATAATCGAATACTTACTTGCAGGTGAAAATGACAAAAAGCTGATCGGAATGAGCGTTGAGGATTTCGCTAACGAAACAGCTTCAGAATCACCGGCTCCGGGTGGAGGCTCAATTTCTGCTGCAATGGGAGCTTTGGGAATTTCTTTGGCAACTATGGTAGCAAATCTTTCATCTCATAAACCAGGTTGGGATGAGCGATGGGAAGAGTTTAGTAATTGGGCAGAAAAAGGTCAGGCACTCAAAGATGAACTGCTGATGCTAATTGATGAAGATACCCGGGCTTTTAACCTAATCATGGATGCATTCGGACTGCCAAAGGGAAATGAAGTGGAGAAAACTGTCCGCACAAAAGCTATTCAGGAAGCAACAAAGTTTGCAATTGAAGTGCCTTTCAGGGTGATGCAGCGCTCATTTGAATGTATGTCTGTTATAAAAGCCATGGCAGAAACGGGCAATCCGAATTCTGTTACCGACGCAGGAGTTGGTGCATTGGCGGCCCGTTCGGCCGTGATGGGAGCATTTCTGAATGTGAAAATCAATGCTTCGGGCTTACATGATAAAACTTTTGTAAATAAAGTTCTTTCAGAAGGAAATCAGATTCAGGAAAATACAATAGCATTGGAATCTGAAATTCTAAATATCGTAAATTCTAAAATTGTTTAGTATATAGGCATAATTAAGAGGCTGTTTGAAAAGTAGAATAAATTTGTATCTGCCTATTTTAGAGCGATAGATATGTAAACTGATACTTTTCATGCAGCCTTATTATTTGTTTCAATTATTCATTGATTGGAGGAGGACAATACGGCGGATTTATTTCTTCAACGATAAAATCCATATAATTGCCGGTATTAAAAACTTTATAAGAAGCTTCACTATACGTTTCTGTCCAGAGTTTGGGCGGTTTGGGGATTTTTGAGCCAAATTTGAATTCGTAACCAAAAAGCCCGCCATCACGCTCTTCAATCATATCTATCTCTTTCTGATCATAAGTTCTCCAGAAATACAGATTCGGGCTGTAGCCTTTGTAAGTATTCCGCTTAATTCGTTCAAGTACCATAAAGTTTTCCCAAAGTCCACCTGTATCATTTCGCATATCGAATGTATTGAAATTAGATATGAGCGCATTCCTGATTCCGTTGTCGTAAAAGTAATATTTGTTCTTTCCGGTCAATTCGTTCCTCAGGTTGCGGCTAAAAGCCTGAAGTGAATAAATAATAAACGATTTTTCGAAAAGATCAACATAGCGAGCTACAGTTTTATTATCAATTTGTAACTGCCTTCCAAGTTCGGTGAACGAAACTTCATTTCCAATTTGTAAAGCAAGCATCTTTAATAGATTAACCACAGTTTTATGGCTTTTAATTTTATCCATTTCCAGGATATCCTTGAGCAAATAGGAACCCGTAATTTCTTTTAAAATTTCAATTTTTTCAAATTTATTGTCAGTGATCAGTACTTCCGGATATGTTCCATAAATCAGAAAATCATTCAGTTTTTGCTGTAGTTCATAAGGTGTATAAACCGCTGAAAGTTCAAGAACCGAAACCGGGTACATGTTCAGGGTAAGTTTTCGCCCGGTTAGGGGTTCGCCAACCTGGCCTGCCAGAGCAAACGAAGCAGATCCGGTCGCAATTACCTTTACTTCAGGAATGTTATCAACAATAAGTTTCAAACTGTAACCTACTTCACGGATACGTTGCGCTTCGTCAATCGCAATAATGTCCAACCCACATAAATGGTCGCGAATTAGCTGCAGATCCTGGGATTCAAATATCTGACGTGTCCGAAAGTCATCGCCAGTTTCGAATCGGAACTTTAGCTTTGTTCGACTAAGATATTGTTTCACAAGTGTGGTTTTACCTATGCGGCGAGGACCTGATATGATGAGTGCCTTCCCTTGTCTCCATCGGAACTCAATATTGTCATATGCTCTCGGTAAGTACATTGTATTTTACTTTACGCCACAAATATACAACATTATAGGGAGATATGATCTCTATTATTAAATTATTATAAGGATTTATAATCCTTAAATTATTATAAATATGAGGAATCACAATCCCCATTTTAAGAAAAATATTTGAAAGCCAGGTCGCTTTAAGGAAAAGGAAGATCAGGGGAACCCGAATTTTTGAAATGGAAATTCGATTTCCATTTTCCATTTTCAGATTATTAAAACGAAAAATGTGAAGACTAGATTAGGTATTTCAAGTGACTTTCATGATCTAATAAAAACCTCAAAAACTACAATTATACTACAAAATAGGTGGAAATTAACAATTTTTAATAGCAATTTGATTTAAATTCTCACAGATCAAGAATAGTTATGTTATTGATATACAATAAATGCGTATTTTTGCAGCTTCAAATATTGAACATTAAGGCACTAAATCTGCTGCCTTTAGTATTAACCAAAAATGATTGCATGACTAAAGTAAAAGTTGAAAAGCATTTAATTATTTCTTTTATTGGATTAATCGTTGTATTTTTCGTCGGATTAGGCGGAAACATTGTTCTAAAAGCAGGACTGCCTGCTTCATCATCACAAAAGGAAGTTAATTTCGAAAAACGTCTTCAGTCACTTGAAAATGACCTTGAATCAGGTTCCATAACAAATGGCGAATATGACAGTTTGGCCGGCTTACTGCGCATTCAGATTGAAAGAATAAATGCTGTGAGCGAAGGAAATCGCAGTCCTCATAAAATGCCTTTATGGGTCAGCAAACTGGGAATCTCCGAACCAGTTGGATTAAAGTTTGACCCGGTTTTTTCAAATTATACCTCTGCAGATGATCCTACAGAAGGATTTAATTCCGTTTCGCTGGTTTATACCGGCAGTTACGAAACAGCAGTAAATGAAGCTGCAAGAATAGCAATTGGGGCAAATCTTTTGGTTGCAGGAAATTTTAAGGCAAAAGGTAGTCCCTCCCAAAAAGTCTTTCCAAAAGCTAATTCTGAAATCAGTTATCTGAATTACAGCCTCGGGAATACCGACAAGGACTTCCTTATCTCGGTGCAGGTAGAGCCTTCCGGAAGGTTGATCATTATGGTTACGGATAACAAACAACTGAACGATCGTTTACTTGTTTACGCTCCACTGAATAATCGACAAAATAGTGCTGCAAAACTGAAAAAGCAGTAAGTTTGGGTTTTGAAAAAAACCTGGCATATGTCATTTAATAATTTCCGTACGGAAAACGATTCGCTGGGATCTATGCAGGTTCCGGCGAATGTTTTTTATGGTATTCACTCTTTACGAGCGCAGAAAAATTTTCCGGATCATACTCCGTTTCATCTCGAATGGTATAAAGCCATGGGTGTAGTGAAACATGCCTGCTATTTGGCATACCGTGGTTTTTGTGACGCAATCAGTGATAGAAAGCCTATAACCGGGCTACCTTTTACATTATTAGAAAGAGAAGTGGTGGATGCTCTTGAATATGCTGCCGCAGAAGTTTCGTTGGGTAAACATTTTACATCATTTATTGTACCAGCCATAAGTGGTGGTGCTGGTACCAGCATTAATATGAATGTTAATGAAATTATTTCAAATGTTGCTTTGCAAAAACTTGGCTTCGGGTTAGGTAATTATGAAAAAATTGATCCGATTGAAGCAGCAAACATATACCAATCCACAAACGATGTGGTACCCACCGCTCTGAAGGTTGCCATTATGAATCTTCTTGGTGATCTGGAAAACTCAATAAATACCTTACGTCAAAAGATTGAAATTACTGAAGGCAAGTACCGCAATGAACTACGTATTGCTTATACACAGATGCAGGAAGCGGTTCCTTCCTCTTACGGAATGCTTTTCAGCACCTATAGTGAGGCCTTATCGCGTGATTGGTGGCGTGTTTCAAAATGTTTCGAAAGGATTAAAATCGTAAACCTGGGCGGAAGTGCTGTAGGGACTGGGTTAGCTGTTCCAAAATTTTTCATAATGGAAGTAGTTCCGGCGTTGCAGAAACTAACAGGGCTTCCGGTTACCCGAAGCGAGAATCTTTCGGATGCAACCAATAATCTTGATTCATTTGTTGAAATTCATGCCATTCTAAAAGCTCATGCCGTTAACCTTGAAAAAATGGTTTCGGATATCCGCCTGTTAGCTTCGGATGTGGCAGGAATGCATGATGTAAAAATCCCTCAGCAACAAGTAGGCAGCTCGATAATGCCTGGTAAAGTTAATCCTGTAATTCCTGAATTTGTAGTAAGTTCCGCACACAAGATTTATAGTAACGATATGCTTATCAGTTCGTTGAGTGCACAGGGATGCCTTGATTTGAATGCTTACTTACCAACTATAGGGCATGCTTTGCTCGAAAGCCTTAAATTGTTAATTGCTGCCGATCAAACTGTTGCTATGCATTTGATTGAAGGTCTCACTGTTTCGTCCGGAACCGGAGCCTCCCGTCTTTTCAGAAGTCCTGCAATCACAACTGCCTTGAGTCCGTTGATTGGATATCGCAAAGCAGTTTTACTTTCGAAGGAAATGAAAACTTCAGATTGTGATGTTTTTGAAGCGAATAAAAAACTGAACCTGATTGATGATGAAAAGCTCCGGAATATTCTTAAACCAGAAAATTTATTAAAAACCGGGTTCACCTTAAGTGACCTTATTTGAAAAATGCTTAAAAATGAGAAAAGGGAAAGAGATACGTCCTCATATCGGAATATTTGGCAAACGCAACAGCGGTAAAAGTTCACTCATAAATGCTCTTGCAGGACAGGAAGTAGCCATTGTGTCGGATGTTGCCGGAACAACAACCGATCCTGTTTCGAAAAATATGGAAATCGGCGGACTTGGTCCTGTGGTTTTAATTGATACCGCGGGTATTGATGATGAAGGGATGTTAGGTGAAAAACGCATAGCACGTAGCCGGGAAGTGATCAAAACTATTGATCTGGCCATTCTTATGATAACAGATAATTCTGTTGGCGAATTTGAATCCGGATTGATTGAAGAATTTAACAAGTTTGATGTTCCCTATTTTGTTGTTCATAATAAATCAGACCTTCAACCACTATCGGCAGCAACAATTCAAAATGTTGAGAAAGAACTTCAAACTATAATTCTTGAATTCAGTGCTATAAATAAAACCAGTATTGAACCCTTAGTCAATCAAATGCGAAGTTTTTTGCCCGAAACAGCATGGAAACACGGAACCCTGGTTGGCGATTTGATTTCGTATGGCGATACAGTGCTGCTGATTACTCCTATTGATATTGAGGCTCCCGAAGGAAGGCTGATCCTTCCACAGGTGCAGGTAATACGTGATGTGCTGGATCATGATGGCGTTGTTGCAATCTGTAAAGAACGCGAAGTGGATGCTTATTTTAAGCGGATGGAACCCAAACCTAAACTGGTGATAACCGATAGCCAGGTTTTTCTGAAAGCAGATGCATCAATTCCACCCGGAATCCCTTTAACAAGTTTCAGTATTGTGCTTGCGAGACAGAAAGGTGACTTTCAGCAATATATTAAAGGTACTCCCAAAATTGGCGAATTAAAAGATGGTGACCGTATCCTGATCCTTGAATCTTGCAGTCATCATGTTTCGTGCGACGATATTGGCCGCGTGAAAATTCCCCGATGGCTGAGTAACTTTACCGGCAAAAAACTTGAATATGAGGTGGTTGCCGGACTTAATCAAATACCACGGGACATTCATGATTATGCATTAGTGGTTCAATGCGGAGGTTGTATGATTACCAGGCGGCAGTTGGTTAACCGCCTGAAACCTGCCATAGATGCAGGAATACCTGTAACCAATTATGGAATGGCAATTGCTTATGTGCATGGAATCTATAACAGGGCAATTAAACCATTTTTGAATATGGGGGAAGACAAAGCTGATTATTTGTAATTAATTATCTGCCTGTGTTTATTCCGGGAATCATAAGTGTTGAAAGAATCTGAACCTTTGAACATTTCAATTCCTTTGACTTTCAAATTCTTAAAATTAACTACTTTTGCTTTATCATCTCTAAGCAGCCATGAGCGAACGCATTTCCCATGAAGGAATAATTGATCATATCGAAAATGATACAGTTTTTGTGCGAATTGTCAGTAAATCAGCATGTTTGTCCTGCCATTCGAAAAGCATGTGCAACGTCTCCGAAATGACTGAAAAACTGATTGAGGTAAGGAATAATGGATCAAAGTTTAGTAGCGGGCAGTCAGTAAATGTAATTCTTGATCGCTCACTCGGTAACAAGGCAGTTGTGTTAGGTTATTTTCTCCCTTTCCTTATAATGATCATAACTTTGTTTATATCCAATACATTTCTTTCGGAGTTATGGGCAGGGCTGCTGTCTATCACTGTCCTCTTTCCTTATTATCTGCTGCTATTCCTCTTCAAAGGAAAGCTGAGTAAAACGTTTTCGTTCACCGTCGAAAATGTATAAAATCTGATTTTGCTTTCTCAGAGTACAACACAGCCGTTTTAGCACACGTAATTTATATTCATTCTGCAAACAGGCTTCAATCCATTGCGGATACACATGTATGATATATGGTGTATATGAAATGACTGAAATATCTATTTTATCTGCCTGATTATTAGATATATATGATAGTGTCAAATTTCTTATTTTCTTATATTAAATGTTTTATTGTTTTTACATTTGCTGGTAGCTAACAAAGCACTTATGTTTCGTTTTAAATGTAAATCCAAGCATAAAATAAATCGCTTAGTGCCCTGTAAATTAACTGATTAAACATTCGATCTGTGAACCAGTTTATTCTTTTTGCCATTTTAGCATTAGCCGGTATCGGAGTTCTTGCAGCCATAATTTTATATTTTGTTGCCCAAAAATTCAGGGTAATTGAGGATCCTCGTATCGATATTGTCAGCGATCTCTTACCAGCTGCTAACTGTGGAGGTTGTGGATTTGCCGGTTGCCGTAATTTCGCTGAGAAAATTGTAAATTCCGGCAGCCTCGAAGGACTGAACTGTCCGGTTGGTGGTATTACTGTTATGAAAGAAATAGCGTCCGCTATGGGTCTTGATGTTGTTCAAACCTCTCCAATGATTGCTGTTCTCCGCTGCAATGGCTCACTTGTGCATGCCCCTTCAAAAGTTGTTTTCGATGGAGCTTCGAGTTGTTTTTTCGCCCATAATCTTTTCAGCGGTGAAAGTAGCTGTCCAAATGGTTGTCTTGGTCTGGGCGATTGTGTAGTTTCCTGCCAGTTTGGTGCAATGTATATGGATGATACAACTGGTTTGCCGGTGATCAGCGAAGAAAAATGTGTAGCATGCGGAGCCTGCGTAAAAGCTTGCCCAAGGGCGATTATCGAAATGCGAAATGTTGGACCTAAAAGCAAACGGATCTATGTGGATTGTGTTAACAGGGAAAAAGGAGCTGTTGCACGTAAAAACTGTGAGGTAGCGTGTATCGGCTGTGGTAAATGTGTAAAAACATGTCCGCACGATGCAATTGTAATGGAAAATAATCTGGCTTATATAAGTTTCGAAAAGTGTAAGCTTTGCCGCAAATGTGTGGATGAATGTCCAACAAATGCTATTGTTGAACTGAACTTTCCCCTGCGAAAGCCAAAGTCTGATTCTGAAAAAACAGAAACAGTTTCTGCGTAAATAAAAGATTTTTTGGAGAGTATGAAATATTCCCCAAAGCAAATCGTAAATTAAAAATCGTAAATCAAAAATCTCTATACACGGCATACCTATGATGCTGAAAACATTTATAAAAGGAGGAGTTCACCCTGCGGAAAATAAGCTTTCGTCAGGAAGCCCGATACAGCTTGCCCTTGTACCGGCTGAAGTTCAGATTTCACTCGGGCAAAGTCTTGGCGCACCAGCGAAAGCAATTGTAGCTAAAGGAGATACAGTAAGAGTAGGTCAGCTTATTGCCAGAGGCGAAGCATTTATTTCGGCCAATGTTCATTCATCCGTTTCAGGAAAAGTTGTAAAAATTGATGATATCGACGACCAGAGCGGATACCGGCGCCCGGCAATATTTATTTCTGTTGAAGGCGATGAATGGATTGATTCAGTAAACAGAAATTCTGAATTAAAGAAAGAATGCCATCTTTCGCCAGCCGAGATCATTGAGATAATACATGAAATGGGAGTTGTCGGACTTGGTGGTGCAACTTTTCCTACCAAAGTAAAAATGATGGTTCCTCAGGGGAAAAAGGCTGAAATCCTTATTCTCAATGGTGTAGAATGCGAGCCTTACTTAACTTCCGATCATCGCTTAATGCTTGAGAAAGGGGAGGAGATTCTTGTTGGTGCCACTATCCTGATGAAAGCCTTGGGTGTGAAACGCGCTGCGGTAGGTATCGAAAATAATAAACCAGATGCTATCACCCACCTGACTGCCCTGGTAAAGAATTTTCCCGGAATCGAAATCATTCCGTTGAAAGTAAAATATCCCCAGGGCGCTGAGAAACAACTTATCAAGGCAGTTACAGGGAGGGAAGTCCCTTCAATGAAATTACCGATAGAAGTAGGCTGTGTGGTAAATAATGTAGGAACTGCTTTTGCTGTTTACGAAGCAGTTCAGAAAAATAAACCTTTAATTGAGAGAGTGGTAACCGTTACCGGGAAAAATTTCATGAAGCCAGCTAATTTCATGGTTAGGATCGGAACCCCGGTTGCTGAACTTATTGAGCAGGCTGGTGGACTACCTGATGCCACCGGCAAAGTAGTAAGCGGGGGCCCGATGATGGGAAAAGCGCTAAATTCACTAAGGGCACCGGTTTTAAAAGGAACATCAGGAATTTTACTTTTCGATGAATCCGATGCCAAACGTAAACCGGTTCACAATTGCATACGATGTGCACGTTGTGTGTCAGCTTGTCCTATGGGTCTTGAACCCTATCTGCTTGAGAAACTTGTTAATAACCAGGTATGGGACGATGCCGAAACCAACCGGATTATGGATTGTATGGAATGTGGCTGTTGTCATTACACATGCCCTTCGTCACGCCCATTACTCGACTACCTGCGGTTAGGGAAAAATAAAGTTGGACAAATAATCAGAACCAGAGTAAATAATTAAGTTATGCAGCTTTTTACTGTTTCGGGTTCGCCTCATGTGCAAAGCGACCAGTCTGTTCAAAAGATCATGTGGGGAGTTGTAATAGCAATGGTTCCTGCCTTGCTTGTTTCGCTATGGTACTTTGGCCTCGGAGCTCTTGTTACAACAGCTATTGCTGTGCTTTCGTGTGTAATAGTCGAGTTTGCCATTGCCAAATACTTGCTGAAGGAGCAGCCAACCATCTCTGATGGTTCTGCTGTTGTTACCGGAATCCTGCTGGCATTTAATGTACCTTCTTCCATACCCTGGTGGCAACTTGTAATCGGGAGCATGGTTGCCATAGGCGTTGCAAAAATGTCGTTTGGCGGTTTAGGACGCAATCCTTTTAATCCTGCATTGGTCGGAAGGGTTTTTATGCTCATTTCATTTCCCGTTGATATGACGCTTTGGCCATTGCCTGTTCAGAACCGGTTTGTTCTTGCTGATGCTATTACCGGCCCGACATCCTTAGGGATTGTTAAAGAAGGCCTTATGAACGGTGAATCACTGACAAATTTAGCTTCTAAGATTCCGGATTATACAAATATGTTTATGGGCGACATTGGTGGCTCACTTGGTGAAGTATCAGCTGCAGCTCTTATCCTTGGCGGGCTGTATATGTTATATAAAAGGATAATAACCTGGCATATCCCTGTTTCATACCTGCTCACTGTGTTCATTTTCACCGGTTCGTTGTGGCTTATTAATCCAGAGCAGTATATTGATCCGGTCTTTCACCTGGTTGCAGGTGGCTTGATGCTTGGCGCGATATATATGGCAACAGATATGGCTACATCACCCATGACATGGAAAGGAATGCTGGTATATGGATTTGGTTGCGGAGTATTAACGGTTCTTATCAGGGTTTGGGGTGCCTATCCTGAAGGCGTTTCGTTCGCGATTCTTATAATGAATGCGGTTACACCTCTCATAAACAAAGGATTTAAGCCAGGCAGGTTTGGCGAAGTAGCAAAAGCATAAAAATCGGTTGGATTAAAAAAACAATTTTTAAATTTAGGTCACAATGGCTAAAAAGCTTGAATCAACGCTTACCAACATGATCCTTTCGCTGCTGCTGATTTCAGCTGTAATGGCGGGTGCACTTGGATTCGTGTATGGCGTTACCAAAGGTCCGATTGAACAGGCCAACAAGAAAAAGGAAATCCAGGCTGTGCGTGAAGTTCTGCCTGCTTTCGATAATGATCCTACAAAAGATGCAAGAATAATTGATGGCCTTACATTTTATATGGGTACCAATGCAGGGAAATTAGTCGGGTATGCTGCCAAAACTTTTACTGACAAAGGCTTTAGTGGCCGTTTCGACCTGATGGTTGGGTTTAAACCTGATGGATCCATTAACCAGATTGTAGTGCTTGATCAGAAGGAAACACCTGGTCTTGGAACAAAAATGAAAGATGCCAAATTCAAAGATCCGTTTTTGGGATTGAATATTTCCACTTTACCCGCACAACAGCTAAAAGTTAAAAAAGATGGAGGAACGATTGATGCTATTACAGCTGCAACCATTACTTCTCGGGCCTTTTGCGATGGAGTGCAGAAAGCCTACGATCTGTATATGAAAAACTTTAGTCCAGCTGTGGCTGATACTTCTGCTATTGCGAAAGGAGGAACAAAATGAGTAATATAAAGTATTTTACCAATGGATTGCTGAAGGAGAACCCTTTGTTTGTTCTTGTGCTTGGCACTTGTCCTGCATTAGCCGTAACTACTGCAGCTTTTAATGGCATCGGGATGGGTGCTGCCACCACTTTTGTACTAGTTTGTTCAAATCTGCTTATCGCACTTCTCAAAAACCTGATCCCCAATAAAGTACGAATTGTTGCTTTCATACTTATCATTGCATCATTTGTTACAATAGTTGACCTGGTGATGAAGGCATTCACCCCTGATTTATACAAGACACTTGGTATATTTATTCCGCTTATAGTTGTAAACTGCATTATTCTTGGCCGTGCTGAAGCATTTGCACAAAAGAATACCGTAAGTAATTCAATTCTTGATGGACTGGGAATGGGGATAGGTTTTACCCTTGCACTGACCCTTATGGGCGGCATCCGCGAAATTCTTGGAAATGGAAGCATATTCGATATCAGGATCGTATCGCAGGATGCCAGAACAATACTCCTGTTTATTTTGCCTCCGGGAGCATTTCTCACTTTTGGTTACCTTATCGCAATTATGAACACGGTAAAGCGTAAATACAATATATAGCAAATGCATGAAGTACTATCATAATCTTTTAATCTGAAAATATGGACTTAATTACGATCATCATACTTGCTCTGTTAGTCAATAATGTTGTTTTGGCTCAGTTCCTTGGTATCTGCCCGTTTCTGGGTGTTTCCAATAAGGTTTCTACTTCTTTGGGAATGGGTGCTGCTGTAGTATTTGTAATGTCACTTGCCAATCTTGTTACATTTCTGATTCAAAATTATGTACTTGTACCCATGCATATCGAATTTATGCAAACCATCACTTTTATACTTGTAATTGCTTTTCTGGTGCAGGTTGTGGAACTTATTATGAAAAAATCAGCTCCTTCGCTCTACCAGGCTTTAGGTATTTACCTACCGCTTATTACTACCAATTGTGCTGTACTAGGTATTGCAATCCTGGCCGTTCAGAAAGACTTCAGCCTGGTTTCGAGTGTAGTTTATGCATCGGCAACAGCAGTCGGTTTTACCCTGGCACTGGTATTGCTTGCCGGCATCCGCGAGCAACTTGAGCTTAATGGATATCCTAAAGGAATGAAAGGTTTCCCTCTTACCCTGATTACGGCAGGATTGCTTTCATTGGCCTTTATGGGCTTTTCGGGATTGGTAAAATAAGAATCTGTTTAAAATTGTTGTTTTTAACTTCCAGAGGGGCGAAGGGGAGAAACGGCGAGGGGCGATAGCCAAAATATCAATAAAACTTGAACTTCAATTCAGGATACTTCCGTCTTCAGACTCATGTCTTCCGATTTTTGCTTAACTAATTGTATTTATAGAGTAAATTTAGACAGTATCTAAGTAGAAAAATATCAGAGCCCTGAAAGTTAAACAAACTATAAACTAAATTCAATTTTCTATTCTCAACTTTTCGCCTTCAATCAGTTGCTAAATAAGTTATTTTTGCAGAAAGTTAAATACTTAAATTTACTTATGGCAATTGATTCCATTATTTCACTCGAAGGCGTTTCAATTTATCAGCGTGATAATCTTATTTTATCGGATGTTTCACTCAGCATTCATAAAAGTGAGTTTGTATACCTGGTAGGTAAGACAGGTACCGGTAAAAGCAGTCTGATGAAAACCCTATATGCCGATTTGCCTCTGCGCGATGGGAAAGCTGAAGTTGCCGGGTTCAGTATCCCTGATTTGAAGCATAAGGAAATTCCCTTTCTGCGGCGGAAGATCGGTATCGTTTTCCAGGATTTTCAATTATTGAACGACCGGAGTGTAAATGATAATCTTATTTTTGTAATGAAAGCCACAGGCTGGAAAGATGCCGATGCCATGCGCCACCGTATGAATGAGGTACTTGATAAAGTTGGACTTATAACCAAGGGTTTTAAGATGCCGCATCAACTTTCGGGCGGAGAACAGCAGCGTGTTTCAATTGCCCGTGCTCTTTTGAACGATCCGGAATTATTACTAGCCGATGAACCTACCGGTAACCTCGACCCGGAAACATCGGATGGAATTATGCAACTGCTTTTTGATATCCGTAAAACCGGCAGGGCTATTTTTATGGCTACCCACAATTATGCTTTGCTGCGCAAATATCCGTCCAGGATAATAAAATGCGAAAAAGGAAAGCTTATTGAGGTCGGAGCTGGTCTGATCGGGATAGGAGAGGAGTAGGGGATTTACGATTTTTGATTATGAATTGTATCCAGAAATCCGAAACAATTCTTAACCCCAGACTTCCTTTATTAGTTTTACGGCATTCGTTTCATCCGAAAATCGTTTCTGAAGCAATTCTGTTCGGGCAACAAGCTGATCCTGATCAAATTCCGTATTAAAAAGAGCCGAGATTTTCTTTTTCATCTCTCCTGCATCTGCAGCAATTTCGCATAAGTTTTCAAGGCCCGTACCTGCAAGCATTTCCTGGTTTACCAGCATCCATCGTCCGTTATACAATGTGTTGAGCAGTTTTAGTTTTAAGCCTGTTGCCTGGAACGTCACTAAAATATTTATCTGCGCATTTCCTATCAATGCTTCCATCTCAGATTGTGGCGGATTTGGAATCAATTCAATATTATTAAATCCGGCAACCAGTTTTTTTAACGATTCTGAAGGATTTAATCCGGCAATTTTCAGTCGAACCGATAAATCGTTAAATACTTCTTTAACAAGGTATTCCGCTGAGAGTGCATTTTCGCCAACCGATAAATTTCCGTGATATAATACATAGTCACCTTTCCCGGGTTGACTTTTCACTACACTGTTTCCGTGAAAACTTGGCAGATAAACAACTTCCTTTGCAAGGAATTGCTTAGCCAGGTAATCGCGGTCAGTTTGAGAAACTACCAGCATTTTTGTAGCACACTTCAACTGGTTCTGATACAATTTCAGTTTGAGGCTTTCGAGCAGGAAAAATGCTTTCCGGCCCAGGTTTTTCTCTGTTTTAAACAGGTTGAAATAATAATCATGTTCAATATTGCTTTCGCGATAAATCAATTTGCGCCCTTGCAACGATTTGTGATTCAGATAATAACAGCTGTGAAGCCCTTCGAAAAGAATCGGGTAATCATCTGCAAGTAAATTTTGTATAAGGGAATCAGATTGCCGGCTTTCAACAATGTAGGGCCTCAGCGATAACTGAGCTGCGAAACCGGTTTTACGCGGGTAGTAATTCACTGATTCGCAATATGTATTTAATTCATTAGCTTCCGGGCGGTCGTATTGATAGCAATGAAGATGAATTTTTATACCGGAATTGTGCAGTGCTCTGAGCTTATAAAAAACATCAATTACCCCCCCGTAATTTGCAGGAAACGGGATGCTGAACGAAACAATATGCAGGTGTTTTTCAGGCATAGGGAGTAAATATTTCAATCAGGGTTTTCTTTTCATTCTCCCAGTTCAATTCAGCAGCCGCTTTTTTTGTATTCTCCTTAAACAAGGCAAGCCGTTTTTCATCCGCTAACATCTCCCTGATTGTTTCGGCAATATGTTTCGGATCATGATTCCCGATGAACATTCCAATTTCGTATTTTTCAATAATATTTTTGATTTCGACCAAAGGCGTAGCAAGAATGGGTACTCCAGCATAAATATAATCGAACAGTTTATTGGGCAGGCTGAACCTGTAATTGATGTTGGTGTTTTTATCAATTGTCAGACCAATATCTGCAATAGCAGTGAACTCTGCCAGTTTTTCCGGGGATTGGCGCGGTATAAATACAACCTTTTTTTCCAAAGCCAGATCGGCAACCATCTTTTTCAATATTGGCAGCACATCTCCGCCACCTACGATCAGAAGTAAAACATTATCAATATATTGCATTGCTTCGACAGCTTCCTCTGCGCCACGCTGAACATTTATACCTGATCCTTGCAACAGAACTATTCTTTTATTTTCCGGTAAACCGAGCGTTTTCCGCGATGGACTTATGTTAAACTCTCTTTTTACAGGAATGTTTCGCACAACCTTGAAAGGAACCCGATATTCTTTTTCAAAAAGGTCGGCAATGCTTGCGTTTACCGTTATGCAGTTCCTGAGTTTAGGCACTATAGTTTTTTCAATCCATTTCCATAAACGCTGCACCTTTGGTCTGTCTACAAGTTCGGGAGTTGCAGTAAAATATTCATGACTATCGTAAACTATGGGAATCCGTTTAAGCTTATGAACCAGATAATTAGGCAATAATGTATCCAGGTCGTTACTCACCAGTAAATCAGCCGGCCGAGAAAGCAGAAGAAAGAAAAGTCGAATATTGTATTCTGCATAAAATAGCGGCCCTTTTTCCCATAAAAGGCGCATACGAACTGTTTCATATTTGCGTTCAGGCATAGCCGGGCTATCGAATTTGCGACGACCAACAAGTACTATTTCGAACCCCATATCAACCAGCATTTCAGTTGTACGTGCAACACGCTGGTCGGTTACCAGGTCGTTAATCACCGAAATGATAGCCCTTTTCTTT
Organism: Lentimicrobiaceae bacterium; assembly: GCA_041753535.1. Classification (GTDB taxonomy): domain Bacteria; phylum Bacteroidota; class Bacteroidia; order Bacteroidales; family UBA4417; genus UBA4417. The sequence continues at coordinate 101,873 of JBGSUB010000067.1, forward strand.
TTCATCGCGTTTATTACTGTGCGAAAGTAAAGTTTTCGGGCGAATTTTTAATAATGATGATCATTATTGGATTGGTTAATTTAATTTTGCCGGAAATCAGGATACTGTGTTGATCTGCTTCGGTGAGATAGTGAATCTAAAAAAAATAATTCTTAAGGTTCTGATTAATAAATTTTTAAGAACTATATATGTTACAAATTACTGATCTCCGCGAGGATTTTTCATTACGCAAATTCAATACTTTTCATATAAATGCCAGTGCCCGGTATTTTACTGAAATCATGAATGCCGATCAACTCCAGGAATTAATACATTCAGGATTGTTGAATGAACATCCTTTTCTTCTTCTCGGCGGCGGAAGTAATGTGCTTTTCACGGGAAATATGAATGGAATTGTTGCCCATATCAGTAACAAAAGCATTGAAGTTATTGAGAAGAATGAAGATTCGGTTTTGGTAAAAGCCTCCGCCGGCGAAAACTGGCACGAATTTGTATTGTTTTGTGTTGAAAATGGTTTTGGCGGGCTTGAAAATCTTTCGCTTATTCCCGGTAACGTTGGCAGTTGCCCGATTCAGAATATCGGAGCTTATGGAGTTGAAGTGAAAGATAGTTTTCACTCGCTGGAAGCCATTAACCTGAAAACGGGTGAGATGAAAATCTATACCCGCGAAGAATGTGATTTTGGATACCGCGACAGCATTTTTAAGCGTGAGTTAAAGGGTAAAGTTGCCATTTGGTCGGTTACCTTCAGGCTTAATCTTCACCCGCTTGTACATATTGAATATGGGGCTATCAGGCAGGAGTTGTTGGCCATGGGTATCGAAAATCCTTCAATTGCTGATGTAAGCAAAGCGGTTTGCACTATACGGCAGAACAAACTGCCCGATCCGGATGTGCTGGGTAATGCCGGGAGTTTCTTCAAAAATCCGACTGTTGATTTAAAATCTGCCGATAAACTGAAAGAATCATTTCCTAACCTGGTTTCGTTTCCGCAGGGAGACGATAAGGTGAAACTTGCTGCCGGTTGGCTTATTGAGCAATGTGGCTGGAAAGGTTATCGCGATGGCTATGCAGGTGTACACGAAAACCAGGCACTTGTGCTGGTAAATTACGGAAATGCAACAGGCGCCGATATGCTGACACTGGCACATAAAATCCAGAATTCTGTGTATGTGCGGTTTGGAGTAAAATTGGAAATGGAAGTGAATGTGATTTAAAATATTTAGCAGTTTTTTTACCGGCCCAACCTAATTTGTATAAAAGTTTTACATATATTCGGATAATTTGTACTAACTTTGTACAAATTATCCAAATGCCATGATTGAAAGAAAACTCTTCCCATTGTTGGTTAATCATCTTTCGAAAAAGCAAATAACTGTAATCACAGGACTTAGAAGGGTGGGTAAGTCAACTGCTTTAAAATACCTTCTCGAAAAGGTACCTCATCAAAATAAAATTTACCTTGATTTTGAACGTATTGAAAACAGGGCACTTTTTAATGAAGATTCTTATAAAACCATTGAGCGGGGACTTGAATTCCTTGGGCTTGATCTTAGCAATTCACCGGTGTTGGCACTTGATGAGATACAATTGGTTCCCAATAGTACAAGTGTAATTAAAAGCCTTTATGATTCTTTTAATATAAAGATATTGGCAACAGGTTCAAGCTCCTTTTATTTAAAAAATCACTTTTCTGAAAGTCTCGCCGGACGTAAACAGATCTTTGAATTATGGCCACTGGATTTTGAAGAATACTTGCTTTTTAATGATATTAACTTCATCAATTCACCTGCTGAGCAATTTATGGATTTTCATCCGGTATTTTATCAAAACTTCTCTCAGTATTACGATGAATACATCAAATTTGGAGGTTTCCCTGAGGTTGCTTTGTCGAAAGATACTGATGATAAAGCTAATTATCTGAAAGACATTCTTAACTCCTATATTGAACTTGATATCAAATTACTTTCCGATTTTTCTGCAAGTGATGATCTGTACAAATTAATCAAACTTCTGGCAAACAGAGTTGGAAGCCGTGTTGATTATTCAAAGATATCAGCACTCACAGGATTGAACAGGCATAAAGTTAAAGAATACATCAACTTACTCGAATATACCTATTTTATCAGATTGATACCACCATTTACTTCGGGCATTGATAAAGAGGTTAGCAAACAAGCCAAGATTTATTTTACTGACAATGGATTGTTGAATACAACGGGTACAATAAGTAGCGGAGCTATATTTGAAAATGCGATATCAGCACAGCTTGCATTAAAGGGAAATCTAAATTTCTTTGAAAAATCATCAGGCACAGAGATTGATTTTATTCTTGACAGGCAAACTGCGTATGAAGTTAAAGAAACCTGTACTGCGTCAGATCTTAAAACGCTCGAATCAAGGGCCGCCATGGTTGATCTTCCAAACTATAAATTAATAGGCCGTTTTCCCTCACAATCTGGTTTCAGGAATTTTATCTGGGGGGGGAGTATTTATTAAGATGTCTTCTCTTACGAACGAACTTATCTACTGGAAGCCAATCCCGGCTGTGCCTCGTTCGAATGAAACACTGACCACACCTCATACTAAATTCTTCACCTCATTTTTATTCATTCACTATAATGTAAATTATCTTCCATTTTTAATGAAAGATATATTATCTCTGTGTTTAAATTAACCGTAATGATAGACTTAATAGGTTGACATTGAAAATTGAGGATCAGTTAGCAATATTTGTTGCTGCTAAAATCACCTATTTCTTTTTAGCCTCAGCAGTTTTTACAACACATTCCCATAATTTCTCCGCCGTTCGTTCCCACGAAAATTTTTGCCTTTGTTTTCGTCCTTCAACAATAAGTTTCTCCCTGAATCCTTCATCTGATACCACTTTTTGCATAGCATCAGCAATAGAGGAAATCGAAAACGGATCAGTTAAAATTGCAGCATTCCCCGCAACCTCGGGCATCGAAGTTACATTCGAAGTAATAACCGGTGTATCGCAATGAAACGCTTCGAGAATTGGAATTCCAAATCCTTCAAAATAAGATACATAGGTCAGTGCCAGCGCAGATGCCATAAGTTCAGCAAGTTCCTGGTCGGAAACGCGGCCTGTAAATATCACATCATCCCTGAATTGCATCCCTTCGTAAGCCAGTCGTATTTCATCGGTCCACCACATGCGGGCTCCGGCAAGCAGGAGTTTAATTCCTGTTGAATCGCTTTTCTTAAACTGGTCGAAAGCCCTGAACAGATTAACCAGGTTTTTACGGGGATGCAAGGTCCCTATAAAGAAAAAATACTCTTTCTCCTGCGAAAACTTTCGCCTCGTAACCTGCTGTTCTTCTGATTTTAACGGTTTAAATATTTTCCCTGCTCCATTGTATACCACATCAATCTTCGACGGGTTAATATGGTATGTTTTTTCAATATCCGATCTGGAATATTCCGAAACGGTGGCAATTCTTTCCGCTTTCCGGGCAAACCGAGGAAACATCGTCGAATAATATTTTCGCACCAGGAAGGGGATGTCCTCGGGGAAATGTTCAAAATTGAGGTCATGAATCACTGCAACTGACTTAACACCAGTTGTCAAAGAAAGAAACCCGTCGGGCGATAGAAATACATCTGGCTTTATCTTTCGGAAATGCAAAGGCAAAGATGCTTCGAACCAGGCCAGAAATAAGAAAGGATGACGCGCCGGTGGCTGTAACACAACCGGTATAATATTCGAATTGTAGATGAATTGTGTATCCGGTTTCCTGTCGAAATAGAAGTAAAACTGGTGTTCCGGGTGATTGGATGTAATGATACGTAAAGTTTCATCGGCAAACCTCCCGATTCCATCCAAACGTCCTGCTAACAAAAGTCGTGTATTTACTGCTATTTTCAAACTTCAGGAATTACAAAATATGTATTGTTTACTTACGCAAACCTATGAAAATAATTGTATATCCCCTGCAATTATAACTGATTTTACAATTTAAAGGCTCGTACATTGCTTTATTATTGTTATATTTTTAAATAATCGTACTTTTGACAGCTAATGATTATTGAATGAAAACGCTTGTAAAGTTGATATTGCAAAAATTACTGGGATTTAAGAATTATCTTTTTATTTTTTCACTTTATATTACGGCTACACTTAAAAGAAATCGCAAAGAAGGCGATTTCCTTCACTTTCTCTCCATGCTGCCCGATAACTCAACCATTCTTGATATTGGTGCCAATATTGGAGTAATGACTGTACATATTGCGCGAAAATTACCCCGGTCAATGGTCTTTTCATTCGAACCTGTTCCCGATAACCTTTTCACCCTCCGCAGGCTGCTGAAATATTTTAAAATAACCAATGTTAAAATTTTTGAAATTGCCCTGGGAAACTATAACGGAACCGCTGAGATTATTCTTCCCGAGCATAAGAATGTAAAGTTTCAGGGACTCAGTCATATTGAAGGTGTTGAAGGATCGGAGGGAGATTCAGGCATAAAATACACTGTTCCGATGCATCGTATTGATGATATTCCGGAACTTAAAAAGCTTTCAAAACCGGTTTCCGGAATAAAAATTGACGTTGAGAATTATGAATACAATGTGCTGGAAGGTGCAAAGAATCTTCTAACTAAATATAAACCAATTATATACGCCGAGTTATGGGAGAATCAGAACCGTGCTGATTGTATAAAACTTTTAACTGAAATCGGGTATTTACCTTTTGTTCTTCATGACGGAGTTTTAGTTAAATTTGAATCGGACAAACACCATACTCAGAATTTCTTTTTCCAACTATTGCCTCAATCCTAAGGCTGAAAAATGAAGCGTAAATTTATAACCAACCTCGGTTTTCTGCTTTTTCTGAATCTTCTGGTAAAGCCATTCTGGATTTTTGGCATCGACCGCACCGTTCAGAATATTGTTGCCCCGGGAGAATATGGTTTTTATTTTACGGTTCTTAATTTCACATTCCTTTTTAATATTCTTCTCGATTTCGGGATTACAAATTTTAACAATAAGAATATTGCGCAGAATAACCAACTTCTGAACAAGCACTTCTCGGGCATAGCCATACTGCGATTCCTTTTGGCAGCAGTTTATTTTGTAGTAATTTTTATTGTTGCCAGCATTATAGGTTACGATCCCCGCCACATGTATTTCCTGGCTTTCCTGGGGTTAAATCAATTTCTTGCTTCTTTCATTCTTTACCTTCGTTCGAATATATCCGGCTTGCTGTTGTTCAGGATCGACAGTGCGATTTCGGTTCTCGACAGGCTGTTAATGATACTATTTTGCAGTATTCTTCTTTGGGGCGATTTTATTACAGAACCATTCCGGATCATATGGTTCGTGTATGCTCAAACGCTTGCATATTTGATCACTGCATTTATTGCCTTGCTTATTGTGATTAAAAAAGCAGCCTTCAAACGCTTGCATTGGAATACTTCATTTTTTCTTATGATCATAAAACAGAGTTTTCCTTTCGCTCTGTTAGTGCTTTTGATGTCCTTTTATAACCGTATTGATTCGGTTATGCTCGAACGAATGTTGCCAAAAGGAACCGGTACCATGCAGGTTGATATTTATGCAAAAGCCTACAGGCTTCTTGATGCGGTTAATATGATAGCATACCTTTTCGCTGTGCTGCTTATACCAATCTTTGCAAGGCTAATTAAGGATAGATCACCCGTTGAAGGAATGGTCCGGCTGTCGTTTACTATAATTTTTACAATTTCGATGATTGTTGCAACCTGTTCGTCTTTTTTTAGTGACCAGATAATGGAATTGCTTTATACCGGGCAGATAAAAGAGGCGGAAAAGGTATTTGTTTTTCTTATTGTTGGGTTTATACCCATCTCTGCAACTTATATTTTTGGAACTCTTTTAACAGCAAATGGCAGTTTAAAGGCATTGAATATTATGGCTTTGACTGGAATGATCCTGAATATCGGACTTAATTATCTGCTTATCCCACAGTTTATGGCTGTCGGTTCAGCCTATGCAAGTTTAACCACACAATTTGTAACAGCTATTTTGCAGGTAATAATTGCACAGAGGATATTCAGATTTACAGTTAACTGGAAATATTTAATTACTTTGCTTCTATTTGCGGCAGGAGTAATTGTAATTAATATGATATCAACCCAAAGCGGGTTCGATTGGCGGATTGCCATTATAGTTGCAGGCCTGGCATCAGTAATATGGGCTTTCTCATTGCGGTTGTTAAGTATCGGCGGATTCCTGAGATTAATAAAAAACGAGTAGGATTCATCCGCTTAAGGCATTTTTATTGATTCGTAGATTCGTCTCACCACAGTTTCGTATAAGATTATTGTTTCTTCGGACTAACTTAGAAAAAAAGGATTTTTACCTATAAATCTCTCCACAAAACCGGGAGCAACATCAGGCACCTGATAGCGGTGATAATCAGGAAAGGAAATTTTGATTATTTCCCGTAACTTATATGTCTATTGCTTTTTAGCTATATTTCTCTACCTTTGCAAGTCAAAATCCGGAGGATAATCCTATGTTGAATGGCTCCACGAACAGTTATACTGATTCATTTAAAGTTGCTTTTTTTCTTTATAAATGGCGTAAAGCACTGATTGTTATAGGCATAACAGCGGCTGTGCTCTCAGTAATCTTTTCCTCTTCACTTTTTATTACTCCTTTGTATCGGTCGTCAGTCGTGATGTATCCTGCCTCGAGCAATTCAGTTTCAAAATCATTGCTCAACGAAAATTCCAATGCTAAGCAGGATATTCTCGAATTTGGTGAAGATCAGCAAACCGAGCAGATGCTACAGATACTGAACTCCAGCAGCATCAGGGATAGAGTGATCAGTAAATATAAGCTGGCTGAGCATTACGGTATTGATGCAGGATCAAAATACCAGCAAACCAGGCTTTTCAGCCGTTATGATTCTTACATCAGTTTTAAACGGACTGAGTATATGGCAGTGAAAATTTCTGTGCTCGACAAAGATCCTCAAATGGCTGCCGATATTGCTAACGAAATAGCTGCATTACTCGATACAGTAAAAAATACCATGCAAAAGGAACGGGCTGTTCAAGGATTCAGGATTGTTGAAACGGAATACCTCTCGTTACAGACCGAAATAAAACTGATGGAAGATTCTCTCACAGCATTAAGAAAACTTGGGGTTCACGATTACGAAACCCAGGCTGAAATGATGAACCAACAGCTTGCAATGGAAATAGCCAAAGGGAATACCCGAGGTATCAATGCACTTGAAGAAAAACTTAATGTCCTTGCCAAATATGGTGGGCCTTATGTTTCGTTGCGTGATGCATTGGAACATGAAAAGAAACAATTGAGCTACATAAAAGCCAGGTATGAAGAAGCAAGAATAGATGCAACAGAGGCGATTCCCCAGAAATTCATTGTCGAAAATGCTTACAAAGCCGAGCGCAAAGCCTACCCTATAGTTTGGATTATAGTGCTGCTTTCGGTTATAGGCAGTTTACTGGCTGGTATGCTGGCTATTTTTTTCGTGGAGCGAAGCCCTGATTTTTTGCAGAAGTTAAAGAAAACATACAGCTGAATAATACATCCACCCTCATCCTTTAAATCCGGTTATCAATATAGAAGTAACATTAAAGTAAAATTTAAAAACAGCCTTACCCTGATGGATAATTTTTTTAATAATACCAACCTGCTGCGAATCGTTTTAAAATGGAAATGGCACCTGATTATCCTCGCTGTTGTTTCCGCCTTGGTGTCTTTGCTCGTTTCAAGTCCGCTATTAATGAAGCCGCGGTTTAAATCGGTAGCTTACATATATCCATCGAATATTATGCCTTATTCCGATGAGAGTGAAACTGAACAGATGCTGCAGTGGATTACTTCCATGGTGGTGCGCGACAGTGTAATAAAGAAGTTTGACCTTGCGAAGCATTATGGCATTTCTCCTGATGAGAAATATTTCAATTCAACTCTCGGATACATGTTCAGTAAAAATGTAAAAATTTCTAAAACACAATATGAAAGTATTGAGGTCAGTGTTACTGATATCGATCCGGTTATGGCAATGGATATTGTTAATTCAATACTTTATTTTACTGATGAGAAAATACGTGCCACGCACAGTGTGAAATACGATGAAGTAGTGGTATCAATGGATAAAATTTTAGAAACAAAAAGAGCTGAAATTGATTCTGTTACTAGCAGATATCGTGAAATTGCAACAAATTACGGCGTTTACGATGTGCTTGGACAAAGCCAGGAGATAACACGTGGAGAATTGCGCACCGTGTCCGGTGGCGGAGGCAGTATCAACACTAAAGACGTACAAAAGCTGAAGCTGGGTATGATGGAAAAGAGCGGGGAATTGCTTTATCTTTCAAACCGCATTGAGGATTTGGCTAATGAATACAGCGAAATTATGCTCAAATATGATGTGGCCAGGTTTGATATAGATAAAAATTTCACATTTGTTAATGTGGTAACTCCTCCACAGGTCGCAGATAAAAAATCTTATCCCAAAAGGTTATTCGTGATGTTTTATTTTGTTGCCGGTACACTGTTATTCAGTTTGCTTGCCATTGCATTTCTTGAAAGGCGAAGAACTCCAGCCGAAGATGTAACCAACGGATAATCAGAAATTGCCTTGACTGAGAAACTCAAAATATCAATTGTTTACCTTATAACTGCAATATTTGTATTGCTTAATACTTATATGGTGTACAAGGAAATGTACTATGCAATTCTTATTCCTGTTGCATGTATCATGTTGATAATGTACATTTTCAGTCTTGAAAAAATATTGTTGCTTGCAGTATTTGTCACTCCCTTAGCCATCGATATCGGCGATTACGACATGGGGGTGAGTATTTCGGTACCCAGTGAACCTCTTCTGATAGGTATTTTATTCTTTGTGATTCTTAAAATCCTTCTCGAAGGCGGTGTAGAGCGCCGTATTATGCGCCATCCGGTTACAATTGCTATTCTCTTTAACCTGGGATGGATGTTTATCACATCCATAACTTCCGATATACCGCTTGTTTCGTTTAAATACCTTTTATCGCGGTTATGGTTTATTATTCCGGTATACTTTGGTGGTCTTATGCTTTTTCGTGTTAAAACCAATATCAGACTCTTCACATGGGCTTACGTTTCGGCATTGATAGTCGTAATTTTCTACACTACATATGTACACATGGGTTATGGATTCAGCGAAAAAGCCGGTCATTGGGTTATGTACCCTTTTTATAACGATCATACAGCATATGGAGTTATTTTGGCTCTGTTTATTCCTGTAATGTTCGGATTGTCGTTCGATAAAGCAGTTACTCACAACCAGCGTGTTTTTGCTGTAATCGCATTAATCATTCTTTTAGCAGCACTGTATTTATCCTATAGCCGGGCTGCATGGGTTAGTGTCGGGTTTGCAGTCGGGGTTCTGATTCTTGTTAAGTTGCGTATCAAATTCAAATGGATTGCCATAACTATTGCAGGCTTACTGTTGATATTCTTTACATTCAAATTTGAAATCCTCGACAGGCTCGAAAAAAACAAGCAGGATGCTTCTGCCAATTTTATTGAACACGTTCAGTCAATTGCCAACATTTCTTCTGATGCATCAAACCTTGAGCGTATTAACCGCTGGCAGGCTGCCTTACGTATGTTTTCCGAAAGGCCAGTAGTAGGATGGGGACCGGGAACTTATCAGTTCGAATATGCCCCTTTTCAACGATCGAAGGAAAAAACCATTATCAGTACGAACCTCGGCGACCTGGGCAATGCACACAGCGAATATATCGGGCCACTTGCTGAATCAGGATTTCTTGGTTTGCTAAGTATGATTTTTATTATGATAACTGTTATATACACCGGGCTTAATGTGTATAAAAAAGCATCCGACAGCCAGACCCGCCTGATTGCATTATCGGCAACACTTGGGTTGATTACCTATTTTGTTCATGGTATTATGAATAATTTCCTGAATACGGATAAAGCAAGTGTTCCTTTCTGGGGACTTGTAGCCATTATAGTTGCCCTCGATTTGTACTTCAAATTACCCGGAGAAGAAACAAAATCCTGATTTTCTGTAAAAAAAATACCCCCTTTTTAGAAGGAGGTATTTCAAATTTGGAGTAGTTTCCTGCTCTCAGGCAAGGTTATAGCTTATTGTAAAGCAATGGTAATTTGCGGAGCATAACCAACTCTTTCCATTTTTTCCGGGCTTCAATGGCAGGGCTGCCAAAATAGGTAATTCCGCCCGCGAGCGATTTGTCAACAGCTGATGTAGCTAGTATTATAGCTCCTTTGCCAATAACGAGATCTTTATTTATTGCGACTTTTGCCCAGATAATTACATCATCTTCGATCCGGGTTACACCGGCAATGGCAGTGTGAGCGCCTATAAGGCAGTTTGTGCCAATATGTGTATCGTGACCTACTTGCACGTGGTTATCGAACTTCGTGCCGGTACCGATAATGGTATCGCCCGATACACCCCTATCTATAGAACAAAGAGCTCCGATTTCGACATTATCGTGTATAACGACCCGTCCGCAAGATTCAAGTTTCCGGTAACCTGCAGGTTTGCGCTGGAAATAATAGGCATCAGCACCCAGAACCGAGTTGGCATGTATCACCACATTATCGCCGATTATTGAATAATCGTTAATGCTGACATTTGCATGAATAATGCAGTTTTTACCTATTTCCACATGGTTGCCTATAAAAGCTCCCTGCTGGATGACTGTTCCTTCACCAATAATTGCAGATGAACTTATTGCTGAATCTGATGCTTCAAAAGGCATAAACTTCCGGACCAATAAGGTATATGCCGCAAAAGGATCGTCGTGGAACAGGAGTGCTTTACCATCAGGACAATCCACTTTCTGGTTGATAATCACTACGCTGGCATTGGATGTTAATGCTTTGTTATAGTATTTCGGATGATCAACGAAAGTAAGGTCACCTTTAGAAACCATGTGTATTTCGTTAATTCCGGAAACCGGAAAAGACGCGTCTCCGCAATATGTTGCCCCAACTAAAAGTGCTAATTCTTCAAGTGACAGGGGTAATGGAAATTTCATGAACTATGAATGTAAAGCATAAATATAGTCATTCTGCAAAAGATAAATGTAGCAGCCTTATTTAACCCTTTCGAAATAGCTGTTATTGCGTGTATCAATCCGGATTTTGGTTCCTTCTTCGATGAAAAGCGGAACCTGAACGATTGTTCCTGTTTCGACAGTTGCTTTTTTAAGCGTATTGGATGCGGTATCTCCACGGAAACCAGGCTCGGTATAAGTGATGAGTAATTCAACAAATGCCGGGAGCTCACATGTCAGCGGAGTTTCGGTATCGGCATGAATCATCATTTCAACTTCCTGTCCTTCTTTCATAAACTGGTACCCGTCAATCATTTCCTCATCGATAGAAATCTGGTCGAATGTTTCGGTATTCATGAAATTGTAACCGTTTTCATCTTTATATAAAAACTGATAAGGGCGGCGTTCAACACGGGCAACATCAATTTTTGCACCTGCATCAAAGGTATTGGGTATTACTTTGCCTGTCTTCAGATTTTTTAGTCGTGCACGGACAAAAGCTGCGCCTTTGCCGGGTTTAACATGTTGAAACTCTACAATCTTATAGAGATCGCCATTAAATTCGATGCATAGTCCGTTGCGAAATTCAGCGGTTGTTGCCATAAATTATTCTTATGTAAGTAGGTGAAACTTTTTTAAAACGGGTGCAAAAGTAAGCATTTTCCTGATACTGTTAAAATTTGAAAATGAGGATAATTCTTTATATGCAGAGTAGCAAAAAAGGTAGCATCTTGAATTAGTCAATATTTTTTGATGACTATGTCCTGAAGGATTTTTAAAAGTCTTCGGGCTCATAACATTTTTGGAAAAGGATCTTTTTCAAACCCGTTAGAGAAATATAAACTCCAGAAGCTACTGCTTTTCCTTATTCTCTTTCTTTTTGTAATCGTCAATCACAATCTGCTGAGTACAAAAATCATGCTCTTCACTTTGCGAATTGGAACATACAATTATTATACGGTTATCGCTGTGGGCCACAATCAGGCTTCGGTACCATTCAATGGCTTTGCGATCGAGGTTGGCAGCCGGCTCATCCAGCAGCACCACGTCCGATTCCGAAAGCAAAGCTAAAGCCAGCCTGACTCTCTGCTTCATTCCTGATGAAAAATATTTGATAGGCTTATTCCGGTTACGAGTAAGGCCGGTTGCATCCATCACTGCCGTAACATCCATATTGTTGCGAAATTTACGAAACCGGATATGGAATGCGAGCATTTCTTCGAGGGTAAACTCTTCGATAAGTTCTAAATACGGTCCGCTGTAAGTCACATGCCTGAAAAAATCCTCGGATTCAACTACCTTATTATCCTTTTTGTACGAAATTGTACCTTCCGAAGGATGCAAATGTCCCGAGATTATCTGAAGAAGTGTTGATTTTCCTGATCCGTTTGATCCAAGAATGGCATAGGCGTTACCTTTTTCAAATTCGAAGTTTACATCACGGAATATCCATTCGTAATTGAACTTTCTGCTAATTTTACTCAGGGTAATATGCATGGGTTAATGAATTCTGGTTTTAGGACTATAGCTATACCTGGGAATTATTTAGGTCCCAGGATTTTTTACTCCCTTATGAATATGGCGTATTATTTGGTTTGAATGGAAAGCGAAACAAACTTTTCTGCAGAACTTCTTCTTTAACCATGAGGATCAGGAAGACATCAGGTTTTTGATAAATGGCATTTTCAACCTACTCTCTCGATTTTGAATAGCCTTTCATAATGCCCCGGGTTGAACGGTTAATAAATGAAAGGATTTCATCGCGTTCAACAGTTGGATGCATGGTTGTTTCAACTATTTCAACGGCGCGGCTTACATTATAACCGCTTAAGAAAATGATACGGTAAATATCCTGTATTTCATTTATCTTTTCGTTCGAGAACCCTCTGCGGCGCAAGCCAACTGAATTAATTCCGACATACGAAACCGGCTCACGGGCAGCCTTGGTGAAGGGCGGAACATCTTTACGGATAAGCGAACCTCCTGATATCATAGTGTGCTGACCAATAGTAACAAACTGATGTACTGCCGATAAGCCTCCGATTATGGCATAGTCTTCAACTGTAATATGTCCTGCCAGTGCAACTGAGTTTGCAAGGATACAGTTGTTCCCTACAATACAATCATGAGCAATGTGTGCATATGCCATAATGAGGCAATTGTTCCCCACAACGGTTTCCATATTGGCTTTGGTTCCACGGTTCACAGTTACAAATTCTCTTATGGTAGTGTTGTCGCCAATCCTGACAATTGAATCCTCACCGGCATATTTTAAATCCTGTGGTATGGCTGCAATCACAGCGCCAGGGAAAATACGGCAATTTTTACCTATGCGCGCTCCTTCCATAATTGTAACGCTCGACCCGATCCAGGTGCCTTCTCCGATTTCCACATTCTTCTCGATATTCACGAAAGGTTCAATAACCACATTTTTGGCGACATTGGCCTGTGGATGAACATAAGCAAGGGGTTGATTCATTGGTTGTGCTTGGGTTTAGGATACTATTTTATCAAAACGTAGGTTCAATGGTTGAAAAACATCAGGTTTCAAACTTCAGGTGCAAAAGGGTTCGATTTTATTTTTTGACCTTCGGCCTTTGGCTTGATTCACATGTGCTTTTATTCATCCTTATTCTTCCTTACAATCTGGGCCATTAATTCGGCTTCAGTAACAATTTTATTTCCAACCCAGGCAGTTCCGCGCATATGGCATATTCCACGACGGATTGGAGTGATCATTTCAAGAATGAAAACAAGGGTGTCGCCGGGAACTACCCTTTGCCTGAATTTTACCGATTCCATTTTAAGGAAATAGGTGATGTAATTTTCAGGATCGGGTAATGAGTGCAACACAAATATTCCTCCCGTTTGGGCCATTGCTTCAACCTGAAGCACTCCGGGCATAACAGGTTCGTTAGGGAAATGTCCAACAAAAAAGGATTCATTCATGGTAACATTCTTCACCCCGATAACATGCTTTTCATCCACTTCCATAATCTTGTCGACCAAAAGGAACGGAGGCCTATGCGGAAGTATGCGTTTAATATCGTTAATATCGTAAACAGGTTTTTTGTTCAGGTCGATATTAGGGCCTTTCGGGCTGTTTTTGATATGCTCCCGGATGAGTTTTGCGAAATTGGTATTCACAAGGTGACCAGGGCGTGTTGCAATAATATGACCTTTAAGAGGCATGCCAACAAGAGCAAGGTCGCCAATTACATCAAGAAGTTTATGCCTTGCAGGTTCATTGTGGAAACGTAGTTCAAGGTTATTCAGGATGCCTTCTTTCAGGACAGTAATTTTTGGTTTGTTGAAATGTTTTGCCAGGCTGTCGAGTTCGGCTTCACTGAGTAATCGTTCAACAAAAACTATTGCATTGCTGACATCGCCACCCTTAATAAGATTGTTGTTGATCAGGTATTCAAGTTCGTGTAGGAAAACGAAAGTGCGGCAATCGGCAATTTCACTTCTGAAATCTTCAATATCAGCAATGGATGCATATTGTGTACCCAAAATGCGTGTTTCAAAATCAATCATTACCGAAAGCCGGAAATTGTCATCAGGAACAAGCACCATTTCGCTCTTACGTTTGGTATCAGTAAGAGTAAGAGTACTTCTGAATTCGAAATATTCGCGGTTGGCATCTAATTCAATTATTCCGGCCACATCAAGGGCAGCAACAAAAAACCTGGCACTTCCATCCATAATCGGCATTTCCTCGCTATCAACCTCAACCAGGATGTTGTCGATGCCGAGTCCGGCTACCGAAGCCATCACATGCTCAACTGTTACAAGCCTTACGCCTTGAAATTCAAGCGTTGTGCCACGGGAAGTGTCAACAACATAATCAGCAATTGCATCAATAACCGGATTGTTTTCGAGATCAACACGGCAAAATTTTATGCCATGGTCTGCCGGTGCTGGTTTAAAAGTTAAGGTAACCTGTTTTCCTGTATGTAATCCTGAGCCTTTTATTGTAACAGGCTCTTTAATGGTACGCTGCTTGTCAAACATAAGTTTGTTTATGTGAACTGATATTTTTAAATGCTTTTCTCTTCACTAGCTTTTTCAGCCTGTAATTGTTTTACGGTTTTTTCCAGGTCACCGATCCTGTAATATAATTTATCAAGATTATTAAAGATGGCAATAATCCTTCGGAACCTGCTGATTTCCACAGCTGGTGCTCCAAGTAAAATACTTCCGGGTTTAGTAACACTACCCGCCAGACCAGCCTGGGCACCAATTTTTACATCATCGGCAATTACAATATGACCGGCAAGCCCGACCTGTCCGCCTAACATGCAGTTTTTTCCCACTTTGGTTGATCCGGCAATACCTGTCTGCGCTGCAATAACTGTGTTTTCACCAATTTCAACATTATGACCGACCTGGATCAGGTTGTCGAGTTTAACTCCCTTACGGATTATGGTTGAACCAATTGTGGCACGGTCTATTGTAGTATTAGCCCCAATTTCAACGTTGTCTTCGATAACTACATTCCCGATCTGGGCAACTTTTTTATAATTATTGTCACTTTGAGGTGCGAATCCGAATCCATCAGCGCCGATTACAGAACCTCCGTGGATGGTACATTCGCTTCCGATAGTACAATCATAATAAATTATTACACCGGGATATAAAGTAGTTCCGGATCCGATCTTCACATTTTCACCGATATAACAGTGAGGAAATATTTTGACATCATCACCGATAACTGCATTATCATTTATTACCACAAAATCACCAACGTAGGCATTTGTCCCAATCCTTGCTGATTTGGCTATGGAGGATAACGAAGAGGTTCCGGTTTTTCCTTTACGCATTTTGTCGTATATTTCCAAAAGATGGGCAAAAGCAGTATATGGATCATCAACGCGAATAAGTGTACACGACAGAGGTTGCTCTGCTTCAAAATCACTCTGAACAAGCACTATTGACGATTGCGTGCTGTAAATAAAGGGATAATACTTCGGGTTTGCGAGAAAGCTTAATGCTTCAGGTGCGCCATCTTCGATCCTGGCCAGTCGGTTAACTTTTACATCCGGGTTTCCGTCGATAGTGCCACCTACAAGGCCGGCGATGTCTTTTGCAGTAAATTCCATCAGGATCAAATAAAATTATATTCCGGTTAAATTAAAAAAGTTTGCAAATATAGGTATTTCTGTTAACATGGGCTTCACATGTTTATAACATGTATTTAACATATAGTGTCATTTGTCGGCCCATTTTGGAAAGTAAGTGAAGAACTTTGAAACAGTTTTGTTATATACCGCAATATTCAGTTGTTCCGACAATCCGGAAACATCCCAGCATTCACCATTTTTGTCAACAATAGTAATCCGGTCGCTGCTTGGGTCGTAAGCACTGTTTGAGATTTCACCCTGTCCGGTAAAATAGGTATAATCATCACCGGAAAGGTTGAGTTTTTGATTGATTCGGTTTTTTATTTCATTTGATCGATCAGCCGGGAATGGCGTGGCAGATATAACAGCCCTGAAAAGTTCCCGGTTCATCAGAGCCTTGCACAACATACTGAGAATATAATCCTCATGGGTTGACCATTCTTTGATAGCACTGTAAATATCGTAATCATCAAGCAATGCAAACTTATCAAGAATATGCGGCGAAGAAATAAAAAGGGAATAGTCGATTTGGCCGGAAAGGAAAAATTTTAAAGCTGATGATGAAGGCAGATATGAGCCGGCCGAAGCTATTTGCCTGGCTCTGTTCAGGATACTGATCAACATGTGTTCTACTGCCAGAACTGTTTTATGATAATAAACCTGCCAGTACATCAGCCTTCGGGCAACAATAAATTTTTCGATAGAGTAAATGCCTTTCAGTTCAACTGCCAGTTCATCATCAACAACCGTCAGCATTTTAAGGATGCGGTCGGTGCTTATAACACCCTCGCTAACACCGGTATAAAAACTATCACGCATCAGGTAATCCAGCCTGTCAACATCCAGTTGTCCCGAAACTAATTGGTGTAAAAATTTCCTTGGATAGGTATTGTCGAAAATGGAAATGGCAGTCTCAAGTTTGTTATCGAATTCATCATTCAGCCGCTTCATGAAAAGGATGGTGATTTCTTCATGCGAAATGCCGCTGACAATGTGATGTTCGAGAGCATGTGAAAACGGTCCGTGCCCGATATCGTGAAGCAAAATTGCCAGCAAAGCACCCTGGGCTTCTTTTGCGGATATTTCAAATCCTTTCGATCGTAACGATTCAATAGCCTGCCCCATCAGGTGCATGGCTCCGAGCGCATGATGAAATCGTGTATGGAGAGCACCGGGATAAACCATTGAGGCAAGTCCGAGTTGTTCAATCCTGCGGAGTCGCTGAAAATAGGGATGTTCAATAACCTCAAAAACCAACTTGTCGGAAATGGTTATAAAACCATAGAGCGGGTCATTTATAATTTTTCGTTTGAATGCCGGAGCAGGTATCACGCTATTTTGTTAAATTTGTATAAAAGACTGGTTATTTAAGAAATCAACACAATAAAACAAGTATTGAAAGCATTAGTACTAAGCATTTGAAGCCTTTCGGAATAGTCTTTGACTTCATACCGTATTGTTAGCAAAGATAACAAATGCCTTAACTGATTGTTAATTACATATATAAAATAAAACATGGAAAACGGAATAATATTGTGGGCTGACGATGAAATTGATCTTTTGAAACCTCATATCATGTTTCTGAAGGACAAAGGGTACGAAGTACTCACATCCAACAATGGTGATGAGGCAATTGATATGTTGAAAAACCAGACCGTTGATATCGTTTTTCTTGATGAAAATATGCCCGGACTGTCGGGCATCGAAACCCTTTCGATCATAAAAGCAAGTTACCCGAACCTGCCTGTTGTTATGATCACAAAAAGCGAAGAAGAGCATATCATGGAGGACGCAATCGGTTCGAGTATTTCCGATTACCTGATAAAACCGGTGAATCCAAAACAAATACTGCTGAGTGTAAAAAAGAATCTTGAGAATAAACGACTTGTAAGTGAGAAAACAACTCATTCGTACCAGCAGCAATTCCGTAACATAGGAATGGAGATCAGCAACCGGCTCGATTTTAACGAATGGATAGAGATTTACAAAAAACTTATTTACTGGGAACTGGAACTCGAAAAAGCACAGGATCAGAGCATTGTTGATATTATGCGTTCGCAGAAAGCGGAAGCCAACCAGGTTTTCTGCAAATATGTGGAACGTAATTATCTCGACTGGCTTAACGGACGGAGCGCTGAGAAACCTGTGCAGTCGCATACCTTAATACGCGAAAAAGTGCTTCCGCTTGTTAAGGAAAACAGTTCGATGTTTATGATATTGATCGACAACCTTCGATACGACCAGTGGAAAATGCTGCAACCCATTTTTGAGGAATATTACAGGGTTGAGCGAGACGAATTGTATTACAGCATTCTGCCAACAACCACACAATATGCACGTAATGCTTTGTTTTCAGGGCTTTTACCCAGCGAAATAGCAAAGAAGTATCCTAAATACTGGGTAAATGAAGACGAAGAAGGAAGTAAAAACCAGTTTGAAAGTGAATTGCTTAGTGAAAACCTGAAACGCTTTGGCCAGGATGTAAAGTATTCATACACTAAAATTCTTAATCTCAATGCCGGCCGTAAACTCGTTGAAACTTTACCCAACCTGATGGCAAACCGTTTTAACGTGATCGTTTACAATTTCGTTGATATGCTCTCCCATGCACGTACTGAAATGGAGGTGATACGTGAACTAGCTGACGATGAACCTGCATACCGCTCACTCACTGTAAGCTGGTTTGAGCATTCTCCCCTTCTTGATATTATCAAGTTCCTGGCTGAAAAGAAAATACCACTTATAATCACTACCGATCATGGTTCAGTTAGAGTAAGCAACCCGGTGAAAGTGATAGGCGATCGCACAACAAATACAAACCTGAGATATAAAAATGGTAAAAGTCTGAACTTTAATAAAAATGAAGTGTTTGAAGTGAAGAACCCTGCCGAAGCATTTCTCCCAAGAACTAATGTTAGTTCTGCCTATGTTTTTTGCAAGAGCGACGATTTCTTTGCTTACCCAAACAATTACAATCACTACGTGCAGTATTACCGCGATACCATTCAGCATGGAGGTATCTCGATGGAGGAAATGCTGATCCCGTTTATTTATATGAAAGCAAAGTAGGAGTTTGGGGTTAGGTTTTAGGATTTAGAGTTGCAGATTTTTACGATTTTCAAAGTTTCATAACTATGACTTAGGCCTGCTTCAATGAATTTTTTAAGATGAAATGTCTCAAACAATGAGCCAGAAATCTGCAATAAAATAAAGTAGAATTAACTAACAAAGTGAATATCATTAAGAAATAGGACATTTCCGCATGGCAGAAATCTACACCTGTAATTTACCCGACGAACTTCCATCAATAGCCTCCCGGCTAATCGAATTCCACAAGGATAAACGGATTTTTGCTTTTCATGGCGAAATGGGTGCAGGGAAAACCACTTTTATTAAGGTAATCTGCAGCTTACTTGAAGTTACCGATACCGTTAGCAGTCCTACCTTCGCTATTGTAAACGAATACCTTACCAACCCAAAAGGTACAATTTACCATTTCGATCTGTATCGCATCAAATCATGGACCGAAATGCTTGAAATCGGTTATGAAGATTACTTTTACAGCGGCAATTACTGCCTGATAGAATGGCCCGAAAAAATTGTAAATTTGTTGCCTGAAGAAACCGTGCATGTAAATATTTCAGTATCAACTGATGGCAACATGCGCACCATAACATACTGATCAATGGTTATGATACAAAATAACTATTCGGGGATATTTCATTCGGGGCAGCTTATGCCGCAGGAGGAGCGTCTCGAAGTGCAGCGTAGTCAGAAAACACTTGTAATCGGTGTTCCGAAGGAATGTGCTTTTTCTGAAAACCGTATTCCACTCGATCCCGATGCTGTGGGATTACTTGTGCATCATGGTCACCAGGTACTGATCGAAGCTGATGCAGGTAAAGCAGCCCATTTTGCTGATACCGAATATGCCGAGATGGGTGCTGAAATTACATTCGACACACGTAAAATTTTTGCTTCCGATATCATCCTGAAAATAGCTCCGCCTACCCTGGACGAGATTGACATGATCGGCAACAAACAAACTGTAATTTCATCAATACATACTTCGGCAATTAATGAAGAGTATTTCAGACGATTGCTGGTGAAGCGAATAACTGCGCTGGCTTTCGAATATGTGCAGGACAAGGCAGGTACATTTCCTGTAATTCGTGCTATGAGCGAAATTGCCGGAAATACTTCTATGCTTGTTGCTGCCGAATACATGAGTAATCCTGAGTATGGGCGTGGCAAAATGCTGGGTGGCTTTTCCGGAATATCGCCAACAGAAGTGGTTATTCTTGGTGCCGGAACCGTCGGCGAATATGCTACCAGGGCAGCTTTGGGAATGGGTGCTTTTGTAAAGATTTTCGACAACTCCGTATATAAATTGCGTCGGCTTCAGAATAACCTGAATACCAGGGTTTACACCTCAATGATTCAACCCCGTGTGCTGATGAACGCGCTGCGATCGGCCGATGTTGTCATTGGTGCTATTCATAGCGCATATGGACGAACACCTATTGTTGTTACCGAGGATATGGTACAGCATATGAAAGCCGGTGCTGTTATTATTGATGTTAGCATCGACCAGGGTGGCTGTTTTGAAACATCAGAAGTTACTGACCATCGTAATCCTGTTTTCAAAAAGTACGGTGTTACCCATTATTGTGTTCCGAATATTGCTTCCAAGGTTCCCCACACAGCCTCATACGCTTTAAGCAACTTTCTGTCGCCAATACTTTTACGATTCGGCGAAGAGGGAGGTGTTGAAAAAGTGTTACATTCTGATTATGGGGTACGGCAAGGTGTTTATCTCTACAATGGAATTTCGACTAATAAATACCTGAGCGATTCATTTCATCTTCCGTTTCAGGATATAAACCTCCTGATGGCGGCCTTCAGGTAATTATAAAATCAAAGTTTTTTTATTTTGTTTCCAACCCTTCCGGAATTTTTCTGTCATTCGGATGTAAATATGTCTGCCTGAGTATTAATATTTAAAAGACGTTAAGCTTACTTTCATCAAACAATTCATACTTCAAATATAGTCAAACAATAAAAAATAACAATTCCTTCCCTAATACGTTATGTTTAGAATCACCAAAACATTTGATTCCAATAAAAAAAAGATGAGATTATCTAGATATACATTCATTTTCATTCTTATAATACTGCTTTCCAGGCCGGCGTATTCCTTGCCCGACGGAGAAATTAATGTTTTAAAATATACACTGAGCGGATATGTGCGCGATCAGTCAAATGGTGAAATGTTAATCGGAGTTACTGTATTTTGCAACGAAATAAAAACAGGTGTAACTACTAACGTTTATGGGTTTTATTCCCTCAGCCTCGCACCCGGAAAGTATACGATACGCTATTCTTATGTTGGATTCGAGACTCAGGAAAAAATACTTCAACTCGATAAAAACCAGGCCATTGATATCAACTTGAAGCCTGTGGAATTAGAACTCGGTGAAGTTGTTATAACCGGAAAACGTACCGATGAAAATGTGCGTGCACCCGAAATGAGCATGGCTAAGCTCGATATTAAAACCATTCGTAAAGTTCCGGCCTTATTGGGTGAAATTGACATAGTTAAAGTGATACAGCTATTGCCCGGCGTGCAGGCAACCAGCGAAGGGTCAACAGGTTTCAGTGTTCGTGGCGGAAGTTCGGATCAGAACCTGATAATCCTTGATGAAGCAACAATTCATAATGCTTCGCACCTGTTGGGGTTCTTTTCTGTGTTCAATAACGATGCAATCAAAGAAGTTACTCTTTATAAAGGAGATATTCCTGCGGCTTACGGCGGCAGGCTTTCGTCGTTGCTCGATGTGCGGATGAGGGATGGAAATTCTAAAAAGTTTGGTATTACCGGAAGTATTGGTACTGTTTCGAGTAAACTTACACTCGAAGGACCAATTGTCAAAGATAGAACAACATACCTGGTTTCCGGACGCCGGACCTATGCTGATTTATTCCTGCCTTTTGCAAAAGATGAAAACGTGCGTGACAACAAATTGTATTTTTACGATTTTAACCTGAAACTTTCCCATGTGGTGAATGACAATAACAGGCTTTATCTTTCGGGCTATTCAGGACGCGATACGTTTAAAAATCAATTTGCATCCATGGGTTTTGGCAACCAGATTGCCTCGTTCCGCTGGAACCATCTTTTTTCAAAAAAACTTTTTTTTAACTTCAGCCTGATTTATTCGCGCTACAATTACGAACTCGGCACTCCGGAAGGCGAGGCCACTTCATTCAACTGGACTTCAATGAT
The DNA here is from genome assembly GCA_041753535.1 of Lentimicrobiaceae bacterium. Lineage (GTDB taxonomy): Bacteria > Bacteroidota > Bacteroidia > Bacteroidales > UBA4417 > UBA4417. The sequence goes on from JBGSUB010000067.1 coordinate 124,357, forward strand.
GCGCGACTACTCTACACGCTTCGATTTCACACATTACTTAACTGATAAACATACACTCAAATTCGGAGCTACCGCTATGTTTCATGAGTTTTTTCCGGGAACCGCCAAAGGGCTTGGAAGTGAATCCGCATTTTCCGAATTTGTTTTACCTGCTGAGTATGCTTTTGAGTATAGTCTTTATGTTTCCGACGAATATAAGGCAACTCCAAGGCTTACCCTGAAATACGGTTTGCGGCTTGCCATGTTTCAGAATGTTGGCCCGGGAACATATTATAACTATGATTCAGACTATGAACCTATCGACAGCACGGTGTATAAAAAAGGCGATTCGTTTAATATTTATACCAATCTTGAACCGCGGCTGGCTTTTACATACCTGCTTAATGATGTATCATCCATAAAAGGCAGCTATTCGCATACGGCACAGTATCTTACTTTAGCTCAAAATTCAACCTCAGGAACACCCCTCGATATCTGGTTCCCGGCTACACCTAATGTTGAACCTCAGTTGTGCGACCAGGTGGGCATTGGTTATTTCAGGAATCTCAGCGAAAATATGTATGAGGTTTCTGCTGAAACGTACTATAAAAAATACAGCAGTGTGATCGATTTCCGCGACCATGCCATGTTGTTACTTAATCCATACCTTGAGGGAGAATTGCGCATTGGACGGGGTTATTCGTATGGTATTGAAACTATGATACGTAAAAATGAAGGAAAACTAACCGGGTGGGTAAGCTACACCTATTCCCGCTCGTTTCGCATAATACCCGAAATTAACAATGGAAACCAATACAATGCCCCTTATGATAAGCCAAATGCAATAAATATTGTAGCTAACTACGATTTCACAAGGCGTGTTTCAGCCTCATTCATATGGACTTATGCAACCGGACTTCCAATTACATTCCCTACCGGAAGGGCCGTTATTGGCAATGCTATTCTCCCCATCTATTCTGACCGCAATGCATATCGACTGCCTGATTATCACCGCCTCGACTTATCGGTTTCACTTAAAGGAAAGGAAAAGCCGGGCAAAAAATGGCATGGTGAATGGAATCTTTCAGTTTACAACGCCTACAACAGGCACAACGCCTGGTCAATTAATTTCACACAGGACAATACAGATCCTTATGTGACCTATGCTGAAAAAACATATCTGTTTTCAGTAATTCCCGCACTGACCTATAATTTTAAATTCTGATGAACCCTCTGATTATTAATCATTTGATCAAGAATACTTTGAATTCAAGGATATACTTCTTCCTGCTTTCATTCATTACAATCATAGCAGTCTCCTGCACCGAAAGGATAGAAATAGAGCTCGATGAAAGTTATACCCGCCTGGTTGTTGACGGATCAATTTCAACGGATACCATGCCACATACAGTGGTGCTGACAACTACATCGAGTTATTATTATAACCAGCCGGCACCGGCTGTAACCGGTGCCATGGTGACTATATCCGACGGGACCATGCTGTATGATTTAACTGAGGAAAAACCCGGTGTATATCGTACGGCACCATCGGTGTATGGTATTCCCGGTAAAACCTATTCGTTGAATATCAAACTTGCAAGTGCAATAGGAGGATATGATTCATATACAGCTACTTCAATATTAAACCCTATTACTTCGCTTGATTCCATCAGTTTATTGTTCCATCCCGAATGGTCAGAAGCTGGTATATGGGAAGTAAAGTGCTTTGTACAGGAACCCCCAACGGTTGACTTTTATCGTTTCCTGATGTATAAAAATCAGGTGTTGCTCACTGATACACTTAACGAATGGCTTATAACCGATGATTTGTTCTTTAACGGAAACTACACCAACGGATTACCCATTGCTTATATCGACCAGGGTAATCCCGAACAAGGGCTGCAACCTGGAGACACAGTTATGACTGAAGTAAACAACATAGGGAACGAGTACTTTAACTTCCTGGTTGAAGCACAAACTGAACTGTTTGGTTCAAATCCGCTTTTCAGCGGTCCGCCTGCTAATATAAAAGGGAATATCAGCAACGGGGCAGTCGGCTTTTTCTCCGCTTACTCTTCAACCCGTTCTTATGTAATTACTCCTGTGTTTTAAAAATTTTCATATAATTTTGTATCCTGTTCTCAGTATTATCTGTTTATTGTCCGAAAGCATCCCTTAAAAGTTCATGCACGATATCGAACCTTATTACAACTGGCGTAATCTCTACATTGCCGATGAAGATGAACTGTCGCCGTTTTACGGTCGCGAATACAGTGAATTTGAATTTACAGGCAAGGTATATAATTATCTTATCCATCCACAGTGGGATTATATTGGTTCGGAAACACTGTATCTGAAAATCCTGTTCGTTGATTATGAGAAGGAATTCTGCATCATCGAGTTAATTGGTGAGTGGAACGATTGTCTTTACAATGATATAATGTTTCTTTACCGCAATGTTGTTGAGCTACTTCTGGAAAATGGTATAAATAAATTCATCCTGATAGGTGAAAATGTTCTGAATTTTCATTTTTCCGACGATGATTACTACCAGGAATGGTTTGATGAACTTGGTGATGGATGGATTGTTTGCGTCAATTTCCGGCATCATGTGATACAGGAATTTGAGAACGGGCATCTCGATTATTACATGGCGATGGGAGGGAAGTTTGATGAATTACCCTGGCGCACTCTTTTGCCACAGAAGTTGTTTTTAATTGTTGAACAGTTGATTACGAGAAGATTGAATCCCTGAAAATAGAAATTAAAATGAAACAGTCAGCTATTCTTATTGTCCACGGCCATGTTCAGGGAGTCGGGTTCAGGTATTTTGTAAAACAAAAAGCCGGTTTGCTCAACATATTCGGGTTTGTAAAGAATCTTCCGGATGGAACTGTTTATATTGAAGCCGAAGGTGAATCAGAACATTTTCAGTTGTTTATTGACATATGCAAACAAGGCCCTTCTCATGCAAGGGTTGAGAGAGTGGATTTGCAATATTGCCCGGTTCAGGATTTTAATAGCTTCGAGAAGCGGTGAAAGAACGTTTTTTGAAGTTTTCCTGGTTTTAATATTCAGTATATCGCAATAACGCAATAATTGTCGGTGGCGTTAGCTCACAGCAATTCCAAAGTTTGGCATAAGTTATGTATTTTCGCATTTCAATACTGCATTTTTATGAGACCTACCAGGCTTTTAGTCGTTTTAGCAATTTTTTTTCTTTCAGATGTTTCATTGATAGCTCAGCAAACGGCAAAGACTAAGACTGATAAGAAGTTTGAAAAAGCTGTACAGTTATATGATTACCGCGATTTTGCCGGGGCATTGCGTCAACTTGATGATTTATTGGCCGATGAACCTTCCTATGCAAAAGCCTGGCTGTTAAAAGGTGATATGTATAAAGATCTGAAGCAGTTTCCTGATGCGGCTTTTTCTTATCAAAAAGCAGTTGACCTCGACTCAGCCATTTTCCCCCCGGCGTATTATATCCTGGCGAACTTGTATTTCGATATGGAAAAGTACAGTGAGGCAAAATCCAATTATATCAAATACCTTGCTTTTAATCCCAAAATTCAGGCTGAACTCAAGCGCCTGGCCGAAAATATACTGCTATGCGATTTTAGGTCGGAAATGATTAAAAACCCGGTCCCGTTTAATCCTGTTAACATTGGTCCAAATGTTAATTCAAGTGGTTATGAGTACATTAATGCAGTGAGCCTTGATGAAGGACAGCTTTATTTTACCCGTAAAGGATCCGACCCGCGCAGTGATGAAAGTTTTTTCCGCTCAGTATCGGCTCGTTCAGCTGTTGGCCAGATAAACTGGAGTCCTGCTATTGAGATCGGAGCCCCGATTAACACTCCTGGTAATGAAGGTGCTCTTTGTGTTTCGCCTGATGGCATGACAATTATTATAACCTGCTGCAGCAGGAGGGATTCCTATGGCAGCTGCGATTTATACCTTTCGCATCGGGTCGGTAATAACTGGTCGGAGCCTGAAAACCTGGGTGAAAATGTAAATTCAACTGCATGGGAATCGCAACCCAGCCTGGCAGCCGACGGGCGAACTCTGTATTTTGTATCTACAAGGCGCGGTGGTTTTGGTGGATCAGATATCTGGAAAAGCAATTTGAAGGAAGATGGATACTGGAGCGTACCAGTTAACCTGGGTAAACTGATAAATACTGCTGCCGACGAAATGGCACCTTTTATTCATCCTGACGGAAGGACTTTGTATTTCTCATCGCGCGGGCACATGGGAATGGGAGGAGCGGATCTGTTCGTTTCCCGCATGGATGCCGGCGGATATTGGCTTGCTCCTGAAAATATCGGATATCCGGTTAATACCAACCGTGATGAAATCAACCTGATTATCAGCGCAAAGGGGGCTGAAGCTTTCATTTCCGCCGAGCGTGAAAATGGGTATGGGAATATTGATATTTATCGTTTTGAATTGCCCGAGCAATCCCGGCCGGCATCAGTATCGTATGTGAAAGGAAAAGTTTATGATAAAAATACACTTGGCCCCTTGTCAGCTTCTTTTGAACTGATTGACATGCAGAGCAATGAAGTTATTGTAAATTCTGTATCAGATTTAGTAACAGGTGAATTTGTGATGAGCCTGCCACAGGACAAGAATTATGCATTAAATGTTTCGTGCAAAGGCTACCTTTTTTATTCCATGAACTTCAGTCTCGATAACATTCACAGTGCATCGGATCCCGTAAAACTCGATATCCCAATGCAACCTCTCGAAGTAGGTGAGAAAGTTGTTTTGCACAATATTTTCTTCGAAACCGATAAATTCGATCTGTTGCCTGAATCGAAATCAGAACTCGGAAAACTGATTTCATTTTTAAACAAGAACATGACCATGCACATCGAAATAGGCGGACATACCGATAGTGAGGGCAGCGAAACCCACAATAATTTGCTGTCTCAAAACAGGGCAAAAGAAGTTTATGATTACCTGATATCCAATGGAGTAGAGGCTGGTCGACTGACTTTCAAAGGTTATGGAGAAAGTGTTCCAGTCGCAGGCAATGATACTGTAGAAGGACGCGCTAAAAACCGCAGAACCGAGTTTAAAGTAATAAGCAAGTAAAAACTTAGCTTACTAAATAGCTTGACGCAGTCTCAAAATCCGCAATCCACATTCCACATCCGACATTATTTGGCTGTCCAGAAACACCTTACCGGGGAGATAATTTTCTCTTCAGTTTTCAGTTTCGACATGGTTTTGTCAACAACTTTCCTGTCGAGACCGGTTTTTTCGGCAATCTGCCCTGCACTCATTGGTTTTTCACTCTGTTTCAGTGCTTCGATAATCTGATCTTCAGTATTCATATTAGTTGAATCAGTTAAATTGTGATTTGAATTTATAATGATGTAAAAATATGAAAGATAGAGGATATAGCGGGACTTTATCAGGATTTTATTGTTGCCGTTGAACTGAAAATCCGATCAAATAGTATTGTGATTTCTATGCATAAAATCACTATCTTTGCAAACTTATTTTTTTTGACCATTACCCAACTACATGATAAACATAACATTACCCGATAATTCCGTACGGCAGTATCCTGCCGGAACTACTGCCATGCAGGTTGCCTCAAGTATTAGTGAAGGCCTGGCGCGCAATGTGTTAGCTGCCAAAGTTGATGGACAGGTATGGGATTCGACCCGCCCGATTACAAATGATGTGCGCCTGCAGTTACTCACCTGGAACGATCCTGAAGGTAAATCAGCTATGTGGCATTCATCAGCCCACCTGATGGCCGAAGCTATAGAGTTGCTTTTTCCCGGCGTGAAGTTCGGAATAGGACCCGATATCGAAAACGGTTTCTACTACGATATGGATTTCGGAACATACCAGGTTACTCCTGAAGATCTGCCGCGTATTGAGGCCAAAATGCTGGAACTTGCACGTGAAAAACAACAATACCTTCGACGCTCGGTTTCAAAATCTGAGGCATTAAATTATTTCACAGCTAAAAACGACGAATACAAAATTGAACTTATAACCGACTTACAGGATGGTGAAATTACTTTTTACGAAACCGGTAAATTCACAGACTTGTGTCGCGGGCCTCACCTTCAGGATACTTCACCGATTAAAGCTGTAAAACTGCTCAATATTGCCGGTGCTTACTGGCGTGGTGATGAGAAGCGCAAAATGCTTACACGTATTTACGGTATCACTTTCCCCAAACAAAAGGAACTTGAAGAATACCTTGTTTTGCTCGAAGAAGCTAAGAAACGCGACCACCGTAAATTAGGGAAAGAACTGGAACTTTTTACATTTTCGCAAAAAGTCGGACAAGGATTACCATTATGGCTGCCCAAAGGTGCGCAGTTGCGCGAGCGACTCGAGAATTTCCTTAAAGGTCTGCAGCGCAAAGCCGGATACCTTCCGGTTATCACCCCGCATATCGGGAATGTGGAACTGTATAAAACCAGCGGTCATTTCCAGAAATACGGAAAAGATTCTTTTCAGCCTATAAATACTCCGATAGAAGGAGAACAGTTTATGCTGAAGCCAATGAACTGCCCTCACCACTGCGAGATATACAATGCAAAACCCCGCTCATACAAAGACCTGCCAATCCGGTTTGCTGAGTTCGGTACCGTTTACCGTTACGAGCAAAGTGGTGAACTTCACGGGCTTACAAGGGTTCGTGGATTTACTCAGGACGACGCGCATCTTTTCTGCCGTCCCGACCAGTTGAAGGAGGAGTTTAAATCTGTTATAGATATTGTACTTCATATTTTCCGTATTCTTGATTTCAAGGATTTCACAGCGCAGATTTCCTTGCGTGATCCTGATAACAAGGAGAAATATATTGGAAGTGACGAAAACTGGGAAAAAGCCGAAAGTGCTATCATAGAAGCTTCTGCCGAAAAGGGATTGAAAACAACCGTAGAGTTGGGAGAAGCTGCATTTTACGGTCCTAAACTCGACTTTATGGTGAAAGATGCTCTTGGACGAAAGTGGCAGCTCGGAACAATTCAGGTCGATTATAACCTTCCCGAACGCTTCGAACTGGAGTATACAGGCAACGATAACCAGAAATATCGCCCGGTGATGATTCATCGTGCGCCGTTTGGTTCGATGGAGCGTTTTGTCGCTGTGCTTTTGGAGCATACTGCCGGGAATTTTCCTCTTTGGCTTACACCCGACCAGGTCACAATACTGCCAATCAGTGAGAAATACCTCGAATATGCAAAAAAAGTTGCACAGGTGTTGGAAAATTCCGAAATTCGCGCCCTCGTTGACGAACGCAATGAGAAAACGGGTAAAAAAATACGGGATGCTGAATTAATGAAGATCCCGTATATGCTTATTGTAGGAGAGAAGGAAGAAGCGGAAGGAAGCGTTTCGGTGCGTAAACACGGGCAAGGTGATCTTGGAACATTCAGTACAGTTGATTTTATCAATCACATTACTGAAGAAACCCGGAAACAACTTGAATAACTACATTGAACTGAATACTTTAGAGACATAAACCCTATTTATTAACCAACAGGAAGGAGTTATAACCATAGCAACTACTAACTACAGCAGCAACAGCGGTAGCAATCAGGATCGCCGGTTTCCCCGTCGCGAAAAAGAGGAACTGCATAAGATTAATGAAAAGATCAAATCACCCGTAGTTAGGGTGGTTGGCGAAAATACCGAACCCGGCATCTATAATATCAAAGATGCACTTCAACTCGCCGATAATCTTGACCTTGACCTTGTTGAAATTTCACCAACTGCCAATCCACCCGTATGCCGGTTAGTGGATTACAAGAAGTTTCTTTATGAGCTTAAGAAAAAGCAGAAGGAGATAAAAGCCAAAACGGCTAAAGTTGTAGTGAAGGAAATCCGGATGGGCCCCCAGACGGATGAACATGATTTTAACTTTAAGCTGAAACATGCAAAAAATTTCCTTCAGGCTGGTGATAAAGTAAAAGTTGAAGTTTTCTTCCGTGGACGATCCATCGTGTATAAAGACCAGGGTGAAATTATACTGCTGAAATTTGCACAGGAACTCATGGATTTCGCTAAAGTTGAAAAACTTCCGCTGCTCGAAGGTAAACGAATGATTATGATACTTTCTCCTAAGAAAGCATAAAAATACTAATCAGAATACTCTAAATAATCATCATAATTAAAATCAAAGTAACATGCCTAAAATGAAGAGTAAATCCGCTGCCAAAAAACGGTTCACAACCACCGGCACCGGTAAATTGAAGCGCAGACATGCTTACCACAGCCACATTCTGACAAAAAAGTCAACCAAACGTAAGCGTAACCTCGGTTACAGTACTATTGTTGACAAGGCAGATGCCAAAGCGGTAAGAGATATGCTTCAGTGCTAATTAACTAATTGTTTAACTTACTTTCAGCCCCATAAGAATCCCGGTACAACCAGGATCGCTGAAGTGAAAAATCGAAAAAAATGCCAAGATCAGTCAATGCAGTCGCCTCGAGGGCCCGCAGGAAAAAAATCCTGAAAGCGGTTAAAGGCCAGTTCGGAAGGCGCAAAAATGTCTGGACGGTAGCCAAAAATGCATACGAAAAAGGAGGCGTGTATGCATACCGCGACAGAAAAACCAAAAAACGTAATTTCCGCGCACTCTGGATTATCCGTATCAATGCAGGTGTCCGCGAATATGGAATGTCGTATTCGGTATTTATGGGCAAATTACATGCCCGTAGCATCGAACTTGACCGCAAAGTACTTGCCGACCTCGCTTTAAACAACCCTACTGCTTTCAAAGCTATCGTTGATTTGGTGAAGTAGTGCTTTTGCTATAAAACATGAAAAAGCCACCTCACCGGTGGCTTTTTTGCGTTTATAGTGTTTTGAATTGAAATATTAAGCTCTTCCAATGCCACAATTGTATTTCCCTGTCATACAACAGGAAAAATGAAATAAGCCAACATTATCATTTGAACAAAAATGAGATATTTTCGTTTAAGCGAATATCTGCTAATCCTATTTGGTGCTGTGGACCTAAGCCCATCCTCAAAAAGGCAATGGTTCACCGAATACATTGAGCACCAGGCAATTTTAATCATTATTTCTAACCAAAAGGAGGATTAAAAATGGACAAAACTGAAATAGTTAATAAACTCCGGCAGGCTAAAGAGCTTGCTGAGAAACTGAAAGCTGCCGGTATCAAGATTGATCTCTGCGATCAGATTATTGAGGAAGTTGATGAACTTCTCGAAATTCTCTCACGTAAAGAGGAAGATGAACTGGTAGCTTACCGTCTTCTGATCGTACTCTTCGAAAAAATGAGTGCTTTGGGTGAAAAAGTTCCGCTTCTGGATGTATTTCTTGAGCTTTACGTTACCGCCTTGAAAAGCAGTCTGTTCTTTATTGACGAAGTGCTGAAAAAGCATGGCTGGATCCACGACACCTGCATGAAGTATTGCCGGATTCGCCATAAGCACGAATCAGATGCCAGGGCATTAGGTGAAACCGACGAGGTAGAGATTGCACGTGACGGACACGATGTCGCAATGAACGGAGTAGGGTATTTTCAATACGAGAAATACCAGGATCAATTTAAAGAACAGTACGAAACCTTCGTACACCAACTTGTGCTTGAAGATCTGCTTAGGCAGGCCAGGGCAGCAAAGGAAAGGAATGAAGGAAACCCGGGCGGGGTTCCGGCACCCACCCCCATACCTGAACCACCTAAGCCCAAGCCCCTTTCACTTGATGAGTTTATTCTATGGATGCTTGGGAGTTTAAAGGAGCGATTATCGCCTGAAGATTGGGAGAAATTGATTGAACGTCTTAGAGAGATGTTCCCGCCCTTACCTTCGAAGTAGGGGAAGATATTGTAGGGCGGAAGAGCAGGTTAGTTGCTGTGAAGAAAGCTGGTAAAAAGCCACCTGCCAGGTGGCTTTTTACTTTAGTGGAAGAGTAAAATTTAAAACTCCTCCATAATTGTAAACATTTTTTTTGCAGGTGTCGGTAAGGAAATGAGACTTACATTTTTTAAAAGTCAAGCAGTTGTATCTCTGTTGTTTTGATTTTCATAGTGAAGCTTTGCGGTTGAATATGTTATACATTCGCTTCTTTTACTTAGAATAAATATGCAGAAAGTATCAGAATTCTTTATCGCGTATTAGTTACTTCTTTGCCTCTTTTATTCATTATAATGATTAATAAGCATCCGATGGCGATAAGTATAAAATTTCCGGGGCCAACTTTTGCATCCTGTTCAGGTACATTAATATAAGGGATAAGCTCAAGATAACAAACAGTGATAGTGGATTTTCCATCTGCTTTCATAAATACTGAATTTCCTATTTTTCGGGCATAGCTATCCACACTTCTACCATCAGGTAATTTAAATGTGTAACTTATGATGTATGTATATTGCCCTCTGATGGCCTCGTTGCGTTCGCCGCCTTCGCGCCGGATATTTGTAATGACAGCCGTTCCCTTTTTACCAAGTATGCCTAATGTGAGGTTGGATATCCCCCACACTATAAAAGCTACCCCCAGCAGCGTGATAAACACATGGGGCAATTTCTTTCTGAAGTTTGATTTCGGCATACCTTCAATAGCCCTTCAATTCAGCCTTCTTTAATTTGTATGTGCTAATTCACAATTTCCAAATCTACCTTTTCCACTTTTTTAAGATCTTTTTCATAATAGAATGATCCGGCGAAAAACAAGGCTGAAGCAATAAGTAAAGCTATCGGAAGGAAAGTGAATGCAGTTTGAATATCAGTAGCATCCGAAATGGCACCCATTACAATAGGTCCGAGGGAAGCTCCCAAAAGATTTTGAATAACAACTGCAATAGCGTACGACATCGCTCTGAGACCCGGATGTACAACATCCTGCGTAACTGCTCCGGTTGCTGCAATAAATGCTGTAATTGAAATACCCATCGAAAGCAATATAAGATATTGTATTTGCCCGTCGAAAACGCTGAATGCCAGGAACATCAGAATAGCAGAAAGCAAGGAGGTCAATGTTGGAACAAGTAGCCGTGCATTGATCTGCTTTTTTCGCCATCTGTCAGTGATATATCCACCGAGTGGAGCCCCTATAATTGCAAAAAGCATAACTGCACTGGCTTTTACACCTGCATCTTTTTCGAGTACACCCTGCGCGCGGTGGAAATAAGTAGGCAACCAGGTTAATAGCGAAGTAGTTGTAAAAACAACCCCTGCCATTCCAAAATATGTGAAAATCAGGGAAGGTTTTGCGAGAAATTCAGCGAGTGTATCCTGAATCGACATTCTGACTTTTTTTCTCTCAACAGATTTACTGGGAATTTCCACAGTTCTTTCAAGGCCAATTGTTTTGTAATCTTTAATAAAAAAGAATAGGATCGCAATGATAAAACCAGGTATTGCAACAATTCCAAGTGCATGCCTCCAGCCCCAATGAGCAGCAATAATTCCACCAATTGCAACACCAATTGCGCTTCCCAGGGGTATTGAAGCATTCCATAAACCCATCATCAACGACCTTTTCCCCTGTGGGTATAAAGCTGACATCATTGCCGACCCGCCGGGAGCGTAGCCAGCTTCGCCAACACCAACCAGAGTTCGGGTAATAAACAGATGACGGAATGATTTCGAAAATGCGCCCAATCCTGTTGCGATACTCCATACAACTGCCATTAAACCAATGGTTTTGCGACGGCTCCAGCGATCGACTAATATTGAAATAGGGAATGTGAACAAAACAATTGACCAGTAAACTGACGAAACCAACATCCCGCATTGGGTATCAGACAGGTTCCAGTCGGCTTTCAGAAATGGAAACAACGAAGTGATCACCATCCTGTCGATATAATCGAACATGTACAGAAGAAACAGAAGAGAAAAAATATAATTAGTATATCCTTTCGAGAAGAGATAGCCTTCAGGTTTTTCCTTGTTTTTCATAAATCGCACTTAAGGATTTGAATTTTTTCTCCGGAGAGATTTTTTCCATGCCAAATATAAAGACTTTAATTTATAAAAGATAACCCGTGTAAAATGTAGTAGCTAATTTTTTATAATCAAAAAGGACGTATGTTATTCATTTACAAATTGCTTCGACAAATTTGAACAAAATTGTTTTCCTTATGTTTTATTCAGAAAAGTTTTATACGGATATTATGTATATCTGCCAATCCTTTAATTTATTATTATCCTGAAGTCAATTTGATAATCCTGAATTGAATTTCCGAAAATATTTTTTTGCATTCAATTTTGTAATCACTAACTTTGTTTAACAAAAACTAAAAACACATGAGAAAAAAAATTTACCTATTAGTTATTATTGGCCTGGGATTGATCAATATTCCGCTTAAGGCCCAAAAAGTTTACACTGAATCAAGCGGCGAACTTATTTTCAGCACTAGTCAGGCATCCTTTACGCAGGAATTTAGCGACAAGTATGAAGGTGCTAATCTAATGTCAAATAATGTCCGCTTTACCTGTTTCTTCCATGTAGCTCAGTACCTGCATTATGATTTCAGTAATAATGCCGGGATATTTTCCGGGCTTGGCATCCGTAATATTGGTATGATTACTGATGAAACATTGCCACAACAGGTTGCTAATGGTAATGCAGAGGTTCCCTATGCAGGATACAAGATTATCAGGAGGCAATATACTCTTGGCCTTCCGTTAGCCCTTAAAGTTGGAGCATTCGACAAGCATATATTTTTCTATAGCGGCGGCGAATATGAAATGGCTTTCCATTTTAAAGAAAAATACTGGACAGGCACTGAGGATCGTTCCGGAACAAAAAGTAAGGACACAGAATGGTTTTCGAGCCAGACACCTACATTCCTGCCTTCAGTTTTTGGCGGAATCCAGTTTCCATATGGCTTAAATGTCAAATTCAAATATTATATGACTGATTTTCTTAATCACGATTACAAAGGAAATGGAAACTCAGTAGCAGGTGCTACCTACGATATCAGTGATCAGTCGCGGTACGAAGAGTCCAATATGTTCTATGTTTCACTCAGCTGGCAGTTTAATGCCGGCGATATGATGGATAAGAAATAAAGTACTGCAAGATATTATGAAGTATAAATTTCTTTAGAATATATACTTTAAAACTAAAAACCGGCATAAATCCTTTGATTTATGCCGGTTTTTTAATTCAACGTTTTCTTAACAATGCTTAAAAAGGGACTAACTTATTATTGAATTCGTGTAACCTGATCTCTCTTAAGAAAAACTGCCCTGAAAACAAAGTAGGATATCGCCCCTGTTGGAATGGAAAGTATTGTCCAGGTCAGGATCGCATAAAGGTGAAAAATACCAATCGTCTTTATTCCTGAAATAATACCTGGTTCAAAAGCAAGACTGATTTGTTCAATATTAATATGAAGGGCTTGTTGTGATAAAATAAATGCTCCTATCTGCATAAACGGAATGATAAGCAGTATTTGAAACAATGCCATAACCCATTGCACCGATTGAACGACCAGCAGGTTTTGACGAAACAACATCGTAAAAAACAAACTGATAATAGTTGTTGCGCCTATAACAGGAAATAAGCCGGCTACTATTCCTATTGTTATTGATAAGGCAAGTTTGTCGGCCGACAGACCTGTTTCAGGAATCAAACGGAAAGGGATGAGGATTTTTTTTGTAAAAGTTTCGATTATTCTGTAAGCCATATTCAGTATTTACTCGCTTTAAATTGCTGGTGCAAAGGTAGTAAAGAGTTAATTGCAAACTTCATTTAATTATTGTTGGCATTTTATTTTTATTCTCCAACTTTTACACAGTTATTTTACATTTCATCCGTTATCTTCGACAATTCAGTAACTCTTATTTTGAAAGTGACCACACGCAACCCAATTTTGCAGCGTGAAATTTATTTAAAAACACTGTAGAAGATGAAAATATTCGTGGTTATCATTTTTGTGTTTTCCGGCTGGATGGAGATATATTGCCAGACAATCATTTCGGGGAAAGTAGTGTGTAATGAAGGCGCACTCCCCGGAGCCAATGTTTATATTGACGGGAGCTATGACGGAGCTTCGACCAACTCAAACGGCGAATTCAGTTTTGTGACTTCCCGAAAAGGTAAAGTTATACTCAAGGCTGAATTTATGGGTTATGAGCCATTTGCAAAAGAATTGGAACTTACTACATCTAATTTGAGACTGGATATCAAGCTTGTAGAAGCATTTAATAAACTAGATGCAGTTACAATTACTGCCGGTACTTTCGAAGCCGGGGACAAAAAACAGGCTGTGATTTTAAGTTCGCTCGATATGGTTACTACTGCCGGTGCCGTGGGTGATGTATATGGGGCTTTGCAGAGTTTGCCGGGAACAACTACCAACGGAGAATCGGGGAAACTTTTCGTGAAAGGCGGCGACAGCGACGAATCACAGACGTTTATTGATGGTTCGCTGGTATATGCGCCTTACAACTCCTCAGCTCCTAATATGTCAACGCGTGGTCGGTTTAACCCTTTCATGTTTAAAGGAACCATTTTCAGCACCGGCGGTTACTCGGCTGAATACGGTCAGGCTCTTTCCTCAGTTTTGCTGCTTAGTACCAATGATATGCCAGCTCAGGACCAGCTCGATATTTCAATATTGTCAGTGGGGGCCGAACTGGCAGGGACAAAACTTTGGAAGTCTGGTGCTGTAACGGCAACAGTTTCATACAATAATCTTGAACCCTATATGCGTATTGCCCCGCAGAATTATAGCTGGATTCATTCGCCCGAATACGGATCAGGAGCTTTAAGCATCAGGCAAAAGACCGGAAAAACAGGGATGTTAAAAATCTATGGTAGTTTCGGCGGTTCAAAATATATTCTTTCTGTCGAGGATCTGAATTCGGAGAACAGGTACATTGATTACAACCTGCAAAACAGCAATAGTTTTATCAATGCTTCCTGGCGAAGCAGTCTTGGAACTAGATGGTCGGTAGCTATTGCGGCATCGTACACCAACAATTCGGACGATGTGAAATTTGAGAGCAGCGCATTTGAAAAGCAACTTGTTGGAACTCATCTGAAAAGTGTATTTTCCAATCAGGTTACTGAAAAGGTTACGCTAAAGTTTGGCGGAGAGCTCTTTGCAAAAGACTACAGCGAAGATTTTTATTCCGTAGCTGATACTTTTTTAAATTCATACCATAACACTTTAGTTTCCGGATTTGCTGAGGCCGAATTGTACGCTTCAAAGAAATTGGTTTTCCGTTTGGGAAGCCGTTTCGAGTACGGCGATTACCTTGATCGGGCTACTGTATCACCACGTATTTCGGCAGCATATAAAATTAACAGTTTCAGCCAGTTTTCAGCAGCTTACGGATGGTTTTTCCAGGATCCTTCGGACGAATACCTTTTGTACACCAATGGATTGGAATATGAGAGAGCCGATCATTATACTTTCAGCTACCAGTTATCGGAAAACAACCGCACGTTCAGGGCCGAAATTTATTACAAGGACTACAAAAACCTGGTGAAACTGAACGGGGCTGCTTTTTATCTGCCCGAAAACTATTCCAACGCTGGCAATGGCTACGCCAAAGGGATGGATATTTTCTGGCGCGATAAGAAAACCATTAAATATGGCGATTACTGGATTTCCTATTCGTACCTCGATACAAAAAGGAATTACAAAGACTTCCCGCTTGAAGCAATTCCCTCTTTTACAAGCAAACATAATTTTGCTGTTGTTTATAAACATTGGTTTGGCGGTTTGCGTTCGTTGGCAGGTGTGAATTTAAAATATTCGTCTCCGAGAGTTTATAATAATCCGAATTCAACAGTTTTTAATGGTGAAAAAATGTTGCCTTACCGAAGCCTCGATGTGAGCTGGAGCTTCCTTTACAGGCAGAATGTAATTTTTTACGCAGCCGTTACCAATGTGTTGGGATTCAAGCAGGAATATGGTAATAACTATGCAACTATACCTGATGAGAACGGGGTGTACCGTTCGGCACCTATTGTTGCAGGATCGGACAGGTTTTTTGTGGTAGCATGTTTTATTACGCTGACCAAAAGAGGAGAGGAGAATCAGCTGGATAAGATCGAGTGAGGCTACAAATGCCAAATGCCAAATTCCAAGATCCAAATCCCAAATTCCAAAATCATAAACCCTTAGTGAAACTTTGTGCTCTTAGTGCCTTAGTAGTTAAAAAAAATCAAAAATCACAAAACACAAAATTCCAAAAACCAAAAACCAAATTCCAAGTCCTTAGTGAAACTTAGTGCTCTAAGTGCCTTAGTGGTTTAAAAAAATCACAATTCACAATTCACAATTCAAAAATCAAAAATCACAAATTCCAAAATCCAAAACCCCAAAAATTAATTAATCTCTAAAAACCAAAACATCATGAAAAAGACCATTTTAACCACCGCAGTTATTTTACTGGCTATGATCAGCCAGGCTGGAAACCCCGAATTTATGAAAGCAATGGGTGAAACCCTGGGGCAATATCAGTATTGTAAAAATGTTGATGACTTCCAATCGCTTGCCAATAAATTCGAAAGAATATCGAATGCCGAAAAAGGGGAGTGGCTGCCACTCTATTATCATGCACATTGTTACATTATCATGAGTTTTATGGAACCAACGGATGCAAAAAAGAAAGATGAATACCTTGATGCTGCCGAAAAATCAATCGAGAAAATAATTATTATGGCTCCAGGTGAAGCTGAAGTGTTTGCTCTGCAAGGATTTTTATATACAGGCCGGCTTGTAGTAAATCCGATGGAACGCGGACAGAAATACAGCATGCTTTCCGGACAGGCATTGGGAAAGGCGCTTGTCATGGAGCCTGGAAATCCAAGAGCGAGTATTCTTAAATTACAAAACGAAATGGGTACCGCTCAGTTTTATGGCAACGATCCGGCAGAATATTGCAGCCAGGCGTTTGAATTGCTGGCAAGTTGGGATAACTACAAACCAAAATCACCCATTTATCCCGCATGGGGAAAGGACCAGGTGGAAGGAGTTGTAGAAAGATGCAAAGCCGGGAAGTAAAGGTAAGCTCAAAGGGCAAGAGCCTTTTGTACGGCTCCTGCCCTTAACCTTTAAGTATAAATAATGGCAGATGCATTGCTCAAATAGTTAATTTTAACCCAAATAAACAGATATGAAATATATAACGGAATTGATTAAACCGTTCAGCATTGTGCAATACATCCTTATCAATCTGGGTGCCAGCCTGCTTATAGTTGCAATTTTCATGAACCAATATATTCACAGTATCCAGGGGTTTCTTTATAGCACATTGTGGGCATTTAGTATTTTTATTACTCAGTGGTCAGGTGCTGTACTTGTTAATCATCTGATAGATCGTAAGATAAAATGGGTAGAAAAACCAGTCCTGCGGTCA
Source organism: Lentimicrobiaceae bacterium (assembly GCA_041753535.1). Classification (GTDB taxonomy): domain Bacteria; phylum Bacteroidota; class Bacteroidia; order Bacteroidales; family UBA4417; genus UBA4417. The sequence goes on from JBGSUB010000067.1 coordinate 141,670, forward strand.
ATAACCGGGATAGTATTTCTGGTAATTTATTCGTTGGTAGCTTATACATTGGTTAATACCCTGATGTATTATATCAAATATGGTACTGTAATTTCAGGCGGATGGTTTGCTATTGCCAGGTCAGGAATTTTTACTTTAATAATATCATTTAATATTTCGCTTGTTTTTACGGCAATAGGTTTTTTCAGAGCCTGGAAAAAGTCGATTGAAAGAGAAGAAAAGTTAAAAGTTGAAATGATGTCGTACAAATACGAATCACTTCGAAACCAGATCAATCCTCACTTCCTTTTCAACAGTTTTAATGTACTCAGCGACCTGGTGTATGCCGATCAGGCAATGGCCGTAAAATTTATTAACCAGCTCAGCGAACTGTTCAGGTATGTGCTCGATAGCCGTGATAAAGAGTTGGTCCCCTTGGCGGATGAACTGGCATTTATGAACTCCTATATTTACCTGCTGAAAACCAGGTTTGAGAATAAACTTGAACTCATTGTCGATTTAAAAGCTGAACCTGATGACCTTATTGTGCCAATGACTCTGCAAATGTTGGTTGAAAATGCCGTGAAACATAATGAAGTTTCGGAAGCTTTTCCCCTGCAAATCCGAATTCGTCGCAATGGTTCGTTTCTTGAAGTAGAGAATTCGTTAAGAGTAAAGCTGGTAGGGGAGGATTCGAAAAATACAGGCTTGAGGAATATTATTCAGCAATTCAGTTATTTTACTGATAAACAGGTGGACGTGAAGGATATTGATGGCAAGTTTCTTGTTAGTATTCCCATATTAAAAGATTCAGAGAAATGAAGGTAGTGATCCTCGAAGATGAAACCCGTGCAGCCAGTTACCTGGAAAGGCTTATCCGGAAAGTTGCGCCTGAAATGACGGTGATTGCTAAATTTGAATCCATACGCGATGCGGTTCCATTCCTGGAATCACATTCAGATATTGCTTTGATTTTTTCGGATGTTCAGCTAGCTGATGGCTTAAGTTTCGAAATCTTCAGTAAGGTTACTGTAAAATGCCCCATTATATTTACTACTGCCTACGATCATTATGCCATCGAAGCTTTTAAAACCAATGGCATTGACTATCTGCTAAAACCTATTGAAGAAGAGCGACTTGTAAAAGCGATTGAAAAATCAAAATTTTTTTCGCCATCCATTGCGCTTGAGAAATTGTTGATTCTGGGTACTACTGCGGTTTCCAAAACATACAAATCGCGTTTTATGGTGAAAGTTGGAGATAAGATAAAAAGCATCCCTACCGAAGAGATTCTTGCTTTTTACAGCCTCGAAAAAGCAACTTATATGCACACCACTTCCAACCGCGATTATTGCATTGATTATTCGATTGACCAACTCGAAACACTACTCGATTCCGTTTTGTATTTTCGTATCAGCAGAAAATATATCGTTTCCATTCAGGCATGTACAAATATCCTGGCATGGACTAACAGTCGGTTACGATTAAAAATTGAAGGAATAGCTGATGATGAAATAATTGTTGCCCGCGAGCGGGTTCAGGAATTTAAGGAGTGGCTCGACAGGTAGTTCCTTTAATCGTTGTACGACTTTTCAAGCCATGATTTCAATTTGGCTGGCCCCCAAATTATTTAAAACTCAATTTTCCCTCTGAAAGCCACCGTTTTATGAAACTGGTTTGTTCCCTCAAAGTTAAATACTGAGCCAGTTTCGTTTCCTCGCAGTATGTTGAGCGAGTCGCCAGGCAATGTTTCCTTCATAAAGTTAACCGATAACTTTTTGGGATAATGGCTCTTATGAAAATCGATTGTAAATGTATCCATCATCCAGTCGACATAGCGTGTAGAGGTAACATGCCTGTTCAGATCAAAATCGAAATATCCTGCATGTACTTCATAAGCATCGCCATCAACGGCAGCAGGAAGACGTTCAGGCGATTCGCTCAAACCATGTTTATCTTTCAGATGAACAAACATTTCGGAATGAATGCCATCGATAATTTTTGGTTTCTTGGATTCTGTATCAATAGCAAGCCATCCCGAAGTGGCACGTGCAATAATATTCTGTTCCATGTCGCGAATAATGTAATCGCGTGTGTAAAGCAATCCTTCAACTGATTTCGGCCAGGTTTCTACTATAGCTTCCTGGTTCCAGGTAATGGGTTGATAAATTTCGATAGTTAAACGGCTAAGCACCCAATAAAGTTTTTGCTCCATCAGGTTTTTAAATCCAAAGCCGAGGTTTTCGGCCGAATTGATTGCTGATTGAATCAACATATTAACCACAGCACCGAGTCGTATGCGCAGGTACATGTCAGTATCTGCCGAAGTTAGTTTAAATGTAGTATAAATAGTGAGGTTGTTTTCGGTGAGTTCTTTCATAGAGATATCAGGTGTAAACGTCAAAAATACGAAAACGGATGATCCGGATTTTCAGATCATCCGTTTATATTTGTTTTAATCGCATATTTTATTTTATCAGTTCAAAACCTGCTTCGAGACCACTTGCCGAATTGGTGCCAACATATACCTTAAAATCACCGGGTTCAGCCTTGAATTTCAACTCTGAATTATAAAATGCAAGATCATCAGTTTTAAGAGTAAACGTAAGAGTTTTGCTTTCACCTGCTTTAAGGAATACTTTTTGAAATCCTTTCAGCTCTTTAACAGGTCGGGTAATACTTCCGACCATATCGTGGATATACAATTGTGCAACTTCAGTTCCATCGTATTTGCCTGTGTTTGTGAGCTTTACAGAAACAGTAATTGTCCCGTTCGCCGTCATTTTCTGTTTGTCAAGTTTCAGATCGCTATAGTTGAAAGCGGTATAACTTAGTCCATACCCGAAAGGATACAATGGTGCATTTTCCACATCAAGGTAGCGACTTTTGTATTTATCGTTTTTGTTACCAACATAGGGCCGGCCTGTATTTTTGTGGTTGTAATAAATTGGAATCTGACCCACGTTAACAGGATAAGTCATAGTGAGCTTTCCTGAAGGATTGTATTTCCCAAACAAAACATCTGCAACAGCATTTCCGGCTTCGGTTCCGCCATGCCACGCCTGAAGTATTGCAGGAACATTGGCAGCTTCGAATTCGAGCGTTAACGGACGACCACTCATGAGGACTAATACTACCGGTTTACCTGTTTTCAGCAGGGTTTTGAGAAGTTCAAGCTGACGGCCGGGTAATCCGATATCAGTACGGCTGGATGCTTCACCACTCAATTCTGCGGGTTCACCCAATACAGCAACGATGATATCAGCATTAGATGCGGTATGATAGGCCTCGGTGATCATCTCATCGTCAGTTCGCGGATCTACATAATCAGCACCACTAATTCTTGATTGAAAAGCTTTGTCGGTAAGAAGGTTGCAGCCCATTGCATATTGAACTTTTGCGGAAGACCCAAGCAGCCCTTTCATTCCGCTTAGCACACTTATAGCATGAATTAAGTCGCCGGCAGCACGCCACGAACCTATTAATTCGCGCTGGTTATCGGCTAAAGGGCCAATCAGAGCTATCTTTTTCGAAGGATCAAGCGGAAGCAGCTGATTGTCGTTTTTTAAAAGAACTATAGATTGTGCAGTAATATTACGGGCAGCTTTGCGGTTTTCGGGCGTAAGGATTTCATTTTTAGCTCTTTCATCATTAATGTAGCGATAAGGATCGTTGAATAAACCCAGTTTATATTTGGCTTCCAATATCCGGCGGCAAGCATCATCAATGGTTTTCAGCGAAACTTTTCCCTCCTTAACCAATTCTTCGGTGTGTAAAAGGAAACCTTCGCCAACCATATCCATATCAATTCCTGCATTGAGAGCCAGTGCCGAAACTTCTTTCAAATCCTTACCAACGCCGTGTTCAATCATTTCATTTATTGCAGTATAATCAGTTACCACGAAACCGCCAAATCCCCATTGTTTCCGCAGCAGATCGGTCATCAGCCATTTATTACCGGTTGCTGGAATTCCGTCAATTTCGTTGAACGAACTCATAGCACTGCCGGCACCGGCATTAAATGCTGCAAGATAAGGTGGCAGGTATTCGTTGTACATTCTTACCTTACTCATATCCACCGTATTGTAATCGCGGCCAGCTTCGCCTGCTCCGTAAAGCGCAAAGTGTTTCACACATGCCATGATTGTATTGTTTTTACTGAGGTCGTCGCCCTGGTAACCTTTAACCATGGCAGCGGCAACTTTCGAACCCAGGAAGGGATCTTCTCCTGCGCCTTCAGCCACACGTCCCCAGCGTGGATCGCGGGCAATATCAACCATAGGACTAAAAGTCCAGTTAAGACCTTCGGCGGAAGCTTCCTGTGCAGCAATGCGTGCGCTTTGTTCAATCAGTTCCATATCCCAGGTGCAGGATAAAGCAAGAGGTATCGGAAAAATTGTTTTATATCCGTGTATCACGTCGAGGCCAAAGATCAGCGGTATTTTAAGGCGGTTTTCTTCGACTGCAATCCGCTGAGCTTCGCGTATTCTAGGAATGGAAGTAATATTTAATACTCCGCCAACTTTTGCATCTTTTATTTTCTTCCCTACGTCGGAACTTGTTGATGCACCAGTCGTAAAATCGCCCCCGGCAGGCAAATTCAGCTGACCGATTTTCTCATCAAGAGTCATTTTTTTCATCAGGCCGTCGATAAAGGGTTTCATCTTCGGATCAGCATGAGTGCTGCTAACCTGAGCTTTTACTAATGTTTGGCAGAAAATCAGAAGGCATCCGATTAGGAGAATAGGATATTTCATCAGGGTTTGTTTTGGGATTTATTTTTAATGTTCACTAATTTTTAGTTTTTAAACGTTTAGGTAACAAAATTCTGCTTGTATTGAAATCAATCGGATTTAGCTATTGCGACTTAGTTTCTGAACGGTCTTCATGCAGCTTCAGGCATTACAAACAAAACTAATCACTTACGTTCGATCAGCTTGGTTTCCGCATCAAGTTTCTTTAATCCGTTTTGAATTTCAGGGGTTTGCATAAAAATTTTCCAGATTAGCCCGGTGCGGTAGTTTTCGATCATCACTACCATCGGAGCCTGGTTAAGACCCATGTAAATTTCGGAACACCAGTTATTTGTGAGATCAAAGGCATCTCTGAAACCATATTCACCCCAAAGGAATTTACCATAGTTATTATAATAGTTTTTAAGTGCTTTCATGGATTCCTCGGGTGTGTACGGAAATGAACTGATGGCACCTGTTGGGGCAATTTTCCCGTAATCCTGCCAGGGGACAGGTTCATCCGCCGAATAATTAAAAGGTCCATCGCTTGCTGTTAATCCCCAGGCATTTTCGCCATAACCTTTAAAGTTTTTGGGATTTTGAACGCAATACAGGTAATTGATTTTTGCAATATTCTGATTGTTAACAAAGTAATTGGTGTACTTGTCAGTTATAAAATGCGGATCGTATCCCATATATGAATAATGTGTAAAGAATAGCGGGCCGCCATTTGAAACACCAACATCGAGCTTAATTCCGAAATAGGTATTGCTGTTTGTGTACATTGAACCATCCACAGTTTGCCCCCAATTTGAGCGGTATCTGATTCCGGTGCTGTCCTGGTTTGCCCAGCCGGTATAGTATAGACTTGCGGGAATTGGGTGAGTAGGTGAAGCGATAGCCAGTAAATAAGTGACCATCGTTTCATTCCAGCCTATCAGATTGTGATTTATCACCCAGCCCTGGTCGGGAGACCAATGCCAATATAGGAATTTACTATCAGGATATTGCCTGAACCAATCCCATTCCGCTTTCTCCCAGATGGCGGTAATCTTATTTCTGATCAGTTCTTCCTGTTTGGTATTACCTGAAAAATACTGTCGTGCGGCCAGTAATCCCTGTAGTAGAAATGAAGTTTCAACCAGGTCGGCACCGTTATCGCGTTTTCCAAAAAACGGTTCCACCTTTCCGGTCGGGCCATCAATAAAATGTGGATATACTCCATGAAAGGTTTCAGCCTTTTCAAGGAAATTTACAATTTTAATAAAACGGGAAATTGATTCTTCCTTTGTGATAAAACCTCTTTCGGTCCCTGCAATCAGGGCCATAATCCCAAATCCTGACGCACCTGAAGCAATCATAGTATGCCTTCCCGGGATATTTTCTTTTGCTAATCCGCTGGTAGTTTCAGCAGCTTCCCAATAATACCGGAAACTGGCTTCCTGTACCATGATAAGTAATTCATCATCGGTCATGGGTTTTGTTGAAATACTCACAGGAGTGGAGTGTTCAGTCTCCTCGTAACTGCTGTTCAAAAAGGAAATTTTGTAAAAATATTTTTTACCGGTTTCGCCGGTATAATCTGCATAACGGTGAATATACGGTTGCTGAATGCCAACAGGCTTGAAATCTTTCCCATTTTCAGAACGATAAATATTTACAAGGTGGATATTTTTATTGGTGATATTATCCCACGTAATATCAATATGTTTGGCATATCCAGTGGCTGATAGTATCGCCGGAACTGTAGAAATTTTCGCGGAATTCACCGAGGGCAGAAATTCTATATCATCAACATAAATTACATTCTCCTTAGCCTCTTTTGCACTTTGCTGTGAAAAAACTATGGCAATACAATTTCCGGGTTGGTTTGCATCAATATCTTTAATTGTAGCCAGCGGAATAGTTACATGTTGCCACTGATTAACTTTTCCTGATGGGATTTCAAAAACCGATGTCAGGCTACTATCTTTTTTCATTAACTGAACAGCCGGTAATTCATCAGGAGATTTAGCATAAATCCAGAACAATAAAAATTCCGCTTTTCTGAAATGATCCATACCTCGTTTTTCCTGTCGGTAAATTACGGCTTCCCAGTTTCCATTTGCAGCATTTTTGTACCTCAGTTCCAATGCATTACCTGGAGTATGAAATATAGTATCGCTTACGGGAATTTTATCGATTATATTTTTTATAAATGAATCGCCACTACTACTTGTTTTGCTAAAGAAATAGTGACCAGGCATTGCACTGTTCGAGAACAAGGTATTTGTATATTCATACTCCTGTGCTGTTGTTGCAAGAGTAATGAGTATTAAATACGCAATCAGCCTGATTCTTAACATAAGACGGTGTTTAGTTTCTTCAAGATATTTTATTTCTTTAGCCATGGACTGTCAAACTCAAGTTTCGCAAGGCCTTCAATCACTTCGGGACAGCTCATAAACAGATTCCATAACAAGCCGCTCCTGTAATTTTCGATCATTACTATTTGCGGTCCCTGGTCTATGGCCAGATAATCAGTTGGATACCAATCCTCCTCCTCGCTGAAAGCATCATAAAAACCATACTTCCCCCAGATTTTATCTCCTAGATTATAATAAAAATGCTTGAGTGCCTGCATCGAAAACTCAGGTGTATACGGAAATGATGACAAAGCCGCAGTAGGTGAAATTACGCCAAGATCATTCTTCAGACCTGGTGCATGAGCGCCATAAAACCTGGTTGAATAACTTGCAGTAAGTCCCCAGCAATTTTCGCCGTAACCTATGTAACCTTTCGGATTTTCGATGCACCATTGCCTGTTGATGAGTGTTTGGTTTTTGTTTTCATCCCAGTAATTCGCGTATCTGTCCTTCAGGTTCCGCGGATCGAGACCAAGGTATGAATAATGCGCCCAGAACAGAGAACCTCCGTACTCAGGATTATCATTATGTTTCAATGAAAGCGTATAGCCATACTTGGTGCTTTTGCCTTTGATACCGCCGTTTCTGGCCCAGCCCTTGTGGTATGTTTCAGCCTGAATGGGATAAGTAGGAGAGGAGGCAGCCATCACGTAAGTTATAAGGCATTCGTTGTAGCCTTCGACCTTGACATTCATTTTCCATCCTTTATCGGGCGACCAATGCCAGAACATCACATCCTGTCCGCCTTGTGTAAACCACGACCATTCAACTTCCTTCCAAAGCTTGTCAATATCAGCAGCCAATTGTTTTTCAGCTTCATTCCCATCCTTAAAATACTGCCGCACACAGAGCAAACCTTGCATAAGGTATGCTGTTTCAACGATATCAGCTCCGTTGTCATTCGGACTGAAAGGCCTTACTTTTCCGGTTTCACCATACATCCAATGCGACCATGCACCATGAAACCGTTCCGATTTTGAAAGCCAGTCGACATTTTTTCTCAAATGACGAAATCCTTCGTCGCGGCTGATAAACGTGCGTTCAATCCCGACAAGTATTGCCATAACCCCAAAACCGGAACCACCTGAAGTAATCACAGATTTGTCGTTTTCAGGATAATTACCATCAAGATGGATGCGCTCACAAGCCAGTCCTGAAACAGGTTCGGCTCCTTCCCAAAAATATTGAAATGTATTGTACTGAACCAGGTTCAGTAGTGAATCGTCAGAGATAACTGCGCGATTTTCCTGCACCGATATTTTCGCAGGCTGACTTTTACAAGCCAGGAAGCTGAATAAACTTAGAAATAGAACCAGTTTTAGAGTGTGCATCTGCTCCTTATTTTTAATTAAACACGAATTGAAAAGAAATGTTACAGATGTATATCCACAACGTTAAGTTGTTGATTTAAAAAGGATAAAAACAGATCAGAAGGAATAACAGCCCCACCTTTGCGGTATTTGTTTTCTTCCAACGTAAAGTCAATTTCATTTCCATTGACGCTTATCTCTTTGGGGCTGAAGTTATCGTGCTTTACATTGTACTTGAATGTGATTGCATGATCCATAAAGTCGATTGTAGCCGATAAACCATCCATCGAATGAGGAATCACAGGATCAATTATTACTTTTCCAACTTCTGGCCGTAACCCAAGCAACCGGGAAATAACCAGCGTAATGTAAATTCCGGGCCCGCTGGAATATACACGCCATCCGCCCCGGAGAGTGATTTTACCGGTTTTGATTTCATCATAACGCTCATCGGCTTCGTACCTGCTTTTGAATGCCACATCCGAACTGCTGTAATAGCAGTTGGCCTGGCGGATATCGCCACACGGCACAACATCGCGGTAACCTACAGGATTTGCCTGGCGGAGTGCTTTTACAAATGCGTCTGTATTGCCTGTAATGGCCTGTGATTCAGCATAGCGAATGTGCTCGTGAACATACATGATGCCTATTTCACGACCGAAATGTGTGGCACTTTCGGCACGTTGAAAAATAGTCTGAATTCCACCTTTGTATTTTAAAGGGCGGTCCATCAATCGCGCTCCATCAGGACCTTTCAAATGTTTCTCAATCAATTGCTGATGGTGTTGTGCTTGTTCTTTTGTAAAAATGCCGCTTATCACTCCGCGATCCATCGGTAACAAACTATAATGTATGCCGGTTGTGGTATCGCTGGGATGAAGCAAGACACTGATACTTCCATCTTTCTCAAGCAGTCCGTATCCGGCAACTACACCATCTTTAACCAGGTATTTGTTGAAATCGGATTTAATCTTAGTACAGATATCGTCTAATTCTTTTGCTTTTCCGGTGTTTCCGGTCTGCAGATACACATTTTTGTACTCATTAAATGCCTGGTAATTCATTTCCACCGTCCAACTCGAAATCATGCGTTCAGCCAGTTCTTTGCTTACGGGTTGGAGCGAATCGTTCCAGTCGCCGCCGCCAAAAGGCACAAGCGCAGTGCCTGGAATGTATGAATCTGTAATCATCTTTACGAGCCTGTCGAGATGTTCGCTTAACGGAGTTTTTTCGGCGTAAGCAACACCTTTTTCGTGGTAATACGGAAGAATTTCATCGAGGAATTTCACATCGCCTGTAACTTTAATATAGCTGCTTAGCGCGATGATGCACCAGTAATAAACATCGCCATGGCAATCGCCGGCACGGATATTGAAATAGCTGTCGAACATCCACCACTGAGGCCAATCGCCAACCGTATTCTGATTGGAGAAGATGGTACGGAGCACTTGTTTGGATTCATCAAACTTTTGTAAATTCAACAGAAGGTCAAAAGGTCCCTGCGAAACATCACGTGTTCCCCAGGCAGCGCCGCCAAATTGTTCCAGGCCGTGAGGCGTTAGAAAATGAGTAACTGCATTCATGCAAAACCAGGGCAGGATTTCCTGAATAGCGGCTGAATCTTCATCCTTTCCTTTCAGCGAAAGGTTTAAACTCATGTCGCTCAAACCTGACTGGGCATCAGAGCAATCCGATTGAAATTGCTGATCTGTATTTTTTATTTTTTCAATTGGGATGATTTCGCAAACCTCACCAACAAAACTCATTGAAAAACAGTCGGTTTTTTTTATATCAAGCACGAAAAATGAATCACCCCGTCTTATAGATTCAAAATTAACTGCCTCATTACCGAAAGCATTAAATTCCGAATTGCTGTTTACCAATATCCGGAATTGCGCTTTCGGGAATTTCTCTGCAATCATACTTCCAACTTTAGGTTTGGAAACAAATTCTCCGGGACTATTTCCCGGAAGAACCGTCCATCCATTGCTTTCGTCAAAGTTATTTGTAATAAGCAATTTAACCTTTTCACCGCTTAAAACTTTAAAATCAATGTTTACGCGTGGAGATGTTTTTGAAGTCCATGTTCGGACCTGAAAAATATTCTCCCCAAATTTGTATATCCAGCGGAAGTGGTTTAATCCCATTTCGAAAGCAGAAGGAACACCCAGCAAATATGACTTTCCATCGATTTCAACAAAAATTCTCTGACCTGTTTCCGGCTCATCGTTAAACTGGCTGGTGCAGACTGAAAGAAAAATATTAAAATTTGTATTGCCTTGTGTAACATGCGAATTGAAAATCCCGCCTGCAAAACAAGTAGTTGAAACAATGTTTTCATCCGCTTTGTATCCTGCCTGTGCCTGTATAATATTTCCGTGCGGCCGGTCAGCCAGGATTTCTTTTTCGCGCAATACTACATGGTTATTCGGTCCATAGAAAAACGATAACAACTTCCCGTTTTCGGTTTCGGTTTGCCTTCTGTTTTGATCAAAAAAGTGATTAATTTCTTCATCGTTCAGATCATCAACTGGCAAAAATGCTGAAGTGTTAAATAAGTTATGTGTAGGGGATAAGAACTTTTCTTCCTTATCAATTGAAATATCATTTTGAAATTCCAGCATCAAACCCGGAAGTTTTATTAAATCATCTGCTGATGTTGCTGTTGGATGATCAGGCAAATAAGTTGCAACAAAAACGCTGTTATGTGCTTCACCGGAAGGGAGTGAAAATGGACTTTCCTGCAAAGCAACCATCGACAATTCTCCTGCATATTCACCTCCGAGTGATTCTGCTTTCAATCCTTCAGGAATTCCGGTTCCACGAAAAGTTTTTCCCAGGAACTGCATTCCATCTGTACTTGCTGAAACTGCCTGGTTTTTACATGCAAGCATGATCCATGGATTACCTGTCGATTCCTTTGTATTCTGACGGCAGCAAACCACTGAACCATATTGTTTATCTTCAAGAATAAGTCTTTCAATATACTGGCTTACATAATATTCGTTAACCAATCCAGTTGAGATTGGCTTTAATCCGACATCCTGAACATAAATTAAATCGAGCTCAATAGTTTTGTGAGATTTGTTCTTAATATCAATGCTCCACTGCCAGCACATGCTTTTCTTCGAAAGCTGCATAATACACTCATAATCAAGTCCGTCCCAACTTCCTTGTGCAACAAATGACTCATTCTTTGTAAGGAAATGACTATTGCTTTCCGGACCTAATAGTGCCTTGAATTCGAACGGATTACTCCTTTTACGCAGGTATATGTTGGCTCCCGATTTTGAATACAATGTTGCAGTTTTTAGGCTAATCCGTATCGGATCGGCTTCAATATGCTTAATCGATCCATTTTCGAGGAAATCGATTGAGAGGCCGGAGGAATTTTTAATGTTCATTTAACTCAACTTGATGGTAAGAATCATTACATGTTTATGTTTGTGACTGTAAATCATAGCTATCCGTTTTTCGTCACGGATTTCTCTGACAGATTCTCCGTTTAAATTGGCGGAACTGATCTTTTTAACACCCGGACCCTCGAAAACTATTTCTCCTGCCAGGTCACGATCGCCATAAAGGGTAATTTCAACCTGATTTTCAGTTTTAACAATTCCAAGAATATCAGAAGTGCAATGCAGAATAGATAATCCGTCAGAAACTTTCATACATACCGGGCTTAGTATGCCATACAAGGCAGGCCAAAGCATCTCTCCATGTGCATAAGGAATGGTTATAGTTTCTCCGTTTTCAGGATGTGTGTATGTGATTTTGCCTGTTTGTTCTTCGTTGTAATAATTGGCTACGAAAAGAACTGCGGCTTTGTCGCTGGTAAATCGTTCGCGAACAGCAATATTTTGATTGTTGGTCGAAGCTTGTCTGAGTTTAGCTTTTGATAGGTTAAGAAGCGCTTCATACACAGGTTTCTGACCTTCCGTATCAAAACCAATCCACGTTCCGAGATGAGTAAGCGATCCGTTTCCGAGTGATTTTGTAAATCCGCATACCGAATTCCGGAGTGTTCGTGCAATTATTTTAGCACCAACCAGCGATTTTTCCGAATATACAACAAGAGGATTAGCGCACTTGATATCCTGCAGGTCAAAAACATCGATAAGTGGCGAATCAATAATTTCCTTTCCGGAAGGATAAACCGACAAAGCATCGCGAGTTATTGAACATGGTTTCTGCGACATTTCACGATCGGGGAGGTAGGGGAAAAGTACAAGGTTCCCGCCAGCTTTTGTATATTCAACAATGGTTTTCTGATCCGACGCATTCATTTCATCTGTGCTGAATGCCCAAACCTGTTTGTAATTTCTCATTGATTCAGCTGAGGCTTTGGTAAGATCCATCATATCGTAATCAATATTAAGTATCTGAAGAACTTTCAATAAACCATCGAAATAAGCAGGCCTTCGAATAGCAGAAGGGTTAAATAGGAGTTCACAGGCTCCGTCAACAGGTCGTTCCAACTCCGAAGCGTAATATGGCGGATAAAAAAGGACGCAAACTTCAGCCTTACGCTTCGAATCAACGATAAGGCTTTCGGAAGTTTTAATGATTTTATTCATCCGTTGAACCAACGGAAAAGCACTTGTGCGCTCACCTTCAGGAGTGAGCGGGTTAAACCAATAGAAGGTGGAGCCTGAATAACCAGTGTGCCTGGTGTTTCGTCCTTGCGAAAACATATAGTAATTCCAGCCGGTGAGGCCGTTTGCAATGCTGGCTTTGTAGAAAAGTTCCATTTCACGCGGATTGGTAACCACATGATATTCGCGAGATCCACTCTGAAACTCGGCAGCAAACAAAGGCTTGTTGCCTTGCATGGCAAAGGTTATGTCATTTATAATCCGGTCGTCGTGCATATTGCGGTACGACAGGAATTCCGGGATATGATCGACACCGAATATAATCTCGCTTTTATCAAGAAACAGATCTTCGTACATCGTAATATTGACGGGGAATTCATAGCCATTACCATAAATCCAGCCCGGAAGATTGTGATACAAAGGAACACTAACTCCTCTTTCTCTTGCCATGGCAGTTAGCATTCTCAGGTAGTCGCCATAATATGTCCGCCAGAAATTATGCCATTCGTGATCGCGGCCACGATCTGCTTTTGAAGCATAGGGAAGTCTTCCGTCAGGTGGAAGTTCAACGTTGGCAAAATCCTTGTAATTGGTTGCCCAAAGGCTGTTGAGTTCGTCAACATCAGTAAATTTCGTAATTAAATAGGCGGTGAAACGATCTTTCACTGCTTCGCAATAGTCAGCCTGGTGTGCCAGCCACGAGAAAACGCCGATCTCGTTGCAGATCTGCATCATAATTATCGGTCCGCCGTTTGAAAGCTGGCGTTCGCTGATAAAAGGCATGATCTTATCGTACCAGAGTGTTACCTTTTCGAGGTATTTTTCGTTAAAAAGACTTACACCATCACTTGCAACAATGCCTCCTTTGCTGTTACGCATCTTAACTTCATCGCTGTATTGATCCATAAACCAGTCGGGCAAACCTGCACCGCGATACTCGGCAAGAATGAATGGTCCAGGTTTTACAATGCAATGCATTCCGTGAGCCTGGCAACTATCAATCCATCCTTTCAGATCACGTTCCGGACTAGAGGAACCATCAAAATCAAAAACACCTTCTACAGATTCGTGAAATGCCCATGGAACGTAAGTGCTGACTGTTGTAAGGCCCGCTTCTACGGCTGCATCCAGATGCTTATCCCACAGCTCGCGTTTAATACGGAAATAATGTATTTCTCCCGAATTGAGAAACACCTTTTTGTCGTTAAGATAGAAGTTATTTTCCTTGATAGTGAAGGTCATATAAATTATTTTTGCTGTAAGTTTCTGGTAACTAATTACTGGTTTCCGGCACTAAGCACCCTGCCCAAGGTGTATTTATGAATCTTCCCAGTGTGGCCTTTTAGCATTAATCTCTAAATTTGCATGATTCGCATTCCTTTTCTTAAGCAGGTCTTTGATTTCGTGCGAGCGTTTCTCGGTAAGTGAGTACCTCAGAACAAAGAAAATTGAGAAAATACTCAACAACATGGGAAGTCCGATTTCAACTACACGCATCATCAACAGTGTATAGGGTGATTGAATCGTTAGCTGAACAGTATCGGTTTCGAGAGTGCTGAGCTCTTTGTCCAGTTGATCCAAAGGCATATCTGTGGTTATTCTTGCCAGTTTTTTATCTACTCCAATGCTGTTTTGAATAATTTGAGCGTAATGTTCCCTGCTTTTATCCGATTCAAGCGATTTGCCTTCAAGGTGTGCCAAAAGCTCAAAAGAATTCAGTCTCGCTTTTTCTAGTTTAGGCTGAAGTATTAAAGGGATAGCTGTGTTTAAAACGGTTTTGGTCAATGAGTCAGGTGATTGAGTGCTGATATTTCCCAATTGCACCTGTAATTTCTCCAATTCACTTATCGTTGATTTAGTGGTTAAGATTACCTCCGATAACTTGTTTTTCCGTTGATTTTTATATTCCGCAACATTCTGATAGGTTTCGTCCTGCTTTTTTACTGATTCTTTTTCAAGAACTTTTACATAGAGTTTTGAGTCATCGATTGCCTCAGCGACCTCTTTTTTTGTGTTCTGAAGCAAAGTTGTATTTGTACCAGACAAGCCCTGATCGCCCTGCCAGTCTTTGATATCACTCCTTATTTCCCTGATATTTCCCTGCAAACTGTCCACTTTTGTAACCTGTGTTTCATCAAAAAGGGTAAAGACAATCAACGCACCCGCGATTAAACTAGCTAGCGCTGTTCCCATTTTAATAAACCACCAGAAAACGGAATAGAAACTTCCTTCGGAGCGGTGACCGGTTTTTAATTCATCTTCATCGCAGATATCGCCAACCATGGATGATCCCAAGGTAAAGAAAAATAACATACCTGCGGAAAGCAATACAGTCGGGATAAGTACAAGATACGGATAGGTTGGATTGTAGCACACAATTTTCGAAGCTTGTGCTAAAACCATGAGAATAATTGCAATGGTGAGGGTTTTTCGCTTACCAAGCCTCGGACTTATCCAGTTGAGTGGAAAAACGGCAAGCACTCCGGTTATGGCCCAAACTGTACCATTGATTCCAAGAAGCGTGGCTCCTGCAACTTTATCGCCACCATAAATATAAAATATAGGAATGTACGAACCCAGCAGGCTCACAAAATTGAAACCCATTGCCAGGGTGAAAATGGTAAGCGTAAGCATGATAAAATTCCTGTTGTTGGCAGTGCGTTTCATGTCAGTCCAGAAAGGTGTTTTTTCCTGCGTCTCAACTTTTTTAAATCCCGGTTCGCGCAATTTTAAAAACCACCAGAAGGAAAGTGGAATCAGGACAGCCGCGATAAGTATGGAAACATAACGCATTCCATCCATTTCGTTGCCACCCGGACCTTTGAATATTTCCATACTTGCAAGTGCAAACAGCCATGGTGTGCTCATGGCAAAAAGATTGCCAACGAAACTTTTAGCGCTGAATAGTCGGGTTCGTTCATGGTAATCGGTCGTCATTTCCATTCCTAAAGCTCCGTGAGGAATTTCGAAGATATTCACTGCCGTGAAAAAGATCAGAAGAGATATCAGAATATAGACAAGCTGAAACGCCTGAAAACCGGAGTCGGTCGGGAACCAGCTATGTACCAGTTCACCTTTTGGAATCCACCATATAACAACAAACGAGAGCGCTACAGCAATTCCTCCCAATAACAGATATGGACGACGGCGGCCCCAGCGCGTGCGGGTATTATCCGAAAGATGACCAATGATTGGATCGGACAGCGCATCCCACAAACGGGGCACAATCAGTATCGCTCCAAGCCAGAAAGCGCTCAATCCCAGGCTTATATTGCCCATCAAGCCTACAAGTATTCCGGCTACGTTGAAAAGTGCAATAGGAATTATCCCTCCGGCTCCATAGGCAGCCAATTGTGAAAAGCGGATTTTGTCCTCTGCCTTTGTGCTTCTGTCGACCGTAATTTCTTCTTCCATCTTAAATTTTATTAATTGAATTTAGTAATAGATAACCACTTCTGCAGGAATCACCTTAACAGAAATCTCTTTTTCATTAAACTCTTTAATAACCGTTCCGTTCACGGTTATTTTTGCCGGAAGCTTCGATCCATTGAAGTTTTTAATTTTCATGCCGTTTGCCGGAAGTTTTACATCGCCGGTAATGGAGAAGCGATAATTGCTGCTTTCTTTTTTGATTGAATAGGAAATCTCACCGTAGTAGGTTGGCAGATTTTCAATGGACATTCCCTGTGGCGCATCAATCCAATCCTGGTAAAGTGCCGAAGCTAGCACAAGCGATTGATCATACTCATTTTCGTATACAAACATGGAACGTATGGAATTGATAAAATCGCTACCAACCCAGGTATGCGGCATATCTCCGATAAAACCGGGGAAACGGTCGTTTTTCCAAACCACTTCAGCCCAGTGGTTCCAGCCTTGCGGTTTTTGATCCTTCAGGAAAAAGTCAATTAACTCATGGGCCCTGTCCGGCTGATCCAGAATTATAAAAGAACCGATCAGGCGGTTTTCGTAGGGAGTATAATTCACCCAGTCGAGTTTGCCATCCCTGCGGTTTTTGAAAAATCCGTAATATTTATCAAACGTGTTGTAAACCTGTGGTTTTGGCAGGTTTTTCAGTTCGTTGCAGGGTGTTAATGCTACGGTTGTTGAGGTGGCATCAAAATCACCCAGTTCGGCACAACCGGGGATGTAATCAATTTTCCTGTTTTTCATCGCGAGTTGCAGAGAGTTGTAAAGATTCTCCTTAAACGTATCGCGAAGTTTGGTTATGCGTTCATAATCAGCGGTTTTGCCAAGTATTTTCTGAATCTCCACGGCATCCTTCAATCCTTTGATGGTAAAGAAATTATCCCAGTAGGAGTGCATAGGTTTGGCTGAATATCCTTCGTGGCTGATGGATTCCGGAACCAGGCCATAATGTGCTCTTACACTTTCGTTCCCGTTTTTAAAATAATCTGTCGAGCGCTCGGCCACCAGGGCTTCGATGTATTCAACAGCCTTCAACACATGGTTGTTGTTCGATTTCAGAAAAGCAGTGTCGTGGGTAAAGTTGAAATATTCGCGGATCAGGTAAATCAGTTGCCCGTGGCTGTCGTTTTCGGGAACAGGGTCGGGGCCCCTGAAATCAACCACGCAGGGAACCTTGCCGTTTTCGTATTGGTGGGCTGCATACCAGACGATAAAATCTTTTACTTCCTGTACGATTCCGGATTTTAAAAGTGCGGATGAAGTGAGGGAGCCGTCGCGGATCCAGCTTCGCTCGTATGAGCGTGAGCCGGGTTGAATGCCTGCCTTGTCCCGGTTCAATAAAATATACCCCAGGTTCGATTTATATGTATTTACAATCCTGTCGCCCGAGGGGGGCAGATTGAAACGGATATGGCTGGTTTTTTCTTTCCAGAATTCAGCAGATTTCGCAAATTCAACTGAAGTGTTGTCGGCGCTGAGTTTTCCGTCGGGAGTATTTTTACCATAGAAGGGAACTGCCAAAAACAATTCCGTACTTTCGCCCGGATTAAGAAGTAAACTGTATTTAACCAAACCATTTGCCAGGCCGTTTTTATCAACGGCTGATTTACTTACCGGCATTTTCCCCTGCCGAACAAGGTCAACAATATTTCCTTCATCAAAAGCGCTTGCTCCGAAGGAATCGTATTTCTTTTGAAAAAGCACAACTTTATCGTCCACTGACACATAATTGCCGGCTTCTTCTTTGATGGATTTGATTTTTCCGGCCCCACCGGTCATATTCAGAAACTGGTAGTATGGATTAACCTGGTACGGACGGATAAGCAGGTAAAACTCAAAATCCTGCGGCTTGTCCGAGGTGTTATGTAAAAAGTACCTGATGTCGAGTTTTGAATTTTTGTTAGCCTCGCCGGTTGCTGTAACACTGCTAACTAATGTGAGGTTTTTTAACTGCCAGGTGACCGACGGAATAAAATCAAATTCACGCTGATCTTTTGAGTTCCCCATCGATTGGCTGGCTTTTACATTGTGCCAGTTATAAATTGAATCCCCCATTTTAATAAGCGGCTCGATGGAAAAGAGGCCTTTATCCACTTCTACAATCCCGTCCTCGCTGATCATGGCTTCTTTTACATCATTGTTTACACCGGCAACGGTCCAGAAGGATGCCAGCTCCGAAAAGTACCTCGGGTAGTTTCCAACAGGAGAGTTTTTTGCTGTGTAAATCAGGAAATCATTCGGTAATAAGGATTCTTTAATGCTCAGAAATTTAATTTCGCTGATTGCATAACCTTCGGAATTACTGTTTATAAGGTTTATCTTCATGAACCTGGCTTCAGCCTCGGGCAACCGGATAAAACTTACATTACTCTGATTGGACTGAACGGAATAAACTTTTTCCCAGTTTTTTTCGTCAGTTGAAAGTAGTATATCAAAGCTTTTTGCTGATTTGTCTTTCAGCCAGTCGATCTGCAAACCGCCGAATTCCCTGCGGGCTTTGAAATCAATAGTAACGATCTGAGCTGCAGATTTGCTGCTTTGCCAGGAGGTTTTATCCGATTTATCAAATAATAAAGCTGTATTCTGTTTTTTTTGCGAAGAAGTTGCTGTTGCAACAGGCTGCGGATAAGTTTGCGTTTCGGGCGGCAAAGCTTCAAATTTGAAATCATCGAGCCAGATGGTTCCTTTTCCGCCAACAAAGGATGCGATTGTGAATTCAATCCGGTCGATACGTTTTAAATTCTGGTCGGTGGTTGGTCCCCATGCAAAACTTATGTGTCTTTTTTTGATGGTTATCTTTTTCCATTCAGTCGGGAAATCGTAGTTGCGGTTGCTCACCCACCAAACGTTGTCACCTGATTTATCTGCAAATTTTATTTCAAAATTATTGGCAGGCGATTCGGCTTTCACATAAAACGTAAACTGGTAATTTTCAGGCATGTCAATCGGGATGAGTTTCTGAATTCCGCCGTAACCGGTTCCGTGAGTGAAATCGTAATCAAATCGTATGGCATTGCCGGTTAATCCTTTTTCGTTGGATAAGTTAAGATTAACACCATCGGACTGTATGAAATACCATCCGTTTTTGTTCTCGAACTCATCGAGGGTTTTTATTTGAGCATGGATCAGGTTGATTGTGAGTAACAACATGATCAATACTGCAGTTTTTTTTCTGAATAGCTTTTCCATAGTTAATTATGCTTCCATTTCAGATTTATCTATGTGCTTTTCTATTGTGTTCTATGTGCCTATGTGTTTTTTATTCTTGAACCACATAGACACAATAGATCACATAGGAAATGAAATTTGATTTTATCTGATGAATAATGAATTCTGATTGTCAGTTCTAATCCAGGCCTTAGAGATTTTTTCTTATTTATGAAATCTCAGAGACTATTTTAAATATGCGTACCCAAGTCTGGTAAGGCCTTTCTGTATAATCGGATCCTTCATTACATAATCCCACACCAGTCCGGTTCTGAAATTTTCGATCATTATCAACATTGGTCCTTGATCAATTCCGATAAAGTCATTGTTGACCCACTTTATTGTCGGATTAAAGGAATCATAATACCCGTATTTTCCCCATAATTCCTTACCATATTTTGCATTGATCGATTTCATGGTAGGTAAAACGATTTCAGGTGCAAACGGCAGGGATGACATAGGGCCGTATGGGGCGATGGTTCCGTCTTCAGCAATTGTGTGATCCCGTCCACTGCTTCCTCTGCCTGCATATCCTTCAAACTTTTTATCCCCGAAATTAAATGAACTCCCGGGTCCGTCGCTGGCAGTAAATCCCCAGCACAGGGAATCATAGCCAACCCATCCTTTTGGGTTTTCTATGGCATATTCCCTTTGAACGAAAGTGGCACGCCGGGAATTTTCGAAATAATCAATACCTTTTTCTTTCATGTATTTGTCCCCAAGCCCACGATAATCAATAAACGCCTGCGAAAACTGGTGACCGAATAAAGGAGGAAAAGCCACATGCGAAAGTCCTTCGTAAGGTGTTTTCCAGTCGTAGGTCGAAAGCCAGGAATTATAACTTTTCTCTACATCTTTCATACCTGTTCCGGCAGCAAGAACATACAAAAACAGACCTTCATTATATCCGCTCCAGCCATGGTTAAGCAATCCTTCCTCCGGCGACCATGCCATCGATATGCAATTAGCATGTTTTCCGCTTGGTGGCATCAGGAAAAAACTCCAGTCCATTCTCCCAAGCAACATGGCTGAGAGTTCCCGAATCTGCTTTTCATCCGCGTTGTCGAGGTTATAATAGTTTCGGGCAAATAGTATACCCATCATCAGCAAGCCTGTATCAATGGATGAAAGCTCGCACTTCCATTCGCGGGTGCCGGAATTCATACGAAGGAAATGGTAATAAAAACCCTTGTACCCTGTTGCATTTGTATCAGTGCTTTGAACGGAATTGGCAAAGAATTTCAGCATATTTAGTGTAATCTCTGCTGCCTGCTTCCTAGTGATCCAGTTTCTTTCGGCACCAATTGCGAGTGAGGGAATACCAAATCCTGTGGATGCAATGCTGGCAGGAGCCCATGATGCGGCACGGTCTTTAACAATTCCCATTTCAGGGTGATGCTCGTTTAAGAAGAAAAGGAACGTTTTATACTGAATGGAATCCAGCATAGCTGTTTCATCAGCAGTCAGAGGGTAATTAATCTTTCCCTGCGATTGGAATTCGGTTTTCTGCGATTGAGCACAACCCGAAACCGCCATCAGAATAAAAAAGAATAATATTTTACTGAGTTTTAGCTTGTTTTTCATTTTACTGATTTATGTAATTAGTTCTTTACCGGATACCTGCAAAAATAAATTTAGCCCAACCATAATGAAGAGAGATTTCAAGTCTACGATATTAAGAATTATTTGTAGTTGTATCCCAGTTTCGTTAATCCTGTCTGTACCTCGGGAGCGCTCATAAAAAGATCCCATAACAATCCTGTACGGTAATTTTCAATCATACAGATTTCCGGGCCCTGGTCGATGGCAATGTAGCTGCTTGCCCACCAGTTATCCGAAACACTGAATGCATCATAAAAGCCGTAGGGTCCCCAGAGTTTATCTCCTAATATGTAGTAGAAATACCTGATGGCATCCATGGATTGTTCGGGTGAATAGGGGAGCGATGAAACAGCTGCCGTAGGTGCAATTACCCCCCTGTCGTTGGTGGGTTCGCTTACGCCGTATCCTGAAGGAATATCGCTGGCTGTGAGTCCCCAGCAGAACTCATTATAGTTTATGTATTTCTTAGGATTTGTATCGCAGTGTTTCCAGTTGATAAGGGAATGATTTTGGTTTTGAGTCCAGTAGTTGGCATAAGCGTCCGAAAGGTTTCTCGGATCAAGACCCAGGAATGAATAATGAGCAAAGAAAAGAGGTCCACCATAATCGTAACCTACCGGTAACACATAACCGTAAAAAGTTTTACCGTTAAGTATTGCCCCGTTGCGTGCATATCCCTGGTGATAAGCTGTGGCCGGAATAGTATGGATAGGGGATGCGGCTGCCAGAATGTAAGTAATAAGTGTTTCGTTGTATCCCCGGAGCTGGAAATTCATATCCCAGCCATAATTTGGCGACCAGTGCCAATAAAGAACATTCTGACCACCACGGGTGTACCAGTCCCATTCCACAGTATTGTAAAGGTGGGTAATTTTAACAGCTAGTTCATTTTCATCAGGTTGTGAAAGGTTAAGATATTGCCTTGCTGCCAGCAATCCCTGTATCATAAATGCAGTTTCAACCAGGTCGCCACCATTGTCTTTTGTGCCAAAAGGAATCACTTTTCCGGTACTGCCATTTATCCAGTGCGACCAGGCCCCGTGAAAACGATCTGCAGTTTCGAGGAATGAAACTATTTTAGTTAAGTGTATTATGCCTTCGGTTCGGGTAATAAAACCGCGTTCGATTCCTACAATTATAGCCATTACGCCGAATCCGGACCCGCCGGTTGTAACTACATCACCAGATCCGTAACGTTCGCGTGCCATGCCACTGGCCGGGTGAGCATAATCGTAAAAATATTTAAACGTCTGGTGCTGAACAAGCGTCAGGAGATCATCGTCACTTATCAGAGGGAATTTAAGTGAAGAATCGAGAGCTGTAAAAAATGAATTGTTGAATCCTTGAAATGAATATCCGTTTACGCCTAGCAGATCGGGAGAAATAGAGAAATTATAATTAGAGTATCCTTTAAAATTTTGTCCGAAAGAAACTTCTACATTTTTAACATTATTCGAAGTATTAATTATCATTGGTATACCGCCTGAAATGTAGAAGAAGGAAGCAAGCTGTTGTGTACTGACCGGATCCGAAAACTCAATATTTATTGTTGTTCCGGCCAGCGAAATATTTTTTACTTTGGCAGGAGGAAGAAAGTCCTGGTTGTTAATAGTAATTGTATTGATAGTAAGTACTCCATTAGTTGTGACAAAAGCGAATTGAAGCCCTGGAAAGGTTTCACCATTTTTACCACGTAAAGCGGAAGAAATATCCAGAGTGTACCCTGTTACTTCTTCAAGTTGATTTGTTGGTGACAGAACTACGGTTTTGGATTCGTTCGTAAAATGGATTTGGTAATCTATTTCTGTTGTGTTCTTTTTAATCCTGATGTTGTTCAATGCTGACATACTGTCAATTGCGGCTGAAAAGTTTATAATTATGTCTTCATTATATGGAACATCAGTTGTATTTCCCGGGTAATTCAGCGGCACCGTTCCAACGGTACATGATGATAACTGCATCACGCCCGCATTTTCGGTATTATCTTCTTTACAGGAGTAAACCAGGATACATGCAGCAAATCCAATAATTAGTATAGCGGCTGAACGTTTCATTATATTAATTCAAATTGTTAAAAAAAAGGAGGGATCAGGAAATCCCATCACCCTCCCTCCAACCTCAAATCAAACCTGTTTTAAAGTTTTTCTGATTTGTACATTAAATCAACTTCAGCAGCAGTAATTGCTTTGTTGAATATCCTAACGTCATCGAGTTGACCCTTAAAGTGGTTAGCACCAGGGATTTCATATCCGCCCCATGGTTCGGTATCCCACATGGTTCCTGCTCTTGACTGAATAAATCCGAATGCAAGTTCGTTAACAACATCAGGTGCTTTTCCGCCATACAACAAGCCGGTAACTTTTACCCATTTGTCGGTAACCGGCCACAAATTGAAATCCTGTGATTTAACTGCTTCGCCGTTCATATAGATGGTACCTACGCGGGTAGTGCTGTTGTATGTACAAACTACATGAGCCCAAGTGTCTTTCAGAAGGCTTGGTATTCCGCCTGAACCGGTCATGTCTTTGTTAACAGTCCAGCCTTGCCAGCCTCCGTTATCTTTAGTTTTACCGTCGCCATTCCACCAGTTGTCAGTGAAAATAGCTGTATCGCCACCTCCCTGGTAAGAATATGCTGCTGCTAATTTGCAGTTAGTGAAGTCACCGGCTATTTCGAACTGGAATCCGTAGAAAGCACCAAGACCCATTACGAAATGTCCTTTATCCTGCGATAATGCTTTTACCCAGAAACTTAAAGTGAAATCAGGATTCATAAGCTGATCGCCATTCGGAATTTCAATAATGCTTGAAGTTCCGTTGAATGTAGCAGCTTTACCGGCGGCGGTGCTGTGGGAAGCTGTGTAAGTAACAGCAACCGTAGCACTTGCATTGAACGATCCTACCTGATCATTTGCATTATCTTCGAAATTCCACCATGCAATTTGTCCTGACGGGGCAAATGTTCCAATGGTGGTAAATGTTCTTTCCAACGCTGTAAGTGCTTGTCCTTCAGTTGATTTAATGGATGCAGCAAAATTTAGTTTGAAAAGTGCTCCACTTGCTAAAACTTCGTTAGGAACTATGGTAATCTTATTATCAGCAACAGTAACAGTCAGAGGAATTGCGGTATTGTCGTAATTTCTCATCATAGTGATACTTGAATTGTTGGCTGTAGCGGCATCAACACTAGTAGTGAAGGTTGCAACAATTGTTGGATCAACAGAAACGTTACTCGGAGCCACTGCGCCATTCATATCAATGTCGTCTGCTACGAGAGTTTGAAGAGTAAGAGCTGTTGGATCATCATCTTTACAGCTGTTCATTCCGGCAAGTAATACTACGGCCAGAATAAGTGTACTTAAATAAGCAATCTTGTTTTTCATAGGTTGATTTTAATTAAGGGTTTGACATTATTGATTTGAAGTTATTTACCAATTTGGATTTTGAGTTAATGAGCCTTGCGAAATATCAATTTCACTTTGTGGTATGGGTAAGAGCTCGTGCTGACCGGTTACAAAGCCATACGGACCTAATACCAGAGTTGCTTTTCCGGTACGCACCAGATCCCAGAACCTTTGCCCTTCCAGAGCAAGTTCATGGCGGCGCTCAGTCAGAATAAGATCGCGTAATAAAGTTTTATCTGTAGTTGTAACATCAGGTAATATGGCAGAGTTTCCTTCGCGGGCACGCTCACGGACCTTGTTCAGATGTATTAACGCATCATCTGGCTTATTATTCTCATTGAGAGCTTCAGCAGCCATTAATAATACATCAGCATAGCGAATGATCCTGCGGTTGTGGTTAAATTGCGAGGGAACATCGTTGCCTGGTGTCCATACTTTGCGGTTATAACACTCAGTTTCAAGTATATTGCCATTGGCATCCGTAGTAACATCGGGTGTAAGTCCGTCGCCGGCAATTAATATTCCATCCAGAATATCTCCCAAATCGATGATTGTTCCTTTCATACGGGGATCATCAGTTTCGAACGAGTTGCGCAGGTTCGGTGTCGGCCGGTTAAATCCCCAACCTCTGTTTGGAGTGCCTCTCACACCCTGAACATTGGCATACTGATTGCCAGCTTCAGCTTCTACTCCAAGTGCACCAATTTCAAAAACTGATTCGATGCCGTGTTCTCCGTTAACCCCGTTGGCATCAGTAAACACCGGCTCTAATCCATACGTCCCGGGAGTGATCACTTCCAAAGCATATTTTTCTGCATTGGAGAAATCGCCTTTAAAAAGATAAACCTTTGCCAGCAAAGCTTTTGCTGCCCCTTTTGTTGCTCTGCCAAGTTCTGTTGTTGGAATTTCGCTTTTTTCAGTAAGATCAGGAATGGCAGCGAGCAGATCCGATTCAATTTGTAAGTAAATATCTTCCTTCGAAGAACGTTCGAGTTTTAAAGGAGGATTGAGAGCTGTTACAAGCGGAACACCTCCCCATGCTCTTACGAGGTCAAAATAGTAAAGGGCACGCAGAAATTTCGCTTCAGCAATGTACCTGTTCCTGAGAGTGACATCCATTTCTATAGCAGGTACCTTTTCAATCACCACGTTGGTTCTTTTGATCCCTTCATAAAGTGTTGACCACCAAGAAGCGAGTTCACTTCCAGTGGTAGTGAACCCAAAATTGTCGTAAGGTCCTATTGTCGATGCCTGATCGTTCGGATTGCTGCCTTTTCGGGCATCATCCGACATAATATCGAGCAAAGGAAAAGTTCCGGAGTGATAGCCAACATTACGTAATGTTGAATAGGCAGCATTTGTTGCCAGCAGTGCATCTGATGAAGAAACAGGGAATGTGTTCTGCGTTAGGTCACCCTGTGGCTCCTTATCAAGGAAAGTTTCACATCCTGATAATATAATTGCAAGAGAAACTGCCAGAGCCGAAAAGTATGTTTCTATATTGGTTTTCATGTCCGTTAAAATGTTAAGTTTATACCAAAGGAATAAATCGCACTGATCGGATATATACCGGTATCAATACCGTTTGACAGTACATCGTTGCTGCCGATTTCGGGAGTATAACCTGTGAATTTGGATAAAGTGTAAATGTTGTTTCCCTTGATATACAAGCGGCATTGCTGCATATGAATTTTATCGCTTATAACTTTTGGCAATGAATAGCCCAAAACAAGACTCCGCAGCCTTACAAACGATCCGTCCTGTATATATTTATCAGATGGAATGTAGTTATAACCGCCGAATGTTGCTCTTGGTTCGCTATTGCTGGTTCCCGGACCGGTCCATCTATCCATAACGTGTTGTTCAAAATTGTAGGCATCAGGGCGCACAATTTCTTTGCCATTAAATATTTTATTCCCGGTTTGTCCCTGAATATTGAAAGAAAAGTCAAAATTATGGTAGGTGAGTTCCACGTTTAAACCAAAAATCATTTTTGGTATCGGGGAACCCAGGTCAGTTCTGTCATTTCCATCTATTACATTATCACCGTTAACGTCAACACGGCGAAGATCACCCACCTGGGCGTCACTTGTGTGCGGATATGCAGCAAGTTCATCCTGTGATTGGAAAATTCCATCGGTTTTATAACCCCAGAAGGAGCCTATCGGCAATCCTTCACGGCTTTGAGTTACATAACCATAAACATTTCCGCCAAAAAGTAATGAATCGATACCACTGTTGCCACCAACACTTAGTACTTCATTCTTGATAGTCGAAGCCAGAATTCCAACACTGTAGCCTAATTCACCGATTTTGTCTCGCCAGTTGATATTCGCTTCCAAACCACTGTTAAGCACTTCACCTGCATTATAAGTAATTCGTTGTCCTTGCCCGTTGCCCAGATAACCGGGGGTAGAGAGCTCTACCAGGATATCATCGGTAATGCGTTGATAATAGTCAAATTCACCGGTAAGTCTGTCATTAAGCATGCCTATTTCCAGTCCTATATCTGTTTGGGTTGTTGTTTCCCATACAAGATCAGGGTTACCGCTTTTGGCATATGAAACTGCAGGGTATTGAATATCTCCCTGTCCGAAAACAGCCATCAGGTTTTGAGTTAACGAAAACCGGTTTGTATACGCAATCTTTTCATTTCCTATCTTACCCCAGCTGGCGCGAAGTTTCAGTTTGTTTACTGTTGAGATACTTTGCATGAACTCTTCCTGAGATATATTCCATCCGGCTGCAAATGAAGGGAAATTACTGTAACGGTTTTCAACAGCAAATTTCGATGAACCATCGCGGCGGAAAGTGGCAGTAAGAATATATTTGTTGTTATAGGTATAGTTAGCCCGGAAAAGGTACGATAACATTGAATAGTACTGGTGCATATCAACACCGTTACTGAAATTGCCGTTTATTCCGCTGCCGAATAGATTGTTGTATTGCAAGTACCAGAAATCTTCGCCATCACGGATAATATTTTCACCTGAAGCATTCATGTATTCGGAAGTGGTATTCTGCATAGTATATCCTGCTACAGCATTGATTGAATGTTTTTCGATAACTTTACTATAGGTGAGCGTGTTTTCCCACAACCAGGTAAGGTTTTCAGATGTTCCTTTCGATAGGCTGCTTTTGGTATGTTTCTGAAGCGATTCAGTGCCATCATAGTAAAATACTGTATAGGCCGGTGAGAAGTTCTCATTTTTATTATAACCAGCATCAATACCAAAACTTGATTTTGCGGTAAATCCATCGAGGAAAGCTGCTTCAACAAATAAATTTCCTACAGCTCGTAATCCTTTATTGAAACTGTTGTTGTATTCAATATCAGCAAGCGGATTGCCTACTCCCGGAACTCCTGCATAGCTTCCGTCAGCCCGGTATGGCTCAAGAGTTGGCCATGCACGGTAAACCTGAAAAGTAACTCCCGGTTCGTTTTGTTGCTTATAAGGGGAGATAGTAATATTATTTCCGAATTTGAAATGATTCGTCAGGTTGTATGTATTGTTGAATTTTAATGTAATGCGCTCGTAACCTGACTTGTCAACAATACCTTTCTGATTAAAATAACCGATACCTATATAATACTGTGTCTTTTTGGAAGATCCCCATGCTGACAGCTGATGATTGTTGATAGGTGTCGGGTTGAAAATAAGATCCTGCCAGTCGGTATTGGGAACTGCATCAATATTATTGTAACTCGGATCACCGGGTATTTCGTTGGCAATAGTGGCAAATTCCTTTCCGTCGAGCAGATCAATCTGTTTAGCCAGATTTTGAATGCTGTACTCACCCGAATAGCTGAAATTGGTCTTCTCTTCACCTATAGTCCCGCTTTTAGTTGTGATAAGGATTACACCGTTTGCTCCCCGGGAACCATACATTGCCGTTGCAGAAGCATCTTTTAATATTTCCATGGATTCAATATCGGCAGTATTCAGGAATGAAATATTATCTAAAATCACGCCGTCAACAACATAAATAGGGGAGGAGTTATTAAAAGTTCCCACACCACGTATCCTTACTGAAGGAGTGGCACCGGGAGCTCCTGATGTGCTGGTAACCTGCACACCGGCGGCTTTCCCTTGTAAGCTTTGCTCCGCATTCAGCGAAGTGACTTTGGTGAGTTCCTTAGCCTTTACTGAACCAACTGAACCGGTGAGGTCACTTTTACGAACAGTACCGTAACCGATTACTACCAACTCCGAGAGCATGACTTTGCTCGGCTCAAGCTCAATATTAAAGATGCTAAGAGTCCCAATTGCAACTTCCTGTGTTTCATAACCTACAAAGGAAATGGTTAAAATGGCATCAGTCGGATTAACTTCCAACGTAAATTTGCCGTCAATATCCGTTGATGTTCCCCTGCTGGTTCCTTTAATCGCTATTGTTGCACCTGGCAAAGTTTCCTTTGTGTCGGCAGCAGTGATAAGCCCTGTTACAGGTCTTGTCTGTGCAAATGATTGAACTGCAGAACCAAAGAATAGCAAAAGAATTAATGCTATTGCCCGGAAAGCAATTTTTAAATGATCTGATCGTAAAGTTTTCATCATACTATTGGTTGTTTGGTCGGTAAATATGATTTGAGATTTGGTTTTTGCTATAATAATAACATGCAGAAAGCTGATTAGTTGTTAAAGTTAAGCATAAATCAGCATGATCCCAACAATTCAATTGTACTTTTTCGCAATTTTCCTGTACAAATAAACCAGCAAAATTCTTCATATCAAACAAATTTAAATTCATCACTATTACTTCATTAAATATGACAGTTAAATGCGTACCTATACAATACTACTACATTATAATTGTATGCATTTGTAATAAATTGAAAAACAATATTATAGATTCTTTTTATAATATGAATTATTTTATATTTTTTTATAGTGAAAAGCAACAATGAGAAATAAGGTATTTATGTAGAACTGATTAGATTATAAATAATATATAATAATTAGTCGTTGAAAGTAAAATTATTTATAAAGAATAGGAATACTATCATTTTTTCAATTGAGAACTACAGGAAGTCCAAAATAGAGATTGATTTGAAATCATGAAAAATCTTCTTTTGTGAAGATAACATAATAATTATTGAACTAATCTGTTAAATGAGGTAGTGATCCGGAATAATTGTCTGAAAAGTAATTATGTTAAAACTGCATAATGTATTCAACCAGGTTGTCATCGCCCGAAAGTGAAAGCCTTTTGCGTAAGCGGTAGCGACGAATCTCAACTCCACGTATGGAAATATTAAGCAATGGTGCAATTTCTTTCGACGACAGGTTCAGTTTCAGGTAAGCGCACAATTTCAGATCGCTCTGAGTAAGATCGGGAAAGGAATGTTTCAATCGTTTAAAGAAATTTTCATGAGCCTGGTCGAACAGGGCTTCAAATATTTCCCAGTCGTTATCATTCGAAATATTTTTATCAATAAGTGTAGTCAACTTCTGCAGGTAACGCGCCGGGTAACGCGGCCCGAGTTCTTCTTTCTGTTTTTCAAGTTCCTGTTTAATTTCAATCAGAACTTCATTTTTTCGTATTATCGAAATGGTTGAGTCGGCAAGTTGCATGTTTTTATGCGAAATCTCAGCTTGTAATTTGTCATTCTGTAACTTAATAATTTCCTGCTCAGCATGTTCTTTTTCGGTCTCACGCTTTTCATCAGCAAGGCGACGAAGATTTTCATGCTGTTTCCTTAATCGTTTCCGAAACAAATACTGGCTGAGCAGAATCCCTCCCAGAGCTATTAGAATGTAAATTATTGTAGCAGGAACAGATGCATACCACGGTGGTTTAACACTGAATTCGATAGTTGTGGGTTCTGTTACACCACCATTCCCGCTAAGGGTGCGCACTTTAAACTTGTATTTTCCAACAGGAAGCCGTGTATATTTAGCCTGATTATTTTCCGACCAATTGCTCCATCCGGCATCTATGCCTTCGAGCAGAAATTGATAAAGTTTCTTTGAACAGGGGTTTTTCAGGGATGAAAATGAGATTGAAATATTGTTGTAGGAATTTCTTAAAGAAAATGAAGTTGATTCCAGCCCGATGTTCTGCATTTCGCCATCTGCATTGCTGCATACAAATTCACGAAAAACCACTATCGGATCGGCTGCTCCTGTTTTTAGAAAGGTACGGTTAAATATAGCAAAACCATTATCAAGACATATTAAATGCTGATACTCGTTTAAGGGGACAACATTCTCGTATCCATCTACTAAGCTTACTTTATACTGAGGAAGAATCAGCCGGTATTGGATTTCAGCTTTATTCCCGGAAATACTAAAAATAGCAGCTTCATCTCTGGTAACAAACCAATAGTTGTTTTCATCAATCCCCGAAATAAATGAAGCTGCCTGGAATCCATCCAACTTGTTGTTTAAATCGGAATAGGGGATTATTCTTTGATTCAGATCATCCCAGGTAAACAACTCACTTCCATTTGAAAATACTACCCGGTTGGCTATTTTGTAAACCCGGATATTAAAGTCGGATGGCAAGCCGTCCTTTACCCCGTAAATGTATTTTTCTTTAACACTATCAAGTTTTGCCGATAGTCGTAGCCGGTACAATCCTTTTACAGCATGGCCTATCCATATATTTCCAAGGTGGTCGGCCTCAATAAAACGGGCTGGTTCAATAAATCCGTTTACCAGTTGGTGGAATTCCCAAGTGTTCCCTTTTTTTCTATAGATTACAAGATTTGAATACGTGCTTTGGATCAGAAATTCATCTCCTTTCAGATTGATTTTCTGGATCATATACCCACCACTCACGTTCGATATCATCCGTAGTGAATTGTTATCGATCATGTAAGTTCCGCTTGTATGTCCGCAGAATAGTTCACCGTCAATTTCTTTGAGTTGCCATACCTGCCCTTGCGAATTCTTCAGAAAACCTTTGTAAATAAAGCGTTCACCAACTTCTGAGTATGTAAATATTCCACGGTTTGTACCCACAAATAAAGTGCCTTTCCAGAGAGCAGCAGTATAAACAGCGCCAAAAGCGTCGTTCCTTGCCGGGTATATTTCTACTGGGCTGGGAATGGTGATATTATCAACACCATTATCAAGCCCTACCCATATTCCTTGATTGTTATCGTTGCAAAGAGCCAGTACAGTATTATTCTGAAGGTCGTTTTCGCTGTTCAGATGGTTCAGTATTCTGCCATTGGTATCAAGAATGAATAGCCCTTTTACTATGGTTCCGAAAACGATTTTATTGTCGAAAATTATCCCGTTATTGATCTGGAATTCCTTAAATAACGAATTAGCTTCTGTATTCCAGGGCGTTATGGTTTTTCCATCAAGGACAAACACCCCTTTTGAGGAAGTCCCAAGCAGAAACATGCCTTTTCTGTAGGGAAGTATTGTCCTTACTTCGGTTCCGGTTAAAACGCTGCTGTTACCAATGCTGATAAATTTATCGTTAATGATTTCGTACAATGTACCTTGAACTGCTTGTGCAAAAAGCCTGTTTCCGGCTTTTAAAAGGAACACTATAGTTCCCGGCAGTTGTATTGATTTTACAGTTTTGTGATCGTAAACAAACAAGCATGAAAATCCCTGGAAATAAACTTTGTTTCCCAACTCAACAATTTTCCATATTTCATGATTGTGTAGATCGGGATTGTTCAGCAAGGGTACAAGTGAATAGTATTTCAATCCTTTTACTGCATCCTTTTTCCAGTATCCGAAATCTTCGTGTGAACCGGTGTAGATCAAATCGTCTTGACTACATGCAACTGAACGTAGTATCGTTCGCGAAGGGAGAGGAAATATTTTCCAGTTAACACCATCATAAACCATCAGCCCTTTATTGTTGGCAACATATACAAAGCCCTGCTTGTCCATATCCACCGACCAGTTCTGGCTTCCGGCGGCATACTGGTTGCGCGAATATTGAGTAACATGGTAGGAAGTCTGTGCCACAGTTATATTATGTGGAAAACAGAAAATGCTGCAGATAAAAAATGATATAAAGGCCGTTCTCATTCGTTTATAATTAAAGGCAATAGTTCAGATGTGTGCTGCTAAAATTAAATTATTTCTGTCTATTACAGGTGCTTTGTCATAAAAAATCGGGTGGTTATAATTTTAACCGGCTTTTCAATAAAAAAAGCCACACCAGAAAATGATGTGACTTTCTAAAAAAAATACTTTAAATATGCTTATTCAACCGTTATTTCATCAACGAAAAGCCATGCCTTTTTACCAGCTCCCGGGTGATTATCAGGGCATTTTCCGCGATTAAAAACCAATAATCTTACGAACGAAGCCTGTGTTTCAGGGAAATTGATGGTAGCTTCACCCTTATTGGCAGCTATGTTCCAATTGTTATTGTCGAAATCATAGATCCCGGCAGAATTGTAAGTGGTTCCGTCAACTGATGTTTCTACGATAAATGAATGAGGCGCAAATATCCATGAGCTACTGTTTTGAAGGTAACTCAATGTTACTTTCGACACTTTGTACGTTCCTCCAAGTGAAACGATAGCACTCAGGTTATCGCCTTCATAACCAAGCCAGTTGCCATCATCAGTATTTTCTGAAGCTTTAACAGCATCGGTCAGCGTTGCTCCGAACCGGGCCTTGTGTTTTTCGGAAGGCTGAGGCGAAATGGTAACTGGTTTTCCAAAAGAGACCGGGATTTGAACTGTGCTGACATCGCCGGCTGGCTGGTTTTTGTTAATGGCAATGGCTTTTATTAAAGCTGGAAGTTCAGTTTCAAAAGGTTTATCATACTGCTTGCTTCCTGAAAAAGGAACTGATCCGTCGGTAGTATAACTCAGCGTGAAGTCGCCTCCAAGTGGTTGCAACGTAACCAGAACCTTGTTATTCCCGGAATAAGTCATCGAAATTTTAACCTGAGGCATGTTTTCGTTAACATATTCGTTAGCTGCATTGTAAAGGGTAAGTGCATATTTGTTCACATCTCCGGTGGTGGGAGATTTGGTCAAAGAGCCTGGTTTATTGATCCAATTGTCTTCCCATACATTAAAATCAATAGTTTCACCTTTTTCGAGTGATTTTGCGTAAGCACTCCACCTGCCCAGGTAATAACCTCTTATCATTCCGCTCCACACTTTGGATGCGTATTCGTGGAGAACTGGGGTTGAACTGTTTCCCCATTGAGTGAGTTGTCGTTTGGCATTAGCTTCAAAATAATCTGATTCTTCTTTGTTCAGACCGTATTTTCTTGCGTTATCAATCATACGTTCAAGCCGCTGATCAGGCATTGTCGAAGTTAGTCCGTCCATCATGAGCATAAGTTCAAAGGCACGTTCAAATGCCCGTTTGCTATCGGAAGTGAGACCCAGTTTGTTCAATTCCATAGCCCTTTTCAGGAGGATATCAACTTTATTACCGGCATACTGGGTAACTACAAGTGCAAGATCAGTTTTGAATAAAGGACTGGTACCGAATTTATCCGTAGATTTAATAAACAAAGCTGTAGCCCGGTCGAATGCCAGGTCATCGTTCACATTCACATTCGAACTGTACAGAGGGCGAGCCTGGTAAAGGTTCAATGCATGTTCGTTGTTCTTCGAATAAACCGATCCAAGTAAGGATAGCCAGGCTTCGTTGATATCATTATCTGTTTGCCCGTAACGCTGAAGGGTATATTCTTCCCAATAGCTTTTAATATTTACTTCTTTTGAAGTCCAGGCCATTTGTGTAAGCAATTCATAAACGACTTCGTTATTTTCTATTCCTTCGGGTGATATGCCAAACCCGGCGACATTCCCTTTTTTAGGATTTGCAAGCATTGCCGGTGCGTCAGAAGCAAGGAAGGGAAGGTTACCCCCTAATTGCGAGTTGCCGCCGTAATTATTTATAGTACTGTATATCCAGGGTTTACCATAAAATCCTTCATGTTTCTTCCACCCGGCATAACTTTCGTTGGCAAGGTCGATTATTACCATTTTATCATTCGGCACCTGGCTGAGGAATGCTTTTACAGCACTTTTGTCCCAGAAATTTTGATTATTATTGAACATCCAGCCCTGCATAACCCATATTCCATCAGGGTCAGCGGCGGTTATAGCTTCGGATACTGATTTACCGTATGTAGCCAGTTCATCATTTCTGTTTGCTGCTGAAACTGGTACTTCATTTTCATTAAAAAGGTCTGCAAGATAATAATGAAATTCACCATAAGTGCGTTTGTATGCTTCAATAAAATTTTTCCCGATAGTAGTAAAGTCTGATGTCCCGGGAGCAAGAATGTAGGATTTGTCTTCTTCAGGGAAATTGCACCAGCCTTTCATTTCACGAAGCTGTGCTGCGGGATTAATGCGCGAATATGCAGCAGGAACAATCCCGGCGAAACCCGGAATAATGGGGTTCATTCCAAGTTGTTTCATACGGGTTAATACCTGTTTCTGCAGTTCAAGTGACTGGTCAATGTACGACTGTGGTAAAGGCCCGCCATGTTTGTAAATATTTCCCATTCGTTGCCAGGGTAAAAAAGCAGGACCGGTAAAAAATGCTGATAATTCTTCGGCAGTTATGCCCATATCCTTGTACACTTTCTGCCATATGGCTTCCTGTCCGCCCATAGCGAGAGGCATATTGATTCCATGCAATGCCATCCAGTCGAGTTCCTTTTCCCAGTCTTCAAAATGCCAGAAGGCAGTGCTGTAACCATAGGTACAAACATTATAATATTGCCTCATTTTATAAGGAGAAACAGTGCGGGGAATGTTCAGATCGGGCAGGTCTTTTGGTAGATTTATCTGCTGGCTGCTCCATGTATACTGCACATTGCATGCTTTTCGCATATAATCGTAAGCGCCGCGGGTCATAGCAATGGTGCCTGAACCCTTCACCTGCACTTTGCCGCCGAGTGCTATAACTTCATAAACATCATGCCCATTCTCGGAAGGTATTTTTTCAAACTGAAAAGAAGAAGCTTTCATGCCAACGGTCCGCATCAGTACCTGCCTGGCGGCCATAATTTCCTTTTCCGAATTATCTTTTTCTTTATTCTGAGCTAAACTTATAAATGGTAATGTAGCTAATAGGGTGATTAACAGCAAGTAGGTTTTTTTCATTTGGTTTTGATTTTGGGTGGTAAAGATAGCATTTTGCCTTTAAAAACGGCAATATCCATGCCTTAGTATCAGTTTAAGGTTTTTTAACAATGCGATTGATGGGTTTGAAAGGTTGAGACACTAAACCTTCGACTCGACTCATTCAATAAGGTTTAATAGGTTTGAATAATTTGCATCCAATATAAATTAAATACCACAAAATTCATCCAATCAGAATTTTATGAATTATGATCAAGATTCGGCTTCTGAATAAATAAGAGTTACTTTTTACTTCTCCGTTTCCTTTCCTGTTCGAGCAGGCTTAGCTCGCGGCCTGTTTGCCCGGCAATGGATGTGTTTTCCTCGGCACGGCGGATAAGGTAAGGTAGTATATTGCGAACGGGACCGTAAGGGATGTATTTGGTAACGTTATATCCTTCATCGGCAAGGTTAAAACTTATATGGTCACTCATTCCATACAGCTGCGAAAACCATATACGGCTGTCATTTCGTGCAAGTCCGAGTTTTTGCATAAGTTCGGTAAGCAGCCGGTTGCTGTTTTCGTTGTGCGAACCATTAAAAACTGAAATCCTGTCGAGATGGGCAACCGAAAAGGCTATACCTTCATCGTAATTCC
Source organism: Lentimicrobiaceae bacterium (assembly GCA_041753535.1). Lineage (GTDB taxonomy): Bacteria > Bacteroidota > Bacteroidia > Bacteroidales > UBA4417 > UBA4417. The sequence continues at coordinate 178,014 of JBGSUB010000067.1, forward strand.
TGTCAGTTGCAGCTTTATCGGGTTGAATGGGTGAAGGATAACCCATTTCTGCTGCACGTTTCCGTTCCTTTTCCATATATGCGCCACGAACGAATTTCACACCCAGGAAATAATCCCCTTCTTCCGCTTTGAGCAGCGATTGTTTCAGGAAATCAAGCCTGTCAATCCGATACATTTGTAGAGTGTTGTAAACGATGGCTTTCTTTTTGTTGTATGTCTCCATCATTTCGGTAACTACCTGGTCGACAAAAGGCTGATACCATGAGTCTTCGGCATCAATCATGATGGGTATATCATTTTCCCAAGCAGTTTTGCAAAGTTTTGCAACGCTTTCTTTAAAAAAAAGGACATCCCCAGCCGTTTCGCTGTCAATATCCGAATTCCCTGAAGCAAGGGTAAGCACCCGTTGTGAAGCAAAAGCCGTAGGTTTAAATACCGAAAACGGGATATCAGGATGTTTTGCGGCATTTATTACAGAACGTAAGGTTTCGTCAAGTGTACGTTGCATGGTTTCGCGATCTTTGCCGCCTTCAACCGAGTAATCGAGAATCGATTTTACCTTGTAGGTACTCAGTAATTTTACAGTTTTTTCACATTCTTCAAGAGTTTCACCCCCAACAAAATGCTTGTAAAGCGTAGGTTTTATGGCCCAGGCAATAGGTAAATGTAATTTTAACGCAAAGTATGTCAGCGATTTACCAACTTTCACGAGGCCTGGGTTAGCAATAGTGCTAAAAAGCATGCGTGCCCGCGAAAGATCTAAATTACTTTTGTAGCGGAAAGCGATTTGTGTATTTTCGAATGAAAGCATAACAGTTTTATATTTACTAATGCAAATGTATAAAGCTTTTAATACGTCTGAATAGCTGGATTGATTTATGTGAAATATTTTCGGGTTTATTACACTAAAACTGTTTTTAATCCGCTTTTTGGGTAACGAAATTCTCAATACACTGCTGTAAATATTGCCTGCTGAAAATCATTTTTCTTTCTAAACAGTAATAAATCAGGCTTAATTTATCACTTAACAATTTGAACATGTACCTTTGTCGAATGTTAACAATATAATATCATTAGCTTTGTCGAGGCAAGCAGGAATAAATCAGTGTTAACAGTATTATTAAATTGTTATTTAATCTCAATCTCAGAAAGTTTTGATCTATCCGAAAAGCATAAGCAAAGAAGATTACCTGCATTCAGGCGAAAACGGGTGGTTGGTGTTGCAGGAATTACTCCGGGAATACAAGGTTTCAGGCATCTACATATTGGTTGATGAGAATACACGAAAATTATGTTTACCGATATTGATAGAAAAATGTCCGGGGCTTCGTAACGCAACAATCATTGAATTAGAAGGAAGAGAATCAGGTAAAACTATCGAAGGTGCCGAAAAAGTTTGGCGCAGCCTGGTCGAAGGAAAGGCTGTGCGGAGTTCATTACTTGTTTGCTTTGGAGGTGGTATGATAACCGATATCGGTGGTTTTGCAGCAGCAACATACAAAAGGGGAATGGATTTTATTCATATTCCAACAACTTTGTTATCAATGGTCGATGCTGCGTTAGGTGGTAAAACCGGTGTAAACCTTGATACAATTAAAAACCAGATAGGTCTTTTTGCCATGCCCAAGGCTGTTTTTGTATTTGCTGAATTCCTCAGGACACTAACTGCACGACAGCGTCTTTCTGGTTACGCCGAAATGATTAAACACGCTATGATCGACAGCAAAACCCATTTCGAGAATCTGCTAATACTTAACTCACCCGAAAAAGTCTGTAATGAAAAAAGCTTACTTGATTCAGCGAAGGTCAAACTGGAAATAGTAGCCAGGGATTTCAACGAAAAAGGAGTACGAAAAGCACTGAATTTCGGGCATACCATCGGGCACGCAATCGAATCGTATTCACAAAAAAATGATCCTGATCCGCTTTTACATGGTGAAGCCATTGCTATCGGACTTATTTGTGAAAGTTTTATCTCCATGCGAATGTTTGGGATGGATGAAAACGACCTAAGAAAAATGGCCAGCCTCGTAAGCTGGCATTTCCCGCATTACCGTTTTAAACCTGGTACTGCAGATGAACTAATTGCAACAATGAGTCACGATAAAAAAAACAGTGACAGCTCACAAATTAATTTTTCCCTTATCCGTGCTATCGGGGAGCCTGTTTGGGATCAGTACCCTGGCGAAAAACTTATTCGCGAGAGCCTTCATTTTTATGTTAACCTGGAAATCGGATTTTTTGTATAAAGCATTCAATGTGGTTTAGTTAAGAAAATTGGATGCTGATATGTTTTAAACGCAAAGAGCGCTGAGAAGAAGCAAAGGGCCGCAGAGCAAGCAGGATTTGTATTTCTTTGCGGTTCCCTGTCTGCCGACAGGCAGGTCTTCAATAAACTTTGCGGTTCTCTGCGGTTAATTCTTTTCTTTCCCTTAACTTAACGACTTTGATAAAGCATTTCTTAATCTCTGAATTGTAAAATGCTAAATTTGCAATTCATGTTACAAAAACTCCTCTCCGGATGCGTTGTGTCACAAATCATCAAACTACTATTAATTGCCGGGTAACTTTACCTTCAAGTAAAAGTATCCTCAACCGTTTGTTGGTTATTCTCTATCTTTCGGGCAACCATAGCATGGATAGAATATTCTCTGAAGCTTCAGACGTTTTAACAATGCAAAAACTGTTGCTCGAAATACGGCGAAACAGAGGCAAAACAAAGATTGATGTTGAAATTAATACAGGAAATGCAGGCACTGTAATGCGTTTTCTAACCTCAGTTCTTTCACTTACGCCCGGAAGATGGATGCTGACCGGCGACGAGCGTATGCAAAACCGGCCGATTCTGCCGCTTACCGAAGCATTGCGAAGCCTGGGAGCAGATATTGTTTTCGAAAATATTCACGGTTTCCCGCCATTAGCCATCAACGGCCATTCAAATCTAACAGGTGGAACTCTGAGCCCCTATGCCGGAATAAGCAGCCAGTTTATCAGTTCACTGATGATGATCGGCCCGCTTTTGAAAGGTGGTCTTATTATTGAATTACAGGGTAGCATCATTTCGGGCTCCTATATTCGCATGACACAGTCACTGATGCAAAAAGCCGGTGCTGAGGTAAGTTTCGATGGAAACATTATAGTGATAAAGGAAGGTAAATACAATATCCCGGATTTCTCTACCATGACTGAACCTGACTGGAGTGCAGCGGCATTCTGGTACGAGCTGGTATCACTGGCACCGCAGGCCGATATATTTTTAGAAGGCTTATGCAAAAACAGTATACAGGGAGATTCCGTGTTACCTGCAATATATGCAAATCTGGGGGTAAGTTCAGTTTTTACAAAAGAGGGTGTGCATCTTACAAAATCAGGTTCGAATTCAGTCACTGAGTTTAATTATGATTTCACCGAATGCCCTGATCTTGCTCAACCCGTTATTGTAAGTTGTGCTGCTCTTGGTATTAAAGGTTGTTTTAGCGGGATTAAAACTTTACGGGTAAAAGAAACCGACCGTATTACAGCGTTGAAAAATGAACTTACAAACCTAGGCTATGGAATTACAGTAATCGGTGATGAGATTTTACTTGATGGGAAAATCCATTCAGTTCATACTAAAATACTGCAAGGGAAAGTGAATTGTTATGATGATCACCGTATGGCAATGTCGTTTGCTCCCTTAGCTTTAAAGCTTGGGAGTATCTGTTTTGACGATATTGATGTAGTTAAAAAATCGTATCCCCGGTATTGGAAGGATATAGAGATGGCCGGGTTCTCTCTGAGTGAGTAGGGGGTAAAAAAAGTTAACAGGAGGTGAGAGTTGATCAAAGTTGTTCAATGTTCAATGTTCAATGTTCAATGTTCAATGTTCAATGTTCAATTCCCAAACAAGCAGACATGCACCCTTGAACTCTTGAACCTTTGAACCTTTGAACCATTGAACTCTTCAAACTCTTCAAACTCTTCAAACCCTTCAAACTCTTCTATCAACAACCGGTTAATAACTTCTTCATGCCAAGCAGCTATTTTTTGATATTTTTGCCTTTGAAACAGAAAAACGCCCCTAATTCATGACGGTAGACATATTTATCCCTTGTTTTATTGACCAGATTTATCCTGAAACCGGATTTAATATGGTTAAAATTCTTGAAAAACTCGGCGTGGAAGTTCATTATAATAATAAGCAGACCTGTTGCGGTCAGATGGCCTATAACAGTGGTTTCTGGGAAGAAGCCAAAGCAGTAGGGGCGAAGTTTATCCGTGATTTCCCTAACAACCGTTATATTGTTGGCCCTTCAGCCTCCTGTGCAGGTTTTGTAAGGAATTATTATGATGAAATGTTTTATAATTCAGCCTTGCATATTGAATACCACCAGTTAAAGAAGAATTTCTACGAGTTTACTGATTTCCTGGTTAATGTATTGAATGTTACGGATGTAGGAGCAACTTTTGAACACATAATTACCTACCACGATTCCTGCGCAGCCTTACGCGAATATGGCTTAACCAACCAGCCCCGCGAATTACTCAAACATGTTAAGGGCCTTGAAATCCGTGAGATGCAGGAAATAAATACCTGCTGTGGGTTTGGCGGAACTTTTTCGGTGAAACATGAGCCTATTTCAACAGCGATGGCTGAGCAAAAAGTACTTCATGCCATAGAAACCGGTGCGGAGTACATTGTGAGTACCGATTCGTCGTGCCTCATGCACCAGCAAGGCTATATTGATAAGCACAAGTTGCCGATAAGAACAATGCATATAATTGATCTGCTCGCTCAAGGATTAGAGTAAACTGGGTATAGATCACGAAATTTTTGAGGCTAGTTATATCGTTTCCCGAAATGAAACCCGAGGTAGCCGGTCAGAAAAAAATAATTAGGGTCATCAAAAGCCATGATTGGAACCGGTTTAGGAAATACGTCCACAGTTACTCCTACTTCAATGGCTTTAATCCTGTCATTCTGGTCACTGAATTCAAAATTAAACCCACCTTTTGCATATAATCCAGGGTACAATTTTATTTTATTAAACCCACTGAGAATGGGTCCCCTTCCGTATATTTCGCAGAGGCAGTTTGTGTTAACTCCGATGTATGGGAAATGGTTGTCCGGGTCATAGCGTTCAAGTGAATTTCGTTCGAGTATAAACTGGTTGTCAACAACCTTATAATAAGCTATATACAGATATGTTGGTTTGGCAATTCCTACGTCAAGTCCTCCGTAGTAAAATCCACGCACTTCGACACCACCCCAGTAGGGTTTCCTGTTTATGAGGACTTGTCTTCCAATTCCGGCACGAAGAATAAACAGGCTATTCAATTTTCCGTAAACATAGCTCCGGGGGTTGGCATACCTCTCGTTATAGCGCCTCGTCTGTTCAGGAGCTTTCATCTCGAGAAGGTCGAATTCGAACATGCGGTTCTTATAGTAGGTTTTGTTTACGCCAAAACGGTATCCAAAACCGTAACCCAAGGTATGTAACATGACATTACCCGATTTTTCTTTGCGCAACAAAAAACCCATATCAACGGTATCAGCTTCCATACCATCCTGGGCAAGTAAAGTTGCAGGAAAAGCAATGGTAAGTATTACGATGAAAAAAATAGGGAAAAACCGCATGAGCTGTGTTTTTAGTAAATTAACAACTAAGCTACGGTTTGGTTGCATTGAACAGGATGAACTTATAATGCCTGAAACCGGAATTGTTATCTGCTTTCGACGCGGTAGCGCTTGTGTTCGCCATAAGCGGCACATTGATCAGTTGAGCCACAGGATTGAAGCAGAATGGAGAGAATGACGATAGTCGCAAGGAAAGCTGCTATTTTCTTCATATGTTGTAGGAAGTAATTACTTTATACTTATCAGTTTGATTCACAAAAGTATTCAGATTTTGTATAACTATAACAAGGAATCTATATATTTATTGTATTTTATTAACTCAGGGCTGTTAAAAACTTTTAACGAATGTTTTAGGTTTTAGATGTCAGGGGTTTGAGGAGTTCCGGTTTTGTAACCAGTTCGTTGTATCTATCTGTTTATTTGAACTATAGAATGATTAAACCCGAAAGAAATCGTGGGCCAAGGAAATGTTTATGACAAGCCAGATACAACTATCAGGAAACAATATTCAATTTTTCTAATACCTTACTTGCCAGAACCAGGGTTCCTCCGCTGCTTTACGCTCTTTGATCTGTTTTTGCACTAGTTCCTGGTATTCGGCTGAATTGATTTTTTTACCCTTGATTTTTTCGGGAACATCAAGTTCTGTAGTCAGCGTTTTCAGATCTATTTTATCTGCTGTCATCACCAAGGCTCCGCTATTGATATCCACTTCCAGTATTATTCCTGGCAAGCCAAAAAATCTTTCGGGTCCGGCATTGTTCGGCATATCAAGAGCAAACCACACAATTGTATTCTGTTTGCGAAGGGTGTCGGTCAACGAAGCATTCATACAGATATGTCCGGCTACTTCTTTCATGTCGTTAAGGATTTTCCAGGAAGGTGGTGTTATAGTGTCGTGAATCAGGTATGTTTTTCCAAGAAAAGTAATGCCATCGTACATAGAGTTTTTAGCAAAATCCCGTTTCATAAAAAATGTTTCCTTACGGTTGCTCCAACCTTCCGAGCCAGGTTCGGCTTCTTCTTCCGAGTCCTCATATTTCGACTCATTGGCAGTAAAATGAAGCGTGGTATATGATTTCCATTCGGATCGGGTTCCCCACATATACATCATCCGGTCGCGCTGGTTTTTGCTTATATAATCAACGGTCGACATCATTTTTGCCCAGTTCTGTGTGCGCAGGTAACGGATTGTACCTTCCGGAGCCTGGGCTTTCAACCCATTGTTTTTCAGTACTATAAGCGCAATAAAAACTATGATGGTGATTGAAATGCCTTTTTTCATGCTGAAGTTTTATTTGATAAAATTTTCTGAAAATTACTGAAACTGAAAAAATGATTCTACCAGAAACGATTTTTTTGAAGTTTGTTTTCAAATCCTTTCATGTTGTATGTTACACTAAGCATAAAATATCGTGCAAGTGTGTTGGTTTCACTGGTTTGTACATAATTATTGGTTGCATACTGGCTTATGCTTATGTTTTGGTTGAATATATCGAAAGCAGCAAGACGCATTTCGAATTTATTCGTTTTGCCAATAATGCGGCGTACCGAAGCATTCCACAAAGGAATTGCCTGATCGTAGCCAAAATCATTGTTTTTATACACTGAGTAATTGAAATTACTTTCGAAAAACATACGGGTTGCAAACTGCCATTTTACCGACGAACGAAGGGTATAATTGTAATAATCTTGGTCATACTCTTCGAAAACATCGTACCTGATCTGGTGGAAACCACCCCAAAAACCGGCGGTGAGAACAAGTTTTGTGCCCGGAGTAAAATTAATGTTGCCCCCAAGGTTTAGTCCTTTCGATTTCGAATCGTCCTGAACTCCATTTATACGTGTAGGCGAATTATTTAAATCGAAGCCACCGTTTACGTCGACCGTTAACTTTGTTTTAATAATCGGAATGCTGGACCATAACCACGAATCTACATTAGAACTCTGCTCCATATTTTCAGGAGTTGTAGTTGTTATCATTCCTGTTCCGGGTTCAAAAACCGAAAGTTTGGTATATACTATGGAGTTGTTGGTAATACCAAAATCAACATTGAAGCCAATGTTAGCAAAGGACGACGGGTTCCAGTAATAAAGCCCGGTACTGATGCTATGCGAGTTTTCGGGAAGCAGGTTAGGGTTGCCAATTACCTGGTAGGCCGGGTTACTGGTATTATTAATGGGTTGCAGGTCGCTGAACTGTGGAGCACTTATATCGTTGGTATAGCCTACCTCCAGCCTGATATTATTCTTGAATTCATAATTGAAATTCAGATTGGGCGTAAAGTTTGGATACGATTTTGTAACGCCCAGCGAATCCCATGGCATTCCTTTGTCAGGAGCGTATTTCCCTGTAAGGTTAAGTTGTTGTTGCGCAAATCCCAGTGAAGCGTTAATTCCGTTAAAGGAATATCTTATCACGGTTCCTAACCTGTTATATAATGTAACCTGTTCGTAATAATTGCTTAGGCTGTCGATATGTTCTTCCATCATGTACGGATATGCCTGCCTGTTGCTGTTATTTTTAAGCTGACTGAAGTTATAGAAAAATTCGAGATACCATTTTTTTGATAATGGCTCGGTATATAATGCACTTGATTTTATTTCCTGCACATTTTTATCGTTATTGATTAGTTGCCTGATTTGCTCTTTTGGTGTTGTAGCATCGAAAAACTCGTTCAGCGAATTATAATTTTCGGTTCCGTTGCTGAGATTGAGATTATATCCGCCACTCACAGCAACCGACCGGCCTTTCTTTTTAAACAAGTGTCTGTAAATAACTGCAGTGGTGACTTTATCGGCTGCTAAATCATTGCTGTTGTCGAGTTTAAGTGAGTTATACGGCTGAAGAGTATAATCTGAGAAAGTCTGGTTGTTCAAAGCATGATTTTCGTTGCCTGAGAAGCGGAAATTTGCTTTCACGATAAGCCTGTTGCTCGAGTCGAATTCCCTCTCAAAGCGGCTTCCGATGCTGTGGCTCGACCTGAAAGCGGAATTATAAAGCGTATCCAGTTGCGAGAAAGTATTTTCTTCGTCAAGGAATGTTTGCCTGAAACTACGCTGGTCGAAGTCCTGCTGGGTTTGGTTATAGAAATAACTTGCGTTGAGTTTGGTCCCTTTGTGATCGTAATTAAAATTTGTACCGCCTCCGTAATTTTTAGTCATCCCTTTGCCGTTGTAATTATTTAGCGGTGATTCATCATCGCTGAAAAAGTAATATCCACGTCCATAGCGGTTAAATCCGAAATCGCCGTTATCAAAATCATTAAAGGTATTATTACCTTTAAATTCGCCATAGTCTTCCCAGTTTACACCGGTTTGGTTTATATTATTGCCGTACCCGATAACCGAAAATTGTGTTTTGTCGTTAAACCGGTTATAGTTGCCCCGGGCGGCCCAGCGTTCCTCGTTACCGCCAGCAACGGTAACTTTCCCGAAAGAACCTTTTTTGTATTCCTCCTTAAGTTCCAGGTTCATGGCTTTTTCTTTCGACCCGTCATCCACGCCGGTAAGTTTCGATTGTTCCGATTTTTCATTGTAAACCTGAACTTTCGAAATAGCTTCAGCACCTAAGTTTTTGGTAACGCTTTTAGGGTCGTCGCCAAAAAAGGTTTTGCCATCAACATATAATCGTTTCACATCTTTTCCCTGTGTACTGATATTGCCATCGGCATCCACTTCAATTCCCGGCAACCGGCGCAGCAAGTCCTCAACAGTTGATCCCGGAGGAACTTTAAAGGTAGTAGCATCGTATTCAACCGTGTCGCCTCTTATGCGAAGCGGTGCCTTTGCCGCGCGTATAACCACCTCCATCAATAACTGCGAAATGGGTTTCATGCCAACCACTTTCAGGTCATTAACAGCTGTTTGCGAAGGCTCAATAATTTGCTGCAACGGGAGGAAACTCACATGCGAAGCTTTAAAAATGTAGGTGATGTTTTTAACATTATTCATAGTAAAATCACCTTTATCGTTCGAAGTAGTGAAACTAACGAGCGACGAATCGGTTGTGTTAAGCAACATTACTGTTGCAAAAGGGATTGCTTCGTGAACAGTATCCTGCAGAGTGCCTTTAATAGTAACCCGTGTTGGTTTCTGGGCTTGTAAAAAAGAGCTGAAAAATACAATCATCAGCAAGGGTAGGAAAAGTGCAATTCTCATCATTTAAATAGGTTAAATTACAGATGTTGAAAAGGACTATATTACTCCCCAAAGTAACGGTGAAAACTATATTTATTGTAGTTAAAAAATAATAAAAGTTGTTAAAATTCAAGAAGCTTTCTACTGAAATGCAAGATGAAAAATAGTGTTTGATTATCAATAGGTTATATATTGTCAGACTTTTTTTAATGTAAATGAGAATGTTGATCCCACCCCAGGTGCACTGCGTACATTAATGGTCTGATTATGTGCTTCGATAATATGTTTTACGATTGCCAGTCCTAATCCTGAGCCGCCCTGCGCTCTTGAGCGGTGTTTATCAACACGGTAAAATCGTTCGAAAAGCCTCGAAATATGATGTTCTTCAATACCAACCCCGTTATCGGATATTTCTATAAGGTAGTTTTCGTCCATATCATAAAAACTCACCTTGGTACGACCGCCGTCTTTTCCGTACTTTATCGAATTCAGCATCAGGTTAGTCAATACCGTACGTATTTTTTCCTTGTCGGCACTAACCATCATATTATCATTGTATTCGGCGGCAAATACAAGTTTAATCTGATTTTCGGTGGCAGTTGGTTCAAGAAATTCCATAACCTCACGAGCCAGCATAGTAACTGAAAAAGTAGAAAGCAAGGGAGTGGCTTCACCGGTTTCGAGCCTCGAAATAACTTCAAGGTCTTCGACTATGGTAATCATTCTTTCAATATTTTTTTGTGATTTGCTCAGGAAGTCAACATTCACATTCGGGTCGTGAATTCCTCCATCCATAAGTGTGAGAATAAATCCCTGAAGATTAAAAAGCGGGGTTTTAAGTTCATGCGATACGTTACCCAGGAATTCGCGACGGTAAAGTTCCATTTTCTTTAGTTCATCAATTTCCTCCTTACGATCGTTAGCCCAGTTTTCGACCTCTTCGTTTACTTTTCCGATAATATCGCCGTGAATGCTTGTTATCTGTTCTTTTTTATCGTCCTTCCTGAGTTTTTGCTTGTGTATTGATTTGTAAACCAGTTTTATACGGCTGTAAATAAAGCGTTCGAGTGAATACCTGAGCACATAATACTGAATAATTACAAGAAATATCAGAGCGGCGGCAACAAGCAGCCAGTAGTATGGTTTGCTTTCTATACCTTCGAAAAGCAGGAACAAGCCGGCAGCCAGCAGCGACAGAATGACTGATAGAATAATTGCTAGTCGTTTCGGAGTGGTTTCGGCCATTTTATGATTTGCGATTTGTGATTTTCGATTTTCGATTTTACACTGAGCGTATCCGAAGTGTTACGATTTACGATTAATGACGTTCAATTTTCAGATGAATTTCGAATTACGTTTTAAGATGTACTATTTCGGAATTAAAGGATTGGTTTTTTGGTTTTTAAATTTTTAAATTTGGAACTTTGAATTTGGGACTTGTAATTTGGTCCCGCTTCTGGCGGGAGGAATTTGGGACCTTCAATCAACAAACTCATTCGTACATTGTACCTTCTCAGTCGTCAATACTAACTAACGCGGGTCAAATTTATATCCGACTCCTTTTATTGTTTTAATATGGTCGGTTCCTGTTTTTTCACGGATCTTGCGTATATGGACGTCAATGGTGCGTTCGCCTACTACTACATCGTCGTCCCAAACACGCATAAGAATGTCTTCGCGCGTAAAAACTTTGCCCGGCTTTGATGCGAGAATGTTGAGTAGTTCAAATTCCTTGCGTGCGAGCTGTATTTCGCTTCCATCAATTATAATCAGGTATTTTTCCCTGTCGATGGTAATGTCTCCTGCCTGGAAAACCTTTGAGTCTTCAACTACAACCGGTATCCTGCGGAGCAAGGAATTCACTTTACTGATTAATACCGAAGGTTTTATAGGTTTGGTAATATAGTCGTCGGCTCCGGCATCCAGTCCAAGTATTTGAGTGAAATCTTCGCTTCGGGCAGTAAAGAAAACTATAATTGTATCTTTAAGTTCTGGGAATCGTTTCAGCTCCTGGCAAGTTTCGATGCCGTCCATTTCGGGCATCATCAGATCGAGAAGTATAAGGTGAGGAACGTCTTTTTGCACAATTTTTATCGCATCACGGCCATTCAGGCAGGTCACAACATTAAATCCTTCTTTTCGCAGGTTGTAGCCTACAAAATCGAGTATGTCCTGCTCGTCGTCAACCAGGAGGATGGTGTATTTTGATTTATCCATTTGGATTGTGTTTGATTAGTGATGGTAGTGTGTGTTAGACCGCAAGTTTTGATGAAAATATCCAAGATGTAGGCAAAGAAAAGATTTGTTTAAGTGTTAGTTAAATTGTATCTGTTTATTTTACAGGAACATACCCTGCTTTGAGAACAATCTGTTGACCGGTATGTGAGAGTACAAAACCGATAAATGGACTTATTGCATCTTTCAGGTTATCAGGGTAAATATAATAGAGTGGCCGGGAAATGGGATAAGAGTTGTTTTTAACCGATTCTACCGATGGAGCTATAAAAGTAGTGCCTTTATCACCTGAAATCTCCAGAGGTTTCAAAGTTCTGTCGAGATAAGCTAATCCGACATAACCAATTGCGCCTTCTATCTGGCTCACGCTCTGCGCAATCGCACCTGTTGCAGGCATATGCAACGCAGTTGATGAATAGTTTTTCCCATTCAGAACATGCTCTTTAAAAAACTCATAGGTTCCTGAACTGCTTTCACGTATGTACAATGCTATTTCCAGATTGGCTCCTCCAACATCTTTCCAGTTTGAAATTTTACCGGTGAAAATAGCTTCGAGTTGCTGCAAGGTAAGATGGTCAACTTTATTGGAAGGATTAACAATGACGGCCAGGGCATCGTAAGCAATAATGGTTTCGGTAACTGTAATTCCGGCTTTTTTCAGCTGAACTTTCTCATCGGCTGATATTTCTCTTGCTGATTGAGTGATATCAGTTTCTCCGGCAAGCAGCGCTGCAATTCCGGTACCCGAACCACCACCGTTTATCAGAATGGAAGCATCAATATTCCGTTTCTTATATTCTTCAGCCATCATTTGGGCAAGTGGGAACATGGTATCGCTTCCCTTAATTCGTAACTTTTGAGCAAATATCTGATTTGCAGTTAAGAAGAGTATTAACACAAAAAGACCGGATGACTTCATAAAGGCAAAATTACATTATTTGTTAAATAATTGTAAAGTAAGTCACATGATATTACGTGCCGGTTATTCCAATGTTAAATAAATATTAAGATAAAAATCTGTTTTTTGCAAAAAAAGCAATGATTTTACAGTTTCTATACTAATAGTAAGAAAATCAGAATATAACCTGATCTATTCATAAACTTTGTGAAATCTTAGTGTAACCCTTTGTGCAACTTGGTGGTACAACTTTTTTGTAATACAAAGGACCTCAAAGCTAACCAAAAAGTAACACTAAGAGATCGAGTTAACTAGAAAGATTTTTGAATTCTCCAGGTTATATAAAGAGATTTTTATAACCGCAGTTAAACAGTAACTGCCGGATGAAATTAACCCGGCAGTTTTAGCTGAAATAAATTCTGATATTTCTGAAAAAAGGATTTTATAAATCCTGTTTAGAGCCAGTTTTCCGGGCTGAGATTTCGAAATCTCTGCTGGATTTGAGTAAATTTACTACAAACAACGAAAGGTTTTTAACTTCATGAAGGATGTTCAGATAGAGGATACTGTTGCGTGTGCCGGTTTCGGAATTTTTAATACGTTTTATCTGTTTTTTACGCGTTTCTTCAATAATCTGCTGTACATTATGCTGTCTTTCAACAACAATATCAAAATCTTCGAAGTTTTTAGCCTGCAGCATCCGCATAATTTCACTGTACAAAATGGACATTTCACCGATTAATCTCGAAAGTTCTTCTATCTGCAATGGTATTAAGGGCTTATGATTATTTTCCACATATTCGTAGCTGGGTATGGCTATAAATGACACGCAATGATTGATTTCGCGCAGGTAATCAATAGACTGCACATAAAAATGACCCGACTCAATGGATTCATCCTTAAGATTGGCCAATGTTGGACTAATATGTAGTTTAAGGCGTTTTGTTGCGGCATTAAGTGCATCAGAACCATTTTTGGCACTTTTAAGTATTCTCCTATCCTCATCCATAAGCCCCATTAAAGCCTCTTTGAAAACAAAAAGACTGTTTTCCAGCACCTGTTGTATTGTAAGCGAACATTTGTGAAACAAGGTTTCGGTGCCGAACTCATCAGTTATTGAATTTTCAAGGTCTTCAGCAATCCGGTCATTGGCCCGGCGGACATGAATCCTGTGTGTGCGGTAAATAAGAAAACCTGTGAGTCCCAAAAGTGCAAGAGTTGCTACCATCCCACCATAAAAGAGGATTACAGCAGCAATAAGTGAGACAACAAAAGCCGCAAGAGCTGTAAAAAACCAGCCGCCAATAACCGATAGAACTCCTGTTATCCGGTAAACGGCACTTTCGCGTCCCCATGCCCGGTCAGATAGAGATGTTCCCATTGCAACCATAAAGGTGACATATGTTGTTGAAAGTGGCAGTTTGAGCGAAGTGCCGAGTGCAATAAGCATACTGGCTACTACCAGGTTAACACTGGCCCTGAGCATATCAAAAGCTGCACCTGCTGGCATTTGGTCAATTGTTATTTTATCTGGGGGATCGAACCTGCTTTCGAGCCACTTGCTGATTTTTGAAGGAGTATGCCGGTCAATTGCCGAAGCCATATTTCTTGTTCCTCTTACCAGGTTTCTTGAAAGTATAGAAGAGTTGAATCTTTCGGCACCTTCGCCTTGCCTGCTGAGGTCAACAGATGTTTCTATTACTGTTCGGGCCTTTTTCGAAGTCCATAAAGTAATGGCCATTATTACTCCTGCAATCAGGAGCATCCAGGTTTCAGTTTTTACATCGTCGGCCAGACCTGTCATCAGGAAAGTGTCGGGATCGGCTCCGGGAGCAGCTACAAATAACTGGTAAGCTTTTAGTCCTGCCAAAGGAACGCCTATAAAGTTAACAAGATCATTACCGGCAAATGCCATAGCTAATGCGAACGTTCCGGTAAGGACAATGAGTTTAAGTACATTTAACCTGAACAAAAGCATACATAATTGCATAAGAATTGTCCATGAAGCGAAACTGATCAACAGGATAACAGAGGTGTGCTCATGAATAAACTCAAGATGTTCTTTCGTCATAAATGATGCTCCTTTAGCACCTTTAATAAGCATAAAATATGTAATACCGGTTATGGCAAGCCCTCCCCATATGGCTGCATAATATTTAAGGTTGTACCTGATATTAAATGTAAACAAGACCCTGGTAATGTATTGTATCAGGGTTCCGAAGCTGAAAGCAATAGCTACCGAAACAAGTATACCTGCGATTATTGCCAGCGCTTTGGCCGTATTGATATATTGCCCGATTTCAGCGATAGTATGATCTGACCCGGATATCTTTATAACAGCAACAGCTACTGATGCACCCAAAAGTTCAAATACAATAGAAACCGTAGTGGAGGTGGGCAGCCCGAAGGTATTGAATAAATCAAGCAGGATCACATCAGTTATCATTACTGCCAGAAAGATAATTATAACTTCACTGAAACTGAATTGACCGGGGTAGAAAAGTCCTTTTCTGGCAATTTCCATGAGCCCGCTCGAAAAGGTGGCCCCTACCATTACCCCTACACTGGCGACAACCAAAATAGTTTTAAAAGAAGCAGCTTTGGCTCCGACAGCAGAGTTGAGGAAGTTTACAGCGTCGTTGGCAACTCCTACCATAAGGTCGGATGCGGCCAGAAAGAACAAGATGATAACAAAAACTAAGTAAATACTCTCCATCAAAGCAATTTTTTAAGTCGTTTGCAAGATTAAGGAATCATGAAGCAAGCAATAGACTTGTAATATTAAGTTAATGTTAATTCTGTGATTTATTTTGTGTTACTTGCAATGGCCTGGTTAACATTTATAATGTGATCAGCCAGAATTTCACAGTATTTGATCAACTCAATATAAAATTCGGCATGTTTGTAATCATACTCGCCCGTTTCAATCCTGAGTTTGTGTTTTTTAAGAAGATTATCTCGTAAATCATTAATTAGAATTTCATTTTCCGATGCTTTCGCCAATATCCCGGGACGGTAGTCCTGCGAAAGGTTTTCGTTCATTGTAAATAGGGCTTTGTTAATAATGCTGAAAAGGGTAAACAGTTCATCCCTCATTTCCTGCGAGAACCACGCTTTTGCTTCATTTTTTCTCTGAATTGTGCGTTCCATCTGAATGCATTGATCTGCAATGCTTTCAATATCATCGGCTATCTTAAACATTGCTGTAATTTGTCGCGAGTTGGCTTCAGAAAGGTTGTTTTCAGCAATTCGGGTTAGGAAATGTGTGATTTGCCGATCCATTTCGTTCGACTGTTCTTCGTATTTATAAATCCGTTTGCGTAGTTTTTCGTATTTATCATCCCCTTTCTCCAACAGGTAGGCCGGAATAAGATTAAACATGTCAGCTGTATGTTTACCAAAATTATGTAGTTCTTCATGTACCTGCAGAATATCAATCTCATTCATCGCCAGAAAACGCGATTTAAAATAACGCAACTTGTAGCTTTTCTTTTCACCTACTTTCAAGGGAATAATTTTTTCGAGTAACTGTTTAAATGAGGGTATGAACCATGCAAGAATAAGCGTGTTAGTGAGATTAAACCCGGTGTGAAGGATAGAAAGCCCCAGAGGGTAGATTGTGGTTGTGGAAACATTGGAGTTACCTGCAATTAGTATTGCGGCACCAGATGAAAAACTTACCAGGGAATTAAAAAAAGCAAATGCCCATATCAGTCCGAAGAAATTAAACAGAGCATGTCCTAATGCAAGACGCTTAGCGGCACGATTAGCCATAATAGCCGCCAGATTTGCTGTAATAGTGGTTCCAAGGTTTTCGCCAAGTACCATCGCGGCCGCTGCATCGTATGATATATAACCTTTACTGCACATTACAATTGTTAAAGCAATTGTTGCACTTGATGATTGAATTATCATTGTTATTATCACACCGGCACCAGCAAAAATAAGGTATTTAAAAGTGACTTGTTTCGAAATTGCAGTAAAAAAGGAAAGAAGAGATGAATTTTCATTTATGTCGGGCAAGGAATTCTTCATAAACTGAAGACCCAGGAAAAGGATAACAAAACCAAGTAAAAATTCTCCTATTGAGCGGTTTCGAACGCCAGGCATAAACAGCAAAGGCAAAATCAGTCCAAGGAGCGGTAAAAGAAGAGCCGAAAACTCGAATTTGAAACCAAAGAGAGTTATGAGCCAGGCTGTAACTGTTGTACCGATATTTGCTCCCATCATAAGGCCAAGAGCCTGTGTGAGTGAAAGCAAACCGGCGTTTATAAAACTCACCAGCATTACCGTCACCGCTGATGATGATTGTATGATTCCGGTTATTACAAAACCGGCAGTGATAGCTTTTAATTTGTTTGAAGCGATACTCGAGAAAAAAGCTTTCAGGCGGATCCCTGAAAATCGTTGCAGGCTTTCACTCATTAACTTCATTCCATAAAGAAAAAGCGTGAGGGAACCCAGTATGGTAAGAATTGTAATGATTGTAATAAAATTTCCCATTGAATTATTACTAAAACTATACTTTAACCCGCGTATAAAGCGACAGAAAAATAGCATTGTGCAATTACTACCTTTATATGGCTATAGGTACGTATGTTCAACTTGATATAGCAGGCATTTGATACGAAGCTGCCTTTAATTGTCGAATTAACGCCACATAAGTAATCTGCCGATCTGTTTTTTTACACTGTTTGGGGTAATTTTCAACAAAGTTAATCAGTTTACAGTTTTGATTGCTTGAACGAAATAAAATAGTTTTGCTTAACTCTAAAAAAATTCAACCAGACCGGCTAAGCCAAAAAGCTTATTTACTATGATCTAAGGAAATAAAGTTCAGGAATTATCTGATTTTCAGGGAAGTTTATTTTAATATGTAAGGTCAGATGTTTGCCTGCGATAGATAAATGAGAAGTGAGAAATATTCGTAAATCGGCCAGCAACTCTTGTAATTCAATTCGTTCTCTACACTGCTTGATTTGTCCAAAGGTCAGAAAAGACTGATGTATATTTAAATAGCTTGAATTTTCTGAAATGTAAAACTTTGACTCTATTTAGTCCAACCCATTAGAATAAAGAAGTAATATACCAACGCTGCAATAATCATTGAAACCGGAATGGTGAGTATCCATGCATACAAAAGGTTAATAGTTACACCCCAGCGAACTGCTGTAATACGTTTTGTAAGTCCGGTTCCCATAATCGCTCCTGTTATAGTATGTGTAGTACTTACAGGAATTCCAAAAGCTTCGGTGCCAAATAACATGATTGCACCAGCACCCTCAGCAGCCACACCTTCGAAGGGCGTCAGTTTAGTAATTTTCCCACCCATGGTTTTAATAATCCGCCAGCCACCCATCAGTGTTCCGGCTGCAATAGCTGAATGGCAACCAATTACTATCCAAAAGGGAATGGTATGTATTTTTCCTGCCGAAGTAAATGTTATATTGGCCCAATGAGGTATTTGTGATGAGTCAACACCATTATAATATACCAGAAGTGCTGCCGAAATGATTCCCATTACTTTCTGCGCGTCGTTACCACCATGCCCAAGGCTGAATAATGCTGAAGAAGCCAATTGCCCGACTTTAAACCATTTACTTAACTTGAAGGGACTAAAAAATCTGAAAATCCATAAAAGACATATTGATAACACATATGACATTATCATTCCGAGTAGGGGTGCAAGGAAGATAAATGCGGCTATTTTTAATATTTTTCCTGTATGCACCACTTCCCAGCCCGCATAAGCAATGGCTGCCCCGGCAAACCCACCAACCAGGGTATGTGACGAACTTGACGGAATGCCTAAATACCAGGTAAATAAATTCCAGATAATAGCAGCAATAAGACCTGCAAGTATTACATGTAAATTGATCGCAGAAGTATCAACAGTTTTGGCTATAGTATCCACAATATGAAGTTCGAAAACCAGGAAGGCCACCAGATTAAAAAAAGCTGCCCAGATAACTGCCTGCAATGGCGTAAGAACTTTTGTAG
Source organism: Lentimicrobiaceae bacterium (assembly GCA_041753535.1). Lineage (GTDB taxonomy): Bacteria > Bacteroidota > Bacteroidia > Bacteroidales > UBA4417 > UBA4417. The sequence continues at coordinate 196,904 of JBGSUB010000067.1, forward strand.
AGACTACAGTCGCAATTGAATTTGCAGCATCGTGAAACCCATTGATAAAATCGAATATGAGGGCTAGTGCAATTATTACAATAAGTAAAGTGAAGCTCATCAGCAGCAGATTAACCGGTTTTTGTTTTCAAGTTATTTTCAATAGTGAAAATTATTAACGATTAACCCATTTTTACGATTAATGTCGAAAATACTTTGCCAACATCATCACACTTATCTATTGCTTTTTCGAGAGCTGTGAGTATATCACGTTTTTTAATCAGTTCAATGGCATTAATTTCATTTTCAAATAGGTTTGCCAGGTATGATTGATAAATATCATCAACCTCAGTTTCCATATCACTGAGTTTGGTACACGAATTAATGTATATTTTGAAATCATTTACATTTTTAACATTTCGTAAAACCAGTTGTATTTCCAAAACAGCTGTGCGTATTATGGTAGCAATCTGTAAAAATTCTTTTGGAAATATGGATAAATTATAGATGTTAATTCTTTTAGATGCACTATGGATCAAATCTACTATACTATCCATTTTATCCACTAATATATGTATATCCTCCCTTTCGAACGGGGTGATAAAAGTTCCGTTCAATTCATTCATTAGATTTCGGGTCAGATCGTCGCCATGCTGTTCAGCCTTTTTTATTGCTAGCATCAATTCCAATCTCTTGTTCAAATCCGGCTCGCCAAGTAATTTGACTAAAAGTTCAGATGCTACTACCAGGTTATCAGCGGCTTCATTAAAAAGTGGGAAAAACTTGCGATCTTTCGGTACCAGGAAACTAAAAACCTTGTCGAGTTCCATTAAGTATTGGATTATTTTATTTGATTTATGGTAGGGCGAAAGTATTCTTTTAGTATTAAGCTTGTGTTAAGTGTATATTTCTTTATTGTTAAGCTCAATTTCTCAATTCTTTATTTTGTTGAGAATGTATTTACTGTGTTTAGCTTGTTTAGTTTTTGTGTAAGCTGTCAAACAAAAAATATCAAGTCTGTTAACTACTCCACAAGCGATCCTGTTAATTTCTAAGCAATATAAAAAGCCGCCCCATAACCGGGGCGGCAATAAACTAAATAATGAAATATAGCAATGTTATTTCACAATCATTTTTAATGAACTACTGGTAATCCCGTTAGTAATCTGAACGAAATACATCCCTTTAACCAGGCCCGAAGCATCGAACTTTACTTCGTTTTCACCCGATTTATACTGTTCGTTTTGTGCTATTGAAGCGACTTTTTTACCTGTTATATCATAAAGAGATATACTTAGGCTTTGCGATTTATCGAGCATAAAACTTATAGTAGCATTTGCAGAAACGGGATTAGGATAGACGGAAGCTTCGAAAGCAATTTTATTTTCGTTCAATCCGGTTTGAGGCCAAACTGATCCAGATTTGAGTTCCGATCCGCTTTGTAACAGGAAGTTAGGCTGACCAAGGTTGAAAGGATCAACGTACATTAATAAATCATTGGTAGCCATGGTATCGTTTCCGAAACTTGCAGTTTTGAAAAAATCGCGGTCAAACTGGCTGACAAAAAATGAACCCATGCCTGAAAGAACTGTGCGCTGTATTTTCATATCGCCAGTAGTTGCGTTTCCTTGTGAAGCAGTTCCATCAATAAACAAACCCAAAGGCCAGCCGGCAAAAACTGAATTATAAACAGTTGTCCTGGTATTGCGGCGCAGGTGGAGAGCACGTTTGAAATTTGAATTTACTGAAGTTCCTACGGTATATTTTGGACCAAAGCTGGAAACATTACTGAAAATCGGCTGCGTAACCGGTGTATTGGTAGATCCTGAACCATCGTTATCCGATTCAAAACTATTGGAGCCCGAACCTGGATCTGCAATATCTTTATCCCTTAAGGAAACAGCATACTGAATCATGCCACGGTAGCCGAAATCGGTATCGAAATCGTCGTCCCAGCCGCGATAAGCTATGAGGTGTTTCGCATTTACTTTACCGCCGAACCATTCGTATGAATCATCGCCGCAATAGGATACCTGAATATAATCGAGTGTTGTTCCGCTACCTACTGCACCCATAGTGAGTCCGTTAATTTCTTTGTCTGGTACGAAAGGAATACCCGGGAACTCTATACGAACGAATTTAAGGCTTCCGCTGTTGTCAGCATCATCCGGACTGGCACCACCTCCGTAAACGGATGTCGGGCCTCCTTCGATAATAGCCGTACCGCCCGGAACGTTAATAGCTGCTTTTCCGCAAAGTACTACTCCACCCCAGTCACCATAAGCGCGACTACCGGCTGCTTTATTTGATGTAAATACAATTGGCTGGCTCGAGGTTCCGTTAGCAATAAGTTTTGCTCCACGTTCGATAAGTAAGGTACCTTTTGTATCCTGATCGCCACGGATAACAGTACCTTGCTGTATGGTAAGGGTTGCTCCATCACGAACATAATAGAACCCTTTGATAAGGTAAACATTGTTAGATGTCCAGGTTGTACTGTTTGTTAATTCACCTTCGATGGTTACTGTAGTTGCACCATAGTTGGTATTTTGCGGATCCCAGTTGGCCCAGCCGGATGTCCAGTCAACGCTGGTTCCGAAAGCACCCCTGAAAGATACCTGATCAAAGAAAGGATCGTTAATTGTGTTTTGGCTGAAGCCGCTCATTACCAGGCATATCAGCGTGAAATAAAGGAGTAATGATTTTTTCATGATTTTAATTAATTTGTTTCGATGCAAAAGTAGCGGGCACATTTAACATCCATGTTAACCTAATATTAAGAATATTGAATCAAATTGTTATGAGCCGGATATGCATGATTTGTTCTGTTTGTCAATGTGAATAAGGTTTCTATTCATTTAACACAGGTTTCTCAATCATAATAGTTTGTTAACATTTAATTAATATTAAGAGCGGAATTTTGCTGCTGTTAATACGTCCTTAATATTGAATTTAATGAGAAATAAATATTTAACATTGTTACTGTTGTTTCTTGCACTCGCTTCTTTTGGCCAAACTACAGGAATCAAAGGAGTTGTGTCGGATAAATCATCTAAAGAAACGCTTGTTGGTGCAACTGTATTAATACAAGGTACTACCACAGGATCTACCACCGACCTCGATGGTAATTATTCGATTACAGCACTTCCCCCAGGCAGCTATAACCTGGTTATCTCATATATTTCCTACAAAACACAGATTATCGAAAAAGTGAAAGTAGCGAAAGATGTGATGCTTGATCTTAATATCGAACTTGAAGGAAACAGTGTTGCACTCGAAGGAGTTGTAATTTCGGCAAATCGCCGTGCTGGTTCCGAAATATCTATGCTTTCGTCGATGAAAATGAGCAGCCTCGTGGTAAGCGGAATCTCCAGCCAGCAAATTAATCGTTCGCAGGATCGAGATGCTTCGGAAGTAATACGTCGTGTTCCCGGTATAACCATTATGGACGATAGGTTTGTTATGGTTCGTGGACTCAGCCAACGTTACAATACTGTTTGGCTGAATAATGCATCTACACCCAGTTCCGAATCCGATGTAAGGGCTTTTTCCTTCGATGTGATACCAAGTTCGATGCTCGAGAATATTATGGTTTTTAAAAGTCCGGCACCGGATTTACCCGCCGACTTTTCGGGAGCAGCCATTAAAATTTACACCAAGAACAACGCAGATAAAAATAGTTTGTCAGTAAGTTATGCCACATCTTTACGTCCGGGTGCTACCTTCAGCGATTTCAGCAATTACCGCATGAGCAAATACGAATGGTTAGGATTTGATGATGGCAGCAGGGATTTGCCTGATGATTTTCCGGCACATCTGAATGAGGTCGAAGATGAAGAAGAAATACAAAGACTTGGTCGTGAGATGAATAAAGTGTGGACACCTGAATTAAGCAAAGCAATTCCGGATCAGCGGTTTCAACTGGGGTTAACCCGCCGTTTTCTTGCCGGAAAAGTTTCGGTTGGTACCATAAACAGCTTTACCTACAGTTACACACAGGATATTGACGAAATTTACCGTGCCGACTACCAACGCTATGATACGGTGAATGATATGTCGGATACCAATTATTATTTTAATGATATCCGCAACCGTGCAACAGCTAAAATAGGTGTATTGAGTAACTGGCTTTTTATTTTTGGAAACAACCAGAAGATCGAATTCAGGAATTTATATAACCATGTAGGGTATACCCAGGTTATTGACCGTAACGGACGTGATAATTATGGCGGATTGACCATACGTGCCAATGAACTCAGTTATAATGGCCGCAATACCTATTCAGGGCAGCTTGCCGGCGATCATAATTTCAATACCAATAATACTCATTTTAACTGGACCTTAGGATATTCCTATGCTGACCGCGATCAGCCTGATATAAAACGGCTTTCTTCGTCACTGGTTGAAGATCCCGATAATCAGTATTACGGGCAATACGGGGTTAATTTTTCCTTTTCAGCAAACCCTGATCTATCAGGCCGCGTATATCAACATCTGATAGAAAATATTTATAATGGTAACCTTAATTTCGACCATAAATTCATTTTTGGTAATTTCAAACCGGAACTTAAAGCGGGTATATACCTCGAGAAAAAGGACCGTGATTTCACAAACCGGAGCATTGGTTATGCTATAGCTAATTTTTCGAAATTCAACTGGGGATTGCCTTACGAACCTGTTGATGTGATCTTTGCTGATTCAAATATCAATTATACAACAGGTATAGAAGTTGACGAAACAACAAACAAAAGCGATTCCTACAAAGCAACTAACGACTTGGTTGCGGGGTATATAGCAGCCAAATTGCCGTTTACTTCGAAACTGGAATTATACACCGGAGTAAGGATGGAGAAAAACCGGCAGCAGATGCATAGCTATTCGAGCGATAATGCAACCGAAGAAGTTAATATAGATCTGGATGAAACCGATTTCTTTCCCTCGGCAAACCTTAGCTATAACTTCAATCCCAAATCGTTGTTGCGATTATCGTATGGATTTACCATTAATCGTCCTGAATTTCGCGAAATTGCTCCGTTTGCTTTCTACGATTTCGAAATGAAAAAACTGGTACGTGGTAATCCTGATCTTGAAAATGCCCATATCAACAATTATGATTTCCGTTATGAGTTTTATCCTACACCAAGCGAAACTTTTGTATTTGGCGTTTTTTACAAGGATTTCAACAAGCCTATCGAGACAATCGAAATAAACTCAGGAAGCGGCAAGGACTACACGTTTCAAAATGCACTGGGAGCCCAGAATTATGGTGTTGAAATTGAAATACGCAAATCACTCGAAAGTCTTGGTAAAAAGGATAATTTCCTGAAGTATTTCAAAAACTTCATGTTAGTTGCGAATGCTTCGGTTATTAAAAGTGAAATAAAAATAGATACGTCCCAATTCTTCGCTTCCGAAGCAGTTCGCCCGATGCAGGGGCAGTCGCCATACATCGTAAACCTTGGGTTGTATTACCAGGATAATGATCACGGACTGATGGTGAGCCTGCTTTATAATGTAATAGGTAAACGTATTGTAGTTGTAGGGCTCGATACCCCCGATGTGTATGAAATGCCACGTAATGTTATTGACCTTATGATTACGAAAAACATAGGTGAACATGTTCAGATAAAAGGTGGAATACAGGATATTCTGAACCAAAAAATTGTAGAACGACAATTTGTTGAATACAAGAACCTGGCAGGCGAAACACTTGAAAGGGAACAATCAACTCTCGAATACAATCCCGGTAGCATAATCTCTTTAGGTGTAACCGTTAATTTTAACCAATAATAGTGCTATCTTTAATACCGCATTCAGAAGGGTATGATAGTGATTAATAACTTTATGGATTGAATATGAAAAAGATACATTTGATAACATTTTTGTTGTTGGTTTCGGTGAGTGTTTTCAGCCAGGCACTTGAGTACAGCGAAGGCTTCTATTATAAAAACGGAATGCTTTATTCTGGCACATATACTGAAAGCTGGCCCAATAAAAACGTGAAAGTTGTACAGGAAATCCGGAACGGTTTAGAAGACGGAAATACGGAAATTTATTTTGAGAATGGAAAAATGCAGGAAAAACGGTCTTACCTCGAAGGCCAGAAGCATGGCATTTGGTTCACATTCGACGATAAAGGAATGAAATTATCAGAAGCCTATTACCGGCACAACAAGAAAGACGGAATCTGGAGGATTTGGGACGAAAATGGGAAGCTCAGGTACGAAATGTTTTACAGTAATGGCGAAAAGACAGGTCTGTGGCGCATCTGGGATGAGAGTGGAAAACTGACAAGTGAGAGAAATTACAGTGCTAACTAATAATCATTTATCTCGGTTTGATTGTTGGGATACAGATAGATTTTTAACCTGAAAAACTAGAATTTGGCAATAAATTCAATGGTAAATCTGTCGAAATGATTTATAAAGTATTTTTTTAGATATTTTTCGTAATTGAGCCTGATTTCAGCTTTAAACGGTTTGGGCTCGAACCCAAAATTAACTCCTGCTGTTATTCGTTCAGCTGTTTTACCAATATTATCAGTTTCCCGGCCCATGAAATCCCACCTCACAACCGGACTTATAATTTGTATCATTTTTGCTCCAGTATAGAAATTATAGTATGAATGCAGGTAGAATCCATATTGGTCGAGTTCGGTTGAAGTGGTATCTGTAAAATGACGATGTATGTATTCACTTTCAATAAGAAGTTTATCAGTTTGATAACGGATTTCGCCTCCATACATGGTGAGTTCATTTTCGTGTAATGTTGATCCCTGGTAAAAATTTCCGGCTAATCGTATGTTTTTCAGCGGCTCGAACAATAAGCGTGCTGAATAATTGGGCCTGCTGATCCATTGTGGATTGTTATTGCCCGTTCCGTTCATAGCGGCAACCCATATATCAAATGGAATGTGAAATTTAAACCGGTAATTAACAACAAACCCGATATCGCGTAAACCATCGTTAGTGTATTTGGCAACAAATGAACGGTTAGCAAAAATGTTTTCGACCGGGTTTCGCAGATAATCAGTTCCAAATGGTACTTTTCTCTGCCCGAGATAAAAATCGAGGTTTTCGATAGGGGTAACTTTCACAAAAGCATCGAGCATTTTTATTCTGCCTTCATCTGATAAATCAACTTCGGTTCGGTAACCAATATATTTATTTATATTGCCTTTTGCACCAAAACGGGCGTTGCGAACTTCAAACCTCATCTTATTACTTTCTAAATCGAATTCAACCTTCGTTTTTAAAGATCCGTCAAGTTTTGGTAAATACTCGGTTTTTGGGGTGGTATTTTCGGTTGTTTGGGCTAGTCCGGAACAGGAATAAACTGTAATTGCAAGCAGAAGCAGGAGTGTTATTCGAAGCATCAAAATTATTTTGGGCAAAAATATCAAAATTATCAGATTACATAAATGTTATTGTTATTTAAACCCGAATCGAAAAGTTTCCCCCTGCTTAAGATTACATCTTTAATCCATAGTTTTCTCATAAGCCTGGATCAAACCTCCGAATCGGAAATAGTCCTGTTACATTTCATTTTTCCATGCAGGGAATCAATTCATTAATTTGATATGCAACAATACCTGGTTTATGCCGTATATGCTGCCTTGCGGAGAACGGATAAATCGCGACTGGCCGCTATTTATGAAGCGTTGGTTGATCTCGGATTCCCTGATGATATTATGGAATTATCATATAACATAATTATGGCCGAGAAAATTAAAGCCGTAGCAGCGTTAACCGCTGAAATAGAATAAAACTATCTTACACAAAAAAAAATCCTGAGCAGTTCAACTCAGGATTTTAATTTATAAAAAATGAAAACATGTACTTATGTAATCACTTACCTCACTGTTTTTTGCAAAGTAGCAATCTTCATTTCTTTCCATTCGCGGGTTTTAAAACCTTCTTTAACAGCCAGTTCTGTTACTAAGTCCATCTTGCCACCATCGGTATTTTCCATAAATGCCGCTAATTGTGCTGCATCTTTGTACATGCTTACGGTTAAATGTGTTCCATACGATTCGCTGCCTGCCGGTAAAATGACCCGTAGAAGTCCCCAACTCCCTTTTTTACCATCGGTTACCATTTCCTGATGCCAGGGTTTAAAAATTTCGGATTCAGCTTTTTCATAACCCTCATCCAGTTGTTTCATAATATCAATAGTTGCAATTGTACCTGTCTTCATTTCGAATGAATTTTCTGTTCTATCGATTCTTTTTAAATAAACCTGGTGTGCAATATCGCGCGACCTGGCCGTTTTTTCGAACATTGCATTCAATTCTTTTTCTTTCATTTCGGGATAGGCTTTTTTAACATAGTTGTCTACATCCCACGAAGCAGATGCCTGTAGCATATCTTTTAAGCTCGCAAATGTGGTTACTGTCATATACTGCGATCCCTGTTCTTTGCCAGCGGGTGTGAATGACCACATATCCCATCCAAGGATCGATTTATCAGCAACCCTTTGTTTGTGAATACCCGACCAGAATTCCTCCACCTGCCAATAGTCTGAATCCTGTTCATCATTAACCTGCATAAATTCAAACAATAGATACAATTGTTCCTGATTTTCCTGTGCATTCATACGCACGGTCATAAAAGTAATCAGTAAAAGCGTAATTAATTTTTTCATAGTTTTTGGTTTTTGGTTAATATTGAAATATAGAACATGAAAACGTATATAATGTTTTAGATGTGTAAATATAATTGATTGAAAATCATATGTTAACAAAATGTTAACTATAGTGTTTTAGCCCCGGATTAGTTTTACGTTTACACCCCAGGCAGCAAAATCCATCCATATAAGCGGGTGATTTAGTTGTTCATGTGATTTCCGTTGGAAATCATTTTTAACACCTTATTAATTTTCAATTCCTATTTTTGCTGAATGAAAATGATGCTAACTCCTGAAAAAATAGTAGCTTTTGTGCTGTTATTCGTGGCTCCGGGTTTAGGGATGACACAAAATACAGAAACCTTTTCTAATAGTGACGCAGTCATTAACCAGTCCTTAACTGAGGTTGTAATTACTGCCAACCGCTATTCGACTCCGCGCTTCAACACTCCCGACGCCATAGAGATACTTAAAAGCAAAGCCATCAGGCAAAATCAGCTTCGGTCGGCACCCGAGGCACTTGCCGTTATTCCGGGAGTATTTGTTCAGAAAACCAATCACGGCGGAGGTTCTCCGTTTGTACGCGGACTTACCGGTAATCAAACCTTACAGATGATTGATGGCATCAGGCTCAACAATGCAACGTATCGTTACGGTCCTAACCAGTATTTTAATACACTTGATGTTTTCAGTCTCGAAAGCATTGAAGTCCTTCGCGGAAGTGGTTCTGTTCAGTACGGCTCTGATGCTCTGGGCGGAACGATTCAGGCTTTCAGCAAAGATGCTGCTTTTAGCGCAAAACAATCGTGGGGAAGCAATCTGCTTACCCGTTTTGCAACACACGGAATGGAGCAAACCGTTCATGCTGATGTAAGTTATGGCAGTCAGAAAGCTGCATTCAGGGGAGGATTAAGCTGGCGGAATTATGGCGATCTGATGGGTGGTGATACTACAGGTGTACAATCGCCAAGCAGTTATACCGAACTGGATTTCGACCTGAAAGGGAAAATTAAACTTTCAAATGCATCAGTTCTGACCCTTGCTTACCAAAATGTAAACCAGCAGGATGTAGATGTTTATCATAAAATTGAACTCGAAAACTATGCAATAAACAGGATGCAGCCGCAAAACCGGCGATTGGCTTATATGAAGTTAAATCAGAAACTGGATGCAGGGATTTTAAAATCAATTACCATCACAGCGTCCATGCAAAATACCGAAGAGGGGAGGGAAAGCCGGAAAAACGGATCCAATACTCTTCGTTATGAAAATGATAAGGTGCGTACATTAGCTTTTTCATCCGATTTATTTACTCAAAATGGACAGGTTTGGTCGGCAGTGAGCGGCATCGAAATATACAACGACCTGGTTAACAGCACACGTACCGATACTGATTTAAACTCCGGTGCTGCAGTTCCGAAACGCGGATTATATCCTAACGGCTCAGCAATGACAAGTATTGCAGCTTTTTCACTTCACACATTCGATTTGCCAAAATGGATTTTAAGTGCCGGAGCCAGGTTCAATACTTTTAAAATTGATGTAAATGACGAAACTTTGGGTGAAATTGTGCTTACTCCATCAGCACTGGTTGGTAATGCTTCTGTTATGCGCAAACTTACTACGACCTCCAATATTTTTATTTCAGCGAATACCGGTTTCCGCGCTCCGAATATCGACGACCTGGGCACGCTTGGTATAGTCGACTTCAGGTACGAAACGCCAAATTATGAGCTCAAACCCGAAAAATCCTTTCAATACCAGGCAGGGTATAAATTTCAGGGGAATAGTCTGAGAGGCGAATTTTATCTCTACCACAATGAATTGTATAACCTGATTGTTCGCGAAAGGCTTGAAGGTGACAGCATTGACGGATATCCTGTTTATCAGAAAGAAAATGTGGAACGCGCTTTTATTCAGGGTGTTGAAACTTCGTGGGATTATACGTTTAAAACTAAATGGTTGTTTTCCGGCAGCCTTACTTATACTTATGGTCAAAACCTGACCAAAAACGAACCGGCCCGTCGTATTCCACCACTATTCGGTCGAGTTGCTGTTGAATACAGGCATTCGGATTGGTGGTGCAACATCGAGTGGCTTGCTGCCGCAAAACAGGACCGGCTTGCACAGGGCGATAAAGATGACAACCGTATTCCGGACGGTGGCACTCCCGGGTGGAATATTTTTAACATCAATACAGCCTATACCTGGCGTTTCGCGGAAATCAATTTACGCCTTCAGAATTTATTTAATGTAGATTACAGGTATCACGGTTCGGGGGTAAACGGGTATGGGAGGTCGGCTGTGTTGACTCTCAAAGTTTCAATGTGATGCGTTTTGAGGGAAGCAAAAAAAATAAAGTTTCGATGAAGAAGAATTTAGCTTTACATTAAATAATATCGATAGGTCAGATCATTTTTTCTAATCCTCAAGCCACCATTTTTTCGGTTCTCCTTTTATGCGGGTTTTATTTCCTGACGCATTGAGTGAGGATTGATTTTGCCACAGCGCCACTAACTTTTCAGTTATTTTTTATAATAAGTCATTCTTTCTACATTTGTGACGGCGCGATTAAGTATATGCTGTTTGGATGGCAAAACTTATCGTTTCAAACAGCACAGGCCGTTGAAAAATAGCAGTAGTTAAGTATAGAAATAGCGATATTATTTATTAAGATGAGAAAAATTGTACTTCAGTTCACAGTTTTGTTGATTACCATGAGTGTGAATGCTCAGATCTTTCATCTCGATTCCATTGGTCTCAACTATTATAACAAAGGTTCAGAGCTTATCAATCTTGGAGATTTCATAGGGGCTGATTCGCTCCTTACTCTTGCTCTATGCAGTTATAAGACTCAGGACGTATATTACAACCGGGCTGTTTCTCGATTGCTGCTGGCCGATACTTCCGGTTATTGTCTGGATATGGGTATAGCTGCGAACAAGTATTTCGATAAGCAGGCGGCAGGTTTGTATAACCATGATTGCTGCATCAAGGTTGATACATTTTATTACGACAGGAAGCGTATAAAAACTGATAAATCGGATTACAGGTATTACGAAATCTTAAAATACCCCAGGTACGACTCCGTTATCACTGGTAGTTTTCATGATACAAAATCGAATGAAGCCATTGCGAACTTTGATTTTGGCTGCAACAGCAATTTACTGGGTATAAATACTTCAACCTCCGATATGATTGCCGGGTATGTAATAGAAGACACGATAAAGTACTATTTTAAATCAACCAAACCTATTTCTATAAACAATGAAAGAGCTTACAAAGATTTGCAATACAGGGCTAAGATTTTATTTTCAAAGAAATACTCCGAAATAAAGACAGAAAATAATAAGGAGAGCCTGAAGGTTTTCTTTAAGGTATTTTTTGATAGTGACGGAAATGTCGTGAAGGTTCACTACATAGGATTTTATCCGGAGATTGTTTACAATGGCGATATTCAGGAACTTGAAAAAGATTTGCTTGATGTTGCTGAGCACTATCCCAAAGTAAATCCGGCTAAATTTTTTGATACAAGTGTTTTTTTTATGGCTTATGATTCTGTAGAATTTTAGATTTTAAGGCTTCAGTACGTACATTAAATAACTACCCCGGTTAGCAGTTTCACCCTACTTTTCCCGTTCCTCAAGCCTCCATTTCTCCTGTTTGTTACTTTCGCGTTTCATATTTTCGGGATTGTCGATAGCCTATCCTGATTTAAGTTGCTGTCGGTCGAATTTATAATCAAAGGGATCAGGTGCTTTATGCGGATCAAACAAAACGGGAGTATTTGCTCCCGTTTTTTGCTATCAGAATGGAATGTTCAACGCAGTTTGTTCTGGTTTACCGGTTATCCGATTACTACCTTGCAACCTTAAGTTCATTGCCTGCAATATCTTCCCAACGGTAGAAGTGAAAAGTTTTATCAGTACTCATAACTACAAACAAGCCATGCTTAAATGTATCATTTAAGGGTACTTCCGTAACATCGGATCCATCGCTTTCCTGAGCTGAAACATTCACAATTTTGAGGAGTTTATGATCATAGGGATTTTCTTTTGTGCCTTCACGGCTGTAGACACGGAAACGGTTAGCCTGCTGATCGGAGAGTAAAATATATCCGGTTGTTGAGGATGTAGGATAAATGGATAACCCTTCGTGGTCTTCTCTTACTCCGGTAGTGGCAAACAATGCCAGTTCGTCATTTCCTTTTTCAGGCGAAGCAAAATATTGCCTTATGCCTATGGTTTCGTTTGAGTAATAAATATGTCCCAGAGCATCATCAACAACTATAGCTTCAATTTCCGCATTACCTTCGAAACGGCCAAAAGCCCTCACTTTAGTACCGCTGACGGTTCCATTTGCAGCAGCATCAAGTTTGTATTGCCAGAGGTAAGTACTGTCCGGCCCGGTTTTTCGCCCTACTATGGCATAAACAACAGCAGTTTTGGGGTCTTTATACAAACCAATTCCCATTGGGTCACGTTCTTTTTCTCCGACAAATACTTCGATTCCCCCGTTATCGATCGGTTTCATTGAAGGAAGCGAAAATACCCGGATCATATTTCGCCCTCTTTCGGTGCAAACGGCAATATCGGTTGGCACGCCGTTAATAATCATACCGTATTCAACATCAATGTTATTAGGGCGTTTCATATTAAAAACACTGCGTGAAGAATCAATTTTCCCATCGAGGGTATACACATAAATGCCTCCGGTTAAATCGCCTTTATCTGTACCAAGTATCAGGCTTTCAGCAGGATTTGCTTTATTGATCCAGATGGCAGGATCATCAGTATCATTCCTGGAAGCTTGTGTTACTATTGTTGGTTTTACGACTGCCCCGGTTGAATCAACCGCTTTTTCAGTTAGTTCGGAATCCTGTTTGTTTTGACATGAAACTGCTACAGCTACTATGAAAAGAAAGGTGAGAAGACGGTTTATCATATTTTTTAGTTTGATTGGTAAGGGGAATTCAATTGTTGTTTTTCGGTTCAATTGCGTTTTAATTGTTGTGAAAAGTTGTGTTTTTATGATTGCTGGCAGGCCTACAAATCAAGTTTGATTCCTACCTTGCCCCACCACGAGTAATATTCCTGTTTTTTGAAATAGTCAGTACTACCCATATAATAACGTAAAGGTGCATTGGTTAAGTTTATTACATCAACAAAAAAGTTGAGGTTTTTATTCAACTGGTAATTAGCATTAAAGTCGAGGTGAAAGCTCTGGTCGTTATAAATATCTAATCCGCTGTCGTTGCCTAATTCATCGAGGAAGGATGAATGATAATTTGCTGATAATTTGACATATAATTTTTGTGAATCATAAAACAGGGCGAGGTTTCCGGCATGTTGAGCCTGTCCTGGCAAGGGAATTTCCTCAATTTCGTCGGATGAAGTGAAGAAATCAGCATCGTCCTCATTAAAAATAAAGATTACATCATTTTCATTCTGAGGATATCTTTTACTTATGAATGCTTCGGATTGTGTTAAAGTATAATTTCCATAAATACCAAAATCGCTCCAAAACCCCGGAAGCCAGGTAAATTTGAACTGTGCCTGGATTTCAGCGCCAAATACCGATGCATCAAGCCCGTTAACAGCCATGGTTATTTTTTTTAGTCCATACCGATTAAAATCAGTTCCTTCGTGTGCATTGCGCGAATATTTAAACACAATATTATCAATTTTTTTATAGAAAAACCCACCAGAGAGTATTCCGCTATTCAGGAGGTATTTCTCCGCAAGTAAATCAATATTCAGCGCAACCGGGTATTTAAGGTCAGGATTTCCGATTTTAACATCATCATCCTCTTCTTCGCGGTAAGGAATTATATCATCGAAATTAGGGCGCGAATAGGAATAGGTTGCCGATGCACGTAAATTGGTTTTTTCGTCGAGTGAGTATTTAAACTGCAACTGGGGCAAAATGAACTGATGCGAGCGTTTGTCATAAATGGTATCTTTATACAATATTCCTCCCGCCTCGTAATCAATCCCGGCTTTAACACCCTGGTTATCAATATTTGTTAGCTCGTAACGCAATCCACCGAGCACCATCAGTTTGTTAATTTCATGCCTGAACATCAGGTATGCTGCATAAATATCCTCTTTGGCAATGTAATCTTCGCTATATGTCTTCGACCAGGTACCTGCCTCGTCAAATTTAAAATTCTGGGGATGTTTCTCGTAAAAATCTCGCATTTCGCCGGGGCCGGGAATATGATCGAGCACGTAATTGTGGTTCAGGAGATTGGTTTCCGAAAAACCGTCCTCCACAGTTGTAAGATCGAGAGGTGGCCCTACCTGCGAGTAAATGGATACTTTCTCGAAGTATTTATTGAATTCCTGTGCGTTGCTGTTCCTTGTTTTCTCTTTCATCCGTATTTTTCCGCCAAACTTTATTGAGCCATGCTGGTCATTTTTTAACAAGTATGGAATTTCGAGATTTAATTTGGCTGTGTAGTTTACGTCATTAATAGTACTGTTAATGAACAAAAGATCGTCGAAATCGTAATTCTCATAGGTATAAGCATCAATTGAATCGATTGCGAAAGGGAAAGTAACAGTTGGCCATTGTGGATCAGTATTATCGATTACCATGGTGATTCCGCCGTTGTCGAATCCGGCTTCCATCCGGTTGGGTTGCTTTTCCGAAGCTTTCGACCAGGCTAGTTCGTAATCCAGTTTTATACTGCTTGTTAATTTATGTTCAGCACCGAGGTTAATAGTTGCGATGTCCTGAATTTTAACCCGGTCTTTTATATCGCGTTTCATGCCGGCTTCCCTGTATGTTAGGAGGTCGTTGGCGTCAGTAAGGTTATAACTTAAACGCCTACGTTGTTCATCGTCGGAGTATAGATTATACATTCCTCGTAAATAGAATACATTTCTTGCGTCAGGTTTAAAATCAAAATTAGCACTCAGCCCGGTCCGTTTCCTGGTAATAGTATAATGCCGTAATTCAATATCTTTGTACAATATATAAAAATTTTCGGCACCGGAAGTGTCACTTGCTTGTCCAAGCACCGGTCCGCGGGTATAGTCGTATTCCATATTATGCGATCCCTGGTCGTTATGGTAATAGCTGGTATTTAACTGGAAACCAAAATTTTTGTATCGTTGTCCGTACGAAAATTGCAGTTGGTAGTTATTGGTTTTCATAAGGTTGTTGTAGCCACCCGAAACCGAAGCTGATATATTGGGGATGGTATCTTTAGCTGATTTTGTAATGATATTAACATTTCCGGCTATGCCGTCGGCATCCATATCGGGGGTTAGCACCTTTGTTACTTCTATCATTTCGATCTGGTCGGCGGCAATGGCATCGAGCCCAACATAACGGGCACCACTTTCGGGTGACGAAATCTGTTCGCCGTTAATATTAAAATTGGTAAATTCAGGAGCCGTTCCCCGTAATTGCACATAACGGCCTTCGCCCTGGTCGCGTTGCACGGTTATTCCGGGAATACGCTGTACAACATCGGCAGCATTTACATCAGGGAATTGCTTTATCTGTTCAGCCGAAATAATATTTTTAATGTTTGTTGCTTCTCTCTGCCTGATCATAGCTTTGGTTTGTCCATCCGATTCAGCAACTATATCAACTGCTTGTAAATTGGTTAACTCTTCCGAAAGCTTTACTCTTAACGATAGGGTATTTTTTTTTGAAAAGTCACATTCCATTTCTGCCGTTTTATATCCCATAAATGAAACTTTCAGTACTGCTTTTGAATCCTGTATCCCTGAAATTTTAAAGTTTCCCTGGAGATCGGTTACAGTTCCTAAGTTAGTGTTGACTATTACTAAGGTTGCGCCAGGAAGGCTTTTACCGCTTATAGCATCGACAACTGAACCTGAAACAGAATTGTTAACTTTTTGGCCAAATGTTTCCTGCATCGAAAAGCAAAGTGTGATCAGTAAAAATGGCAGCAGAAGTTTTTTAAGCATCGGAATACGCTTTGAAATTTATAAAATAAGAACCAACTAAACTAAAAAGCCTGTCCGGATAAATCCAGACAGGCTTTTAAACCCAACCAATTACTCAATCACTATTTTATTTGTATAAACTACATTGTTCTGTATTGCTTTCACAATATAAAGCCCTTTTGGAAATTGATTGAGCATCAGGTTTGTTTCTTTAGAAGAAGTATTCATGCCCTTAACTAGGGAACCCCTTGAACTATATACATAAATAGCAGCAGGCTCCTGGTTTTCCATCACAACTTTAAATTGTCCGTCAGTTGAGAAAGTGGGATAAATTGAGAGCTTATTAAAGTTGGATTCAGCTTCAAAAATGGAAGCACTGCCACCGGTATAATTAATAACAAGCATCGGGATGCGTTCCGGATGGTGAAGTCCATCGCCTCCGTCCTCGGGATCTTCAATATTTTCGAATGATTCAAAATCTCTTGCATTATCGAGCAGACTGGCACCCTGGTCTTCGCCACGAAGAAAAATAGTAAGTGAATTGCCTGATACCCACCCTGAACGGCTGATAACTTCCTGGATAACGTTTTTAAAATCGGGTGTCGTATACGGTTGCCATATAGTCCAAGGTTCAGTTATAGTCCAGGGCAAAGAAGTTGTGGTCCAGGTTCTGTCAGTAATAAGCTCAGTTTCGACAAATTCCGGTGAGTTATCAGCAGCCTCGGCAAAAATGGTAACCTTGGCTTCGTCCGCCTCGTCTTCATGTGCAAATAAATGGAGAACAGCCGATTCGATATTTGCCCCCTGTGGAATGTTCACATTGCGAAAACGAAGAAAGGTTGTCATTATGTTCAGGTCTTCACCTTCCCAACCCATATCAAGATCATCGTCGTAAAGTTTATCAATTACTTCGTTCTGAAACTCGCCGTCATCGTACGAAACATCCACACCACCTTCGTTACCGGTTTTTTCTATTCTTAAACTTACCTGAGCCTGGTTCATTGTGTAATAAACTTTTAACTCCGGAATTCTTTCAGGGTGGTGCAAACCATCGCCACCATCTTCCGGATCTTCAATGTTTTCGAACGATTCAAAATCGCGTGCATTGTCCAGCAGGCTTGCTCCCTGATCTTGTCCTTGCAAAAATATCGTGAGTGAATTGCCTGAAACCCAACCTGAACGGTTAACAATGTTCTGAATAATAGATTTTAAATCCGGCGAACGGTAAGGATGCCATATAGTCCAGGGTTCGGTAATATCCCAATAAACTGAAGTACTTGTCCATTCGCGGTCAGTTATTAATTCTGTTTCTATAAAAGCTGGAGAATTATCATGAGCATGAGCAAACACGGTAACTTTTGCTTCATCAGCTTCGTCTTCATGGGCAAAAAAATGCAGTACAGCCGAATCAATGGTAGCACCTTTAGGTATTACAACGTTTTGGAACCGCAGAAATGTTGTCATAATATTTAAGTCTTCACCTTCCCAACCCATGTCGAGATCATCATCGTAAAACTTATCAATAACATCGTTTTCGAATTCCCCGTCATCATAGGAAACATTTACACCGCCTTCCTCACCGGTTTTAACTATTCGTAACGAGAGTACCTGTTGTTGTGCAACTACCTGGGCAACAACACCTAAAAAGAAGAAGGGAATGAGTAAGAGTAATGATTTTTTCATAGTTTGCAGATTTATTTTTTACTCTGCAAAGTAACTTAGTAAATACCTAACATAGAGATATTTGCATATTAAGCTTTTGTTATCAAAAAGCTACAGAATTGTTTACTAATTGTTAAATTATTGTAAAATGAGAATCGGAATTCGAATATAGTTTGAATTTCTTGAATCAGGTTTTACCCTTTAGCCAGCTGGCATCTAAGCGTGAGTCGATAAGCACCAGGTGAAGCAAGGTACTCGTAAATGGAATGAGGAATTACTTTACTTTTTCTGCTCTTCAAGCCTCCACTCTTCCTGTTCTTTGCTTTCGCGCTTCATATCATCGGGATTGTCAATAGCCGGGCCTTCTTTTAGCTGTTTCCAGTCAAATTTTTCATCAAAGGGATCCAAAGCTTTCTGCGGATCGAAGATGCGGGGATCAACAGGAAGAGCTGAATAGGGCGCATAATCAGGTTTATCGGTAAATATATCAGCAAAATCAGTTGCTCCTGCATCGTACTGGTTCAGGTAAGGAATTCCGAGTACATTCCAGAATGTTTTAAAAATACTTCCAAAGCTGTAATGAACATGACTGACATAGTTTTTCTTTACGTAAGGAGAAATAACCATTAAAATGCTGCGGTGAGCGTCTATATGGTCAACACCACCCTGTGCATCATCCTCGGTGATCACAATCATCATATTCTTCCAGTAAGGAGTATTTGATAGATATTCCACAATACGCCCAACAGCCAGGTCATTATCAGCCATATAGCTTTCCCTGAAAGGGTATCCTGCTTCGGGTCTTTCACCTGCCCCGTGATCGTTGGGAAGTATTATCGTAAGCATACATGGCATAGGCTCTTTTCCTATTCCCCATTTTTCTTCAAATTCCTTTTTGAATACATCAACCCTGAACTGATCAGGTATGGCCATATTATAGGTGGGGTATTGGTACGAAGTGCGACTCCATAAAGGCGCTGGCATGGGGTAGTTTGTAAAATGCTTTATACCTCCATATTTGTAGGTATCCTGGTAATCACCCGGCTCGAACATTACACCAAATCCGAAATTGTGATAATTAATGTTGTGACGTTCAAGATGATCCCACATGGAGCCTGCCTCGTTATAGTCTTCCGGGTAAATTGCCCCAGCAGCCCCGGTCATTCCGAGGTTACCCGGTGCATTTGAGTTTTCGCGGTAGTTTCGGTTGCCCCCGTAATTGGCTGGTGTTGTAGCTTCGACCCATTCGTTCGGGTAAGTGTTTGCTAACCAGCGGTGCCCGTCGGCGGATACGTCGGAATCAACATAAAAATTATCGCTGATGGCAAATTCAAGTGCCAGGCGAAGGTGGTTGGGCATAACTGTGGCATTGTCAACTTTTTTAGTTTTATCGCGGTTGGTAAACGAAACATTAGCCCCGTAACGCGCAATGCTTGAATCACCGTTTGCATTCTTTACCTGACCAAATACTTCATCGTAGGTACGGTTTTCTTTCGAAATGAAAACGATATGTTTTATCGGAGTTTCTTTTTGTTTCGGAAACAAGGGTATCGGATTATTCCTGCGCCAGTCGAAGGAAGCCGATTGTGTTTTCTCAATTCGGAAATTATTTTCAATAACCTGCCGCGTATATTCCTGGAGATTGTCTTTCGATGGAATATCTATTATTTCGACAGTGCCTTTCATCAGGCTGCCGATATAACTACCTTCCGGACCAGTTTTAAAATCGTATCCCCCGTTAGGTCCGCTGCCAAAACCTTTGGCATTGGCAACAACCAGTTTTTTACCATCAGGTGTTACTTTTAACTTTGCCGGAAACCATCCGGTTGGAATGTGACCAAGCACTTTGAACGTTTCCACATCAATTACCCCAACGGCATTAATACCTGATTCAGCAACATAAACCCGTTTTTCATCGGGCGAAACGGCCAGTCCGAAAGGGATAATTCCTCTTTTTGAAGCCAACAGCGGTTCCGGACTGAGTTTAATATGGGTCAGAATCTTTTGTTCCTGGCTATCGAGCACCGTAATATTATCATTTGTGCCGTTGCTTATAAAAATATAATTTCCGGCAGCAACAATCGAATTCGGGCTTGAACCTCCAACAGCCGGAATCCCTTCGACCATCTCACCTACAAGAGCCCCGGTTTTTATTTTTGAGAGGATTTCAGGTTTTACCGGATTTTTAATATCAAATGCCCAGACTGAAAATGATTCATCCGAGTTTAACGGCCCCAGGCCTGGAACCTGGATCGAATCATTTGAAATTCCTTTCACTGATTCGTCGGAACCATAAGCATATACAGGCGAATCGACTACACTTTTCTTCCATTCCCCGTTTTTCTTCTTTTTGATATACCCGTATTCGTACATACCGACATTAGCAACATAAACCGTTTTTTCATCCTTCGAAAGTGCTATTCCGAATGGATACCTTCCGACAGGAGTGTTAGAGATAACTTTTCTGTTTACGAGATCTATCGCGATCAGCCTGAAACCAATCTGGTCAACAGCATAAAGAAATTTCCCGTTGCGGCTTATCGTCATATCACCAATGTATCCATGCGAATAATCAAAATTTGAATCTTTAAAACTGCAATCAATTGATCCTGAAGTTGCTCCTGTTGCAATATCGAAAATATACACTTTGTTTGCCTGTCCGCCGGCTACATACACCAGTTT
This sequence comes from Lentimicrobiaceae bacterium, assembly GCA_041753535.1. Lineage (GTDB taxonomy): Bacteria > Bacteroidota > Bacteroidia > Bacteroidales > UBA4417 > UBA4417. The sequence goes on from JBGSUB010000067.1 coordinate 217,777, forward strand.
GTTGTCGGGCGAAATGGCCAGGCCCATAAACACCGACTCCAATATACCTTTGTCCCCGGCTGGTGATGGAGGAATTTGTTGAATGTCAGGATTTCCGGAGTTAAGGTTTCGTAAAATGGTGATCGAAATCGGGTTAGTTCCCGAGTTTGCAGTTATAGCAATATTGCCGTCGTTACTGATGGCAAGTCCATAGGGGTGAGGGGCAACGGTATAACTTTGTCCTGCCGGAGTAAGAAAGCGTCCGTTAGGGATTATCGAAGTGCCGGTTTTTTCAATTTGTGTATATTGGTTCGAAGCCGGTGCAGAAAAAATGAAATCAGGCTGCTGTGCCCATAAAGCTAAGGCCGAACTGGTAAAAAGCAAAGCTAATATGATTGTCTTCATGAAAAAGTGATTTTGAGCTTTAACTCATGGTGATACTTTTGAAACCCGTCAGGGAAGAATATTTATTTTTCTATTTTTCGCCTGATGCCCGAGGGTTCATGTTTTTGAAATGATAAAGATACTCACATATAACATTCTGAAAAACATCAAAATTTATTCTTCGTTTTAATCTTTTATTTAGTTAGAACAACTGCTGCTTTAGGAATTTATATTTAGTCCTGCTTTGCCGGAACTGAATTAATTATGCCATTTCAGCCTTTTTATTAATGCACTCAAGTATAAGACATGTTGATTAGTGATTCGTTCAGAATAACTTCCTCAAAACAGATGTCAGGTATAGCTGAGTTTTCTTTACAAACGTTTTAACGTTGATGCCCTAAAGGCAACCTTCTTTCTTTGGAGTTTCTTTAGTGATATTAAAGTCCTACGGACAATCGCAGTTGAACAGAAGTATCCAGAATCAATATTGACTTTTACCTATGGTCATTGTTTTGAGTACTGATTCTGAATCTATCTTAAATTCAAATGAGGAAGTTATTTTAATAATTTTTCATACTCATTTTAGTAAAGTAGAAATAGTAAAGTAAAGTAAAGTAAAGTAGAAATAGTAATACTGGGAAATAATTTACTTTTCAAAAACTCTTCCTTAGCCTGGTTTGCAGCAATCAGATTTTTTTGAGTTATTATTCTTTTTGATTCCGGTTCATCCGGGTAAGGGTTATACTTTCTATTTTGTGGACTTACTATCTTTATAAGTCTTAATAAGTTCGGTGTACCTGAAGTAAACATCATCAATAATGGATTCCCATGGGTGGAATATTGATTTGCGGGCTCCCTCACCTGCTATTTTTATTGCATGCTGATCTCGCATTAGTGCTATAATCTTTTTTGTAAGGTCGGCTGGATCATTGTCGATAAGGAAGCCATTAACCCCATCCAAAATGCTCTCAGCGGATGAACTTTCCTTAACTACTATGGAAGGAACCTCAAAAGCTGCCGCTTCCTGCATGACTAGTGGAGAGTTATCGTAAATAGATGGAAATACAAAAAGGTCGGCAACAGCATAAATGTATTGAAGTTCGTTGCGGTTGGTTATTACACCGAGGAAAACCACATTATCCTGTAAATCATATTTCTTAACCAGTTTTTGCATATCCCTGGCGGCATAGCCTTCGCCTACAAAAACCATCCTGAATGATTTCCCTTTTGCCTTAAGCTGTTTGAGTGAATCAATAATCATCCTGATATTTTTTTCCCACCTGTGCTGCCCTACAAAAAGCATGACAAATTCATCCGGTCCGGCGTTTATCATTTTCAGTCCTTTTTTACGGTAGTTTATTAATTTAAGTTTTTCAGGAACAATCATATCCGATCCATTCGGCATAATTTCAAATGAACCTTTGTAACCATATTCCTTAAGCGTTAGTCCTGTAGCCTTGTTAGGAACAAATACAAGGTCAGCTGAATTGTAAAAATCAAGCGTAAAACCAACCATTATATTTACAATCAGGTCGTTGTTGATCACCTTTTTAAAATCTTCACGGTATTTTGTATGAAAAGTCGTTACAAGCGGTACATTCAGCTTTTTTGAAATATTCAACGCAAGTTGCCCGCTGATAAATGGACAGTGTGCATGAACCAGATCGAATCCGACTTTCTTGATTTTTTTCTTAAATTTAATATCTATCATCGGGAGCCCTACACGGTAGGGATTCATTCCCGGAACCAATACCGACTTGAACCTGTAGACTTTGTATGGTACATGGTCAGTGTAATCATTCACCTTTGGGGCAATTACAACACTTTCACCATATTTTTTATTGAGCCAATGTGCATAATTATGAGCTGTCATCCCTACACCATCCATTATAGGGAAATAGGAATCGTTAAACTGACCTGTAGTGATTTTCATTTTTCTGAATTTCATACAAATATCAGCATATGTATGCTAAGTGTCATATAATTAACAATTTAATAATAGAGAAATAATAATTAAAGTAACTTTAAAAGTACAACTTTAAAGGGATATGAAGGTATGGGCAGGAAAGTAATAACCAGTGTGATACTGGCACTAAAATATGAATTGCCACTAATAGACAAAAAAGGAAAAAATTGCCTTGCTATTTATGCAGTTGCTTTGTTTTTGAAATCTATGTTAGTCGGCGGTATCAATGTCTTTGTCAGGTTCCTTAGGCATTGTAACTTCCTCCTCCTGAATTAATTTTTTCATCAAAGCTTTTTTATCTTTTTGATTTCGCCAGACTAAAAAAATAATCAATGAAATTGTGGCAACTATGAAGATTAGTATAAAAATCCAATTTAGTTCCATAATTCTTACTTTTTGTGTTAGCAGTTCAAAGATAAAATTAAACAAAAAAAAGGCTGAACAAAATTGCACAGCCCTAATAGTATAGTTTTAAAGTGCTTACTTTATTACATCAAGCTTTATATCAACTACTTCTTTTTTGCCGGCATCAAGTTTCAGGTTCTCAACCAGGCTGTTTTTGTAAGAAATCAGAGATAAAACAAGGTTATAATGGCCCGGATCAATGTTGTTGATAGTGAAGTTGCCATCAAGATCTGTATAGACTTTCTGGTTGATTCCTTCAATTTCAACAGCTACTCCAACCAATGACTCACCTGTTTTTATATCGACAACTTTTCCGCTGATACTTGATTTTGCAGAAGCATTGGCGGGCATATCGCCTGTTGCCAAAACCTGGTTGCCGGTTAAAAGTACAAATCCAAGAATTGCAATGGCTATTAACTTTTTCATATTTCTGTTTTTAAGATGATGCAAAAATATGCTCATATTATTACCTCAATATTATTCCTGTATTAATTTAATGTTAAGAGTCTATGCTTCATCTTCAACCGGCATGGTGATATTTTTCTCTTGCTTTTTTAAAAGATTTTTTAGCGAAAACCGGGGAATTTTCAATAGCTTATTATTGATAAGATAATGAATCACTCTCTTCTCTACCCAGTGATGGAAGGGCAGGAGGAAAGCGATAAGCCCGATTTTAATCAACAGGATTTTCCATGGTTCGTTGTGTGTGATTTCGTAAATTTTATGATCCGCTATCATGATGATAAACTCAAAAAACAGGATAAACGAGAAAAATCCCAGCACTTTAATAACCCAGGACGGTATGGTAAGGCTGCCAAGCATAATTAGCAGAATAAACATTGCAATAATAATAATGGTTATGGCCATGTACTGAATATTATGCCTGCGGTGAGTTTCAATCTGCTCAAGTTCGGCGGCATGCTCCAGTTGTTTGGTTTCATGATCAATCTCAAGCATGAGAAGTTGATCATTTTTAGTCATTTTGCTGATGCTGTCGGTCAGGGCTCTGTTAATTCCCGAATAGGTGAAAGCATTTTTGTAATCGCCCATACCGGCATATAAAAACTCAAGGTTCTTCGACGCACTCAGCATATACTCAAAATAGGATGCTTCCCGTGCGAGTTCGTACGATTTAATGAATTTCGTAATAGCTGCCTTCTTATTGCCCTGACGCATCAGAAATTGTCCGTAGCGCTGATAGAAATTTGACTGAAGAATTTTATTCGGATCCGATTGTATCAACTGTTCAGCCTTTTTTAAGTTGTAATATGCCGAATCATATTCTCGTTCTTCTTCATTGAAATATGCTTTGAGCCTGAAATACAGCGACGGGTTTTCGGTTGCAAGTTTGGTGAATTCTTCAGGGTATTGATTCCTGTATAGTTGAATGAGCTGGTTTATATTATCCGCTTCAATCAAATGGGAACGGTACAAAGCAATTTCATATTTCTTTAATCGTGTGTGGTTATGTCGGATAGCGAAGTCAAAAATCTCTTGTATATTATTGGTGTTTAGTTTGTTATTGTTTGAATTAATATTTATTGCCTGTAAATCATATTTGGCCCACATCAGTTCAACTGAATCAACCGGATTAGATTTTAAGATTTCCTTTACCTGCTTCAGTTTATAATCGATGGCTTTGTCATAAATCTTGTTGCTGTTGTAAAAACCTGACAGCAGTGAATAACTTTTTTTAATAAGCGATGTGTTTTGAAGTTTTTCAGCCTGTGAAGCAGTATTCAGATAGTTTCTGAATGCCTCAATCTTTTGATTATTCCCTTCCAGGCTTTGTCCGATAAGCAGGTAACTCTCTGCTTTAAGTTCATCATCCTTCAAGGCATCGGCCACGGCCAGGGCCTGGTAGCTGGTTGCTAAAGCTTTATCAAATTTATACGCAACAATATTCACTTTCACCGTGTTACTTAGCGCACGCCACTCCAGACCGGGATTATTTACGATTTTACTCAGTTTAACAGATTCCTGAGCGTAACGCATCGATTTTTGTAAATACGTGCTTATATCGTTGCACTCTATATACCGGATGTAAGCAAGCAAAAGCAATGCAGGCCTATAACTGGCTTCAGCTACATCAATTGCTTTCTGGCTTGCGCTGTCAGCCATTCGCCTATCGCCCAGGTAATCGTAAAAATAGAATGCAAGTTCTGCCAGTTCTTCTATCTTTATACTATCAGCATCGGCATTGTGGAGTCCTCTCTCAGGCCTGCTCAACTGATCGCTATGATTATTTTGTGCCGAAGAGTGTGCCAGTATTAAAGTAAGAAGAATGGTAAAAAGTATTTTACCAGCCATGATAATTAATCTTGGATGGTATGCCGACTGAACACTATTCATTTCCCGCTTGTTAACATATTGTTGATTATGCATATATTTTCTGCATAGTAAACTTGAAACTACCACTTTATGTTCAACCAAAAACCATTTATAACCATGAAGAAGAACCAATTTACGCTTGCAGCAGTAACTTTCGTCACAGGAATAATTCTTGGAGCCACGGCTATCGGATTGTTTTCGTTTACCAATACATCAGTTTCGGCTCCAACGCTGCTTCCTGCGGCAAATAAAATCAGTGCATCCGAAGCTAAAATCCTTTTTCGAAATTATATTAATTCTGCTGCTCCAACTAACGGGGTGGTGAAAGGATTTGCAATTACCCGGGAGCATCTTTCGGCTTTGAATAACCTTGCAAGTGAAAATCCAGGTCTCCCGGCTTTCAGGGTTTACATGGGCTATGACCAGCAAGTTGGCAATGTTGGAATAGTAGTTGGCGTAAATAATGCCGGACAAGATGTTACGGGTTCTATTTATAAAGCACCGGGCGGAGCCTCGCCATGCCCCACCATTTGCGACGGAGCCAGCAGTATTACCCAAAACTAGTTTTAATTTTCTTGTTTTCACTAGGTCAGTTGGCTATAATCTATTTTAGATTGTATGCAATTGAAGATAATTGCTTTTCTGCTTTGAAAAAGTTGTAAGGATTATCTGTGATTGTTTCAATAATAATGATCTGAGAAAAAGGAATAACGGTTTTGTTTTTATTCTCCCCAGTTTAGCAATGTATTTGCAAACTTCATAAATCGTTAATCAGTCTTATTTTTTCTCAAATCAAATACAAATTATACTGGACTGAAGGAGATAAGCAGTTAAAGATAATCTGATTCAAATTTCTTTTATCAACATATGCAATTAGTTTCCTGAATTTCATTTCCTTTGTAAGCCTCATGTCACTCTATATATCCTCTTTAAATTCCGGAAGTAATGGTAATTGCTATTATATTGGTAATCAGCATGAAGCGGTTTTTATTGATGCCGGACTTTCCTGCCGTGAAACAGAGAGAAGGATGTTCCGCTCAGGATTGGATTTCAGGAAAATAAAGGCAATATTTATCACCCACGAACATTCCGATCATACCAAGGGAGTCGAGTTTATTTCACGTAAATACCAGGTTCCGGTTTATATCTCGCCCGAAACGTACGGTAACAGCCGTTTGAAAATTGATAACATTTTTCTCAGGCATTTTGATTCCTATTCTCCTGTTCAGATCGGTGGACTTTTGGTAAATGCATTTCCTAAGTTACACGATGCATCCGAACCGCACAGTTTTACTGTAAGCGGTATCGGGATAACAGTTGGTGTTCTGACCGATATTGGTTCAGCTTGTGAACATGTTAAAAGGAATTTCAGTTTGTGCGACGCTGCATTTCTCGAAGCTAATTATGATGAAGAAATGCTCGAAAAGGGGAGGTATCCCGTTTACCTCAAAAACCGTATCCGCAGCGATCACGGGCATCTTTCGAACATCCAGGCCCTTGAACTTTTTATAAGCCACAAGCCGGAGAAAATGAGTCACTTGCTGCTTTCGCATCTTTCGCAGGATAATAACAATCCGAGCCTGGTCGAAAAACTTTTCAGAGCCCATTCAGGGGGAACTCATGTTGCAATTGCTTCGCGCCACCAGGAATCGCCTGTTTACCGAATCACCGGGGATTTTAGCGGACAAAAGGGCCAGGCAGAGATTTTCAGGCAGACCTACATACAAACCAGGTTGTTTTAGGGCGCAGACTACTTATTCAATTTGTTCGTGTACCGAAGAAATCTTAATTTTTGCCGGAATTTGTTTATTATCAGTGCTACTGAGTGATTCACTGAAAAACAAAAAACCACCTTGTTACAGGTGGTTTTTTCGATTTTAAATTAACACTCTCTACATGAAAGGTTTTTACAAAACGCCCTGGTCAAGCATAGCGTTGGCAACTTTGAGGAAGCCGGCTATATTGGCGCCTTTTACATAATTTACATATCCGTCAGGCTCTTTGCCGTGTTTTACACAGGCAGCATGAATATTGATCATGATCTGGTGAAGTTTCTGGTCAACTTCTTGTGCAGTCCAGTTCAGTTTCATAGAGTTCTGGCTCATTTCGAGGCCTGAAGTTGCAACACCACCGGCGTTAACAGCTTTTCCCGGGGCAAACATTACTTTTGCTTCCTGGAGTACTTCAATACCTTCAGGGGTTGTAGGCATATTAGCGCCTTCGGCAACACAAATACATCCGTTTTTAACAAGTGCCAAAGCATCTTCTTTTCCAAGTTCGTTCTGGGTGGCGCAAGGAAGAGCGATGTCGCATTTAACTTCCCATGGGCGTTTTCCCTGCACAAACTGGGCATTCGGGAATTCGTAAGTATATGGTTTAACTATATCCTGGTTCGAAGCGCGAAGTTCGAGCATATAATTGATTTTATCGCCGCTGATACCATCCGGATCATGAACATAACCGTCAGGGCCTGATATTGTAACAACTTTTCCGCCCAGTTCATTCACTTTTATAGCAGCACCCCATGCAACATTACCGAAGCCTGAAATACAAACGGTTTTCCCTTTGAAATCGGTTCCTTTGGTTTTGAGCATTTCGTGTGCAAAATATACAGCACCAAATCCTGTAGCTTCAGGACGAACAAGGCTGCCACCCCAGTTGAGGCCTTTACCTGTGAGTACGCCTGTATGTTCGCGGGCAAGTTTTTTGTACATGCCGAAAAGGAATCCTATTTCGCGGCCACCAACTCCTATGTCGCCTGCTGGTACATCGGTTTCTGGACCAATTATTCTCCACAGTTCGAGCATAAACGACTGGCAGAAACGCATAACTTCCGCATTCGATTTGCCTTTGGGATCAAAATCGGATCCGCCCTTGGCACCGCCCATTGGCAGTGAAGTAAGGCTGTTTTTGAATATTTGCTCGAAGCCTAAGAATTTCAGGATGCTAAGGTTCACCGATGGGTGGAAACGTAGTCCGCCTTTGTATGGTCCGATAGCGTCGTTGAACTGAATCCTGTAAGCGAGGTTCACATGAACCTTGCCGTGGTCGTCCATCCAGGGAACTTTAATAGTGAGAATACGGTCGGGCTCAACCAAACGGTTGATGATGCCTGCTGCCTCAAATTGAGGATTTTCATTGTAAACCTGCTCGATCGATTCCAAAACTTCACGAACGGCTTGTAAGTACTCAACTTCACCCGGATGTTTTTTCTCCAGGTCAATCATGATTTTTTCAACTTCCATCACAAAGGAATTTAGGTTAAATAATTATGTTATGGGTTAAATATTGTTAACGGAATAACAGTGCAAAAGTAGATATTTAAGTAAATCACTGATGATTTTTATCATATTTTTTTTCATTCCAAACAAGGCTTGTGAAAAATGTCGCAATGCCCGCCTCTACTCACTTATAGAGAAAATACATTATGAATAGAAAACTTAATTAATTTATTTTTATTCTTTACAGGTCAGGAATTTAAGATTTTTTCGATACAAGAAAGAATTTTTCTGTTGAAAAATAATAAAACACTAATTATTGAAGATGATGCAAACGATTGCAAATGAGTATGAAAATTCTCAGAAAATAAAACTTCACGAATTAATGAGGATTTGTATTCCTTGCTGCTTTAAGCATTTCATTTTTATTCAATTATGAATATATCTGATTTGCCAATAAAAGGTTGAATAGATGTATGAACTTATTCTGTTTCATTACAAAATCAGAAGGCAGCACAGAAGTTGAAATAAGTAATCCTGAAATTTCCGGATTTTCTATTTAAACAAAAATCCGATTTTCAAACCGGCTGAACCGGAAATAGGGAAACTACTGTTGGCGATAGAATATCCATAATAAAAACTGGTTTCATCAGTTGACGAAAATCCATAACCGACACCGGCATAAAAGTCAACCAAAAAAGCATTATCAATAACCCATTGTTTTCCGATAACTAATTGCAGAACACCTGAATAAACCGTTTCACGGGTATTTCCATAAGACTGATACTCATTATAATCGGAGCCATCTCTTTCAAAGACACCAAAGCCGAGCTCAGGCTTGACATAAGCACCTTTTAGTACGTGGGCATAACGCATTCCGCGCAAATAAAAGTCAGGATCTTTGATGAATTTATAACCAAATTTCGCAAAAGCACCGCCTGGGTTTTCGCCCCTCTGATCAATACCCAAACCAATAATACCCAATGTCCCTTCTAAACTTCTACCTGGTTTTAAACTTCTTTCGTAACAAAAACTTGTGTTCCCATACAAAGGTGACAAGAAATTGATTTTCAGCGCATTCGTTTTGTTATCGCTGTAATTTTCAGGATTTTTCATATCCGTTTGAAAGCTCATTTCTTTGCCGTTCTCAAATATAATCTTTGCGACATTGTCCTTAGCAATCGCAAAAGTTACATCCGAGGTGTACTCGGGTAATGTGTATTTAATATCATCAATACCAATTTCTTTGATCTTGCATTTGATCGAATCACTAACTTTCTTTACTATAATATCTTGTGCAACAATTGATTGCGGCAAAACAAGAATTAAAATTGCAAGTACTGGGAATAATTTTGTTTTCATCGATCCTGAAGTTTAAAAAGGTGAAAAGACACAAAAATAAGTTCAAATATTGCGCCTATGTGAATTTTTTAGTTGGAAATTAGTTTTCCAGGATAACATGATTAATTGTTTGTAAATCAATAAATGAGTGATGGTTATGTGATTCTAACGACATCGGGGGCAACCATCATCACATCTCAGCTTCCGGTAAAATCATGGTATCAGTATCTGGATGAACCCGCCATAACGGATGCAATAATTGACTCAGTGTCAGGTTCAGCCCATAGAATCGAATTAAAAGAAGAAGCTTTAAGAAAGAAAATGTAAGAAGAAAAAGCTATTTTAACCACTCCAAAGTTCTTTGCTTACTGACACACTTTCACCGTATTACTGCACAGTATTACCGGATTGACTGGCACACTTTACTCTTAATTGTCATAACTAAATATTATTTTACCATGAAGCTTTGCAAGAAATCATATTGGTAGCAAAAATTTCGAACATTAGTAAGTACTTTTGAATAAAAAAAGAGAATAATCAACTGGTTGCAAAAAAACAATAATATGTGAAATACCTAGCTATTGCGGATTGAATAAAAAATGCAAATTAAGGAGAATAATTATGAAAATGCCTGATCAAAAACATACTCAAAAGACAAACATCAAAGCTTACAAAACCAATGCTAATATTTCTTCAGAGAGCACAAAGAATAAAATACTCCCATTTCTCATCGCTTTTGCTGCGCCATTTCTGCTTTACCTTCAAACCCTATCCTTTGATTTAACATTTTTTGATGATGATCAATTGATTACGAAGAATATTGCATTCTTAAGTGATCCGCGTAATGCTGCTGCGGTTTTTTTAAAGAATGCTTTTATCAGCAGTTCAAGCTCATTTTACCGTCCGCTTCAAAGCCTGTCATATATGGCCGATATAGTATTATCAGGAGGTAATAATCCATGGATGTATCACCTTACTAATATTATATTGATGGGGGCGATAGCTGTCCTTCTTTTCCTGTTGCTAAAGCAATTTTTATTACCGGATAAATTAGCATTGTTAGGGTCATTGATTTATTGTACACATCCTCTTTTTGTTTCTTCCGTAGCATGGATTCCGGCCAGGGGCGATCTGCAACTCACCGTGTTTTCCCTTATATCGTTTTTGTTTTTTATCAGGTTTATCAATAGCCGAAAGGTTAAATATATGGTTTACACCTGGGCTGCCTTTACTTTAGCCCTTTTTTGTAAAGAAACTGCGGCTGTCCTTCCTCTTGTTTTTATTTTATATTCCTTTACTTATTCTCCTAAAGAACAATTTGACAGGAAATTTCTTTTTTTAGTCGGTCTTTTCCTGATTTCAGGGATTCTCTGGTTTTGGCTTCGAGCTAAAGCTATCGGCGGATTTACAGATGGGGATAATGCATTCGGGCCAATCTCACTTCTTTCAAATTGGCGTATACTACCTGAATCGTTAGCTAAATTTTTCTTTCCCTTTAATAATTCGCCAATTCCTGGCTATACTATTTTTCAAACATTAACCGGGTTAGTAATAATAATTGCTTTGCTTTTTTTATTTCTTCGAAACAAAACAAGGCCTGGAAAGGAAAAAATGTTTTTCTTTTTATGGTTTCTGATTTTTCTGATGCCTCCGATGCTTTACAGAGTCCCTCTTCTTGATTACCTGGATCATCGTTTCCTTCTGCCTATGATTGGTATATTGCTGTTTATATTATCTGTTATTCCTTCAACATGGTTTGTAAAAAAAGATAATAATAAATCCTGGATATTGATTGTAATTATCCTGTTTCTGAGTTCCTTTACTTTTATAAAATCGCTTCCTTATAGAGATTCCATCACTTTTTATACCAAGGCTACTTTGTATAATCCCAATTCAGCTTTTTCATTCAATAATTTAGGAAATCTGAAGTTCTACCGGGATGATGTTGAATCATCTATAGATGACTATACAAAAGCAATAGAATTGAAACCTGATTATGGCAAGGCATATATCAATCGCGGTGTTGCCTACATCCGGCTGGGATCATATAACCATGCTGTAACCGATCTTACATCAGCCATTAAGGTAACAGATTCAGCAAAAACTGCAGAAGCTTATAGCAACAGAGGGGCAGCTTATTATCACCTGGGTTTATACAGCGACGCAATTCGTGATTATACAAAAGCTATAGAAGTAAACCCCTTATATCCGGGAGCTCTTTATAACCGGGGTGTTGCCTATGATGATCAGGGATTGTTTGAGAAGGCACTGGCTGATTATACACAAGCAATAAAATTAAATCCTGATGATTTTGATGCTCTGATAAATCGTGGATATGCATTTTATAAACGTAAATTATTTAAAAATGCAATTGATGATTATACAAGAGTGCTTGAAATAAAACCGGAAAATGCCGAGATTTATTACAGTCGTGGGAATTCTTATTACCAACTGGAATTATATGATAAAGCAATTAACGATTATTCAAAAGTACTTGAACTAAGCCCGGGATTCAGTGAAGTCCTCATAAACCGGGGACTTGCATACCTTAAACAAAACAAGAGAGCTGACGCTTGCAATGATTTCAATAAATCACTCGAATCAGGTAATAAGTCAGCAGAAACTTTTATTTTGAAATATTGTAAATAATAATGTACTGCCTTTGATAACCATTCTTTTCTTTATCGCTTTGATGGGACAAATGTATTTTATTTCTTGAAATATTGAGTAAGTTTCTATGGTATTCAATATTTATCTGTTTTATAATTCTTTAAATCAGATAATTTTAAATTCATGTTGGCTTAATAAACCAGCATTTTATTTAATACTTTGATAAGTTTATTATAACCTGTATTTCAATAAGTTAGGTTAATTTTGTATTGCTAACCCCAATACGACTCCAATGAATAAGAAGTTCTTCTTTTTTACATTACTTGTCGCTAAATTAGTGTTCCTGCCTATAGAGGTAAATTCAATCCGGCCTCTGCCCTTAAACTATCCTTCCAATGATTTAAAAGAATTTAAGATACTTTCGTGGAATATTTATATGCTGCCTCACCTTGATTTTAAGAATTCGAATAAGCTACGGGCGGCGGCAATTGCCAAAGAGCTGAACCGGAGTGATTATTCCATCATCGTATTCCAGGAGGCATTTGACAGCAAATCACGAAATATAATAAGGGAAGTTTTACAGGAAAACTTTCCTTTTTTTTATGGACCTGTAAATAATTCGAGCTGGTATTCAGCACAAACCAGCAGCGGTTTATGGATTGCCAGCAGGATACCGCTGAATGAGATCCATAGTATCCGGTTCGATATTGCATCCGGCTTCGACCGCTTTGCCAATAAAGGAGCAATATTGCTGGAAGGAGAATGGCATAAGCAGGCTTTCCAGTTAGTGGCAACGCATATACAGTCTGATGATTACGGATGGGATATCCGTGAACAGCAGATCAGGGATATTCATAGCAAACTACTTATGCCTTATTCCAAAGATGGTATTCCCCAGATCATTTGCGGAGATTTCAATACCGACCAGGCTGAAACTGATCACTACGATGCGATGCTTACAGTGATGGGGGCAGAGGACGGAAACCTCACAGGAATGGAGAAGTACAGTTTCTCATCCGAGGATAATGAAATTACAAAAGATCTGAATGAAAAGCCGAGGCTTATCGATTATATACTGTTGCGAAACAGCCTTGCAATCGAATCAATTTCCAGAAAGATTGCGGTTATAAAAAACAATTGGGGCAATAATCACCGTTCGCTTTCCGATCATAATGCCATAGAAGCAACCATAGCTTTTACTCACTAAAAAGACTTAAAATCATTCTTAATATTCAGTTAATATTGAATCGGTATCTTTGCAAAATAATTAAATACTATAAAAGACTATCTGAAGTCTTTAATTGTAATGAGCGTTAAGAATATGGAACCCTATGGTTGCCTGGCTCACACGAAATAAATCAAAACATTTTTCTAAAATTTTTGTAAATAACGGAAACGTTACAATCTGCAAATGTTTCACTAAATTAATGGAGGACACTACAATGTACACACCTATAAATCCCGAATATATAATTGCTTATTTTGAGAATCCAATTCAATTTTCACAATTGGTTCGAATAGTTCAATATAAAGCTTTGAAGCGACGACGAATGAGGAAATTTACTCATTGTACTGCTTAGCTAAGGTTTAAAACAGATTTTCGAAGTTACTTCATCTGCTTTACGTGATATGGTTCGCATATTAAGTATTGGAATCACGTACAGCTTTGGTAAACTAGTGTTTTTTTGAAGATCCAGCAGATGCTTTCATTTCAGGATTGCATTCATTATAGGATTACGCACTTTTTGCTGCTATGATTATCATGTCTTTACGGTCGAATTTTTATTTTGAGCATTTGAATGATTTAGTTAAATTGAAATAGCAATGAACCAGGCATTTCTGCTTTTAAAAATTGATATTAATCTTAATGTATTGGGCTGGTATATTTAATCTGGTAACAAGCAGTTTATGAAACATTTAAACCTTTTTTAGTGAACTTGTTTTTAAGTTTAGTAAGGAATTTTAATTTCGGCACTAACTCTTTCCCAGCAAGTATCACCCCAGGCCAGAATATATTTGAACCTATAAACAGGATTGCAATTGCTATAGAAGTTTTTCTCAGTCCTAAATTTAATAAGGGAACCACCATGATCAGTCCCCAGAAAACCCAGGATAAAAGTATAAATGCTATGCCCAGAATCTGGGTTTTCTTCAGATTTTTAAGCACAACTATAAAATTTTAGAATTTCGGATATTGAATCCCGTTTCATTTTTTTAGCACTAAAGACTATTTAGTGCAGAATAATAGTCTTCAGTTATTGAATACCTGGTTTTTCTGTTGACCGGGATCAGATAATCAGTGAAATCAAGAAAATCATTCAATACATGTGAAGAACCATTACTCAGTATCCGGGATTCTGTTTCAGGATAATCATTTCTATCCTGTAAACCACCTGCATTAATCTCAGTTGATTCTGCCAGGACTCCATTCAAGTTAGATAGGTCAGTTATCATAAAACTATTTTTAGACTACAAAATTCGTTTAAATAAAGTCAATTAGTCACGAAAGAAAAAATATAACAATTACTTAAAATTAAATTATAAATAGTGTAACATACTTTTAACAATGGGCATAATTATTAATGTTCCGGATGTCTGACAGGCGATGGAGTTGTTTTATTATCTCATATTCAATTAGTTGTAATTTGATATATTTGTGGTATCCCGAGTTGTGTAAATACAATAAAAGCTAAACTTATCATGTGTTGCCGGCGCAGTTAGGTTTCCTCCGTTTTATGTGGAATTTCAATTCCGGATACTTATATTACTTCTGATTTAAGTGTTTGAAGGTTTATGAAACTTTATAAGCTTGGTATACCACTAGTAGACATTATCAGTAATTGATTCCCATGGATGATATATTGATTTGCGGGCACATCTCCCGCTATTATTGTTGTATGCTGATCGTTCATCAGCGCAAAAATCTACTTTGTAAGGTCGGCAGGTTCTTTCTCAATAAGAAATCCATTAACTCCATCCAGAATGCTCTCAGCAGAAGAACTGTTATTAGCTAATACCGATGGAACCCCAAAGGCAGCCGTTTCCTGTAAAACAAGCCCCGCAACCTTTCGGGTGGGGGAAGATTTTTGTTACTTATGCTTTATGAGTCGAAATTACAAATTCCATAATCTTGAGGGAGTTTACTATGTAAGTTTTGCAGTTGTGGAATGCTTGCCTGCTGCAAGCAGGGATTGATGTGCTAACTAGAAATGAATATAAGGGCATTTTGTTGGAGAGTCTCGGTTTTTTCCAAAAGAACAAAGGACTGGAAGTTTTTGCCTGGCGTAGTATAAAAAACCATATGCATCTAATATTCAGAAGTGTAGGAGGAAATAAACCAGATGATTAATTGGGCGATTTTAAATGGTTCACAAGCAAAACTATTGTTCAAACATTAATTGATAACCGTAAGGGAAGCAGAAAGGTTTGGTTGCCTGAGCAATTTACAAGGGCAGCAGCACGAAGTTCTAGCGTAAAACATCATCAATTTTTGAGGCATGATAATAAACCGATTGAACTATGGAGCAATAAAGTAATAACCGAAAAAATCAATTATATCCACAACAATCCCGTTGAAGAAGGGCTGGTATTCAGGCCGGAAGACTTTGTTTATAGTGGTACCAGACATTATATGGAGAATATGGCTTGCTGGCTAATGTTATTGTTGTTGATTTGTTTCGACCACGCGGAAGGATTCGCTCGGTAGCGGGGGATCTCAGCTCATAACTAGAATCAGCAATATAATTGATTTTAGAATCACATGAAATCATTACAAAAAATACAACTAATAATAAAGTAGCATTATTGATTAGGTTTCTTATATGTCTATTAAGACTCTTTTTGATATTCATTTTTCAAGTATTCTACATCGTAGATTTCTGATATACATCGCTTTCCTGTCCTTATTCCAAAAATATACTTTCATCTTTGCTCCTTTCGGAATTTCAGAATCAATTTTAACGGTATTTATCAAATGTATCCATTTTCCGGCTGTTTCCACATAACGCGAAGCTGCGCCTTCCCACAGAATACTTTTCCCTTTGGCGGTTTCAATTGAAAAAACCAAAACGGATTCGCCTGTATCGTAAAAAGAAAAAATGTCAACTTCGACAGAAATTAAAAGATTATCTATGCTGCGGAATTCATCTGAATTTAGTTCGATGCCGGAGCTATATTCAGTTGCAGCATCCATCTTCTGGGCCTTTAAAGTATCGGTATCATTCGCTGGTATCAGCGTATCAGCTTTCAAAATGGCTTTCAGGAACCTGATTTCTGTTAAACCATTTGCTTGTTCAAAGGTTCTCCCTTGTGCTTTGCCGTAAAGTACAATAGATGAAAATTGTCCATAATCATGCATCTCAACAATATATGGATAAAATGACCGGATAATCTCATCGCTTTGTTCCGGGCTTGGTTTGGTAGTTGCATAAAGGAAATAAGGACTGCTGCTGCTTTTCAGAATTTCCGAAAGAGTTTGTAAACCGGCATTTCCTTCAATGGTATAGGTCTCGAAGCGTGCCTTTGAATTGTAACGGCTCAGGTAATAATCAATATACATCGGACTATTAATACTGATGACTTTGGTGATGGCCGAATCGCCGTACTTTTGCTGCCAATAAGCTGTCAGCCGTGCAATATCTTTAAATTCGCCGAAATGCTGTTTTTGAAAATAAGCATTTACAAGTGAGGTCCCCAGCAATCCGGTAATCAGGAAAATAGCCAGAAGCAATTGTTTAGCCTTTACGAATTCATTGCCTGCATAACTGAATATCAGTATTATAAAGTATGGAAACGAGAAAACAAGCACAGGATGTTGTAACACAGGGTTTATGGTTACCGAATATGCATATCCTATAATTGCAGGCGCAAGAAACCACGCAGCCAGAAAAAGCCTGTATCGAAGTCTGCTTTGATCTTCCCTGTTTAAATACAATAAAACAATAAGAGTGATAAGGAAAAGTACTATTATAAATAGTGAATTATCGAATATAAAATACAAGTGTTCGAAAATCCAGCCTTTGCCCGGCACCCCAAGCCATAAGCCAACTCCCTTGTAGGAGAGGTGATTAAGTGTAACAGGAATATGAGGAATAAATAGCAGGGCTGCAACCAGTGCAGCGCCGATATACTGAAAAATATTATTTCGCCGGGTAACCACAAATCCTGAAAAACCTACTATCAGCGCAAAAAGAAAACTGAAATAATGGGTGTACATGCACAGCACGGCCGAAAGGGCAAATCCTGCCAGATACTTCAGTTTAGGTTTTTGATTATTTAATTCAGCTGTTTCACTGAAAAAAATCTTCAGAAAGGAATATACCAGCATCAATCCGAAAAGCATTCCCGGTCCATACGGACGGGCTATCTGGCTGTATAGAAGCGGAAATTGAAGAAATGTCAGGGCTGCGGCAGTAAAAAGCCCGGCTGAAACTCCGAACATGAACCGCGAAACCTTATATCCCATCCAAACCGCCACAATTCCAATGATCACGAAAGGTAATCGCACTATCCATTCGGTATCGCCAAACCAGGCAACCCATTTCCACAGGAAAATCTGTATGCCTCCCGGATGGCCATCCACATAGAATCCCTTGGCTACGAGTTCCGAAAACGTATCGTAATGCAGCCGGTTAAGTGCACTCAGTTCATCGTTGGAATAGGAGAACGAGCCGTAATGATAAAACCTTAAGGCAGCGGTAACAGACAGGATAATCAGCAGCCATAGGTTTTCCGGTTTTTTAAAATAGTGGATCGGATTCATTTATTTTTTCTTTTCGGGTAAATTAGCTTTTGGCCTTTTAATGCTCACACAAAAATCATCTATCATCAGCACTTCATCCGTTTTCGGTAGATAGAAATACACAAGTACCGAGTCAGTGGAAGTAATTTCTTTCGGAACTTTCACACCGAAATTAATTGTATTCCATTCACCTTTCATGGTTTGCCCGCGCAAATATGCCGGATGATAAGCGAATGACTTTCCCTTACGTCTGAAATCGGCTACCAGTGTTGCAGAGGTTGAATAGTGGTCGGGATTCAGTTGAGCTGTAATATAAATAAACGAATCCTTGTAGTTTTCAATCGCAGTCAATGGCAACAGATGCGAAAAGCTGAAAGAATACTCACTATTGACGATACAAACTTTCTTTCCCGAAAATGCGTCAGGAACTTCTGCCTTGTAGCCCGATTCAGGAATGCATGCATTTTCGAAATCACAACAGACCGGTTTTAATAATTCAGCACTGATATTTGGGTAGGACTTTGGAAAAACAATAAGTCTCGCTGGTTTGTAAAAAACAATATCTACCTGTAAATCATCAATATACACTGGATTGGTGCCTTTTGTAAGCCAATAATAAATTTTTACTTTATCGGCATTCAGTGAGCTTACCGGAAACTCCCTGAAAATTTCCGACAGGTTCCATCGGGTATTGCCATTTAATTTTACCGGGTATGTTTTATAAAACACAGTTTTACTCTCGCTTGTAAAATCGAAGACCAACAATACTTCCGATAAGCTATCGCCTGATAGTTTCGAACTTACTCTTAGGTAGCCATCTTTTTTGGAGATTGAATCAAGTACTTTTTCGAAAACCACGCTGTATGGTGATGAAGGCTGAATACAGGAAGATTTGCGTCCGGAAAATGCTCTACTGGAAGTAAGTGAAGATGGATTGCCCCATGGGGTTTCAATTCCTTTTTCGAGGTCGGTATGAAAAAGAACGGCTGAATCTATAACATCTTCTGATTGTAAAATCCAGTCGTGGCGGGTTGGTCCCTGCATTCTGACAAATTCAACCTGCATGTCATCCACAAGGACTTTCTTCCCGCTCTGATTTTGAAAAGTTATAAAAAGGCTGTCGGAAACGGATCGCACATAAGGCATATAAACTGCCATTTCGGCATATTCCCATTTCCCTGCTTTAAGGCCCGGCATCAGGTTATGGCGTGATACAGAGTATTTGTTTTTATATGTTCCTATGCTTACTACAATAGCAAGTGAAGAATCGGTGGTTTCAGGATTATAAAAACCTCCTATTTTTAAAATCAGCGGCTGAACTTCTTTCAAATCAGAAATACCTCTTATGAAAATTGGTTTGTTTTCCGAAACAGAATCAAGTATTAATGCTTTTTTGCCGGAACGGCTGAGTGTTGAAAATGAAAGACTGTCAGTATAAAAAAGTGGGTTATTGCTTTCGAAATCAGACAAATAGGATTGTTTCCCCAGTATTTCATTTTCCGGGATCATAAAAGTAGTTCCTCTACTGAAACTGAAGAAATTACTGAAATACGATTTTGCAGTCACCGGACCGGCAGGATAAATCCAATACAACTGCTGAAAATGTTGCATCAGGTTAAGGGCTATAAAACCGGCTATGATAACCCGGAGTACGATTTTTTGCCTTCTGCTTTTAAACCAGGCGAAGATGAATATTATCAAAATAGCAATAAAGGCATAAAAATCGATCATAACCCGCTGGCTGATATAGGAAGTATAATGCCATATCCACCAGCTCGAAAGAAAATAGACTACAAAAAGCAGGAATGTGCCCAAACTGAAGAATTGCCATCTGCTTTTCATGAAAAGATATACAAATCCTAATGCAGCAAAAGCCGCAACTGGTGTATAAAGCAGCCAGCCTTTCTCGAAACTGAAAAGGAAAGTAAATAATTGTGGTCTACTGAGATCATAGGATTCGCTGCCATACGAATATACCAACAGTTGTCCTGTTTTTGCATACCAGTATGTAACCGGAATCAGTAGAGGAAGAGCGACAGACAATGCTGATAAGAGAAGCGTTTTTAAATTGGTAAACGCTTTTTTGAAAAATAATAAAAACGATTCCTTGCTGCCACAAAGAAAGGGCAGAGCAAAAACAATAAGCCCATTCTGCGGACGACTGATAATTACCATTCCCAGCATAAATGCAGCCGAAGCAAAATAGACTGTCTTTCCTCGTTTGCATGCTTCGAGAACCGAATAAATAAACCCATTTACAAGGAAGAAATTATACACATGTACCTGGCTTCCGGCATTCACGGTGTAATAAACCAGGTTTGTCGCTAATCCAACCGAAATCAGCGACCAGGCTATTGCATTTTCATCATTAGAATAGAACCGGAGAATTTTTCGCAATATCAATAATGCCAGCCAGAAATAGAAGAATGCTGCAAATGCAATGCTCATCTGGTAGGGGAGGGAATAGCCATCCGCTTCGTACCCAAACAAATATGCCGCTGCATGCCCAGCCCCAAAAAATGGAAGCCAAAGGATGGCCGGTCCCGGGAAATATTTATTTACAATTCCATTCCCGGTATCGTACCTGTAATCTTTATACAAGTTTCGGCTGGCAGGGTAGTAGTCCGATTCGTACTGATCGATAAAACCGTAATCTGTATCATGGTAAATAAACAGAGCCGTGAGATAGGCATAATACCCTTTGCCGTCGCTCACAATCACACGGTCCCACTCATTGGAAGGATTTTTTGTGATCAGGAACAAAACGGCATACACCAGAACGATGAATTCGGGAACGTATTTGCGCAGCTTCATCAGTGGAAAGGGGAAATTAAATCTTAACCTGGTTGCGTTGCCTGAGTGTTTCGAAAATAATAACACCGGCAGCCACCGATACATTCAGCGAACTGATGGTTCCTGACAGAGGAATTTTTATCTTTTCATCACACAACTTAAGATATTCGGGCGAAATACCCTCATCTTCCGATCCCATAATATAGGCTAAAGGCCCGGTGAGATCGGTTGATGTGTAATCGGTGCTTCCATGTTCGGTAACGGCGACAAGTTTAATGCCTGAATCGTGCAGATATCGCAGTGTGTTTTTGAGGTTCGGGCTACGGTGAACAGGGATAAGGTTCAAAGCCCCGGCCGAAGTTTTAATGGCATCGGCATTAATTTGGGCACTACCGCGCGAGGGAACAATTATAGCATCCACGCCGGCGCATTCAGCACTTCGGGCTATCGCACCCATATTGCGCACATCGGTTATACGGTCGAGCACAATAAAAATCGGCTGCCGGCCCGATTCGAAAGATCGGATCAGGATATCTTCAACCGGCTGGTATTCTATCATCGAAACGAAGGCAACAATACCCTGGTGGTTCGATTTGGTAAAAGAATCGAGTTTTTCGTTTGGGACTTTCTGAACTGGAATTTCGAGTTTTTCGGCCAGAGTAGTTATTTCCCGAACCTGTACATTACGCAATTCGCGCGAAAGCATAATTTTTTCAATATCTTTTCCGGCATTGAGTGCTTCAAGAATAGGGTGGATGCCATATATCAGGTTCTCGGGTTGTTTACGCGGGCCACGGAAGTTTTTTTCGTACATTAATAAAGGGTTTGAAGGGTTTCGGGTTTGAAAGGTTTGAAGGGTTTGAAGGGTTTGAAGGGTTTGAAGGGTTTCGGGTTTGAAGGGTTTGAAAGGTTTTAAGGGTTTGAAGAGTTTCGGGTTTGAAGGGTTTCGGGTCTAAAGGGTTTGAAGGGTTTGAAGGCTTGCCTGCTGCAAGCAGGGTTTCGCGTCTCTACATCGAGACCTGAGAACCAAATAACGAAATAGAATTTAATTTTGTTAAAAATATTAATATTTTGTTATTCAATCGTTTACAATCATTGCCATCGTAATATTAATGAAAAGTCAGGCATGCGAAGGTACTCTTTGAAATGTAAGCCTCCAAAATTTACACCTTTTTTTCCTGGATTTTGTCAGACCACGACCACGGCATTTTCCTCAATCAGCGGTTCGCCACGGTAACGATTGAAAATCTGTGCCACGGTGAGTACATCTTTTGTACAATAATGCACAATACGAGGCAGGTCATTTTCCTTATAATACACATCGGCAACCTGGCTTCCATCTATGTCGTCCTTTGGGGTTGGAATATCGAAAATGGCAGCAAGCAGATCAAGGGAAGTATAATTTTTATAATCGCCGAATTTCCATAGTTCCATTGTGTCAAGGTGGTTGACTTCCCAGGGTTTTTTACCCGCAAGATCAAGTAACTGAGGAATCACAATGCCATTGATCAACATTCGACGTGCTATAAATGGGAAATCGAATTCCTTGCCGTTGTGGGCACACAGCAGATGTTCAGGCCTGTTATAACGTTTATTCAGCAAGTCGGCGAATTCAATCAGCAGTGTTTTTTCATCGTGACCCGAATATGATTTTATCCTGAATTCACCTTTCAGATATGCACCTACCGATATACAGATAATCTTACCAAATTCGGAATAAATGCCGGCCCTGATGTATAATTTTTCGGGTTCGGGAATTTCTCCAGGTGGATTGCTAAAGGCTGTCAGTCGTTCAGCCTTTTTGTTCCACAACATCTTCATGCGCTCACTCAATTGATTGTAATCAGGAAAAGCAGGAACAGTTTCTATATCCAGAAATAATACATTTTCAATATCGATTTTCTCTAACATATTCTCATGATTTATTAGTAGTAATTAGATTCTTTTTGTTTCAATGGCGCCATGGTATTTACATCGAATAGGTAAATTATTGTTAAACGGGTTTAAAAATGGTTTGCATCAAATATCTTTTCTGACATTATGATATAAAATTACAAAGTTTTTAGGTTCAGTCGTGGCAATTCATGTAATTTTATGCCGTGAATAGAATTCTGTCTGACTTCCTTCTTTTTGTTTTTGCTGCATCCACCTTGCTTCTGGCAAGCTGTGCCGATGAAGAAGATACCGAATTCCCAAAAATATCTGTTTCTCAGCCCAGTGAGAATGCTATTTACGATTACGGAGACACTATCAGGTTTGAGGCGGTTTGCAACGATAATAACAAGCTCATTTCAATTGAAGTAATGCTTGTGGATATGGATAATAAGCCTATGCTTGGTAATATTGGCATCGTTCCGGGCGAAAATCCTTTTTCACTGAAAGGTGATTATATGATTGATGATCCTATGTTACCCGGAGGCATCTACCAGCTGCGCTTCAGAGCTTCGGACGGAACAAATGTTACCAATAGTTTTGTGAAAATTCAGATTCATGAACTTGAGCGGCAGATGCTTTATCCCGTTATTGTTACCCACCCTGAAGAAAATAAGTGGAAGGCATACAGGCTGATAAACGGTCCCGACTGGCAGGAAATATATACTCATAACGGCGATTACAGCGGATCGGCAGTCAATTCGTCAGCTTCACAATTATACATCTGCGGTGAGTCACAGTCTGACCTGGCCGCTTTCCGCTTGCCTGACGGGCTTGCACTCTGGCATGTGAAACCCGGAATACATCAGTCTCTCAGATGGTTCGAAGGTATTATATTCAATTATCCATTCCTGTACGTTTCCTGTGCTGAGGGGAATATCCGCAGTTATGATAAAACCGGGATAGAAGTTTACAAAACCGGCACCTATCCAAATAGCATCCCTAATGTTTCAGTTGTCACAAAGAATTTTGTCATCGGCTCATTTAAAGACTCCTTCAACAACGAAAAAAGCCTTATTGCCTTTCACAATGAAGGCGGATTGATGATTCGCAACAAATTCATTCAACCGGAGGTGGTAAGTTTGCTGTTTTTAGAAAACGATAATGTGCTGGTATTTAGCAATATGAACGGACAGGGCAGCATTTTACTTTACAATGGGACTGATAATACTCTGGCCGAATTACACCCGTTTTTTGAAGGTGCTTTTTATGAAGCCGTTGCCTTAGATAGTGATAATTTCCTGGTAACTGGCAGTAGCGGAATATTTTGGTATAAGTACAGCAAAAACAGCCTTTCCCCATTTGCCACCGACTTAATGTACAATCAGCTTGCCTGCGACAATACATCTCAACTTGTATTTGCCAGCTCAGGAAATTTGATGAAGGTTTTTTCGTTCCCATTTGCAACTTTGGAAGAAAGCTATACAATGCCGGCTAATGCCATCGATTTACATCTTGTTTTTAATAAATAATTCAGAAATTGAAAAAAATCATATTGGAAACCACTGCCGATGGCTCACATACTTTATTTGTGCCTGAACTGAATGAGCATTATCATTCCACTAATGGAGCCCTTCAGGAATCCAAGCTGGTATTTATTCAAAACGGGCTGCTTCATGTGCCAGCCTGCATAAAAGAGATAAATGTTCTCGAGGTAGGTTTCGGAACAGGGCTCAATGCATTACTAACAGTGCTCGAAGCCAAAAAGGAACGCCGGAAAATTAATTATGTGGCAATAGAACCTGAACCTGTTGATCCGCAATTCATCTCGCAACTGAATTATGCCGATGTGATTGGTGGAACAGAAGCTACCGGCTACTTTAAAAAACTTCATGAAGCAGGTTGGGTTTATCCTTCCTTTTTAAGTGACTATTTTATTATCAGTAAGATACAAGCCAGGTTGGAAGAAGTTTCTTTACGGGATAGCCAATTTAACCTGGTATATTTCGATGCTTTTAGTCCTGAAGTTCAGCCTGGATTATGGTCGGACGAAATCTTAACTCAGCTATATAATTGTATGAAACCAGACGGGATTCTTGTGACATATAGCTGCAAAGGAACCGTAAAGCGGGCATTGAAGGCTGCCGGATTTACAGTTGAAAAATTGCCGGGTCCGGCAGGTAAAAGAGAAGTGCTGAGGGCAATGAAAGTGGTGGGATGAAAGAGAAAAGTTCTGATAACAGAAAGATATTTACGTACATTATTTGGTTGGAAGCTAAATAATTGCCTGAAACAGTGTTTTTTACTACAATTATAGCCGGAATATGCATGCAATAAATAACTTTCAGCAAATACATAATAAATATTCAAAGGATATCCAAAATATTGTAAGCCTGCATTGGGCTATTAAATAAAAAAGACCGGTAACCATAAGTTACCGGTCAGGAGATATAATTGAAGATGTCAGCCTGAAATTGTTTATCCTGATTGTTAACCAAAAACCAATTTGAATAAACTTTTTTTCAGGCTGATACCCAGGAAATTAAATTATGGGAGCAACACTTTGTCAATAGCATGAACAACGCCATTGGATCCCTGTACATCGGCAAGTATAACGTTTGTATTGCCGTTGAGTACAACTCCTTTGCCAACATTTACCGCAATGCTCCCGCCATTTAAGGTAGGTACATTTCCATTGGTGAGTGCGGATGAAATAACGTTACCGGCAACAACATGATAAAGCAGGATAGGAGTGAGCTGCTCTGCAGTAAGGTCGTCAATTCCATTTACACCCAATGTTGAAAATAATTCGGAAAATCCGTCGTTAGTTGGGGCAAATACAGTAAAAGGTCCGGTTCCACTTAAAGTTTCAGCTAATCCGGCTTTTACTACAGCGGAAACCAATGTTGAAAAACTGCTGTTATTGATGGCTATTCCTACAACGCTGGGCGGAAGAAGTACTTTGTCGATTACATGAATCACCCCGTTTGTTCCCACAACATCCACAGCAACCACCGTAGCTGAATTATTAATTTTTACACCCGAAGATGCATTAATATACATATCCATTGGGTTGCTCAGATAATTACTTAACGTTTTTGCATAGCCGGTTGTCACATCGCCGGAGTAAACCGTGCTTCCCAAAACATGGTATAGCAATACCGGTTTCAGATCTTCAGGTACTGAACTTAGTTGTGCAAAAGCTTCGTTTGTAGGTGCAAATACAGTAAAGGTACCTTTAGGATCGCTAAGAGCCGGAACCAGGCCTGCTCCTGATAATGCTGAGACAAGTGTTGTAAAACTACTGTTGGCTACTGCCAGGTCAGCAACAGTTGGAGGTAATAATACCTTATCAATTACATGTATAACTCCATTCGTAGCCGTAATATCAGCATTGGTAACCGATGCTGAATTGTTGAGTTTAACCCCATTCATCAGGTTAATCTGCAGAGAAACAAACTTTCCACCTAATGCAGGACTCAATGTTGAAACATAACCGTTTTTCAATCCTGATGAAACAGCTTTGGTTCCCAATACGTGGTAAAGTAAAATCGGACGAAGAGCATCCGCACTAAGCTGATCGATGCCTGAAACACCTAATTGGGTGAATAATGCACTAAATGCATCATTTGTCGGAGCAAATACAGTAAATGTCCCTGATTGATCCAGAGTAGATACAAGTCCGGCTTTATCTAATGCCTGAACAAGAGTTGAGAATTGCGGATCTGCCGAAGCTAAAGCTGCAATGCTTTTTGGTTCAGCATTCATTGTGTTGTCATTGTTATCGTCCTTTTCACATGAAGTTAACGTAAACATCCCTATGGCGATTATGGCCATTGCAACAAAAATGGTCTTGAAGTTGTATTTTGTTTTCATGATTTTAAGTGTTTAATGATTTGTTAGATTAGTTAAACATAAAAATTTAATTATTGTTTAATGAATAGTGATAAAAATTAAACAAAATTATTTCTAATATTGAATAAATAACTGATAATGAATAATTTAAATAATATATTTTTTTTAATATTTATAAAAATATATGATGTCTCTAATACATAGTCATTTTATTGCACATTTGTAAGTCAGGATTTCAGGTAAGTTCAGTGAAAAAGGTTATCTGTATGATATGTTACAGAGAATTATTAATTACAGGCAAATTACTGCCTGTACTATTCTTTTGAAAAAAAACTGACTATGTTGAAAAATGAGAAGTATTTATGCGGAAAAACTACATACTAAAGCATGAAGTGATCTTGCATCTATAGTTGGATAGCATTTATATTTAAGTTAATATCACAATTTAAAAGGTAATGTACAAATCACTTTAAGCCTAGCAATCATCGTGAGAGTATGAAACCAATATGCAACTTATTGTGCATAAAAAAACACAGTTCCCTTAAAATTTAAGAAAACTGTGTTAATTGGGTCTCCTATTCAAGGACAAGGAATGAATTTCTTATTCTTGCCTGACAGTTCTTGAATCATATATTTTCCTGCCTGCATAAGCTAATGCAAATGCAATCAGAATAAAAGTACCATTTCCAATTGGAGCAGAAGGCTGATCTCCTACTTTTGTGTTGGTGCCACTTGGAACACTACCACCGTTCGGATGAGGTGGCTGTGCAATAATTAATAATGGAGCTGCAATCAATAAGGTTGCTATGAAGACCTTTTTAAGTTTGTGTTTCATAATTCACGGTATTTCGGACTAATGTGTTTTAAACTTAATCTGATGGAGTCAGAATTCTCTTGTTGGCTTATCAGTGCTTCATTCTGATAGGTATGTATGATAATAAACTTGATCTACTGAATGAATACCTTTTTAACAAGTGAATTATCTTTGCTGATAACTTTCACGATATAGATTCCGGTTTCAGGTAAGGCTATTTCATTAATACCTTTTTCTGCCTGGACAGTTAATATCAGCTGTCCAGCAGTGTTGTAGATATAAATTTCACCTTTATCCATGTGCATCATATCAATATAAGCTGTTTTTTGATAGCTGTAGATATTGATGCTGGCAGTTTCTGTTTCCTTCACAGAAGTTGAACTGAAATGCAGCATAAAGCGGACTTCATTCTCTCCGGGTTCGAACGCAAAAGAATAGGATTTGCTTACAATATCAGTATAGATTCCTGTTTTTGTATCTTCGAGAGTCAGAAAAGGTATATCTTCAAATTCAGTAGCTGCAATTGTATATACTCCAGCTTGGTTTGCCCTGATGCCTAATGCAACTTCATTTGTTCCCGGAACTGTTGAGTTTATTGCAAGAGGAGTGCTGCCTAGGGTATAAATCTGAGCGGATTCATCAACATAACCGAAGAGTTTAAGAGCATCATACTGCCCGTCGAATTCAGGAGTTACTTCTGACATGAATCTTACTACTGCTTCGTCTGTATAGCCGTTTCCCGAAACTTCGAGCCGTACCATTTTGTCAGAATTCGTGTTTTTGAAAAATAAGGTTTGACGATGTAACTTTACAGTGTTTGAAATTCCTAAGGTACCTGGGTTTGTTGCAACATTTACCATAAAGCCCTGTCCGGGAGCAATCCATTTTGTGCCTTGCAAAGTTCCTACACCATTTATATATGTCGCCCATCCACCATTGCGTTCTATGTAGATTGCATTATTCACATTAGTTTTGGTCCAGCCAGCATCATCCCAATCAATAGAGCAGGGGTAAGGGTTGCCAACCAGGTTCCAGCCTTCGCCCGGGGAAACTGAACGGGAAAGATTTATTGACAAATTTCCTGTATTCAAAGGCCCGGTATATTGTGAAGTAAATCCAGCTGCATCGCCCCAAAGAGCAAATCCACTCATAGGAGTGAGAGGTTCGGAAAGAGAAATGATATCTGAATAGGTATTGGTTGATTCGTTAAAATTTTGAAGGTACTTACCTGTGAACATACCTGATACAGCCCCAGATACAGGTGAAGAAATGAAATGCCAGCGGTCGCCTGTAATGTATCTTTCAACAGTAGCACTAACTCCTGAGCTATTCGCAATCAAAGAACCTGTTCCTGTAGCATCACTTTTAATGATTAATCCGGTTGTGCCGGCATTATTGGTAAATGTTCCATTTACAGTAAGTCTTTTTGACGGGTCGATTGTAAGCTGTGAGCCACTATTTATAAGCAGTGTGCCGTTAACTGTTGTAGTGAGTCTGCTGGTTGTAACTCCCGAAGTATTATCAATAGTTAGGTTATTTGCCGTAACCAGACCAGTTCCGGTAACCTGAGCGGAAATTCCGTTATAAGTATAATTTGCTCCCGGGCTGTAAGTTCGGTCACCACCAACCTGAATGGACCCGTCAGCAATTCCTGTAGTATCGATACCTGAAATGTGAGAAGTTATTATTCCTCCCCCAGAAATCAGATTAAAAGTTGCGGTCGAACCATCAAGTACACTTGATCCTAAATCAAGAATTGAGCCGCTAAGTACCCTGAAATTAAGGTTATTCGAAATGGTGCCGCCTGATTTAAAAAAAATCTGAGTACCAACTTTATTGAAATTTACGTTATGTGTAAGTAAACCTTCTTTGGTGAGGGTACCACCATTTAGTGTGAAATTGCCTAAAACTTTAAAGGTAACCGGTCTTGAACAATCTGATGTTGACAAACTAAATATACCTCCACTAAATATAAAGTTCCCATCCAATGTTAAAGTTGCTGCTGTTGTGCTGACGACATCATTACAATAAATGAGTGAGCCTGAATTTGTAGCTAGTATTTCCAGGTTACCTCCAAATGTTCGTGGGGCTGTCCCAATTGCTACTGAGACTGTTTGTGCAGGGCAATTCCAGGTAAGATTGTAGAAATTCTGATTCAAGCCTGTACAGGCAGTGCTTGTTATTCCTGTAACAGTGCAGGTTGAACCGACACTCCATGTTGCTGTCGGAACGTCTCCGCCGTCAACAGCATGAAGGTACAAACTACCGTTTGAAAAAGTCAGGTTTGCAGCAGTTGAGGAAAGGATCCCTATCGTTCCTCCGCTGGTACCATCATTTATTACTGTACCAGTCACTGTGGTCAAACTGTTGGTTGAGGTATATCTTCCGCCGCCTCCAACCGCTGTTAGAGTGAATGTGCCAGCAATTGACATTGTGTTGGAAGCACCTGCATATAAAATTCTCATATATCCCGGTGTAGCACTTCCTTGTAATGCCAGACTGCTACCCGACTCAATCGAACTGCCGGAATTGTCGATAGTGATTGTTTTGTTGGCAGCAGAGGAAGTAAATATAACAGTGGCTGAATTGTTAATAGTCAGGCTGTTGATAGTAGGAGCGGCATTTACTACAATTGAAGCAGAAGTATTTATTAAAACATCATGGTCGCTGGAGGGCAGACCCAATGACCAGTTACCTGCGTTGTTCCAGTCATTATTTACTGAACCTGTCCAGGTATTGGTTTGGGCATTCACTGCACTAATTGAAACTATCAAAATAAAAGCAATCAGCGAATGGACGAAGTAGAAATTGATAAATTTTTCCCTGCGACTGGCAGGAATTGGAGTGAAAATGTTTTTCATAATAATATGGTTAAGGTTTTTGGATTATCAGTATAGAGTTAATAGCTCTTCTCATTAAAAGTAACTTTAAAACAAATAAATTTAAAAGTTGTTTTTATTTGAAGAAGTTTTAAAATCTGAAATTTACATTTTTGAGGTTTCTGATTTACCGATGTCACTCAATTGGGAAGAAAAAATTAAAAAGTAATAAATAAGCAGATAGAGCAAAATTCAGTATGAATGATCCCAGAATCCTGAAAAATAGTAAATTGGTATGAACCGTTGCGTTCCTAATTAATTATTTGATCAGTGTAACTTTTATATGTTTTAGCACATTAATTTACTTGAAAATTGGTAAAATTACTTTGCAAAAGTAGTTGAAAATAAGAGTCTTAAATTACATGTTTCTTCTTTTTTGTTAACAAAACTGCTAAATTTATAAACAAAAAGAGATTTAATGTGCTGTCCAGATTTATTTGTGATAAATCTGACTGAAGAAAATCCGTTAAAGGTTAGCTTTCTTTTCAGGTTAAATCGTTACAAACGAATTACTTGCCGAATTGTACTTTTTATTAAATATGCCTGAAACAAGCATGGCGTTAATTGTACTGCGCACAGTGTTGATCCGCTGTCCGTAATTGGAAGCTCCGATAGAGCATAAGTTTATAAATGCCTGGTTATAGTTGCCATTGGTATTGAGTGCATTGGCAATCCTGTCGTTTTTTGCACGTCCCTGGTGACGGATATCGCAAATAATCTGGCATACTTTTGCCGGAACATTATTTAACCCAAAGCGGTTATTATACTCTACCATGTTGTTTTTGAAATGCTGAATGGCGGTTTCGACCTGAATTTTGCGGTGAGCAGAATCATTAGCAGCCCAATGAACCATGCGTGCCGAACAAATCAGTTCCTGGTTTTCAATTTCCTGCAATGAGGGATTAAGGTAATCCATTAACGGCTGGGTAGAATTATCATTTTCAAGTTGAGATAATGTACCGTTATTACTTTTATAGAATATCCTCGAATCTTTCAGCAAAAGTTTTGGAAAATAATTAGTTGCATCAGGTAAAGTAAGCAGTTTCCGAAAAAACTTTACGAAATCGCCGTTTGGAACATGCGCTGCATATTGCATAAAACTGAAAGTGAATTTTGCCCTGTCGTATGTATTCAGGCATGTGTAGGAACCAGAACTTTCGGCTCGCGCTGTCGGATAAATGAAATAGGCCCAGAAACCGAAGTCAGAATTATAAATGTCAGGATTGTAAATAAGGCCGGAATTGACCTTTGTGTTGTACAATCCGAAATTCCCGTCGTACATAGTACGGTAACCAATTACAAATTTCGGCTCAGTTGTGCCATTTAACCTGGCATAATGAACTGTGCGGCCGTTAGCCAGAACTCCGCTCGAAAGTGAAAAATCATGTGGCATGGTTCGAAAAATTTTAAAGTTTACAATAACGTATCATTTATAAAGAATATCATCCGGACATTTGGGCCAGATAATATCAACATTACAACAATCGGTAAGCAGTTTTGCTTTTAGCAACTCTTCGAATTATAGACTTAAAATTACTATCTGAAAAATTATCTGGAAATTTTAATATAACATACAGTGAGTTAGTTGTCAATGAAGCCTCACTGTACTTTCGTGCGCATACTCTTTCCCGTCCATAACCCAAAAAAACTTGGCAATATATTTTCCCTTCATCATTTTCTGAATGGGAATCCGCTGAATCATGGCTGAATCAAACTGAATGCTGTCATTAAAATCAGCTTTTTCATCAGATGGCCTGAAGAAGATCACTTGTCCTTTGATATTTTTACCTTTTAATTCTTCAGGATATTTGACAACCAGTTCACCTGCATTTGAATTGATACGTATTTTGCTGATAAGCGCATTGGCATTGGCAAAACGGTCAATTTGTTTTTGGTATTCAAGTCCTTGTGGATAATATTCCTCGGTAACCAGATCGTTTTTTTGTTGTAAGCTCAGGTAAATGACTACTGCATTAGCTACAAGGAACAATGCAATAAAAATAAAGATTCCGTGGCCCCAGTTAAATTTGATTTTCATTTTGCTTTAATTCTTTACATTCCAAAGATGAAGCTTTCAGCTCTGAGAATAGGGTCATTGATTATTTTTTATCTAACGAATTCGGACCGACAAAAGTTGATTTAATTTCATCCATCTCTTTGCCATTACTCATTACTTTAAACTCTACTTCTGTATTAGATGATTTTACATCTGATTTCTTTATCAAAACCAGGAACTGCGCTTCACCAACCTGACCCTTTTCAACTACTA
Source organism: Lentimicrobiaceae bacterium (assembly GCA_041753535.1). Taxonomy (GTDB): domain Bacteria; phylum Bacteroidota; class Bacteroidia; order Bacteroidales; family UBA4417; genus UBA4417. Next base: position 250,233 of record JBGSUB010000067.1, read on the forward strand.
AGGGACTGCCAACCATTTTTATCTCACCATTCTCCGGTTCTTCAAGTTTTAACTCAACAGGAAGATCTTCCCGCGTTTTATTAATAACCTGGATCAGGTAAATATTACTATAGTGCACTGAATCGTATTCCTGAAACATAGTTCCTTTCTGGCGAAGAATGGTTGACTCAATTTCGGTGCGGATCGAAAACAGGAAAGCAATTAGTATCAGTAAACCGCTCAGGACAACTGAATATAATAGTATTCTTATATTAAATTTTAATTTCACATTATCTGTAATACTGCTCTCTGAAGCATAACGGATAAGGCCTTTTGGCTTCTTTATCCTCGTCATTACCGTATCGCAGGCATCAATACATGCCGTACAGTTAATGCATTCGAGTTGAGTTCCATTGCGGATATCAATACCGGTAGGACATACAGCCTGGCAACTTCCACATTCAACGCAATCGCCTTTATTATTTGAACTTCGGTTTTCGAGCGGATTGTATTTGCCACGGGGTTCTCCTCGTGTATAATCATAGCTGATAACAATTGAATTGCGGTCGAGCAACACTCCCTGAATACGGCCATATGGGCAAATAATGATACAAACCTGCTCGCGCAATTTAGCAAACACAAAATAGTGTACAGCGCTGAACACAATCATTCCGACAAACCCGGCAAGGTGTGCAGAAGGTCCGTCCTTTATAAGCTCTTTAACATAATCGATACCAAAAATATATGCCAGGAAAAAGTGAGCAGAAATAAATGATATCATATAGAAAATTAAATGCTTCGACCCTTTGCGCCAGAATTTGTTAAAATCCAATTGTGCATCGTCTAACTTTCTTTGCTGGTTATGGTTTCCTTCGATCCAGTATTCTATCTGCCTGTAAACAAATTCCATAAAGATAGTTTGCGGGCAGATCCATCCACAGAAAATCCTTCCGAATATTACCGTAAAAAGCACCACGAAAACAATGAACGCAATCATCGAAAGCACAAACAGGTGGAAATCCTGCGGATAAAACATTACTCCGAAAATGATAAATTTCCGCTCAAGAAAATTAAACAAAAGAATAGGATCACCATTTAACTTGATAAAAGGTATTCCAACGAAAACAGCTATCAGCAACAGTGATACTATTTTTCGGTAGTTGTAAAGTTTACCTTTTGGTTTTTTAGGGTAAACCCATACCCTGCTTCCATCATCGCCAATAGTTGACTGCTTGTCGCGAAAATCATCAAACTCTTCAAACTCTTCCATTTGTCATTTAATTTCTGCAAAAGTATAAGAGGCTGTGAAGTATAATTACCTCACAGCCTTTTTTTATTTATTTTGACTTCTCGATAGGATAAAAATTAAACTCATCCATGTCATGAGAATTATTATTCTCAGCCAATCTTGTCATACTTAACTCCCTGTGCTGCTTTCTGATTTGCCGGACTGGTTCCCTGCAGAGTGAGTATATAACTCAATACCTGCTGAATCTGAACCGGGCTTAACTGATCCTTGTATGGAATCATCCCTTTCTCAATAACTCCGTTTATCACAACCTGGTAGAGGTTTTTAATTGAAATGGTATTGTTTGCTGAATCGCCATGAATCCAGAACTGATCAGTAAAATTAGGCCCAACAAGTCCTTCTCCATTCTGACCATGGCAAACTGAACAGATTTTTTTGTAAGTATCAAGTCCGGCGGTAAGATCGGCTTCGGCCGTCATTGGCACCATCGCTTCGAGATCAACGACAGGTTCAGGATTGGCTTTTTTGATTTCTGCCTGAATGGCCATTTCATTTTTGTATTCTTCATCCTGGAGAGGCCACCATTTGGTAACGTGATATCCCAGGAGGTAAACGACTGCAAAAATAATGGTAACATAAAACAGGTAGACCCACCAGCGCGGCAGTTTGTTATCAAGTTCCCTGATGCCGTCATATTCGTGGCCTCCAAGATAACGATCTTTGGTAAGTTCGTCAATTTCGGGTTCTCCGTGTTGCAATTTATTTTCATCTATATTGCTCATATTTCTTTTTTTTTATGTTTGACTTACACTTTACGTGATTGAAATTCCTCATCGTTTTCGAAAGGTAATATACCACATTCCTCTTCTTTACTTTTTTTCATTGTCAGGGTATGTATTGTAATAACCCCGAAGAATAAAATAAAAAGCGCAAGTGCAATGATCGGGAACCAATAGATTCCTTCAATTGTGTCAAATAACCGTGAAACTATTCCCATAATTTAACTTCTGTTTTGATTATTTTAAAGCTGTTTTACTGTCACCAACATCAGTTCCAAGGCGTTGGATATAGGCTATCATAGCAATCATCTGCTTCGAAGCTGTAATATCAATGCCTTCTGCCCTGAGACCTGATGCAATTTTTTCGGCCTGAGCTTTAACATCATCATTGGCTTTCAAATCGTATCCCTCGGGATAAGGAACTCCGAGGTACTGCATAACCCTGATTTTGGCCGGAGTCGATTCAATGTCAATTTCATTTTCAGCAAGCCAGGGGTATTTTGGCATGATGGATTGAGCATTTATTTTCTGCGGATCCATAAAGTGGTTATAATGCCATGTATCAGGTTTGTAAAGCGGACCGCTTTTAACACCTTCGCGGAATAAATCCGGCCCTATACGTTTCGAACCCCACTGGAACGGGTGATCATACACATACTCACCGGCTTTTGAATACTCGCCGTAACGTTCGGTTTCCGATCGGAAAGGCCTGATCATTTGCGAGTGACAGGTGTAACATCCTTCTTTGATGTAGATGTCACGGCCATGTAATTCGAGTGGTGTATATGGTTTTACAGTCGCAATAGTCGGAATATTTGATTTGATCAGATAGGTAGGAACAATTTCAACGATACCACCAATAAGTATGGCAACAATAGCCAAAATCATAAATTGTATTGGTCTGCGCTCAATAAACCGATGATAGCTTTCGCCTGTTTTACGTGCACCTTCTTTTTCAAGAGCAGGAGCTTCAGCTGCTTCCATGGCCACAAATGATCCTGCTTTTACAGTTTTGTATATGTTGTAAACGAGAATAAACATACCGGCAAAATATAGTATTCCGCCGAAAAGCCTCATCCAGTACATTGGCATTATCTGGGTTACAATTTCCAGATAATTAGGATAAACCAAATCGCCGGCTTCGTTAAATTGTTTCCACATCGAGGCTTCTGTCCAACCGGCCCAATATAAAGGCAAGGAATAGAATAACATGGCAAGTGTGCCCAGCCAGAAATGCAGGTTAGCCAGTTTGTTGGAAAACAATTTTGTACTGAATATGCGTGGAAACAACCAGTATATCATTCCGAAAGTGAGGAAGCCATTCCAACCTAATGCACCTATATGTACGTGAGCTACAGTCCAGTTGGTAAAGTGGCTGATCGCATTAATATTTTTCAACGAAAGCATTGGACCTTCGAAAGTTGACATTCCATACGCAGTTACTGCTACTACGAAGAATTTCAACACCGGTTCTTCTCGAACCCTGTCCCATGCACCTCTCAGAGTTAACAAGCCATTAATCATACCACCCCATGATGGAGCAATAAGCATAATTGAGAAAACAGTCCCTAATGATTGTGCCCAGTTTGGTAATGCCTGGTATAACAAATGGTGAGGTCCGGCCCAAATATAAAGGAATATAAGTGCCCAGAAATGCAGAATACTCAGTTTGTAGGAATAAACCGGGCGGTTGGCAGCTTTTGGCATAAAATAGTACATGAGGCCCAGGTAAGGAGTTGTAAGGAAAAATGCAACAGCATTGTGTCCGTACCACCATTGTACGAGTGCGTCCTGAACGCCTGCAAACACCGGGTAACTTTTAAAAATGGCCCAGGGTATTTCCATTGAGTTAACAATATGAAGTACTGCAACGGTCACAAATGTTGCAATGTAGAACCAGATGGCCACATAAATATGCTTTACCCTGCGTTTGAGTATAGTCCACATCATGTTCCAGCCGAAAATAACCCAGATCACTGCGATTGCTATGTCGATAGGCCATTCGAGTTCAGCATACTCTTTACCGGTTGTAAAACCTGCCAGTAATGAAATAGCGGCAGCTACAATAATGGATTGCCAGCCCCAGAAATGGACTTTTGACATCCATTGGCTTGCCATGCCAGTTTTGAGCAATCGCTGCAGTGAATAGTAGTAACCGGTAAAAATTCCGTTACCAACAAATGCGAAAATTACTGCATTGGTGTGCACCGGACGAACACGTCCGAAAGATGTGAACGGCAGGCTGAAGTTAGCAGCGGGAAGCACCATTTGCAAGGCAGCCAGCACTCCGACCAACATGCCAACAACGCCCCAGAATATAGTGGCGTAGCCAAACATTTTCACAATTTTGTTGTCGTAGTAAAATTTTTGTAATTCCATACGCTTTTTTTGGTTTAACTAAACTTTGTTTTGGTTTGTATTTATTTGTTCGGATTTATTTTCATCATTATCATATAAAATCCTGATTGACGGAGATACATCATCATCGTACTGGCCTGATCTTACTGCCCATAAAAAAGCAATCAGGAAACCTGCGGCTACAATTATGCTAAAACCAATCAGTACGACTATTACGCTCATTTAAGTATTGAAATATTGAATTAGCCAAAGATATTGAATGATATATTACAATGTTCATTATAAAAACAATTTAGAATAATTCCTAATAAATCTATATCTTTCTGAATTTTAATAATATAGAAAGGGTGATAGTTAACAGATTATTAACAAATCATCTTTCCTTTTAAAAAAAAACAGGTAAATGATTACTTAAATCAATTAAGTATTAATTGTATTAATTTAAAATTTCTTTGCTCTAGAAAGCACTGAAACAGATAAACTTGCAAACGTTACGACCGAGATGGAACTCAGAGGCATAAGTATTGCAGCAACAACCGGTGATAATAAACCCTGTATGGCAAATGAAAGTCCTACTATATTATAGAGGAATGAAATAAGATAGCTGGCATATACTATGTTTAAAGCCGATTTTGAGAATTTCAGGTAATCCTGTAACCGTCCGAATTTTGAGGAGGAGAGTATTGCATCACAGGCAGGTGAGAAATGATAAATATCATCGGCAATGGTAATGCCAATATCGGCTTTAAGCAAAGCACCGGCATCATTCAACCCGTCGCCGATCATAATTACGTTACGTCCTTTGCGTTTCAGTTCCTGAATATATTCAAGTTTATCCACCGGCGACTGGTTGAAGTGCAATTCGGTAGCTGAAGTAAAATATTTTTTCAGATTTTCAGCCTCAGAGTTATTATCGCCGGTTAACAAATGAAGTTGCATGGGTTGCATCCCGGCAATCACTTCATGCAAACCTTCTCGATAATGGTTCTCCATCTTAAAATATCCCCTGAGTTTATTGTCGATGGAAATGTAAACCGATGAAATTTTGCTTTCGTCAGATGTATCAGCACCGGCAATAAATTTGCGCGAACCCAGCATAATCCTGTGACTTTGAACTTCTCCAATAATACCTAAGCCTGAGATTTCCTTGTAACCGGCAATAGGAAGTAAAGTACTCGCAGGAAGCCATTCGCTCACCATAATCGAAAGCGGATGGGTTGAGTTTCGTGCTAATGAGCGTATCCATTGTTGCTCTTCAGCATTAAGTTCAGCACCTTCCCAACCGATATTCATTGAACGTGAATGGGTAAGTGTACCGGTTTTGTCAAATACTACAGTATCGGCGTGCGTGAGCTTTTCAATGACTTCGGTGTTTTTAATGTAGAAACCATTTCGTCCGAAAACCCGCATCACATTGCCAAAGGTAAATGGAATAGTCAATGCCAGCGCACACGGGCAGGCAACGATCAGAATAGAAGCAAAAACGTACACCGCTTGCCCGATATCAGTAAATGACCAAAAAATTCCTGCGCTGAGTGCTATTGCAAGAATAACTAACGTGAAATAATGGCTGACTTTATTTACTAAGGTCTGCATCTGTATTTCACTTTCTTCTCCAAGTTTATCCTCATTCCATAATTGTGTAAGGTAGCTTTGTTCAACTTCTTTCTCAACCTGAAGTTTAATGGCAGCACCTGATTGTTTCCCACCGGCAAAGACAAAATCTCCGGTTTTTTTTGCAACGGGAATCGATTCACCGGTCACAAAACTATAATCAATATTTCCTTCGCCTTCCGTAAGGATGGAATCAACCGGAATAAGTTCACCATTCCTTACCAATATCTGCTCACCGGTTTTAAGGTCTTTCAACTGTACGAATTCCTCCCTGCCTTCGTGCAAACGGGTAACGGCAATAGGGAAGTACGAGCGGTAATCGCGGTCGAAGGATAGCGACTGGTACGTCCGGCTTTGATACCAGCGCCCGATTAGCATAAAAAACAGCAATCCGGCCAGCGAATCCATATACCCTGTGCCTGATCCACTGAAAATTTCGTAACTGCTTTCAAGAAAAAGTGCCAGAATGCCTATGGATAAAGGTAAATCGATATTGATTATTTTTTTACGAAGGCTTTTATAAGCCGAAAGGAAGAAATCGCTGCTGCAAAATGTTATGACAGGTAAGGCAAGAATAAAGGATACAATTCCGAATGTGCCTGCCATAAGTTTATCAATGGCTTCTCCACCAGGCAGGTAATCGGGGAAACTTAGCAGCATAATATTTCCGAAAGCAAAACCGGCAACGCCGATTTTCATTATCATTCGTCGGTTTGCGCGCTGGTGGTCGTCTTTCTTGTCCTTATTATAGCTGATATCCGGAATATAATGTATGCTGTGGAGCAGTTCAGCAACCTGTCGCAGAGTAATATCGTTTTCACGAAAAGTTATGCTGACTTCCTTTCGCACAAAATTAACGTGCGAATGAATTATTCCATGATGAAGCGTATTCAGGTTTTCGAGCAGCCAAATGCATGAACTGCAATGGATTGCCGGAATAAAAAAGTTTACCCTGGAAATTCCCCCATCCGAGAAATCGAGAAGTTTTGTTTTGATTTCCTCATTTTCGAGGTAAGCATAGCGTGTACCGGAGGTGTTTTCCTGGTCGAGGCGAATACCCGGTGTCGGCATCATGTCATAATATCTATCCAGTTTCTTTTCGGCCAGAATCTGGTATACTATGCTGCAGCCATTGCAACAGAATGGTTTTTCATCCCAAATTACCGGATTTTTACCGCAATCCTGCCCGCAATGTATGCATTCCGTCATGTTTCATTATTAGTAGAGGGCAAAAATAGGGAAATCGTCCCATAAAAAAAGCTTCCGTTTGGAAGCCTTTTGGTATTTCTATTCTTCGAGAGCTATCTGGTCAGTTCCGAAACTGATTCCCAGACCGCGGGCAGTTTTCATTAAAGCAGTATCCATGGTAACAAGGTTAGGTTTCTGAATGGCATCCACCAGGGTTACGCTTGTTATGTAAGGATGACGGTAGGAAACCATGCGTCCGTATTCTTCGTTCAGCACCATCTCGAAAGCCTTTACTCCAAATTGCGAAGCCAGAATACGGTCATAGGCTATTGGCACTCCTCCGCGCTGGAGGTGACCGAGAACTGTAACCCTGATATCATGTTCGCAACCCATGTGTTTAAGATCATCCTGCAGTTTAAACCCAATACCACCAAGACGCACATGCTCATATCCGACTTCAGTACTTTTTTCACCGATACTTATTCCATCTTTTGCTCTTGCACCTTCGGCAACAACAATAATTGCGAATCCGCGACCTTTGTGGAAACGGGAATTTATTTTCGAAAGAACTTCGTATGGATCATATGGAATTTCAGGTAACAAGCATATTTCGGCACCACCGGCAACCGCTGCATTCAAGGCAATCCAGCCAGCATCGCGGCCCATTACTTCGAGGATAAACACCCTGTTGTGGCTAGCTGCTGTGGTTACAAGTTTATCCACTGCTTCGGTCGCAACTTCAATGGCCGTTTGGAATCCGAAAGTTGAATCGGTAGCCGAGAGGTCATTATCAATGGTTTTTGGAACACCAATGATATTAAGGCCTTTTTCGAAAAGTTTCTGAGAGATTCGCTGCGAACCATCGCCACCAATGCTTATAACGGCATCAATTCCGAGGTAGGATAGTTTACGGATCATTTCATCCGAACGATCCACATACTCCCATTCCCCTTTTTTATTTTTTACCGGCCATGCAAAAGGGCCACCCTTATTGGTCGTCTGTATAATTGTACCGCCCTGGTAATGAATTCCGGCAACTTTTTCCGCATCTAAAATCATTAGCTCGGTGGGTTCATTAAGAATTCCGTCAAAAGCTTTTATACTTCCCAATACTTCCCAATCAGTTTCCTGTGAAGCACGTTTTACTACTGCTCTAATAACTGCATTTAATCCCGGGCAATCACCGCCGCCCGTAAGTAACATTACTCTCTTCATATATTTATATTGTTGAATACCAGTTATTTGTGGTATATAATTTCAGCTTTCAAAATTTGTGCAAAAGTACACAATTTATTTTCCTAAAAAACAAATACTAAAAAACAACCATAGCTGGATTTATTATTATCAAAACTATATGAAAATGAGGTAGTTACTGTATTTTAATTTCAAGACTATATCTGTTATGATAGATTCAAAATATTTATAAATACATGATAATCAATAATTTAAAATGATAGTTCCGTATAATACTGAATCTGATGTAAACGATTTCATCTAAAAACAGAAGCTGATCAGGATTAATAAAGTTATAAGTGATAAGCTATTGCTGTTCAATTAATTAAATACATTCGTAAGGATCTTCAGCATCAATTTGTTAATCAAAAATTAATCTTATGCACTCATTTTTCGGATCAAACATTCGGATCGATCTTGATGAATTCATCGATTTCAGCAACTGTGAATTGAGCTTCTTCATAGAGCTTTTCACGGGTTGGCTGAGTTAACCAAAAGATAGCTAGACCTGCAACCGGCCATATCAACAGAACATGCAGCCCAAGCATCAGGAAAAGTACAATGGCAAGAAACGAAGGCGCTTCGATAAGTGCTCCCTGAAGTACATACAATTCGCGCCAGGCTGCAAGTTTGCTTTCGAGGGAAGTCATTCCCTTTATAACACTGAGTTTTTTCGGAATAATGACTTTATGGGCAATAAATATGAGTCCGGTAAGCACAATCAACACAATGAGAAAAGGTGTTTTATCACCTGATGTTATTTCATTCCCCATAAATGCACCAGACAAAAAATTGAGAAACAGGGAGATTATTGTAAAGAAGACGATCCCTGCTGCAAGGGCGAAATATACTATTCTTAGGCTTTTCAGGTAGTTGTTGTACATGGTTAAACGATTTTGAAAGTAAAATAAATAAAGCGAACTAATTTGATAACTGTAATTAGTCAAAAGTAGAAATTCATTCCTTAGTTTTGTCACGAATTTAAAAAATATATTTTGGAAGATAAAAACAAAGGAGTTGCATTGATTTTCGATATGGATGGAGTCCTTGTTGATAACCATTCCTGGCATTTTGAAGCATTCGCGGAGTTCGGGAAACGACATGGATTGGATATCAGGAAGGAAGATTTCAGCAAGCATTTCGGCTCAACCAATCACGTGATAATGAATTCGCTTTTCAACAATAACATTAGCGAAGCCCTGATCGTTGCTTTTGGAAAAGAAAAGGAAAGCATCTATCGCGAAATGTACCGGCCATTTATTAAACCTGTTGAAGGTCTGGCCGCATTTCTGAAATTCGCTTCCGGCAAAGGAATACCAATAGCTTTAGCTACTTCTGCACCACACGAAAATGTAAAATTCACACTCGAAGCTACGGGACTTAGCAACTATTTTACCGAAATTACGGATTCCTCAATGGTTACGAAGGGAAAGCCCGATCCCCAGGTTTACCTGCTTACTGCCGAAAAATTAGGAGTACAACCTGCTGATTGTGTTGTATTTGAGGATTCGATACCCGGTATCCTTTCAGCAAAAAATGCAGGTATGCAGGTAATTGGAGTAGCCACTACACACAAACCTGATGAATTATTGATGTATGTTAATGAAATTATTATGAACTTTGACACCGCTGAAATTAAGCTTGAAAAATGGTTGACACTTTCCTATCGCAATTAATTTGAAACAATGATACGATACTCTATTTTGACATTTGCAATTTTATCAGCTATTATATTTCAACGTGCTGCAGCTCAAAACCAGACAATGGAAAAGGAAATTTTGTTGCAGAAAACCACAATGAATTACTTGTTGTGGCTCCCGGCTGACTATACCAAAGAAAAGAATAAGACATATCCTCTGCTCATTTTTCTTCATGGTTCAGGCGAACGTGGAGAAAATCTTGAATTGGTTAAGAGACATGGTCCGCCTTCATTTGTCGAAAACCGCCCTGATTTCCCGTTTATAACGGTTTCTCCCCAATGTGATGAAGGTGCGCACTGGGCTTTTAAAGTTGAAGAACTTCAGGCCATGCTCGAAAAATTGTTGACCAAATACCGTATTGATACTGACAGGATCTACTTGACCGGACTTAGTATGGGCGGATTCGGTACATGGGCCTGGGCTTGCAGTCAGCCTGGTCAGTTTGCCGCTATTGCCCCGGTTTGCGGAGGCGGTTATCCGTATTATACCTATGAACTCAAAAATACACCGGTTTGGGCATTTCATGGTGATTCTGACGATGTGATACCTGTACAAAAAACTGTTGAAATGGTTGAAGCTGTGAATGCAAACGGCGGCTCGGCCCGAGTGACAATTTACCCTGGTATCGGGCACGATTCGTGGGTAAATGCCTATAAGGAAGAAGAATTGTACAAGTGGATGCTAAGCCACAGCAAAAAGAATAACAAAGTTCAAAATACCGATTAACAGCTATACAATCATAAAATCTATTTATTAAATTTGTCTTCTGTAGTCAATACAATCTAAATCAAATAAGTGATTTTAAAAATCAATAAGTAATCCAAACAACCAATTTATGAAAATCAGACTTTTAATTCTGTTGCTAGCCATTTTCCCGTTTTTGGGAGCCATGGCGCAACAAGGCAGGATCAAATTCACAGAGTACGATCTGCCTAACGGCTTGCATGTTATTCTTCACCAGGATAATACCACGCCTATTGTCGCTGTTTCGATACTGTATCACGTAGGATCGAAAAATGAAGTTCCGGGGCGCACCGGCTTCGCCCATTTCTTCGAGCACCTGATGTTCGAAGGATCACCAAACATTCCGCGAGGAGAGTATTTCAAAATTGCCCAGGCTGCAGGTGGCACACTGAATGCCAACACCTCGCAGGATCGGACATTTTACTATGAAATTTTGCCAAGTAACCAGCTCGAACTAGGTTTGTGGCTCGAATCGGAAAGACTTTTTCACCTTCGCATCGACAGCATAGGCGTTGAAACACAGCGTGGAGTAGTAAAAGAAGAACGCAAACAATCCTACGACAACCGTCCGTATGGTTCAATTATCGAAAAAACTATGGAGAATGCCTACAAAGAGCATCCTTATAAATGGACTCCGATCGGGTACCCTGTTGACCTCAATAAAGCAACGTTGCAGGAATTCATTGATTTTCACAATACATACTATGTGCCTAATAATGCAACTTTGTCGATAGCCGGTGACATGGACATTGAAAGCACGAAAAAACTTATCGAAAAATACTTCGGCGATATCCCACGTGGCACCAGGGAACTCTACAGACCAAATGTTGTAGAACCTCAGAAAACTGCGGAAGTGCGCGAAACAGTTTATGATAACATCCAATTACCGGCGGTGATCATGTCGTATCATATGCCCGCGCAGGGAACTCCCGATTCATATGCGCTTTCCATGTTAACAACTTTACTTTCCGACGGGCAAAGTTCACGCATGTACAAATCCATTGTCGATCAACAGCAAAAGGCATTGCAGGTAATGTCATTCCCGTTTGCGCTCGAAGATCCGGGCTTGTTCCTGATTTTTGGCCTAGTTAATATGGGGATTGAAACCGCTGACCTCGAAAAGGCTATTGAAGCAGAAATTGAAAAAGTAAAGACCACAGAAATATCTGATGCTGAATTTCAGAAGTTGCGTAACAAAGTTGAAAACGACTTTATTACCGGTAACAGTTCCATGGCAGGTATTGCTGAAAACCTGGCGAACTATTATGTCTATTTTAAAGATGCTAACCTTATCAATACCGAAATTGATCGGTATATGCAGGTAACTCCGGCTGATCTTAAAAGGGTTGCAACAAAATACCTAACCCCTGAAAACAGGGTGGTTCTGACTTATTTACCTAAACCAACCGAAAAAAATTAAAGGAGGAACCAAACTATGAAAAACAAAATTATTTCAATTATAGCAGCACTTATTATTACACTTCCTCTGGCTGCCCAGGTTAAAAAATCAAAAGCTACCCAGGCTGCCTCGACACCAGTTGTAAAAGAAGTTGTCGATCGCAGCATCCGTCCACCGGCTGGACCAGCTCCTGTTATTAAAATAGGTGAATACCAGTCATTCGAACTGGCTAACGGGCTTAAAGTCTTTGTGGTTGAAAATCACAAGATTCCACGCCTGGCTTACTCGCTGGTCTTGGATTATGATCCGATTTTTGAAGGCGAAATGGCCGGTTATTCCGAATTCAGCGGTCAGCTGATGCGCACTGGTACAACCACTCGTTCAAAAGATCAGATTGATGAGGCTGTTGATATGATTGGGGCAACCCTGAATACGTCAGCGGGCGGTATGTACGCCAACTGCCTGAGCAGGCATAATGAAGCCCTTCTTACCATCATGTCGGATGTATTGCTGAATGCAAATTTCAAAACAGAAGAACTTGAAAAAATACGCACGCAGACATTATCAGGGCTTGAAGCGGATAAAAATGATCCCGGTGCTATTTCTCAGCGTGTAAATTCGGTGCTTGTTTATGGCAGCAATCATCCTTATGGCGAAAACATCTCGGAAGAATCAGTTAAAAAAGTTACTCTCGAAAAATGTACAGATTTTTATAAAACATACTTCAGGCCGAATATAGCATACCTGGCAATTGTTGGCGACATCACGCTTGAAGAGGCTAAGCCCCTGGTTGAGAAATATTTCGGAAGCTGGCAAAAGGGTGATGTTCCGAAAGCTAATTATGCAATGCCAAAAGCTCCTGCCAAAGCAACAGTTGTGCTTGTTGACAGACCGAATGCAGTGCAATCGACAATTAATATTACCTACCCTATCGATCTCAAACCGGGTTCCCCTGATGAACTTAAAGTGAAACTTGCAAATACTATTCTTGGAGGCGGTACTTTCAGGCTTTTCAGCAATCTGCGCGAAAAACACAGCTGGACGTACGGAGCTTATTCGAGCATGCAATCCGATAAACTGGTTGGAAAATTCAACGCATCTGCTGAAGTCCGTAATCCTGTGACCGACAGTTCTTTCACTGAAATTCTTGCCGAAATGAACCGTATACGTACAGAAACTGTTCCTGATGATGAGCTCAATATGGTGAAAAACTTTATGATGGGAAATTTTGGCCGGTCATTGGAAAATCCATCAACCGTTGCCAATTTTGCCATAAATACTGCCCGTTACAATCTTCCCAAAGATTATTATTCTAATTACCTTACAAATCTGGCTTCACTAACGGCGGCTGATGTTCAAATGGCCGCTCAGAAATACATCAGGCCCAATAATTCGTATCTTCTTGCTGTTGGAAAAGCCGAGGAACTTGAACCAAAGCTCAAAAAATTTGCCAAAAGCGGCGAAGTGCTATATTATGATACCGAAGGAAAACCTTACGATCCCAGTAAAAAACTGAAACCGGCCCCGGCAGGTGTTACTGCCGACCAGGTGATAAATAATTATATCACGGCAATAGGTGGTTCAAAAAAACTCAAAAAGGTAAAAGATGTTACCATTAACGCGGGTGCAACCATGCAGAATATGCCGATTTCCCTCGATATGTACTACAAAGCCCCTGATAAATTCCTGTTACAGGTTGGATCGGGTACCATGGTATTTGTAAAACAGATTTACAATGCAGGCAAAGGTGTTTCTACAGCTGGCGGCGAAAGCAAGCCTATCGAGGGTGCTGAATTGGCAGGTATGAAAGAACAATCCCTTATTTTTCCTGAAATGTATTATACCACGCTTGGATATACTGCCGAATTGCTGGGTATTGAAGAGCAGAAAGATCAGAAACAATACTACAAAGTGCTCGTGAAAAAAGGCGGCGATACTAAAGATACCGATTATTATGATGTACAAACCGGCCTGAAGATGCGCACCGAAACTAAGGAATCAGTGTCTGAATTTGGCGACTACAAAGCTGTTGACGGTATACTGTTCCCACACGCCTTATCGCAGATGATGGGACCTCAGACCATTAACTTCACGGTATCTGCTGTAAAACTGAACTCGAAAATCAAGGACGAACTGTTCGAGATTAAATAATTGAATAAAAGTATTTATAAAAAAAAGCAGGATGTAAAAAGTCCTGCTTTTTTAGTGTTAGGATGTTTGGAATTGATTATTTTCTGATCGATTTTTATTGTATCCGGATGGTTGCTAACAGAGTTTGTAAATTTAAAAACCCATCACTGCCGCTGATCCTACAACGATTATTATAATAGTGTAAAATGCCAGTATTACAATCGTCGAAATTCCAACAAAAACAAACAGATTTTTTAAGCTTCGGATGGAGGCTGTCATGTTTTCGGTATTCGAAAGATTAACAGCCTTCATTGCATTATTGCAGAATGAATTCAGGAAAAAAACCGGTATAATAGAGATTCCGGCAATTACGATGTAAACAAAAGATATGATCCGTGCTGAAAATGGCATGTTTAGCGGAATCATTTCTTCAGGAAGCATACCAATAACAAAACTCATTAAAATACCGGCAATAAGCATCAGGCCTGTAACTATAAATCCAAGGATGGCAAGGAATTTGCCCCATTTAGCTGCTTTAAGCAGAAATGCAGCCGATTCGGCGGTAAATTGCGGGATTTCTTTCGACGCTCCAATGGTAGTAGAGATGTTATTGTTTTCCATCTGTTTTAGATTAATTTTAATTTTCTGTTATCAAATATTTAAATGATATTAATGAATCACAAATGTAATGATTTCATATATGCAAGGCTGTTTCGATTATTTGGCAAATAAAAATTTCTATTTATAATTTGATGTAGTTTTTTTTCTAAAGCATCAAAATATGAGGGTTCAAAATATTTGTAAGTGTCTATTTTGCACTAAGTGTATTTTTCTTCCTTCATCTATGGTAAGTGATTGGATTACTATTTTAAAATCACTAAATAATAGCATACGGTGCTGTAAAACAAATATATGTATGCTGATTGTATGCTATGCGAAGTATTTTTTTTTTGAAAAATTAACTTATTTTTGTAAACATTAAATATTTTGTATTACCTTCGTGTTAAATATACACCAACTTTTCTTTACGTCTCGTAATGGTGTATGGAGTGATTGTTAGCATTTGTTTTTGTTCGGAACCTCAATAAAACCTCAATCAAACCAAATAAAAAACCATGAAAAAAAACCTCAACAATTATCCGCGAAGCAGCGTCAGGCGATTAAAAGCGTTGCTGTTTACCGGTATTTTATGGCTTGGAATATCTTCCATGCTGTTTGCACAAAAAACTTATGTTTACAGTGGTACAGTAACTGATAAACAAGGTGAAACTATGCCTGGCGTAAGTATATCTATAAAAGGTACTACCGACGGTACATCTACTGACATTAACGGTAAATTCTCGCTCACTACCGCGAAGCCCACAGAAACACTTGTAATTTCGTTTGTCGGGAAACTCAAACAGGAAATCCTGGCCTCGGCAGGTGTACCTTTAAATGTTGTTCTTGAAGATGAGCGTATTGACCTTGAAGGAATTGTTGTAATTGGCTATGGTACGCAGAAAAAGAGTGTAGTTACCGGGGCTATTTCCAGCGTTAAAGCTAAAGACCTGGAAAACGTTCAGGTTCCGCGAGTTGAGCAAGCATTACAGGGTAGAACATCAGGCGTGACAGTAACATCTAGTTCTGGCCAACCTGGGGCTGCTTCTACCGTGCGTATCCGGGGTACAACTACAACAGGGAACAGTGATCCATTATTTGTGGTTGACGGTGTCCCTATTGGAGGCGGAATCGACTATCTGAATTCATCCGATATTGAATCAATTGAAGTGCTTAAAGACGCTGCTTCAGCTGCAATCTACGGTACCCGGGCTGCCAGCGGTGTTATCCTTGTTACTACAAAGAAAGGTAAATCAGGCAATATTCTGGTAAACTATAACGCATATTTTGGTACACAGGCACCAGCTAAAAAACTCAGTCTTTTAAATGCGACCGAATATGCGACTTTACAAAATGAATCTGCAACCAATGCAAATCAGGAATTACCTTTTGGAAATCCTGAGTCATATGGAGTAGGAACTGATTGGCAAGGCACCATTTTTAATAATAATGCAGGCATTCAGAATCACGAACTGAGTGTTAGCGGAGGAAATGATAAGTCAACCTTTTATTCCTCATTTGGTTATTATAACCAGGAAGGGGTTGTTGCATCTTCAATTTCTAATTATAACAGGGTTACAGTCCGTTTAAATGCAACAAATGAAGTTAAGAATTGGCTTAAATTCGGAAATAACTTTGGTTACTCCCATATTAAGAGCAAAGGTTCCCTGAACACGAACAGTGAATATGGCGGTCCGCTGGCCTCCGCAGTTAACCTTGATCCTATTACAAAAACAATTATCACTGATGCCGCGGTTGCTAATGCCACACCCTATTCCGATTTTCCGGTTGTACGTGATAATGATGGTAATCCTTATGGTATTTCGGAAAATGTACAGCAGGAAATGACTAATCCGTTGGCCTATATACAAACCCGGCAGGGGAATTTCGGGTGGTCCGACAATTTTGTTGGTGATGTATATGCTGAGATTTCACCTGTTAAAGGATTGAAATTTAAATCAGACCTCGGAGCTAAACTTGCCTTTTGGGGCGACGAAAGTTTTACCCCGGTATCGTATCTTAACGCAGCTTCTTTAACCAGTATAAACGCATACTCCAGAAGTAACAGTAAAGGCTTTACCTGGAATTTTGAAAACACTGTTTCTTATTCATACAATATCGTAAATCATAGTTTTACTGGCCTGTTGGGAACCAGTGCTTTTGTAGATAACTCAAGAGGCACGGGAGTGACTTATCAAAACCTGCCCGTTACTACATTTGAACAGGCTTCGATGAACTATTCCACCACCGCTGAACAACGGGATGGATATGGGTGGGAAAGCCCGGATCACAAGGTCAGTTCGTTGTTTGCGCGTTTGATCTATAATTACGATGAAAAATACCTGTTCACCGGGATTATTCGCCGTGATGGATCTTCCCGTTTCGGGCCCAACAATAAATATGGAGTGTTTCCATCTGCATCATTAGGTTGGGTAGCCTCCCGCGAAGGGTTCTGGCCGGAAAACGAGATTGTTAACTCCCTGAAAATCAGGGGTTCATATGGCGTAGTTGGAAATGACAACATCGGAGATTTCCGGTACCTTTCAACAGTAGGAGGTGGACGAAACTATACTTTTGGAGAGGATAGTCTTGCTGTTGGTTATAGTCCGGATAAATTATCAAATCCTGATCTTAAGTGGGAGCAAACAAGCCAGGCCAATATAGGCTTCGAAGCTACTATTCTTGAAAACTTCACTGTTGTGTTTGATATTTACAATAAGAAAACTTCCGGAATGCTCGCTGACATTATTATTCCAGCATATGTTGGTGCCGCCGGTAATCCGATAGGTAACCTTTGTTCCATGGAAAACAAAGGTGTTGAATTGGAACTTGGATACCGTAAACAAATAGGCGATTTCAATATCAAAGTGAGCGGAAATGCTTCTTATTTGAAAAATGAAGTTACTGACCTGGGTACTGTTGAATTCACAGAAGGATCCAGCTTTCAGTCAAGCCTTTATCAACTCACCCGCACCCAGGTTGGTCATCCCATCGGATCTTTCTATGGTTTTCAGATTCTGGATATTTTTCAAACTGTTGGTGATGTTAATGCCTATAGTTTTGAAGATGCTAATGGCCTTTCCCAAAAAATTCAACCCGATGCAAAACCAGGGGATTTCAGGTATGCTGACCTCAGTGGACCTGATAGTGTTCCGGACGGTAAAATTACGGCTGATGACCGCACATTCATCGGTGATCCTACACCAACCTGGTCGTATGGATTCACAATCAACCTGGATTACAAAGGATTTGATTTGATGGTTTTCGGACAAGGTGTGGCTGGCAATGATGTTTATAATGCTTTACGCAGGCTCGATATTCAAAAAGCCAACTGGACGACCGAAGCATTAGGGCGCTGGACGGGCGAAGGAACCTCAACAACTTTTCCCAGGCTGACTTATACTGACTCAAACAAAAATTTCAGTAATCCTTCAAATTTTTTCCTCACCAGCGGAGCTTATTTCAGGATAAAAGTCCTTCAGGTTGGTTATAACTTTCCCAAAAATCTGATCGGAAAGATTGGTATTCAGAACCTACGTATTTATCTGAGCAGCAATAACCTTTATACCAAAACTAAATACAATGGTTTTGATCCGGAAATCGGTGGTAGCAGCTATGGGATCGACCGTGGTGTATATCCTCAGGCCCGTTCGTTCATGGCAGGCTTAAACGTTACTTTCTAACCTTAAAAAATGAAAAACATGAAAAAGAATATTATATACGTAACTGGCATACTTACAGTTGGTCTCTTCCTTAATTCCTGTTCAAAAAGCTTTTTGGAGGTGGAACCCATTGGAACAGCCCTGGAAGAAAACTATTACCGCAATGCTGATGAAGCTTTTAATGGGCTGATAGCGGCTTATGATCCACTTGGAGCTGAATGCGGAGCTACTTATTCTAACAAGATAGGTCCTTTAAATTCTGCATCTGACGATTGTTACGCTGGAGGCGGAAGTTCTTCTGATGTACCTGCATGGCAGGTCTGGAACAATTATACCGTTGACCCATCGAATGGAATTCAGGCTGATTTCTGGAGCCATGGCTTTACTGGCGTTTACAGAGCTAATGTGTTGTTATCAAAGCTTGAAGGAGTTCCAATGGATGCAACATTAAAATCAAGGTTCACCGCTGAAGCTAAGTTTTTGCGTGCTTATTTCTATTTTGACCTGGTTCGTTATTTCAAAAATGTTCCACTCTTTCTGGCACCGGTTTCTCCTGCCGATATGTTCAATGTTACACAGGCCAAACCTGAGGAAGTCTGGGCTCAAATAGAGAAAGACCTCAGCGATGCAATTCCTGATCTTCCAATTGCTGTGCCGACAGGAGAAAACGGAAGAGTTACAAAACTTGCAGCAACTGCTCTTTTAGGGAAAGTAATTTTGTACCAGAATAACGAAGCCCGTATGCAGGAAGCAGCCGATTTGTTTGATCAAGTTAATACATCGCCAAATTATGAACTCTTATCGGATTTTGGACAAATTTTCAGGGCCGACAATAAATTCAATAAAGAATCAATTTTCGAGATTGTTCACACTGCAAAAGCAATAGCAGGTTGGGGATCATGGCCAAATTTTGAAGGAAATGTCTATACGCAAATGGTCGGACCCCGTGCATACGTCGGCAATACATATATGGTAGGCTGGGGATTTAATCCAATTACCCCTGAATTGGTTAATGTTATGAAGAATGACCCGAGGTATGGATATACCATTTATAATGTAGACAGCCTTATAAAAACAGGTGAAGCCTCCTCCTATGAAAAAGGATACATGAATACTGGTTATTTTGCAAAAAAATATGCTCCTCTTAAAGAGTTTTATAATACTGCAGGTGCAGGAGATCCGGTTTTGAATTATCCTAACGATTACATTGAAATCCGTTTGGCAGATACCTACCTGATGGAGGCTGAAGCCCTGGTTCGTGGTGGAGGAGATTTAACAAAGGCACAGTACTATCTGGATAAAGTGCGTGCACGCGTTGGTCTGCCATCCATACCTGCTACGCTCGAAAATATCTACAACGAGCGTCGACTCGAACTAGCCACTGAAGGACACCGGTGGTTCGATCTGGTTCGCACTGGAAAGGCAGGCACTGCCCTTGCCTCAAAAGGATTTAAAGTAGGTAGAAATGAAATATTGCCTATACCACTTGCCGAGCTTACCAATACCAAACTGGTGCAAAGTATAGAATATAGATAAACTGAAAAATGATTTGGAGTTGAATGTTGATTTGGGTTTGTTGTTAGAAGCTGGCCGTTTCAATTATAAACGGCCGGCTTTCTTCAAGTTTAGGGGAAATGAAAATAAAGAAGGTTAAAATACGTTTATCTAAAGTATCGGCAGTTTAAAAAGGTAATAACTGCAAATCGGTTTTTGTAAAACCAGCATTTGAATCAGCACTCAGTAACAAAAAGAAAAATCATCGGATGAATAAGAAAACCAATATCTATAAACATACTTTGCCACTGCTTTTGGCTGCTTTTACCATAGTAATGAGCATGCATGTTTCAGCTCAGGGATTAAAAGCGAGCGGGAAGAAAATTATTGACGATAACGGAAACGAGGTTATACTGAGAGGCATGGGACTCGGTGGCTGGATGCTTCAGGAGCCTTATATGATGGAAATGAGTGGTTTTGCAGTCGCTCAATGGCAGATAAAAGATAAAATCAAAGCACTTATCGGACAGGCTAATACGGATGCTTTTTATAATGCCTGGCATGCAAATCACTGTACCAAAAAAGATATAGATTCTATGGCGGCATGGGGATTTAATTCTATCAGGCTGCCCATGCATTATAACCTTTATACCCTGCCTGTCGAAGAAGAACCAGTTGCAGGTCAGAACACCTGGCTCGAAAAAGGCTTTGCTATGACCGACAGTTTGATCAGTTGGTGTAAATCGCACCAGATGTATGTTATTCTCGATTTACATGCCGCACCCGGCGGACAAGGGAAAGACCAGGCTATCAGTGACTATAATCCGGCTAAGCCTTCGCTGTGGGAAAGCGATGCCAACAAGCAGAAAACCATTGCTTTATGGCGAAAACTGGCCGAGCGTTATGCCAATGAACCCTGGGTAGGAGGGTACGACCTGATTAACGAACCGAACTGGAGTTTTACAGCCGGTGGAAATCAAAACGGTTGTTCAGAGAATTCGAATGCTCCGTTGAAACAACTTTATAAAGATATAACAGCCACCATTCGCGAGGTTGACACGAAACACATTATTATAATTGAAGGTAATTGCTGGGGAAATAATTACAATGGAATATTTCCTCTCTGGGATAATAATTTGGTGTTGAGTTTTCATAAATACTGGTCGTACAACGATCAGAACTCCATATCAGGAATAATTAATCTCCGCAACCAGTACAATGTTCCGATCTGGCTGGGAGAGTCGGGCGAAAACTCAAATGTATGGTTTACTGATGCCATTTCGCTGGTCGAGAAAAATGGTATAGGCTGGGCCTGGTGGCCTCTGAAGAAGATTGGATCAGTAACTAATCCCATGACAATAGTAAAAACAGATAATTACCAAACATTGCTTGATTACTGGAATAACGGCGGAACAGCACCTGATCCCGGTTTTGCATACTACACCTTGCTACAGATGGCCGGAAATGCGAAAATAGAGAATTGTATCTACCGGAAGGATGTGATTGATGCCATGTTCAGGCAGGTTAACGATTCAACAACTATTCCTTATTCAAATCATGTTATTCCTGGTACTATCCCTGCTCCGGAGTATGATCTGGGCCGTTTCGGTAAGGCTTATTCCGATACCCAGTTTGCAACCTACCAGGTTTCAACCGGAACATACACTGCCTGGAACAATGGCTGGAGTTTCCGTAACGACGGGGTTGATCTTGAGTCGTCGAATGATTCCGATCCCGGCTCAAATGGCTACAATGTGGGCTGGACTGAAGATAATGAATGGTTGCAATACACTGCCCATGTTGATTCGAGTGCGGCTTACACGGTTAAATTCAGGTATGCAATTTCCGGAAGCGGCTCAAAAATCAGGTTACAGGTTAATGATGCTGATGTTTCAGGCTCTATTTCGCTTCCGTCGACAGGTGGGTTCCAAACCTGGAATACGATCACAATAAATGATGTAATCCTTTATGAAGGACTTCAGCGTATTAAAGTTATTTTCGATAAAGGTGGAGCCAATTTTAGCTCTATTGGTTTTTTTTTAAGCAAGCGGATTGAAGATGTTTTACTGAATCCTGTATCGGCTGAAACCTATAAGAAAACCGAACTTATCTACCTTACATGCAATAAAATTCTCGTTGATTCAACAGTAAAAACCGAAGGTTTCAGTTGCACGGTAAACGGAGAAACAGTGAGTATAACCAGTTTAGTCCTCAACACTTCCAATCCTCAGCAAATTATTGTTTCAGTAGGGCAACCCATTTTCGATATTGACATCATAAAACTGAACTATGCCAATGGAAGTGTTGCAGCTACCGATAGCACTTTCCTCCAGGACTTTACAAATTTTCCTGTAAAAAACAATCTCCCGGTTTATTTATTAATTGCTGGCAAGATTGAAGCCGAAGCATTCAGTTTTAACCAGGGTCTGCAACTCGAAACCACAACGGATGTGGGTGGCGGTCAAAATGTAGGTTTTACCAATACCGGCGATTACCTCGATTACAGGATCAGGGTACTGAAAACATCAATGTATTTCATGGAAGTTCGTATTGCATCTGCCGGAACTGCCGGAAAGATTGAAGTACAGCAACTAAATTCCGATAACGTTGTTTTAAATTCGGTTGTACTGAATATTCCCGTAACCGGAGGTTGGCAAACCTGGAAAACTATAGGGACACCGATCAATCTGACTGAAGGTATAAGCACACTAAGGGTTAAAATTCTTCAGCCCGAATTCAATATGAACTGGTACAGGTTCTCAGAAACAAGCCAGGGAACTGATGATGAGGCAAACACCGCTTTTTCAGTATACCCGAACCCTGCTTCCGAATTAATAACCATTGTATTCCAGGGAACTACTGAACAGAATAAAACTATCAGAATATACTCTGCTAACGGAAAACTGGTGAAGACAATAGAGTTATCAGGAATAATTCTTGAAAGGAAAGTTTTTATAGGTGAGTTGCCGAAAGGTTTCTACATAGTTGAGTTGCAAGCTAACCGGACATTTTTCCGCAATAAACTGATCATTCAATAGGAAAACGGGCTGTCATGCTGTAATTTTACAATAAATATCCGGGTATAATCATGTATCTGAAAGTCAAATAAATACAATGCAGAAATATCAAAAGGGAATACTGGTTTTGCTCATGCTTGGCATGGGTTACTTTCCTTCATTCAGCTGTAAAAGCGAGGATGGAGGTACAAAACCTGTTGATCCTGCCGATACTCTTCCAAAACGAACTGATGTTTCGTTCTGGCTTACCAAGCCTGATAAATCAGCATTGCTTAAAAAACAGGATGCAAGCCTGATATTTAGTGATACGGCGAACCAGTTTCCTGTTATAATTGTTGATACAGCCATTACTTACCAGGAAATGGATGGATTTGGTTTTACGCTTACCGGTGGAAGTGCTTACCTTATTAATAAATTGCCGTCATCTGATCGCGATGCCTTATTAACAGAGTTGTTTTCAGGCGACAGTAATTCAATCGGGATAAGCTACCTGCGTGTGAGCATCGGGGCTTCTGATCTGAGTGCCAGCGTATTTTCATACGACGATATTCCTGCCGGGCAAACCGATCTGACCCTCGAACATTTCAGTCTTGCTCCTGAGAAAGCTGATCTGATTCCTGTCCTGAAAAAGATACTAACCATTAATCCCGACATTAAAATTCTTGGCTCACCCTGGTCGGCACCGGTTTGGATGAAATCGAACAAAAATTCAATTGGCGGAAGCTTGTTACCTGAATATTATGATGTGTATGCACAGTATTTTGTCAGGTATATTTCTGAAATGAAATCAGAAGGAATACCCATTGATGCCATCACCATTCAGAATGAACCACTAAATCCAGATAATAATCCAAGTATGAAGATGCTCTCACCGGAGCAAAGAGATTTTATTAAGAATAATCTGGGTCCTGCTTTTCAGGCTGCCGGTTTAACAACCAAAATAATTCTCTACGATCACAATTGCGATCACCCTGAATATGTAACAAATATTCTCAGCGATCCCGATGCAGCCCAATATATAGACGGTTCGGCTTTTCACCTTTACGGCGGCGATATTTCGGCTTTATCGCAGGTACATAATGCTTTTCCTGAAAAAAATCTTTATTTTACCGAGCAGTGGGTAGGTGGTCCCAGCAATTTTGGTGGTGATTTAAGGTGGCATGTTCAAAACCTGATTATTGGAGCACCCCGCAACTGGAGCAGAAATGTCCTTGAGTGGAACCTGGCTTCTGATCCTTCGTACAAGCCTCACACGGATGGCGGCTGTACCAAATGCGAAGGAGCACTTACTATCGGTTCATCAGTTACACGCAATGTTTCGTATTATATCATTGCCCATGCGTCCAAATTTGTGCCAGCGGGTTCAACACGGATTTCATCAACAATGGTTTCAAATCTGCCCAATATAGCTTTCCAAACTCCTGATGGCAGAAAAGTTCTGATCGTTTTAAACACCAGCAATACCATACAAACATTCAATATTGGTTTCAACGGGGAAAAAGTCACAACATCGTTAAGCAATGGTTCTGTGGCAACATATGTATGGTAGCATGTTTCATTTAATACTAAAAAATAAAAACAGATGAATAAATCTTTCCATTTCCTGACCGTGCTGTTGCTAATAGCTATTGCATTCGGTTCATGCAAAGAATCTGAGTCAGTTGTTACACCTGATATCAGCATTCCGGCATCATTAAATACCCCTGAAGGCAATGTAGACCAGATAAAAGCAGTAATTCCAATTACTTTAAGTGAAGCAACGGATCAGCAGGTAAGTTGTGCGTGGTCCACCTCCGACGGAACTGCCAAAGCGGGTGAAGATTATACTGCCGAATCCGGTTCAGTTATCGTATTTGCACCTGGTGAGACAACTAAAAATATTGAAGTATTGGTTTCGAACGATTCACTATATGAGCCGGATGAAACTTTTTTTGTCACCATCAGTAGCGTGAAGAACGCCATTGTAACTGTTTACCGGACTATGGTTACCATAACAAACGACGACGCTTTTAATCCCGCCATTAAACTTGTTGCGTTGACAAAAATTACAGAAGGAAATGATACTCCAGTGGTTGCAAAAGTTGGTGTTACAATCACTCCGGCCTCCGATAGGCAGGTAACTCTAAAATGGTCTACCAAAGAAGGAACTGCTAAAAGTGGTGATGATTTTGTGGCCGTATCCGGTGCCACATTGATATTTGCACCTGGGGAATTCCAGAAAAATATTGAAGTTCAGATTGTTAACGATGCTATGTTTGAGTTTAATGACTCTTTCATTATTGTTGTGGATGAGTACACTAATGCAACATATATTGAGAAAGAATCCAAAGTTACCATCAACAACGATGATTCCTACACGCCCGAACTGGCCAGTGACGGGTATATTACTCCTGACTCTTACCCCGGAATGACAAATGTGTGGAGCGACGAATTTGATGTTACAGCGCTTAACCTCGACTGGTGGACACACGAACTCGGAGCTGGTGGCTGGGGAAATAATGAATTACAGACGTATACAAACTTGCCGGCTAATTCATTCGTCTCGGATGGGAAACTAAAAATTGTTGCCCAAAGCAATTACGGTAATTATACTTCGGCCCGTTTGGTAACCAAAGGAAAGAAAGAATTCACTTACGGCAGAATCGATATCAGGGCAAAAATGCCTTATGGACAAGGCATATGGCCGGCACTCTGGATGCTGGGCGGAAATATCAGCCAGGTAGGTTGGCCCAAGTGTGGCGAAATCGATATAATGGAATACCTGGGTCAGGAAGTGTCGAAAGTATATGGAACAGTGCATTACAGTGATGGCGGACATAAATATATTGGTGGATCATACACGCTTTCAGGATCACAGGGGTATGATGATCAATTTCATGTATTTACAGTAATGTGGCAGGAAAACTCCATTACCTGGTACGTCGATTATCACCAGTACTACGAAGTGACTTCATCCACAATAAAGTTCGATGCTTTTGATCTGCCACAGTTCTTTATTTTTAATGTGGCAGTAGGTGGCAACTGGCCTGGTCCACCCAATGCGACTACCGTTTTCCCACAAACGATGACTGTTGATTATGTCAGGGTTTTTCAGCCCTGATAAACAAGAACTAAGGAATTTGAATTCAAAACAGATCAACAATGAAAATAGCCTGATATGAAAAAAATATTTTATTTACCCGCCATTTTTTTACTAATTATGTCTAATGTTTCAAAAGCAGGAAACGATATGTCAGGAAAAGATGATCTCAAAGGGAAAAAGGTAGTAGTTTATACGACTGCTGACAATACAAAACTCAGGCTAACCGTAACTGATACTTTAAAGTTTGTTGATTTCGGTCAGCCATTGGAAACCCAACCCTGTGTATTTGTTGATCCAACCAAGACTTTTCAGACTTTTGTCGGAATCGGTGGTGCTATTACCGATGCCTCAGCAGAGACTTTTGCTAAGCTTACCAAAGAGAAACAGAAAGAAATAATTCAGAATTATTACGATGTAAATATTGGGATTGGATATTCACTGGCTCGCACCAATATACACAGTTGCGATTTTTCGAGCGGAAGCTATACCTATGTTGATGAAAAAGATGTAACTCTGAAATCGTTCAGTGTTGCTCACGACAAGGAATTCCGCATTCCGATGATCAAACAGGCTATTGCAGCGGCAGGGGGAAAACTTAGCATGTATGCAAGCCCCTGGAGTCCGCCGGCATGGATGAAGGACAATAACAACATGCTCAAAGGAGGGAAACTCCTGCCGGCGTATTACCAGAGTTGGGCTGATTATTTTGTGAAGTTCATTAATGCTTATGAATCTGAAGGAATTCCAATGTGGGGTTTAAGTGTGCAGAATGAACCTATGGCAACTCAAACCTGGGAATCGTGTATTTATTCGGGTGAAGAAGAAAGGGACTTTATAAAGAAATACCTGGGCCCTACTTTGCACAAAGCAGGAATGGCTGACAAAAAGCTGATTGCCTGGGATCATAACCGTGACCTGATTTACCAGCGAGCCAGCACCGTACTCGATGATCCTGAAGCAGCCAAATACGTTTGGGGCATTGGTTTCCACTGGTACGAAAGCTGGACAGGCGGAGGAAATATATACGATAACGTGAAGCGTGTGGCCGAAACCTATCCCAATAAAAACCTGATATTTACCGAAGGCTGTGCCGAAAGTTACGACTTTGCGAAAATCGGAGACTGGAAATGGGGCGAAAAATACGGACTTTCGATGATTAACGATTTTAACAACGGAACTGTTGGCTGGACGGACTGGAATATATTACTCGACGAAAAAGGCGGACCAAATCATGTGGGTAACTTTTGTTATGCTCCGGTTCATGCTGATACCCGGACGGGAGAGATTTATTATATGAGTTCATATTATTATATCGGGCATTTCTCGAAATTCATTCGTCCCGGCGCAAAACGAATCATCAGTTCTTCGAGCCGCGGGCAACTTTTAACCACAGCTTTCAAAAATACCGACGGGAAGATAGCTGTTATAGTTATGAATCAGAGCGATGTTAAAATTCCGTATCGCCTTTGGATCGCCGGCCAGGCAGCAGAGGTCGTCAGTTTACCACATTCAATTCAAACACTGGTGGTTGAATAGTGATTAGAAAAGAGTCGTATTTTTTTGCAACTGCTTGTTTTGATACTTGGTAGCCGGGAATTATTACCGGCTACTCTATTTTATTGCCTTTCCATAATATATCTCATTCTCCGTTTTAACCACAACATGGTAAACGCCTTTTGGAACCTGGTTTCCGTATTCATCACAACCATCCCATGAAATAGAAAATTCGTTTGAAATAAGAACCAACTGCCTTACTCGGCGACCTTGCATGTCAGTAATTATAACATTTTTATTGAATTCGGAATGGACGGGAATAGATAAGTTTGTTGATATTACAAAGGGATTAGGATAAATTTTAAGAGATCCGATTACGGTATTCATTGATTTTATTGCTGTAGTCCCGTTAAATTCATAAGCCCCCATATCAATACAGGTATTTTCGATTCGTGGTGCGCCTACCAGATCAGTAGGGGGGAGATTCAGAAAGCCGGCATCCGGAGTACCGGAATTTATACAGGGAGAAGTTGCTAAAAGTTGAAACGGGAATAATCCACTTTCAATATAATAAGGGTTTTCATTTATGTTGTATAAATATTGCCCATGATATCCCTGGTGGGCACCGCTGCCTTCGAAACCTGTTGTATCGCCTTCGATATCAGAGTAATAGAAGCTTGGAGCCGAGAAAATATCCCAGATATATACACTCGCACCAAATCCTGTGTTTCCCCATATTATTGAATTATACATAATCGGAGAAGCTGAATCATTACAGTAAAATCCCCCTGCATAGGCAGCGTCGTTATTCGAAATTGTTAAATTCGAAAACACCGGGAATGATCGGATACAGCAAATGCCGCCTCCAAAAAACAGCGCACTGTTATTTGTCACCAGGTTGTTGCTTAAAGTATGAGAAGGGGAGGAGCGGAGTACACCCAGTGCCCCGCCCAATGCGCTGAAATTGAATTGCATAACATTACTTTCGAAGATGGGATTGCAGTTATCAAACGATACAGCGCCACCAACTCCGGTCGAAGAGTTTTTATAAAATTCATTGTTTCTTATAACAGGTGAGCTGTTCATTGAACAAATTCCACCGCCATAGCCGTAAACAGTTCCTGTATTGCCTGAAAAATTGTTGATAAATATGCATTTTTCTATTCCTGCATCTGAGTTGTTCAGGTACACTGCTCCGCCGCTGTAAAATGAATAATTATTGAAAAACAGGCAGTTCCCGATTCTCAGTTTGTTGAAATCATGAGCGAACAGGGCGCCGCCATAACAATTTATTGAGTCTTCGGTAGCTTTACTGAATTCAAAACGACAATACGAAAATACAGAAGAGTCTTCACCTGCTGCCGGTTGCCTGAACCTGATCCCAGACCAGCCGCCGCGTCCCTGCAACTGAGCATAAAAATTGGAAGTATCGCGAATAGTAAAAAGTATTGAATCACTTTCTGTGCCCGTCGCCATTATCCTTCCCTGCACATCAATCCGGTAATACGATTGAAACTGTACCATTGTTCCCGGCGTAATTACCAGCAATTCTCCGGGTTGAATCACCAGATTTCCTTCAACCAGAACAGTATCGGCTGTCCACAAGCCATTTACGGTACCACTGACTGTCACCGAAGTTGCCAAAGATTCAAAACAAAAAAGTAATAGAATAAGAAGCCCCGAAATGTATTTCATTTTTAAGAAATTTTGTATTGATTCTTAATCCCACATCGTACAATTAACATCCTTTAGACCCGCCATTATCAGTCAGTCTGAATTTAATAATTGTTGAAGTTTAGCAAAAGTATAATTCTTTTATTGATTTCGAAAACACAGTCCACATTCTTAATTCTGCAGTACGGAAATGAACTTTCAGCAAAAGGATGTATGACAATTTTTCATTTGTTTAAGGATGAAGTCAGCTTTTGTGAGTTATAACACTCTTTTATTCAAATATATAGATTCACGAATCAAAGTAAATTTGACTTAAAATGCAAAACATATCGAAAAATATCGTATATTTAGGGAGCCAAAAATAATAGCCATGAAAACTACAGTAATGATTCTCGTTTCTGTTTTTATGGTTGCTTCAGCCATTAAAACTTTTGCACAGGGAGTTTCCGGTAGAAGTACTGACCCAAAATCATCTTATTCAAAGACCGATGCTACAAGGGTAAGGAATGCTCAGGCTATGCCTTCAGGAGGCGGGATGCCTGGCGAAAAATTTAAACTTACAGGTGTCGAAGGCCAGATTTATATTGGTCTGGATTGGCCTGCAGGCACTGTTGTTCTTCGCGATGGAGGCATAATAAATGATTATTTATTGCGGTATGATATACTGGCTGACCAGATGCAGTTTATTTCCGGGAAAGACACTCTTGCCTTTGCTTCGCCAAAGGAATTGAGTACCGTAACTTTCGATGGACACACGTTCATTTATGAGACTTTTCAATGCGAAAATACTATCCGCCAGGGTTATTTTGAGCTAATTGAACCCGGGAAAAATAAGTTGCTTCTTAAGAGACTTGTAACCTATGAAGTACCGGATGCGAAACAACCAGAAAATGAAAGTGCTACAAAATATTATATCGACGAATGCTATTTTATCAGCAGTCCGGGCAAACTTGCCAGTAAAGTGTTGTGCAACCGTAAAAGTGTATTAACGCTTTTAAACGAACACAATGCCGAAATTGAGGAATACCTTCGTATAACCGGTAACAAAGTAAAAACCACCGATGACCTGAGAAAAGTTGTTGCCTACTACAACGCGTTGGATGAGGCTAAGTAAGTTGAAAGTCAAAACCAGTATCTTTGCTTCTCCATTCCGGCAAAGTGAAATCAAATCTTCCTGAAAGTCGCGTTAATCAATTATTCGCACCGCTGGCTGTGTGTGTTATCTGTCCACGCATCTGCAAAACTGACAGGCTTCATGGAGATACAGGGGTTTGTGGCAGCAATGCCGCATTCAATATCAGTTCAATAAGCGTTCACCATGGCGAAGAACCTGTAATTAGTGGTGCCAATGGGATTTGCAATGTCTTTTTCAGCCGGTGTAATCTTTCATGCATTTATTGCCAGAATTTCCAGATAAGTTGCAATTATGGTGATGTGAAGGATCGCGAAATGACTCTGGACGAGGTTGTTGCCTCAATTATCAAAATTCTTAATACGGGATGCCACGCTGTTGGTTTTGTGTCACCTTCACATTATATCCCGCATGTTAAAGCGATAATTGAAACCTTACGTTTACAAGATTATAATCCTGTATTTGTTTATAATACAAATGGTTATGATAAAGCTGAAGAGATAAAAGAGCTCGAAAATTATATTGATATTTACCTGCCCGACTACAAATATGCTGACAACAACCTGGCGCGTAAATTTTCGAAAGTTGCAGATTATCAGCAGGTAGCACACGCAGCTATCAGGGAGATGTACCGGCAGAAAGGCTCCACCATTGTTATGAATGAAAACGGTTATGCCGAAAAAGGACTTATTATCCGTCACCTTGTATTGCCCGGATATATCGAAAACAGCCTCAATGTTCTGCAAAATATTGCTGATATCTCAGTTTCAATTTCTATCTCACTCATGGCGCAATACTGGCCGACACCGCTTGTGCAGCAACACCCGACCCTGGGTCGCACATTATCATTTCACGAATATGAAACCGTTAAAAGTGAACTGGAAAACCTGGGATTTTACAAAGGCTGGGTTCAGGAATTGGAAAGTAGTGAGCATTACAGGCCTGATTTTGAGAAGGATAGTCCGTTTAACTGAGTTAGTATTTTTAAACAGGGATCTTTTTATAAACAAAAGAACTAACCTTGCGTTAATACACTGATTTCAAAACGCATTCTGGTGAAAAGAACAGACTTTCTTAAATTGCTTTCATTTTTACCCATAGCCGGCATTGCCATGAACCTGGATAAATTCAAATTACTAACTGACCCGCCCGGAAATTCTGAGCGAATGCCTGTACTTTTCGTCGGACATGGCAGTCCCATGAATGCACTTGAACAAAATGAATTTACCGATAAATGGAAGTCTGTCACCGGTTCATTAGTCCACTTTCTTCAGCGATAAAACTGTAATGGGATCAATTTCAATGACATCTGTTAAAATCGGGTAATTCAGGTGTAACGATGTTCTGGAATTGAAATTTTTATAGTGATAATACCGATTTGGTTTTACTTTAATGGCAAGAAAACAATCACATGATTTCCTTCACAATCTAAGTTAAACATGGACTAGAGAATGCCAGAATAAAAATATTTACCGATAAATGTTACAGCTATGTAAATAATCGTATCTTTGCGAAAAATCATATTAAAATTAAAAACATCATGAGTAAAGGAACAGTAAAATTTTTCAATGATTCCAAAGGATTTGGATTTATTAAAGATGACGCATCGGACAAAGAATACTTTGTTCACGTAACAGGATTGATCGATGAGATCAGAGAAAATGACCAGGTGTCATTCGACCTTCAGGAAGGCAAAAAAGGATTAAACGCCGTTAATGTTAAAGTGATTTAATTTACACAGACATAAATGATTCTTGAAAAAGCCCTGCTAACGCGGGGCTTTTTTGCGTTTGGTCTATTGCGATATTATACCTCAAGGCTGTAGGTTAGTTGTTTCAACTCAATTTCTGATACTTTCGCGGAATAGAGCAGGTTTACCAGCAGGTAAGCGGCAGTTTCGAAACTTGTCTGGGCAGCTTTTACATCCAGTATGGTAGCCTGGCCCAGGTTAAATTTTTGCAGTACCACTTCAAGAAGTTGCTTGTTGATCTCGAAGTTACTTCGTTGCGATTCAATTTGTTGCAATGTGGTGGAGTAAGCCCGGTATAATTTGGTAGCCTGGGTGGTGAGTGAATTGAGCAGGCTTTCCTTTTCAAGCTTCGAATTGCTAACCCGGATTTTAGCTACATCGGCCTGGGTTTTATAAATGTTGCCGTTAAATATCGGAACCTGCAGTGAAACACCTGCTGTGGGTCCGTAATTCTGGTTCATTTGCAGTGAGCCGGAATTAATATCTGAATGATAAAAATCGTAACCTGCATTTAATTTTACCGAAGGATAACGTTGCGACGAAACCTCTTTAACAAGCTGTTCGTCAATCAGAATTTGTTGCTCCGCACTGAGATACTGCGGATTACGGTTCAGGTAGTTTAATATTGAATCAAGCTGAAGAGTTTTATCAACAAGAATACTATCAGCAACCAGGAAACTGTTTTGCTGTTTTGCACTTATCAAAAGCAGTAAGTCAGCTTTATTCTGTTCGATAACAAGTTTCTGCAATTCAAGCAGTTGCTCCGCTGAGTTTACATCACTCTGAGCCTGAAGCATTACCACGGCATCAGCCATTCCAACATTGTTTTTTACATTAATGATATCCAGTTTTTGCCTCGAAACATCGAGCGTGTTTTCAATAATCTTAAGGTAATTCTGCTGTCGGATAATATCATAGTATGTGACCATGATATCAGCAATGGTACTTTGTATCTGCTGATTTAATTGTAATTCACTCAGGTTTTCCAACCTGTTGAGTCTTTCTTTTGCTGCCGTAATTTTGAAGCCATTAAACAAAACTATTCCTGCCGATACCCCTGCATTTATATCATTCTGACCCCTGTTGGAAAAATTCGATTCGGTTCCGTCACTGTATTTCTGATCGATATTATTTACAGATGCGTTATCACCAGCATTAGCATTAATATAAGGCAAACCACCGGCAACCCCGTATGTATTATTCATCCGGGCAATATCTACATAATTCCGGGCAATCCGTATATCGAAATTATTCAGAAGGGCTGTATCAATCGCATTCCGCAATGTAAACAACTGCTGAGCTTCTCCCAAAAAAGGGGCTAAAAGCAGGGAAATCAAAGGAACAATCTTTATAAGTGCTTTCATTGCTTTTAAGTTAAAAATTAATCGTCAATTGTTTATTATTTCAAAAAGCCACATTAACCACCAAATTGATTTTCTTCTACAATATCCGACATCAGACATTCGAAATCCAATATTCCAGTTAGCTGATCTCTTCCATCTCTTCTTCATGTACTTCCCTTTTGCCTGAAATAAACGTATAAACAGCCGGAATTACAAACAATGTGAGAATCAATGAGAACAGAATTCCACCGACCACAACAATTCCTAATGGGATACGGCTGGTGGCTGCCGAACCCAGACTCATTGCGATTGGAAGCGCACCTAGTGAAGTTGCCAGGCTGGTCATTAATATAGGCCTTAACCGCTGGGTGGCAGCTTCAATTACAGCTTGTCGTTTTGGTAATCCTGCATCGCGCCTCTTATTGGCAAATTCAACGATGAGAATCCCGTTTTTGGTTACCAATCCAATCAGCATGATCATACCAATTTGGGAGAAAATATTTAATGTTTGATTGAAAAGCCATAAACTGAGAACGGCTCCGGCAATAGCTAATGGTACTGTTATCATGATAATTAATGGATCCCTGAAACTCTCGAACTGGGCGGCAAGTACCAGGAATATAAGTACCAGGGCCAGTAAAAAAGCAAAAGCTGTATTCGAAGAACTTTCAGCATAATCGCGGGATGGTCCGCTCAGCGAAGTCTGGTAGCTTTCGTCGAGTAATTTATCGGCAATAGCCTGCATGGCATCAACCCCATCGCCGATGGTTTTTCCTTCTGCCAGAGAGGCTGAAATTGTAGCTGCTTTGTACCGGTTATAATGAAACAATGAGGGTGGCATTGCGTTAGGCTCAATTTTAATAACCGAAGCCAGCGAAATGTTTTCGCCCTTGTTATTCCGAACAAAAAGGTTAGTAATATCAGCTGGTGCCTGCCTGTTTTTAAGTCCAACCTGGCTGATAACCTGGTATTGCTTACCATTCATGATAAAATAGGCGAGGCGTCGGCCGCTGAATGCACTTTGAAGCACTCCTGCAATATCGGTAACGGTTAGTCCGAATTCCCTGGCTTTTATCCTGTCGATGGTAATGTCAACCTCCGGCTTGTTGAATTTCAGATTTACATCAACGTTTTGAAATGTTTTATCATCTTTGGCAGCATCGAGGAATTGTGGAATTACGGATCTGAGTTTCTCGAAATCCAGGTTTTGTATAACAAATTGAACCGGCAGAGATCCCCTTGAACCCATTCCTACCGAAATGGTTTGCTCTTCGATCGGGAAAACCCGCACATCGGTGAAACGTCCAAGCTTTTTGCCTAAATCTCTGGCAATTTCACTCTGTGTGCGCTTCCTTTGATCCTGCGGTACAAACCCGATTCTTCCAAAGCCACTGTTTACTCCGCTGCTATTGAATCCGGGAATGGCTACAAATGAGAATTCTTCTTCAGGGATTGAATCCATAAGGAAATCAGCCAGTTGGTTACCTGTTTTCATCATATACGGATAGCTGGCACCTTCGGGACCAATAATCTGAAAGCGAATGTTACCTTTATCTTCAATAGGTGCTATTTCGGATTGTAGGTTCCTGCCGATGAAATATACAACAGCAAAACACGCTGCAACTATAGCCCACGACATCCACCTGTACCTGATAAAACCGGTGATCAGGTTTCGGTAGCCACTTTCCATTCCGGAGAAGAAAGGCTCGGTGGCGTTATAGAATTTACCATGTTGAGCACCTTTGCGATTCAGAAATACATTGAGTACCGGTGTGATGGTAAGTGAAACAAATGCGGAAACCAACACCGCGACTGCCAGTACAATTCCAAACTCACGAAATAAACTGCCTACAAATCCCTGAAGAAATAATACCGGAAGGAAAACGATTGCCAGGGTTATTGATGTGGAAATTACCACAAAGAAGATTTCCCGGCTTCCGTCAATGGCAGCTTTTCGCACAGGTATTCCCGCTTCAATTTTACGGAAAATATTCTCGGTAACAACAATTCCATCATCTACCACAAGCCCTGTAGCAAGAATAATAGCCAGCAGCGTAAGTATATTAACCGAGAAACCCGCAACATACATTATGAAGAAAGTAAAAATCAGCGAGATGGGAATGTCAATCAAGGGGCGTAAGGCTATAAGCCAGTTCCGGAAAAAGAAGAAGATTACAAAAATAACGAGGAGAATAGCTATGAGCAGAGTTTCCCCGACTTCCTTCAGCGATTTTCGCACATTACGTGTTGAGTCTAATAATATTGTAAATGAAATGTCTCCTTTTTGTGATCTGTTAATTTCATCAAGCCTTTTGTTGAATTCATCCGAGATGTTGATATAATTAGCCCCTGGCTGCGGAGTTATTGCCACACCAACTGCATTTACACCGTTCAGTTTCCAGCTCTGTTCGTAGCGTTCGGGCCCGAGTTCAACTGTAGCAACATCGCCCAAACGGATGATCCCGTTTTCTTCGCCACGAATGATCAGATCGCGGAATTCCTCTTCTGTAGTCAGGTTGCCTAACGCCCTGATAGTAAGTTCAGTATTGTTGCCATAAATTTTACCCGAAGGTATTTCGACATTTTCTTTGTTCAGAATATTTGTGATATCGTTAAATGTGATATTATAGGCATTCAGTTTATCCGGATCAATCCAGATACGCATGGCCGGACGTTTCTGCCCGATAATATTTACGCCGCTTACTTCAGGAATGGTCTGAAACTTATTCTGAAGTACATTTTCGGCATAATCACTTAATTCCAGAAGTCCTTTTGTCTGGCTTTGAACGGCCATAAGGATTATAAAATCACTGTTGGCATCCGATTTTGACACAACAGGCGGAGCATCAATATCCTGTGGCAGATTTCTGACAGCCTGGCTTACTTTATCGCGCACATCATTAGCCGCAGCTTCCAGATCTGCATCGATATTAAATTCAACATTAATATTGCTTCTTCCGACTGAACTTGTTGATGAAATAGTACGTATATCGGGAATACCATTAATTGATTTCTCCAAAGGTTCGGTGATCTGACTTTCGATAATATCGGCATTAGCACCTGTATATGAAGTGCTTACGGTAATCATTGGAGGGTCAATAGCAGGATATTCTCTTACACCAAGAAAAGTATAACCGATAATACCAAACAGGATGAGAAAAAGGTTCATCACTGTTGCCAGTATCGGTCGCTTGATTGATAGTTCAGATATATTCATTTTAAGAAGTTGCTCTAAATAAATGTCAGTTAGTTTTCGTGATTTAGCACTGGTACTTATTCAGGAATCAGATATCCTTGACCTTTTTTATTTTCACATCAGCTTTTGGCCTTACATATAAAACTCCGCTTACAACCACAGTATCTCCTATTTTGATTCCACCTGTTATTTCTACAATATCGCCGTTTCGTATTCCGGTTTCAACATTCTGAAAAACAGCTTTGCCATTTTTTACCAGCACAACCTGGCTCGATAGTGCATCGGGAATAATAGCATTGGTCGGAACAACAATTCCACTGATTTTTTCATTGAGCAGAATTTTTACAAAAGCTCCGGGGCTGATATTTCCCTTGTTTAAACGGGCCCGCACCTTAATATTTCGTGTCGCTGCACTGATCTGAGGTTCAATTGCCGTAATAGTAGCACTTAAATCGTCGCTTGAAGCATTGGTTTTAACTGATACAACTTTACCGGTTTTCACTAAGTCAAGGTAGGCTTCCGGTACCGAAAAATCTATTTTTACTTTATCCGTTTGCTGCAGTATTCCAATTACAGTGGCAGGTGAAACATAAGCCCCTTCGCTCACAAGCCTGAGCCCGAGTCGCCCCGGGAATGGTGCTTTAATTACAGTCTTATCAATCTGAGCCCTGAGTACATTGATATTGGCGTAATAGAGATTTACCTGGCTGAGTGCAGCGTCATACGTTGCCTGGTCCACTCCATTCACTGTAAGCAGTTTGCTGAGCCTTTGTTCGGTTTTTTCGGCCAGATCGAGCTGAACTTTCTGCTGTAGCAATTGCGCCTGCAAGTCGGCATCATTTACTTTGGCGAGAATAGTGCCTGTGGCTACATATGCACCATCGGGGATATTCAGGTACGTAAGGCGTCCGCCTACTTCAGGATGAATTTCAATCATCTCTTCTGAAAGAACAGTCCCGTTCACCTCGATATCGGACGAAAAATCCCTGTTTCCGGCTACAATAACCTCAACAGCAACAGCCGGTTTAGCTTTTTCAGCGGTTTTTTCTTTGGCTTCACCTTTACACGAAATCAATGCTGTAATCAAAAGAGGAATGGCAAGAGTTTGCAAATATTTCATATCGACTGAGTATTTTCAGTTATACTGTTCTTAATCATTTTTAAAGTATCGGTGAATTCGCTAATCCCGGCAGGTGTAAGTCCATTCATAATTATTCCATTTAACTCGACGAATGCTTGTTTGATCTCCGGAATTGCCCGTTTTGCTTTTTCGGTTAAAATCAGGTTCTGTTTTCGGCGGTCATCTGTTTTCCGGATGCGTTTCACATAGCCTTTATCCGAAAGGTAATCAACTATCCTCACTATACTCACTTTATCCGAATCAAGCAGCAACGCAAGTTCCTGTTGAGTTATGATTCCATCTTTGCTATCAATAAGCACTATAGCGTAATAATACCGGTCAATGTCAAGATGCTTGAGTTTGGTATGCAAAAGATGCAGATAGCCTTTACCAAGCATTGAGAGCATTCTTCCTAATGGCTGTTCTATCATTACAGTCCGGGTTTGCATAAATTTTCCTTTGCAAAAGTAGTTTAATTTTAAAATAGTTTACAGTGTTAACTATATATTAACGATTCGGCGATTTTTGTAAATTATTCTGCCAGGTTTTAAGTTTTTTGAGATTAATACTTTTTACAGCTATTTTCGAGTTTTAACTAAATTTTACTATTTTTGCCAAACAAGTGTTTACTTCCCCATAATACAGTTTCGGACTGTGTTGCGTTGACCGCTGATTCAGTTCAGTATGCTAAAAGCAGGACGACCACAAAATCAAATCTTTATATTTAAATGAAATGGAAACTAAAGCGTTAAGAATTTATCATAATGAGAAATTCGTTGAGATTGAAATGGATTATTCCGTAAAATTACGGTATGCTGTTTCGAACCGAGGCAGAATGGTAAGTTTTACCGACAAAATAGAAGATGGGAGATTACTCAAAGGAGCATTTTCTGATGGTTATAGAGTATTCCGGTTTAAAAAGTATCGGGATAAGAAAATTATTAGTTCACACTTTTTCATATACAGGCTTGTAGCTCAGTATTTTATACCTAAAACTTCAGATGATCAGGTTTGTATTTTGCATTTGGACCACTCCCGAAACAATGATGATGTGAACAACCTTAGATGGGCAACCAAAGCAGAGCAGAAGGAGCATGTAAAAAATAGCCCGGCTCTTATTCAGGCCCGAAAAAATGCCATTGAACATAACCTGAAAACAGACGGAGCAAAATTAACAGTGACCCGTGTAATGCTTATAAAAAAGCTTCTTGCAAACCCTAAGCGCAAAACACGTCAGAAGATGCTCGCAAAACAATTTGGCGTAAGTGAAATGCAAATCAGCAGAATAAAAAGCGGTGAAAACTGGGGCTCTGTAAAATTCTAAAAATGCAGATTTTATATATCAGAAGGAATAGTCCTTAGTTTACCAGACTAACCATTACCTGATCTTTAGCTGGATTAATAAGTAATCTTATCACTCTGTTCAATCCACATCTCAAACACTCTAATGGCCTCATTTTGGAGCATTTGAGTTGGTTTAAGTAATCGTTTTTCTTCAGGTAGCTCAAGCTCAGTATAAAATAACTCATCATCAAATCCTGCCCTGGAGGCATCACGCCTGTTGGCGGCATAATACAGTTTATCAATCCGGGCCCACATTATAGCTCCCAGGCACATGGGGCATGGCTCGCAGCTGGCATATATTTCACAACCTGTCAGATCAAAAGTTTCCAGAGTTTTACAGGCTTCGCGAATGGCAACTACTTCTGCATGAGCGGTTGGATCATTTGTAGAAGTTACACAGTTTCCAA
Source organism: Lentimicrobiaceae bacterium (assembly GCA_041753535.1). GTDB lineage: Bacteria > Bacteroidota > Bacteroidia > Bacteroidales > UBA4417 > UBA4417. The sequence continues at coordinate 289,918 of JBGSUB010000067.1, forward strand.
CGCGGGCAACTATCTTACCATCCTTCACCACCACAGCACCAAAGGGCCCTCCTTTTCCTGAAGCAATATTTTCTTCAGCCATTTTTATGGCTTCCAGCATGTAGGTTTCCTTGTCTTTAGTTGGCATTTGTTTTTAATAGGTGTGATACTTTTCTGGTGTATTTTTTGAATATGGACGGGTGATTAATTAGTGCTTAGTGCTTAGTGCTTAGTGCTTAGTGCAGAATTTTGGTTGCTACGACTATAATGATGTCAAACTTATCAAACTTATCAACCTCATCAATCTCATCAATCTCAACCCCAAACCCCTAAACCCCAACCCCTAAACCCTGTTCTCCCACGACCCTTTCACATCTTCAACCCTTCGCGCCTCTTCAAGTATCTGCATATATTTCCGTCGTGGAATAAGTTCGCCGCCAAGACTTTCGAGGTGATTGGTATACACCTGGGCATCTATGATTCTGAAATTCCAGCTTTGAAGTTTTTCAACCAGGTAGTAAAGTGCAACTTTCGAAGCGTTTGTTACATTGTGAAACATCGATTCGCCAAAGAAAACTTTACCAAGAGCAACTCCATACAATCCTCCTGCCAATTCTCCATCCAGCCAGGCTTCGGCTGAGTGGGCGTAACCAGCTTCATGCAAACGAATGTACGCATTCTTCATCTCACGGGTAATCCAGGTCCCATCTTCCCCTTTACGTGGAGTTTTGGAACAATTGGATATCACTTTTTCAAAAGCTTTATCGATGCTGATTGTAAATTGCTGTTTTTTAATACTTTGCTTGAGGCTATGGGAGATTATCATCCTTTCAGGGAACAGAACCATACGTGGATCGGGTGTCCACCAGAGAATAGGCATTCCATCTTCGTACCAGGGAAATATGCCTTTTGAATAGGCTAGTTTCAGCCTTTCGATGCTTAAATCGCCGCCAATAGCCAGCAACCCGGATTCATCAGCTTCGTCGGGGTCAGGAAATTCGTTGTTTTTACGCGAAATTTCTACAGGCATGTGCACACTTTAACGCTGCAAATATAGTCTACAAATATGTGTTTTGCCAGAGTTACTGATTTTTACAATATAAATTCCATTCACGAGGTTTTCCGGGAGACTTATTCCGGCACCAGGTATAATCTTGCCTTCCGCAACCCGAATTCCACTCAAATTATATATATGGTAACTATCTTCAGGACTGCTTTTTTCGATTCCTTTTATGTATATAAAATCAGATGCCGGATTTGGGATAATTGTAACTTCCTGATTTTCTGCTTGGTTACTGACTGCTGTAAACGCATCAAACCAAAATGTATAAAGTGCTTCGGGTGCAGGCAACGGCAGAGTCTGATTATGAATACCGCTGTAAGCCTTTAAATAATAGGAAATAGTATCACTCATAGCATATCCGCTCAGAAATCCGCTGTTACCACCGCAACATCCGTAAGTGTTAAGAACCTGGTAATCATCAGAAGGATGTATTTTATAAAAAAGTTGAATACTGTCAACCGGGTTCCAACTATCAACAAAAGTATTGATCCATATTTCATTTTCAAAATTCTGCATTCCTGTAATTCTAGAGTGCCTTATCCTGAATAATTCCGGTTGCGGGATATTTACTGCAAGCCTGTATAACGAACCATGCATTACTGCCAGGTTTTGTGCCGGAACCTGGAATATTTCATACCCGGGAAACAGTTGCTGATAAACAGAATATGCTGCTTCATCATAACTTTGGTTGTATGAAGGAATCAGAATCTTATTGTTTAAAATAATGGATGACGTGTAGGATTGAATAGTACCCGAATTTGAATCAGCAAATTCACCGTTCTCATCCGGAGCGGCCTGTAAACGAATAACCTGCAGAATTTTACCTACATCATTGTACATTTTCGACAACGTATCGGCTATCATTTCAACTTGCTGGTAATATGGCTCAGTTGTTGGGAACTGAGTAACGAGTACTGTTTCGGAATCAATAAATTTCACCAAACGGCTTATTTCGCTCCACTCGCCTCCGCCACATTCGGGTATTGACGGCAGAATTATAATCTCATTCAGGCTCAGTTTTGTATATAATATTTGTGAAACCTGGTTTGCGTTTAATCCTGGATTTGCTGATAAAATCCTGTCGCCGGCAAAACCCCGGCCTATTCCATCAAGCAATAGATTTCCGCCTTCAAAATTTAGCGGCATGTCCTCATAATTGAAATTGAAATTGGATGCAAGTTGAAGAGAAAGAAAATCCGCTTGCGGAAATTGTGCCGGATGGTATTGATAATCAACAAAATGGCGGTTTAATCCTAAATCATCGTACTGATATCCTGCCACCGGACCATAGTCGCGCAACCAGGGATTTTCTGCAGTTCCTTCGGTAAAAAGAATATTCGACGCATTTGCTCCATAGGAAATCAGTTCGGCAAGTATCTGGTTCGAAGTAAATGAATTAGCCGGATCGTAAATAATCCATGCTTTATCATCGGTAGAAATTATGGCTGCAATACGGGCAACTGTTGAATCAACGGCCACATCGTAATTCCATTTTAATAAAATGCCTTCCTTCTTTTCAAATTCCGATTGGATGGAGACTTCCTGTGCCATAAGCATGTGTGAAGAGATCAGGAAAGCGAAGAGAATTAGAATATTTCTTGACATAATTACAATTTGATATTTTTAACAAACCTGTAACAAAATAGTTCACATTCAGGAAAATAGAATGTTTTCGAATGCTTTACCTGGCAATGATTTCATCCACAAAAAGCCACGCCGGTTCATTTCGTCCGGGATGCCATTCGGGGATTTTCCCAAAATTCACTGCCTTTACCTGTAAATATCTGGCTTTGCAACTATGGTTGAAATTCACCTTTATCAGCTGTTCACTTTCTGATTCTGGCTTTACGAAGGATTTCGTAAAAATACTTTTATAATTCTTTCCATCTTCCGAAACCCGGAATTCAACAGTTTGTGGCCTGAAAATCCATGATTTTGTGCTTTCGTTGAAATTGATGCCAAATTCATTCAAATCTTTAGTTGATCCCAGGTCTATAACAGCCTCAAGGTCAGTTCCTTTAAACCCGCTCCATCGTCCATCGGCGAAATCAATTGTACCGTTTGCCCCGTCAACAAGCCCAAGCGGACCGCCCCCGCTGTATTTTGCGTCGGGAGCATTTACTAACGTTACTCCATATGTAGCTTTTTGGTATGACGAATTACCTGCAAATCCACTTGTACCATCTTTCCTGATAGCTATGAAACGTAGTTCGGTAGTTGTATTAATTTTGATTGGTTTTTTATACAAAATTGAATTTTTAGAGGGAATGCTTCCATCCGTAGTAAAATAGATTTCTGGATCTCTTTCGCTGCAAGTCAACTCTACTTCGAGTGATTCGGTGAATGAGGCGAAGGACGGATTTGCCTTAACCACAGGAAGTTGCCTGTATAGCCCGAATTCCGCAAGCGCAGGTTCAAGCCTCGACTGATCAATCGTAAATCGTACTTTGTTGGTTTCAACAGTTGGAAAACGAAGCAGGCGTTTGTATCCCACTGTAGTGCCTTCTGCAATTTGTTTCCAACTGCCATCAGCCCATGCTTCGAGAGTAAAATGCTCAATTCGCTGACCTATACTAATATTTTCCTGAAGCAGAAGTACATTAAACACAGTTGCCGGTTTCAGATCAAGTTCAAAAGTATAAGGGCTTTTCGAAACCGGATTCCAGGAAGTAGCGTCATTATTATCAGTCAGTGTGTTGATATTAAGTGAATTATCGCTTGATCGGAGTAAAGCATTCTTTGCGAAATTCTCTTTAAAGATAGATTCAAGAGCATCTTTCCATGTTTTGAGGGAAAGAATATCAGCTTCGTTGATTAATCCTTCCGTATCCGGTGGGATATTGAGGAGTAACAACGAATTCCGGCCCACGGAACTGAAATAAATATCAAGTAGTTTTTCGGGGGTTTTCACCCTGCTATTTTCGCTTTCGTGCCAGAACCATCCTGGCCTGATCGAAACATCAACCTCCGAAGGGTACCATATCAGGCTTTTTGCATTTTTAATTTTTTCACGACTTCCCAGGTACTGGCTTTCCATATCGCCGGGAGGGGTAAATCCTTCCTTCGAAGCAGCCTGCTGTGATCCTTCGGCAATTTTATCCTGGCTGGTGAGTTCATAAGGTACCACGCTCCACTCGGTTTCGCGTCCATATCCGCTTTCGGTGCCAACCCATCGCACATCGGGACCCATTACAGCTATGACTGCTTCTGGCTGAAGTTTCCTGATCAGCGAATAATAGGATTCCCAGTCGTAAACCTGTTTTTTGCCATTCGGGCCTTCGCCGCATGCGCCATCAAACCATACTTCATCAACAGTCCCATATTCGGTAAGCAATTCTGTTAATTGGTTTAAAAAGAACTTATTGTATTCGGGCGAATTGCCATAGCTTGGTTCATGCCTGTCCCATGGCGAAAGGTAAACCCCAAATTTCAGGTTGTATTTCCGGCACGATTCTGCTACGTCCTTCACAAGGTCGCCTTTTCCCTGCCGCCATGGACTCGCAGCTACTGTGTGTTGAGTGTATTTACTTGGCCACATGCACATGCCATCATGGTGTTTGCAGGTCATAATAAGCATTTTAAACCCGGCATCGCTGATCACTTTCGCCCATTGGTCGGTATTCAGTCTAGCAGGATTAAAACGTTTAGGGTCTTCGGTTCCTTGTCCCCATTCCTGGTTATAAAATGTATTGGTGCCAAAGTGCACAAAGGCAGTAGTCTCGAGTCTTTGCCAGGTTAACTGCCTTGGCGAAGGGGTAACTTTGGCTGCGGCTTCGGTTATTTCCTGTTCCGTACTTCCGGGTTTGATGGTAACAAAGTTGTTGCCAGTGTATTTTTCCTGGGCAGGAAGTTGCAGCTGAATAAACAGGAACGGAAGAAAGAAGATTATTTGTAGCTGCTTAATAGAAATTCCAGGTCTGATTTTTTGCATAACTTAAAATATTTCCTGTAAGAACTGATTTTATCTAAACTTCGTCATGTGCCTCAAGTATTACCCTGCATGACTCCCTAATCTGATCTTCATTGATAATAAGAGGCGGTGCGATACGGATTGATGAATCATTGAACAAAAACCAGTCAATTATCACGCCTTTCTCAATGCACCGATCAATTACTTTTTTAACGTGTGTAAAATTGTCAAGCTGCAAAGCAATCATCAATCCGGACGATCGAATTTGTTTAATTACCGGACTTTTACTCAGAAGTTCAATGAAAAGTTCACTTTTCGATTCTACCCCTTCTACAAGTTTCTCGTTTACAATTACATCAATATTCGCCAGTGCTGCAGCACAACTGACAGGATGTCCGCCAAATGTAGTAATATGTCCTAAAACAGGGTTAAAGGTCAAGGTCTGCATTATTTCCCGCGACGAAATAAATGCACCAAGCGGCATGCCTCCGCCCAGACCTTTAGCAAGCAATAAAATGTCGGGGATGATTCCGTATTTTTCAAAAGCAAACATGCTGCCTGTCCGTCCTAATCCTGTCTGTATCTCGTCAAAAATAAGCAGGGCATCGGTTTCGCTGCATCTGTTCCGCAAAGCAGTGATGAACTCAGGTGTGCCCGGGATTATTCCTGCTTCGCCTTGCACGGGCTCAACAATTACGCAGGCAGTTTCGGAGTTTATAGCCTTAAGTTCTTCAGTTGAATTAAAATCAATATGATTGATGCCTGGTAAAAGCGGGCCAAAAGGTGTCTGGTAACTTGCATCGCCAATTACACTCAGGCTGCCATGTGTACTGCCATGGTAGGCTTTCTTAAATGCAACAATTTTCTTTCTGCCTGTGCATCTTTTAGCAAGTTTCAGTGCTCCTTCAACCGCCTCGCTGCCTGAGTTTACGAAATAACAGTTGTTGAGATTTTCCGGAAGAAGTTCTGCAAGCTTCGCCGCCAGCTGAACCTGCGGTGATTGTATGTATTCGCCATAAACCATCAGGTGCAGATATTTATCTGCCTGATCCTTAATTGCTTTCACAACTTCAGGATGCCTGTGACCTGTATTGCTGACCGAAATACCTGAAATTAAGTCAGTGTATCGTTTTCCCAAAATATCATAAATGTAAACACCTTCGGCTTTCGTAATTTCAAGAGCCAGAGGCGAATCGCTTGTCTGAGCCAGGTTAGCTAAAAATAGTTGACGGTCGGTTAACATTTTTTGTACGAATTTTGATTCTTCAAAAGTACAATTTAAAAAGCAATTACTTTTTTGATTTGCTTTCAAGTTAAAATTACTGTATTATTGTGTGATTTTTAATCAGATGAAGGATAAAGTAGTAGTTATTACAGGTGCATCGTCAGGAATTGGTAAGGCATTAGCTTATGAATTTGGAACAAAAAAAGCAATTGTAGTCCTTGCAGCCCGAAATTTAGCTGGTTTAGAGGAGATCGTTGCTGATTTAAGTTCACTCGGGGTTAAAGCCCTGGCAGTAAAAACGGATGTAACTGTTGAAAATGACTGCCGGAATCTGGTTGAAAAGACGGTTGAACACTTTGACCGCATTGACATACTGATTAACAATGCCGGAATTAGCATGAGAGCATTATTTATTGATTTGCAACTGGATGTGATGCGCCGATTAATGGATACAAACTACTGGGGTACAGTTTATTGCACAAAGTATGCTATGCCCTATCTGCTTAAAAGCGGAGGGTCCCTGGTTGGAGTGATATCCATTGGTGGATATATTGGTATGCCTGGCAGAAGCGCTTATGCTGCATCAAAGTTTGCTGTTCGGGGATTTCTTGATACAGTAAGGGTCGAAAACCGTAAAACAGGCCTTCATGTGCTGGTAGTTGCACCAGGCTTTACAACTTCGAATATCCGCAGGGCAGCGCTTCTGGCTGATGGAACAACCCAGGGTGAAACGCCACGTGACGAAAACCATATGATGTCGGCCGAAAGAGTAGCTTCTCATATTTACAAAGCTGTTATTAGAAGGAAGCGACATCTTATACTTACTTTTCTGGAAGGAAAATTAACAGTGTTTCTTGGGAAATTTATCCCGAAGTACCTCGACCGACTCATTTACAATACATTTGCCAAAGAGCCTGATTCTCCATTAAAATAAATTTGTATTTTTAAAAAGTAAGTGTAAATTTGAATGTTGAATCATATTTTTTTTTGAAATCAGGAGCATCGTTTTATAAATAATTGTAAAAAAGTTAGCAAGATGGACCTACAGATAATACTTAAGAAAGGTTTGGGCGAAATCTATTTTGGATGTACACCCGAGTTGGTAAGAACCTTATTAGGTGACCCCGAAGATGTGGAAGAACTGGAAAGTGCAATTGATGGCACCGTGGAGAGCATCGTATGGAGCTATCCTGATGCGGGGTTGAATTTCTTTTTTGATGCGGCTAATGGTGAGCCATCATTGAGTACAATTGAATCTGATAATCTCGAAACTGTTATTTTTAATTCTAAGGTTTTTACTGTCAACAGGGATAATATTATTGCTCTGATGAAAGAAAACGGGTATTCGGGACTTGAAGAGGATGATGAAACCTGGGGTGAACATCGTGTTACATTTGATGATGCTCAGATAGATTTTTATTTTAATGACCAGCAAATCACCCTTGTTAGCTGGAGTTGTTATAAATAAAAGGGTAGTGCGTAGCTGAAGCCCTTCCCATCTTATTTTTTTCTGTACAACGGATGATGATCGAGGATATTCTCTCGCAGGTATGACCTGTCGAGATGAGTGTATATTTCGGTAGTTGTAATACTGGCATGCCCGAGCATTTCCTGCACAGCCCTGAGATCAGCACCACCTTCCACAAGGTGTGTGGCAAACGAATGACGCAAAGTATGCGGTCCGATCGTTTTATGTATTCCTGCCGTGAGAGCAAGGTCTTTTATAATCATAAAAATCATTTCACGGCTGAGCCTGGCACCACGCCGGTTTAAAAAGAGAAAATCTTCGTGTCCCTTTTTAATATTTGTATGGCTGCGGATTTCATGCAGGTATAAATTAATCTGTTTTAATGCTTTACCACTGAAAGGGACCAAGCGTTCCTTATCGCCTTTGCCAGTGATACGCATAAACCCTTCGTTAAAATAGATATTACTGATTTTCAGATTTATAAGTTCTGATACCCGCAAACCACAGCCGTAGAGTGTCTCAATCAAAGCCTTATTTCTTTCACCTTCAGGTTTCGAGAGGTCAATGGCACCTATAAGTCGTTCTATTTCGGTAATAGTAAGAAATTCGGGTAATTTCCGCCCTGAGCGGGGCATATCCAGTAGTTGGGTGGGATCGTCGCTGATCAGGTTTTCGAGTAAAAGGTATTTATAAAAGGCCCTGATTCCTGAAATTATCCGCATCTGCGACCTGGCATTCAGATCGGTGCTGTTTAGCCATTTTACAAAATCCTGCAAATGATTAAGGGTAATTTCAGTAGGTTGTACAGTTGTTTTGCTTTCTTCCAGGAATGCTGTAAGTTTCTCGATATCATGCTTGTAAGCAGCAACTGAATGTTGCGAAAGCGATTTTTCGAGCCTCAGAAAAGCATCAAACCCACGGCGGTACGATTCCCATATCATACAGCAAAGTTAAGCTTTTCGCGCAAGGTCTCAATGATTTAATGGTCACCTATCAGCTTGCTTTTAATTTAGTGCAATGTTTGTTTTTATTCTTTAAACAAATTGATATAATTATATGTTTACATGTTAATCTTAAACTTAAGTTTTATTTAAAGCTAACTCACCTTTCGCGCAGCACTTAAATGAAGATATCGCCATATTTATCATAGGTTTCAAGGAGTTTAACTGTTAATACCTTTTTATTGATGTACCTGAAATTTGTTTCACTATTAAACAATTTTAAAAGCCAATACCGGGTTGCTTGTTTTAAAAAATATTAAAATAAATATGCTCCGGACTACTTAATTAAACGTAAACCCAATGGACGAAACAAATTTTAAGCAACAGGAAAATACCAAAATATTTGCTGAAAACAAGGAAGCTGCCACACTCAATTTCCCTGTTGTTGGAATTGGTGCTTCTGCCGGCGGACTTGAAGCACTTCAGGAATTTTTTAAGAATATGCCGGCAGATCCGGGTGTTGCTTTTGTAATAGTGCAACACCTTTCACCGGATTACAAAAGCCTGATGGATGAATTGCTTGCGCGGTATACCAAAATGACCATTCACCGGGTGGACGACGGAATGCAGGTGGAAGAGAACCACATATACCTGATACCCCCACGAATGAATATGACTATTTTTCATGGAAAGTTGCTGCTCAGCCAGCAATCGCCGGGTCGGTCATTGAATCTTCCTATTGATATATTTTTCAGGTCACTGGCCAAAGACCAGGAAAAGAATGCCATCGGAATAATTCTCTCTGGTACAGGGAGCGATGGTACACTTGGAATCAGGGCAATTAAGGAATTGGGCGGCATTGCCATGGTTCAGGACGATCAGTCGGCTAAATTTGATGGTATGCCGCGAAGCTCCATTTCTACGGGAATGGTAGATTTAATAATGCCTCCCGCCAAACTTGCTGATGAACTGGTTAACTATGTAAAACATCCGCTCATCCGCAAAACCGCCCAGATTGAACACCAGATCAATAAGGATGAAAACCAGCTTTCGAAAGTTATTTCTATTCTCAGGGATCATAAAGGTGTTGATTTTTCGAATTACAAAGAAACCACAATAATCCGCCGGCTCGAAAAGCGGATCAGTATTAACCGGTTCGAAGAAATTGATGATTATGTCCGTTTTCTGGCTGACAATCCGCGCGAAATCAGTTTCCTTTTCAATGAATTACTTATTGGTGTTACACGATTTTTCAGGGATGAAGAGTATTTTAATAAACTTTCAGAAGAAATACTCGGTGATCTGTTTAAACAAACCGGCGATAATGAAACTCTAAGGGTGTGGGTAGCTGCCTGTTCAACAGGTGAAGAAGCATATTCTTTAGCCATGCTTCTGAAAGAATACATGCACACTAATTCAATCCGGAAAGATATCAAGATTTTTGCTACCGATATCGACACAAATTCATTGGAATATGCGGGTTTGGGACTATATCCTGACAGTATAGCTTCCGATATTTCGCAGGACAGGATCAACCGCTTTTTCAACCGAAAAGGGGAACGTTACCAGGTGAACGATTCAATCCGTAGCATGGTGATATTTGCAAGGCATAATATACTCCAGGATCCTCCATTTTCAAAAATAGACTTGATATCGTGCCGGAACCTGCTTATTTATCTCAATAACCAGGTACAGCAAAAAGTTATTGGCATGTTTTACCTGTCGCTTGTTCCCGGTGGATTTATGTTCCTCGGAAGCAGTGAATCATTAGGTAGTATGTCGGATGGGTTTGTGGTGATTGATAACAAATCAAGGTTATACAGGCAGCAACCTGCTTTCAGACCATATGTTATTGATAACATGGGTATTGCGCCAATCCAGAAATCAAGGACTGAACTTAGAAGTACTGATACGTTTCTTTATCCACGCTCAAAAGGCAAAACCTTCAACCTCGAAAGCATTTTCAGTGAGATTCTTGGCGATTTTGCACCACCTTCGGTGATTGTGGATGAAAACTTCGACATGGTGCATACAATTCACCAGTTGAATAAATTTATATCACTGCCTATTGGCCAGGTAAGCCTTAACCTGATAAAACTCTTGCCAAAGGAATTGGGAATACTTGTCAGCAGTTTGTTGCGCAGGGCCGAAAAAAGCAAACCTGAAGTTATTCTTGAAAAAATTGAGGTACCTGAAATTACTGACCAGTTTCTGACCATTACGGCCAGGAAAATCATAGATAAAAAATCCGGTGAAATTTTCTTCCTTGTTTCGTTTATCGAAAAGGAGAGAAAAAGCAAATCATTACCTGTTCGCTCAATCAAGAAAATTGATATAAATACTCAGTACACCGAGCGTATCGAAGAACTGGAAAGAGACCTTCAATATAAAAGCGAAAATCTTCAGGCTGCAGTCGAAGAACTCGAAACCTCCAATGAAGAACTGCAATCATCCAATGAGGAACTTATTGCATCGAACGAAGAATTACAGAGTACAAACGAAGAACTTCAGTCGGTTAACGAAGAACTATATACAGTTAATTCCGAGCATATTAAAAAAATAGAGGAACTGACCGAGGCTAATGCTGATATGGATAACCTGTTGAAAAATACCAACATAGGAACCCTGTTTCTCGATCAGAACCTCACTATACGAAAAGTTAACAAAGTAGCTTCGGAATTAACAAATGTGATGAATTCGGATACTGGGCGTCCGATACAACATTTTTCATTCGACCATCTGCATAAAAATTTAATCACTGATATTCATGCGGTTATTGATACACTTAAGCCACTCAGTATTGAAGTTCAGAACAGGCAAAAGAACTGGTTTCTGATGCGTATAATTCCTTATCGTACAGCCGAGAATGCTGTTGACGGGATTATAATCACTTTCGTGGATACTACAAGTCTGCGGAAATCCGAACATAATGTGTTGGAATTGTCAACGCGACTGCGCATGGCCATGGAAGTAGGTGGCATTTCCTGGTGGGAATGGAATTGCCAGACAAATGTTATGACAACCGGTGAAGAAAAAAGCACTATGCTGGGATATGAACAGGGTGAAATCGGGTCGAAGCATGAAGATTGGACAAACCTGATTCACCCTGATGACAAGCGGGCAACTGTCGAAGCAATGAATAACCATCTTACCGGAAAAGCTGAAATGTACGAGGCCGATTACCGGATAAGGACAAAAAGCGGAAATTACTGCTGGTATAAAGATAAAGGAGGCATTATAAAACATGATGCCAAAGGCAAACCACTGATTCTCTCAGGTGTGGTAATGAATATTACTGCCGAGAAACAACTCTTGTTAGAAAAAGACAGAAAAAAGTTACTCGTGGGCGAAGCCTTCCGCGAAGCCGATGAAAAATATGAAATACTCTTCAATACATTGGCATTAGGAGTGGTTTTTTATGATTCCGATGGTCAGATTATAAATGCTAACCCCGCTGCAGAAAGAATTCTGGGACTTAACCTTGACCAGATGATGGGTCTCGCATCGATTGATCCGAAATGGAATTCAATATATGAAGACGGCTCCGACTTCCCTCCTGATATGCATCCTGCTTTTTCTGCTATCCAAACAGGAACCCATCAGAAAGATGTGGTAATGGGAGTTTACAATCCTGTAACAAATAATCGCACCTGGATAAACATCAATGCACATCCGCTTTTTCGTGCTAATGAAACGAAACCATACCAGGTTTACACAACATTCGAAGATATAACCCATAAACGAAATTCCGGTAATTAATAAAATAAGACCATGACAGCGGAAAATAGCAACAACACACTCTTGCGCACTAAGGCCGAACTATTGCTGCAACAACGTGGTATTACTGATCAGACATTATATACCAAAGACCTCGAATCGCTTGTTGAGGAACTCAATATCTACCAGATAGAGCTCGAACACCAGAATGAGGAATTGCAGAAAGCCCGCAATGAACTCGAAATCAGTAAGAACCGGTTTGTCGACCTTTTCAGTACAGCACCTATTGGTTACTTTATTGTCAGGAAGGACTATGTAATTCTTGATGTTAATACTACCGGTTGTCTGCTTTTGGGTAGCGATTACAGCCAGATTAAGAAAAAATCAATCACCAGCTATATTCAGTCTGAATACCAGGACACTTTTTATTTCCATCTCCGCCAGACGCTTTTGCAGCAAATGCCGCAAAGCTGCGACATTAAAATGATGCGTAAAAATGGTCAGTCTTTCTTTGCCCGCCTGATAAGTATTAAAGATACTACATTAGGGACAGAAGAATTACCGGTAATCCGGACTTCGATTATTGATGTGGATAATGAAAAGAGGATGGAAATTAACCTGATTAAAGAAAAAGAAAAAGCCGAAGAAAGCGATAAACTGAAATCGGCATTTCTCGCTAATATGAGCCACGAGATTCGAACTCCGATGAATTCAATCCTTGGTTATTCTGAGCTTCTGGCTGAAAAAGATATCACGGAAGATGAAAGAAACAGGTTTTCGCTGATTATCGCCAATTCAAGTAATCAGCTTATGCAGCTCATTAATGATATTATCGACATTTCGAAACTGGAAGCAAACCAGCTTAAAGTTTTCATGAGTGAATGTAACCTGAATGAAATATGCCGTAATTGTTACTACACATTTATAAATTCGGATTTGCTTAAAACCAAACCCAATGTTGAATTGCATCTTAACCTGCCCGATAAATTTTCTGCTGTTAAAGCAGTGACAGATGCAAATCGCCTGCAACAGGTGCTTATTAACCTGATTAACAACGCAATAAAGTTTACCGAAAACGGATCCATTGAATTTGGATATCATATTATCGCGGATTCCGAAAAACCTTTGTTGCAGTTTTATGTTAAAGATAGCGGTATTGGTATTCCTCCTGAAAAATTCGATATAATATTTGAGCGTTTCAGGCAAGCCACCGAATATGGCTCTTATAAAGGTACCGGCCTGGGCTTAAGTATCTCGAAAGGAATCATCGAGTTACTCAGCGGGAGTATCAAAGTGGAATCAGCTCCGGGCAACGGGGCAACATTTAGTTTTGTTATCCCATATATTGAATCGAATGCAAAAAGTAGTAAAGCCGTAAATAATGTGCAGCATCTTAATCTGTCGAAGAAGCTCATATTTATTGCCGAAGATGATCCATATTCCTATTTATATGTTCATCAGCTGTTGAAGGATACAAACGCTGAACTGATTCATTTAAACGATGGCAGCCAGTTGATGGAACATCTTGAACAAAGGGTTCCCGATCTTATTTTGCTGGATATAAATATGCCGGTAAAAAACGGATATGACTGTCTTCGCGAAATCCGTTCGCGTGGTATCGATACTAAAGTGATTGTACAGACTGCCTATGCAATGAGCGATGAACGTGAGCGGATTATGCATGCCGGTGCCGACAGTTATCTTTCGAAACCCATTCGTAAAATGGAACTGTTTTCGGTAATTGAAAAGGTAATGCATGGAGATGGCAAAAAAAACCTGACTTAATTCGTTTGGCTCACTTAAGGCAGTGTACTGACAGTGATTAATATATCCGGATAATCTTTTTTGTTTTAGCCCTTTAAATGTAAAATGAGCACTTAAGCTTTCTAGGGCTATTATTGCCTGATTATTTTCCCTCTGAAAACATCGCCTTTTACTGATGTAATTTTGTAGCTATAAATTCCGGCGGGAAACCCTGAAAGATCGAGTGATTCTGTTTGCTGGTTCAATGCGAATACTCCCGACGGTCTGCCTGAAATATCAAAAATCTCCATTGTACAAGGAACAGGCACATTTTTAGGAATGGATACAGATATTGTCCCGCTCGTTGGATTAGGATAGGTCTTTACTTTTTCAATTGAAGGAGATTCTGCAATCCCTACATGTAGCAATGAATCGCAGCTAAGCGGTGTACCCCAGGTTTCGGAGCCTTTTTTGTAATAGACAATTTCCTGGATATACGAATACCAAAATATGACGGGCTGGCAATCATAATAAGGACCACCTAAGCCTTTGATATAGTAAGGATCACATCCTCCATCCACCATTACCATACTCCAACAGCTATCTCCCGGATAAGACGAGGTGAATGGGTAGTTATAATTCAGGAACTTAGCCGTCCGCTGCAACTTTAAAAATGCTGTAGTGCTTATAATCCAATTTGGACCGTGTTCAAAATAAGTTTGATTTGGTTCTTTTGCCATTTCAACAGCAAAATCGGAATTAAGAGAAATTGTATCATCGGCTGATTGATGCCCTGTTTCATACTGAGGAATCCACTCAGGTGCTGATTTTACTATTTTCAAAAAACAAATATCATATTTATAGGCCTTCCAGTCATTTGCCGGTGAAGTGGTTTTGCCTGTAACTCTTTTTATCGTAAAAATCTCAGTGGATGATGAATAAAGATATGCATCTGAGTAAAAACGGGTATGGGTTTCATCCCCAACCTCAAAATCGAAAATTGAATTTAAATCGGGATTAATATTGCCTGTCGGCGGATTGGTTTTTCCTGTAATTTCATAAAAACGCATATAATTATTGAAGTCGTCAAATTTCGGAAGCCTGATCAACCCGTAATTCTTGCTTAAACGGATTTCTTCACTATTAATGGCATCGGGTACCACCATCCCCGTAGCATCTTTTCTGGTGAGTGAAATTATCTTTACCGAATCAACCACCCCTAAAAATGCCATAGTAACAACCGATGTAACTTGGGCATCAATATGATCGTTACTGTAAGGGAAGTCGGAAAACTTCCATTCCTCATTTAATATCGCCTGGGTTTTGATGACTAAAGTATCAGTTTGTATGCCGGTTGCAGGGTCAACTGTTTTGAAAAGAAAAATTCCCCCCGGTCTTTCAATTACAGGATCACCCAGCCAGGATGCGCCATCCGGAATATAACAAAACGAATTATCGGTTGGCCTTATTTGCGGAAAATTGAAATACAACACATCAGCTCCGTTCATTGCTATTGAATCTATCTTTATTGCAATCAGGTCATTAGCACCTGAATTATAAAAATAGTAACTTGCATCTGTTTTAAATGCTTCATAATTCTGGGCTGTAGCTACTCCTTCCGGAATGATCAATAATCCAAAAAGATAAATACCTAATAGTCTTATATTTATTTTCATAACTAATAATTTTAAACACAAATATAAACTAATTCCATATTTGCCCTGAGGTTATTTTATGAAAAAATAAATTTTCGTTTACATCTACTCCATTTTGGGAAATATCTTATTTCAAACCCCTTCTATGCATTTCTTTTACGTTTCGAGGAAGTAAATATCGTTTTTTATTTTTGAATATTCTTGTAAATCAATCAGATACAATTTAGACATATTCTAACTACTTGTATGTTATTTTCCCTGATAACTTGCATATATTTGAAATGAATTTTTGGTGACCTAAAAACTAATTGTTCCCCTTATAAAAGTTTTTAATATTTTGATTCCTTTTGGAGGGAAAATAAGGCATTGATTATTTAGTCATGTTTAATATAAATTTATGAAGCAGAAGTGGTTACAGTTTTTCATTTTAACAATTTGTTCCTTTTTAATTACATGGGATTTTCAGGTAAAAGCTCAAAGTCAGAGTACTTGTCCGAATTCTAATTTCAATTTGGGCAATTTTACTGACTGGGTCGGATATTATGGATTTTTTCATAACCCTGCAGCAGCCCAGGGAATCATAGCCGGACGACAAACCATCATTACAGCCCCAGGGAGTTATGATGTCAACACCGAAGGTGGGTTGTTTACAATTCCACCCGGGGAAACACATAGTGCCAGGCTTGGTAATGCTAACACCGGGGCTGAGGCTGAGCAACTCCGCTATAGCATACTGGTTGCCGAAGAAACAAACCTGTTTATCTACAAGTATGCCGTTGTGCTGGAGGATCCTGAGCATCCTGACCCTGAACAACCCAGCTTTACTATCGAAGTAATGGATAATTCCGGAGAACTTATCGATCCGGTTTGCGGATATTATTACGTTTCGGCACAAAAAGGACTTCCTACCTGGCATACTTGTGCCGGTGGTCAGGTAATATGGAAGGATTGGACTACCGTAGGTATAAATCTGTCTTCCTACATAGGGCAAACCATCACAATAATATTTACAACCCGTGATTGCTTTCAGACAGGGCATTTTGGTTACGCTTATATTTCGGCGTATTGTTCAAATCTCGAAATTGTTTATGGTTATTGTCCAAAGGATACCATTGCTTATGTTACTGCTCCCCCTGGGTTTTCGTATAAATGGGGAAACGGCGATACCACCCAAACCACCGTGGTTAATCATCCGGTTTTTGGAATGATTGATAGCTGTGTTCTTACTTCAGTAAACGGTTGTGAAGTAAAAATATTTGGTTCGTTTAAGCCAACAACCGTAAAGGCTGATTTCAGCTCCCAGCCTGTTTGCTCTGGCGCAACTTCATCATTTACTGACCAGAGCACCATTAATCAGAACCAAATCAGTGACTGGAAATGGGACTTTGGTGATAATACAGGCCCGGTTTCAAATATACAGAACCCGACTCATTTCTACGATTCTGTGGGCATGTATAATACAACTCTGATAGTATATTCAACGGATGGTTGCCCTGATACGATTTCCAAATCCTTCGAAGTGGTTCCGGTGCCGGTTGCTGATTTTAAAACTGAATATACGTGTAATGTAATTAGCCTTGAGGATACATTATTTTTTGATAAGCAGGTACAACTCTCTGTCCCGGTCAATAACGACCGTTTTGCATGGAGTACAGGTGATACCACAAATTTAATACAGGTTTCCACCGAAGGTTGGTACACCGTTTCAATTGAAAATGCGGGACTTTGCCGAACGACAGATTCGGTTATGATGCTTGAATGTTCTGTGAATCTTTTTATGCCAAATGCCTTTAGTCCCAACAATGATGGTTATAACGACTATTTCCGCCCTGTCACGCAACCTGAAAAAGTACGGGCTTTTAACATGCTGATTTACGACAGGTGGGGAGAAGAGATATACGAAACCACAGACATTTTCTGGGGATGGGATGGAACCATTGACGGGCATTCAGCTCCGCTTGATAATTATGTTTATGTGCTTTCGTATATGCATCCCAGTGGTAAAGTAAATAAACGGAAAGGACTCTTTACTTTAATACGATAACAACGCTGATAATGGTCCGATATGTAAAATAGTTGATAACCTGATAATCGTTTTCATATAATGGATATTTCCAAACAGATTTAAATTAAATCCATACATAAACAATATTAATTTTTGAACAATCGGAAGTGCATAAAATAAATTTCCCCAAGGTGTTGTGTATTTCATAAAAACTGCATACCTTTGCACCCCTGTAATAAAATCGATTTCATCCAATGGCTAAGAAGAGTAAAGAAGCACGGGTACAGATAATTCTGGAGTGCACAGAGCATAAAACCAGCGGTATGCCTGGTACATCACGCTACGTAAGCGTTAAGAACAAGAAAAATACGCCTGAGCGTCTTGAACTTAAGAAATACAATAAGATTCTGAAGAAAGTAACTGTTCACCGCGAAATTAAATAACAATATACCATGGCAAAGAAAGTTGTTGCAACCCTGCGTACCACTACAGGTAAGGACTATGCAAAAGTTATCCGTATGGCCCGTTCACCAAAAACCGGTGCCTACCAGTTCAAAGAAACAATCGTAGCTAACGATCTTATCAAAGATTTCCTGGCTAAAAAATAATTTGAAATTCTGTTTCATACGGAAAGCTTTTTCTTTCGGGGAAAAGCTTTTTCAGTTTTCGGGAAATTGGAGTTCGGTAACAATGATTTAATTCGACAATCTGACAATTTGATAATTTGGGAATTTGAAAATTTGAAGATTTGAGAATTCAGCAATGAAACAGTTTGTGTTTGAACCTTGCACTTCGACTTTGCTCAGTGCTCAGGAAACGATGGGAATAAAACTTTCTCAAGCTTTTCGAACGCGAAACTCTTTCAACACGAAACTCTTTCAACACGAAACTCTTCGAACCCGAAACTCTTCAAACCCGAAACTCTTCCAACCCGAAACCCTTCCAACCCGAAACTCTTCCAACCCGAAACCCTTCAAACAAATTCTAATCATATGGGATTATTTTCGTTTTTCACAAAAGAGAAAAAAGAAGTACTCGATAAAGGCCTGGAGAAAACCAGGGTAAGCGTTTTTTCGCGTCTCACCAAAGCCATTGCAGGTAAATCGCGCGTTGACGATGATGTACTCGATGACCTGGAAGAAATCCTTGTTACTTCGGATGTGGGTGTCGAAACGACATTAAAGATAATTTCCCGCATACAGGAGCGAGTTGCTCGCGACAAATACCTTGGAACAAGCGAGCTAAATGGCTTGCTTAAAGAGGAAATTGCCGCCTTGCTTACCGAAAATGATACTACTGAGTTCGTGGGTTTCGATTTCCCGAAGCGTGATACTCCTTATGTCATAATGGTTGTCGGTGTAAATGGTGTTGGCAAAACTACTACCATCGGCAAACTTGCTTATCATTTTAAAAGTGCCGGCAAAACTGTTTTACTGGGCGCGGCTGATACCTTCCGTGCTGCAGCCATCGATCAGCTAGCAATATGGGCCGACCGGGCAGGCGTACAAATTGTAAGGCAGGATATGGGTTCCGATCCGGCAGCCGTTGCTTACGATACCTTAAAATCGGCTGTTAACCGCAATATTGATGTAGTTATTATCGATACCGCTGGCCGCCTTCACAACAAAGTAAACCTGATGAATGAACTGGGTAAGATTAAAAAGGTGATGCAGAAAGTTCTTCCGGATGCTCCTCAGGAAGTTTTACTGGTACTGGATGCATCTACAGGACAAAATGCGATTGAACAGGCTAAACAATTTACCGCCGTTACCGAAGTTACAAGTCTCGCGCTTACGAAATTGGATGGTACAGCCAAAGGTGGTGTTGTCATCGGCATATCCGACCAGTTTAAAATCCCTGTGCGTTTTATTGGCCTGGGTGAAAAAATGGAACACCTGCAGATTTTCGATAAGAACGAGTTTGTAAATTCCCTCTTCTCCTAAAAACTCAAAACTTCTATATTTCTCTATCTCTCTATCTCTC